>NZ_VTFU01000003.1 GCF_009192735.1 Arthrobacter gandavensis
ACAGATGCATGCGAAATACTCGGGAAAACTATTCCGGAAACCGGATAAAGTCTTTCTTTTCTCTTCGCTGCAGTGTTTCTTTATTCTATTTCATCCGGCCGGTTTTAGCAATTCGGGATAATTCCCGGTTATTGCTGTTTTCGGTGGGATGACCCCGCGCAAAAGCCCCGGCTTTCCGTCCCGGGCCGTGAGGCGCAGGGTGGATCACCAGGATGTTTTTGGTGGGGTTTGGCCGCCATGCTCGGGTTGTTTCTCAACTCCCGGCCGCGGCGACTTAGAAGACTTTACACAGGTTTGGACCCCGCCGCAAATCGGCTCCTCCCGCCCCTGAAACCACCGCCATCACGGCCCGCAACTGGGCGGGCGCTCTCTCCAAGCGCAGGCCACATCCCACCTCCCTATGGAGTCAGTTGCTGACTCGTCCCCTATAAGGGAGCCGCCTCTCTGCTCCCTCCGGCCGCTCCTACAAGAGGGCCGCCCTCCCTATAAGCAGCCGCCCCTATAGAAGGGCGTTCCCTTTGCCTCCCTTATAGGGTCGGCTTTACCGGAGTACTGCAGGGACAACCTCGACAGCACGGGTGCAAGGACGTCACAGCGTGCAGGATGGAGACAGGTGCTGCACCGATCAACCTTCTTGCCCTACGCCTTCTGTCCGGTTCCGTCCGGTCCGTTTTCACCAGTCCCCTGAAAGGAGACTCCATGCCTGCGGCACCGCAGACTCCGCGGGGAACACCTCTCGTGCTCCCCGTCCTCCACGGCCCCAGGGTGATGCTCCGCGCCTTCACGCCTGCCGACGTCGTCCTTATACAGTCGGCATCGCGTGATCCGCTGATTCCGCTGATCACCTCAGTGCCCTCCACCTCCGGAGAGCGTGAGGCACTTGCCTTCATCGAACGGCAGCACCACCGGCTCGCCAGCGGCGCGGGCTGGTCCTTCGCTGTTGCCGATGCCGCAACCGGTGCCGCCGTGGGGCAGATTGGACTGTGGCCCGGGCAGTCCTCGCGCCGCACCGGAAATCCGGACACCATCGGCTACTGGATTGGCCCTGAGCACCGAAAGCAGGGGTATGCCGGCGAGGCTCT
Organism: Arthrobacter gandavensis; assembly: GCF_009192735.1. Lineage (GTDB taxonomy): Bacteria > Actinomycetota > Actinomycetes > Actinomycetales > Micrococcaceae > Arthrobacter_B > Arthrobacter_B citreus. The sequence continues at coordinate 1,083 of NZ_VTFU01000003.1, forward strand.
GAAGCTGCTCACGGAGTGGGGCATGACAGTCCGGCAGATGACGCGGATTGAGCTGTACATAGAGCCGTGGAACGAGGGCTCCTGGCGCACTGCCGAAAGCGCCGGCTACCGCAGGGACAGGCTGCTGCCCTCCTGGCAGAAAATCGGGACGCAGTGGCGGGACATGTACCGGTACCTGCGGACGGCGGAACCGGCCGAAATCGACCCCCGCAAACCCGGCTCAAAAATCGGGTAGACTGTTTCCCGGCCCCTCATGTGGTGTCATCCTGTGAACTCCCCCAGGACCGGAAGGTAGCAAGGGTAAGCGGGCTCTGGCAGGTGCATGAGGGGTCTTTAATTTTTCAGGATCAACAGGTTTTCCCCGCGCCAGATGCCGGGATGCAAACCGTCAGTGCCAACCGATAGGGTTCTATCTGTGAGTACAGCCCTTTACCGCCGCTACCGTCCCGAGAGCTTCGCGGATGTGATCGGGCAGGAGCATGTCACGGAGCCGCTGATGGCGGCCCTCTCGAAAAACCGCGTAAATCACGCTTACCTTTTCTCCGGCCCGCGCGGCTGCGGCAAGACCACGTCCGCCCGCATCCTGGCCCGCTGCCTGAACTGCGCCGAAGGCCCGACGCCGGTCCCCTGCGGCAAGTGCGACAGCTGCGTTGAGCTGGCCCGCAACGGATCGGGCAGCCTGGACGTCATCGAGATCGACGCTGCCAGCCACGGCGGCGTGGACGACGCCCGCGACCTGCGCGAACGCGCCACCTTCGCCCCGGTCCGCGACCGGTACAAGATCTTCATCATTGACGAAGCCCACATGGTGACCTCCGCCGGCTTCAACGCGCTGCTCAAGATCGTCGAAGAGCCGCCGGAGCACATCAAGTTCATCTTCGCCACCACGGAGCCGGACAAGGTCATTGGCACCATCCGCTCGCGCACCCACCACTATCCGTTCCGGCTGGTTCCGCCGGAACCGCTGCTCGCGTACCTGGACCGGCTGTGCCAGCAGGAAAACGTACCGGTGGCACCCGGGGTCCTGTCCCTCGTCATCCGCGCCGGGGGCGGTTCGGTCCGTGACTCGCTGTCCGTGCTGGATCAGCTGATGGCCGGAGCCGGACCAGCGGGCCTCGACTACGAACTGGCCGTCAACCTCCTGGGTTACACGCCCATCTCACTGCTCGACGACGTCGTCGACGCCTTTGCCGCCGGCGATTCCGCCACTGTTTTCCGTGCGGTGGACCGGGTTATCCAGACCGGCCAGGATCCCCGGCGCTTCGTCGAAGACCTCCTCGAACGATTCCGCGACCTGATCATCGTGCACGCAATGCCGGACAGTGCGGCGGCGGTGCTGCGCGGCATGCCCGAAGACCAGATCAGCCGGATGAGCACCCAGGCGACCCAGCTGGGGGGCGCTGAACTTTCCCGCGCCGCGGACATTACCAACACGGCGCTGACCGAAATGACCGGCGCCACATCGCCCCGGCTGCACCTGGAACTGCTCTGCGCCCGCATCCTGCTGCCCGCGTCCGATCAGACCGAACGGGGCACGGCGGCACGGGTGGACCGCATCGAACGGCGCCTGAGCTACGCCGGCGACAGCACCGAGGCCGTCGGCCGCGCGGCTGCGGCGTCCTCTCCCGTCGAGTCCATCCCGGCAGCACGCCCGACGCCGACGGAGGCACCCGCCGTTGTGGCGGACGCGCCCGCTGCCCGGCCAGAACCCGCACCCGAACCCGCGGCAGCTGCCGCCCCGGCTTCGGCCGGTAATACCGACAGCTCCCCCCTGGACTGGGGCGGCACCTGGGCCACGGCTCCCGAACCGCAAACAGCAGGAAACGGCTCTGCTGCCGAGTCAAAGGCTCCGGATGCTCCGGATGCTGCTGCGTCGGCCCCGGAACGGGACCGGCAGCCGGCGGCCTCAGCTCCGGACCGTCAGCAGGCTCCGGCTGACTCCTCCAGCCAGCCCCCGGCCCGCCCCGCAGCACGGCAGGCGCCGTCCTCGCAGTGGGACCAGCAGGCTGCTCCTTCCGCGGCTGCCGCTCCGGCAGCAGCGCCGGCGGCCGGTGCCGCTCCGGGCTCCGCCCCCAGCGGCGGGCAGGTGGAAATGATCCGCCGCGCATGGCCTGAAATCATGGATGCCCTCACCGGAATCCGGCGTGCCACCTGGCTCAACGTCAGCAAGAACGCCAGCCCCAAGGCGTTCGACGGCCGAATCCTGGAACTGGCGTTCAGCAATCAGGGCGCTGCCACCAACTTCAACCGCCCCGATCACCTGGAGAACCTCCGCAAGGCGGTGAGCCAGGTGCTCGGTGTGGACTGCCAGGTCAACGTGGTGCACGACAGTTCCGCGGCAGCGGGTGAGTCGGGCCCAAAAGCAGGTAGCCGGTTAACCCCGGCGCCGGCTTCCGCTCAAGTCCAGGCTCCGTCCCAGCACCAGTCCGCCCCGCAGCAGTCCCCGGCGTCGGACACCCAGGCATCCGTGCCGCAGTCACAGCCGTCCGTGCCGCAGCATGTGGATTCCCGCCAGTCGGCACAGCCCGGCCAGTCGGCACAGCCCGGCCAGTCGGGCCAGCCTGCACAGGCGGGCCAAACTCGCGGAGCCGCTGAGCCGCTGGGATCGACGCCGTCGCCGTCGGCACCTGCCGGCTCCGCAGCCCGCACCGCTCCGGTGCCGTCGGAAGCAGCACCTGTTCCCACCGTGCCTGCAGCCGGCGGCAAGGCCCCGGCCTGGCCGAACGCCGTCACCCCGGCACCCGCTGCGGAGGCAACAGCACCTCCTGCCGCTCCGGCGGACGCTGCCACCGTTACCCACGCTGCTTCGGTTACCCCTGCAGCTCCGGCAGCACACGGAGCTACGCCGGTGGCATCGGGGCCCGCAGCTGCCGCTGCCCTGAACCGGCGCCGCAGCCAGGGTTTCCAGAACGATTCCTCCAGCGCCGCACAGCACGGCGGGAGGCCGTCCCAGGCGCCGCAGCCTGCCACCCGGGGACGCAAGGCAGCAGCCGGTCCGCTTCCGGAAGACTGGCAGCAGGAACCGCCCGAAGATCCGTATGCGGGCGGACCGGAAAGCAACGCCTGGGAACAGGCAGAGCCGCCGGCCGATGTGTACTCGGCCGGACACCTGTCAGACACCGAATGGGCCGCGACCAACTGGGCCGGCACCGGTTCCTCTCCGGCGCGCCGGGAAGACCGGGGCAGCCAGCCGGTCCGGTCACAGGAGCCGGCCCCGGCACAGGCTTCGGCAGCTCCTGCAGCACCTCAGGCGCGTCCGCAGCAACAGGTACCGGCGCCGTCGTCGTCCCCTGCGCCGCCGTCGGCTCCCGCAGCAACCGGCAACGGCAACCGTCCGCTGAGCCGCTACCAAAAGCTGTTGAATGAAGCCGCCCAGCGCGGCGGCCCGGTGAACACCTCGGCCGGGCGCGGCAACGTAAACTTGGTCGAAGACATCCCCAGCGCCGACGACATCAGGCTTGAGGATTCAGGACTGGTGGGTCGAAAAGCCATTGAACGGATCCTGGGCGGCCGGCTGATCGAGGAACGCAGCCTCGACGGCCGCTGACCCTTGCCGCTCCGGCACACCGCATCTGCAGGTCTCCCCACGAGTGGCCGCACAGACACAGCGCACATCTATCCAGCAGAGAAGGTCACGTGTACGAAGGTGCCGTTCAGGAACTTATTGATGAGCTCGGCAGGCTCCCGGGCATCGGCCCCAAGTCGGCCCAGCGCATTGCTTTTCACATCCTGGAAGCAGATCCGGACGATATGCGGAAGCTCGCTTCGTCCATCGTCACGGTGAAGGACAAGGTCAAGTTCTGCAGTATCTGCGGCAACGTGACCGAGCAGGAGACCTGCGCCATTTGCCGCGACACGCGCCGGGACCCGACCATGATCTGCGTGGTGGAGGAATCCAAGGACGTCATCGCGGTGGAGCGCACCCGTTCCTTCCGCGGCCGATACCACGTGCTTGGCGGCGCCATTAACCCGATTGCCGGAATTGGGCCGGACCAGCTGCGCATCCGCGAACTGCTCAGCCGACTGTCCGATGAGCAGATCTCCGAGATCATCATCGCCACCGACCCGAACCTCGAGGGTGAGGCAACCGCCACCTACCTGTCACGGATGCTGAAGACCCTGGGCATCAACGTCACGCGCCTGGCCTCGGGCCTGCCCGTGGGCGGAGACCTGGAGTACGCCGACGAAATCACGCTGGGCCGGGCCTTCGAGGGCCGCCGCAGCATGTCTTAGCCGAAGCGGCGGCCGCGGGGCCGGGCGGCACAGCGGTCTGGCGGCCGCGGGGCCGCCGGCAAACCCGCCGCGGTCCGGGGCGCGGAAGGCTAAGCGATCCGCGTCCCCGCTGCCAGCCGGCGGACCGGCGTGACCAGCCGGCGCCGGCCGAAGGCCAGGAGCACACCGGCCAGCGCGAGCTGTACCACCAACCCCAAGGGCCAGATGGGGAACGTGTCCGGTGCGGCCGGCTGGACCTCTCCGTTTACGCACGGCTGGGTGTACTCAGGTCCCGCCTGGGCCAGCCGCACCGTGCTGCTGATGCCCTGCATGACCCCGGTTGGCGTGTAGTTGTACGGGTCCGGGTCCGCTTCCTCGTGCGGAATCGCATCGGCCACAATGACAAAGGGATTGGCCGCCAGGAACCATGCCACCCGTTCGGTGTGCACCACCGGCGTGTCCATGATCGGCCCCTCGCAGATATACCCGGGGCCAGCGTCCGAATCCGGGGTCAGCGGCGCGTAGGACTCGTAGGTCGGATAGTTGGCCTTCACCGTGCCCTGCACCAGGGTCAGGCTCAGCCCGAAACCGATCAGCGTCCCCAGTCCCAGCAGCGCCACCAGCATGTAGGTGACCACAATGGAAAAGAGTGGACGGTTGGCAATGGCGGACACGCCCAGCCCGATGGCGCAAACGATGCCCAGCTCCACGGCCAGCATGACCACGGCGACAACGGCGGACAGCGGCCGCACTCCGCCCAGCGCGAGTCCCCAGATCAGAAACGGAAGACTCGCCACCAGGAAACCCAGGGACGCCACCCACGAGGCCAGCCATTTTCCGGCCAGGATTTGTCCCGGGGTCAAGAGAGTGACCTGCAGGATGGCCAGGGTCCCGGCGGCACGGTCACCGTTGACCGCGTTGGCGGACAGCGCGGGAGCCAGCAGCAGCCCGAAGAACAGGACAAACCCCACGATCAACTCGTAGAGCACCGGCCCGGTTGGCCCGTCGGACGCCGAGGCATTCGCCGCCGTCAGCGCGGCCACCAGCCCAATGACGACAAACCAAACGGCCAGAAGGATGTACCAGCCGCGGGACCTGACGCGTTGTTTGATTTCCAGGGCAAAAACGGAACGGATGCCGCTCAGGGGCCGCAGGTGTGCCGGGACTGTGACGGTGCTTTGGGTGCTCATCGGCGATCGGTGTCCAAGCTCATGTAGGTCTCTTCCAGGGCCCCGCCGGCAGGAGCAAAGGCAATAACCGAAATATCGGCAAGGACCAGGGAACGCAGCAGCGCTGCCGCCGCGTTCTCTCCCGTGAGCCGAACCTGAACCGCCGGCCTGCGGTCATCCCCCTGCATGCGGTGCGGAACCTGCAGTGTTTCGAGTTGCCGCAGCAGGGAACCGTCGTCAAGCGCGCGGACCGTGTACCACCGGGGCTGCGCTCCGGCGTCGGCCAGTGACTGCGTGGTGACAGTCTCGCCCCGCGCCACGAACACCGCCCGGTCCGCCATCTCATCCAGTTCCGAAAGGACATGCGAGGAGACCACCACGGTTTTGCCTTCAGCGGCGAGCCTGCGCAGCAGCACCCGCAGGTCCACCCGGGATCCGGGGTCCAGTCCGGACGCCGGCTCATCCAGCAGGAGAACCTCAGGATCATGGATCAGGGACCGCGCCAGGCTCAACCGCTGCTGCTGCCCGCGGGAAAAGACCCGCGCCGGTTTGTCCGCCAGGTCGCTCAGGTGCACGGTTTCCAGCAGTTCGGCCGCGCGGGCCCTGGCAGCCGGAACAGTCATGCCATAAAAGGCGCCCATGGCCAGCAGGATCTCCGTGGCGGTCAGCGAATCCCAGCTGCCCAGGGTGTCCGGCATCCAGCCGACGCGGCTGCGGACCTGCCCGGGATCGGTGGTCGGGTCGAAACCGCCGATCCGCACCTCTCCGGCATCGGGCGCCAGCAGGGATGCCAGCATCAGCAGCAGCGTCGTCTTCCCCGACCCGTTAGGACCAATCAGGGCTGTCACCGCCCCGGACGGAGCCGTGAAGTCCATGCCCCGCACCGCCTCCACAGCACCGAACCGGCGCCGGACTCCCAGGGCGCTCACCCCTGCGCGCCCGGCAGCGGAACCGCTGCGCACATTGTTTATCCCGGGGTTCTCCGCGGGCTCACCGTTGGCCATGGCCCCACCCTAGGAGCGGGTGGACGGAACCGCGGCGCCGGACTCGCCCAAACGTGACGTTAAGTTCATATGTCCGGCGGTATTTCGGCGCGGAACGGCAGCAGCGATAGACTTTTGCTGATTGGCCGCAGGATTTGCGGCCCGGCTCCCCCGGAGTCCCTGGGGGCAGAAAGCAGATGCACCGCGCCGAGGATGTCGCCGGGCACCAACCGGAAGTGATGCAGAGAGCGTGTACGCATGAGCCTGATAGTGCAGAAATTCGGCGGGTCCTCCGTATCGGACGCCGAAGGCATCAAGCGCGTCGCCAAGCGTGTGGTGGACACCCACGCCGCCGGCAACGAGGTGGTCGTGGTGGTCTCCGCCATGGGCGATTCCACCGACGAGCTGCTGGACCTGGCCGGACAGATCACCTCCGGCGGCAACGCCCGCGAAATGGACATGCTGCTGAGCGCCGGGGAACGCATTTCCATGGCACTGCTGGCCATGGCGATCAATGAGCTCGGCGGCTCCGCCCAGTCCTTTACCGGCAGCCAGGCCGGCATGATCACCGACGCCATCCACGGCAAGGCGCGCATCATCGACGTGTCACCGCACCGGATCAAGACGGCGATCGAAAAGGGCGACGTCGCCATCGTTGCCGGATTCCAGGGCATGAGCCGCGACAGCCACGACATCACCACCCTGGGCCGCGGCGGCTCGGACACCACCGCCGTCGCCCTCGCCGCTGCGCTGGGCGCGGATGTCTGCGAGATCTACACCGACGTTGACGGCATCTACACGGCGGATCCCCGCGTGGTCTCGTCCGCCCAGAAGATTGACACGATCTCCAGCGAGGAAATGCTGGAGCTGGCCGCCTCGGGCGCCAAGATCCTGCACCTGCGCTGCGTGGAGTACGCCCGCCGCTTCGGCGTGCCGCTGCACGTGCGGTCCTCCTTCAGCCAGCATGAGGGAACCTGGGTCCTGCCCAGCCCCGACGACAAGATCAAGATTCAAGAGGGAGAACCCTTGGAACAGCCCATCATTTCCGGTGTTGCACATGACCGCTCGGAGGCCAAGGTCACCGTGATCGGCGTCCCCGACATTCCCGGCAAGGCAGCGGAGATCTTCGGCATCGTGGCCGGAGCCAACTCCAACATCGACATGATCGTCCAGAACGTGTCCACCCAGGGCTCGGGCAAGACCGACATTTCCTTCACGCTGCCGATCATCGACGGCAAGGACGCCATCGATGCGCTGAACGCGGCCAAGGAAGAGGTTGGGTTCGACACGGTCGACTACGACGAGCAGATAGGCAAGCTGTCGCTGATCGGTGCCGGCATGCGGTCCAACCCCGGCGTGTCACACCGCTTCTTCGAAGCCCTGCACCATGCCGGCGTGAACATCGACATGATTTCCACGTCTGAGATCCGCATTTCCGTCGTCACCGATGCCAAGCTCCTGGACACGGCGGTCCGCGCGGTCCACGCGGCGTTTGGGCTCGACGGCGACGACGAAGCCACCGTTTACGGCGGCACCGGGCGCTAACACCGGGGGAAGCTCAGCGGAGTTCCTCAGAGTTCGGGGGCGTTCAGGGGCGGCCGGTTGGAAAAATACCGGTACGTTACTTCCGGTCCCGCTGGGTTCGGCTCCACCGGTAACGTCCTGCGGACACCGTAGTGCCGGCCGCCGGTATCGGTTTCCACGCTGATGGACGCCAATTGCCGGTCAATCTCGTCTTCCACCGGATCATGAAGGTGCCTGACAGGTTCGGTGAACCGGTCCCGTTCCGCATCCCCGTAAAAGACGGACACCATGTGGGCCAGCCTGCCCAGCGGTCCCCCTCCATGCGTGGCGGGTGCGGGCCGGGGCATAATTTCATCGCTCATGGAGAGTTCCTTGTGCGGTCGAGGCCGGAGGAATCCCTGGGTGAGGGCTCCGGGGGTTCATCAACCGTACGCTTCGGAAACCCCCTGACGAGGGGTCTGCGCAAAAACTCTTCGGACTTCGGTGTCCAAGGTGCCGGAGCTCTGGCGCCGGCGGCCGAACCTACTCCGGCTGACGCGGAACGATGTAGCTGCTGCCGTCGGCTCGGGTAACCGTCTCCCACAGGGCCTTTTCCTGTGCCTGCTGCTCCTTGAGGAGCTGCTGGTTTTCCTCAGTCATGGGGTGGTCCAGGGAACTGGTCTGGGCAGGACCGAAAATCATCCGGACCTTACCTGTGGTCCGCATGAATTTCGAGGTAAAGCTCTCTTTGTCCGCCATCTCCAGCACCTTTCCGCAGCGACTACTCCTGTTGCCATAGTACGCTAATGATTAGTGCACTAATGATGAGAGGGAGCGGACAATGGACCAAGCTGACGAGGACCTGCTGCTGGAACATCAGCTCTGCTTTGCTCTCTCCGTGGCCTCCCGGAGCGTGGTGGGAGCCTACAAACCGGTGCTGGAAAACCTGGGACTGACCCATCCGCAGTACCTCGTCATGCTCGCGCTGTGGGAGCAAAGCCCCCGCAGCGTCCGCAGCCTGGGCAACGCGCTGGCGATGGATCCGGCCACGCTGTCGCCGATGCTGAAGCGGCTGGAAACAGCGGGGCTGCTCACCCGCAACAGGGCGCCCGGCGACGACCGGTCCCTGGCCGTGGACCTGACAAAGGCAGGGCAGGATCTGCGCACAGACGCCGCAGAGATTCCGGGAACAATGATGGACAGGCTCGGCCTCAACCGTGAGCAGGTGCAGGAACTCAACGACACCATGCGCCGCCTTATCGCCGCCGCCCAAGCAATTCCTGCGAACACCGCGCCGCAGGGCCTTCAGGGGTGAGTGCCCCAGCGTGGGGAGCGGGATAACCTGCGGAGCGGGATAATGGAAGCCGTGACTCCTTCCCCATTTTCAGCTGTCCTCACGCCTAACCAGTGGTTGCCGCTGAGCCGGCGGCACAGCGAGCGCGTGCACCCCTTTGTGGACGGTTTCCTCGACCGCCGTTCAGCGGGACGAAAGCACCCGGTGGAGGATTTCCTCTTTACTTACTATTCCCAGAAGCCCGGCCAGCTGCTGCGCTGGCATCCCGGCGCGGGCGTTGTCCTGACCGGCGATGCCGCGGCGGAACGTTTGGAGTGGAAGTTCCACCGCGCGCTGACGGAAGCGGAGCTGGAGCGGGAAGGGCTGGACCGCGGCACGGTGGCGGTCACCGTGGACCTCGACGGTTTCCTTGCCGCCCGGGGCAGCGCCGTCGACTTCACCCGCCTGCTGCTGTCGCGAACGGCAGCCCGAAAGCCGTCCCTCGGCTGCTTTGGCATGCATGAATGGGCCATGGCCTACAAGTCCGGGGAGAACGGCATCCGGCACGATTACCTGAAGCTGCGCCTTGGTGCGGAGGGAACCGACCAGCTGGTGGAGAACAGCAGGATCCGCTGTACGCACATTGATGCCTTCCGCTTCTACACGCCCCAGGCCGTTCCGCTGAACGAACTCACGCCTACCCGGGAGAATCAGTCGGAGCTGGAACAGCCGGGATGCCTGCACGCGAACATGGACCTGTATAAGTGGACCTACAAGCTGGTCCCGCTGCTGCCAAGCGATGTGGTGATGGACTGCTTCGAGCTGTCCTGGCGGATCCGGATCATGGATATGCGCGCATCCCCCTATGACCTGCAGGACTGGGGCTATTCCCCCCTGCAGGTGGAGACGCCGGCAGGGCGCGGAATGTATGCTTCTGCTCAACGCGACTTCAGTGAGGAATCACAGCAGCTGCGCGCCCGCATCCTTGGCCTGCTGGACCCCCTTCAGGAGCAGCTATGCAACCAGAACCCACCGGCCGGATCAGCCGCACCGGGCCGCAGGCATACGACCTGACACTGACCCGGAACTTCACCGAGCCGCCGTCGGCCCTTTGGCGAAGCTTTACCGATTCGTCCCAAGCCGCACAGTGGTTTGGGAGCTGGGAAGGGACCCCGGCCCAGGGTGAGAGTGTTGACCTGCAGATGCTCTACGAGGAAGGGCTGCCGTGGAGCAGGGTGACGGTCTCGGAGTGCGCCGCTCCGGAACTGCTCCGCCTCCTGGTCGAGGATGAATACGGCAGCTGGGACCTGGAGGTCCGGCTGACCGGGCAGCCGGACGGGACCCAACTGGATTTCATCCATCACCTGGAGGACCCGCTCGCCGCCGAGAGTGTGGGCCCGGGCTGGGAGTACTACCTTGACCGGATGACGGCGGCGCTGACCGGAGGAACCGTTCCCGAGTTTACTGAGTACTATCCGGGGCAGGGCCCGTATTTCCTGGCGCAGGCGCGGGCAGCGGCTGATACCGGCGGGAGCCGGGACGAGGGTTCCGGCTAGAGTCCGGAACGTCAGGCTAGGCTGGGACCACCCTAGCTGGAGGTCTCACTTATGCTCCGTCCGTTCCGCCACCTGCTGCTTCCCGTGATCACCGTTTTGGCCATCGCCGGATGCGGAAATTCGGCCGGCAGCGAGCCCTCCGAACCGGCGCCGTCGAGCACTTCGCCTTCCGGCCCGGCCGCCTCGAGCCCCGCGCCTTCCAGCCCGGATTCCTCCGGCCCCGCCGCCGCTCCGTCGTCACCGGCTGCCACCGCGCTGACCGTGGAGTTCCGTGCGGACGGCAACGAGATCAGTGACACGTATTTCCTGGAGTGCGACGGCGCCACTCCGGTTGACGGTTCCGCCGCCCCCCACCCGGCGGCTGCCTGCGCTGCCCTGGACGCGCAGGGCACCGGCGCCTTTGCCCCGCTGGACCCGAACATCATGTGTACGCAGCAGATCACGGGACCGCAGCGGGCGCACGTGAGCGGCACTGTCGACGGCGAAGCGGTGGACCGCGAATTCTCGCTCACCAACGGCTGCGAGATCAGCCGCTGGGGAACTCTTACCGGACTCCTCGGCCCAGCCGCGGGCGCCCTCTAGCCGGACCTCCGCCGGCAGCCCCTGCCCTCTGGCCCGAAAACTTTTTTCGCCGGACTTGTCCGTCCCGGAACCACTTGCGTAAACTGAGTAAGCATACTTACTACCTGTTCTGGGCGATGGAGTTCTCCGTCCGGACCTGAACTGGAGGAACGATTATGTCAACGCAAGCGAGACCCGAAGGTGCAGCCGACCCGGCCCCGGAACCCTACGTCCCGTGGTGCACGCACTGCGGGACGGATGAATTCCTGATCATTGAATCCGTGGAACCGGCAGTTGGCGAAGACGCCGCGGAGTTCCTGGAAATCAGTTACACCTGCTCGGAATGCGACCGCTTCTACGGGCATCCGGTCCGGCACTCCCCCGTGTGGGCCCGCCGGATGAACAAGGACAGCGCCGTCATGGAATACCTGCACTGCGGCGAGCCGATGCAGCCCAAGGACACCACCTCTGTGTCGATTTTCGAACCCGTCTACACCGGACCGGACAACATCGTGGTCCCCGAGGTGCAGCTGGACACGACGGTGCTGCGGTGCCGCTGCGGGTTCCAGATGGGCGTTCCCGCCTGAGCGGATCCCACAATTAGCCTTCCGGCGGATCTACACACGGCGTCATGTGCCCTGTGGAGATCCGCCGGAAGTGCGTAACGTGGCAGCCAAACCCCTTAGGAGACACATGCGCACGCATAAGACCCTCGCAGCACTCGCACTGGCCGCCGCCGCTTCACTGGGCCTGACTGCCTGCGGATCAGGCGATGCCGGCTCAGAGGCCACGGCTGCAACCGGACTTGAGGCCGTCCAGGAGGCAGGCACCATTGTGGTGGGGACGGAGGGCACGTACCGCCCGTTCAGCTTCCACGCCGACGGCGCGGGTGATCTCACCGGATACGACGTCGAGATCACCGAGGCGGTAGCGGAGAAGCTCGGTGTTGAGGTGAAGTTCGAAGAGACCCAGTGGGACGCCATCTTCGCCGGGCTGGAAGCCAACCGCTTCGCGATGATCGCCAACCAGGTCTCCATTAACCCCGGGCGCGAGGAATCGTACGAGTTCTCGGAGCCGTACACCGTGAGCCCGGGCGTGATCGTGGTGCCTGCCGGCGAAACGTCGATCAGCTCCTTCGCGGATCTCAAGGACAAGACCACCGCACAGTCCCTGACCAGCAACTGGTACACGCTTGCCAAGGACAATGGAGCAAACGTCGAGGCGGTGGAAGGCTGGGCGCAGGCGGTCGCCCTGCTTGAGCAGGGCCGTGTGGATGCAACGGTCAACGACAAACTGACCTTCCTCGACTATATGCAGCAAACTCCGGACGCACCGCTTGAAGTCGCGGCCGAAACCGACGATCCGGCCCTTTCGGCGTTCGCTTTCGCAAAGGGCAACACTGAACTGCGCGACGCCGTCAACGAAGCACTGTCCGAACTGCGCGCTGACGGAACGCTCGCCGAGATCTCGGAGAAGTACTTCGGCGAGAACGTCTCGGAGTAGCTCCGCCCATGGATGAGTCGACGTGGGACCTTGTTCTGCGGTCCTTCCTGCCGATGCTGGAAGGAGCGGTGAAGGGAACCATTCCGCTGGCCCTGGTCTCGTTTGTCCTGGGTCTGGCCATTGCGCTCGGCGTTGCCCTGATGCGCCTGTCCAAGGTGCGGATCCTCTCCGGGATTGCCCGCGTCTACGTGTCGATTATCCGTGGAACCCCCCTGCTGGTGCAGCTCTTCGTCATCTTCTACGGGCTGCCCTCCATCGGTGTGGTGGTTCCCTCCTGGCCCAGCGCCGTCATCGCTTTCTCCCTCAACGTGGGCGGCTATGCGGCAGAAGTCATCCGGGCTGCCATCCTTTCAGTCCCGCGCGGCCAGTGGGAAGCGGCGTACACCATCCGGATGTCTCCCGCGCAGACACTCATCCGCGTGATCCTCCCCCAGGCGGCACGGGTATCGGTGCCGCCGCTCTCAAACACCTTCATCAGCCTGGTCAAGGACACGTCCCTCGCCTCGCTGATCCTCGTCACCGAACTCTTCCGGCAGGCACAGGAAATAGCGGCCTTCAGCCGGGAGTTCATGGCCCTCTACATTGAGGCCGCCTTCATCTATTGGATGATCTGCCTTGTCCTGTCCACGGGACAATCGGCCCTTGAAAGGAGGCTGGACCGCCATGTCGCCAAGTGACAGCCCAGATGAACTCGCCAGCGGGACCGGACGGGCTGCTGCGGCGGACGTCCTGGCCGTCCGGGACCTGCACAAGCGCTTCGGCGCCGTCGAGGTGCTCAAGGGTATCGACCTGGACATCCGGCGCGGCCAAGTGGTTGCACTGATTGGACCCAGCGGATCAGGCAAAACCACCGTCCTGCGCTGCCTCAACGGCTTGGAAGTGCCGGACTCGGGGACGGTGCAGTTTGCCGAAGGGGCGGCGGTGGACTTCGGCAGCAAACCTTCGCGCCGCACGGTGTCGGGACTGCGGGAACACAGTGCCATGGTGTTCCAGCACTACAACCTGTTTCCGCACCGCACGGTGCTGGAAAACGTGATGGAGGGACCGGTTCGGGTGCAGCGGCGTTCCCGGGAGGAAGCCTCCGCAGATTCGCTGGCCCTGCTGGAGCGGGTGGGACTGGCCGACAAACGCGACGCCTACCCCTACGAACTCTCCGGCGGCCAGCAGCAGCGGGTGGGCATTGTCCGCGCGCTCGCCCTGAAGCCGCGGCTGCTGCTCTTTGACGAGCCCACCTCCGCACTGGATCCGGAGCTCGTGGGTGAGGTCCTGGAGGCCATCCGCGAACTGGCAGCCGAGGGCTGGACGATGCTCCTTGTCACGCACGAGCTTCGCTTCGCACGGGATGTGGCGGACCGCGTCATCTTTATGGACGGAGGCGTCGTGGTCGAGGAGGGGCCACCCTCGGAGGTTCTTGCGTCCCCGAAACAGGAGCGCACCCGCCAATTCGTGCAGCGGCTGCTGGATCACTAGCGGCCCCGGCGAAGGGGCTGTTCGTGACCCCTGGAAGACACGAAAGGACTGGCGCGGAATTCGCCGCTAGACTGGGAGGTGCAAGCTCGCGGAGCGCTGAATCAGCGTGAGACGGCAGGGTCCGCGGCCACCCATTTCTCTCACAGGAGTTGCCCGGATGCCCCGGATCGTTGTTGACGTCATGCCCAAACCCGAAATTCTCGATCCCCAGGGCAAGGCCATCGCCGGCGCCCTTCCCCGGCTGGGCCTGACCGGGTTCACCGGAGTCCGCCAGGGCAAGCGCTTCGAGCTGACCGTTGACGGCGACGTCACACCGGAAATCCTCGAACAGGCCCGCACTGCGGCTGCCACGCTGCTGTCCAACCCCGTCATCGAGGACGTCACCCGCGTTGAAGTAATCCCGGAGGCCTGACCTTGAGCACTCCCCTGATCGGCGATTTCGCCGCTGTGCCCGCCAATGACGAGCTGCGGGCCATCCGGATCGGCATCATCACCTTTCCGGGCACCCTCGACGACCGCGACGCCGCCCGTGCGGTGACCCTCGCCGGAGGCACCGCCGTCGGGCTGTGGCACAACGAAGCCAATCTGCAGTCCGTGGACGCCGTCATTATTCCCGGAGGCTTCTCCTACGGCGACTACCTGCGCGCCGGCGCCATTGCCCGCTTCGCTCCGCTGATGGACAAGGTGGTGGACGCGTCCAAGGGCGGCATGCCCGTGCTGGGCATCTGCAACGGCTTCCAGATCCTCACCGAGGCGCACCTGCTGCCCGGCTCGATGATCAAGAACAGCCACCTGAAGTTCTCCTGCGCGGACCAGCTGCTGCGCGTGGAAAACAACACCACGGCGTGGACCTCCACCTACGCCAAGGATTCCGGCATGGTCATTCCGCTGAAAAACCAGGACGGCCAGTACGTCGCCGACGAAAAGACGCTGGACGAGCTCGAGGGCGAGGGCCGCGTGGTGTTCCGCTACGACGGCGTCAACCCGAACGGCTCGCGCCGGAACATTGCCGGCATTTCCAACGCCGCCGGGAACGTCGTCGGACTCATGCCGCACCCGGAGCACGCCGTCGAGGCCGGGTTCGGCCCGGATTCCTCCGCCTACGGCGAGGTCGGGCTGGGTTACGGCACCGACGGCCTGGGCATCTTTACTTCAGTACTCACCTCGCTTGTTGCCGGAGGCAAATAAATGACCGTTTCCGCAGCCTCCACCGAGGCGAAGAAATTCCGTATCGACACCGTTGAACACGCGGCTGCCACACCTGAAACGCAGCTTCCCTGGGCCGAGCTGGGCCTGAAGGAAGACGAGTTCAACCGCGTTGTCGAAATCCTGGGCCGCCGCCCCACCGCCGCGGAGCTGGCGATGTACTCGGTCATGTGGTCCGAGCACTGCTCCTACAAGTCCTCCAAGGTGCACCTGAAGCAGTTCGGCGACAAAGTCACCGAAAAGATGAAGGAACACCTGCTGGTCGGCATCGGCGAGAACGCCGGCGTGGTGGACATCGGTGACGGCTGGGCCGTCACCTTCAAGGTCGAATCCCACAACCACCCCTCCTTCGTGGAGCCGTACCAGGGTGCCGCGACCGGCGTCGGCGGCATTGTCCGCGACATCATTTCGATGGGCGCCCGCCCGGTCGCCGTGATGGATCCGCTGCGGTTCGGCGCCATCGACCACCCGGACACCGCCCGGCTGGTGCACGGCATCGTGTCCGGCATCGGCGGCTACGGCAACTCGCTCGGCCTGCCGAACATTGGCGGCGAGCTGGTCTTCGACTCCGTGTACCAGGGCAACCCGCTGGTCAACGCATTGGCCGTCGGCGTCATGCGCCACGAGGACATCCGCCTGGCCAACGCCTCCGGCACCGGCAACAAGGTGGTGCTCTTCGGGGCGCGCACCGGCGGCGACGGCATTGGCGGCGCCTCGGTGCTGGCCTCCGAGTCCTTCGATTCCACCAAGCCGTCCAAGCGTCCCGCGGTCCAGGTCGGCGACCCGTTCGCCGAAAAGGTCCTCATTGAGTGCTGCCTGGAACTGTTCAAGGCCTCCGTGGTCGAGGGCATCCAGGACCTGGGTGCGGCCGGCATTTCCTGCGCGACGTCGGAGCTGGCCTCCAACGGCGACGGCGGCATGCACGTGGAGCTGACCAACGTGCTGCTGCGCGATCCCACCCTGACACCGGGCGAAATCCTGATGTCCGAGTCCCAGGAACGCATGATGGCCGTGGTGACGCCGGAGAACGTCGAGGCGTTTGAAACGATCATGGCCAAGTGGAACGTGGAGTACTCCTGGCTGGGCGAGGTCACCGGCACCGGCCGGCTGGTCATCGACTGGGCCGGCGAGACCATTGTCGATGTCGATCCCAAGACTGTGGCCCACGAAGGACCCGTCTACGACCGTCCGTTCCACCGCCCCGAAGGCCAGGACAAGCTGCAGGCGGATTCCTTCGCCGAAACCCGTCCGTTCGGCGGCGAAGCGGTCAAGCAGGCCATGCTGGAACTGATGGCGTCACCGAACATGTGTGACAAGTCCTGGGTCACCAACCAGTTTGACCGTTATGTGCAGGGCAACACCGCGCTGGCCATGCCCGACGACGCCGGTGTCATCCGCGTGGATGAAACCACCGGACTCGGAGTTGCCATCTCCACCGACGCCAACGGCCGCTACGCCTACCTGGACCCGTACGAGGGCGCGAAGCTGGCCCTCGCCGAGTCCTACCGGAACGTCGCCACGTCCGGTGCAACACCGCTGGCCGTGTCCGACTGCCTGAACTTCGGCTCCCCCGAGGACCCCGAGGTCATGTGGCAGTTTGCCGAGGCCGTCCGCGGCCTGGCGGACGGCTGCCAGGAGCTGGGCATCCCGGTCACCGGCGGCAACGTGTCGCTGTACAACCAGACCGGTGGCGTCGCCATCCACCCCACCCCCGTGGTGGGTGTGCTGGGAGTGTTCGACGACGTCGCGCGCCGCACGCCGTCGGGCTGGCGTGAAGATGGACAGGCGATTTACCTGATGGGTGTTACGAAGGACGAGCTGGACGGCTCCGAATTCGCGAACCTGCGCGGCCACTTGGGCGGACGCCCGCCGGCCGTGGACCTGAAGACCGAGAAGCTGCTGGGCGAACTGCTGGTCAATGCCTCCCGTGACGGCATGATCGATGCCGCGCACGACCTGTCCGAGGGCGGCCTGGCCGCGGCCCTGTCCGAGATGGCGCTCCGCTTCGGCGTCGGCGCCCGGATCGGCCTGGATGAAGTGTGCGAGCGCGACGGCGTGGACCTGTTCACCCTGCTGTTCTCCGAGTCCCAGTCCCGTGCCCTGGTCTCCGTGGCCCGCAGCGAAGAGGTCCGGTTCAAGGACATGTGCGGTGCCCGCGGGTACGCCCACATGCGGATTGGCGTGGTGGACACCGAGATTGGCGCACTGGACTTCCAGGGCCACTTCTCGCTGCCGCTGTCGGAGCTGAAGGAAGCCTACGAGGGGACGCTGCCGAAGCACTTCGGCTAGGACCCTCACCTCCCCCTGCCCCGTCAAAGGACGTCCCGCGAGATGGCAGACAGTGCGGTTCTCAGCCCTGAGAGCCGCACTGTCTGCCATTTCGGAAGGCCTCCGCAGGGCCGAGACGCCAACCTGCAGCAATCAGCGCTGACCGGACCTTGTTGACGGCAGCCCCGCCGCCGTCGGCCATATGCCGCCGGGATATTCGAACCTCGGCCCAGCCCAGCGCCCGGATCCGTTCCTCGCGGCTGATGTCCCGTTCCACCTGACCGGGTTCGGAGTGGCCCGCGCCCTCATACTCCACGGCCACCCTGTATTCGGGGTAGGAAAGGTCCGGCTGATGGTGCATATTGCCCGCAGTATCAGGAACCGGCGCATTCACCAGCGGTTCGGGCAGCCCTGCGTCCACCAGCGCCAGCCGAAGCAGCGTTTCCGGAGGCGAATCCGCTCCCATACGGCTCAGATCCAAGGCCAGCCTGGCCTTCCGGATCCCCCGTTTGCCGGTATGCCGGTCGATGACCTCCTGCAAAGACTCCTTGGTGGCATACGGCGCCGTTCTGTTTTCATACTCGGGACGGGGGATGCGGATCAAATGGTCGGCTATGACTGTGAGATCCGGGACGGTCAGACGCTGGGCCAGGTCAAGCCATGTCCGTTCCCTCGATGTCAGCGACAGTCCGTCCACGACACAGATCTCCCCCGCGAACATTTGTCCGGTGTGGCCGCTGACTCCTCCACGCCGCTGCGGAGACATGCCGGTGAGCCTCGTAATGTGCAGCATGCCGTCGTCGGCGAAGCGCGGCATCGGAAACTCCCAGACTTCGGCCGCGGAGTAGTGGGATGCGACGGAATAGGGAGTCACCTGGGTGAATGCCCGGTAGCGGCGGTGCGGGGGCATGCTTTGCAGGTCGGCCAGGTCCTGGGAATCCACCCACCGGATGGACCGGCTCAGGCGGGTAATCCGAGCGTGCCGCAGCCGGCCGCGGGAAATGCCGGACGCATCTGCCTCACTGACGGTGAAAGGGCCAGCAGTCAACCCCTGGGGCAACGGTTCAGGAATACGCATGCGAGAAGAATGGCCCTTTCGCATTTCCTCTGCAGCGGCTATCCACACCCTCCCGCGAACTGGCAGAAAGTGCACGTTTCAGGGCTGGGAAGCGCACTTTCTGCCAGCTCGCGGGAACAGGAGCTGGACCGTAGTGGGAAGGGGGGCGCGCGAAGAGGGGCACCGGATGTGAAAAGATGTTGCTCACGAAATAGCGGAAAATATGAATCGGACAGGCACAATTAGCCAGTGACCTTGACCCCTGACCACACATCAGCGGCCGCGGAACCCCCAGTTCCGCACACCGCTTCCGCAAGTGCTTCCGCCAGCCTTTCAGTACCTCCCAGCTCTCCCGCAGCTGGTGCCGCAAGCCCTTCCACCGGGCTTTCCACCGAGCGGCTGCAGCTGACGCCCATCACCTCAGCCGAGCTGGACGCCCTGATCGTCCAGTCCCGACTCCCCGACTGGGCTCCGGATTTTCCGCAGCCCACGGACCACGACGCCGCCCGGCAATTCTTCGAAGCGGGCCTGAACAGCGTGGAGAAGGCGCTGAGCACCCGCCTCATCCGTGAACGCTCAACCGGCCAGGTGGTCGGGACCATCGGCTTCCTGCTGCTGCCGGAAGAGGGGGACGTTGAGGTCAGCTACAGCATCGTCCCGTCCCGGCGCAATCAGGGGTACGCCACCGAAGCGCTCACCACGCTGGCGCGGCATGCCCTGGACCAGGAGGCGGTTTCGCGGGTTATCGCCTACACCGAGCCGGAAAACGATGCATCGCAGACACTGTTGCTCACTGCCGGTTTCCTCCCCGTCGAGACTCCCGGGATGGGGCTGGGCTTTGTCCTTCAGGCAGCTGCGCTGCCCGAAGACAGCTTGTAGGCTGCTGCAACATACCTCCGGGTGATTAGCCCCTGCACGGCGCGGTTGGCGAAATCTCCGGCGGCTATCAGCCGGTTGGCGGGCCTGCTGTAGGCCGCCACCCGGAAAGCCAGCTTCCCCTCGCCGTCCAGCTCGGCATAGAACCCCTCCTCGCCCTGTTCCGGATGCCCTTTGAGGGTGCCGTAGCCAAATCCGGCCCGCTGCCCCGGGATGGGGACGCCGCCGTCGCCGGTTTCGGGTTCCTCTGCCCACAGCACCCGGCAGGGAGCGTAGTACCGCAACGGGCCCAGCCCCACTCCCGAGGACATCTCCACGCCCGCAGCGGCACGGGGTGTCGCCGCCGCGACCCGCAGCCCGGACAGCCGGTGCAGGTCCCAGTCCAGGATGCCGTTGGCCAGACGGAGGAATGCCGCCGCCGGATCCGGAACGTTCAGCCTTTCCCGCCGCAGCACCAGCCGGTACCCCTCAGGCCAGCGGTGGGTGAGCGGCTGGGGGTAGGGCCGGCGGGTGTAGCCGGAGTCCGGATAACTCAGGTCCCGGCTCATCCGCCGGCCAGCCCTTTCCACTTCAGCGATTCCCGGTCCCGCCGCGGCAGGGAGGCCACCACCAGATCATAGGAGTCCTCCACGAGGTCCCGCACCAGATCAGCGGCCAGCCCGTCGTCGAGCCGGACCGAGTTCCAGTGCTTCTTGTTCATGTGCCAGGCCCCGTTGATTTGGGGATGGGCGGCGCGCAGCTGCAGCGCCAGCTCCGGTTCACACTTGAGGCTGATGCTCAGCGGTGACCCGCCCAGCCAGCTCAGGGCAAACATTTTCGCTTTTCCGCCCGCGGCCTGCACCTTGAACACTGATGCGTCCGGCCCAAACGGAAAGTCCTCGTAGGCACCCGGGAACTGGAGGCATAGCCGCCTTACCTCTGCCTCATCCATCTTTCGAGCCTAGTCCGCCGCAGCACGATGGCGCCACAGATGACAGGATGGGAACACCGGCATCTCAACCCGGCGCACACCCCGAGTGGGCGCCCGAATCATGGAGGACACTTTGGCCCGCACAGGACACGGGGACCGGCTGGCATCGGCCGCGGCGAAAGCTGCCGATTCCAAGAGCTTTGAACGCGCTGCCCGCGTCGGTTATGCCGCGAGCGGGCTGCTGCATCTGCTCATCGGCGTCATTGCACTGCAGATCGCGTCCGGCGGCAGCGGCGACGCTGATTCCTCCGGCGCCGTGGCGGCATTGGCCGGACAGCCGGGCGGATTGGTCCTGCTCTGGGTCTGCTTCCTGGGCTGCCTCACCCTTGCACTCTTTCAACTGTCCCGGATTTGGCTGGCGGGCGGAGGAATGAAGGGCAAGGACCTGTGGAAGATGCGCGGGTCCGCGGCCGGCCAGGCCATCACCTACGGTGCCATCGGCGTCACCTTTGGTTCGTTTGCCCTGGGCGGCGGATCGGACAGCGGTGAAAGCTCCACCAGCTGGAGCGCCCGGCTCATGGCACAGCCCGCCGGAGCGCTGCTGCTGGGCCTCGTGGGCCTGGGGATCGTCGTCGTTGGCGGTTACTTCATCTTCAAGGGCGCCAGCCGCCGCTACCGCAATGACCTTCGCGCCGTTCCGCCGGGCGCCTGGGACCGCGCGGTCACCGTCACCGGCGTACTGGGATTCATCGCCAAGGGCATTTCCCTGGCCATCCTTGGCATCCTGGTGATGGTTGCGGCGGCCACGGCAGATCCGGAACGTTCCAGCGGCCTCGACGGCGCCCTGCATGCCCTGCGCGAACAGCCCTTTGGCTGGCTGGCACTGGGGTCCGTGGGTGCCGGGCTCATTTGCTACGGGCTTTACACCGGGATCCTGCGGGCACGGTTCGCCAAACTGTAGGAGGGCTCAGAGCCCGTAGTGCGGAGCCTCAATAACGGGGCACGTGTTCATGACCACGTCCAGGCCGGCATCAGCGGCACGGCGGGCGGCCGCTTCGTCGATCACGCCCAGCTGCAGCCACACCGCTTTGGCGCCGACGGCGATGGCCTGGTCTACGATGTCACCGACCCTGGTCGAGTTCACGAAACAGTCGACGACGTCGATGGGACCCGGAATGTCGCCGAGCCGCTTGTAGCCCTGGTTGCCGTGGACGTCGTCGCCCTTGAGGCTGACCGGAATGATCTCCATGCCCAGGTGGTCCTGAACGTACTTGGATACCCCCAGGGCCGTGCGACGGGGATTGTTGGACAGCCCGACGACGGCCCACCGGCCCTTCTGCCGGAGCAGCCGCTCGACTACCGCCGGATCATTTACGTGTGCACCGTCAACTGCCATGTGCCGTCCTTTGTGGGAGCCGTGATGGGGCTCCAGCATACGCCGGGGCTGCGGACACCTGCGAGGAGGTGTCCACAGCCCCGGCAGCAATGCGGGGAAACCGGCTACAGATCCTCGCCGGATCCGCGGCGCCGCTTAGCCGCCAGGAGCAGCAACGCTCCAAGCCCCAGGGCTCCGGCTCCCGCCGACATCACCAGAACCGTGCCGTCGCTGCCCGTCTTGGGGAGCTTCCCCTGCTTTCCGGGCTTCTCCGGCTTTTCCGGAGCGGGTGTCGGAGCCGGCGTCGGAGCTGGTGTCGGCGTCGGCGTGGGGGTCGGAGTCGGCTCCACCACTGTGTAGGCGTTGGTTACCGTGAGGCTGGCTGAGCCGCCGGCCGCCACTGCAACCGGATCAGGCAGGGTGGTCTGCACTGTCACGGTTTCGCTGCCGCCGTTTGCCGGCTCCGTCACCACGCACTCCGATCCTGCCTGCACGCCGGGGATTTCCTGGCTGTAGCTGCCGGTGAATCCGGCCGGAACCGTGATCTCGGCTTCCACCGTCAGGTCCTCTCCGATGACGCACCGGAGCAGGAGCCTGACCTCACCCTGTTCTCCGGCGGCGCCTCCGGTAATCGTCTTGGTAACGGTGACGACTCCGGGATTGAAGCCGTAGGTGTTCGTGACCGTTCCCTCCACCGAGCCGCCGCCCACGATCGTCAGGATGCCCGGAAGATCCGTGGTGACCCCGACTTCCGCAGTGGAACCGGTAACCGGCTCCGTCACGGTGCATTCGGCTCCGGTGGGGACCGTGTCGAAAGTCCAGACGCTGGGATCCGTGGTCCCGGCGGAAACCGTGACTGTTTCGTTCAGGACTTCAACATCACCGGAGAGGCACACGACGTTCAGCTGAATCTCGCCCTGCTCCCCGGCCGCTTCACCGGCCACCACCTTGTTCAGCACCAGAGAACCGGCGATGAAGGTGTAGGTGTTGGCCACCACGGCTTCCGCACCGTCGCCGGCCGGAATTGTGACCGGGTCCGGCAGATCGGTCTGCACGCCCACGGTTTCAGTGGCGCCGGTGACCGGTTCAGTCACCGTGCACTCGGCTCCGGCGGGCAGGTCCTCAAAGGCCGTTTCAAAGGTCTCTGTTTCGCCGCCCGGAATGTTGACAGTTTCATCCAGCACGGTGTCGCCGTCGTCAATGCAGACGACAAGCAACTGGACGTCTCCCTGCGAACCTGCGGCCTCACCGGCAAAGGTCTTACGCACTGCCAGCGTGCCCGGGTTGAAGGAATACGTGTTGGTCACCTGCGCCTCGACCACGTCCCCTGCCGGAATGGTCACCGGATCCGGGGTCACGGTGACCACCGAAATGGCTCCCGTGGTGCCGGCGCCGGTTTCCGTCACGGTGCACTCGGTTCCGGCCGGAATGTTGCGGAACTGGGCGTCTCCCGTGCCCGTAACGCCGGGCTGGATGTTCCAGGTTTCCAGCAGGACCGATCCGTCCGGACCGCAGCTGACAACGATGGTGATCGCTTCCTGATAGCCCGCTGCCTCGCCGTCGATCGTCTTGACCACCCGCAGGACGCCCGGTTTGAGGGTGTAGGTGTTGGTCACCGTGGCGGTGGCCGCGCCGCCGGCCGGTACGGCCACCGTATCCGGCAATGCAACTTCGACGGCGACAGTCGCAGTTTCACCGGTCTCCGGTTCGGTCACATCGCACTCGGCGTTGGCCGGAACGCCGGTAAACGTCTGCGAGGTTCCGGCGGCTGATCCGGCAGGCAGTGAAACGGTCTCGCTCAGAACAGTGGTTTCGCCGCTGGTGCAGGTTACCTGCAGGGTCACCGCGCCCTGCTGTCCTGCCGCAGGCCCGGCCAGCGCCTTGGTCACGGTCAGCGAGCCGGGGTTGAGGGTGTAGGTGTCGGTCACCGTGATTTCAGCGCCGCCGCCGGCCGGGATCACCACATCTCCGGTGCTTTCCGTGGTGACGCCTACGGCCGTGGTGGCTCCGGTGGACGTCTCCACCACGGTGCAGGTGGCTCCCGCGGGGACACCTGAGTATTCGTTGCGGATGGTGTCGGTGGACCCCGCGGGAATGGTGATGGTTTGGCTGAACACGGGGGCACCGGCGTTGGTGCAGGTCAGGGACAGCACCACGTCGCCCTGCTGTCCGGCGGCGGCACCGGCGATGACCTTGTTGACGGCGATGACACCGGGGTTGTAGGTGTAGTCATTGCTGACCGTGCTGGTCACACTGTCGGCGGCCGGGATCGTGACATCGGCTGGCAGTGTTGGGGTGGCGGTCACTTCGGTGGTGCTGCCGGTGGTGGGTTCAGTGACGGTGCAGACCGTTCCGGCGGGCACACCGGCGAATTCCGTGGTGAAAGGTTCGGTTTCCCCGGCAGGAATGGTCACCGTGGTGTTCAGCGCCGTGCCACAGGTGACCTGCAGGACAACCACACCGTGGTTGCCGGCAGCTTCACCGGTGAAGAGCTTCTGCACTACGAGAGTGCCCGGCGCAAACGTGTAGGTGTCGGTCACGGTGGCTTCCACCGGCGTTCCGGCCTCGATAACCACGGGCTGCGGCAGCGCCGTACTGACGAGAACGGTGTCGGTGGCCCCGCTGACGGGTTCCGTGACCGTGCAGGTGGACCCTGCCGGAATACCGGTGAAGGTTTGGGACGCCCCGGTGGTGCTGCCTGCATCCACCGCGAGCGTGAACTGATACCCCGGCCCGCAGTCGACGGCGATGCTGATGGCGCCCTGGCTGCCGGCGGCCTCGCCGAGGATGGTCTTAGTGACGGTCAGGGAACCAACCGCGAAGAATTCGGCTGTGGCGGTGGCCGTACTTGATAGGTCTCGCGTACTGGCGAGGATCAGTTTCTGGGCTGATGTTAAGTCTGGATTTGTTTGGTCATATAAATAGACGTTCCCAGAGGGAACGGTGACCACCCCACGCGCTGTGATCGTCGCAGGCGCTGTCTCGCCGGTATCGCTGCGGACCCAAAACTGGGTGCCGGACGCTACCGGATTATCCAGCGGCTGGGTTCCCGCGGGGTCGGTGTACAGGCTGTACCTGCGGGGAACGCTGAGGGTTACCGTTGCGCCGTCTTCTGCGGAAACAGTGTAGGGACCGGTGACTCCGTTAATGGGGCCCGTTGCCGTGGCGGGGGTGATGCTGATGTCCGGTTCTGCCGGTTGTGGAAGCGGGCCGGCGGCGATCGTGGCGTTCACGATGGCCTGGACGGCCGGATAGAGCTGATTCCGAGGATTCACCACGTAGCCGTCACTGAAGAACCAGATGGCTGCTTGGACGGCGGCCGCCCGCTGATTGTTGTTCAGCCCCGCCGGCTGGTTGGGGACGGTGGGAAAGTATGAGTTGAGGATCCGCTCAACGTAGCCAATGTTGGGCACCGTCGCTTCATCCCAGGTACCGTTCTGGTAGCCGACGCCGACACGGGTTTCAGTCCGGATATCGATGCAGTACGTCGGGGCTGTTGTTTCGCCGTTCACGTCCTCGGCAATGATGACGCCCGCAAAGCTTGGGTTATCGGTCTCGTAGCCTTCCGGGATGGTGGTCGGGTAGGTCGTGACCGGCCAGGATGTCCCCACCGGCGGCAGTGCACCCGTCAGCGCCTGTCCCTCCCCCAAGCGGCTAATGACAATGTCCGTGTTCGGGCCAAAGGGCCCGTTGGCCGTCGGAGTCCCCCGCACATAATCGAGTCTGGCCGACGCCGGAGCAGCGAGCGGGGCAGGCAACAACAGCGTTCCGGAGCGGCAAGCAATATTGGCCGCTCCACCCCCAAAGTTTTTTTAGAACTCGATCCATCCGGGAGGAAAACCCGGGAAAGGCAACTTGACTCCGACGCAGCGCCATAGTCCTTACTCAAGAGCATGAATCGGACCACAATTTCCTACCTCACGTCCCATGCCCTGTCGCTGCTGGGGAACTCGATTGCGGCCATAGCCCTTCCTCTGATCGTGCTGCAGGCAACGGGCAGCGTCATGTCCGCCGGCATCCTGGCCGTCTCCACCGCCGTCCCCGCATTCCTGGCCGGCCTGCTAACGGGAGTGGTCATTGACCGGATGAACCGCCGGATTGCATCAGCGGCCGCCGATGTTATTTCCGCCGTTTCGCTTGCGGCGCTGCCGGTGATTGATGCCTTAACCCCCGTGCGGCAGGTCTTTCCGCCGGAAAACTCCTCGGAATTCGGGAGAGCATCGGGGCAATGGTGATGGTTATTGGCCCGGCTGCCGCCGGCGCATTAATACTCGTCTTCGAGGGTTCAACCGTCCTCTGGATAACCGCCGCCACTTCACTCGCTGCGGCTGCGGCAACGCTGCTTATGCCGCGCGGCACCGGTGCGCCTGCTGGTGCCCCTGAAGCTGACCAGGAAGCTGACTCGGAATTCATGGCAGCGGGCTCTTCCGCGTGGCACCAGCTGCGGCAGGGCTGGAGCACCTTGTTCCGAAGTGACAAAACCCTGCGCGCCACCACCTTCCTGACCCTGGTCATGGTGGCCGCCCTGACAGCCCTGCAGGGCATCATCCTGCCCGCTCATTTTTCACTGGGAAACAAGCCAGGGCAGCTGGGCTTCATTCTCACCGCGCTCGCCGCCGGCACACTGGCGGGCGGAATCCTCTATGCCGGCTGGGGTTCCGGAGCCGGCCGGCGCCGCTGGCTGACGGCAGGGCTGGCCGGGACGACGGCCGGCTTGGCAATCCTCGGCTCCCTCCCGCCGTCGTGGGTTCTGTTGGCCGGAGCCTTTGTCCTGGGCCTGGCCTCCGGGCTGTTGGGATGCGTGACGGGAACCCTGATGGTCGAACGCATTCCGGAGGAAATGCTGGGACGGATTATGGGAACCCAGAATTCCCTCGCCCTTCTGGCGGCGCCGCTGGGGATGCTCACAGCCGCCATGGTCGCCGAACGGCACGGCTTGACGGCGGCAGGCATGACGGTTGCGGCAGTGTGGGCTGTGGCGGCGGTGTGGGCACTGGTCTCGCCTTCCCTGCGCCTTCCGGACAACGCTCCGGCAGCGGCAGGAATCCCGACCCCGGAAACACCCGGCACAATGGACCCGGAGAGGAGGGTTGCCCATGAGAAGCAGTGAGCTTGCCGCACTGGCCGGAGTGACGGTGCGCGCTTTGCGGCATTATCACCAGCTTGGCGTGCTGCCCGAACCGGAGCGCGGCCACAACGGTTACCGCACCTACAACGCCGGGGACCTGATCCGTCTTCTGCGCATCAAGCGCCTGGCCGCCATCGGAATTCCGCTGGATGCAATGGCCGAGCTGTTGGACGACGACGGCGGACACCGCGGCGGAGCGGGTCCGGCGGCGCTACTGGATGAGCTGGAGGAAGGTGTCGACGCGGAGCTGGAACGGCTGCAGCAGCAGAAACGGCTGATCTCCGGCCTGAGGACGGCGCAGGCGTTGGATCTTCCACCGGAGCTGGCGCTTATTGTGGATTCCTTTGCCGCATCAGCCCCCGATCCGGTGCGCCGGATGGACCGTGAACAGGCGGTCCTTCTTGCGCATCTTGCGGGCGATGAGGGCCTCGGCGCCCTTGCGGAAGTCTACAAAACGCTGAGCTCACGGGAACTTGGCGGACAGGTGCTGCAGTTTTACTCGGACTTCGCCGGGCTGACGCCGGAGACTCCGGGCGCGGATGTGGAGCGCCTGGTTGCCGGCTTTGTGGAAACGGTCGCCGGGCCCGTCCGGGAAGCGCTGGCCGGTTCGGGAGTCCTGGCCGCCGACGAATCCACAGTGACGGCGGTTTTCGACGAGTACCCGCACAGCGCCCTGAATCCTGCCCAGCAGCTCGCCCTCACCAAAATCACTGCCCGGCTGGAGGGGGCCGGCTAGTTTCCGAGCCCGGGACGCTCCGGAGGACTCAGCCGAGGAAAGAGTCGATGGCATCGGCGAGCGCTGCGTCCGGGACACTGCTCGTATCACCCTCGAGCAGCTGAAACTCCCCCGCGTTGAGGGCGGCGGCGGCCCGGCGGGCCAGGTCCTGGGTTTCGTCACCGCTGGTGCTGCCTGCCAGCACCAGAACCGGAACGGAGACTCCGCCCAGCCCCTCGAGCTCAGTCTGCAGGAGCAGCAGTTCATCCTCGCCTTCGTCCAGGGCCAATGCTGGTTCCAGCGCCACCACCCGGGTGATGACCGCTGACTCCTGGGCCGCCCGCAGCGCCAGGAAGGCGCCGGAGGCAAATCCATACAGGCTGGCCGAACCGCCGGCCACCTGCACCACCGCCAGCAGGTCGTCGACGTCGGACTCCGCCGTGTACTCCTCGCCCGTCCCGCTCTCGCCCGTGCCCCGCCGGTCATAGGTGTACACCGTGTGGTTCTCCGACAGCAGGTCGGCAAGAACCTGCGTGCTGGAGCTGCTGCGGTCGGCCAGGAGCGGGTCGACAATCACGAGCGGCGGACCCGACCCCTGCCGGGACCACGCAATGCGGGTTCCGTCGGCGGACAGGGCGGTTCCGGAAGCGCTGGGCGAGTGTTCCATGGCAGGCTCCTGCTCAGGTGGGGATGAGGCGCCGGATACGCGCCACCTTTCCAAAGTAGGAGCGGACCTTGGAAGGGTCAACGTTCCGGACCGTAACCCGGAGCCGCGACCGCCTACTGCTCACGGAACAGGGCGGACGCCGCGGTCAACGCACCGCGGGGCTCAGCCGGTACGAGGCACCGCGGTGCTCCGCCGGCAGCTTGTCCCCCCGGGCGAAGAGTTTTTGGCGAAGGGTTCCGGGGGTGTACTCGGTCCGGTAGGCGCCGCGGCACTGCAGTTCAGGGACCACAAACTCGACAATGTCCTCGAACGTGCCGGGCGTGACCGCGTACGCCAGGTTAAAACCGTCAACGTCGGTCTCCTCCACCCAGCGGATCATCTCCTCGGCGATTTCCGCACCCGAACCGACCATCCGCGGCCCCAGTCCCCCGATACCCACTGAATCGGCAATGTCGCGCACCGTCCAGGGTTCGCCGTCGTCCTTCGGTTTCTGGAAGTTGGCGGCGGCTGACTGGATGGCGTTGGACTTCACGTTGCCCAGCGGTTCGTCCAGGTTGTAGGTGGACAGGTCCACGCCCATCCAGCCGGACATCAGGGCCAGCGCCCCTTCATGGCTGGCGTACTGCTGGTAATCCTCGTGTTTGGCGGCAGCTTCCTCGGCGGTGGCGGCCGTAATGACCGTCATCAGGGTGTAGATGCGGATGGAGTGCCGGTCCCGGCCGGCGGCCTCGGCGGCGTCGCGGATCCTGGTGACCGTGGCCTTGAGCTTTTCCTTGGTGGGCGCTCCGACAAAAACCGCCTCAGCGTTTTCGGCGGCGAACGCGATTCCGCGCGGAGAGGCACCGGCCTGGTAGATCACCGGAGTGCGCTGCGGCGAGGGCTCGCTGATGTGGATGCCGGGGACCGTGAAGTACTTGCCCTCGTGGTTGATGTCGTGCACTTTGGCCGGATCGGTGAAAACGCCGGTTTCCCGGTCGCGGACGACGGCGTCGTCCTCCCAGGAGCCTTCGAGCAGTTTGTAGATGACCTCGAGATACTCATCCGCATGGTTGTAGCGCTCATCGTGTTCCAGCTGGTCTGCGGCGCCGAGATTGCGGGCGGCGGACGGCAGGTATCCGGTGACGACATTCCAGCCGACGCGTCCATTGGTGAGATGGTCCAGCGTGGACAGCCTGCGGGCAAACGGGTACGGATGCTCGTACGCGGTGCCGGCGGTGACCCCAAAACCGAGGTGTTCGGTGACCAGGGCCATCGCGGAAACCAACAGCAGCGGATCATTCACCGGAACCTGCGTTCCCTGCCGCAGAGTGGCCTCGTTGGAATCTCCGTACACGTCATAGGTGCCCAGCACGTCGGCCAGGAAGATGCCGTCAAACAGGCCTTTTTCGCAGGTCTTTGCGAGGTGGGCCCAGTAGCGCAGGTCGGTGTAGTTGGCGGAGCGGTCCTCCGGATGCCGCCACAGCCCCGGAGACTGGTGGCCCACGCAGTTCATGTCGAAGGCGTTGAAGCGGATCTGCCGGCGGCCGGTTTCTTCGGTCAGGGAAGTGTCGTGCTCGGACACAAGGATGCCTTTCGGAACGGGACGCACCCCGCAGGAGCGCCGTACTTGCCGTCCGCGGGCGCGGCACGGCCGGATCCTCATCTGGGGCACCCCGCTACGGAGAAGAGGGTTGCCGCCCAACCAGCCAGAGCTTCGCGTTGGGACTCATGATCCTTGGGCTCCAGTATCACCACAGCGCCGGAGCGCAGGGAAGTCGATGACCAAATGTGAACTCGCGGGACGTTAGACCAGAAATTCGTTGATGGCGGCGGCCAGCACCTGGTCCTCCACCCCGTGCCAGCCGCCTTCGAGCACCTGCAGCCGGGCGTCCGCCACTGCTTCGGCGGTTTCCCGCGCCCATTCGTGCAGCCGCGGGTCACTCACGCCGCTGACCAGCACCAGGACCGGGACCCGGATGCCGGCAAGGCTGTCCGGGTCCGCCGTCGCATTCAGTGTCAGGTCATAGGCGATCGTATGGGCGGCCGGTTCAAACGCCCCGACGTCCGCCGCCTGAACCATGTCCTCCGGAACTCCAATGGAGCGCTGAAACAGCCGCACCGCTTCGGCGCGGTTCCCTGCGGCAATCAGCTGCTGCAGCTGGCCGCGGATATCCGGGGTGTTGTCCCCGCGGCCGGACAGCGGAGGTTCCAGTGCCACCACAGCGGTTACTGCCGGGGAATCAGCTGCCGCCAGCAAGGCCAGGACGGCTCCGGACGAAAACCCGTACAGGTCTGCCGCACCCCCGGCCGCCCCGATGACGGCCAGGAGGTCATCAACCTCACGGCCCGGCTCGTAGTCCGCGCTGTCGCCGCTTTCACCTTTGCCCCGCCGGTCGTAGGTGTACACGGTCCGGTGCGGGGAAAGCACCTCGGCCAGCCCTGCGCTGACCGATGTCCGGCGGTCCATGAGGACCGGATCAACGATGACAAGCGGCGGCCCGGATCCCTGCCGTTCCCAGGCAATAAGCGTGCGGTCCGCTGACTGCACCTTGCCCGAGGTGGAAGTGGCCATGATTGCCTCCCTGGGTGAACGGCGGCAGCGCTCCCGGCGCACCACCTCCCTGGAGCCTAGGAGCCGGATTCCGAGGGGTCAACGGCTCCGCGGTTGTTCGCTGAAGAGGTGAGCGGCCGATGCTTCCCGGGCCCGGAGAGCGCGGCGAAATATTACGCGGGGGACTTGCCCGATCCGGGAATGGCGCGTTTAGTAGCACTTGACCATCCCGAGCGGCTGAGAGACCTGGATCAGTGAAGCCGCAGCAACCCTGGTTGCCGTACCTCCTCCTTGGGGAACGGCAATAACGAGGACAACACCGCAGGAGGCCATAACCGGCCCAAGGCGTTTTCCGTAGGGTGCTACTGCCAGGACCGATGGAGAGTTAACATGACCGCCTTGGCTTCACAGTCCCCTGCCGTCGCGCCGGCCGGCTCCGCCCTTCCCGTCACGTTTACCCGGCTGGGCCGCAGTTTCGGCTCCGGTCCGGCGGCACACCAGGTGCTGCGTGACATCAACTTCGAGGTCCGCCCCGGCGAAGTCCTGGCCATCCTGGGCTCCAGCGGCTGCGGAAAATCAACGCTGCTGCGTGCCGCCGCCGGACTGGACGCCGCCAGCACCGGGGAAGTGCTGATCAACGGCACTGCTGTCCGCGGCATTGATGACCGCTGCGCCGTCGCGTTCCAGGAACCGAGGCTGCTGCCGTGGCAGACCCTGCAGGCCAACATTGCCATGGGCCTGCCCAAGAGCATGAGCGCGAAAAACGGCAAGGCCAAAGTGGCCGAGCTGCTGGAACTGGTGGAGCTGACGGCCTTCGCCAAGCACCGCCCGCGTGCTGTCTCCGGCGGCATGGCCCAGCGCGCATCCCTGGCCCGGGCCCTGGCCCGGACCCCGGGGGTGCTGCTGCTTGACGAGCCCTTCGGCGCCCTGGATGCCCTGACCCGGCTCAAGATGCAGGACCTGCTGCTCTCGGTGCACCGGGCAACCCCCACCACTGTGCTGCTGGTGACCCACGACGTGGACGAAGCCCTCCAGCTGGCGGACCGCATCATCATTCTGGGCAAAGAGGCCGGAGCGCACGGAGCCACCATCACGGACACCATTACCGTTCCCGGTGTACGGCCCCGCAACCGTTCCTCGGCTGAGCTGGCCCGAATGCGCGGCGAGCTCCTGGCCCGTCTCGGCGTCGACCGCCACTAGCAGCGGCACCGCCGGCTTCCGGCAGCTCCTCCCCTCAGCAAATCCCTCCGGCGTCCCCGTGACGCTGTCCCAGCCTTCCGCGCCGTTTTCCGCGCAGCCTCTTCCACCAGAAAGATCTCCCATGAACAAGCTTTCCCTCAGCTCTTCCACCGTCTCGTCCCCCATCAAAGCCATCGCCGCAGCAGCGGCCGCAGCATCCCTGCTGCTGACCGGCTGCGTGGCGGGCGAGGACAGCGAATCCGCCGCGAACGCCGGCACGGCCGACGGCGGAACCCTCACCTTGGACTTCGCGACCTACAACCCCCTGAGCCTGATCATCAAGGACCAGGGCTGGCTGGAGGAGACCCTCGCCGAGGACGGCGTCACCGTGGAATGGGTGCAGTCGGCCGGCTCCAATAAGGCGAACGAAAATCTGCGGTCCGGCGCCGTCGACATCGGATCAACGGCCGGGTCCGCTGCCCTGCTCAACCGCGCCAACGGTTCCCCGATCAAGGCCATCGACATCTTCTCCCAGCCTGAGTGGTCAGCCCTGGTGGTCGGAGCTGATTCGGACATCACCTCGGTGGCGGACCTCAAGGGCAAGTCGGTGGCCGCGACGAAGGGCACAGACCCGTACTTCTTCCTGGTGCAGGCGCTGGAGGAGGCCGGGCTGAGCCTCTCCGACGTCACAGTGGAGCAGCTGCAGCACGCTGACGGGCGGACGGCACTGGAAAACGGGTCCGTGGACGCGTGGGCCGGCCTGGATCCGATCATGGCCGGCGCTGAACAGAGCGGCGCCAAGCTGATCCACCGGAATCTGGACTTCAACACCTACGGCATCCTGGCCGCCAACGAGGACTTCCTGGAGGCGGATCCCGAACAGGCCCAGGCCGTGGTCAACGCCTACGAGAAGGCCCGTGCCTGGGCCTTGGAGAACCCGGACGAAACCGCGCGGATCCTCGCCGATGTTGCCGGCCTGGACCTGGCCGTGGCGCAGACCGTGGTGCTGGAACGCAGCAACCTTGACGTGGATCCGGCCCCGGGTGAGGCGCAGCGCAGCGTACTGGAGAAGATCGGTCCCACGCTCGTGGAAACCGGAGACGTGGCGGACCAGGCCAAGATCGACACCGCCTTGGACAGCCTGTTTGACGACTCCTTCGTCCGCAGCGCCGCTCCTGATGCGGTCAAGGAGTCCTGATGCCGAAGATCGGAAACCCATACATCACGGGAAAGAGTGTTGTTCCCACGTCCCGGGCCGGCCTGGCCGCCACCGGAGCGGCAGGAACCGGGCCTGCGGCCGGGCCGGCACCCGCTCCCGGCGGGCCGCAGCGGGACGCCGCAGCAGGCGGCGCGCTGTCCCGCCGCTGGGTGCGGCTTTCGCTGGGCCTCGTGGTTCCCGCCGTCCTGCTCGCCGCCTGGCAGCTGAGCACCGCCGCCGGAGTCTTCACAGCCGTTCAGCTGCCATCCCCGGCAGCCGTCTACACCGCAGCCATTGACCTGATTGACCGCGGCCAGCTCGGCCAGCACATCGCCATTTCCACCCAGCGCGTGCTCATCGGCTTTGCTATCGGCGCCCTGCTCGGGCTGGCGCTGGGTGCCCTGCTGGGCCTTTCCCGGCTGGCGGACATCCTGCTGGGTCCCGCCATCGGCGCCCTGCGCGCCGTGCCATCCCTGGCCTGGGTGCCGCTGCTGATTCTGTGGCTGAAGATTGGCGAGGATTCGAAAATCACCCTGATCGCCATCGGCGCGTTCTTCCCCGTGTTCACCACCGTGTCCCTGGCCCTGCGCCACGTGGACCGGAACCTGGTCGAAGCCGCCCGGGCCTTTGGGCTCAACGGACTGAAGCTGCTGCGGACAGTCCAGCTGCCGGCCGTCGTCCCGGCGGTCTTCTCCGGTCTGCGGCTGGCACTGGCCCAGGCCTGGCTGTTCCTGGTGGCCGCCGAGCTCATTGCCTCGTCCATGGGGCTGGGCTTCCTGTTAATCGATTCGCAGAACAACGGGCGCACCGACCGCCTGCTGCTGGCCATCGTGCTGCTGGCCGTCATCGGCAAGATCACCGATGCCATCCTCGGCCTGGCCGAAAAATGGGCGGTGGCAAAATGGGCCTGACATCGACTGTTACCGCGGACCCCACCACCGAAGCCGAGCGCATCGCGTTCTGGGAAACCGCGGCCGGGAGGCTCCAGTGGGAGCAGCCCTGGCACACGGCGCACACCTTCACTCCCCCGCAGCGCCTCAGCGGCCCGGAAATCCCCGAAGCCGACGCCGACTACAGCATCCCCGCCATTGAGTG
The DNA here is from genome assembly GCF_009192735.1 of Arthrobacter gandavensis. Taxonomy (GTDB): domain Bacteria; phylum Actinomycetota; class Actinomycetes; order Actinomycetales; family Micrococcaceae; genus Arthrobacter_B; species Arthrobacter_B citreus. The sequence goes on from NZ_VTFU01000003.1 coordinate 35,517, forward strand.
GTTCGCCGGCGGCACCCTGAACGTCGCAGTGAACTGCGTGGACCGGCACGTGGCTGCCGGCCGCGGTGACAAAGTGGCCCTGCACTTCGAGGGCGAACCCGGAGACCGCCGCACCGTCACCTACGCCGACCTGCAGCGTGACGTCTGCCGCGCCGCCAATGCCCTGCTGGCCCTGGGCATTGGCCGGGGTGACCGAGTGGTCATTTACCTGCCGGTGATCGTGGAGACCATCGTCATTACGCTGGCCTGCGCCCGGATCGGCGCGGTGCATTCGCTGGTGTTCGGCGGCTTCTCCGCCGAAGCGCTGAAGTTCCGGGTGGAGGACACCGGCGCCAAGCTGCTGGTCACCACCGACGGCCAGTTCCGCCGCGGCGCCGCCGTGCCGGTCAAAGACAACGCCGACGCCGCGGTTGCCGGAACCAACGCCATTGAGCATGTGCTGGTGGTCCGCCGCACCGGATCCGAGATCAACTGGGTCCAAGGCCGGGACCTCTGGTGGCACGAGACCGTGGACACCGCCCCGGACCTGCATGAACCGGAGGCCTTTGACGCGGAGACGCCGCTGTTCATCATGTACACCTCGGGCACCACCGGAAAACCCAAGGGCCTGGTCCACACCATGGGCGGCTATCTGACCCAGGCATCCTGGAGCTACGAGTACCTCTTCGCGAACCCGGATCCGGAGGCACGCGGGCAGGACGTCCACTGGTGCACCGCTGACCTGGCCTGGGTCACCGCCCACACCTATGAGATCTACGGCCCGCTGTCCAACGGCGCCACCCAGGTCATCTACGAGGGCACACCCAACACCCCGCATCCGGGCCGGCACTTCGAAATCATCGAGCGGTACAAAGTCACCAGCTACTACACCGCTCCCACCCTGGTCCGGTCCCTGATGGGCTGGTTCCCGGACGGCGTTCCGGCCGGCCATGACCTCTCCTCCATCCGGCTGCTGGGCACCGTGGGCGAGGCGGTCAACCCCGAAGCCTGGCGCTGGCTGCGCGAACAGCTGGGCCGCGGGGAGGTACCGGTGATCGACACCTGGTGGCAGTCCGAAACCGGCGCCACTATCCTCTCCCCGCGTCCCACCGACACGGAGTTCAAGCCCGGTTGCGCATCCCGCGCCCTGCCGGGCGTGAGCACCCGGATCGTGGACGGCGACGGGAACCCGGTGCCGCCAAACACGCAGGGATTCATTGTGGTGGATCAGACCGGTCCCGCCATGGCCCGCGGAGTCTGGGGCGACCCGCAGCGCTACCTGTCCTCCTACTGGCGGCAGTATGCCCGGCAGGGCTGGTTCCTGGCCGGCGACGGCGCGAAGTACGACGACGACGGGCACACCTGGATTCTGGGCCGCACCGACGACGTCCTCAACGTCTCCGGGCACCGGCTGTCCACCATTGAGATTGAATCCGCCCTGGTCTCACATCCGTGGGTCACCGAAGCCGGCGTGTGCCCGGTGGCGGATCCGAAAACAGGGCACGCCATCACCGCGTTTGTGGTCCTGTCGCCGGCAGCGGCGGCAGCGCTGCCTGAAGCGGGGCCGGAGGACCCGGCGTTCACTCAGCGGGTCACCGTTGAACTGCGGGCCCACATCTCACGGGAGATCGGGCCGATCGCCAAGCCGGCCGCCGTCGTCGTCGTTCCCGATGTGCCCAAGACCCGCTCCGGGAAAATCATGCGCCGGCTCCTGACCCAGCTGTTCGAGGGCACGGCCCTGGGCGACACCACCAGTCTGCAGAATGAACCCTGCATACCCGACATCGCACGCATCTGCGCTGCCCGGCACGGAGCCGATCAGTGAACGCGGGCCAGTGTCACCCGGTCCATCACCACGACGCCGCCCATCAGGCTGTGGACCCGCATGAACTCGGTGGGCGAGACCTCCAGGTACGTGGCGTCCGCCTTGGCGGGCAGCAGGTCGGCGTGCAGCCCGTCCTGCAGCTCCTGGAAAAGCTGGTTGGCTTCCACCTGCGGCAGCGGATCGGTGGCCGTGATCTTATGCGTGGCGGCGGCCAGCCTGTAGCCCGTTTCAATGACAACGACGTATTCATCCATCGCGGTGGTGCCCTTCGTCGGTCCGTCCGGCGTCGTCCGCCGCTGCCAGTCCGCTGTGTATGCAGCCCTGCTGAACATTCTTCGTCCGTCACGCCCAACTTGCAACGATCAACGAGCCGCTTTGCTGCGGCCACCAGGAAGGAGCACTCATTTCATGAGTGAGCGCCAATTCGGTTTCCGGACCCGTGCCCTGCACGCCGGGGGCACCCCCGATGCCACGCACGGTGCACGAGCCGTGCCCATCTACCAGTCCACGTCCTTCGTCTTTAAGGACACCGACGACGCCGCCAACCTCTTCTCGCTGCAGAAGTACGGCAACATCTACTCGCGCATCGGCAATCCGACAGTAGCGGCCTTCGAGGAACGCATCGCCTCCCTTGAAGGCGGCATCGGCGCCGTGGCGACGGCGTCGGGCATGTCCGCGGAATTTGTCACCTTCGCTGCACTTTGCGGCGCCGGCGACCACATCGTGGCCGCGGCCCAGCTGTACGGCGGCACCGTGACCCAGCTGGATGTGACCCTGCGCCGCTTCGGCATCGACACCACCTTTGTCCCCGGCACCAACCCGGCCGACTACGCCGCAGCCATCCGGGAGAACACCAAGGCCGTGTACGCCGAGGTGGTGGCCAACCCCAGCGGCGAGGTCATCGACATTGCGGCACTCGCCAAGGTGGCACACGACGCCGGCGTGCCGCTGATCCTGGACGCCACCCTGAGCACCCCGTACCTGGTCCGGCCCTTCGAGCACGGCGCGGACATCGTGATTCACTCCGCCACGAAGTTCCTCGGCGGCCACGGCACCACCCTGGGCGGCGTGGTGGTGGAATCCGGCAAGTTCAACTGGGGCAACGGCAAGTTCCCGGCCATGACCGAGCCGGTGGCCAGCTACGGCAACATCTCCTGGTGGGGAAACTTTGGCGAATACGGGTTCCTGACCAAGCTGCGCTCCGAGCAGCTGCGCGACATTGGACCCACCCTCAGCGCAACCTCCGCATTTGCCCTGCTGCAGGGGGTGGAAACCCTTCCCCAGCGCATGGACGAGCACCTCAGGAACGCGCAGGCCGTAGCCGAATGGCTCGAGGCTGATGAGCGTGTGTCCTGGGTCAGTTATGCGGGCCTGCCATCCCACCCGCACTTTGACCGGGCCCGGAAGTACCTGCCCAAGGGGCCGGGATCGGTGTTCAGCTTCGGAGTCCGGGGCGGCCGCGAAGCCGGCAAGACGTTCATCGAGTCGCTGCAGCTGGCCTCCCACTTGGCCAATGTGGGCGATTCACGGACCCTGGTCATCCATCCGGGATCCACCACTCACGGCCAGCTCTCGTCGGAGCAGCTTTCCGCCGCCGGCGTTGCCGAGGACCTGATCCGGATTTCCGTGGGGTTGGAGGACCTCGAGGACATCCTCTGGGATCTGGACCAGGCACTGGACGCCGCGGTGGCGGCCGGGCACCCGGCATCCACTCTTCCTGCTGTACCAACCCTTGAGGAGCCCGCACGTGTCAGCTGAAACAACAACCGAGCCCCGTACCTGGGACGGCCCCAGTGCGCCGGAGCGGCTGGCGCTGCTCCGCCGGGCCAAGTCCATTGCCATTGTGGGCGCTTCGGACAAGCCGTCCCGCGCCTCGTACTTCGTGGCGACCTATCTGCTCTCGTCCTCGCCGTACACCGTCTACTTCGTGAATCCGGTGGCCCGGGAAATCCTGGGCCGTCCGGTCTACGCCTCGCTGGCGGACCTGCCCGAGGTGCCGGACATCGTGGATGTGTTCCGGCGGCATGATGACTTGCCGTCCGTGTTGGAGGAGTCCATCGCCGTCGGAGCGAAAACCCTGTGGCTGCAGCTGGGATCCTGGCATGAGGAGGTGGCCCGATCCGCCGAGGCTGCCGGCATGGATGTGGTGATGGACCGCTGCGTGAAGATTGAGCACGCACGGTTCCACGGCGGGTTGAACCTCGCCGGCTTCAACACCGGCGTCATTTCCTCCAAGCGGCAGCTCACCGCGTAGGGAGCTGCTCGTCCGCGCTGCCCCGGGAATTCGTGGAAGCTGGCTTGGGGTGGCCGGAATTGCCCGGGCCGGATCCGGCGCCGCCGTGTCCGGGGGCGCCGGCGTGTCCCGAGTTGCCAGGCTGTGAGGGGTTTGCCGAGTTGCCGGGCTGTGAGGCGTGTCCCGAGTTGCCGGGCTGTGAGGGGTTTGCCGAGTTGCCGGGCTGTGCGGAATTTCCCAGGCGTCCGGGGCTTCCGGGGCTTCCGGGGCTTCCGGGACTTCCGGGATGTCCGGCGGCGTTGTCCGGGTGGGGTCGGGCCCTGATGGTGTGGCCTCCGCCCCGACCGGCCTCCTGCGCGCTTTCCTCCGGCGGGCCGGCCGGAACCACTTGTTCCGCTTCAGCACCAGGCACGGAACCCGGAGCTTCACCCGGTGCGGCGGCCGGGGACGGAGCCTCCACACCAGCTGGCCCCTCGTACTCCGCGGGTACGTCACCTGCGGAGGAAACATCGGGGTCCTCGGGTGCAGCGGCGTTTTCGCCCTCCGGCCCAGCCGCAGGATCGTCCGCGGAGACGGGAGGCTCTTCGGCGGACGCCGGGGGCTGCTCCGGCAGCGGCTGCTCCCCGCCGCCCTGCGGCAGCACCTGTTCAAGGACATCGGCGCAGAACGCTTCGGTGGCAAGCCGCAGGTCGTTATTTGCCGCCACGCCGGTGGTGCCCGCCGCCATGGCCCCCGCCAGTGCAAAACTCAGGATCAAGCCGCGGTGCCGCTGCGATCGCTGCCGGGGCTGGACGGGCGGTTCGGCCAGCAAAGCGGCCAGCTCACCCGTGGGCTCCGGGGGCGGGAGCGCACGGAAAGAGCGCAGCACTCGCAGGCCTTCAAGGAGCTCAGGGCTTTCCCGGGTCCCGGACTCGGCGAGGAGTCCCCGGATACTGCGGTCATCGTCCGTCTCAGGCGATTCGTTCATGAGCTGACTCCTCCTTCCGTTCCCGTTCCAACTTGTCTTTGAGTATTTTCAGCGCCCTGTTTTGAAGCTGCTTGACGGCTCCCACGCTGCAGCCCATGATCCTGGCGGTTTCCTCAATCGATTGATCACCCACCACCCGCAGCAGCAGCACTTCCTGTTGCCGCTTGGTCAAGCCTTCAAGAAGCTCGGCGGCTGCGGCCGCTGATGCAAGCACTGTTTCTTCGGCGGAAGCGCTGGAGCGGATGTCCGAAGAAGGCTGGAACTGAGCCAACACCGGTTGCCGCTCACGCCGCCGTGCGTCATCCACCATGCGCGCGTGGGCCACGGAAAAAGCGAAGGTGCGCAGCCCGGAAAAACCGCCGGTGAGGGTGTCCAGTTTGCCGAAGACCGTGAGAAAAACGTCCTGGGTCAGCCCCTCAGGGTCATCGCAGCCCTTACCCGCGAGGTAGGCGAGGATCGACGGAGCCAGCACATTATAGATTTTGCGCAGCGCCTCCGGTTCTCCGGCAGCGGCGGCACGGAGGGTTTCCTCCGTCAGGGTTTTCGCCAAAATTCGGTCTTTCCCTCGCGTAAGGATGGGGGGCGTCCACATACTACCGTGCCCGGGCGCCCGCCTTTGGGCATGGAAACGGCCGCACCGGGGCTCGTTGGGGGGATAAGCCTCGGTGCGGCCGTTCCAAAAGAGTAATCGTATGTGAGCACCAAAAGGTTACGTTGTTGCGAAAAAAGTTTTAAAGAGCTGAAACAATCCGGTTGTTGGCTTCAAAACGGCGGTTTTTGAGCACCGGCAGGAACTCCCGGACGTCGTCAATGCGCTTGCGGGTCACATCTGCAGTGACCACAGCCTCGGCCTCATCACTCAGGAATGCCTGCGGCACGCCCATGGGGTCGAGGATCGCCGAGTGCCCCACAGTGTGGCGGCTGGATGTTCCCGCCGCGGCCACCCAGACCGTATTTTCGATGGCCCGGGCCTTCAGCAGGGTTTCCCAGTGCTCAATCTTGTGTTCGCCCTTGAACCAAGCGGCGGGTACCGCCAGCAGGTCAGCACCCTGATCCGTCAGCGCCCGTGCGAGTTCGGGGAACCGGATGTCGTAACAGGTCATCAGCCCCACCTTGATGCCGTCCAGTTCCACCACTTTTACGCCGCCGTCGCCGGGTTTGATCCGGGTGGACTCCGAGTAGCTGAACGCGTCGTACAGATGAAGTTTCCGGTAGGTGTCGGCAATTCGACCGGTGGAATCAATCAGCACCAGCGTGTTGAACGGCCGGTCCTCGCCGCTGGATTCATAGGCGCCGGCAACGACGGCGATGCCCAGTTCGGCAGCCAGCAGAGACAGCTGCTGCACAAAGGTGGTCCAGCCGGCGTCGACCGCTGCGGCCAGTGGACCGTCAACCCTGCCGACGCTGAACATTGATTCCTCGGGAAACACGATCAGCTCGGCGCCCTCTGCCTTGGCCTTGGCCGCCAGGGTGCGCATGACGTCAAGATTCTCCGCAACATCGCCCGTGGGACTGAACTGGCCTACGCTCACCAACATTTCCTACCGCCTTCTTCCGCAACCGAAGTTTCTCCCAGCCTAGACCAGGACCCCGGCGCGCAGAACGGCGGTTTGCAACCGGCGCCGCCTAGACTGGGGCCGCATGGACGAACTCACGCTGCCGACTGACCTGACCCTTGCCCGCGGTACCCTGAATCCGCAGGCAGTGGGCTACTCCCGGTCCCCACTGCACCGCACCCCGCTGCCGGGCGGACCCGGAGGCCGGCTGCGGACCAAGCGCTGGGAGTACTGGGGAATTCTGTCCCCCGAGCTGGCCGTGGGCATGACCATCGTGAATCTCGGGTATGCGGCCAGCCTGCAGATCTATGTCCTTGTCCGGGCAACCGGGGAGGAGATCAGCATTGAGCCGTTGAAGATCCTTCCCTCATCCGCCGAAGTCCAGCTCCCGGACACGCTGCCGCCGCTGACGGCGTTCGGGTCCGCCGGCGATGTGTCCCTGCGCTTCCACGACGACGACGGCGGCACCCACCTGCGGGCGCGTTCGCCTCGGGTTGAGGTTGATCTCTATGCACCGGCCGACGGCGATGTGCTGGGCGTGGTGGTGCCCTGGTCCGAGCGCCGCTTCCAGTACACGCTCAAGGATGTGGCCCGCCGGGTCAGCGGAACCGTCACCGTGGACGGCAGGACCTATGCGGTGGGCGACGAGGCGTTTGCCGTGCTGGACCGGGGCCGCGGCCGCTGGCCATACCGGACCACATGGACCTGGGGTGCGGGCTCGGGAACCGTCAACGGCACGCGGCTGGGGCTGCAGATTGGCGGGCAGTGGACGGCAGGAACTCCGGCCACGGAAAACGCCCTCATCGTGGACGGACGGCTGCACCACTACGACGGCGAACTGGAGTTCACGTATGACCTCACCGACCCTGACTCCGCCTGGACGGTTCATGGTCCGTGGATCGATGCGGTCCTGACCCCGTTCCACCGCCGAACCTCGGCCACCAAGCTCGGCGTGATCTCGTCCGAAATCTGGCAGGCCTTTGGCTCCTGGACGGGAACCGCCCGGACTCCGGACGGGACGGCGTACACCCTGGACGGGCTGACCGGCTGGATCGAGGAAGCGCGGCACCGCTGGTGAACCCGGGCCGCCTCAGCGGCGTTTTCGGGCAGGCACGGCACGGTCATAGGCTGGTGCCATGAACTTCAAGCGCCTCCTTCTGCCCGCCGCCCTGCTGCTGGCCACGGGCTGTGCCGCCGGCACTGACAACGAAACGACGAGCTCCGATCTGCTGCGCGAGCACGGCCTGGAGCAGGCAAGCACCCCGGAGGTCGTTGAACAGCTGGACCGCACCAATGAGGACCGTTCCACCGGGCTCTCCGCCTCCGTGACCTATAATTCGGTCATTCTTCAGGACAACGGTCAGGAGATCGTCCTGGAGATGCCGGAGGATCAGTTCTACCTTGCCGTGGCACCATGGACCACCACCACCCACGAGTGTTTCCACCACAGTCTCTCCGGCTGCCAGGGCGAACTCGCGAACACTCCCGTGCAGGTGCGGATTACCGCTGCCGACGGAACGGTGCTGGTGGATGAAAGCACCAGCACCTATGAGAACGGCTTTGCCGGCTTCTGGCTGCCGAAGGACATTACCGGGTCCCTGCAGATCACCTCCGCTGCAGGCACCGCGACCCAGGACTTCGGGACCTTCGAAGACAGCCCCACCTGCATCACCACAATGCGGCTGGTGTGAGCCGCACCGTTCTCCGCTAGGGCGCGCCAGGCAGTGCCATGTCGGGCAGTGTTATGTCGGGCACGGTTATGGTGGGAAGCGGTTTTGGAGTGTAGCTGAAGTCCGGTGCCGGTATTTGGACCGGAACCCGGTCCGGCTCCGAGGCCGGCACCTGGGGCTGCCCGCCGTTCAGGAGCAGGTAGGCTCCACTCACGCTGAGGGTGGCGACCGCCAGCACCGCAGCGGCCCCCATGGCCAGGAGTCGCCCGGAAACGGCTGGGATAAGACCCCGGCCCAGCACCCCCAGCACCGCGCCGGCAAGCATCAGGGCCAGAGCGAGCAGCGATGCCCCGGCGAAGACCAAGCGATCCACATGCACCAAAGCGAGCACGCTGAAGACCGAGCCGGCCAGGATGAGGGTGGCGTTGCTGCGCCGGGAGTCCGGCCGCCGGTAGCGCCTGCCGGGAGGTTGGCCGTCCCGTTCTTCGCCGGAAAGCAGCAGCTGGTAACCGGCGGCCGCCGGAAGGAGCCCGGCAACGGTGAACGCCAGGCCCCACTGCAGCAGTGCACCTGTGCCTGCCGCGGCGGCTCCCAGCGTTCCGGCACTGACAGCCACCATTCCGGCTGCGGTGAGCCGTCGGCTGAGCCGGGTGAGCCGCCCTGAACCCAAGTCCTCCAGATAACCCTCCGGCATCTCGTCCCGCAGCCTCCGGTGGGTGCGCCGGAAACGCCACGCGAAGAGAAACGCCAGGAGGAGGGCAACAGGTACGGCGCCACCCAAAGCGGCTGCCGGCACAAAGGGTGCCAGGAAACAGAAAAACACCACCTGCAGCCAGGGCAGGACAGCCAGCCTGCGCAGGCGGGCGTACGCCTGGCCCCGAAGGAGCAGGTGGGCTTTGCTGTCCATGGGGTCCTGGGCCAGCAGTGCCCGCAGAACCTCAGCTTCACCGCCCACGACGGCGTCTCCGCCGATAATCCGCGTGCCGAGCATCAGCAGTGCCCGGTTTCCGGGGTCCACGGCCAGGCCCTCGGACAGGTGGCGGGCCGCATCCTCCCGCGAGCCCAGCCGGCCGCTGGCAGACGCCGCCAGCCAGTGGAAATCAGCGTTGTCGGGGTTCAGTTCCAGCGCGGTGCGCGCGGCTTCCAGGGCTGCGGTCCATTCGGGCTTTCCCGGCGAGGAGGAATTGAGATGGATCAGGCCCAGCCAGTAGTGGTTTTCCGGATCTTCGGGCTCCAGTTCGACCGCCCGCCGCGCCAGGGCTTCGGCTTCCTCCTGATGCCCCTGGTACAGCAGGGCAAGGCCGAGGTTGATGAGCAGGCTGCTGTTTTCCGGGTTCAGGGCCAGTGCCTGCCGCCCCGCACCCTCGGCTTCCGGATACCGTTCCAGGACCAGGAAGCCGCGGCAGAGCAACTCCCAAATGAACGCCGTGTCCCGGTGATGGGGCAATTGGGACTGCACCAGCTGCAGTGCGTCCTCCGGCCGCCGTGCGGAGAGAAGCGCCTCAAACCGCAGGCTCACCATGGCCGGCTCAAGCACGCCGGCGGTGCTCACAGGATGCTGCGGGACCGCAGGTACTCGGCCAGGTCGTTGTAGCGGCCGTGGTCATTGCTGAATTTCACGACATTGCGGGAGGACTCCAGCCACGGCAGAGTGGACGGCCCAATCTCATCCAGGGCTGCATCGATGTGGGTCATGGTGATGGGACAAATCCGGTTGGCCGCAATGGATTCCGTCATGGCCTTCTCGGCGGCCGTCACGCAGATGTGGGCCAGATCAGCGCCGGAGAACATCTCGGTGCGGGAGGCGATGGAGGTGAGATCGATGCCGGCCAGCGGACGGTCCCGAAGATGGTATTCCAGAATGGTCCGGCGCGCCTCGAAGTCCGGCGGGGTCACCAGCAGCGTGCGGTCCAGCCGGCCCGGACGCAGCAGTGCCTCGTCCAGGTCCCAGGGATGGTTGGTTGCCGCCAGCAAATACAGCCCGTCATTGTTGCCGGCCATGGAGTCCATTTCGATCAGCAGCTGATTGACCATCTGCCGAATCATGGCGTGATGTCCGAGGCCGCTGCGTTTCATGCCAATGGCGTCCACTTCGTCCAGGAACAGGACCGTTGGAGAATGCGCCCGGGCCGAGTCGAAGACGGCCTTCATGTTCTTCTCGGTCACCCCGTGATACGGGTCGAGGATGTCCGTCATGGTCACGGACATGAACACCGCTCCCAGCTCACCGGCCACGGCACGGGCGAGGAACGTTTTTCCGCAGCCCGGAGGCCCGTAAAGCAACAAGCCGCCGCGGAGGGACTTGCCAAAGGCCTTAGCCAGTTCGGCGTTCTTCATGGGCTGCATGAAGGACTCGTCGAGCCGCTTTTTCACGGCTTCCAGCCCGCCCACATCCTTCAGAGTGACCGGTGAAACCTCAGGCTCCAGCGGAGCAACACCTTCCCGGCTCTCCGCTGATCCCAGCTGGGGTTCCGCCTCCACAAAGGGAGGGGGAACATCGGATCCGAGCTCGTCTTCAGCCCGGGTCCAGTCGAAGGCGGCTGATTCCGGACCCGCCGGTGGCACATCGGCCGACGGCCCCTCCGCCGGTGTCTTGTCCGCGGGATGCTCCTCAGGCGTGTGCTCCCCCCGCGTCTGCGAACCGGAGGCCTGGGCCGCCGTCGGCTTCGGTGATTCCACCGGCCCGCCGGCCGCTGAAGTCATGGCCGCAACCGTCCGGTTCAGCAGGGCCAGCGCGGCCGGATGGGCCGGGTCCTGCCGCAGGACGGCGTTCACTTCACTAATGGTTTCGGAGTGCAGACCGGCGCCGAGAAGCATTTCCGCCACATGGAGCCGGAGCCCGGAATCCTCCGGATTGGCCTCGACCGCCCGCTTCAGGCTGGCTAGCAGATCCTCGTTCATGCGCTGGTTCCTCCCCCAATAGTTCCGCATACCGCGGCACCGGATGCGGCGGTGCCACGTACATCCTGTCACGGGATTTCCTTGCGCCGGAGATTCCCACAAGGCAGCTCGATCCTCGGAACTTCGGCGAATACAGCCGCCCAAGACTCAAAACCCTCGGCGAGGGAGGCGCTGCGGGACTTGGGGCGGTTACTCTGGCGAGATGCTAAAGGGATTTAAAGACTTCATCATGAAGGGCAATGTCCTGGACCTGGCGGTCGCCGTAATCATCGGCGCAGCGTTTACGACCGTAGTGAACGCCCTGGTCAACTCGGTGCTTATGCCGTTTATCTCCGGGCTCGTCGGTTCGCCGAACTTCGACAGTTTCGCGGCGGTTGACTTTAACGGAAACCAGATTCGGTTCGGGGTCCTGCTGACCGCCGTCGTGAACTTCCTGCTCATTGCGGCTGCCGTCTACTTTGCGATCGTGCTGCCAATGAACAAAATGATCGAGCGGCGCAACCGCAGGCTTGGCATCACCCCGGAACAGAACGCGGATCCGCAGGTGATGCTGCTGACCGAGATCCGGGATGCGCTCACTTCGCAGCCGCCGAACGGGACAGCACACTCCCAGGATGGACCGAAACACTAATCAGGTTCCGCCCGGCATTGCCTGACCGCCTCGCGGACCGGGTTTCTTTCTGTTAGTTTCTCCGAATCCGCCAGTTTCGGAAATTCCCTCAGGACAGGAAACTCCATGCCCGCTGTCATTTCATCCATTGCCATCGACGCACTGGATCCGCCCCTGCTGGCACGATTCTGGACCCAGGCGCTGGGCTACCGGGTCCTGGAGAGCAACGACGCCGACGTGATTTCACTGGCCCCTGCTGATGGCTCCGGGCCGGACATTGACATCATTGCGGTGCCCGAACGGAAATCCGTCAAGAACCGGCTGCACATGGACCTGCGGTCCGCCCGGGGCAGCACTCAGGAGCAGGAAGTGGAACGGCTGCTCGCACTGGGCGCTGTGCGGGCCGACGTGGGGCAGGGACCCGGGGTGGACTGGGTGGTGCTGGCCGATCCGGAGGGCAACGAATTCTGCGTGCTGCGCCGTTCCGCCGAGGAAGCGGCTGCCCCTTAAACAGGGAAGGCCCCGCAGCCTTAGCGGCTGCGGGGCCTTCGGTGTGAGTCCTACTCGCTGATCAGGTCCCGCACCACGATGGTCTGGTCGCGGTCCGGTCCAACACCGATGGCGGAGAACCGGGTGCCTGACATCTTTTCCAGCGTCAGGACGTAGTCCCGGGCGTTCTTGGGCAGGTCATCCAGCGTCCGGGCGCCGGTGATGTCCTCGGTCCAGCCGTCGAAGTATTCGAAGATCGGCTTTGCGTGGTGGAAGTCGGTCTGCGTCATCGGCATTTCATCGAACCGCACGCCGTCGACGTCGTAGGCTACGCACACCGGAATCTGCTCGATGCCGGTGAGCACGTCCAGCTTCGTGACGAAGTAGTCGGTGAAGCCGTTGACACGCGAGGCATGGCGCGCCAGCACGGCGTCGTACCAGCCGCAGCGGCGCGGACGGCCGGTGTTCACACCGAACTCGCCGCCGGTCTTCTGCAGGTACAGGCCCATGTCATCAAAAAGCTCGGTGGGGAACGGACCGGCGCCGACGCGGGTGGTGTACGCCTTGATGATGCCCACGGAACGGGTGATCCGGGTCGGGCCGATGCCCGAGCCCACAGACGCGCCGCCGGCGGTGGGGTTGGAGGAGGTCACGAACGGGTAGGTGCCGTGGTCCACATCCAGGAACGTGGCCTGGCCGCCCTCCATCAGGACAACCTTGCCCTCGTCCAGTGCGCGGTTCAGTTCGTACGTGGAGTCAATGACCATGGGACGCAGCCGGTCCGCGTAGGACAGGAAGTACTGGACAACCTCTTCGACGTCGACGTCGCGGCGGTTGTAGACCTTGACCAGCAGCTGGTTCTTCTGGCGCAGTGAGCCTTCGACCTTCTGGCGCAGGATCGACTCGTCGAAAATGTCTTGGACGCGGATGCCCAGGCGGGCCACCTTGTCCATGTAGGCCGGGCCGATGCCGCGGCCGGTGGTGCCAATGGCGCGCTTGCCCAGGAAGCGTTCAGTGACCTTATCCATGACCTGGTGGAACGGGGCCACGAGGTGGGCGTTCGCGGAAATCCGCAGCTTGGACGTATCAGCGCCGCGGGCTTCGAGACCGTCGATTTCGTCAAAGAGCGCTTCGAGGTTCACCACGCAGCCGTTGCCGATCACGGGAATGGCATTGGGGCTCAGGATGCCGGCCGGCAAAAGCTTGAGTTCGTATTTTTCACCGCCGACGACGACGGTGTGGCCGGCGTTGTTTCCGCCGTTGGGCTTGACGACATAATCGACACGGCCCCCCAGCAGGTCGGTGGCCTTACCTTTACCTTCGTCGCCCCACTGGGCGCCGACGATGACAATTGCGGGCATGGGATCCTCCCCCATTAGTTACGAAAGGGGAGAAACGCCGACGGCGCGATCCGCTTCCGTGCATGAGAACGCCCCTGAACTCGCAGGCCAGACCCGGAATAACAGAAAGCCGGGGTCAAGCCGGAGTCGCGGGGCTCTTACCTAGCAAGTTTAGCCGATTGTAACGCCGGCGCCCTTTCCGCAGCGCCACAATGGGTATTCCCCGGGGAAACCTTCACGTAGCGTAACCGGATGGAGCGTTTTCGCGGCTATATCGCAGGTATCGGCACGTCTTCCGGTACCCGGCTCGTGGTGGGCCACTGGCTTGAGTCGCCGTTGGGCGCCTTCACCGATGTCATGGCGGAGAATGCCGCCGGATCCCGGCTGCTGCTGGCGCCCAATGCGGATGTCGCCGAATGCGTTGGAGGCACCTATCACTTTGATGCGGTGGACGTGGTCGACGTCGAGGCCCGGCTCACGGCGGACCGGTTCCTGGTGAGCGCCGGGCCCCTGCGGCTGAACCTGGCCCTGGGTCCGCGGACATTGCTGGGACGGCTCTTGGAGTGGATACCGCCCACACTCGCCGTTCATCCGCGCTGGCTGGCGGCGATCAACCCCCTGGCGGGACTGCTGGTTCCCGGCGTCTCCACCGCGGGTTCCGCCGGCGGTGGACGCCGCGAGTTCTACGGCGTCCGGTCCATCCGCTCCCTGACCGCTGCTTCCGCCACGTGGAACGGCCGGGATCTGGGCCGGCTGTCCCCCATCGAACCGCCCGTTCGCTTTGGTTTCAGCTCAGTTCCGCCCAAGCCCCAGATTGTGGCTGTGACTACGAGCATCGTTTCCTAAGCATCCTCCGTGACGGTGGTCAGCCCATCGACAGCGCACCTTCTCCCAGGCGTTCCCTCCGGAGGGATCCCGGACCCACAGCACCCATCCCCGGCTCCGGTGGCTTCGAAGCACCCCTTAACCCGGAACACGGGCGAAGGGGTCCGGCTGCGGCCGGCATATTCGGGAGGCTGGCCATGGATCATCAACCGCTGAACCATGCACAGGACCGCGCGCAGGAGTCCGTTTGGGACTATCCGCGCCCGCCGCGGCTGGAACCCAGCGAGGAACGGATCCGGATTTTCCTAGGCGGACAGCTGATTGCCGACACCACGTCCGCCGTCAGGGTGCTCGAGACCAGCCATCCTCCGGTGTACTACATTCCCCTCGAGGACTTTGCTCCCGATGCCCTGGTTCCGGTTGCGGGGTCCACCTTCTGCGAATACAAGGGCAAAGCCGCCTATTTCGACGTCGTCGGCGGCGGCACCCGCGTACCCAGGGCAGCATGGACTTACCCGGATCCGAGTCCCGGCTACGGCCCGCTCGCCAGCCGGGCAGCCGTCTATCCGGGAAAAATGGGCCGATGCACGGTGGACGGTGAGGAGGTGCAGCCGCAGGAGGGCGACTTTTACGGCGGATGGATCACCGGACGGATCACCGGCCCGTTTAAAGGAGCCCCGGGCACCGGCGGCTGGTGAACGCCGGCGAGCGCCAGCGGCCAAAGGCCCGGATACAACACAAGCCGGCCACCCCGTGGAAGGGGTTGCCGGCTTGTGCACGGACGAGATTAGGACTCGCGGCCCTCAATGGCGATTTTCGCCTGCGGGTCGGACTCGTTCAGGAACTTCGTAATGCGGTCCACTTCTTCGCTTTCACCAATGGCTGCCGCCGCACGGCCCAGCGCGTACAGGGACCGAAGGAAGCCCTGGTTCGGCACATGCTCCCAGGGGATGGGGCCGGCGCCGCGCCAGCCGGAGCGGCGCAGCGCATCCAGGCCGCGGTGGTAGCCAACCCGGGCATAGGCGTAGGACTCGATGGTGCGGCCTTCATCAAAGGCCTCGTCAGCGAGGATGGCCCATACCTGGGAGGAGGTGGGGTGCTTCGCTGCCAGGTCCACGGCTTCATCGCCCGCTTCGAGGCGCGCGACGACGTCGGACTCCTCGGGCAGGTACGTGGGCTCGGGACCGAGCAGGTTCTTGCGGAATTCATCTGACATTAGAGGGACTTGCCTGCCGATCCTAGGGTTTGGGCTGCTTCCATCACGCGGGCGGACATGCCGGCTTCAGCCGACGCGCCCCACACACGGGGGTCGTACTGCTTCTTGTTACCAACTTCGCCGTCGACCTTCAGGACGCCGTCGTAGTTGCGGAACATGTGGTCCGCGACGGGCCGGGTGTAGGCGTACTGGGTGTCGGTGTCGATGTTCATCTTCACGACACCGTAGGACACGGCATCGGCGATTTCCTGCGCGGAGGAGCCGGAACCGCCGTGGAAGACCAGGTCGAAGGGGCGCTCGCGGCCAATGGATTCACCCACGGCGTCCTGGATGTCCTTGAGGATTTCCGGACGCAGCTTCACGCCGCCGGGCTTGTACACACCGTGCACGTTGCCGAAGGTCAGGGCGGTGATGTAGCGGCCCTTGTCGCCGGTGCCCAGCGCTTCGATGGTCTTCATGCCGTCCACCACGGTGGTGTAGAGCTTGTCGTTGATGGCGTTTTCCACGCCGTCTTCCTCGCCGCCCACGGTGCCGATTTCCACTTCGAGGATCATCTTCGCGGCATGGGTGCGGGCGAGCAGGTCCTGGGCAATGCGCAGGTTCTCTTCGAGCGTTTCAGCCGAGCCGTCCCACATATGCGAGTTGAAGATGGGGTCCTCGCCGCGCTTGACGGCAGCTTCGGAAGCGGCCAGCAGGGGCAGCACGAAGTCATCGAGCTTGTCCTTGGGGCAGTGGTCCGTGTGCAGCGCAATGTTCACGTTGTAGCTCTTGGCAACTTCGCGGGCATAAGCGGCGAAAGCGAGGGAGCCGGTAACCATGTTCTTGACCTTGGCGCCGGACCAGTAGGCGGCACCGCCGGTGGACACCTGGACGATGCCGTCGGATCCGGCCTCGGCGAACCCTGCCAGTGCCGCATTCAAAGTCTGGGAGGAGGTAACGTTCACTGCCGGATATGCGAAACCCCCGGCTTTGGCTCGGTCGATCATCTCGGCATAAATCTCAGGGGTTGCAATAGGCATGCTGACTCCTCGTGGAAGGTCGATCTACGGCAGGGCCAGGGCCCTCGTTGGCTCCCTCCATCCTAGCCACAAGTATGCTTCGGACATCAGGCATGGCGCCGTATAACAGCAGTCCGTCTCCGGACCGCGCCGCGGAAGGCATCCGCGGCGCCGGTCCGGGCCCGGGCCTTTGAGCGAACCAGGCCGTCTCCGGACCGCCCGGCTTACTTGACCCGCTGGCCGAAAACGTGCCGGCGCACCCAGCCGTGCATGGCAATTGCGGCGGCGGCTGAGGCGTTCATCGACCGGGTGGATCCGAACTGGGCGATGGAGAGCGTGGCGTCCGCCGCGGCATGAACCTCAGGGGTCAGCCCCGGGCCTTCCTGTCCGAACACCAGCACGCAGTTCTCCGGCAGCTCGTACGTTTCCAGCGGCACCGAATCCGGGAAGTTGTCGATTCCGATAATGCGCAGCCCCTCACCCTGGGCCCACTCGACGAACTCTTCCACGGTGGGGTGGTGGCGCACGTGCTGGTAGCGGTCGGTGACCATCGCTCCGCGGCGGTTCCACCGCCGTCGTCCGATAATGTGCACCTCCTTGGCCATGAACGCATTGGCCGTGCGCACCACGGAACCGATGTTCAGATCGTGCTGCCAGTTCTCGATCGCCACATGGAACGGATGCCGCTTCGCGTCCAGATCAGCCACGATCGACTCGTGCTTCCAATACCGGTACTGGTCCACGACGTTGCGGGTGTCCCCGTGGGCAAGCAACTCGGGATCCCAGTGCTCGCCCTCCGGAAGCGGGCCCTCCCAGGGGCCGACGCCGATTTGGTGGGCGGAAACCGTGTCCGGGCCGGCGGATTCCGCGGTTTCGCCTGTTAACTCAGGGTTCTCCGGTAATTGTTCAACGCTGTCTATCACCCTTCAAGCCTAAGGTGAAAGACTGGACCGCAGGATCATGAGGCAACAGCGGCCCCGGGGGAACCCGGCCCGCAGGTAAGGAACAGGACAAGCGTGGGCGAAAACGAGAACATTGAATGCTGGCTGACGGACATGGACGGAGTCCTGGTCCACGAGAACCATCCCATTCCGGGAGCAGCCGAACTCATCGACCGCTGGGTCGCCACCTCCAAGCGGTTCCTGGTGCTGACGAACAACTCGATCTACACCCCGCGTGACCTCGCCGCCCGTCTCCGCGCCTCCGGCCTGGAGGTTCCGGAGGAAAACCTGTGGACCTCGGCACTGGCCACCGCTGAATTCCTCAAGGACCAGGTCAAGAACACCGGCGCCCCCGGCCGCTGCTTTGTGGTTGGCGAAGCGGGACTGACGACGGCGCTGCACGAGGCCGGCATGATCCTCACCGACACGAACCCGGACTACGTGGTGCTGGGCGAGACCCGCACCTACTCCTTCGGCACCATCACCAAGGCCATCCGCCTGATCCTCGGCGGGGCCCGTTTCATTGCCACCAACCCGGATGTGACCGGCCCGTCGCATGAGGGCGTCCTGCCGGCCACCGGTGCCATTGCCGCCCTGATCACGGCAGCCACCAACATGGAGCCCTACATCGTGGGCAAGCCCAATCCGATGATGTTCCGTTCTGCCATGCGCAAAATCGATGCGCACTCGGAGACCACTGCAATGATCGGCGACCGGATGGACACCGACATCGTTGCCGGCATTGAAGCCGGACTGCACACGGTCCTGGTGCTCAGCGGCATCACCCAGCGCGAAGACATCAACCGGTACCCGTTCCGTCCCACCCAGATCCTGGACTCGGTGGCTGATCTGATCGACACCATTTAGCAGCGGTGACGGGGGGACCTAGGGAACGCCCGGTCCGCGGCCATGGACCGGCCGGGCGTTCGCCGGAGGCTCTCCCACCTCGCTAATGTCATGGCCCCCGCAGGCCGACTTGGTTACGCTTGCCCGCTCGATACGCGACACGGTAAACCACCGCATGGCGTTGCGCAGCCGGCACCACCCCACCAGGTACCACTGGCCGTTGGTGGAGGCGAACAGCACGGGCTCGACGTCGCGGGTGGTCGTGGTCCCGTCCCCCGAGGTGTAGCGAAGGCGGATGACCCGCTGCTCTGCCATCGCCTCCTCCAGCGCCGACCTGATGGCGCGCGACGAGGATGGAACCGCGTTGACCCAGACGCGGCCGGCCAATTCCTCGGCTCGTGCCTGGGTTTTGGGATCCAGGACATCCAGGATCTTCCGGACTCCGGCCGCCGCCAGGTCGGCGAAGGGGGCATCAGGCGCGGCGGACACGGCTGCCATCAGGGCAACGGCCTGCGCCGGGGACAGGCTGACCGGCGGCAGGGACGCGCCGGCGGCCAAACCATAGCCTCCGCCCGGACCCGGACGGGACCATACGGGCGCGCCGCTGCTTTCCAGCGCGGCGAGGTCCCGCTTGACCGTCCGGACGGACACGCTGAACTCCCCCGCCAGCCGCTCGGCGGAACAGCCCCGCGATCCGTTCCGGCGAAGCATCTCCGACAGGGCATGGAGCCGCTCTGTTCGCTTCACTGTGCAGCCCGCCTCACGGCCCGGTCAAAATTCATGACACAAATAGTGACATACACCTGCCCGCAGCACCTACGACACTGATGACATGACAACTACTGCGAGCAAATCCATCATCGTCCTGGTCCCCGGTCACTGGTTGGGGGCCTGGGCATGGGACGACGTCCTCAGCCACCTCAAAACAGACCACCCCTCCGCAACCGCCGTGACGCTGCCCGGCCTGGATCCGGACGATCCGGACCGCGCGGAGAAGACTCTCGAGGATCAGGCGGCTGCGGTTCTGGACGTCTTTGCCCGGCACGGGGTTTCCGAGGCGCAGCCCGCCGTCATCGTCGCGCACAGCGGGGCGAACTTTCCGGTCAGTCTTGTCCTTGACCGGCATCCGGAGCTTGTGGGCCGGGTGGTGTGGGTCGATTCAGGACCGGTGGCGGCGGGAAGCACCTTCGCTCCGGACCTTCCCGAGGATGCCGCGGAGTTCCCGCTGCCGTCCTTCGACATCCTGGCGCAGCAGGCGAGCATCGAAGGCCTGAGCGCAGAGGTCCTTGAACGGTTTCGGGCCCGGGCCGTCCCCGAGCCCGGCCCCGTGCTTCGCCAGCCCGCCGAGCTCATGAACGATGCCCGGCGCATGATCCCAACCACCCTGGTGTGCTGCTCGATCCCGGGCGCGCAGGTGCTGGAGCTGGCCCGCACGGGCCATCCCATGTTTGCCGAAGTCGCCACCCTGGAGCACCTCGACGTCGTTGACCTCCCCACGGGGCACTGGCCCATGTGGAGCCGGCCCCGGGACCTCGCCCGGGCCATTGCAGCGGCGGCTTTCCCCGCCGGCTGAACGGCAGCGCTCCACCTGACGGGCCGTGCTGAACCCGGCCAGCCAGGCGCACCTAGAAGACGGTCTTGAGTCCCCCGCCGAGTTCGGGCGGGGAGTACAGCCGCAGCACCTCGCGCACCACCTCCTGGTAGATGCCCGGGTTCCACTGCGGACTGGCATGCGCGGGCCTGGCGCCTGTGGTCACCGGCGAGGTGGTGACGATGTTGTCGGGAAACAGCTGGGCCCACTGGTACTTCGCCGTGAAGTAATTGACCGTCTTGTCTTCCGGGTTGCCGATGAACGCCAGCGACGTGCTGCCCAGGGCGGCCGCATACAGGCGCGGGTCAAAGTGGTAGATGTAGGACGCTTCCGCCTGGATCAGGGTGCTGGACGGAGCCAGCGGCGAGAGCTGCTCGAGGGTCTGATCCACCACCGTGTTCCAGGTCCGCTCATCTTTGTGCAGGACCCGCTCCCCAAACTCGTACCCGCCGCGGAGGACGCTGGGAATGCGGTAGCCGGCGTCGTACAGCGCGGCCACGCCGGTGAACATGGCGCGGTCCAGCACATCCCGGGCGTTGGCCGGGCTGGAGTCCAGGATGATGAGTTCGACGGCGACGCCGCGTTCGAGCAGGCGTGCGGCGACTTCCACGGCAAGCATCCCGCCGAAGCTGTGACCGTAGAAATAGATGCGCCGCAGCTGGTGGTTGCGGATGTAGCGGAAAACGGCGGCAACTATGTCGTCCACATCGAGGCCGAGGTTGGAGTAGCCGACGCCGGCCATCTGCCCGCGGGTCACCAACACCGGGCGCAGGGAGTTCAGGATCCAGACCGTCTCTTCCCAGCTGGTTTTGTAGCCCGGAAACAGGAACCACGATGCGGCCGGAAAGCGGCGTTCGGCGGTGTCGTCCCGCACCCTCAGGATCTCCAGGTCTTCGCGGTACCGCTGGATCCTGCGGGTGACAAAAAGATCCGCGGCCAGGGTCAGGCCCGCCGCGCTGCCGGCGAGGAAGCGGCGGCGGGAGAAGCGCTTCAAGCTCTCCGCAGAGCGCAGGAAATCGGCCGGATCCATGCTCACGAAGACCCGGTTTCCGAACCCGGCGTTCCGGGAGCTGCCGCTTGTCCGGCCCTAGTCCAGACCCAGTTCATCCTTGCCGTAGGCGTACAGGTACGGCACGCCGGCTTCAGCCTCAATACGCTCCTTCGATCCGGTGTCCCGGTCCACAATGACGGCTACGGCCACCACGTTTCCGCCTGCGCGCCGCACGCCTTCCACTGCGGTCAGCGCGGAGCCGCCGGTGGTGGAGGTGTCTTCCAGGACCACGACGTTGCGGCCGGCAACATCCGGTCCCTCCACCTGGCGCCCCATGCCGTAGGACTTCTGTGCCTTGCGCACCACAAACGCGTCAATGGGCCGGCCGGCGCGGGCTCCGGCATGCATTACGGCGGTGGCCACCGGGTCAGCGCCCATGGTCAGCCCGCCGGCGCTTTCAAAGGAGATCCCGGCCTGGTCGATCAGGTCCAGCATCACGTCGCCCACCAGCTGTGACGCTTCGTGGTGCAGGGTGATCCGGCGCAGGTCGATGTAGTAGTCGGCCTCGGCGCCGGAAGAGAGGATAACTTTGCCGCGGACCACGGCCAACTCACTAATAAGGTCCAGGAGGCGGGCACGGGCAGCGGGTGAAACAGGCGCGGTCATGGCCTCAATCCTAGCCGAGCCGCACATACCCCACCGCGGATGTGACGGGAGATATAAGGTGGAGCACATGCGTCAACTACAAGCTGAAATCATCGCGGAAATGGGCGTGCAGCCCGAAATCGACGTCACGGCTGAAATCCGGCGGCGGGTGGACTTCCTCAAGTCCTACGCCGCGGCATCGCACACCAACGGATTCGTGCTGGGCATCAGCGGCGGCGTGGACTCCACGCTGGCCGGGAAGCTGGCCCAGCTCGCCGTCGACGAGCTGACGGCCGAGGGCACCGAATCGCAGTTCATAGCCCTGCGGCTGCCCTACCAGGTCCAGCACGACGAAGCAGATGCCCAGGCAGCGCTGGAGTTCATCCGTCCCACCCTCTCCTGGGTCTACAACGTTGCTCCGGCCGTTGACGGGTACCAGGAGGAATACGTGAAGATGAGCGGCGAGCAGCTCAGCGACTTCAACAAGGGCAACATCAAGGCCCGCGCGCGGATGACTGCCCAGTACGCGGTTGCGGGCGAGCACAATCTGCTGGTCATCGGCACCGACCACGGAGCGGAATCCGTCACCGGCTTCTTCACGAAGTACGGCGACGGCGGCGCGGACGTCCTGCCGCTGTTCGGGCTGAACAAGCGCCAGAACCGGATGCTGCTGACCGAGCTGGGCGCCCCGGCGAACCTGGTGGACAAGGCCCCCACGGCAGACCTGCTCGATGACACTCCCGGCCAGACCGATGAGACGGAGCTGGGCATCAGTTACGACACCATTGATGATTATCTGGAAGGCCGCGATGTTCCGGAGGACGCGGCGGAGAAGATCGAGCGCCGCTTCCTGATGACCCGGCACAAGCGCACGGTCCCGGTCAGCATCTTGGACACGTGGTGGAAGCCCTGAGGCATGCCCTGATCCGGCGGCTCATTCGGTAACGTAGCAAGGGTGAAGATTGCTACCTGGAATGTGAACTCCATCCGTGCCCGCGCCGACCGTGTCGAAGCCTGGTTGCAGCGCTCCGACGTCGATGTCCTGGCCATTCAGGAAACCAAGGCCAAGGACGAGAATTTCCCGTGGGAGATCTTTGAGAACAACGGCTACGAAGTTGCGCACTTTGGCCTGAACCAGTGGAACGGCGTGGCGATTGCCTCGCGGGTGGGGCTCGACGACGTCGAGCGCACCTTCCCCGGCCAGCCGAAATTCGGCAAGACGGCGGAAACCACCGCTTCGGAGGCGCGAGCCATTGGCGCCACCTGCAACGGAGTGCGGATCTGGAGCCTCTACGTGCCCAACGGCCGGTCCCTTGACGACCCCCACATGCCCTACAAGCTGAAGTGGCTGGACATCCTGAAGGACCAGGCCGCAGGCTGGATTAAGGAAAACCCGGACCTGCCGCTGGCCCTGATGGGCGACTGGAACATTGCGCCGCAGGATGACGATGTCTGGGACATCGAGCTGTTCCAGCGCGAGAACCACACTCACGTCAGCGAACCCGAACGCCAGGCATTCCGGGCGTTCCTCGACGCCGGATTCACCGACGTCGCCCGTCCGTACACACCGGGACCCGGCGTGTACACGTATTGGGACTACACCCAGCTGCGTTTCCCGAAGAAGGAAGGCATGCGCATCGACTTTGTCCTCGGTTCCCCGGCGCTGGCCGCCCGTGTCACCGGCGCCTCGATTGACCGTGAAGAGCGCAAGGGCAAGGGCGCGTCGGACCACGCTCCCGTGATCGTGGAGCTGGACTGACGTGACCGGGCAGCCGCAGCGCTCCCTGTACCGCACGTTCCCCTACGTGTCGCACCTGCGTGTCTACGAGCCGCTGGATGTGTTTGACGACAACCAGCAGCTGGCCATCATGGAGCAGCGGGCGCGCGGGCGGCATGAAACCGAGGTCCTGGACCGCAGCGACGCCGTGCGCCGCCTGGTCCGCGCCGTATCGGATCCGTTCCCGCACAGCACCACCGATTTGGTCCGCGTGCTGCACTATCCCGGGCATGAAGGAACCACCCGGCGGCTGTACTGCCCCAACCAGCTCGCGGTCCGGGCGTCCCTGGCGGCGGAGTCACTGGGTGAGAGCATCCGCGGACCCCTGGTGGACGTCCTGGTGCCCGAGGTGGCCCGCGAGGCGCACGCCGCCCGCATCGATCCCGACTCCTTCGCCGACTCGCTCGCGCATCTCCACACCCGGTCGGCAACCTGGGGTGTTCCGTTTGGCTGGTTCGTGCTGCTGCATGAAGAAGACCACGCAGAGGTGGTGGAGGACGACGGCAAGGTCCAGACCGTGCGGCTGACCGCACCCGTGAGCCAGTGCCTGGACCGGGCCCGTCGGGCCACGGCCGCGCTGGCGCTGGCCGCGCCGGAACTGGACCTGCTCGATGAACTGGATGAGCTCACCAACTGGCTGGAAATCTTTTCCGAGGATGCGGTCCTGGAACTGGACTACGGTCCGGTGGCGGATCTGGTCTTCCCCGACGACTCGCCGTCCGATGTCCGGCTGGGCATCGAGTCCCTGGCTGAAGGCGACATGACCGGAGCCGCCGCGTCCTACCGCCGGCTGGCCAACCGCTGGATTCCGATCCGCCAGCTGGCCCGCGCCAGCTAGACCTAGCGGACCCGGTCCTCGCGGCTGAAGCGCAGCTTGCGGCCGCCGTCAATGCTGATCAGCACCGGTGTTTCCCGGCCCAGCGCGACGTCGAGTGCCTCCACCAGAGCCGTGGCGTCCGCCGCGATCAGGTGCGGGGCCGCACCCTGGCGCGGATTGATGCGGATCCGCAGCGCCGAACTGCCGCGCAGGTCATAGGTGCTGACGGCGGCGGCGGCCACGTCCGGGTCTTCCTGCAGCGCCGACCGCAGCGCCTGTTCCGCCATGGCCCCGCTGATCGCCACCCGGCCCGGGGCGCCGTCGTCGTCATATTCCGAGACCAGCGTGCCGGTTCGTCCCCGGCCCTGTGCCGCGGCCCAAAGGATCAGCAGGACTATCGCCACGGCCATGGCCAGGACCAGCAGCGCCCACATCCAGCTTTGGGACTGGCCCGGCACAGCGGTTTGCTCACCGAACTCCTGCACCCTCTCCAGCAGGCCGGGGGCAAAGGACTGCCAGCGGGCGGCAGCCTGCGCGGACAGGCTGATCCACAGCAGCCCGCCGCCGATGCCGATCAGGATCAATCCCAGCAGCCCCAGCAGGACTCGGTTCAGCGTCCTCGGAGTCCGGTTCACTGCCCGATCACCCCCAGGGTGGAGACCTGCACGCGCACCTCGGGCTGCGGCTCCAACCCGGTCAGCTGCAGTTCCTCCTCCACGGCCTCCCGCACCACCTCGGCATTGACGGGAACACCGGAAGTCGGGCGGATCCGCACGTCCACGCGGTTCCTGCCAACGGTCACCAGCACCTGTTCCGCGGTGACCCCGGCGGTGAGCCGTGCGCGGCGGGCCAGCGAGGAAGCCAGCACTTCAGCGTCCACGACGACGGCGGCCCTCGGGTTGGGCAGCGCATAGCGCGGACGGCGGCCCGGCAGGACCGCCTGCAGCAAAAACGCCAGTCCGGCCAGCAGGAGCAGCAGGCCGCTGAGCCCCAGGACACCCGTGTCCGCGCCGGCGGGCAGGCGTGACAGCCAGGTGCCGAGGGCTGTCGGGTCAGTCAGCCAGGCATCCTGGCCCAGCGCCTGCAGCGTTGCTTCCAGCAGGACATAAAGGCAGAACAGGATCCCAAGGAACGCGGCAATCATGGATCCCGGTGTCCGGCTGGCATGGGTTTCGCGGCGTACGATCCGCCGGGTGAGGGAGTCGTTGCCGTTCAACGGACCCTGCTCCCTTCGCTGATCTGGACGCCCGTGACGCGGATGTCCACCCGCGACACCAGGGATCCGGTCAGCCCGGTGACCTTGTCCTTCAGGAACGGCTTTGCGGCATGCGCGCGGTCCCAGACCGATCCGCCGGACCGGGCGATGAGCCCGGGATCGGCGGCAATCCGGTTCAGTGCGGGCAGCGACACCGGCAGGGACAGGGACATGGCCAGCATGCCCTGGTCATCGGACCAGGCGACGCGGATGGCGGACGGGGGCACGTCAAAGAACTCGGCCGCTGCGGCCTTTGCCGTGGAAGTCAGCGCCTGGGTGCTGATGCGGTTGTGGCCAGCCAGCCCGGAAGTGCGTGCACCAGCTGGAGAGGCGGCCAGGACTGCGTGGCTCACGAGGAAGAACGGCGTCCGGTCAGCGCATCACGGACGGTGCGGAAATCCACTTTGCCCTCCGCGGCGCGCCCGCACAGGGCGCCCACTGCGATGAACAGCGCCATCAGGAGGAATCCCCAAAAATCGAAAATCAGGGCGGTGAAGGCCAAAACTGCCCCGATCGCCATGCCCGTAACGGTTGGTTTCATAGTTCCTGCCTCATGACGGTGTTCCCTGGTGTTGCGTTCCCGGCTCTATTCGACCCTATACTGCTTGCTCCCGCACTGCCTTGCCCGCTGCGGCCCGCACTGCCCGCTACGCCGGAGAGGAACCCGTCCGCACTGTCTTATCCGGGCGGCCTTCGGGGGCTCCCGGAATCTGCACGTCGTTGACGTCAACGTTGACTTCGACCACGCGCAGGCCCACAAGGGATTCCACCGCGGAGTACACCGCGGCGCGGACGGCGTCCGCGATCCGGGTCAGCGGGATGCCGTAGACGGCCACCAGGGTGACGTCGACAGCCACTTCGGTTTCCCCGACTTCCACGTGGACACCCTGAGTGGCACTGGATCCTCCCACCGCGTCCCGGACAGCTCCGAGCGCACGCCCGGAACCGGTGCCGAGCGCGTAGACACCCTCCACCGTGCGCGCGGCAATGGCGGCAACCTTCGCCACAGCCTGCTCGCTGATGGCGGTCTTGCCGCCGATGTTCTCGGGGACGACTCCGGTCCCCGCCGGGGCGGCAGGCGCAGCGGCAGGCGCAGCGACAGGTGCCGGGGCGGGTGCCTGCACCGGCGCGGGCGCATGGGCCGGCGTGCCCGGTGAACGGGGAGCCGTGGCAGCGTCTGCGGATCCGCTGCCTGCCGGGGGCAGGTTGGCTGGAGAAAGGTTCTGGTTCTGGGCGTCATCCATGGTGCCCAGCGTATCCTGCAGCCCTCACCCGCGGGCAGGTTTGCTTCCCCGCGCTGCTCAACGCATGCCAACCCGGCGGCCGGTGACCATGGTGGGTTGGATTCCAATAAAAACATCGCGGTGCCCGCCGCCCCAGGGCTCGGCCATGCGGCGGCCCCAGAGCGCCGTCAACAATTCGGAGTCCACGACG
Source organism: Arthrobacter gandavensis (assembly GCF_009192735.1). Lineage (GTDB taxonomy): Bacteria > Actinomycetota > Actinomycetes > Actinomycetales > Micrococcaceae > Arthrobacter_B > Arthrobacter_B citreus. Next base: position 62,423 of record NZ_VTFU01000003.1, read on the forward strand.
GGCGCTGCCCTCCCGCTGAGGAGGACGGACCAGCCGTCCATCCGGAGCGCATCGTGGTCATCAATCTGGAAGGAGGCGTTGCGGTAGTCCCCTCCCCCGCCAAGGACGCCGTCCGCTGCGGTGCGGAAGTAGACAGCCTTGTCGTGGACAACGTAGTTCACCGGAAAAACCAGGACCCGGCCGTTGTCGGAATAGGCAACCCTCCCGGTTCCCTGCCCGGCCAGAAGCGTCCAGCATTCAGTTTCGGTCAGGTCCTCGCTGCGGTGAGTGCCCGCGGTTTCCCATGCAAAATCCTGTGCATCCGTCGCCATCATTGCCTCCGAAGTAGATTTCGGACAAGTTAAGCGCAAATGGGGTGAATTTGGAAAGAGCTGCGGCACGCTCAGGAGGCAGGACAAAGAAAAACCCCGAACTCATGGAGTTCGGGGTTTTAGCTGGTGGCTCCGACCGGCGTCGATCCGGTGACCTTTCGATTTTCAGTCGAACGCTCTACCAACTGAGCTACAGAGCCGGGCATCATCGCTGCCGATGATCACCGAGATCTTCCAAATCGCTTCAGAAAATCTGAGCGACCCTGACGGGACTCGAACCCGCGACCTCCGCCGTGACAGGGCGGCGCGCTAACCAACTGCGCTACAGGGCCTTACTTTTCACGAGTGTAAACTCTACCAGCATTTCACCGGTCCGATTACCACTCATGAGTACCCCCAACGGGATTCGAACCCGTGCCGCCGCCGTGAAAGGGCGGTGTCCTAGGCCGCTAGACGATGGGGGCCTTTAGAACACACAGGAACGCCGTCCGATCGGAAGTTTCCGTTCGTTTGCGCCCCGGTGGACTCATAAAACTATAGGGCCTGTTCGGGAAAACAGCAAAACGGCTGCGCTCACTCCCGGACGCCGACCCCCATTAGAGTGGCTTAGGTGCCCATAGACATGCTTCCCGAAGACTTCGAGACCGCGGTTGACGACGCCATCGACTCCATCCCCGCGGATCTGGCAGCCGCCATGAACAACGTCGCAATTTTCATCGAGGATGAGTACATTCCCGGGCCCGGTGAGGACCCGGAGACCGAACTTCTGGGCGTCTACGAGGGCACCCCGCTGACGGAACGGGATTCCTGGTGGGACGCTGGCTCACTGCCGGACCGGATCGTCATATTCCGTGGACCGCTGATGCGGATGTGTTCCTCCAGGGACGAGCTGGTGCGTGAAATCCGCATCACGGTCATCCATGAAGTTGCCCATCATTTTGGCATCGACGATGCCCGGCTGCATGAACTCGGCTGGGGGTAGCTAGCCTTAAGGCATGGGAGATCATCACGGCCACAGCCACGGACTGCCGGCAGGCACCGCAACGGGACGTCACCGGCGCAAGCTGCTGATCGTTTTCCTGATCACCATCAGCGTCGTGTTCATCCAGGTGGCAGGCGCACTGCTCTCCGGTTCACTGGCGCTGCTGGCCGACGCCGGACACATGCTTTCCGACGCCGCCGGCGTCTCCATCGCCCTGCTTGCGGCGTGGATCGCCACCCGGCCGGCAACCAAGCGCCGGACCTACGGATACCAGCGCGCCGAGGTCCTGGCAGCGCTGGCCAACGCCGTGCTGCTGATCGTCATTGCCACCGTCATTTTCGTTGAAGCGATCCGGCGCTTTGGCTCTGAACCCGAAGTGCACACCGGGCTCATGCTCGGCGCGGCCATCGTTGGCGGACTGGCCAACCTCGCTTCGCTGCTGGTGCTGCAGAGCGGCCGTAAGGAAAGCCTGAACGTGCGCGGCGCCTACCTCGAGGTCCTCGGCGACCTGCTGGGTTCGGCCGCCGTCGTTGTCTCCGCCGTGGTCATCATGCTCACCGGTTACCAGCAGGCGGACACCTGGGCATCGATCCTGATTGCCCTCATGATCCTGCCCCGAGCCTGGTCCCTGCTCAAGGAAGTCATCGACGTCCTGCTCGAAGCCACTCCGCAGGGCGTGGACACCGAAATGATCCGCGAGCACATCGTAAAGGTGGACGGCATTTCCGATGCCCACGACATCCACATCTGGACCATCACGTCCGGCGTTCCCGTCTTCTCGGCCCATGTGGTGGTCGATGACGACCACCTCACCTCGGAACGGATGGATCAGCTCCTGGACCGGCTGACGGGCTGCCTGAGCCAGCATTTTGACACCGAGCACTGCACCTTCCAGCTCGAACCTGCCAGCCATGCGGTTCACGAGGGGCACCAACACGCCTGAGCCTGGCCGCCGGGACCGGGACCGAGCCCGGCGGCCGGTCCGCGCCAGGGACTACTCCTCCGGGAGTGAACCGAACGACGCGCGGTCAGCGAGCCGGGGGTCATCATGGTCCGGAACAACCATGACCGGGCCCTTGGCATGATGCAGGACGCTTTGGCTGGTGGAACCCATCAGCATTCCGGCGAAACCGCCGCGGCCGCGCGTCCCCAGGACCAGCAACTCCACCGACCCCGTGCGGTCGATGAGGATCTCCGCGGGCGGACCGTCGATCAGCTGCACGGTCATGGGCAGCTGCGGGAAGTGGCTTTGCAGCCATTCGCGCCCGGCCCGCAGCTGTTCGGTGATTTCCTCGTGCAGCGCTTCCAGGTCCAGGGGCGCCGGAACCCACGCCAGGGAGCCGCTGAACGGTGGAAGTGCGCACAGAATATGAAGCGGCAGGCCCAGGTTTACGGCCTGCTCCGCAGCAACAAGGGATGCGGCGCGCCCCTGCTCGGAACCGTCAACGCCCACCACAACCACATCTTCGACGGTCTGTTCGGTGGGCGCCCCGGCGGGAGGCCGGACACCGGCTTCCGGCAGCCTGCCGGCGGTGCGGAGCGGCACCACAACGGTGGGGCACTTGGCGTGCGCGGGCAGCGCGCTGGAAACCGACCCCAGCAGGCGGCCGACAAACCCGCCGCGGCCGCGCGAACCCACCACCATCAGGTCCGCTTCCTCGGAAAGTTCCAGCAGGACAGCAGCGGCGTCACCGGTCTCGACCCGTGAAAAAACTTCAATGTTGTACCCGCTGATGCGTTCCAGCGCCTTATTGAGCACCGACCGCGCACCGTCACGGATAATCGCATCGTCCATGGTGGTGTACCCGGCATCCATGGAGGACGCCGCGAAAATGGGAACCGTATAAGCCGTGACCACATGCAGCGGAGTCCTGCGGCGCTCAGCCTCCTTTGCAGCCCACACCAGGGCACAGAGGCTTTGGTCCGAACCGTCCACACCGACAACGATTCCCGCCGATCCTTCCAGCCCGCCGTACTCGCTCCACATTGAAGTCAAAACGCCCCACCCCTTAAGGTTCAGTCGCTGCCGTGTTCTTCATCGAACACCCGGAACAGTGCTTATTTCGGTAGCGTACCGCGCTCAGCGCCCCCGCCGGGACGCCCACCGAAACACGCCCGCCGCAGCACTACACAGAGATGCCCGCGGCAGATAGGCTACGGGGCATTACAACCGAAGACCGTCCCGGAGCCATCCAGGTGACGTAAATCTGCGGGAACGGAAGAGGCGCCGTCCCTGCAGCCTTGATCTATGTCAGGGGGTTGCCTCGGTGGTTAAGACAAGGGACAACAGTGAAAACGGTGCGCCGGCACCGGCGTCTGGGCAGCGAACGGAAGCGACGGCCGCCATCGTCATCGGCTGCGGGCTTACGGGCCTGGCCGTGGCCAGCGAGCTGAGCCGCCATGGCATGAGTCCCATCGTCCTGAACGGGCTGCGCAAGGACGTCGAGTCACTGCACGGCCAGGTGCCGGATGCGCTGACCCTCCCGGAGCGCACCGAACTGCTCCGCCTGCTGCAGGGCTACGCCGCGGGGCATTCCCTGGACATCCGCCGCTGGACCCCGGCCGAGGAGCTTGGGCTGCTGCACGGGTCCGGAAGCTTCAGCGTCCCCGCCGCCCCGGAACCGGGCACGCTGAAGTGGGTGGTGCGCACCCATCACGGAGTCCTGCTGGCTGACGCCGTGGTACTCGCCGGGTGCGGGCAGCCGGCATTGGTAAAACTGATCCGCACCCTCGGTTTAGGGGCGGGATCGGAACTGCGCAACGCCCTGCGCAGTGTCGGGCTCTACGTTGTTGGAGCCGGCGAGGCCCTGACGGCTCCAACCCGGGAACTCGTCCGCCAGGCAAAGCGGGCCGGCCAGGAAGTCGCGGCCCGTAACGCGGCGCTCTCTGGCGCTCCCGCCCTGCGTTACGGCACCGGCTAGGACAGCGGCGAAGACAGCCGTGCAGTGAAGCGGGACTGGGCGCCACTGACGCATCAGGGAAGCAGCGCAGTGCCGCCGCACCGGCAAAAGCCCCTCTGAAGGAGATAAACCTCACCCGCAGACGCCGGCTGGGAGCCGTCCGCCCCCAAAGCCCCTGCATGCGGCGCGATAAGATCGAAGGGCGGGATTCCCCACTCTAGCCATCACCCATTCAGAGGAAAGTCATGCTCAAACAAGGTTCCAAGCTGGACCGGTATTTTGAAATCTCCAAGAGGGGTTCGTCCGTCTCCCGCGAAGTCCGGGGTGGTTTGGCCACATTTTTCGCCATGAGCTACATCGTGGTGCTGAACCCGCTGATTCTCGGCGGCGAGGACGGCGTCGGCAATACGCTGGCCGGTCCCGCCGTTGCAGCTGCGACCGCCCTCGTGGCCGGCGTTCTGACCATCATCATGGGAGCCTGGGCCAAGCATCCGTTTGCGCTCGCCACCGGGCTGGGCGTCAACGCCTTCGTCGCGGCAACAGTGGCAACCAATCCGGGCCTGACCTGGCCTGACGTCATGGGCCTGGTCCTGCTTTCCGGCGTGACCATGTTCATCCTGGTGCTGACCGGTTTCCGGACCGCCGTCTTCAGGGCCGTTCCCGCCAGCCTCAAAACGGCAATCGTCGTCGGCATCGGCATGTTCATTGCACTGCTGGGCTTTGTGAATGCGGGCTTCGTCCGCCGCATTCCCGACGCGGCCGGCACCACCGTTCCGCTGGAACTGGGCACCGGCGGCCAGCTGCTGGGCTGGCCGAGCCTGGTCTTCGTCTTTGGCCTGCTCGTGACGATCGTCCTGATGTCCCGCAACGTCAGGGGCGCCATCCTCATCGGCATCGTGGCTTCCACCATCCTCGCCGTGATCATCGAGACGGTGGCTTCCCCGGGATCCCAGGGCGCCGGCATCGAAACCGGCTGGTCGCTCGTCACCCCGAGCATGCCGCAGTGGGCGGCCCCTGATCTTTCCCTGCTGGGCCAAGTCAGCGTCTTTGGTTCCTTCCAGACGCTTGGTGTTGTCGCTGCGTCGCTGCTGACCTTCGTGATCCTGCTGAGCATCTTCTTCGACGCGATGGGCACCATGGTGGGCCTGGCGTCCGCCGCCGGGTCCCTCGACAAGGACGGCAACATCCCGAACGTGGACCGCGTGCTCCTGGTCGACGCCGCCGGCGCAGTAGCTGGCGGTGCCGCGGGTGTTTCCTCCAACCAGCTCTTCGTGGAATCCGGCTCCGGCATCGCTGAAGGCGCCCGCACCGGCCTGTCCTCCGTGGTGACCGGCCTGCTCTTCATCGTCGCCATGTTCCTGACGCCGCTGATTTACCTGGTGCCGTTTGAGGCTGTCGCCCCCGCACTGGTGGTGGTGGGTTTCCTCATGGTTTCCCAGGTCGGCAAGATCGACTGGAGCGACATCGGGCTGGCCATCCCCTCGTTCCTGACGATTGTCCTGATGCCCTTCACGTACTCCATCGCCACCGGCCTGGGTGCCGGGTTCGTGACCTTCGCCGTGATCCGCCTCTTCCAGGGCCGCGGCAAGGAAGTCCACCCGCTGATGTACGTGGTGGCCGCAGCCTTCGTGGCGTTCTTCTCGGTTGGGGCCATTTCCTCGGCCCTCGGAGTCTAGGGCGCGGTCCAAGCAAGCAGCCCGCACAGCAAAAAGCCGTCCGAAGCACTGCGCTTCGGACGGCTTTTTGGTGCCTGCGGTACCGGGCGGGGCCGGATCGACTCACGCCGCCTGGGCGTCAGTGAGCGGATGGGTCCCGGCGGCAAAGGCACGGACCTTGGCGTCGTCCCACAAATGGGCGGGGACTCCGCCTCCCAGCAGGGTCCGTGGCAGCGAAGGATGCCCGGCGAAGGGCAGGTCACTGCCGGCAATGATCATGTTGCCGTACCGCCGGCCCTTGAGCATGGCCGGGTCGGCAACAATGGCGGTGTGGGCGAAGACCGAGCACACTGCGGCGGCCTCGCGCCGTGCACCCTTCAGATCCGGCGTATCCCCACAGTTCATGATGTAGAGCCCGCCAGGCGCGAGGACACGGGCTGCCTCGGCCGTGAATTCCAGGGTGGTCAGGGCCGGTGGCGTCTTGGCCCCGGCGAAGACGTCGCGGATGATCAGGTCCCGGCTGTCCTCGTGCAGGGTTTCGGTCACTTCACGGGCTTCCCCCACCCGCAGCCGCATCTGGGGTGCGCGGGGCAGGTCGAACCATGCCCGCACCAGTTCGGCGAGGCGCCCGTCCAGTTCCACGACCACCTGCCGGGCGTTGGGGTAACCGGCGGCGAAATACCGCGCCATGGAACAAGCGGCGCCGCCCAGATGCAGCGCCCGCAGCTTTGCGGCCGGCTCCCAATGAGTGTCCACCAGGGCAGCGATCCAGCGCATGTACTCAAAGTCGAGCTGGCGGGGGTCCGCCAGGTCGATGTGCGAGCTGTGCACGCCGTTGACCTTGAGGATCCAGCCGTGGGGATTGAACTGGTCCGGCAAAAGCTCGCAGGTACCGGTGTCAATGGGGAAGGTTCCGGCCACCGGTCCGGATTCGGGTGCGCCGGCGGGATCCATGGCCGCGGGTCCCTTTCCCGGCCGCTGCCTGCCCATCAGGCCACCGTCCGGAGCGTCCGGTTGTTCCTGGCGGCGCGGGAGGCCGTGGTGCGGCTGAGCGTGGGGGTCATACCTTCAGTTTAAGCGCCGTCCGCCCGGCGCCCGGCCAGAGACCCATGACCGGGCCGGGGAGTCACTCCTGCGGCGTGCCCGAACGTTCCAGGGCTGCTTCCAGGCGCTCCACCTTCCCGGCCAGCTCGCCGGAGTGGCCCGGCCTGATGTCCGCTTTCAGCACCAGGGACACCCGGCTGCCGTACCGGCCCACTGCCTCGGTGGCGCGCCGGATGACATCCATGACCTCATCCCACTCACCCTCCAGCGTGGTGAACATGGCATCGGTGTGGTTGGGCAGGCCGGACTCGCGGACAATGCGGACGGCGGCCGCGACGGCGTCGTGGACCGAGGCGTCAGCCGTTCCGGGACCGGCGGGGGAATCCGGACCAGTGCCGGACGGAGCTACTGAGAAGGCAACAAGCATGCTGCCAGTCTGCCACCGCCGCCGGAAAACTCAAGGCAGCGGTGGCGGGACGGCTAGGCTTCCGGCGCCGGCAGCTGCTGTTCGCGTTCCAGCCTGTCGGCGCGCGCAGCCCGCTCAGCCGAGCGGAGGTCAGCGAATTTGTCATTCAGCCGGGAGTGCCGCTGGCCGTAGGCGAAGTACAGCAGGAACCCGATCAGCAGCCATCCGACAAAGTAGATCCATGTTTCCACGGCCAGGTTGGTCATCAGGTACAGGCACAGCAGCGCCGAGAGAACCGGGAGGACCGGCCCGAAGGGCACGCGGAAGGCGGGCTTGAGGTCCGGCCGCTTGCGGCGCAGGACCAGGACTCCGAGGCTGACCACGACAAACGCGGAGAGGGTGCCGATGTTGATCATTTCCTCGAGGACGTCCACCTGGGTGAATCCTGCCACCAGTGCCACGAGCGTTCCGCACAGGATCTGCAGGCGGGCCGGAGTGGAGTGCTTGTCGCTGGTGCGGGAAAGCGAACGCGGCAGCAGGCCGTCGCGGCTCATCGCCAGGACCACGCGGGCCAGGCCCATCAGCAGGACCATGATCACCGTGGTGAGCCCGATCAGGGAGCCCACGGCAATCACCTGCGCCGCCCAGGAGTTTCCAACAAGGCTGAAGGCGGTGGCGAGGTTCGGCGATTCGACGGACGCCAGTTCGGTGTAGGGAACCATGCCGGTCAGCGCCAGCGAAACACCGATGTACAGCAGGGTGACCACGGCCAGTCCGGCAAAGATGCCGCGCGGCAGGGTCTTGCCCGGGTTCTTTACTTCCTCGGCGGAGGTGGCCACGACGTCGAAGCCGATGAACGCGAAGAACACAATCGCTGCGCCGGCGAAGACCCCCAGCATGCCGTACTGGGCCGGGGCTGCTCCGGTCAGGAAGGAGAACAGCGACTGCTGCATGACGCCCTCGCTGCCCAGTGACGCGGTGGGCACGGAATCCGGGATGAACGGCGTGTAGTTCTCAGCCTTCACGTAGAAGAAGCCGGCGATGATCACGAACAGCACGACGCCGATCTTGATCAGGGTGAACACGTTGCCCACCTGGGCGGAGAGCTTAGTTCCCATGACAAGCAGAACCGTGAAGAGCGAAACGATCAGCAGCGGCCCCCAGGTCAGGTCCACGGGTCCGAGATCAAGGGTGGCAGGAATGTTCAGGCCCATCAGGCTGAACACCTCACTGAGGTAAATGCCCCAGTATTTGGCGATCACGGCCGCAGCCGTGAACAGTTCCAGGATCAGGTTCCAGCCAATGATCCATGCCACCAGCTCCCCCATGGTCGCGTAGGTGAACACGTAGGCGGATCCAGCCACGGGAATGGCAGTGGCGAACTCGGCGTAACACATGATCGCCAACGCACAGGTGATGGCCGCGAGGACAAAGGAGAGGGTGACGGCGGGGCCGGAGAAGTTTGCAGCGGCCTTCGCTCCCACGGAGAAAATTCCCGCACCCACGGCAACGGCGACGCCCATGATCATGAGATCCCAAGTCGTCAGGGTGCGCTTAAGCCTGCGGCCTGGCTCAACTGCGTCCGCAAGGGAATCCTCAATGGGCTTTGTTCTGAAGAGACTCACGGTGGTCCTTGCCTCTGGTATTCGTCAAACTAACCGACCAATCCTAGGCCTCTGCCTGGATCGCGGCCGGGCTCCCTCCAGTTTAATCCCACATGCTGAGACGTTGCAGTTCAGCATTCGCGGCGGGCAGCCAATTCCACGGGCTGCGGCAGCATGTCCGCTAGCCACTGATCCGCGCCTTTGGGAAGATGAAGATGTGTCTCAGGCCATAGCATTGGCCCACAGCCCAAAGATCGGACAACAACCATGGCCCGCGGAATCTATGTCAGTGCCATGACCCCGGGGTCCGGCAAGTCCCTTGTGACCCTCGGCCTCGCCGATATGCTGCTCCGCCACGCCGACCGGGTGGGCTTTTTCCGGCCGATCGTGGAGGGCTCCGAACCGGCACAGGACCCCATGGTGCGGCTGATGCAGCGTAAGTTCAATCTCACACCGGAAACGAGCCGCGGCGGACTGACCCGCAGCGAACTCCGCTCGCTTCTGGTGGCCGGCGAACGCGGCGAGGTGGATTCCAGATGCCTGACGATCTACAACGAGGTTGCCGCCCGCTGCGATGTGGTGATCATCGAGGGCACCGACCTGTCCGGGCACGACGTCGCCCTGGAGTTTGTCCTGAACGCCCGCCTCGCGAACAACCTGGGCGCCGTGGTGCTGGCAGTCGTGAACGCACGGGAGATGACCGTGCCGGAGACGGCCGATGCGGTGGACGTGGCCCGGCGGGAGCTGCACGACGCACGGTGCGACCTCCTCGCCATGATGGTCAACCGGGCGCAGCCTGAGGCAGTGGATGAAATCCGGGCCGCCGTCCGCCCTGGAGCTTCCGGCCGCCCGGTCTACGTGATGCCCGAGCTGAACGAGATTTCCCAACCCTCCATGTCCGAAGTCGCAAGGGCACTGAATGCCCGCCAGGTGGCGGGCAGCTCCTCCCTGGAACGCGACGTCGTCGGCATCAAGGTGGCCGCCATGACGGTGGGCAACTTCATCTCCCAGCTGGACCACGGCAACTTGGTAATTGCCCCCAGTGACCGCGCCGACGTCATGGTGGCCGGCCTCGCCTCCGCCGTTGCGCCGGAGTTCCCGGTGCCCAGCGGCATGCTCCTCACCGGCGGCCTGCCCATCGATCCGGGAATCCTGGCGCTCCTGTCCCAAGCACCGTTTCCGGTGTTCGCCGTCGACGTCGACACCTACTCCGCCGCCCGCCAGGTCAGCCAGGTCCGGGGAGAGATTTCATCCGGCCAGCGCCGTAAGGTCGCGGCCGCGCTGGGCGTCTGGACCAGGCACGTCGATGAAGAGGAGCTGCTGGAGCGGCTGGAACTTCCCCGGCCGGAGAAAATCACCCCGCTCCGCTTCCTGAACCAACTGATCGTCCGGGCCCGGGCACAGCGCAAGCACATTGTCCTCCCCGAGGGCCTGGACACGCGGGTGCTGCGGGCGGCCGAAATACTGCACCGCAGGGACGTTTGTTCGCTCACGCTGCTGGGGCCGGAAGGAGAGGTCCGGGAGCTCGCGGCCAGCGAGGGCATCGACCTCAGCGGCACCAGCATCATTAACCCGGCCACCAGCGCGCTGCGGGATGAGTTTGCCCGCGAATACGCTGAACTGCGGGCCAAGAAGGGTGTCACGCTCGAGGACGCCCGGGAACGTATGCTTCACGGTGCATATTTTGGAACCATGATGGTCCACCTGGGGCGGGTGGACGGAATGGTCTCCGGTGCAGCGCACACGACAGCCAACACGATCCGCCCCGCACTGGAGTTCATCCGGACCAAGGAGGGGGTGGACATTGTTTCCTCGGTCTTCCTCATGCTGCTCGAGGACCGGGTGCTGGTGTACGGCGACTGCGCCGTCAACCCCAACCCCGACGCCAAGCAGCTGGCGGACATCGCCCTGGCGTCGGCGGACACAGCCTCCCGGTTCGGCGTGACCCCGCGGGTGGCCATGCTCTCCTATTCGACGGGCGCCTCGGGGCACGGGGAATCCGTGGAGATGGTTCGGGAGGCAACGGAAATCGTGCGCACCCGGCGGCCCGATCTTCCCGTGGAAGGCCCCATCCAGTACGACGCCGCCGTGGACGCCTCCACTGCCGCTTCGAAGATGCCTGGCTCCGATGTGGCCGGTCATGCCACGGTCTTCATCTTTCCGGACCTCAACACGGGCAACAACACCTACAAAGCGGTCCAGCAATCCGCGGGCGCCGTGGCGGTTGGGCCCATCCTTCAGGGGCTGCGGAAGCCGGTCAACGACCTGTCCCGCGGCTGCACCGTCGAAGACATCGTCAACACCGTGGCCATCACCGCGGTCCAGGCCCAGGAGGGCTGATGCTGGTACTCGTCATCAATTCAGGCTCCTCGTCGCTGAAATACCAGGTGCGGGACACAACGAACGGTGAACTCCTCGCCAAGGGCATCATCGACCGGATCGGTGAGGACGCCGTTCCGGATCACGGAGCTGCCCTGGAGGAACTCAGCCGACGCTTGCCCGACGTCCTCGGCGGCCGCAGCATCGACGCCGTCGGGCACCGGGTGGTCCACGGCGGGGAACGGTTCAGCGAGCCCGTCCTGATCAACAATGAAATTATCCGGTCGATCGAACGGCTCAGCCCGCTTGCCCCGCTGCACAACCCCGCGAGCGCCCGCGGCATCCGCGCAGTGCATGACAAGTGGCCAAAGATTCCCCAGGTGGCGGTTTTTGACACTGCCTTCCACCGGACGCTGCCGGAGCAGGCATGGCGCTACGCGCTCCCGAACAGCCTGTACCGCAGGTACGGCATACGCCGCTACGGGTTTCACGGAACCAGCTACGGTTACGTGGCGCCGGCCGCCGCGCGCTTCCTGGGTATTGAGCCGGACGAGTTCAACGCCGTCATTGCCCATCTGGGCAACGGCGCGTCCGTGGCGGCGATCCAGGGCGGCAGGAGCATCGACACCTCGATGGGGTTCACTCCGCTGGAAGGGCTGGTCATGGGCACCCGCAGCGGCGACGTCGATCCGTCCATCCTGGTGTTCCTGCTCCGCGAAGGATACGACGCGGATACCTTGGACGATCTGCTGAACCGGGAGTCCGGGCTCCTGGCCCTGGGCGGCGCGTCGGACATGCGGACGCTGGAGGAGGCTGCCGCCGGCGGGGATGAAGCGGCCGGCTTGGCACTGAACGTGGCGTCCTACCGGCTGGCCAAGTACATCGGCGGGTACCACGTGGCCGTCGGAGGAGCTCAGGCACTGGTGTTCACGGCAGGAATCGGCGAAAACGCGTGGGAGTTCCGGGAGCTGACCGTAAACCGGCTCGGCGCCCTGGGAATCACCTTGGACACCGGCGCCAATCGGGAACGGACCTCCGGGGCGCGGCTGATCAGCACCAGTGATTCGGCCATTCCTGTGCTGGTGGTGCCCACCGATGAGGAGGAAGCAATCGCAGAAGCCACCGAGGAAACGGTGCTGCGGGACTTCGCTGAGCCCGCCGGAGCAGCGGACAGCTGACCGGTTTTTTGAAAACCACGGGTGGACAGCGGGTAACAGCCCAGTAATCGGTGAACGAGGACTGACATTCCTTCCGGTTATCCGCTACGGTCGAATACCCGGTTAAGCAAATGCCGCCTGCCATCTGCGTGCGGAGAGTCCCATGGAAAGCATCAAGTCACGGGAACGCCCGTCAATGGACCACGCCCTGCGGGTTTTGGTCCGGATCGATACCCAGCGCAGCGAGGCCTGCCTGGAAGTCCGGGGTTGCCTCACGTCGGCCACCTGTTCCACCCTGATGAACATCCTGAGCCATACGGGCACCCTGGGAGCCGCGGTGAGGGTCAATCTGCTTCGGGCCGCGCATGTGGAACGGGACGCCCTGGACCTGCTGCGGACGGGCGCCGCGGGCGCAGCACCCGGTGGGACGCCGGTGGACATCATGGCACCGGCCGATCTTCCCGTGTGCCGTCTGGGCTCGGTTTCCCCCGCCTTTTTGGACAGCCGGGGGGCCGGGCACCGCCCGCTGAGCAATGAAGAGGCCCTCGAACTGGCCTTTCTGCGAAGGGATCCGGGGGTGCTGTCCACCGGACCACACCCGGGAAACTGGTCCCTCCGGCGGGGAGGCCGGTAGCACCCTTCACCAACCGCACTTTGTCAGCACCCTTACTATTTGCCACAATGGGCGTACGCACTTTCAAGCACCCGGCGCAATTAGCAGGAGGTTGGCATATGAAGGCAGTAACGTGGCAGGGCAAGCGGTCCGTTAGCGTCACCGAGGTTCCGGACCCGGTGATCCAGGAACCCACCGACGCAATCATCCGGATCACATCGACCGCACTGTGCGGGTCCGACCTGCACCTGTACGAGGTTTTGGGCCCCTACATGCACCAGGGCGACATCGTCGGCCACGAGCCGATGGGAATCGTCGAGGAAGTTGGTCCAGGGGTCACGAACCTCAAGAAGGGCGACCGCGTGGTCATTCCCTTCCAGATATCCTGCGGCTCGTGTTTCATGTGCCGGCGGGGCCTGCAGACCCAGTGCGAAGTCACCCAGGTGCGGGACAAGGGCTCGGGAGCTGCCCTGTTCGGCTACTCGGAACTGTACGGCTCCGTTCCGGGCGGCCAGGCGGAGTACCTGCGGGTTCCGCACGCCGACTATGGTCCCATCAAGGTTGGCTCCGAACTCCCGGACGAGCGCTATCTCTTCCTTTCCGACATCCTTCCCACCGCATGGCAGGGCGTGGAATACGCCAATGTGCCCGACGGCGGCACCCTCGCGGTGTACGGCCTGGGACCGGTGGGACAGTTCGCGGCACGCATCGGCACCCATCTGGGCTACCGCGTGATTGCCGTGGAACCGGTGGCTGAGCGCCGTGAGCTGGCCGCGAAGCACGGGGCCGAGGTCCTGGACCTCACCAAGACCGTGGCTGATGAACTCAGGGACATGACCGATGGCCGCGGACCTGATTCCGTGGTGGACGCCGTGGGCATGGAAGCCCATGGGTCGCCGGCCGCCGGACTGGCGCAGACCGCAGTGGGATTCCTCCCTGACAAACTGGCGCAGAAGGCCATGGAAACGGCGGGCGTGGACCGGCTCTCGGCGCTGCACGGCTCGATTGACGCCGTCCGGCGCGGCGGCACCGTATCGCTCAGCGGCGTTTACGGCGGCATGGCCAGCCCCATGCCCCTGATGGAGATGTTCGACAAGCAGCTCAACCTGCGGATGGGCCAGTGCAACGTGAAGCGCTGGATGGATGACCTGATTCCGCTGGTGGAGGATCCCTCCGATCCCCTGGGCGTCATGGACCTCACCACTCACCGTGCCGGACTGGAGGAAGCTCCGTCCCTGTACGAGAAGTTCCAGAAGAAGGAAGACGGCTGCATCAAGGTCGTCTTCACTCCGGGCGCCAGCTAAACCGCTCCTTCCGCTGCCCGCCGTCCCTTTTCGGACGGCGGGCAGCGGCCGTTTAATCAGCCCTTTAGGCTGCGGGATTCCGCGGCGGGAGCCGTACCAGCTCTGAAGTGACGGTTGCTCCGTCCACCGCCACCCGAAGGTAGGTGCAAAACGGCTGCCGGCGCCGGTCTGTCGGTGAGCCAGGGTTCAGCAGCCGCAGGCCGCGCGGGGTCACCGTGTCCCACGGGATGTGGCTGTGCCCGAAGACCAGCAGGTCGGTGTCCGGAAACTGATCGTCCATGCGGCGCTCCCGGCCCGCTGCCGGGCCTGTTTCGTGGATAACGGCCAACCGGACCTGCTCGATGGTTGCCGTGGCCACCAGGGGCAGCCGCTCCGGCAGCGCACCGCCGTCGTTGTTGCCGTAGCAGGCGATCAGCCGGCGGGAGCGGCTCAGCATCTCATCGAGTGAATCCTCACTGACCCAGTCACCGGCGTGGACAACGGCGTCGGCCGCCTCAATGTCCTTCCACAGGGACTCGGGCAGCTCCCGCGCACGCTTGGGAAGATGGGTGTCGGAGAGGACCAGCAGACGGGTTGGCATAAATCCGGCCCCCTAGCGCCGCAGGCTCCAGGCCCATCGGATCAGGGGAAGCTGCAGCGGCAGCCGGGCCAGGTGGATGGCTTTCTGCTGATCGGATCCGCGCGGCCCGAAGGCGCGCTGCAGGGCGCTGAGGTGACCGGCGATGAACGCAACGTACATTGCCGTGGTTGCGGTGGCCGCCGCGCGGCGGGTGGCCGGCAGCAGGAGTCCAGCCGCAGCGGCGAATTCCAGGCCCCCGCTGAGATGGGTCCATTGCCGCCGCGTCATCACGCCCAGCGCACCGCCGGTATCCGTGCTGATGCTCCGGGGCACCACGGCGTTGTAGAACTTCGGGTTGCGGAAGTGATTGACGGCGCTGACGGTCAGCAGGGAGGCCATTGCGGCCGCTGAGAGGAATTGGCGGTTCATGTGCTTCTTTCACTGGGGGATGCACCGGAGCGCACGGAGGACATTGGTTCCGCCGTCCGGTCCCCGTTATCGAAGCTGTTGAGGGCATCGGCGGCGCGGACCAGGGCGAGGTGGGAAAAAGCCTGGGGAAAGTTTCCGGCCATGGTGTTGTTTACCGGATCGTACTCCTCGCTCAGCAGACCCAGTTCATTGGAGTAGCCCACCAGCTGGTCCATGAGTGCGCCGGCCTCCTCGGTCCGGCCGGTGGCGGCGTACTGCTCCACCAGCCAGAAGCTGCAGGCAAGGAAGGGATTTTCTCCGGTGGGGAGGCCGTCCACGCCGGTATGGGTGGCATAGCGCAGCAGCAGGCCGGATTCGGTCAGCAGGTCCTTCTCCAGCCGCTCCACCGTGCCGAGCATGCGCTCGTCGTCGTACGGCAGGAAACCGACCTGCGGCAGCTGCAGGAGGGCCGCGTCCACCTCGGTGCTTCCGTAATACTGCGTGAAGGACCCGAGCTCGGGGTTGTAGCCCCGGTTCAGGATCTCCTCGCGCAGTCCGTCCCGCAGGGCGTCCCACAATTCCACCGGCCCGTCCAGGCCGTACGTCCGGGCTGCAGTGGCCGCGCGGTCAAAGGCAGCCCACATCATGACCCGGGAATGCGTAAAGTGCTGGGGCTCCCCGCGCATTTCCCAGATCCCGTGGTCCTTGTCCTCAAGATGCCGCTCCAGGAAGGACATTAGGGCACGCTGCAGCGGCCAGGAGAAGTGGTCCTCGGCCACCCCGTTCTCCCGCAGCTTGGCGAGCGCCACCATCACTTCGCCGACGACGTCGGCCTGGTACTGGCTGACCGCCCGGTTTCCCACCCGGACGGGAACGGCCCCCCGGTAGCCGGAGAACTGCGTGAGGATACGCTCGGGCAGGTCACGGGCGCCGTCCACGGCGTACATGATCTGCAGGTCCTCCGGGTCACCGGCAACGGCGCGGAGCAGCCAGTTGCGCCACTGGAGGGCCTCATCCGCGTACCCGTGCCCCAGCATGGCTTCCAGCGTCAGCGCGGCATCCCGCAGCCAGCAGTAGCGGTAGTCCCAGTTCCGCTCGCCACCGGCCACCTCCGGGAGTGATGTGGTGGGAGCCGCAACAATGCCGCCCGTGGACTCATGAGTCAGTGCACGCAGCACCAGCAGGGAACGCTGAACCGCACTCTCATAGCGGGGAGCGGGCTGGCAGTGCGCGGCCCATCCCTCCCAGTAATCGGCAGTGGATTCCAGTGCAGCATCAACATCGGTCAGCGCCGGGGCATCGGAGTGGGAGCGGTACCAGGTCAGCTCAAGGTCCACCTGCTCCCCGGCCGCCACGCTAAACCTGCCCACATGCCGGTGGTCCTCGGCCACGGGGAGGTTGCCGCCGCGCAGGACCAGGGCGCTGGGACCGGCGATGGCGAGCAGCCGCTCGCCGTGCGGATAAGGATCCCGGCGCATCCAAGGCAGGACGGTTCCGTAATTGAACCGCACCTCCAGCTCCTGGCGCATGTGTACCGTGCCGCTGATTCCCTGCACCCGGCGCACGATCGAAGCCCGGCCGTCACCCACCGGCATGAATTCGGTGACCAGCACGGCTCCGGTCTCTGTGGCCCAGCGGGTCTGCAGGATGAAGGTGGAGCCCAGGTAGCTGCGGTGGACGACGTCGGCATCGCCGTCAGGTGCCAGCAGCCAGCGGCCCTGGTCCTCGGTTCCCAGCAGCGCCCCGAAGACCGACGGCGCATCAAACCGCGGCAGGCACAGCCAATCAATGCTCCCCCGCCGGGATATCAGGGCACCCGTGTGCAGGTCCGACACCAGCGCATAATCCTCAATCGGGGCAGCCATCATCCCACTCAATCACACTGCCGCGGCTTGTCCTAGGAGGCCCTATGGTGCCCTGCGTTTGCTGAGATGGCGCCCTGCCAAGCAGACTGACAATATTGGCTGAAGACGGAAGTCGGATTGGCTGAAGACGGAAGCCGGAGTGGCTGGACCCGAAATCAGGTTGGCTGGAGACGATATTTGGCTGGACGGCTCCGGCCCCGTCACCGAACCGGCCGGGGCACACAAACCGGCATAAGCACGAGGAGCGGCATGACCATTCTTTCAACCCGTCCCGTCCGGCGCGTCCGGACCGGCGGAGCCTGCGCATGAGCGTCCTGCTGCTGAACGACGCCGAGCGCGCAGCCGGCCTGCGCCGCATGAAGATGCTGGCCACCGGGTTACTGGTGCTGCTGGCGGTCATTTTCGTCTTTTCCTTTGCCCTGCAGGACCGCTATCCCTGGCTGCAGTATGTCCGCGCCGCTGCGGAGGGCGGCATGGTGGGCGCACTGGCGGACTGGTTCGCCGTCACGGCGCTTTTTAAGCACCCCATGGGCGTGAAGATCCCGCACACGGCCATCATTCCCCGGAAGAAGGACCAGATTGGCGCCTCCCTGGGCCAGTTCGTGGAAAGCAACTTCCTCTCCGAGGAGGTCATCCGGCAGAAGCTTGGGTCCATGGAACTGGCGCAGAAGGCCGGTGCATGGCTGGAACGGCCGGAAAGCGCGGCCAGGGTGGCCACCGAGGGATCCGCGGCCATCCGCGGCATCCTCCGCGTCCTGGATGACGACGCCGTCAAGAGCGTCCTGGAATCCATGTTCCGGCGCCACGTGGTTGATCCGCCGTGGGGTCCGCCCATGGGCCGCGTCGCGGAGCGGGTCTTCGAGGAGGGCCACCACCACCAGCTGGTGAACCTGGTGGTGGACAGCATCAACGATTGGGTGGCGGCAAACCCCGATGTCATCTCCGAACTGGTGACCCAGCGGTCGCCGTCGTGGGTTCCGTCCTTCGTCGATGACCTGGTGGGAGACCGCGTCCAGTTGGAAGTGCGGCGCTTCCTGAACGCCGTGCAGGATGACCCGGACCACGAACTCCGCCGCGCCCTGGACGACTACCTCAAGGGACTGGCCAGGGACCTGCAGCAGGATCCGGCCGTCATGGCCAAGGCCGATGCCATCAAGGAACAGGTCCTTGACGATCCCCGGGTCCAGCAGCTCATCACCTCGACTTGGGCCACCATCAAAAATGCCCTGACCACCGCGGTTGATGATCCGGACAGCGAGCTGACGCGCAACTTCAAGGCAGCGGTGCAGGACTTCGGCCGCCGGCTGAGCACTGACGCGGAGCTCGCCGCGAAGGTGAACACCTGGATTGCCGACGGCGCCGGCTACCTGGTCAAGACCTACAGCAGTGACATCGCCGCGGTGATCACGGAGACGGTGGAGCACTGGGACGCCCAGGAAACGTCAGAGAAGATTGAGCTCCAGGTCGGCAAGGACCTGCAGTTCATCCGCATCAACGGCACGGTGGTCGGCTCACTGGCGGGCCTGGTGATCTTTACCGTCGCGCACGCCGTCTTTGGCTAGGAGGGCCTAGCTGTCCGGCAGTTTCCGCAGGTCTTCCGCGAGTTCACCGGGAATGCTGTCCGGTGCCGGGCCGAAGGCCTTCCGGGCCGTCTTGATGACTCCCTTGCCCATCGCGTGGTTGCCGGCGCCGCCGACAACGGCACCAACTCCCAGCGGAAGCGCACGCCCGAGCATTGCGGTGCCCTGGCGGGCGACAATGCGCTTGGTGAACTGCCGGCGGATGGAGGAGCCCACACTGCCCATCAGGCTCGAGGGCATTCCACCCAGGGAACTGGCCCAGGGCTTGGCCCCGCGGCCGGCCACTGACTGCATCATGGCGGTTCCCTCCTCGCCCAGCATGATGGCCATGACCATGGTCCGTGACCGTTCCGGATCCTCAAGCTGCACGCCGTGCAGCTCAGCCACGGACTGGGCGAACAGGGCCGTCGCCTCGAGGAATCCCACGGTTGCGGCCGCGGACAGGCCCAGGGCCGCCATGGTGCCGATTGCGGGTACGACGGCGGTTGCTCCCACCGCGGCTCCCCCGCCGGTGACTGTGGCCAGGTAGTGCTTCTCGATGATCGACACCAGCTCCGCCGGAGTGGCGTGGGGATGCTTGCGCTGGAGTCGGCGGATATTGGCCAGCACCAGCGGACGCTGGACCTCGACGGCGCGTTCCATTGCCCTCAGGAGTCCGGCTTTCGGCGTGCCGTCCTTCTCGAAGACAGCACCTCCGGCAACCTTGAAGGCACGGTTGGATGCAAAACCCACGGCAACGCTCCTTTTCCAACTTCGGCGAACCGGCGCGGTAACCCGGCCGGGTTAAGCCTACGTGAGGGTGATATGAGAAAAGCGGGGCCGGCGGAAATCCGCCGGCCCCGCTGCCTGCACTGGTGCAGGGATCCGCGCCAAGACGCGGAACTCATGAAACTACGCGCGGTTGCCACTCTTGCGAGTAACGAAGCCGTAGATCACGAGGACGACGAGGGAGCCGATGATGGCTACGAGCCAGGTCTCGATGGAGAAGAACTCGTTGATGTCAGCGCCGAACAGAGCGCCGCCGATCCAGCCACCGAGCAGGGCGCCGATGACACCGAGAACCAGAGTGGCGATCCAGCCGCCGCCCTGGCGGCCCGGAAGGATAGCCTTTGCGATTGCACCGGCGATAAGACCCAGAATAAGGAAAGCAATGAAACCCATGTTGTACTCCTTGCTGTGTGAACGAGTGATGATTTCGTTGTTTTACTGTGCGACCTGTGGGCCGCGCTTTCCTCCACTGTACTTCATAAGCATGCTTAGGTAGTACTCGGCGGCGATTTTTCTTCGCCGGCCATAAATGTTAGGCACCTTTGTTTACCCCTCCACGTCAGGCTTGGGGTGATACATAACGACGCAGAAAGATACCGACGTCGCGGGTCTCTTCGGAGCCGATTGAGTGCCCCATCCCGGGGTATGTCCGGGCGGTCAATGCGGTATTTTCCCGAAGCCAATTCTCGGTGTGGAAAATTGCGTCCTCATTGATGACCCAATCGTTCCGGTCCCGCCCCCAGAAGTAGGGAACGGGCGTGGACAGCGGTTCGGCCATCGCCAGGAGTTCATTTTCGGCCACGAATCCGGACAACCCCACAACGGCGTCGAAACCCGCGGGCCGCAGCCTCAGCAGCGTGGTTGCCATGGCCATCCCCTGGGAAAACCCGAGCAGCGAGACGCCGGTGAAGGATCCCGCGGCACGGATCCGGTCCACCCGGGCCAGCAGTGCGGAAGCTGCCTCCAGCACTTCCGAAGTGTCCGAGCTGAGGTAGGGATCCAGCAGGAACCAACCGAAGGAATTCCCCACCGGAAAGCTGCCGCGCAGGGCAACCCCGGTGACCCCGGCCGGCAGGGACGGAAAAACGCGGACCATCGATGCTTCGTCGGCGCCGTAGCCGTGCAGCATCACCAGGAGGTGGGTTCCGGCGCGGGCTTCCTCTGGTGCTGACCAGGATTCAATGTGCATCCACTCACCCTAGACCGCCGCCATGCCCTGATCCGCCTGGAAGATGTGCCGCTTCCCGGCGTCGGCCACCGGTATCTCTGCAGGCGGCCCCCGCCAACCAATGTGACGTCTCGGAGGCCCGCTCCGACGCCTGTTATTGCAAGCGCCAATCCCCCAAAAGTACGCTGGACAAAGCGCACCAGACGTGGTGCGTGCCACAGACAGCGGGTGTTTAGGCCTAAGCTCCCACCACCTCCCACCCCCCATTGAACGGGCCCCTTCACGGCGCCCCGGGCCGCACGGGACCCACTGCACATCACGGGACCCACTGCACATACGGCCCAATGATCCCAACCCTGCAGCAGAACAGCGGCTGAGACCCACAGCCACCGGACGATATCGCTGCGGGACCCCACAGGAGTCCACCCATGGTGCTTCAATGATTGTCACTCTCACGGTAAACCCCAGCTTGGACCGCACCGTTGAGCTGCCCGGCGCGCTGGTCCGCGGAGCTGTCCAGCGCGCCCAGGCAATCAGCGGCGACCCCGGCGGCAAAGGCGTCAATGTTTGCCGCGCGCTCACCGCATCCGGCGTCCAGGCGGTAGCCGTGCTTCCCGGCAGCGACAACGATCCCGTCATGGCTGGCCTGCGCGCCGCCGGGGTCAGCTATGCGAACATGCCCATTGCAGCCGCCCTCCGGAGCAACATCACGCTCACCGAACCGGACGGCACCACCACCAAGATCAATATTCCGGGCACTCCCCTCGACGCAGCGCAGCAGGAAGACCTCATCAATCTGCTGGTCACCACGTGTGCGGCCGGGGAGGACGGCTCTCCGGCAGCATGGCTGGTGCTCGCCGGCTCCCTCCCGCCCGGCGCGGCACCGGATTTCTACGCCCGGGTAGCCCACGCGGTCCGGCAGCGTTTTGGAGAAGTGGCGCCCCGGATTGCCATTGACTCATCAGGCCCTCCGCTCTTGGGCGCTCTCCTGCATAACGCCGCCCCGGACCTGCTCAAACCCAATGCCGAGGAACTGGCTGAAGTGACCGGAATCGGCACGGAGGACGAGCTCGAGGCAGATCCCGATCTTGCGGTCAGCGCGGCCAGGACCCTTGTGGCACGGGGAGTGGGGGCAGTCCTGGCAACCCTCGGCGCCAAGGGGGCTCTGCTGGTCACCGCCGACGGCGCGTGGCAGGCAACCCGCCCTCCCGTTGTGGCCCGGTCAACTGTGGGCGCCGGTGATTCTTCCCTGGCCGGTTTCCTGTTGGCCGACGTCGCGGGGGCGCCGCCCCGGGACTGCCTTCGCCAGGCGGTCGCCCACGGCGCTGCGGCGGCTTCCCTTCCCGGCACCACAGTTCCCACGCTTGCCCAGACCGATCCGGGCGCCGTGAGCGTGAAGGAAATAGCAGGTCCCGTTGCGGTGCCGGGCACCAGTTCCCCCACGGCAGCATCCACCAAGGAGGAAGACTAATGTCTGAACTCATCACCCCGGAATTGGTCACACTGGACCAAAACCTGGGATCTGAACGGTCCGAGGTGATCCGCCATCTGGTCCAGAACGTCGTGTCCGCCGACCGCGCAACCGGTTTTGACGCCCTGTACTCGGATGCGATGACCCGTGAATCCAAGACAGCAACCGGGGTTCCCGGCGGTATAGCCATTCCCCATTGCCGGTCCGCGGCCGTCACCAAACCCACTCTGGCCATGGCGCGGATCAACCCGCCGGTGGAGTGGGGGGCGAAGGACGGACCGGCCGACATTGTCTTCTTCATCGCCGCTCCGGAAGGAGCGGACCAGGAGCATCTGCAGCTGCTTGCCAAACTGGCACGGTCCTTGATCAAGAAGAACTTCACCGGAGCGCTGAGGACAGCGCAGTCCCCCGAGGAGATCGTCGAGCTGGTGGACGGGGCCCTGGGACTGGGACCGGTTCCGCAGTCGCAGGAGGGGACTGCATCGGGAACGGCCCCGGGTGCAGGTGCGGGTTCCGGAAGCACGGGTGCGGGCGCCGCAGCGGCGGCCGGGACGGCCGGCGCCGGCACGGCGCCTCCCGCCACCGGCCCGGGCGGCGCACACTCTGCAGGCGCCAGGGCGTCGGGAGTTTCCGGCGATTCCGGCGATTCCGGCGGAACACGGGACCGGGACGGAGAAGGCGGCTCAGGCACCGCGGAGCAAGCAGCCGGCGGATCCGGCACCGGGGAGACCAGGAGACTGGTTGCCGTCACCGCCTGCCCGACCGGCATTGCCCACACCTACATGGCAGCGGATTCCCTGGCCGCGGCGGCAGCGGAGCGGGGAATCGACCTGCAGGTGGAGACGCAGGGATCGGCCGGCTCCACGCCGCTGGATCCCTCCGTGATCCGGAACGCTGACGCGGTAATCTTCGCGACCGACGTCGACGTCCGCGACAAGGGCCGCTTTGCCGGACTGCCGGTGGTCAGCGGACCCGTGAAGCGGGGCATCGACGAACCCGGCGTCATGATCGACGAAGCACTGGCCGCGGCGGACAATCCCCAGGCCCGCCGGGTAACCGGCGGCGGAGGCTCGGGCGGGGAGGAGCGGGACCCCCAGGGCAGCGGCGGCGGCGAGGGTTTTGGCAGCCAGGTGAAGCGGGCGCTGCTCACCGGTGTCAGCTACATGATTCCGTTTGTTGCCGGCGGCGGCCTGCTGATTGCCCTGGGCTTCCTGCTCGGCGGCTATGAACTCTCCCTGTCGGACGACGACGGCAACCTCACCGGTGACCTGATCCTTGACGGAAGCACGCTGTTTAATCCCGGCGAAGAGGGTTTGCTGACCTATCTGGGTGCCGTTTTCTGGAAGATCGGCAACCTGTCCCTTGGCTTCCTGGTTCCTGCGCTGGCCGGTTACATCGCTTATGCCCTGGCGGACCGCCCGGGCATCGCCCCCGGTTTCACCGCCGGCGCCGTCGCCCTCTTTATGGACGCCGGATTCATTGGCGGGCTGATCGGCGGCCTGCTGGCCGGTTTTGTCGCCAAGTGGGTGGGCAGCTGGAGCGTCCCGTCCTGGTTGCGCGGCCTGATGCCGGTGGTGATCATTCCACTGGTCACCTCACTGGTGGCTTCCGGGTTGATGATCCTGGTGCTGGGCGGACCCATCGCCGGCCTCACCCTGGCCCTCAACGACTGGCTTTCGGGCCTTAGCGGCGCCGCCGCCGTCGTGCTGGGCATCGTGCTGGGCCTGATGATGGGCTCTGACCTGGGCGGTCCCATCAACAAGGTGGCGTACGCTTTCGCTGTCGCCGGACTTGGCGAAGGCAGTTTCGAGAACCAGGCCCCGTGGCAGATCATGGCAGCGGTTATGGCTGCCGGCATGGTCCCGCCGCTGGGCATGGCCCTGGCCACTGTTGTGGACAAGCAGCAGTTTTCCATGGCGCTGCGGGAAAACGGCAAGGCCGCCTGGCTGCTGGGAGCCGCGTTCATTTCGGAGGGAGCCATACCGTTTGCCGCGGCGGACCCCTTCCGGGTTATTCCGTCCTGCATGGTGGGCGGCGCTGTTGCCGGAGCCATCTGCATGGGCACCGGCGTCACGTCCCAGGCCCCGCACGGAGGTATTTTTGTCTTCTTCGCCATTGGCAACCTGCTGATGTTCATTGTGGCTATCATCGCGGGAATGGTGGCCTCAGGATTGATCTATGTTGCCCTTAAGCGTCTGACAGCGCCCAAGCGCGCAGAGGAGCCTGTCATTGCATAACCCACTACCCATCCACGGAGAGGCACATTGATGCGGACCATCACGGGAATCGGAGTCAGCGCCGGGCGGGTGCTGGGGCCCTCACTGCGGATGCCGCCCCCGGTGCCCGAGCCCGCAGCGGATGCCCGGTTCGGGGCCGGCCGAACGGTCGACGGAGAAAAGGCGCGGCTCAAGGACGCCGCGGAGGACGTGCGGGACGATCTGCGCCACCGCGCGGAGACGGCGTCAGGTGATGCCAAGGCGGTTCTCAACGCCACGGCCATGATGGCCACTGATCCGATGTTGCTCAAGGCTGCCGGCAAGCACATCAATGCGGGAATGACCCCGGAACGGGCAATCTGGGAGGCCGGCATGGAAGTGGCCGCCATGCTGCAGAGCCTGGGCGGCTATATGGCGGAACGGACGCAGGACGTGCTCGATGTCAGGGCCCGGATCGTCGCCCAACTGGACGGGCTGCCCCCACCGGGGATCCCGGCGTCGGACGTTCCGTTCATCCTCACGGCCGAGGAGCTGGCTCCCGCGGACACCGCCACACTGGATCCCGCCAAGGTGATAGGGCTGGTCACGTCCGGCGGCGGACCCCAATCCCACACCGCCATCCTGGCCCGTTCGCTGGGGCTTCCCGCAGTGGTCGGGGCCGTGGAGTCGGACTCCATCCCCGACGGCGCCGAACTGTTTATCGACGGCGCCGCCGGAACCGTTGTGGTGGACCCCGGGACCACCGAGCGGGAAGCGGCGCAAAAGTATGCCGCCCGGGTCTCCCTGCCCCCGTTCAGCGGCAAGGGCACGACGTCGGACGGCTACTCTGTTCCGCTGCTCGCCAACGTTGGATCCGGGAAGGACGCCCGCGCTGCCGCCGTCGCCGGCGCCGAAGGCATCGGCCTGCTGCGCACCGAATTCTGCTTCCTGGGCCGGGATTCCGAACCCTCAGTCGAGGAGCAGGTGCAGGCCTACGGAAGTGTTTTTGAGGCTTTTCCCGGCCGGAAGGTCGTCATCCGCACCTTGGACGCCGGCGCCGACAAGCCGCTTCCGTTCCTGACCGACACCACCGAGCCAAATCCGGCGCTGGGTGTCCGGGGTTACCGCACTGACCGCACGTCGCCCGGCGTGCTGGGACGGCAGCTGGAGGCCATTGCCGTCGCGGCGGGTGCCCACCAGGCCGATGTCTGGGTGATGGCCCCCATGATTGCCACCGCAGATGAGGCTGCCGACTTTGCCGTCATGTGCACCGGGGCAGGGCTTGCCATCCCCGGAGTAATGATCGAGGTTCCCGCGGCGGCGGTGATGGCCCAGGCCATTCTGTCCAAGGTTCGTTTCGCATCGCTGGGAACTAATGACCTGACGCAGTACACCATGGCAGCGGACCGGCAGCTTGGCTCCCTGGCCAGCCTGAACGACCCGTGGCAGCCGGCGGTCCTGCGGCTGATCAAGAGCACCGTCGAGGGTGCCCGCGCCGCCGAGGAGGCGGCAGGATCCGACTCGTTGGAGTCCCCCAAGAATGTGGGAGTGTGCGGGGAATCGGCCGCGGACCCGGCACTCGCCGTCGTGCTGGCGGGACTGGGCGTCAACACGCTGTCCATGACCCCGCGGGCGCTCGCCTCGGTGGGCGCGGTACTGGCCTCGGTAAGCATCGCCGAAGCCAGGGACCTGGCAGCGCTCGCCCTGGGCGCCGCCTCGGCCGCCGAAGCACGGACGGCCGTTCGGAGCCGGCTTCCCGTCCTGGACGAGCTGGGCCTGTAAAACGGCCTCCCCCCCACCACCCCAGAACAACCGGAAGGAAACATCTCATGCCAGAACGTAAAGCCACAATTGCCAGCAGGGTTGGCCTGCACGCACGACCGGCGTCGATCTTTGCCGAAGCCGCGGCAGCGCAGCCGGTGGACGTGACCATTGCCATGGAGGGGGAACCCGCCGACGAGGCGATGGACGCCGCCAGCATGCTGTCCCTCATGAGCCTGGGGGCATCGAACGGAGATGTGGTGGTGCTGCGTGCCGACGGTGACGGCGCCGACGAGGCCCTCGATGCCCTGGTCGCCATCCTGGAAACCGACTTGGACGCGCAATAACGCGCAGCGTGGATTAAATGTAAAAGCGGGAGCTTCGGATTCACCGAAACTCCCGCTTTCTGCGTTGGCCACACATTCCGGCAAACGGATACAGCGAAGCCAGCGGAGCAAATCCGCTGGCTTCGGTTGCAACCTCACGCTGACCCCCCACAGGCAGCGGATGTTACATAATCATAATTCTGACACAGGATGATGAAATTGTGAATGTCCGTTGCAGATTCTTTACCTGGAGGCGTAGGCCCTGGACAGCAGGCCGGGCTTGGGATGCCTCTTAGCGAGCCGGTGCGAATTCCACATGAGGCCAAGCCCCAGGCACAGCACGATGATGGCGGAATAGGGAAGAACGGTGTCCCAGACGCCGAGGTCGAGATTCACGACGGCAAGGGACAGGACGGAGTGTATGACGGCGGTGGCAAACCCCAGCGCCAGCAGGCCGGCACTGACCCGGATACCGGCCGGGCGGCGCGGCGCGACGGCGGAACCGAGCAGTGAAGGGACAAGGCAAGCACTCACGTAGGCCTGGTAAAGCCGTGAACTGTCTCCGTAAGCGTGAACCGTATCCTGGTCCCAGTAGGCGGCAAGCGCCGTGGAGGATTCAGGCAGGTCGCTGAGCCAATAGAAAACCGCAACCGCAACCGTGGCGGCTGCCAGGACGAGCAGCCCCGGAATCCCACCAATTAAACGGGCGGCAAGCGGAGCCTGGAAAGCCGCAGCAGCCTTCAGCCCCAGAATCAGGAGAACCGCAAACAGCAAATAGCGCAAAAGAAGGTTCGCAGCATTGACGCCGCCCAGCAGGGAATCCACCGGCAGGTAAAAGGTGGGAATGCTCAGCGCCATTGCTGCGGAGAGGAGGAGCAGGGCATAAAACATTCCCCGGTTCTCACCCCGAAGGGCGCCCGGCACGCGTAGCAGTGCGAAGAAAAAGGCCGCACCCATGGCCACCCACTGTAATGTCATCCCAATTGCTCCAAAAGTGCAGAGTTGTTCTTTTCCTCATTCTCAACCTTCTTCAAGACCTTGCCCAGCGCATCCAGCCGGTCCCGGGCCAGGATCACCATGTCAGCATCGGAGAGCTGGGCCAGCGCCTTCTCCCGTCCGCCGCGCGGCCAACCGCATTCGTCGGGAGTGAGCACCCCCGTAGCCACGAGTCCGCTGGTCAGTGAAACGCCGGCCAGCCGGGCGGCCTCCACAGCGAGTCCGCTGGCCAGGCGCCCGGCCGTGAGCTGCGCTGAGAGGTTTTGCGGCGCCACCCCGGTGCTGGCGCTCAGCCGCTGCCTCAGGTCACCGGGATCGACCGCCGCGAACCAGCCGCGAACCGAGTACCGGTGTGGAAACGCGCACAGGGCGGGCATTTCCTCGGGGGGAAGATTGGGTTGCCGGCTCCGGGCCACCACCTGCTCCAGGATGCAGACGTAGGTCACTTGGCTGATCAGTTCCGCAGCTGACGGTGGGCGCATCCCCGCCTGCAGGTCGTGGTACTCCTCGAAAAAGGACAGTGCCTCGACAGGGTCCTGGTCGCAGGCCCGTGCCACCTGAACAACGGTGCTGACAGAGACCTTGCCGCGCACCAGCTGCTGGGCAAGCGTGGACCGTTTGATGCCGGCCAGCCGGCAAAGATCCGCCGTGGTTTCGAGAGGGGCAGCTCTGGCGCGCCAGTCCTGGAACGCTTTGGCAGACACTGCCACGGACCACTCCCCCCGATTGGTTTCTCCGGACGGATGCCACTATACTATTTTCACTGGCTCCCCCTTCTGCGTTCCCCCCATATGCAGAGCGGGGAGCCAGCTTCAATTAACGCAGCGGACGCATCCGGGTCTCACGGGAAATGAATTGCAGGCCGCTCAACGGGCTTCCTGCGGCCATGACACATGGTGGTTAAACTCCGGATGCTTGGCCAAATACGACGCCGCGTAAGAGCAATAGGGCTTGATCCGGCGGCCCGACGCGATAATGTCCTCGGCGGCGAATTTGACCAATATCGAAGAATATCCCTGGTGCCGGAAGCTCTCCAGCACCACGGTATGGGTCAGCGCCACGGAGGCCGGCTCTTCAACGTATTCGGCGTATTCAGCCGTTCCCACTAATTCACCGCCCACGCGGAGTTCGTAGCGGCTGCGGTCAAGGTTATGGGAGAGGTTGACGTCATCCCTGCTGCGCCCGGTCATGCCCATGAGCCTGACACTTAACCGGCATTTCGTCCATACTCTTTTGTGGCTACGCGGCCTGGCCGCCCCCGGATGACGTTTCCGCGTTCTCCCATGCCTGCTCCAGCTCCGAGACCGCGGCTCCGTAGCTGTCCAACAACGGCTCGTCCAGGTCCGCTGCCGCAGTCTCCGGCGGGCGGAGCGCTGCCGCACTCTTCATGGCACGCATGAGTGATTTGGTTTCAGGCCGGGAAGTGTCCCTGAGCCCGGGCCGCTCCAACGCCTTCCAATCATCGAGCTCATAGGAACTCCAGCTGACCAGGACGGCGTCATGCCGGCGCTCAAGCTCCGCGATGCGGCGCCCGCGTTCGTTCCGTTTCCGGTCCTCACGGCGCCGCCGGTTGCGGACCTGCACCCAGTATCCTGCTCCGGCCGCCCCGGCGACGGCCGCCAGCCCAACCCAGGGACCAGCTCCGGGATTGCCGGCAACAGCCCACGCCACGGCCAGCAGAGCCGTCAGTGTGCCGGTAAAGCCAATCCAGAAGAGCTTCTCGCCGTCCCCGCGGTCCAACGCCGCATCCACCTTGACCGCCGTCAGGGCCAGGGCTGCCGCCATCAGGATCAGGGCGGGAATGAGGAATCCTGCGCTTACGTCAACTTGCGGCATTGGTCCCTCTTTTCCGCACGTAGCGTTATGGGTCCCTCCCATCACACGCCGAATAGCCGCAAAGGTCAACATTTCCGCGCCGTTCAGCCCAGCGGGGTTTGGGCCCGCCGCACTAATGCCAAGTATGCTGATGTTCTGGATTTACCGTCCGGCCGCGGCACCGGCCGTTTCCGGCAACGGAGCACTGTTCACGGAGCACAAAGGATAAGAATGAAGATTCCCGCACCGCGCGGACCTGTCAGCACCGCACTCCTTTCCCTGCTGAGCACGCAGGACGGGCCGGCTGCCTCAGAGCTGGACGCCTTGACGGATGCATCCCGCCGGGCTGTCGCTGAAACCGGCGACATCCTCCGGGACGATGATCTGCAGCTGAGCCTCTTCTGCCTCTACGAACTGCACTACAGCGGGCTGGAGGGAGTGTCCGACAGCCTCGAGTGGCATCCGGGGCTGGTGGGCCTGCGGCTGGAACTTGAAGCGGCTTTCGAGGATGCCCTGCGCAGCGTCGTCCCGGTCCCCGCGCTGCCGGAAGCCACCAGCGGTGCGGTGGCCGAGGAGCTGTTCCGCATGGCGGCCGACGACGACGGCCCCGCCGTCTCCCGTTTTGTCGCCTCCAAGGCAACCAGGGAGCAGCTGCAGGAGTTCCTGATCCTTCGCTCCGTGTACCAACTGAAGGAAGCCGATCCCCACAGCTGGGCCATTCCCCGCCTGCCGGTGGGCCGGGCAAAGGCGGCACTGATTGAGATTCAGGCCGACGAATACGGCGGCGGGCGCCCCGAGCGCATGCATTCCCATCTCTTCGGCGTCACCATGAAGGGGCTGGAGCTGGAAACGGAGTACGGATGGTATCTGGACTTCATTCCCGCGCTGACGCTGGCTTCATCGAATGCCATGTCCCTGTTCGGCCTAAACCGCCGGCTGCGCGGTGCGATTGCCGGGCACCTGGCCGCCTTTGAAATGACGTCGTCAATTCCCAATTCCTTCTACGCCCGGGGATTCCGCCGCCTCGGATTCGACGACGACGTCACCTACTACTTCGACGAGCATGTTGAAGCCGATGCGGTGCACGAGCAGATTGCGGCCCGGGATCTCGCCGGCGGCCTCGTGGATGCTGAGCCGGCCCTGCTTCCCGATGTGCTCTTTGGCGCTGCAACCGTCTTGACGCTGGACGCCATGATGGGCGAGGACCAGCTCGCTGCATGGAAGGCGGGCCGCTCGGCCCTGCGGGAAGCCGGTGCGGCCGTTCCGGCGCCGGGTGCAGGCGCCCTCGTTGGCGCGGCCCTTGCAGCCGGGGTGACACCGTGATGTCCACCGGCTCCGAAATGGCTTCCCCGGAACCGGCTGAACCGCGGCGGGCGGACCTTCCCGAAACTGCCGCCGATGACTGCAGCGGCTGTCTCTGCGGTTCCCAGCCCGGCCCGGACTCCGGTGCCGGCCGGGCGGCTGCATCGGTGGTCGCCTGCCCCAATGGACCCCTGCTTGTTCGGGGAGATTTCGAGATTGTCACCCCTGACGGAGTTCCCATTCCGCGGGACCGGGAAACTGTTGCTTTGTGCCGGTGCGGCGGATCCGCGATCAAGCCGTACTGCGACGGAACGCACAAGCTGATGAAATTCGACACTGCGCGGCGCCGTCCGGTGCCGCCCGCCGTCGCCGAACGGACCGGCGATGCCGCGTCCTGACAGCGGCTGCGGCATCAGGCGGGCACCTCGGCCGGGGCTCAGGCGCGGAGCCGTCCCGCCACTGGTGCAGGATTAAAGAAAAGCACCCCGGTCCAAAGACCGGGGTGCTTTTCTTTTGTCCAGGGTGGGCCCTGTGGGGCTCGAACCCACGACCCACGGATTAAAAGTCCGATGCTCTACCAACTGAGCTAAAGGCCCCCCGCCGTATCGGGACGGCATCGCGGCCCGCCATTCCGCGTGTTTCCCTTGCGGGAAAACCTGCATGAATACGCTGCCGGTCCAGCCGCCGACGAATCGACTTCTCCACTTTATCGCACGAGGGAGGTATCTCACGAAACCGTACCGGCACTCTTTTTGTTTCGCGGTTCACTTCTCTCTTCGACGGCCCCGGTGGCGGCAACCGAGCCGCCTCGACGCCCGTTCCCGCTGCGGAGTATTCTCAAAATATGAGTGAGTCGAATTCCACGCCACGCCATCACAAGCCCAAGCTGTACGCTCCGCTGGATTTCGCCAACTTCCCCGGAGGTGCGGATCCGGCCCGGGTCTCCGAAGCCGCCCATCTGGCGGCGCAGGCCCTGGTCCATCACGGACGGGAGAGCGACGATCCGGAGATCACCCGCCGTTTGGTGAAGCTCGCGGACAAGCAGGGGCTCGAATCCATCGCTGAACTGTGGGCGGAAAGCCCTCCCCGCTCGCTGCCCGGTGCACTGTGGCGCCTCTATGCCCTCCGGGCGGCCACTCAGCAAAATCCGGAGCGGGTGGCCGCCTACTACGCCGCGGGCAAGGATGTCGCGCAGGTATCCAAGGTTGTCGCCGGGGTCGCTGAGCCGCTGGGCGCCGACGAGGTCAAGGCCATGGCCGACACCATCCTCTCCGGAGCCTTTGAAGGGGAGTTCGACGTGGCCCTGGAACGGTTTGCCGCGTTCTGCCGCGTGGTTGCCCTCGGACAGACCCATCATGCGGATTCCGCGGAGACCGGGAGCGCCGGCACCGCCAGCCAGTTGACCCGCAACGCCCGCCAGCTGGTGAAGACGGCGGAGGATCTTGAGCACTCCGCCGAGGCTTGGCGCCGGGGAGAGCTGGACTAGGCGCCGGCCGGAGCTCATGTTGACATCGTCGGCCAAGAGTAGAAAACTGAAATTGGTGTCGGACTGCGGAACCCCCGGGCTTCAACTTAGAGCCGCTTCGAGCGGCCTTCCGCCGAGAGGCGCTCCCGGTCCGGCACCGTTTTTGTGTCTTCCCGCCCAGCCGATAATCTTAGGCCCGTGACCTACTTCATGCAGGGCCCGGACGGCAGCCAATCTTTGCGGATTACCCAGTGAGGCTGCGGCTTTTCCCTCAGGAGAACGCCGGTCTTGAGCTTCTGTCCAAGATGGGAAGCGTACTGGTCCGCGGCGCGGGAACCCTTTCCGAGGTCCTGGGAGCAGACTCCGCGGACTACGAGCGCCTTGCCGAGCAGATGCATCAGCTGGAGGCCGAATCCACCGAGCTGCATTTCGCCCTCATGACCCAGATGCGCTCCAGCTTCATCAATCCTCTGCCCCGCGAGGATCTGTATGACCTTTCCCTCATCCTGATGTCGGCAATGGAGAATCTGGATGCCGCCGCGGAGGTGGTCACCCTGTACCGGCTCACCGGCATCTCGGCCCGGGCCTCCGAACAGCTTGAAGTCATCGGCCGGCAGTCTGAACTGACCGTTGCCGCGATGCGCCGGCTGGCATCGCTCGAAGACCTCGATGATTACTGGATCGAAATGCTGAGGTTATCCAAGCGCGCCGAACGAACCCACCGCATCTGGGTCTCCGAACTGCTTCACGACCACAAGCCGCTGAGCTACGCCCGTCACCGTGACCTTGCCGAGCAGCTGGCGGGAACCGCCACGCAGCTTCGCCGGTGTGCAACGGCCGTGGGCCGCATCCTGGTCCGGGAATCGTAGGTGGAGCCGGTCCTGCTGGCCCTCGTCGTCCTTTTTGCCGGCGCCTACGCGTTCATCAACGGCTTTCATGACGTTTCCAACTCCATCACCACCTCGGTCCGCACCCGCGCCCTCACGCCCACGGTCGCCGTCGTGCTGGCCGCCGTCTTCAACCTGACCGGCGCCCTGCTGAGCACGGCCCTGGCCCTGGTGCTCGCGGACCGTTTCATCCAGCTCCCTGAAGGGACGTCCGGGCTCGGCATCCTCATTGCCGGCCTGCTGGCCGCCTCCGGCTGGGGAGTGTGGACATGGTGGCGGCGCATGCCCGCATCCTCCACCCACGCACTGGTGGGCGGGATCGTGGGCTCGGGCGCGGCATCCACGCTGGTGGGAGGGCCCAACATCGCAGAGTCCTATCAGGTGCTGCTGCAGCAGATTGTCCTGCCCCTGCTGCTCTCCCCCGTGGTTGCTTTTGTCCTGGCCTACCTGCTGGTCTTTCCCACGACCTGGCTCATGCGCTACAGCTCACCGCGCCGCGGCGACGCCGGAAACCGGATTGCGCAGTCAGTGTTCACCTCGGCGTTTTCCCTGGGCCACGGGATGCAGGACGGGCAGCGGACCATGGCCGTGATCGTCCTGGCCCTGGTTGCCGCCGGCTACTCCTCCGACACCGGCATACCGCTCTGGGTGCAGATCTTTGCCGGAAGCGCCCTGGCGGCAGGCAGCCTCTTCGGGGGCTGGCGGATCAGCCACACCCTGGGCAGCCGCCTGGTCCGCATTGACCCGCTGCGCGGCATGAGCGCGACGGCGGTCAGCTCCTCCATGCTGTTCATGGGAGCCCTGTGGCTGCAGATTCCGCTGTCCAGCACCCAGACCATGACGTCGGCCATTGTGGGCGCCGGAGCGAACCAGCGCTTTTCCACGGTCCGTTTCATTCCGCTGCGGGAGATTCTGGTGACGTGGCTGACGACGGCGCCGGCAACCGCCCTGCTCGGCGGCATCCTGTTCCTGGCACTCAGCCCGCTGCTCTAAACGCACGGCGCCCCTGGACCCCGGCCACGCCGGAGTCCAGGGGCGCCTTCACGCTCTGCGGGTTTATCCGAAACGGCCGGAAACGTAGTCCTCAGTGGCTTTCTGGGCGGGGTTGCTGAAGATCACCGGGGTGTCCGCATACTCGATCAGCTTGCCCGGCTTTCCGGTGCCGGCAATGTTGAAGAACGCCGTCTTGTCCGAGACCCGCGCGGCCTGCTGCATGTTGTGCGTGACGATGACCACCGTGTACTCGCTCTTCAGCTCCTCGATCAGGTCCTCGATGGCGAGGGTGGAGATCGGGTCCAGGGCCGAACACGGCTCGTCCATCAGGATGACTTCCGGGGACACCGCAATGGCGCGGGCAATGCAGAGGCGCTGCTGCTGGCCGCCGGAAAGGCCTGACCCCGGCTTGTCCAGACGGTCCCGGACTTCCTTCCACAGGTTTGCTCCGGTGAGGGACTTCTCCACCAGGTCATCGGCGTCGGACTTGGAAATGCGCTTGTTGTTCAGCTTCACGCCGGCCAGCACGTTGTCGCGGATGGACATCGTGGGGAACGGGTTGGGGCGCTGGAACACCATGCCGATATGGCTGCGCACGGTCACGGGATCCACTCCCGGGCCGTAGAGGTTTTCGCCGTCCAGCAGGACCTCGCCCTCAACCCGTGCCCCGGGCAGGACTTCGTGCATCCGGTTCAGGGTCCGCAGGAACGTCGACTTGCCGCAGCCGGAGGGGCCGATGAAGGCAGTGACGGACTTTGCCTCAATGTTGATGTTGACGTTTTCCACGGCCAGGAAGTCGCCGTAGTAGACGTTGAGGTCCTTGACGTCTATTCGCTTGGACATGTGTTTCCTTCTGTTCGAAATTCTTGGGGAGCAGGGCCGGCGCTGTGCCCGCGCCTGCCGCGGTGCGGCTGTTGTCAGCGGCCGGTCTTGGGCGCAAAGAGGCGGGCAATCAGGCGGGCGCCCAGGTTCAGGAGCATCACCATGATGATGAGCAGCAGGGCGGCCGCCCATGCCCGCTGGGTGCTGGGATCCGTGTTGGTGGGCGAGGTGGGGCTCATCAGCTGCCGGTAGATGTAGGTGGGCAGCGTGGTCATCCAGCCGGCGAACACGTTCATGTTGATCGTGTTCACAAAACCGGCGGTCACCAGCAGGGGCGCCGTCTCGCCAATGACGCGGGCGATGGCGAGGGTAACGCCCGAGGCAATGCCGGAGATCGCCGTCGGCACCACCACTTTGAGGATGGTCCGCCATTTGCGCACCCCCAGCGCGTAGGCGGCTTCCCGCAGCTCGTTGGGAACGATCTTGAGCATTTCCTCGGTGGAACGCACCACCACCGGAATCATCAGGACCGAGAGCGCGACGGCGGCCACGAAGCCGGTCCGCACCCCGGGGCCGAAAACCAGCCCGAAGAAGGCGGCGGCGAAGAGCCCGGCCACGATGGACGGGATGCCGGTCATCACGTCGACAAAGAAGGTGATGGCGCGGGAGAGCGGGCCGCCGTGGCTGTATTCGACCAGGTAGACGGCGGTCAGCAGGCCGATCGGCACGGAAATGATGGTGGCCCACAGCGTGATCAGCAGTGTTCCCACGATGCCGTGGTACGCCCCGCCGAGCACTGGGCTGTCATTCTGGACACTGTTGTTGTCCACGGCTCCGGTCATGCCGCCCATGGAGGTGAAGAGGAAGTCCGGGCTGAGTCCGGCAAGCCCCCTGGACAGGACGGTGAAGATCACCGAGACCAGCGGCACCAGCGCCAGCAGGAAGGATCCGCAGACCAGGTAGGTGGCAAACCGGTCCACGGCGCGGCGGCGGCCCTCCACGGCGGCGGTTACAGCGGTTGCTCCCGCCACGAAGATCAGGGCGGTGAAAATGGTGAAGCTGGCAATGCCAAAGCCGATCAGGGCCGACAGCGCTGCTCCGAGGATGAGCGCTGCGCCAAAGGCAACCCACACCGCGTAGCGGGGCAGCCGGTTTTTGGTCAGGGTGGCCGGACGGCGGCTGAGTGTTTGTGTCTGCATCAGTTGGCTCCGGAGAATTCTTTATGGCGGCTGATGATCCAGCGAGCAATCACGTTCACGGCCAGGGTGATCAGGAACAGCACCAGGCCGGCGGCAATCAGCTCGGACAGGCGCAGGCCGTAGGCCTCGGGGAAGTTCAGGGCAATTTCGGCCGCGATGGTCTGGTTCCCCGGACGGATCAGGCTGGCAATCAGCCCGCCGGAAGACAGCACCAGGGCCACCGCCATGGTTTCGCCCAGGGCCCGGCCCAGTCCCAGCATGACGGCGCTGATGACGCCGGGCCGGGCGAAGGGGAACACCGCCATCCGGATCATTTCCCAGCGGGTGGCACCCATGGCCAGCGCCGCTTCCTCATGCAGTTTTGGAGTCTGCAGGAAGATCTCGCGGGTCAGGGAGGTGATGATCGGAAGCACCATGACGGACAGCACAATGCCGGCGGTGAGCATGGTCTTTCCGGTCTGGCTGGCCGGACCGGCGAATATCGGGATCCAGCCGGCGTTTTCCGCAAGCCAGGTGTACGGTCCCACCAGGGCCGGTGCCAACACCATCATGCCCCAGGCGCCGTAGACCACCGACGGAATGGCGGCCAGCAGGTCAATCAGGTAGCCAAGGCCCTGCGCCATGCGGCGCGGCGCATAGTGCGAGATAAAGAGTGCGACGCCGATGCCCACCGGGGTGGCGATGAGCAGGGCGATGGCAGCGGCTATCACCGTGCCGATGACCAGCGGCCAGATGTAGGTGAAGAAACCCTCTCCGCCGCTGATGTCGGCGGAGTCTGCGGTAAATGTGGGCAGGGCCTGCCAGAGCAGGAACACTGCCACTGAAAACAGGACAAGCAGGATCAGGCAGCCGGCCAGGAGCGTTATGCCGGAGAAGACCTTGTCTCCGGCACGGCCGGCTCCGCCGGTACCTTCTATGGACTTGCTGGACACTGCACTACCCTTCGGTTCTTCACTGGCATCTGCTTAAACACTCTACTGACCGCGGCCCCGGTTCCCCGCGCCGCTGTGAAGCGGCCCGCATCATCCGGCCCCCCGCCGCACCGCCGTCGGCATTTGTCCCGGTGTGAGGGCACGTTGTTGGCCCCGGAATCCTCCGGGGCCCACTTTCACTGTCCCACGACTTTTACTGCTGCAAAACGGTGATGCTCTCGAGCGCCGTTACTGCCTTGTCCCGCAGCGCCTCAGAGAGCGGTGCGTTTCCTGCTGCGTCCTGAGCGGCGGCCTGTCCTTCTTCGCTCACGACGTACTCGCCGAAGGCCTTCACCAGGTCAACGGTTTCAGCGTTCTCGTAGCCGGTGCAGTAGACGTGGTAGGACACCAGGACCAGCGGGTAGGCGCCGGATTCCGTGGTGTCGCGGTCCAGCTCCATGGCCATGTCGCCGTCCGGGCGGCCCTCGCCCGTTACCGGGGTGGAGGCTTCGACAGCCTTGGAAGCGGCTTCCGGGCTAAGCGCCACGTAGTCGCTGCCCACCAGGACGCTGACTGTGCCCAGGTCGCCGGCAGCAGAAGCGTCGGCGTAGGTGACCGCACCCTCGGTGGAAGTCACCAGAGACACGACACCGCCGGTGCCGGAGGCGTTCTCGCCGTTGCCGATTTCCGCAGGCCATTCCCCGGAGGCCTTGTCCGTCCAGGCTTCCGGTGCGGCGGCAGCAAGGTATTCGGTGAAGTTCTTCGTGGTTCCGGACTCGTCGCCGCGGTGTACGGGGGTGACCGGAGTGGAGGGCAGGTCAACGCCCGGATTGGCTTCGCTGATGGCCGGGTCATTCCATGCCGTGATTTCGCCGCGGAAAATCTTCGCGATGGTGGTGGCATCCAGGTTCAGCTCGTCGACTCCGGGCAGGTTGAAGGCCACGGCGATCGGAGAAATGTAGGCGGGAACGTGCAGGGCACCCTCCGGACCGCAGACCTCAGCGGCCGCGGCAACCTCTTCCTCGTCCAGGTAGGCGTCGGAACCGGCAAACTGCACGCCGCCGGCCAGCAGCGCCTCGCGGCCGGCGCCTGAGCCGTCAGCGGAGTACTGCACGGATGCTCCCGGGTTCGCTTCGCCGAACCCGGCAATCCAAGCCTGCATGGCGGAATCCTGGGAGGAGGCTCCGGCGCCGGACAGGGTTCCGGTGACGGTGCTTTCCGATGAGGAGGAGGACTGGGTGCCGCCGGCGGGAGCCGTTGCACTGTCGCTGCCGCAGGCGGTGAGAGTGAGGGCAGCTGCCGACAGGAGGACGGCTGCAGTACTGAATTTTCCAGAAACCAACACGTAAATCCCTTTCAAGGGCCGAATCCCCGGTGCAGGCAGTGGCACGCGGGGGCCGTTCGCTGGGGCGGACTGTTTCCGTCCCTGTACCGATCGTGGCCGGGGAAGGTTAACGAAAGGTGAACAGCGCTTGGAGAGGCAGGAAACGTTTTGCCGCCGCGGGCCCTGTGACGCCCCGGAAGGGTATGCGCGGGCGTCATGGAACGCTTCCGGATGGAGGGCGGGGGCGACGGGACCTAGACTGTTGGCATGCCCCCACGCGACCGACTTGCCCAGAGCCGGGGTTTCCTGCGAAACCGGGTACGGGTTGGACTGCACCGCAGCCGAAATTCCGTGGTGCCGGCCCTGCAGATGACCATCTGCGCCGTGGGCGCGTATGCGTTCGCGCAGTACGTCATGGGCCACGAGGGGCCGCTTTTTGCGGCCACCGCCGCCCTGATTTCCCTCGGCTTTTCCCGCGAGCCGCGCACCCGCCGGGTGCTGGAGGTGGGCATTGGCTGCACCCTCGGAATCACCATCGGCGAACTGCTCCTCCATCTCCTGGGGACCGGCCTGTGGCAGGCCGCCATCGTGCTCTTTCTTTCCGTCATGCTGGCGCGCTTCCTGGACCGCGGCGTCATCTTCACCACCCAGCTGGGCCTTCAGTCGCTGCTGGTGGTCCTGCTCCCGGCGCCGGACGGCGGTGTGTTCACCCGCAGCCTCGATGCAATTGTGGGCGGCCTGTTTGCCCTCCTCGTGACGATGCTGGCGCCCCGCGACCCGCGGCGGGAACCGCAGTCCAACGTCCGGGACCTGCTGCATGAGCTGTCAGCAGTGCTGCGCCAGTGCGCCGAAGCGGTGGCAAAAAGCGATTCCACCATTGCCTGGCACGCCCTGGTCCGTGCCCGCAACACCCAGCCCCAGCTCGACGCCCTGGCCCGCAGCGTCCGGGATGCCCGGGAGGTGGCCCGGATTTCCCCGGCCTACCGCCGTCATCTTGCCGAGCTCGGGGACCTGCGCGGGTCCATCGGCTACCTTGACCTGGCCGTGCGCAACAGCAGGGTATTTGCCCGCCGCACCACCTCGGTCATCAACCATGCCGCTTTGCATGACGACGCGATCGACCGGGTGGCCGACGTCGTGAATGACACGGCCGACGCCGTGGACATCCTGGCCCGCGCACTGGCCGGCGGAGAATCAGCGGGCACACGGGAAAAGCACCTGCGCCAGGCCCGCAACGAGCTGGCTGTGGTGGGGGCGCGGCTGAACCCCGGCACCCTGGGCGTCACCGACATTCAGGGGGACGCCCTGGTCATGCTCTTCCGGCCGCTGGTGGTGGACCTGCTCGAATCCACCGGGCTGACGCATGAAGAAGCCGTGAGCTACCTCGCGGAGGTCTAGCAGCCCGGGCGGC
Source organism: Arthrobacter gandavensis (assembly GCF_009192735.1). Taxonomy (GTDB): domain Bacteria; phylum Actinomycetota; class Actinomycetes; order Actinomycetales; family Micrococcaceae; genus Arthrobacter_B; species Arthrobacter_B citreus. The sequence continues at coordinate 101,944 of NZ_VTFU01000003.1, forward strand.
GGTGCTCTCCACCCCGCCGGCCCGGATCCGCTCCGGCGGGAAGTGTCACCGCCGCGGGATAGCCTGTTTTCATGGCCACGAAGACTTCCCGCGCGAAAACCGCCAACTACCGCTGCGCCGAGTGCGGCTGGACCACGGCCAAGTGGGTGGGCCGCTGCGGCGAATGCCAGGCCTGGGGCACCGTTGAGGAAGCCGCCGAAGTTGTCGCCCGCACCACCGCGGCAACCACCGTGGCCCGCCCGGCGCTGCGGATTGCCGACGTCGATGCCACGTCCGCTGCCTTCCAGGCCACTGGAGTTGACGAGCTGGACCGGGTGCTGGGCGGCGGGCTGGTCCCGGGTGCCGTGATCCTGCTCGCGGGCGAGCCCGGCGTGGGCAAATCCACGCTGCTGCTGGATGTGGCCGCGAAGGTTGGCAACAGCGGCAGGGACGTCCTGTATGTCACCGGTGAAGAGTCCACGGCGCAGGTGAAGCTGCGCGCGGAACGGATCGGGGCCGTGTCCGATTCTCTGTACCTGAGCGCGGAAACGGATCTGGGCCAGGCATTGGGCCAGGTGGAACAGGTCAAACCGGCACTGTTGATCGTTGATTCCGTGCAAACCCTCAGCAGCGCGGCCGTGGACGGCAGCGCTGGGGGCGTCAGCCAAGTCCGCGAGGTGGCGGCGTCCCTGATTGCCGCGGCCAAGGAACGGAACATGACCACACTGCTGGTTGGACACGTCACCAAGGACGGCTCGATTGCCGGGCCGCGGCTGCTGGAGCATCTCGTGGATGTGGTGTGCCAGTTCGACGGCGACCGGCACTCCAGGCTGCGGCTGCTGCGCGCCGTGAAAAACCGGTACGGACCAACGGATGAAGTGGGTTGCTTCGACCTGACGGAGGAAGGAATCGAAGGTCTGGCCGATCCGTCCGGACTCTTTGTTTCCCGCACCAAGGAGCCGGTGTCGGGCACCTGCATCACCGTCACTTTGGAGGGCAAACGCCCCCTGCTGGCCGAAGTGCAGGCGCTGCTCGCCGAAACCAGCAACGCCCAGGCCCGGCGAGCCACGAGCGGGCTGGATTCCTCCCGGGTGGCCATGCTCCTGGCCGTACTGCAGGCACGGGCATCCATGAACCTGGCCAAGGACGACAGTTACGTGGCAACCGTTGGCGGCGTGAAACTAAGCGAACCCGCCACGGACCTGGCCGTTGCCCTGGCGGTCGCCTCCGCCAAGATGAACAAACCCCTGCCTGCCCAGTTGATTGCTTTCGGTGAAGTGGGACTCGCCGGCGAGGTCCGCCCCGTACCGGGCATTGCCCGCCGAATATCCGAAGCCGAACGCCTGGGGTTTACCCACGCCGTCGTCCCCGCCTCACCCAACGGCCCGGTCACGGTGCCGGCCGGATTCCGGGTCCGCGAAGTGAGCACGCTTGCGGAGGCGCTGGAGCTGCTCTTCTGAGGCCCTCCCGTGGGGAGCTCGCTCCCGGGGCTGTGACATCGACTGCAGGATGCGGAGAACCGCGGCGGCCTTCCAGCACCCGCACGGCACAAAAGTGCCCATTGTCCCCTGCCGGACCACTACTATAGGGAAAGTGTCTGTGCAGAGCCCGCCCAGAACGCCCGTGGGCCCAATGGCCGGAAGGAAGTGACCATGGCACGCAGTCCCGAAGATTCACTGAAGGCCACGCTGGCCCGCGTCGCGCCGGGAACCGATCTCCGCGACGGGTTGGAGCGCATCCTGCGCGGCCGGACTGGTGCCCTGATAGTGCTCGGTTTTGACCGGACCGTGGATTCCATCTGCTCCGGCGGCTTCGACATCGGCATTGACTTCTCCCCCACCCGGCTGCGGGAACTGGCCAAGATGGACGGTGCCATAGTCTGCGACAAAGACGCCAAGACCATCCTCCGCGCCGCAGTGCAGCTGGTTCCGGACCACACCATTGAGACGCACGAGTCCGGCACCCGGCACCGCACTGCCGAACGGGTGGCCATTGAAACGGGTTTCCCGGTCATCTCGGTGAGCCAGTCCATGCAGATTATCCAGCTCTATGTTGGCGGCCTGCGCCATGTGCTGGAGGGATCCGAGCCTGTGCTGGCCCGGGCCAACCAGGCGCTGGCCACGCTGGAACGCTACCGCGCACGCCTGGACCAGGTGACAAACTCCCTGTCCGCCCTGGAAATTGAAGCCATGGTGACCGTCCGGGACGTTGCCGTAACCCTGCAGCGCCAGGAGATGGTCCGCCGGATTTCCGAGGAGATTTCCCAGTATGTCCTCGAACTCGGAGTGGACGGCAGGCTGCTGTCCCTGCAGCTCGAGGAGCTGACGGCGGGACTCGGACCGGGCAGCGAAATGATCGTCCGTGATTACGCCGACCTGCATGACGGCGACCGCAAGACCGAGGACCAAGTGGCCACTCTGCAGAATCTCAGCGCGTCAGACATGGTGGACCTGGGCAAAATTGCCGCCGTCGTGGGGTTCCAGCCCGGCCAGGATTCGCTGGAGGCCGTGGTTCAGCCGCGCGGCTACCGGCTCCTCAGTAACATCAAGTCCGTTCCGCCGGCTGTTTCGAACCGGCTCGTGGACCACTTCGGGGGCCTGCAGAATCTCATGGCGGCCAACATCGATGACCTGATGATGGTTGACGGCATTGGCGAGCAGCGGGCGCGCACGGTGCGCGAAGGGCTGTCCCGGATAGCCGAAACCAGCCTGCTCGACCGCTTTATGTAGCTATTCCAGGTCGAAGACCGTGGATTCGCTGGTGTTGGCGCCCAGCTTGGCCGTGAACATGTAGGTGCCCGGATTGGGATTGCTGGGCACCTCTGCGCAGCCGGGGGCGGAGCGCTTGCGGTCCCAGCTGAACTTCGCCGTTTCCACGTTTTTCGGCTCGATGACCATCATCAGGTCCTGGCTGGCCTGCATGCAGTCCACTGAGGAGAAAATGCGGTCCGAACCGCTGGTCACCAGGAACTCCATTTGGCTCGTCCCCACGTTCACCTCGCAGGGCTCTGCCCCGTTATTGGTGACGGTCATGGTCAGCATGGGATTTGTGCCGGCCGAATAGCTCAGCGCGTCGGTGGTGGCGGAGACCTGGACCACGTCAGCGGGGCACGCCTTGGCGGCCCCGGATGACGCCGAGGGTCCAGGTGCCGGTGATGCCGAGGCGCTTGGATCGGCGGGCTTCTCCGCGGCGGGCTTCTCGGCTGCGGGATCCGTCGTCAGGCCCGTGCCGTCAGGGGTGTCGCCCGGGCCGGGGATCGTGGCTTCGGTGGTGTCCGCCGCGGACGCCTCGTTGCCCCGAAGCGCGTTCACGGCCACTGTGATACCCACAACCAGGCCAATGACAACCAACAGTGCGAGGATGCCGGCAACGATCCGGCGCCGCCGGTAAACAGCCGCGCTGGGGCGCCCGGAAGCAGTGTTCCGGGAAGTAGTATTCGGTGACCCATTCCCAACCATGCCTTAAGGCTAGGTACACCGCTGCGGATTACCTGCCGCACCACGCCGGTTAGTAAAGTATTGCTGGTCATAAGCAAGGGAGATTGCATGGAACCGGGCCCCCGGCAGCTGCACACGGAGATTATCAGCTGGTTCACCGCGAACGGTCGTGACCTCCCATGGCGGAAGCCCGACTGCACTCCGTGGGGAATCTTCGTCAGTGAAATCATGCTTCAGCAGACTCCCGTGGTCCGCGTGCTTCCGGTGTGGGAACAGTGGATGGAGCGCTGGCCGAATCCGGCCGCCCTTGCCGCCGAGCCCAGCGGTGAAGCAGTGCGTGCCTGGGGGCGGCTCGGCTATCCCCGCCGTGCGCTTCGCCTGCATGCGGCGGCCACCGCCATGACCGCGGATTTCAACGGCACTGTGCCGGACACCTACCCGGAGCTCCTGACCCTGCCCGGCGTGGGCAGCTACACGGCCGCCGCGGTGGCTTCCTTCGCCTTTGGCCGCCGGGAAACCGTGGTGGACACCAATATCCGCCGGGTCCACGCCCGCGCGATAACCGGCAGCGCCCTTCCGGCCCCGGCACTGAACGCCGCGGAAATGCGCCTGGCAGTTTCCCTGCTGCCGGACGACGACACCGCTTCAGTGGCCTGGAACGCTTCAGTCATGGAGCTGGGCGCCCTGGTCTGCACGGCACGCAGCCCCAAATGCGAATCCTGCCCGGTGCTCAGCCACTGCGCCTGGGTGGCCGCCGGGAAACCGGCTCCGGATTATGTGCCCAAGGGGCAGGCCTGGTCCGGTACGGACCGGCAGGTCCGCGGTGCCATCATGGCCGTGCTGCGGCACGCGGCTTCTCCGGTGCCGCGTGCAGCCCTGCTTGGCCCGGGAGACTTCCTGCCGGCGGGGATCCTGCCGGACGACGGCGGGGATCCGGCAAGGCCGGAAACCACAGCCCTGGCCCAACTGCACGCCATCAAGGCGCCGGAGGAACAGCTGGAGCGGGCGCTGGCGGGTCTCCTCACTGACAAGCTTGCCGAGGAGACCCGGACCGGACTGCAGCTGCCGGGCTGAGCCGGGCCCCGGGAACCCTAGATTTCACCGAAACCGTTCCGCACCTCGAGCGCCATAATCTCCACTGCGCGGGCGGCATCGGGCCCGCGGGCGGCCAGGGTGAGGGTTTGCCCCTGGCCCAGCCCCAGTGACATCAGCAGCATCACGGATTTCGCGTCCACGCCGTTAATGCGCACTTCGGCGTCCAAATCGGACATGGCCTGGGCGACGGCGGCCGCGGGCCGGGCATGCAGCCCGGCAGGGTTGATCAGCTCCCAGGAGCCGGTGTGGACTCCCTCGCCGTCGGCGTCGAGGCCGTCGAAGTCATCATCGGGATCCTCTGATGACGCTGTGGACTGCCCGCCCGGCTGGGAGGCCTTCCCAGCAGCGTCCTGCCCGCCGGTGGCGGCTCCTCCGGACGGAGCCGGGACAGCGCCGGCGGACTCGGCCTCCTGGAGCACCGCGGCCAGCGCCCTGCCGGTCTGTGCGGCGACGGCGGCAGCCACGGCTCCTTCCACCAGCGGCGCGTCTGCCAGCCGCACCCGGCCGCGCTGCTCATCGTCCAAAAATTCCACCGCCGTCTCGGCCGTCATGACCGCGGAACCCAGATCGGCCAGCAACACCGCCCCGTCCCCCGTGTCTGCCTCCGAAATGGCGGCGGAGATCTTCTCGAGGCTGGTGCCGATGCCGCCGTCGTCGGTGCCTCCGGCCGGAACGATCGTTACGTCGGCGGCCATTTGCGCGGCCAGCTCGACGACGCCCTCGGCCAGTTTTCCGCTGTGGGAAACGATGACGAGTCCAACGCTCATGCTGCCTCTTCCGCAGTGCTGGCGGCAGCCTGCAGGATCAGGACGGTGGAAGCCGCCCCCGGATCCAAGTGGCCGGCGCTGCGCTCCCCCAGATAGCTGGCCCGTCCCTTGCGGGCGATCAGCGGTTCCGTTCCCGCCAGGCCCGCTGCCGCAGCATTGGCCGCGGCAGCCAGCACCTCTGCCCCGTTTGCCTGGGCCCCGGCGGCCGTCTGCGCCGCTTCGACCGCCGGCGTCCAGGCGTCCACCATGGTTTTGTCATCCGGCTCGGCTTTGCCGCGTGCCACGATGCCGTCCCGTGCCGCAGTGAGCAGCGCGACGAGACCTGCGGGGTCCAGTTCCTCACTTGGGCCCACGGCCGTGGCGGCCCGCAGGAAAGCCGTTCCGTACAAGGGTCCCGCGGCCCCGCCGACCTTTGACATCAGGGTCATGGCCGCCAGTTTCAGCACCTCCCCCGGTGTTGCCGGGGTCCCGTCGTCATCCAGCTTCTGCACCACAGCGGAAAAGCCCCGGTCCATGTTTTCGCCGTGGTCGGCATCCCCAATATCCCGGTCCAGGTCGATGAGCCGCTGGCGGTTCTCCGCCATCGCCGCCGCGGAAGCCCGCATCCAGTTGGCCGCCCAGGCCGCATCCAGTGCCATACTCATACTCCCCACCGGAGCGCCGGCGTGTGCACCGGCGAATCCCACAGTTCCGTCAGTTCCTCGTCCAGGCGCAGCACCGTAATCGATGCGCCCTGCATGTCCAGCGCCGTAATGTAATTGCCCACCAGCGACCGCTCCGCGCGGATGCCGCGCTGGCCCAGCATTTCCGCCGCACGGCGGTAGACGATGTACAGCTCGCTCAGCGGGGTGCCGCCCATGCCGTTGACAAACAGGAGGACCTGCTCGCCGGATGCCACCCCCAGGTCCTGGAGGACCGGCTCCAGCAGCTGGTCGGTGATGGTGTCCGCGTTCGCCATGGGCATCCGGTGCCGGCCGGGTTCGCCGTGGATCCCCACGCCCAGCTCAATTTCGTTGTCAGCCAGAGTGAAGCTCGGTTCCCCGGCGTGCGGAACAGTGCACGGCGCAAGGGCCACGCCCATGGACCGGACGTTGGCGTTGACCCGTTCGGCAACCGCACTGACCTGCTCCAGTGAATATCCGCGTTCGGCGGCACCTCCGGCGATGCGCTCCAGCAGCACGGTTCCCGCAACCCCTCGCCGGCCCGCGGTGTACAGCGAGTCCTCGACGGCGACGTCGTCGTTCACCACCACCGTGGCAACATTGATGCCCTCAACCTGGGCCAGCTCCGCAGCGGTCTCAAAGTTCAGGATGTCCCCCGTGTAGTTCTTCACGATCAGCAGGACCCCGGCGCCGGTGTCCGTCCCGGTGATCGCCGGAAGAATCTGGTCCGGTGTGGGAGAGGTGAAGACCGCCCCCGGCACTGCGGCATCCAGCATGCCGGTGCCCACGTAGCCGCTGTGCAGCGGCTCATGTCCGCTTCCTCCGCCGGAAACCAGGGCCACTTTGTTCCGGGCCGGCTCCCGCCGCACCACGTAGTCCGGATCAAAATGCACTCGGACCAGGTCATGGTGGGCCATGCCGAAACCGGCCAGCGATTCGGTCACCACCCGCCGCGGATCGTTGATGAGTTTTTTCATTGCTCCAGCAGCTCCTTCAGCGAAGAGGCCCCGGGCCGGCACGGCACCGCTGCCCCGGTTTCGGGATTGTCCTGAGTTTTCTCGACCATACCCCGGGCCGGGTCCGGTGGACAGGCTGGAGGAACTCGGGGCCACGGCGGCGGGCGGGATACCGGGCTGGCCCAACTCCTGGAAGGAGCTCTGCAAACTGCCGGTTAAACAGCTGTGGGAGGGGCCTCAGGCCCCTCCCACAACTTATTCTTCAGGGCAATTACTTGCCCTTGAAAGCGTCCTTAATGTTCTCGCCGGCCTGCTTGGCGCTGCCCTTGGCCTGATCGCCGTGGCCTTCGGCTTCCATCTGCTCGTTGCCGGTGGCCTTTCCCAGGCCTTCCTTTACCTTGCCGCCAAGCTTCTCGGCTGAATTCTGCACCTTGTCATCTGCGCCCATAAGTGGATCCCGCTTTCTGATCGTGGCCCCGGGCGGTTATCAAACCGCCGCCCTGTTTCAAGCCGTTGGTGATGCTAAGTAACCTGACCATATCCACTTTCCCCGGGCAAAGGCCAGCGGCAGGCGTCCGGTTACTCTGTTCGCGAACACCGGTAAAGCGGCAGAAGCCGCTACAGGGTCCTGATCATGCGGGTATTTCCCAGGGTGTTAGGCTTCACCCGGGCCAGGTCCAGGAACTCCGCCACGCCTTCATCATGGGAGCGCAGCAGCTCGGAATAGACCTGCGGGTCCACGGCGGATTGGTTCGCCATCACCTCGAATCCATGGCGGCGGAAGAAGTCCACTTCGAAGGTGAGGCAGAAAACGCGCTGAACGCCGAGCTCGGCCGCTTCGTCGAGGAGCGACTCCAGCAGGACATGTCCAACGCCGCGGCCGCGCCAGCTGCGCTCGGCGGCCAGGGTCCGCACCTCTGCGAGGTCCTCCCACATCACGTGCAGGGCGCCGCAGCCGACAACTTCTCCATTGGGTCCTTCCGCAATCCGAAACTCCTGCAGCCCTTCGTAATAGGCCACGGCTTCCTTGGCGACCAGGATCCGTTCATCGGCCAGCGGCGCCACCATGGCACGTATGTGGGGGACGTCTGAAGTGCGGGCGCGGCGGACGGTAATGGTTGAGGGAGAAGTCACCGGTTCAGTCTAAGACCCCGCCATATTTCGGGTCGTAACACGGCGTTCGGTGGCCGGCACTGTCCCTCTCCGAACCTGTTGCTGACGGGTTAACGACAGAACCCGGAGGGCGTGTGCCCTCCGGGTTCTGTCGGTGCCGCAGTGCGGCTGTCTGGCTAGTCGCCCACGCCGGCTTCAATTGCCGACGGCGCTTCCTCGATTGCCTTGGGCGCGCCGTGGCCGATGAACGTGAACTTGGCGTCGTCGCCTTCGCCCTCCACGTCCACGGACACCAGTTCGCCCGGCTTCAGATCTCCGAAGAGGATCTTCTCGGACAGCTGGTCCTCGATTTCGCGCTGGATGGTCCGGCGCAGCGGCCGGGCACCCATGGCGGGATCGTAGCCCCGGGTGGCGAGGAGAACCTTCGCCGCCGGAGTCAGCTCGATGGTCATGCCCTTGTCCGCCAGGCGCTTGCCCAGGCGTTCCAGGAACAGGTCCACGATCTGGACGATCTCGTCCTGCGTGAGCTGCGGGAAGACCACGGTGTCATCAACACGGTTGAGGAACTCGGGGCGGAAGTGCTGGCGCAGCTCCTCCGTGACCCGTGCCCGCATCCGGTCGTAACCGGTCTTGGTGTCGGTGCCGGACTGGAAACCAGTGGAGACGCTCTTGGAGATGTCCCGGGTTCCCAGGTTGGTGGTCATGATGATGATGGTGTTCTTGAAGTCCACCACCCGGCCCTGGCTGTCAGTCAGGCGGCCGTCTTCGAGGATCTGCAGCAGCGAGTTGAAAAGGTCGGCGTGCGCCTTTTCCACCTCGTCGAACAGCACCACGGAGAACGGACGGCGGCGGACCTTTTCGGTCAGCTGCCCGCCTTCTTCGTAGCCCACGTATCCCGGAGGGGCACCGAAGAGCCGGGAAACAGTGTGCTTCTCGGAGTATTCGGACATGTCCAGGGTGATCAGTGCGTCTTCGTCGCCGAAGAGGAACTCCGCGAGGGCCTTGGCCAGTTCGGTCTTACCAACACCGGTGGGACCGGCGAAGATAAAGGAGCCGCCCGGGCGCTTCGGGTCCTTCAGTCCGGCCCGCGTGCGGCGCATGGCCTGCGAGATGGACTTGATGGCCTGGTCCTGACCGATGACGCGCTTGTGCAGCTCGTCTTCCATCTTGAGCAGGCGCGTGGACTCTTCCTCGTTGAGCTTGACCACTGGGATGCCGGTGGAGTTGGCAAGCACCTCGGCGATGAGTTCCTCATCCACCTCGGCGATGTCGTCCAGTCCGCCGGACTTCCACTGGCGTTCCTTTTCGGCCCGCTGGTCATGGAGCTTCTGCTCCTTGTCCCGCAGGTTGGCGGCGCCTTCGAAGTCCTGGGAATCAATGGCTGATTCCTTTTCCAGCTTCAGGGCGGAGATCCGCTCGTCGATTTCCTTGAGCTCGGGCGGAGCCGTCATACGGCGGATACGCAGCCGGGCACCGGCCTCATCGATCAGGTCGATGGCCTTGTCCGGCAGGAACCGGTCGCTGATGTAACGCTCGGCCAGGGTTGCGGCCGATGCCAGCGCAGCATCCGTGATGGACACGCGGTGGTGCGCTTCGTAGCGGTCCCGCAGACCCTTCAGGATTTCGATGGAGTGTGCAACGGAAGGTTCCTTGACCTGGATCGGCTGGAAACGGCGCTCGAGGGCGGCGTCCTTCTCGATGTGCTTGCGGTACTCATCAAGCGTGGTGGCGCCGATGGTCTGCAGCTCGCCGCGGGCCAGCATCGGCTTCAGGATGGAGGCTGCGTCGATGGCGCCTTCGGCGGCACCGGCGCCCACAAGGGTGTGGATCTCATCGATGAAGAGGATGATGTCGCCGCGGGTGCGGATTTCCTTGAGGACCTTCTTCAGGCGTTCCTCGAAGTCACCGCGGTACCGGGAACCGGCAACGAGCGAACCGAGGTCAAGGGTGTAAAGCTGCTTGTCACGGATGGTCTCCGGAACGTCGCCGCGGACAATGGCCTGGGCCAGCCCCTCAACAACGGCGGTCTTGCCGACACCGGGCTCACCAATCAGAACGGGGTTGTTCTTGGTGCGGCGGGACAGGACCTGCATGACCCGTTCCATCTCGTGCTCGCGCCCAATGACGGGATCCAGCTTGGATTCCCGTGCAGCCTGGGTCAGGTTGCGGCCAAACTGATCCAGGACGACCGAACCCGCGGGCTGGCCTTCCTGCTGCTGGCCGCCCGAGCTGACGGGCTCCTTGCCCTGGTAGCCGGACAGCAGCTGGATGACCTGCTGGCGCACCCGGTTGAGGTCGGCGCCAAGCTTGACCAGCACCTGTGCGGCCACGCCTTCGCCTTCACGGATCAGGCCGAGCAGGATGTGCTCGGTTCCGATGTAGTTGTGGCCAAGCTGCAGGGCCTCCCGAAGGGAGAGCTCCAGGACCTTCTTGGCGCGGGGGGTGAAGGGGATGTGGCCGGAGGGGGCTTGCTGGCCCTGGCCGATAATCTCCTGCACCTGCTCGCGCACGGCACCGAGCGAAATACTCAGGGATTCCAGGGCCTTAGCTGCTACGCCTTCACCCTCATGAATGAGCCCGAGCAGGATGTGCTCGGTGCCGATGTAGTTGTGGTTGAGCATGCGAGCCTCTTCTTGGGCAAGCACGACAACGCGACGGGCACGGTCGGTAAATCTTTCAAACATGAGGCACACTCCTAGCTAACGCGTAATTCGATGCTACGTGTCCTGTGCGTGCTTAAGGAGCATGTTCGCCCTAGGCGTGACCCCAGGCCCCGGATTGATCCGGGGCCCTGTCCACGGCTCTAGCTCTGGGCTGCCCGGTACGCTTCGATAATTTCACTGTTGACGCGGCCGCGCTCCGAAACCGAGTAACCGTTGTTACGGGCCCACTCGCGGATCTGTGCTGCTTCATTGTTGCGGGTGGCGGAGCCGGTGCTGCGGGGACGGCCTGTGCGTCCGCCTCCCACCTTGCGGCCGGCGTCCAGGTACGGCTTCATGGCCGCACGGAGATTCTTCGCATTGTCGGTCGACAGATCAATTTCGTACTGTGCCCCATCCAGACCGAAACGTACGGTCTCATCCGCACTTCCAGCATCGAGGTCATCGACCAGAATGATTTTTACCTTTTGCGCCACGACAGGCTCCTAAGCAGTTAAACCGGGAAAACGATATGAGACCACTTATAGTATGGCGCAATTCCGAATGTTCAGTCAAAGCGCAGGAGCGTATTTAATTACTTTTCTTTTTCAGGTGCCGGACTACTTGCTTCACGGTCGGCGGCAAGATCTGCTTCACGTTCCGCTTCAGCCAGAGCTTTTCGCTCCGACCGGTCGACATTCAACAGCGCCTTCATCGCAAAATAAAAGAGAGCAGCAACACATGCTGAGGGCAGGAGGACTTCAACGTATTCCATATCTATCCCATTTCCGGCTTTAGCAGCGGGAACAAAATTGTTTCCCGGATACCCGTGTTCGTGAAAAGCATCACCAGGCGGTCAATTCCCAGGCCGATGCCGCCCATGGGCGGTGCACCGTATTCAAGGGCACGCAGGAAGTCCTCGTCAAGTGCCATGGCCTCATCATCGCCGTCGGCAGCGCGAAGGGACTGCGCGGTCAGCCGTTCGCGCTGAATCACCGGGTCAATGAGCTCGGAGAATGCGGTGCCCCGTTCCATGCCTCCGATAATAAGGTCCCATGCCTCGATCAGGCGGGGATCGTTCCGGTTGGGACGGGCCAGCGGCTGGGCCGACGGCGGGTAGTCGTAAACGAAGGTCGGCTGGATCAGGGCCGGCTCAACGATTTCGCCGAACAGTTCCACCACCAGTTTCTCGGCGTCCCATTTAGGATCCACCTTTACTCCGTGCTTTTCGGCAATCCGCTGGAGCGTTTCCACGTCGGTATCCGGCGTGATTTCCTCTCCCACGGCCTCGGACAGGCCGGGGTACACCGACAGCCACTTCCATTCCCCGTCAAGGTTGATGGTTCCGGCGTCGGTTTCGATCTGCCGGGTTCCCACCAGGTCTGCGCAGTGCAGGATTATTTCCTTCATGCGATCCGCCATTACAAACTGGTCCGCATACGCCTCGTAGCATTCCAGGGTGGTGAATTCGGGGCTGTGCGTGGAGTCGACGCCCTCATTACGGAAAATGCGGCCCAGCTCAAAGACCCGCTCGATGCCGCCGACCACTGCACGCTTCAGGTACAGCTCGGTGGCGATCCGCAGCGTCATCTTCTGGTCGAAGGCGTTCAGGTGCGTTTCGAAGGGGCGTGCCGCCGCTCCGCCGTGGACCAGCTGCAGCATGGGGGTTTCCACTTCCACGTAGCCGTGGCTGTGGAGGGTGTCGCGTACGCCACGGATGATTGCGGCGCGCTTGTAGACCATGTCGCGGGCTTCATCGCGGACCATCAGGTCCACGTAGCGCTGCCGGACCCGGGTCTCTTCGTTGAGGCCGGCGTGCAGCACCGGCAGCGGCCGCAGGGCCTTTGACGCCATGGACCAGGACTCCGTCATGACGGAGAGCTCGCCCCGGCGCGAGGAGATAACCTCACCCCGGATGAAGACGTGGTCGCCAAGATCCACCAGGGCCTTCCAATCGGCCAGGGATTCTTCACCGACGACGGCGAGGCTGAGCATGGCCTGGATCCGGGTGCCGTTGCCCTCCTGGAGAGTGGCGAAGCAGAGCTTTCCGGTGTTGCGGATGAACACCACCCTGCCGGTGACGCCCACGGTTTCACCGCTGGTTTCGTCGGCCTGCAGGTGTCCGAATTTTTCCCGGACCTCTTTGATGGAGTGCGTGCGCTCCACTCCCACCGGGTATGCTTCCTCGCCCCGGGCGATGAGTCGCGCCCGCTTTTCGGCGCGGATGCGCATCTGCTCGGAGGTGTCGGCTGCTTCGGGAACGGAGTTAGATGTGGTCACAGTCCTTAAGTTTACAGAGCCGGGCGGCACGGCCTTACGGCGGAGCACCAGCCGGTATGCAGCGGGCACGCAGGTCCGTGGTCTAGCGGCCCGCCGCCGCGGGAGGCACCAGGGCCAGATTGTCGATCAGCCGCACCGGCCCGACGCCGGCGGCAATGAGGGCCAGCGCCGGTTCCTCCAGCGGTCCCCCTCCCGCCGGCAGCGGTTCCAGCGTCCGCGGATCGACAATGACGAAGTAATCCAGCTGCACCAGCGGTTCGGCCTCCACGAGCGCTGCGGCCGCGGCCAGGCCGGGCGGCAGGCCGGCGGAAACCCGGTCCTGGAGCGAAAAGAGTGCCCGCGGAAGCACCGTGGCTGCGAGCCGGTGGGCGGGGTCCAGGAAAACGTTGCGGCTGGATTCCGCCAGGCCGTCCGGAGCCCGGGCCACCGGCACTCCCACGATTTCCGCCCGGAAGTTCAGGTCCGCGGCCATCCGGCGGATCAGCGCCAGCTGTTGGGCGTCCTTCTGTCCGAAATAGGCGCGGAAACCGGCCGGCACGGAGGGCTGCGCCCAGTGCAGCAGCTTCGCCACGACGGTCAGCACACCGTCGAAGTGCCCCGGCCGGGACGCGCCCTCGTAGCGTGTCCCCAGCTCTCCGGAACTGACCCGGACCAGGGGCGGTCCGTCCGGGTAGACCTCTTCCTCCGGCGGCGCGAACACCAGGTCCACGCCGGCTTCGCCCAGCAGGCGCAGGTCCGCATCGAGTGTCCGGGGATAGCGCCGCAGGTCCTCCGGATCATTGAACTGCAGGGGGTTGACGAAAATCGATGCCGCCACGACGTCGTTCTCCGCCCGGGCCGCCTGTGCCAGCGCCCGGTGTCCGCCGTGCAGCGCCCCCATGGTGGGCACCAGTCCGAGGGATGGAAGACGGTCCCCTGCCGGCGCGGCCCCCGCCGCGGCCAGGGCCCCGGCGATTGCGGATCTCAGCTCGGCTGCCGAGCGCACGAGGCGCGGTTCACTCACTGCGGTCCTTCCGCGTCCAGGGTCAGGGCGTCGATGACGGCCTGGCCGCGGGCCTTGCTGAGCAGCCCGCGGTCGATGGCACGCCGGGCAGTGGCCAGGGACAACGCCCGGTACGTGTCGCGGAGGTCGGCGCTGTCCTGGCCGGCCATTTCGCTCAGGTGCGCCGCCACCGTCCCGGCGTCGCCCCTGGCCACGGGACCGGTCAGTGCATGCTCGCCGGAGGCAAGGGCGTTTTCCAGCGACGCGCGCATCAGCGGGCCGAGCAGGCGGTCGGGGTTCTCGACGCCGATGTCCTTGAGCAGCTGGATCGACTGGGCGGTGATGGTCACCAGATGGTTGGAGGCGTGGGCCAGCGCGAGGTGGTAGTTGACCCGGTCTGCCTCGTCGATGACCACGGGCTCGGCCCCCATTTCCACCACGAGTGCCTGGGCGATGGGCAGCACCGCCGTGGGTGCGGTGACGCCAAAGGAACAGTCGGCAAGCCGGGTCAGGTCAAGGCTCATGCCGGTGAAGGTCATCGCCGGGTGCAGTGCCAGCGGAATGGCTCCCGCCCGGCGCGCAGGTTCCAGGATGTCTGTGCCAAACCGGCCCGAGGTGTGCGCAACGAGCTGCCCGGCCTGCCAGGCGTTGGTGGCGGCCAGGCCGGAGACCAGCGGGCCCAGGGCGTCATCCGGCACCGCCAGCAGCACGAGCTCGGAGCGCTCGATGATCTCCGGGATCTCCAGGACCGGGACGCCCGGCAGCAGGTTGGCGGCGCGTTCGCGGCTTTCCTCGCTCACGGCGGAAACGCCGACGACGGCGTGTTCGGCCGCACGCAGCGCGGCGCCGAGGACAGCCCCGACCCGGCCGGCCCCGATGACCCCGACGCCCAGCCTGCCCCGCCGTCGTTTCTCGGCGGTGCTTGCTTCAGCGCTGTTCATGGGGGAACTCCTTGGGAAGTGGGTCGGAAGAAACGGGTGCGGCGGGGGATCCCGCGGGGAACGCCTCGGACGATTCGTCGGGCGACGCCTCGGGCGATCCCGCGGGGAATACCGCCGGCGATGCCGCCGGGCGGTTCCAGTGGGCGGTGCGGTCCCGGCGCCGTGCATCTCGGGCGCGGGCAGCCTGTTCCGTGAAAAGCCGGCGCACTGTTTCGGTGTCGATTTTCCGGACCCGGGGATGAACCGGTCCGGCGGTGGAATGGAGGACCAGGTCGGCGGTGCGGAAACGGCGGCGCAGCGGGCCCTGCTCCAGGGACATGGACTGGGTGCGTTCGTGCGGCACCACGGAAAGCACCCGCCACAGCGCGCCGCTGCGGACCAGCAGCGCGGTGTTTGTGACCGTGAACCCGTTGCGCCGCCATGCCAGCGGTGCGATCCAGCGTGCCCGGCGGGGTGTGGTGGTGAAGCCGTGGTCTTGGTCCCTGCCGGTGATGCCGGCCGTGAAAACGTCCAGCGGGCGGTCGGTGCCGGCGTCCGGCAGCACGAGGGCGAGGATCGCAAAGACTTCGGGAAGGGTTCCGGCCGGCAGCAGTTTTGTCCTGGCCTGCCCCTCGGAACCGGTGCCGCCACCGTATCCGGCCACGTTGACGGAAATGCGGTACCAGCCCGTGATCCGCCACAGCGGTGACTGCTGCACCGCCACGGCCTGAATCCTGCCGGGCGGAACAGTCTGGGCGCGGGTGTCCAGCAGCCCGTAACGCACCCTGATCCCGTCCCGTGACACCGAGGCGCGGAAATTGAAGGAGGTGGAGAACTCCGACCAGTAGCCGCCAACGGTTCCAAAGATGAGCGGGACCATGATCGCCAGCGTGACGGGTTCGCCGGTAAGGGCTGTGATGAAAATGGCGGCGGCAGCGCCGGCCAGCAGGAACAGCGTGGTGCCCGATAACAGCGTGGCGGCGATGACCCGGCCGGGACTCAGCTCGAGGATCGGCTGCTCGGGCGCCTCCGCCGCTGCCCGGACAGCGCCTCCCAACGCTGCGGCGCCCGCCGATGCTGCGGCCGGCCCGCCGCTTTCAGTGTCGCCGCCACTGACGCCGTCCTCCTGCTGCGGCGAGGACGCCCCCGACGCCCGGTCCAGGATCAGAGCCCGCAGCTGCTGGGCGTCGTCGAGTTTCAGGAAGGCCAGCCGCACCGCGGACTCGCCCGCATCCGCGACTTCGAAACGCAGTTCGGCCAGCCCAAAGAGCCGGCCGAGCAGCGGCTGGATGATGTCGATCGCCTGCACGCGGTCCAGCCGCGCCTGGCGCTGCTGGCGGAAGACGACGCCGGAATGGACCCGCACGTGATCATCGGTGACTTGGTAGCGGGTGAAGCGCCATGACAGGAAGAAACCCACGGCCATGATCAGCAGGATCCCGGCGAGCACGGCTATCCCGATGAGCAGGACCGTCCCGTCGGGAAGGGACGCACCGCCGCTGCGGCCGCCGCCGTCGTCGTCCCCGCGCATGCCCAGGAGGTCCTCAACGATGTTCCGGCCAAACACGAAGGCAATGGCGGCGAGGGCTATCCAGCCGCGTACCAGCGGCGACACCGGGTGGACGCGGGCCCATTCCCCGTTCTGTGGGACGCTCACAGTCCGGCCAGCTGCGTTTCGCCGCGTTCGGACAGCTGTTCACGCAGGCGTGCACCCTCTGCAGCGGGCAGCCCGGGCAGCACCGCATTGGTTCCGGGGGCTGCCGTATGCAGTTTCAGGGAACACAGGCCGAACGCGCGCTCCAACGGACCCACCGTCACGTCCACGTACTGCATCCGGCCGTACGGAACCACGAGGGTGCGCTGGAAGAAGATTCCGCGCCGCAGCAGGAAATCCTCGTTGCGTTCGGCGTAGCAGACCGCGCGCACCTGCCGGGGCAGCAGCACCGCTCGCCACACGTAGGCAGCTGCAATCACGGCCGGCAGTCCCCAAGCGAGCCAGTCCGGAACCGACGGCCACACTCCCACGGAGCGGAGGATCAGCGGCAGGCAGGCCAGGGCAACGGTCAGCACGGCTTCGATGGCCCATCCAATGAGGCGGATGGTGAGGTACCGGGGCGAGATGTGCTCCCAGTGCAGACCGCTCGGATCAATTGCTTCGCTAGGCATATTCTCCGCCTCCCGGCCGGTGTCTGTTGTCCGGGTCGGCGGGCGTCCCGCCGTTGCCCTTCTAGTCATCGGGAGGCAGGCGGCAGAACCGCTCCACCAGCAGGCCCACGGAGATCATGAGCACGCCTCCGGCGATCATGGCCAGGGAGGCCCAGGTGGGGCTGTGTCCCGGCCGGAGCGACCACAGCGGCGCCTGGTCCAGGAAGATACCGGCATGCCAGCCCAGGAGCAGCGAACCGGCATAGGCGTTTGCCTGCGCCAGGACCAGGGTCCGGGCTGCGGCGATGGGGTCCAGTTCGCGGTCCCGGTTTCCCTGCTGCCAGCGCCTGACCCGCAGTCCGAGGAACAGGGTTGCTCCGGAAATGAGCGCCACGGTCAGCAGCCCCAACACGCTGAGAACCGGTGCGGGCAGCGAATTGCGGGTGGCCCAGTTGTTTACCAGCCAGCCAACGACGCCGGAGGCGATCGCTATGACGGCCAGCCAGCGGTACCGGATGTTCCCCACGATCAGGATCAGTCTCCCTCGTAGATTTCCAGGCCGGGGAGGTCCTCGGCCCGGGCGGCGAGCTCGGCAACCGGTGTTCCCGACAGCTCGGCGTCAGGATCCATCCAAGCCCACGGCTGCAGCACAAAGGCACGGGTGTGGGCCCGCGGATGTGGAAGGGTGAGCGTATCGTCGTCGAGCACCGTGTCGCCGTAGGTAATGATGTCCACGTCCAGGGTGCGCGGTCCCCAGCGCACCTCGCGTTTGCGGTGGTGGGAGTTTTCCACACTCTGGCAGTGCGCCAGCAGGTCATGCGGCGACAAGTCGGTGAGCACGGAGACCACCAGATTCAGGTAGTCGGGCTGCTCGGGGCCGCCCACCGGCTGGGTCCGCACCACCGGAGACACCGCTTGGAGCCGGACGGCGGGATGGTCGGCCAGTTCCGCCACGGCCCGGGAGAGCGTGTCACGGCTTTCCCCGAGATTGCTGCCCAGGGCCAGGATTGCGGTGACTCCGCCGGACGCGTTCACAGCCGGTCCCGGTGGATGGTCACTGCGACGTCGCCAAAGGGAACGGTGATTGGCGCCTGCGGCTTGTGGACGGTCACCTCGACGGCGGAAACCCCGGCAAACCCGTCGAGGACGGCCTGGGCAATGCGCTCAGCGAGTGCCTCGATCAGGTTCAGCGGTTCGCCGGAAATGATGGCCGCCACCTGCTCGGCAAGCTCACCGTAGTGCGCCGTCTTGGTCAGGTCGTCACTGATGCCGGCCGGACGCAGGTCGGCGTGCAGCACCACGTCCACCACGAAGGGCTGGCCGTTGCGGCGCTCCTCTTCGAAAACTCCGTGGAAGCCCTGCGCGGTGATTCCCGTCAGCGTGATGGTGTCGCGGGCGATTGTGCCGGAGGCGCTCATGTCCTATCCCTTCCAGGCTGCGGTGGTCTTGACGGCATCGACGTTGGGGCCGACGTTGTGCACCCTGACGCACCAGACATTGGCGAAGGCGGCCAGCGCGGTCACCGCAGCCGTGGCGCCGTCGCGTTCCAGTGGTGCGGCGGCCTTGCCGGAGGTGGCCAGCAGGGAGCCGAGGAACCGCTTGCGGGATGCCCCGATGAGTACCCGGTGGCCCAGGGCGTTGAACCGGTCAATGTTCCGCAGCAGCTCCCAGTTGGAAGCCCCATCCTTGGAGAAGCCCAGTCCGGGATCGAGGATGATTTGCCCGGGGGCAACGCCCGCGGCGAGGAACTGTTCCCGGATCTTCGTCAGTTCGGTGATGACGTCGTCCACCACTGAGTCGTACGCCGCGTGGGGATCGCTGCTGCGGACGGGGCCGCGGCTGTGCATCAGCACGTAGTGGACGCCGGTGCGGGCAATGAGGTCCGGCATCGCCGGATCGACTTCCATGCCGGAGACATCGTTAATGACCGCGGCACCGGCGGCGATGGCCTTCTCGGCCGTGGAAGCGTTCATGGTGTCCACGCTGACCAGCGCTCCGGCCTTCACCAGTGCCTCCACGACCGGCAGGATCCGCTGCTGCTCTTCCGCCGGATCCACTCGGACCGAGTCGGGCCGCGTGGACTCCCCGCCCACGTCGATGATGTCGGCGCCGTCGTAGTGCATCTTCAGGCCGGCCTGGATTGCGGCGTCGGCCTGCCCAAACCGGCCCCCGTCGCTGAAGGAATCCGGCGTCACGTTCAGGATGCCCATGACCAGGGTGCGGTCGCCCGGAAGGTCTTCGAACCGGCGGGGCGCCCGAACCGGGCGGATCACGGGAAGCGGTGAAGTTGCGGGCCCGGTTCCGGGAGCGGCGGCGAGTGAATCCATGGGGTGGTGAAGTCCTAACGTCCGAGTATGAGGCTCATTGCTTCCGCACGTGTTGCGGTTTCCCTGAGCTGCCCGCGCACCGCCGAGGTGACGGTCTTGGCTCCGGGCTTCCGCACACCGCGCATCGACATGCACAGGTGTTCGCATTCAATGACAACTATGGCACCGCGGGGGTCCAGGTTGTCCATCAATGCGTCGACGATCTGGGTCGTCAGGCGTTCCTGGACCTGCGGCCGCCGCGCGTACACGTCCACCAGCCGGGCCAGCTTGCTCAGCCCGGTGACCTTGCCGTCCTTCGACGGAATGTAGCCGATGTGGGCAGTGCCGTGAAAGGGCACGAGGTGGTGTTCGCAGGTGGAGAAAAAGGGGATGTCCTTGACCAGCACCATCTCCTCGTGTTCCAGGGAGAATGTGGTGGCCAGCAGGTCCACGGGGCTCTGGTGCAGGCCCGCGAAAATTTCCGCGTAGGATTTCGCGACCCGTTTGGGGGTGTCCTGCAGGCCCTCCCGGTCCGGGTCCTCGCCGATCGCGAGGAGAATCTCGCGGACAGCTTTTGCAATCCGGGGCTGATCCACTGGGGAAAGGGAAGCGGAGGTGTCCACCGCAGTCAGTTCATCGTCGATATCCGTCACTGGTTGATCCTATCCTGACTGCCTGCGTCAGCTCAGCGGGCGGTTGTCCGGGCGGCAGTCCCTGCGGCCGGGCGGCGGCAGCGGGTACGCCAGCGGCCCGGCACATGGTGCCGGGCCGCTGGCGGTCACTGTTGATCCGCGGTTCTAGCGGTCGTTAGGGGCCGGATTGTCCGAACCGTCGGTCCGGCCGGCGGTGCCGCCCTGTCCCGGGTGAGCGGATCCCGTGCCCTCGGGCTGCGGGAGCCCGTTGCCGGACACATCAAAGTCCTGGGGCAGATCGGCGTCGGCAATCTGGTCCTGCGGCGAAACGCTGTCCGGGTTGGGCTTGCCGTTGGCTTCGGCTTCGCGGCGTTCCCGCGCGGACACGACCGGCGGCAGGCTGTGGACCTGGCGGGTGGGCTTTGACAGCCAGACTTCGCGGGCGTCGCGCTTGCGCACGTCGTGGAAGACCTCGGCGATTTCGGCCTGGTTCAGGGTCTCGCGTTCGAGCAGTTCCAGGGCCAGCCGGTCCAGGACGTCCCGGTTTTCGGTGAGGATCTGGTACGCCTCGTCGTGGGCGTTGTCCAGCAGGCGCCGGACTTCCTCATCCACCACGTAGGCCACCTGGTCGGAGTAGTTCCGTTCCTGGCTCATGTCGCGGCCAAGGAACGGTTCCCCGCCGCCCGAGCCCAGCTTGACGGAACCGATCCGCTCGCTCATGCCGTACTGGGTGACCATCTTGCGGGCCGTGGAAGTGGCCTTTTCGATGTCATTGGATGCACCGGTGGAGGGATCATGGAACACGATCTCCTCGGCCACCCGGCCGCCCATGGCGTAGGCGAGCTGGTCCAGCAGTTCGTTGCGCGTGACCGAGTACTTGTCATCCTGCGGCAGCACCATCGTGTAGCCCAGGGCCCGGCCGCGGGGCAGGATGGTGACCTTTGTGACGGGGTCGGTGTTGCGCAGTGCTGCTGCCACCAGGGCGTGGCCGCCCTCGTGGTAGGCGGTGATCTTGCGCTCCAGTTCCTTCATGACGCGGCTGCGCTTCTGCGGTCCGGCGATCACCCGGTCAATGGCCTCGTCCAGCGCGCGGTCGTCAATAAGCTGCGCGTTGGAGCGGGCGGTCAGCAGGGCCGCCTCGTTCAGGACGTTGGCGAGGTCCGCACCGGTGAAGCCGGGCGTCTTGCGTGCCACGGTTTCCAGGTCCACGCCGTCGGCCATCGGCTTGCCCTTGGCATGAACCTGCAGGATGTGCAGGCGCCCCTGCATGTCCGGAGCTTCAACGCCGATCTGGCGGTCAAAGCGGCCCGGGCGCAGCAGCGCCGGGTCCAGGACGTCGGGCCGGTTGGTGGCGGCAATCAGGATGACGTTGGTGTTGCCGTCGAATCCGTCCATTTCCACCAGCAGCTGGTTCAGCGTCTGCTCGCGTTCGTCGTTGCCGCCGCCAACGCCGGCACCGCGGTGGCGGCCGACGGCGTCAATTTCGTCGACGAAGATGATTGCCGGGGCGTTGGTCTTGGCCTGCTCGAAGAGGTCGCGGACACGGGATGCACCCACACCGACGAACATCTCGACGAAGTCCGAGCCGGAGATGGAGTAGAAGGGCACTCCGGCCTCACCCGCCACGGCACGGGCCAGCAGGGTCTTACCGGTGCCGGGAGGGCCGTAGAGCAGCACGCCCTTGGGGATCTTGGCGCCCACGGCCTGGAACTTGGCCGGATCCTGCAGGAATTCCTTGATTTCGTGCAGTTCCTCCACTGCCTCGTCCGCACCTGCGACGTCGGCGAAGGTTACCTGCGGCATGTCCTTGTTGGTCAGCTTTGCCTTGGACTTACCAAACTTCATCACCTGCGATCCGCCGCCCTGCATGCGGGAGAGCAGGAACCAGAAGATGACGCCGATAATGATGAACGGCAGGAAGAGGCCCAGGAAGCTGGTGAACCAGTTGGTCTGCACCGGCTGGTCAGTGAAGCCTTCGGCGCCGGATTCATTCACCGCGGTGACGATGTCCTCGCCGCGGGCCGTGCCGAAGAAGAACTGGACGTTCTCGCTTTCCTTGCCGCTGCTGTCCTTGTACGGGTCCTTGAGCGTGAGGTCCACACGCTGTTCGCCGTCGTAGATTTTGGCCTGCTCCACCTTCTGGTCCTTGAGCAGCTGCAATCCCACGCTGGTGTCCACCTGGGTTGCCCCGCTCGCGGAAAGGCTGGGAAGAATGAGCACAAGAAGGGCCAACGCCAGGACAATCCAGATGCCCGGCCCCTTGAAGAAGTTCTTAGATTTCATTCGCCGTCAGGGCGTACGCCCCGTCCCTCCTGATCAACAACGCTGATAATGCGCGGAAATGTGCTTCAACTAGCTATACACCGTTACCTGTTGGAACACGTCCTGAAGGACCCGAAAGTTCCCTCTGGGCGTAGCACGCCGACGTGATGCTGATCGCTGACACAGAACCGGACGGCGGCCTGCTGGCCGCCGTCCGGATTATGCCTCAGCCAGGCGGCCGTTACTCGTAAACGTGCGGTGCCAGGGTGCCGATGAAGTCGAGGTTGCGGTAGCGCTCCGCGAAGTCCAGGCCGTAACCCACCACGAACTCGTTGGGGATCTCGTAGCCGACGTACTTGACGTCGATTTCCACCTTCGCGGCGGTGGGCTTGCGCAGCAGCGTGCAGATTTCCACGCTGGCCGGGCCGCGGGACTGCAGGTTGGTGCGCAGCCAGGACAGGGTCAGGCCGGAGTCGATGATGTCTTCGACAATCAGCACGTGCTTGCCCAGGAGATCCGTCTCCAGGTCCTTGAGGATCCGGACGACGCCCGAGGACTGAGTGCCGGAACCGTAGGACGATACTGCCATCCAGTCCATCGTGACGTGGCTGTGCAGGGCCCGCGACAGATCGGCCATGACCATGACGGCGCCCTTGAGCACGCCGACCAGCAGGATGTCGCGCCCGGCGTAGTCGCGGTCAATCTCTGCTGCGAGTTCGGTCACCCGCGTTTGGATCTGTTCTTTGGTGTAGAGAACGTGCTTGAGGTCTGACTGGACGTCGTGTGAATCCACGAATGGCTCCCGGGTGCGAGATGTTGCAGCTGGATTTTAGGTGCTGCTCTTTTTCCTAAAGACAAGATTGCCATAGCCGGAGGGGCCTTGGGGAACGGGATTTGTGCGCACCTGGCGGTAGACGCT
The DNA here is from genome assembly GCF_009192735.1 of Arthrobacter gandavensis. Classification (GTDB taxonomy): domain Bacteria; phylum Actinomycetota; class Actinomycetes; order Actinomycetales; family Micrococcaceae; genus Arthrobacter_B; species Arthrobacter_B citreus. Next base: position 125,038 of record NZ_VTFU01000003.1, read on the forward strand.
CACTTTGCCGACAAGTTCCACCGGACCTGCGGAGCCGGTGCGGCGCAGAAGGGCCTCCACTGAACGCAGCCTCTCGTAGCTGGGCTGGGCGGCCCCAAGTTCGACGGCGGCCCGGGCCAGGACGCGCTGGCGCACGGCGGGAGCAAGCTCACGCAGCTCTGCTTCCGGCAGCAGGATCGTGCCGGAACCATCGATTCCGGCACCGGCCGGATCAGCTGGTGCGGCCCGCAGCCGCTCAAACGTTTCGGCGCTCACTGCGTCAAGGTAGTCGGCGTCATTGGCGAGGATACGTGAGGAACGGAACAGCGCCTCGGCGATGCCCGGGCCGAGTTTTTCTTCCAGGAACGGCAAAACCTCGGCCCGCACCCGGGACCGGGCGAAGGCCGGATCCGAGTTTGTGGGATCAAACCAGGGATCCAAACCTTCGCTGTCGCAGATTTCCTCGGTCTCGCTGCGGCGCAGTCCAAGGAGGGGACGCAGGTACTTGCCGCGGATGGCCCGCATTCCCGCGAGGGACCGGGTGCCGGATCCCCGCGCCAGGCCCAGGAGCACCTGCTCGGCCTGGTCATCCAGGGTGTGCCCGAGCAGTACGGCGCTGGCACCGGTTTCCTCCACGGCCTCGTCCAGGGCCGCATACCGGACGGTCCGGGCCGCCGCTTCGGGCCCCATGCCGGTGGAGGGCACCGAGACGGCGCGGATCTGGACCGGGTCCAGCCCCATGTCTTTCAGCTTCCGGGCGGCGTCTGCGGCGACGTCGGCGGAGCCTGGCTGCAGCGCGTGGTCCACGACGACGGCGCCCACCCGGTAGTCACCCCGGCGGGCGAAGAAGGATGCCGCTTCGGCAAGTGCCAGGGAGTCCGGCCCGCCGCTGCAGGCCACCAGCAGCAGCGGCGGCGGGGTGGACGCGGTTCCCCGCGGAGCCAGCCCGGCGTCGTCGAGGGCCTCGCGGATCATGTTGCGGGCCTTGCCGAGGGTGGGGTTCAGCCGTTTGCGGGGTTTTCCCGAGCGGGACTGCGGGGGAACACCGGGGGAGGAAAAATCAGAGTCTTGCCTGTGCACGTGCGGTTACAGTCCCATCCGGGTCATCCATAGGGAGGGATTGTGGATTTCAGCTTCGCTGGGGAGATTGGCCGGGGCCTCCCAGACCCGGTTGAACCCGTCCATTCCGGCGCGGTCGACCACCGCGCGGACAAACTTCGAGCCGTCCTTGTACTGGCGCATCTTGGCGTCCAGTCCCATGATTTGGCGGAAGAACCGGTCCAGCCAGCCGTGGCTCCTGCCGCGCGCGTTGAACCGCTGCCTGATGGTCTTGACGCTGGGAACGATGGAGGCGTCGACGGCGTCCATCACCACGTTTGCATGGCCCTCCAACAGGGACATGACTGCGGTCAGGTGGGACATCCGTTCCTTGTCCGCGGGGTCCTGTAGTAGGGACATGATGTCCAGGGGGCGCTTGGGAACGCCGTCGCCGGACCCGCCGGTCACCGCGTCGCGGCCGGCAGCGGACGTGAGGGCCTTGGCGGCATGGCCCAGGCGCTCGGACAGGGTCTGGGCCTTGTCCATCAGGCCGTTGGTGAGCATGCCGATTTCTTCGAGCATATGGTCGCGCAGCCAGGGCGCGGCGGCAAACTGCACGCGGTGGGTCTGTTCATGCAGGCATACCCACAGCCGGAAATCAGCCGGGACCACGTTCAGTTCACGTTCCAGGGTGATGATGTTCGGTGCCACCAGCAGAAGCCTGCCGCCGGAAGGCCCGCCGGGTGTTTTTGCGGAGAAGGGATCGTACTGTCCCAGCACCTTCGAGGAGAGGAAAGCCAGGACGGCGCCAAGCTGCGCGCCGGTGACGGTGCCGCTCAGGGCCGTGTTCGCGCCGGTCAGCTGGTCCGGGCGGGTTTGCGCCAGGTGTTCCAGCGCCGGGTTCATCAGGGCGGCAAAGCTGCGTGAGTTGGCCTTGGCCCAGGACGCCCGGTCCACCACGAGGACCTCGGAATCGCGCAGGTCCCGGGCGGCTTCCAGCCCGGTGATGCGGTGGACATGGGTTACCGCCTCATCGGCCCGGGCACGCAGGTCCGCCACGGCTTCGCGGATTTCGCGGGCCGGCATCTTGGGGCCGGCGGACACGAGGGTGGCCGCCGTGCCGGCGGCCAAATCCCAATTCACCAGTTCAGGGGCGGCTGAGGCGGGGTGGCGCTGATAGCTCTCCATTCGTCCATCAGACCACACGCTCCCCCGAATTGAAGAGGGGTTCGCTCAACGCCAAACGCCGTCAGCGGCAGCCGCATCCGGCCAGGACAGCGGCAGCGGCATCAACGGCGGAGCGGGCCTGCGCGGTGTTGGCTTCCAGTCCGTTGGCCACAAAGGCAAAGGACAGCAGCCGGCCGTCGGCGTCCGTGACGTACCCGCTGAGGGAGGTCACGGCGAACAGGGTTCCGGTTTTTCCGCGGACGACGCCGAGGGCGGGCCCGGAGGCTTTGGTGCCGTCGGAAAACCTCGAGGCGAGGGTTCCGCTCAGCCCGGCCACCGGCAGGGAGTATGGCAGGGCGCGCACGTCATTTTCCGTTGTCGTCAGGGACGCCTGCACCGTTTCGGCGAGCTGCTTGGTGGAGATCTCCGTTCCGGCGGCCAATCCCGAGGCATCGGCCAGCGCCAGATTGGACGTGTCGACGCCAAGCCGGGCAACCGCCGCTGCCACGGCTTCCGTTCCGCCGTCAAAGGTCGCTTCCCGGCCGGAGGCCCGTGCACTCATCCGGGCCAGGGCTTCAGCCAGGTAGTTGTCCGAGCTGAGCAGCATGTGCCGGACCTGGTCCGCCACGGGCGCCGACTCGACCGCCGCCAGCTGCTCGGCGCCGCCGGCTGCCGTGCCGCGTTCAATGAAGGTGCTGACGCTGAACCCGTAGCCGGCGGCCGACGATTCAAGAGCGTCAGCAAAGACCTCGGCAGCCGCCATGGCGGCGTCGTCCACCCGTGGGCCGGAGGAGACGCCCTCTTCGGCCCACGCGGAATTGATGGCCAGCGGATACAGGGCCGCGATTTCTCCGGCCGCCACGTCCTCGCTGCTCCAGCCCGGCGACAGGGATTCGCCGCTGAAAAGCGTGTCATCGAGCTGGATGCGGACGGTTCCCTTCATCCCCCGTTCGGCCAGTGCCGCCGCGGTTTCGCCGGCGAGCGTGGCCAGTCCGGCGCGGGGCAGTGTCTGGGTTTCCCCTGTCTCGGATTCGCCGGCGGTCAGGAGGACATCTCCGCCGCCCTTGAGCACAATGGTTCCAGGACTCTTGCCCGCATGGACTGTGGTTTCAAAGCGGGTGTCGGCGCCGAGTTCCGCGAGGGCGGCGGCGGCCGTGAGGACCTTGAGGCTGGATGCCGGTGTAACAGCTGCGGAGCCGTCGAGGTCATAGAGGACTTCCCCGGTCAAGGCATCGAGAACCGAACCGTGGAACGTCCCGCTCCCGGCGACCTTCAGTTCAGCATCCAGGAGTTCCTTCAGCGCCGCCGGATCCGGGGCCTCCGAGCCGGTGCCGGCCGGGACCGGGAACACATCGCCGCCGGCGGCCAACCGGGAAGGCGCCTGCTGGTGGGACGGAACCACGAGCTGCCGCTGCGGCTGCTCGGAGCGGAGGGCGGCGAGGAGGGGCGGTCCGGCGTACAGGGCAAGCGGAAGCACCAGCACGGCGAGGACCAGGGTCAGCAGAAGGCCGGAAAACACCCGTCCCATTGCTTCACCCACTGCTTTCCATCAGCCGCTTTCGCTGCACCAAGACAGCGATTACGGACCAAGACATATATGTTTAAGACTAGACCGGCGCCGCCGCCCGCACTGACGCGGACATTCCTGCGGCTGTTGGCGCGTAACCAGCCTATGTTCACGGCATCGTTTTCTTTCGAACCGCCGCGTTCGCTAACCGTTTTGTGGTGCCTGAACGGCACCGCGCCAGAGGAGTATCCATGTCCATCACGCTCGACGTCACCATCGAGATCCCCAAGGGATCCCGGGTCAAGTACGAAATCGACCACGAAACCCACCGCCTGCGCCTGGACCGCATCCTCTTCACGTCCATGGCCTACCCCACCCACTACGGCTACTTCGAGAACACCCTCGGCGAAGACGGCGATCCCCTGGACGCCCTGGTCATGCTGCAGGACTTCGACCTGATGCCGGGCGTCCTCGTTGAATCCCGCCCGATCGGCGTGTTCAACATGGTGGACGACGGCGGCGGAGACGCCAAGGTCCTCTGCGTTCCCGTGGACCCGCGCTTTGACCACATCCAGGACATCTCCGATGTGTCCGATTTCCTCCTCGACGAAATCAAGCACTTCTTCACGAAGTACAAGGACCTGGAACCGGGCAAGTGGGTTGAAGCCGCTGACTGGGCCGGCGTCGCCGAGGCCGAGGCCGAGGTCAAGGCCTCCATCGAGCGTTTCAAGGCCATCGGCGAAGGCAGCGAAGAGGACGAGCCCCAGGGCCGCGACGTCGACGCCAACCCCGACAACAACTAGCACTCCCCGGTCCGGCCGAGCCCCTGCGGGGGTGGCCCGGATCAGCGCCCGACGGCGGCTGCCCTCCTCTTGGCGGGCGGCCGCCGTCGTCGTATCAATGGATCCTCCTGCCGGCCGTTCCGGTCAGCCGGAACGTGCCGGAAGCCCTTGGGACGGAAGAATATGGCGCGCCGCAACCGGATCCGGTTGTTTTTCGCAGGCCTCTGGCATGCTGATCCCATGCATTACGTGCTGACCATCAACCAGCGGGACTCGCGCGAATCGGGCGACCTCGTGCCGGACCTGATCCGCTCACTGCGCCACCTGCCGGCGGCTGTCCCCTTCCAGCGCTCAGTCGGTGACGAAGCCCAGGGAGTGCTGGCCGATGCCCCGGCGGCGGTCGAAGCGGCGCTGACTGCCATCCGCCAGCGGCGGTGGAACGTGGGAATCGGCGTTGGTGAACTGCGCCCGCCGCTGCAGCAGACCATTTTGGATAACGATGGCTTCGGGCTGGTGTACGCCCGCCGCGCAGTGGACCGGGCACGAAAGACGGGCGAACGGATTCCACTTGCCGTTGACGGACCGGACCGGGAGATCGCGGCCGAAGCCCAGGCGGTCCTCCGGCTGCTCGGCCAGATCGTCGCCAGCCGGACCGACGCCGAATGGAAGGTCCTGGACCTGATGACGCCGGGTGCGCGCGGGCAGCAGAAGTACGTCGCGGAGCTGCTGGGCATCACCACCCAAGCGGTCAGCAAGGCTGTGGTGCGGTCACACTGGCAGGAAGAGTGGGCCACCCGACCCGCCGCAGCCCGGCTGCTGTCGCTGTGCTACGGACCGGCGGTCCTGCCGCCGGCAGCGCTGGCCTACTGAGCCGCGGTTCCGTCCCGCCGCCGCAAGCCGGCGGCCTGCGCCCTGGAAGGCTAGGCCTGCGGGTTCGACAGCCCGCGGAGGATGGTTGCTGCCCCGTCTTCGTAGACAGTTCCCGTCACTTCAGTGGCTGCTTCCAGGACTTCCTGCGGAGCCTGGCCCATGGCCACTCCCCGGCCTGCCCAGGAGAGCATCTCAATGTCATTGCGGCCGTCACCCATGGCCACCGTGTGCTTCCGCTCGATGCCCAGCGTGCTGCGCACCTTTTCCAGGGCGCTGGCCTTGGTCACGCCCTCGGCGGCGATGTCCAGCCATGCCGTCCAGCCCACCGAATAGGTCACCCCGTGCAGCCCGATGGCCCGCACCGCCTCGCCGAATTCCTCGGCTGTGGAATCCGTGCTGAACACCACCACGCGGACGGCCTCGGCGCTGCGCAGCCGTTCAAAGTCGACCGGCTGGGCCTCGACACCGAAGCTGGCGTCCTGGAACCGTTCGGTGGAGAGGAAGTTGCCGTGGGAGTCTTCGAGTGCAAACTTGGCCGTGGGCAGGCTCACCCGCAGGGCATCAAGTGCCACCGAGGGGTCAAAGACCACCCGGTCCAGCACGCGGTAGCCGTCCGGCAGGGAGACATCGATTTCCAGGGTGACGCCGCCGTTGGAGCAGACGCAGTAGCCCTTGGTGATGCCGAGGCGTTCCAGGATGGGAAGGGCAGCCCCGTAGGAACGTCCGGTGGCGATCACCAGGTGGTGACCGGCGGCCATGGCGGACTGTGCGGCATCGCGGACGCCGGCGGACATGTGTCCGTCGTGGTCCACGAGGGTGCCGTCAACGTCCAGGGCTACGAGGTGCGGATTATTCTGGGGTTCTTGCCGGTCTTCGATGCCGGCATTCGTCAAAGTAGTCATCTCCCTTATTTAAACAGAAGTACCCTGATCCGGAAAGGACGCACCTCACATCTGCGGTGATTCCGGCAACAACGTTCCCTCCGGCATCACCTGTTACCAGCTCCGGCCCCACCCGTTGCTACAGGACGGGCAGCACCTCGAGCCCGCCAAGGTACGGCCGCAGGGCAGCGGGCACCGTGACGGAGCCGTCAGGGTTCTGGTGATGCTCCAGGATGGCCACGATCCACCGCGTGGTGGCCAGGGTGCCGTTGAGCGTGGCCACAGCCCTCGTGCCCTTGCCCTCCCCGCCCTGGCGTTCACGGATGTTCAGGCGGCGGGCCTGGAAGGTGGTGCAGTTGGACGTTGAGGTCAGCTCTCGGTAAGCGTTCTGGGTGGGGACCCAGGCTTCGCAGTCGAACTTCCGCGCGGCGGACATGCCCAGGTCACCGGCTGCGGTGTCGATGACGCGGTAGGGCAGCTCCACCTTTGCCAGCATTTCCTCTTCCCAGGCCAGCAGCCGCTGATGCTCCGCGGCGGCGTCCTCCGGCTTGGTGTAAATGAACATTTCCACCTTGTTGAACTGGTGGACGCGGATGATGCCGCGGGTGTCCTTGCCGTGGGATCCGGCTTCCCGCCGGTAGCAGGAGGACCAGCCGGCGTACCGGACGGGGCCGCCGTTCAGGTCCAGGATTTCGTCGGCGTGATAACCGGCCAGGGGCACCTCGGAGGTGCCGACCAGGTAGAGGTCGTCTTCAGCGAGGCGGTAGATCTCGGCGTCATGCGCCACGTCGAAACCGGTGCCCTGCATGGTTTCGGGACGGACCAGGGTGGGAGTGATCATGGGGACAAAACCGGCCTGCACGGCCTGGTCCATGGCCATGTTCAGCAGCGCCAGCTCCAGGCGTGCACCGACACCGCGGAGGAAGTAGAACCGCGAGCCGGAGACCTTGGCGCCGCGTTCCATGTCGATGGCACCGAGCAGTTCGCCAATCTCCAGATGGTCGCGCGGAGTGAACCCCTCGGCCTCGAAGTCACGGGGCTTTCCGACAGTCTTGATGACCTCGAAATCGTCCTCGCCGCCGGCGGGAACGCCGTCCTGCACCAGGTTCGGAATCCGGCGCAGCAGCGCGTCGGACTCGGCCTGCGCCGCATCGGCTTCGGCGCCGGCTGCCTTGACGGCAACGGCCAGTTCCTTGACCTCAACCAGAAGCGCCTGCTTTTCATCGCCCTTGGCCTGGGCGACACGCTTTCCAAACGCATTCTGCTCGGCGCGCAGGTTCTCGAAGCGGGTGCGGGAATCCCGGCGGGCAGCGTCTGCGGTGATGATCGCATCCACCAGGGACTCGTCCGCTTGGCGGGCGCGCTGGGAGGCTCGGAATTTTTCAGGGTTTTCGCGGAGCTCATTTACATCGATCACGCTTCAAGAGTACCCAAAACCGCGGCGGGGCCGGGCACGGACCCGGGTTATGGTGGGAACCAATATGTCCACTGCCCAGATCATCCTGCTTTCACTGCTCCCAGCCCTCGCGGCGGTGGGCGCGGTGTGGGCTCTGGTACGGCGGCGGCGCCGCAGAACCGCGGCCCGTGCCGTCGTCAAAACCCTGGCACCGGGGCATCAAAGAGTTGCCGTGGTCATCAATCCCATCAAGGTCCAGGCTCCGGCGGCGCGGGCGCTGCTGGAGCAGGCGTGCGAGCTGGCCGGCTGGGACCCGCCGCTGTTTCTGGAAACCACGGTCGACAGCCCCGGCTTTGAACAGGCGCGCTGGGCGGTGCAGTCAGGGGCCGACGTCGTCGTTGCGGCCGGCGGGGACGGAACCGTGCGTGAGGTGGCCCGCGCCCTGGCCAACAATCCGGCCGCCCTCGGACTCCTCCCGCTGGGGACCGGGAACCTGCTGGCGCGGAACCTCGGCCTGCCGGTCCTGGACCTCCCGGCGGCCGTAAGCACCGCGCTGCACGGGCAGGAACGGCGCATCGACATGGGCACCATGACACAGGAAAACTCGGTCACGGGCGAAATAAGCAGCAGCGCGTTCCTGGTGATGGGCGGCATTGGACTGGATGCGGAAGTGCTGGCGGCCACCCGCGATGATCTCAAGGAACGAGTTGGCTGGATGGCCTACAGCGAGGCGGGCGTCCGGCTTTTGCCGGGCCGCCGGACCAAGATGTCCATTTCGCTGGACGGCGAACCGGCGCAGGTGCGCAAGGTGCGCAGCATCCTGTTCGCCAACATTGGGCGGCTGCCGGCCGGAATCGACTTCATCCCCGAGGCACGCATGGACGACGGACTCCTGGATGTGGTGGTCATGAGTCCGCGCAGCTTGGCCGGCTGGCTGTGGCTGGCCGGCAAGGTGGTCACGAGGTATCCCAAGGACCTTCCGGTCATTGACCACCGCCGGGCAAAGACTGTGGAAATCAGCGTCAGCCAACCCACCCGGACCCAATTGGACGGCGACGTTACCGGAGCCGCCACCACCGTGCGCGTTGAAGTGAATCCGCTGGCACTGCTGATCCGGTCTCCGGCACCGTCCCGGCCGCGGCCCCGGCCGTTTGGCGGCCGGAACCAAGCGGTTCCGGACCGGAACGGGGCCGTGCCGGGACGGCAGTTCCAGGAGTAGCCGCGGCTCCTAGGAGTCCTGGGTGCCTTCGGCGTCCGTGTAGCCGCCTTCTTCCTTGGCCCGGCTGCCGCCGTCGGCGTCGTCTTTGTCGGTGTACTCGCCCTCGTCGTCACGGTTAACCGATGCGGGCGAGGCCTGCTCCCGGATCAGCTGCTCTTCCTCGGCAAAGCGGATGTCGTTGCCCTGGTCGCCGGCGTCACCGCGCCAGTTGTCATCACCGGTGGACTGACCGCTCGGCTTGGGGTCGGTCAGCTGTTCTTCCTCATTGGGGTATTCAGACATGCGCTTACCTTCCTGAACGTTCACACAGGACCGGCTCCGGCCCTGCAACCGTGTGCGAAAACACCGCACTCTTACCATCAGCATACTTACGACTGCGGAAACGGCGAAAGCCGGCTTCCGTCGCCGGGCTAGGACGTGAGCATCAGCCGCACCGCGGTTTCGGAGGCCGAGAACCCGGCTATGCCGATAACCTCACCGTCCAGGAAGCGGTCCACGACCCGGGGATCGATATACGATTTCCGGGCCACGGCAGGGGTGTTTCCCAGATGCTCGGCCACCTTGCGGGTTGTGGCGGTCACGGCCTTCTGCCGGTCCTTCTTGGTGGCGGCCAGGGGGTGTGCGCGGGCCAGATGCATGGCTGCCACGACGGTGGCCTGCCAGGTGCGGAAATCCTTGGCCGTGAAGTCGCCGCCGGTCACCTCCTTCAGGAACGAATTCAGTGACGAGCCGGTGATGCTGTGCCACTGGCCGTCGGCGTCCTGGTACGCAAGCGCGGTGTCGGGACGGGGCCGGGCGAGCATCGGTTCCAGGGCGGCCACCAGGTCGGGGTCCTCGATGAGGGTGTGCCATTCCTGCCCGCTCTTGCCGGGGAAATCGAACCTCACCTCGCTGCCCCGCACCGTGACATGCTCCACGCGCAGGGTGGTGGTTCCGTAGGAGCCATTGACCTCCGCGTAGCGTTCCCCGCCAATCCGCAGGGCGCCGGCGTCGACAATACGCAGTGCGGCCGCATAGGCGCGCTGCGGGCCGCTGCCCCCGGCGCGCAAATGCTTGGTAATCAGCCGCCGGGCGGCCGGAAGCGCCTGCGCGAACTCCAGGGACCGGTCAAATTTCTCGCGGTCCTTCATCTCCCGCCAGTGCGGATGATAAATGTACTGCCGCCGGCCGGCGCCGTCCGTTCCGGTGGCCTGGATGTGCCCGTTGGGATAGGGACTGATCCATACCTCCGTCCACGCCGGAGGTATGGCCAGTGAACGGATGCGCTCCAGCGTTTCCCGATCCGTCAGCACGTCGCCGCGCAGGTCCCGGTAGCTGAAACCCCGCCCCCACCGCCGGCGTGAGTATCCCGGATGCTCGCAGTTGCTTCTCCGCAGCCGCACCATGTTCGTTCTCGTTTCGGGTCGTTCCCACAGCCCGGAACACCCGGACGGCATTCCGCTCCGGGTGCGGGCATTGTCTTACCGGTTGCCCCTGCGCCGAGATTAGTCCTTCAACAGCCCCTGTAGCCAGAGGTCGGCAGAGCGGAATGCCTCGTCGCTGGTGTGTTTGGGAATCTCCGGCTCCCGGTGGTCGGCCCGGGGATAGGACCCCAGGAACCGCAGCTTCGGGCTGATGCGGTGCAGGCCCTTCAGTGCATCCGCCATCCGGGCGTCGCCAATGTGCCCGTCGGCGTCGATGCTGAAGAAGTAGTCCCCCAGGAACAGACCGGTGGGCCGGGACTCGATGCGGCTGAGGTTTACTCCGCGCGTGGAGAACTGGTCCAGGATTTCCATCAGGGCACCCGGGTGGTCTTCCGGCAGCGGCACCACGAGGGTGGTTTTGTCAGCCCCGGTGGGCGCCGGCAAGCCGGGACCCGCGCTGAGGAGCACGAAGCGGGTCACGGCGTCGGCGACGTCACCAATATCCCGGCGCAGCACCTCCAGCCCCAGCCGCTCGGCCACCAGCGGCGAGCAGATGGCCGCGTCGTATCCCGGTTTCGCCGATGCCAGGCCCGTGGCCGCGGCGGCGGTTGACGACGCGGGCAGATATTCCGCCTGGGGAATGTTTTTATCCGCCCAGTCACGGCACTGCGCCCAGGCATGGGAATGCGTGGAAACAGTGGAGATGTCGGCCAGCTCCAGCCCGGGGCGCACCGCCAGGACAAAGGTAATGGACACCAGGATTTCACGCTGGATGCGCAGCGGGTCACCAGTGGAAATCGCGTCCAGCGTGGCGCTGACGCCGCCCTCCACGGAATTCTCGATGGGCACCACCGCGGCATCCGCGCGTCCGCTGCGAACCATTTCCAGGGCGGCGCTCACGCTGGTGGCGGGAATCCGCGTGGCTGTGTCCGCTCCCGGAACCTGCAGCAGGGCGGCCTCGGTGAACGTTCCCTCCGGCCCCAGGTAGGTGTAAGTTGGCGCGCCGGAGTCCGACCCTTCCCCGCCGACCGCACCCAGCGGAGTACTCATACGACGGTCGGTTCCTGCCCGTTGTCGGACACCATGGGCTTGCCTGCTTCCAGCCATGCCCCCATGCCTCCGGTGACGTTCACCGCGGAGTAGCCATGGGACTCCAGCCAAGCGGTGGCGCGGGCGCTGCGCCCGCCGGTGCGGCAGATGACCGCCAGGTCCTGGTCGGGATCCAGGTCCTCAATGCGGTCGGGCAGCGCGTCGAGGGGAATGTGGATGGCGCCGTCGACATGGCCCGCTTCCCATTCGTAGTCTTCCCGCACATCCAAAATCTTGGCGTTGCTGCTGATGTCGCCGACGGATACGTTTTCCATTTCCCGGACTCCTGTTCCTTGCGTGATGGGGACCCGTCCGGCAAGCCGGACACGGGCCTCCGTGTCGATTCCATCCCAGCCTATAGTGGGAGCCCTGCCCGGAAAATAATCCCGCACATCCCGGAGGTCACATGCCCGTTCCGCCACTTCCCGGCTCCGCCTATCTGCCGCCGGACGAGCCAACGGCCGTTGAGTGGCGGGACCGCCTGGCATCAGGGGATGTCAGCGCCCGCGAGGTGACCGGGCTCTTCATGAGCCGCATCGAGGAACGAAACCCCGCCTTGGGCGCCTTCCTGCTGCCCACCCCGGAAACGGCGATGCGGGAGGCCGCCGCCGCCGACGAGCGGTTTGCCCGCGGGGGGCCGGTGGGTATCCTCCACGGCATGCCGCTGGCCCACAAGGACCTGGCCGACGTAGCCGGAGTCCCCACCACCCTGGGCACCACCGCGCTGGAACCCTACACCCCGGCACAGGATGGCCCGCTTCCGGCCGTCCTGCGCCGCGCCGGCGCCATCAGCCTGGGCAAAACGCAGGTTCCGGAATTCGGGCTGAGCAGTTACAGCGAGAATTTCGTGGGACCTCCGGCGCGCAACCCCCTGGATCCCACCCGGAGCCCCGGTGGTTCCAGCGGCGGCAGCGCCGCCGCAGTGGCCGCGGGAATGCTTCCGTTTGCCCCGGGCACCGACGGCGGCGGGTCCGTGCGCATTCCGGCGGCAGCCACCGGCCTGGTGGGACTGAAACCGAACCGCGGACGGGTGCCCGCCGGCGGCGGACAGAACGACCTGGGGCAGTTCGTGGTGGCCGGCCCGCTGGCGCGCACGGCAGCGGACGCCGCCCTGATGCTGGACGCCATGGTTGCCGAACCCAACTACCACGCGACGTCGGCCGCTCCCCTTGACGGCAGCTTCCTGGCCGCAGCACTGCGCGCCGAGGGAAGGTTCCGCATTGGCCTGAGCACGGTTTCACCGTTCTCTTCCCGCTTGGACATCACACTGGATCCCGAGGCCACCGCGGCACTGGAGGCCGGGGTCCGGGACCTCACGGCGGCGGGACACGACGTGGTGGATGCGGACCTCAGCTATGACGAGAACTACCCGGACGCCTTCCGGACGGTGTGGACGGCATCGCTGGCAACACTGGAGCTGCCCGATGGCGCGGAGGCGAGACTGACGCCGCTGACTGCCGCCGTCCGCCGCCGCGCCCTGCGCCGCTCAGCGGCGGACCTCGTTGCGGCCATGGACATCCTGCGCCGGTTCGAAGCGGACACCATCCGCGCGTACAGCGCCTACGACATGATCCTCACTCCGACCCTGGGCATGACTCCGCGCCCGCTGGGCTGGTACCAGGAAAACAGGGCCGGGGCCGAAGGATGGGACGAGGACGCCCTGGGCATGGAGGACTACGCCCGGCAGTGCCGGTACTCCCCCTTCACCTCCATGGTGAATGTCTGTGGACTGCCCGCCATCACCGTGCCGACCCTGACGACGGAAACCGGACTTTCCATGGGTATCCAGCTCATCGGCCGGCCCGGAGCTGAAGCACAGCTGCTGGCCGTGGCCGCCCAACTGGAGAAATAAACCGCACATCCTATCCCACGCCGTCCCACAGCCCTTCCCAACAGCCGTAACAGTGTGCCGTGGCACCGATTTGTTCGTGACGTTTCTCACCGGGGATCCCGCGGCAAAAGCCGCAGGACGGAGATTTCGGGGCTGACGCCGCTGGAGACTCCCATGCTCCGGTGCGAATATGTTTGGGTGAGTTCTAATCCCAGCACCTCAGCCGCTCCGCCGGCCCGCAAGTCATTTTTCGGCCATCCCCGCATGTTGGCGAACCTCTTCAGCGTCGAGCTGTGGGAACGGTTCTCCTTCTACGGCATGCAGGGCATCCTGCTGTACTACATGTACTACTCGGCCACGGAAGGCGGACTGGACATTGACCTGGCCGTCGCCACCGGCCTTGTCGGTGCCTACGGAGGTGGCGTCTATCTGTCGACCATCCTCGGTGCATGGATTGCGGACCGCCTGCTGGGCTCCGAGCGCGTGCTGTTCTACGCCGCCGTCATTGTCATGCTCGGCCACATCTCGCTGGCCGTCCTGCCGGGCGCCGCGGGACTGGCGGTCGGCCTGATCCTGATCGCCCTCGGTTCCGGCGGCGTCAAGGCCAACGCGACCTCCCTCGTTGGAACGCTCTACGAAGAGAAGGATGAGCGCCGCGACGCCGGCTTCTCCATCTTCTACATGGGCATCAACATCGGCGGCCTGCTTGGCCCGCTCCTGACCGGCCTGGCGTGGAGCGAATACGGCTTCCACTACGGCTTCGGACTTGCTGCCCTGGGTATGGCCATCGGCCTTATCCAGTACGGCATGACCCGGAAGTACCTGCCCGAATCCGCCCACGAAGTCAGCAACCCGCTGCCCCGCGCACAGTTCACCAAGGTCATTATCTGGACCCTTGCCGGCATCGCCGTGGTTGTCCTGGCCGTGGTCTTTGGCCTGCTGACCGCGCAGAACCTGGCAGTGGTCATGGCCGCGGTGGCCATCCTGGCCTCCATCGGCTACTTCGTGGTGATCCTGACGAGCAAGAAGGTCAACAAGCTCGAACGCCGCCGCGTGTACTCCTTCATGCCGATGTTCGTGGCCAGCGCCGCCTTCTGGGCCCTGTTCCAGCAGCAGTTCACCGTGGTGGCCATCTACGCCGACACGTCCCTGAACCGCGACCTGTTCGGCTGGGAGATGCCGCCGAGCTTCGTGCAGTCCATCAACCCGATCTTCATCATTGTCTTCGCTGCGGTGTTCGCCGGAGTGTGGACCAAGCTGGGCGACAAGCAGCCGTCCTCTCCGCTGAAGTTCGCCCTGGGCCTGGCCGTTATGGGCCTGGCGTTCCTGGCCTTCATCCCGTTCTCCGGCGGCGCCCCCAACAGCACTCCGCTGCTGGCCCTGGCCGGGATCCTGCTGCTCTTCACGTTCGCTGAGCTGTTCCTGTCCCCGATCGGCCTGTCCGTGGCAACCAAGCTGGCGCCGTCCATTTTCCGGACCCAGATGGTGGCACTGTTCTTCCTCTCCGTTTCCCTGGGCACCACCCTGGCCGGGTGGCTTGCACAGTTCTACAACCCGGAGACCGAAGTCAGCTACTTCCTGTTCAGCGGCATCACGGCGATCGTCCTGGGCGTAGCCCTGGCCGCAGCCACTCCCGCCATCAAGAAGCTGATGGGCGGCGTGCGCTAGCCGCAGCACCGCACCACCCCGGGCTCCCGGGAAACAACGACGACGGCACACGCCGTCGTCGTTGTTGTTTAAGTCCCGGCCCTGATGCTAAACCTGAAACAGTAAGCAGGCTGAGGATTAGTGCCGGGGAGTGGAGCTCCCGGCAGAAGGAGGACACCGTGACTGAACAGAACAGCGGGGGCGCCGGCAGGGATCCCGCCGAAGCAGCCGACAACCCGGCGGAAGCGCTGGCAAAGGACGCCGCGGACTTTGTTCCCGACGGCACCGGGGACCTGAATGAAACCGACGACCAGGTGGAGGTCCATGCCAGCATTTCCGAAGGCATGAACGCGGAAAACAAGACCTCCGGCACCACGTCCGCGGGTTCGGCCACAGCCGACGGCGGGAAACCCTAAAAGAGCGCCACTCCTGCCAACACGGCCTTTGTTTGGCATGCTTAGGAGTATGTCTAACCGAGCTGGCACAGTTGCCCAATCCTCCGACCTTGTTGACCTGACGGCGCTCTTGGATGCCTACTACGACATCAAGCCCGACATGCACGACCCATCGCAGCGCGTGGTCTTCGGCACGTCGGGGCACCGCGGATCCTCCCTGAACGGCGCGTTCAACGAACCCCACATCGCCGCCATCACGCAGGCGATTGTCGAGTACCGCACGGGCCAGGGCATCACCGGCCCCCTGTTCATGGGCAAGGACACCCACGCCCTGTCCGAGCCGGCGCAGAACACCGCACTGGAGGTCCTGGCCGGCAACGGGGTAAACGTCCTGATTGATTCCCGCAACGGGTTCACCCCCACCCCCGCCCTGAGCCACGCCATCCTGAAATACAACACCGGCCGCACCGAGGAAGCTGACGGGATCATCATCACGCCGTCGCATAATCCCCCGGCGGACGGCGGCTTCAAATACAACCCGCCAACCGGCGGGCCCGCGGGGTCCGAGGCCACCAACTGGATTGCGAACCGCGCCAATGAGCTCCTGGAAGACGGACTGCGCGGGGTCAAGCGCATTCCGCTCGGCGAAGCCCGGCTGGCAGATTCGGTGGGCACCTATGACTTCCTGCAGAACTACGTCCAGGACCTCCCCTCGGTCCTGGACCTGGACGCCATCCGCGGATCCGGCCTGCACATCGGAGCGGACCCGCTCGGTGGCGCATCCGTGGATTACTGGGGCGCCATCGCCGAGATGCACCAGCTGAACCTGACCGTGGTCAACCCGAACGTGGACCCGCAGTGGGCCTTCATGACCCTGGACTGGGACGAGAAGATCCGCATGGACTGCTCCTCGCCTTACGCCATGGCCTCCCTGATCTCCCGCGCCGAAGAATACGACATTGCCACCGGTAACGACGCCGACGCCGACCGCCACGGAATCGTCACTCCGGATGCCGGGCTGATGAACCCCAACCACTACCTCGCCGTTGCCATCGACTACCTGTACCGCAACCGCGGCGACTGGCCGAAGGACGCCGTGGTGGGCAAAACGCTGGTGTCCTCCTCCATGATCGACCGCGTCACCGCGGAGCTGGGCCGAACCCTGATGGAGGTTCCCGTCGGATTCAAGTGGTTTGTGCCGGGACTGCTCACCGGCAAGGCGGCTTTCGGCGGCGAGGAATCCGCCGGCGCGTCCTTCCTGCGCCGGGACGGCAAGGTGTGGACCACCGACAAGGACGGCATCCTGCTGGCCCTGCTGGCCTCGGAAATCACCGCGGTGACGGGCAAGACTCCGTCCCAGCGCTACCGTGAACTCACCGCAAAGTTCGGCGACCCGGAGTACGCCCGCGTGGACGCACCGGCCAGCCGCGACCAGAAGGCGGCCCTGGCCAAGCTTTCGCCGTCGGACGTCACCGCCACCACCCTGGCGGGCGAGGAGATCACCGCCCGGCTCACCGAGGCGCCGGGCAACAACGCTCCGGTGGGCGGGCTGAAGGTGACCACCGAGAACGCATGGTTTGCCGCGCGCCCCTCCGGCACTGAGGACGTGTACAAGATTTACGCGGAGTCCTTCAAGGGCATCGAGCACCTGCGCACGGTCCAGGCCGAGGCCAAGGCCATTGTGGACGGCGTCATTTCCTAGCTCCCCGTTCGCGCCGCCGGACCTCTCCGGCCCAGTCCGCTGGACGGCGGAAAGCGTCTTTCCCGCTCTCGGGAAGGGCGCTTTCCGCCATTTCGGGGATGGTGCCGCGGGCCGCGGATGCCGGGGCGCTCAGAGCAGGCGGCGCAGCAGCCGGCGCTTGAGCCCGGTGAAGGGCGGATACGCCATCTTCAGCGTGTCCAGCATGGTTCCCTTGGTGAAGACCGGGCGCAGCTGACTGAACGTGTCGAACGAATACTTGCCGTGGTAAGCGCCGGTGCCGGACGCGCCCGCACCACCAAAGGGCAGCCCGGGAACAGCCAGCTGAACCGTGCTGACATTGTGGTTCACGCTGCCCGCGCGCACTCCGCGTTCAAAGGCTTTCCGGGCTGCCGGGGACTGCGTGTAGAGGTAGGACGCCAGGGGCACGGGACGGGAGTTGATGAACGCCATGGCGTCGTCCAGGTCCTTGACGGTGAGCACGGGCAGGATGGGACCAAAGATCTCTTCCTGCATGACCGCCGAGTCCGGGGACACATCCGTCAGGATGGTTGGTTCCAAGTAGAGCGACTCCCGGTCGCCGCGCCCGCCGGCAAGGACAGTTCCGTCCCCGATCAGGCCGTGCAGGCGGTCCCAGTGACGGGTATTGATGATCCGGCCCAGATCCGCGCTCTTGGCCGGATCCTTGCCGTACAGCTCCGCGACGGCCTTGACGAGCTGCTTGCGGAGTTTGGGGGCCGCTTCCTCAGTCACGAGGACATAGTCCGGTGCCACGCAGGTTTGACCGGCGTTGAGCATTTTGCCGAACACCAGGCGGCGGGCCACGGCGCCCATGTTTCCGTCCAGCACGACGGCGGGTGACTTTCCGCCGAGTTCGAGCGTCACCGGAGTCAGGTGCTTGGCCGCAGCCTCCAGCACGACCCGGCCCACCCGCTCTCCTCCGGTGAAGAAGATGGAGTCAAAACGCTCGGAAAGGAGCGCAGTGCTGGCGTCCTGGCCACCCTCCACCACGACGACGGCGTCCGAGTCCAGATACTGCGGCAGCAGCTTCGCAATGGCCGCGGATGCAGCGGGTGCCAGCTCGGACGGTTTGAGGACAGCGGCATTGCCGGCGGCGAGCGCTCCGATCAGCGGGGCCAGCAGCAGCTGCACCGGGTAGTTCCACGGCGCAATGATCAGCACCACGCCCAGCGGCTGGGGCTCGGTCCTCGCTGAGGCGGGCTGCAGGCCCAATGGCACGGGGACCTTGGTGCCGCGGGCCCACTGCGCCAGGTGCTTCAGCGCGTACTCCGCTTCGGCGCGGGTAATGGACAGCTCGGTCAGGTATCCCTCAAGCGGGTTCTTCCCGAGATCGCTTGCCAGCGCGGCGGTGAACTCGGCTTCACGTTCTCTCAGCATGCGGATCAGTCCATGGAGCTGGGCGCGCCTCCATTCCAGCGGCCGGGTCCGGCCTGAGTCGTAGGAGCGGCGCACTGCGGCCACGAGGGAGCTGATCCCGGTTTCCGGAGTGTCTTCCGCTGCCTTCAGGACTTCGGCGCTCATCGGCCGGCCTCCGACGGCGTTGCCGCGGCGCCGGCGGAGGGGCGGCCGGTGAAGTGGTCCATGGACTGGTACACCTTGAACACCCGCCCGGCAACAACATCCCACAGCGGCTGGGGCAGCAGACCGCGCAGCGCGCTCCCCAGCGGCACCGTCCACGGCAGCTGAATCCGGGCCTTCCCCGCCATCAGGGCTGCCCATGCCCGGTCCACCACGTATTCCGGCTCCATCAGCGGCGTCATCAGGGGTCCGCGGGCTCCGGCAAACATGCCGGTCTTGATGTAACTCGGAATGAGGGTGGTGACCTGGACGTGTCCGTTGCCGGATTCATTGAGCTCCAGGCGCAGCGAATCGCTCCAACCGATCACCGCCCACTTGGAGGCGGTGTACACGCTCATCTTCGGCACGGACAGGGTGCCCGACGCGGACGCGACGTTGAGGATGCGGGCCGGTGTGCGGCGGGCAATCATCTCCGGCAGGAACGCACGGGTGATCTGCATCGGGGCGACGGCGTTCACCTGCATGACGGCGTCAATGTCAGCTTCCGGCGCATGTTCCCAGAAGTACTTGCCCCGCACGATCCCGGCGTTGTTGATCAGGACATCGGGGATCCCGACACCGGCCATCACCCGGCCGGCGGCAGCCGTGACCTCAGCGAGCGAACTGACGTCCAGGGCGAAGGGGTGGACGGCGCTTCCGCCCGCGGCGCGCAGCTGCGCGGCCGTAACCTCCAGGGCCTCGGCGTCGCGGTCCCACAGGACCACGTTCGCGGCGCCGTCGCGCACCGCCCGCTCTGCGTACAACCGCCCCATGCCCATGGCCGCGCCGGTGATGAGCACCGTTCGTCCCGAAACTGATATGCCCATGCTGATCCGTCCGTTCACAGCGGACTGCGGCGTCCGCGAATATTGTTTATGCCGGGTAAAATGGTTCCGCCTGCAAGGTAACACCGTGGACATCAACGCCCGGTACTATTCTGCACGAACCCTCCCCTGGTCTTTGAAAGGCACCTCCATGAGCAGATTCGGTACGGCCTGGACCATTCACGGTGACGGCAAAACCATCAAACCAGGTGAATACGTGGCTCCCGGCGAACGGCTGAGCTGGCCCCGCACCATCGGCATCGGTTCCCAGCACGTGGTGGCCATGTTCGGCGCCACCTTCCTGGTTCCCCTGCTGACGGGTTTCCCGCCCGCCACCACCCTGCTGTTTTCAGGCATCGGCACCATCCTGTTCCTGATCATTACGGCCGGCCGGGTACCGAGCTATCTGGGCTCCAGCTTCGCGTTCATCGCTCCGATCACGGCTGCCACCAGCCAGCACGGCCCCGGCGGAGCTCTCGGCGGGATCATCATGGCCGGAGCCGCGCTGTTCCTCATTGGCCTGGCCGTCCAGATCGCGGGAACCAAGTGGATCCAGATCCTGATGCCGCCCGTGGTCACCGGCACCATCGTTGCGCTGATCGGCCTCAACCTCGCCGGATCGGCGCGGGACAACTTCGAGAAGGGCCCCCTGACTGCTGTTGTCACGGTGCTGGCCATCTTGGTGGCCACCGTGCTGTTCAAGGGGTTCCTTGGCCGCCTGGCGATCCTCCTGGGCGTGGTGGCAGGCTACATTGCCGCCTGGTGGCAGGGGGAAGTGGATTTCCAGGCCATCAATGACGCTGCCTGGTTCGGCCTTCCGGATTTCCAATCCCCCACCTTCCACTTCTCAGTCATCGGGCTGTTTGTTCCGGTGGTCCTGGTCCTGGTGGCCGAGAACATTGGACACGTAAAGTCCGTTGCCGCGATGACCGGCAGAGACCTTGACCCCTACGCCGGCCGCGCCCTGATGGCCGACGGCCTGGCCACCGTGCTGGCCGGCTCCGGCGGCGGTTCGGCAACCACCACGTACGCGGAAAACATCGGAGTCATGGCCGCATCCCGGGTGTACTCCACGGCGGCGTACTGGGTGGCCGGCATCGTGGCCATCCTGCTGAGCCTCTTCCCCAAGTTCGGCGCCATGATCGCCACAGTTCCCGGCGGCGTCCTGGGCGGCGCCGGCGTCATCCTCTACGGGATGATCGGCATCCTCGGCGTGCGCATCTGGGTCGACAACCAGGTGAACTTCTCCAACCCGATCAACCTCTCCACCGCGGGCTTGGGCCTGATCATTGCCATCGCCAACTTCACCTGGGTGGTGGCCGGGCTGGAGTTCGGCGGCATTGCCCTGGGCACCGGCGCCACGCTGCTGGCCTTCCACGGCATGCAGGCCATCGCGCGCTGGCGCGGCACCGATCCCGACCAGCCCGCGGAAGACCGGGGCGCCCGGCCGAGCCGGCTGGGCTAAGCCCCTTCGAGGGCCTGGACCGTGGCCCGGGTCAGCCAGCGGCCCGCATGGGCCATCGCGTCCTGCGGATCCGCGGCCAGGTCCAGGAGGCTTGCCGCTGCCACCACGCCGTATTCGGCCAGAATATGGGGCGGCAGGGTAATCCGACCGGCGAGGGCAACCACCGGAATGCCGGCATCACGGGCACGTTCCGCCACGGACAGCGGAGCCTTGCCGTACCGGGACTGGTCGTCCAGCGATCCCTCGCCCGTCAGCACCAAATCAGCCGTGGTCATGGCGGTGTCCAGCCCGGTAAGCCGGGAAATGACGTCAAAGCCGCTTTCCAGAGACGCGCCGGTAAACGCCAGGAAAGCTGACGGAAAACCGCCGGCCGCACCGGCACCCGGAATGTCGACGTCGATGCCGGTCCCCTCGCGCAGCAGGGCGGCCCACCGCACCAGGGCTTCATCCAGCAGCAGGCGTGCGGAGGCATCGGCACCCTTTTGCTCCCCGAACACGTGGGCCGCGCCTTCCGGCCCGGTGAGCGGGTTGGTGACGTCGGCGGCGATGCGGACCTGCACCCCGCGCAGCCTGCTGTCCAGGGCCGAAGCATCGATGGATGCCGCCGTGGACAGGCCGGCTCCGCCCGGCGGCACCGGCTCTCCGGCGGCGTCGAGGATGCGCAGGCCCAGGGCGGTCAACGCGCCCGATCCGCCGTCCGTCATGGCGGAGCCGCCAATGCCGAGCACAATTTCGGTGGCTCCGGCGTCGAGCGCCTCACGGATCAGCTCGCCGCTGCCGTAGCTTGTCGCCGCCAGCGAGGACTGCACGGACGGATCCACGAGCATCAGCCCGGAGGCGCGTGCGGTCTCAATCACTGCGGTCTTGCCGGTCAGGGCCCACACGGCAGTGACGTACCCGCCCAGGGGTCCGCGCACATTGGCGGTGTACTCCTTCGCCCCGGCCGCGAGCGCCGCCTCCAGGGTGCCTTCGCCGCCGTCGGCAACCGGCACCAGGGTCACGTCGGCCTCCGGATACACGGAAAGCACGCCTTCGGCCATGGCCGCTGCGGCTTCCACTGCTGAAAGTGAACCTTTGAATTTATCCGGGGCAATAAGTACACGCATGCCCCCATACTGCCAGCCCGGGGGCCGATCCTGCGGGAAGGCGGCAGCGGGTCAGGTCTTCACGGATGCCGCTGCGGCCAGCTGCCCCGCCGGGCCAGGACGCCGGCAAGCAGATCGGCGCGGTCGGAAACCAGGCCGTCCACGCCCAGATCAAGCAGCCGTTCCATGTCTGCGGGGTCGTTCACCGTCCAGACGTGGACCTGCAGGCCGGCACGGTGGCACCGGGAAATGAACTTCTGCGTCACAACCCGCACCGGCCCCTGCCGCTCGGGAACCTGCAGGCACTGGTACCGTCCCAGCCGGGCCAGCACACCGGCCAGGCCTGCCGGCGCGAGCAGCACGGTCAGGGCCGTGAAAACCGCGCCCGCCGAGCTGGCTGCCGGCCGGGCCAGGCGCCGGAGTGCCGCCAGCCGCCTCCGGTCCGAAAATGACGTCACGAGGACCCGGTCGTGGGCGCCGTGCTTGTTCAGCAGCCGGGCCAGCTCAGCCGATCCGGCGGCATCCTTGATGTCCACGTTCAGCCGGATCCCGGGCAGCCCGGTCAGGACGTCCTCGAAGGTGGGAATGCTCTCCGATCCCCCGACCCGGGCACGAAGAACCTCGCGCATGCTGAGGCTGTTCACGGGTCCGCCGGTGCCGGCCACCCGGTCCAACGCCGCATCGTGGAAGGCCAGGAGCACGCCGTCGCGCGTTGTGCGCACGTCAGTCTCGAGATAGCCGAACCCCAGCCCGGCAGCTGCGCGAAAGGCGGTCATGGTGTTCTCCAGCCCCTCCCGGGAAAAGCCGCGGTGGGCCAGGCCAAGCGGGGCCGGGGTGTCAAAGTAGGGGTATCTCACCCTGCGTACTTTATCCGGCGGAGGCGCCGCATCCGGGCAAGGCATCCCCTTTCCGGCGCCCTGCGTCCTAGACTGGCACCACCCGCAGGCGGCCCCGGCCTTCGGAGGTCCCGAGCGGTGCGGAGGTACCTGGCTTGGCATCTGTATCCCCCACTGACCATGCACCTTCAATCCCCGGCGCGGGAGCTGGCCGGGGTGTGCGGTGGGCGGTGGAATGGCTGCGCGGCAGCGTCCGCCGGGCACCCGTGACGATGACGTTCCTGGTCTTCTTTTGGATTGCCGGCGCGGCCACCCGCAGCCTTCGCTCAGGTCCGGAGGGCGGCCTGGCCCGCACGGTGGTGCTGTCCGCGGAATCGCTCCCCGAACACTGGCCCGCACTGCTGCTGTCAGGCTTCTGGGCAGCCGGGCTGCCCGGGTACATCACCGGGACCCTGCTGATCCTGTTGGTCGGGCCGCCCTGCGAGCGGCTGATGGGTCCGCTGAAGCTCGCCGTTGCCGCGGGCGCGTCCCAGGTGCTGGGCTCACTGCTGGCCATCGGCTTCGCCCATGCGGCGAATGCGGTTGCCGGGGAGTGGTCCCGTGCCTTGGAATCGGAATCCTTTGTGGGCCCGGTGGCCATGGCCTGCGGTGCGGCCATGGCGTTGAGCGCGCAGCTTTCCACCCTGTGGCGCCGCCGGCTGCGGGTGGGGCTCCTGACACTGCTGGTGCTGCTGGCGCTCTACGGCGGGTCCTTCCACAGCATCACCGCCCTGGGAGCGGCAACGGTGGGCGCGGTTGGCGGTCCCCTGCTGTCCGGCCGGCTTCCCGCCTGGCCCGGCCGCCTGGTCACCAGCCGGCGGGAGGCACGGGTGCTGGTGGGCCTGGTGGTGGTCGCCTCCGCTGTGGGGCCGGTGATCTCCGCGCTGGGCTCTCAGTCGGTGGGTCCGCTGGCCGTTCTCCGTTTCCTCTTCACCTCTGTGGAGATGACGGATCCTCAGGCCGTCCTGGCGCTGTGCAGCGATCCGAGCCAGGCGGTGGACTGCAGAGCCGCCAAACTCCAGCTGCGGGCCGGCCCCGCCGGCTTCTTCCTGGCCACCCTCCCCCAGGTCCTGCTCGTGGTCTTCGCTGACGGCCTGCGGCGCGGACGCCGCTTCGCGTGGGGCGCGGCCCTGCTGCTGCAGGCACTGATGACTCTCCTGGCCGGCTTCCGGATCATCCGCTACCTCAGCGGCGGCGACCCGGGCAGCCGTTATGAGCTCGGTGCGGCCCAGGACGCCCTGGCGCTGGTGCTGCCCATGCTCGTTCCGCTGGCAGTGCTGGTGCTGCTCGGCGCGACCCGCAGCCTCTTCACCGTTTCCGCGGCAAGGGGAACCTACCGCCGGGCAGCGGCACGGGTGGCCGGCGCGGCTGTGGCGCTCAGTGCGGTCTACGTTGCCGGCGGACTGCTGGACCGGAACGGGTTTACACCCCCTGCTTCCGCCGGACTCCTTGTTGCGGACCTGCCGCAGCGGTTCCTGCCTGTCCTGGAACTGACCACTTCGGCTCCGGGCCTACTGCCGGTGACGGTGTTTGCCGATCTGCTGTATGAAGGGGTGGGCTTCGTCTTTTGGGTTTTCACCTGCGTGGTTCTGCTGCGGTCCTGGCTTCAGGCCCCGAGCGGCCGCCATGCTCCCGACAGCGACCGGGCCCGGGAACTGCTGATGAAACACGGCGGCAGCACCATGGCTTGGATGACGCTGTGGCCGGGCAACACCTATTGGTTTGCCCCCGGCGGCAATTCCTATGTGGCGTTCCGCCCGATTTTCGGTGTTGCGCTGACCGTGGGCGAACCCGTGGGGCCGGCCGGCGAACTGCAAAGCAGCGTTAAGGAGTTTTCCGAGTACTGCACGGCTTCCGGGTTGGTGGCGTGTTTTTATTCGGTGACCTCCGCGGTGGAGGAGATCACTGCCGGTCTGGGGTATTCCCGGCTTCAGGTGGCCGAGGAAACCGTCCTCCCCCTGGGCGGCCTGGAGTTTAAGGGCCGCAAGTTCCAGGACGTCCGCACCGCAATGAATCATGCGCGGAAAGCAGGAATTGAGGCCCGGTGGATCGACTATTCCACCGCGCCGCTTGCCCTGCTGGACCAGCTTCATGCCATCTCCGAGGAATGGGTGGCGGACAAGAAGATGCCGGAGATGGGCTTTACCCTCGGCGGATTGGACGAGGTTGCCGATCCTGAGGTGCGCTGCCTGCTGGCCGTGGACAGCGACGGCACCGTGCACGGGATCACGTCCTGGCTGCCGATTTACCGCGACGGAGCGGTGGTGGGCTGGACACTGGACTTTATGCGGCGGCGCAGTACGGGGTTCCGGCCAAGCATGGATTTCCTGATTGCCTCCGCCGCCAAGCTCCTGCAGGACGAGGGGTATGAGCTGATCAGTCTCTCAGGCGCGCCGCTGGCCCGGTCCCGGGGGACGGGCGAGGGCGATGCTCCGCTTTTGGACCGCGTCCTGGACCTCCTGGGAGCAACGCTTGAGCCGGTGTATGGCTTTCGTTCCCTGCTCGCCTTCAAGGCCAAGTTCCAGCCGACGTATGTTCCCCTGTACATGGCGTATCTGGATCCGGCGTCCCTGCCGGCCATCGGCAACGCGGTGGCCCGGGCCTATCTGCCCGAAGTGTCGCTGAGCCAGAGCCTGACCCTGGTCCGGCGCATCGTGGATGCCCGGTGAACTCCGTATCCCTGCTGGCGGGCGTGGTGCCGGCCGTGCTGCTGACCCTGGGCGGGCTGTCCGTGGCATGGCTGGCGGCCGGCCGGAAGAAACATCTGCTGCTGGTGCTGCCCGCGGCCGCGGTGGCGGCCGCGGGCTTGACGTATGCCCTGTTCCTGCTTGCGGAGGAGGTTTTCCGGTGGTGGAACAACTCCCTGCCGCGCATTCTGTACGTATATGCCGGGCTGGGCATACTCGCGCTGATCCTTGCCGTGGTGCGGCTTCGCGCCGTCGACTCCGTGCGCCCCAGGGTCCTGGCGCTGGTCGCCGCTCTCCTGGCACTGCTGGCAGTCGCGGTGACCGTGAACATGGCGTACGCGCAGTACCCCACCCTGGGATCACTGCTCAGTCCGCCCCGCCCCACGGATGAAGAGGTTCCGGACCGGGATCCCTCGTCCGCCGCGGGCCTGCCCGCCACCACCGACGCAAACTGGTCCCCGCCCGGCAACATGCCCGCGGGCGGACGGCTCTATCAGGCGGACATTCCGGGCAGCGTGTCAGGCTACGCGTCCAACCCCGGCCTGGTGTACCTCCCGCCTGCCTATTTGGCCGACCCTCCGGCAGTGAACCTCCCCGTGCTGGTGCTGATCCATGGCCAGCCGGGAAGCCCGAAGGACTGGCTCGTCGGAGGGCAGCTGTTGGAGGTGATGGACGCATATGCCGCCGCCCATCAGGGGCTGGCGCCCGTGGTGGTGATGCCGGATGCCTCCAACGCCAACAACGCCAACTGGCCGCTGTGCATGGATACGGACACCAGCGCCTCGGGCACATACCTGGCCGTGGACGTCCCGGCCTGGGTGCAGCGGCATCTCGCGTCAGGGCTCTCCGGGGGACATCAGTGGGCGGTGGCGGGGTATTCCTACGGGGGAACCTGCGCCATGCAGCTGGCCACGAACTTTCCGGACGCCTACCCCACCTTCATCGACATTGCCGGGGAAGCTGAACCCACCGTGCCGCAGGGAGAATCTCAACTCATCAAGACCTATTTTGGCGGGGACGAGTCCAGGTTCAAGGCTCAAAACGCCCTGGACCTGCTGGCGGCCAGGTCCTTTCCGGATTCCGCGGGCATAGTCGCGGTGGGCGTCGATGATTCGGTGTACGAACCCCAGGGCCAGCGGGTCTACGACGCCGCCAAGGCGGCGGGGATGGACGTGAGCATCCAGAAGCTTCCGGGCGGCCATTCCTGGCAGGTGTGGAAGGCCGGGCTGGCCAACAACCTCGACTGGCTCTGCCGCAGACTGGGCATACTTGGTTCATGACCAATGCACCACGGAATCCTTCCACCGGACCGGAACCCGGGTCCGGGCCGGCGGGCAGAGCGGGGCTGGCGGGCTGGATTGCCGCGGCATTCGCTTGGCTGGCACGCCTGACCTCTCCGCACGCGGCACTGCTGATCACGCTGGCGGCCGGACTGGTCCCGGCATTGCTCCTGACCGTGGGATCGGCGGAAGTCTACGACGCGGTGTCCGAGTCCGACGGAGTGGCCCGGCTTGACCAGCCGGTCCTGGAGGCGGCCATGATGCTGCGCTCACCGCAGCTGGACGGAGCCGTGACGGCGTTCACCAATCTGGGCGGCACCATCGGCATGCCCATCCTGGCGGGCGCGGCGATGCTGGCCATGGCGCTGAAGTGGCGCTCCTGGACCCCCGTGGTGCTCCTGGCGGCCGCCGCGGCGGGATCCCTGCTGATGACGGTGGCCGGCAAGAGACTGATTGGCCGCACCCGTCCGCCGCTGACGGACGCCGTTCCGCCGTATGAGCACTCCGCGTCCTTCCCCAGCGGCCATTCACTGAACGCCGTTGTTATTGCCGGAGTGGTGGCGTACCTGTTGGTCCTGCACCTGGATAGCCGCAGCGCCAAGGTGATGACCGTGCTTGGAGCAGCCGTTTTTGCAGCCGCCATGGGCATGAGCCGGGTTTACTTGGGGCACCACTGGTTCACCGATGTCCTGGTGGCCTGGACCCTCGGGCTGGCCTGGCTGGCGGTGGTGATTACCGCGCACCGGCTGCTGCATTCCCGGCGGCTGGCCGGAAGGACCGCAGTGGCGGGCAATACCGCGGAGCGTGGCCGGCCGCGCTAGAACCGGGCGGCAGGACAGCGGACCGGCTCGTTCCCGTCCCGCTTAGTTGCGGCGCAGCAGAGCTTCGAGAACCTGGGCGACGCCGTCGTCAGCGAACGCCGGCGCCACTTTGTCCGCGGCGGCGAGGGCGTCTGCGTGCCCGGAGGCCATGGCATAGCCGCAGCCCGCCCACTGCAGCATCTGCACGTCGTTGGGCATGTCGCCGAAGGCCACCACGTCTGCCCGGTCAATGCCGCGGGATGCGGCGTAGTCGGACAAGGTCACCGACTTGTCCAGGCCGAGCAGCGACATTTCCAGCAGAGCGGTGGAGGGAGCGGAATGCGTGGCCGAGACCAGGTGCGCCACCGCCGGCCGGACCCGGTGCAGGAACTCGTCCGGTGATGCGCCGTCCACCCGGGCCAGGAACTTCACCACGGTATGGGAGTCCTCCAGCGTTGCTTCCAGCGGCGCCGGGGTCACCGCTCCGGGCAGTTCACCCGATCCCGGCTCGAGGAATCCCGGGCCAAGATGAAACCCGTCCACGGTTTCGGCAGCGAAGCGTGCGCTGGGGAACAGCTCCCTGATGATGTCGGCGGCGGAGAAAATGGCCGGCAGGGACAGGGCCTGGGCCTCCAGCACCTTTCCGGCACCCAGGTCATAGGTAATGGCGCCGTTGGAGCAGATGACGGTCCCGCGGTGGCCCAGCAGATCCCGCAGCGGACTCAGCCAGCGCGGGGGCCGGCCGGTGACGAAGACGACGTCGATGCCCGCTTCAGCGCAGTCGCGGAACGCACGGACGGTCCGGTCACTGATCCGGTTGTCGGGACCGACGATGGTCCCGTCCAGGTCACTTGCCACCAGACGCACCGGACACCTCGTTCACTCGCAGAGTTGGTGTGCGCAGCTGCGCACGGTTCCAGCCTAACCGGCCACGCCGGCCCCGCCGCGAACATCAGCGGCGGAGCGGGCGGCGCCTGTTATTCCGCCGCGACCTCGGCAAGTCCGACAATCCGGGCCCGGGCCAGGGTGTGCGTGAACAGATTGAAACCCAGGAAGGCGGGGCTGGCGTCAGCCGGCACGTCAAGGGATTCGACGTCGACGGCGTGGACCACCACCATGTACCGGTGCGGCCCGTGACCGGCGGGCGGTGCGGCTCCCACAAAGCCGGCAAAACCGGCGTCGTTCACCAGTTCCACCGTGCCTTCAGGCAGTTCGTGCCGGTTTGAGGCGTCGCCGGGCAGGGACGACACGTCTGCCGGGATGTTGAAGGCGGCCCAGTGCCAGAACCCGCTGCCGGTGGGTGCGTCGGGGTCGAACATGGTCACGGCGAAGCTCTTGGTGCCTTCCGGTGCTCCGGACCAGCTCAGCTGCGGTGACGCGTCCTTTCCGCCCGGCACCCCCATTTTTCCGCTGTACTGGGCCCGGGTGAACGGCTCAAGGTTCGAGAAATCATCACTGGTGACGGTGAAGGCCGGCACCTGCGGCAACGCGTCGTAAGGGTCGTAGGACTGCATGTGGTTCTCTCCTTTTCCTGGTGTTGGTCCTGATTGTCGAGCCGGGATCCGCCGGAGCAGCGCCTGCGGCGGCGGCTACGGCTGCAGTTCGCCGCGGTACGGCGGATTGGCCCCGGCGCGGGAAACGGTGACCGCGGCGGCGCGGACGGCGAAGCCGAGCACCTCCTCGAGGTCCCCGGTGCTGATCCGCGCAAGCTCCGGACGCCGGGCGCCGCCGTCGAGCTCCCGGTCCATCAGCGACACCAGCAGGGCTGACATGAACGAGTCGCCGGCCCCCACTGTGTCCACCACCGTGACCGGCGGCACGGAAGCTTCAGCTTCACCGGAGGCGGTCACGGCCCAGGCTCCCTTGGAACCGCTGGTCACCGCCACCATGGCCGGTCCCAATCCCAGCCAGCGGCGGGCGGCGTCCCGGGGCGGGTCTTGGGGATACAGCCAGGCGAGGTCCTCGTCGGAGGCCTTGACGACGTCCGCGAGGGCGACGAACTTCTCGGCCTGTTCCCGCGCATAACTCACATCGGTGATGATGGACGGCCGGCAGTTGGGGTCATAGGTGATGGTGATCCCGGGACGTGCACGCTCCACGGCCGACAGGACCGCATCAGCCCCGGGCCGGAGCATGGCCGCGATGGATCCGGTGTGCAGCACCGTGGTCCCTTCCAGCAGCCGCGGCAGGGCAGCATCCAGTGACGGCAGCCGCCACTCGAGGTCAAAGGTGTAGCGGGCACCGCCGGCCGGGTCCAGGACGGCGGTGGCGACGCTGGTGGGAAGCTCGTCGGCGGGCAGCGGAGTCAGGACGGAATTGGAGCGCAGATGCTGTTCAATCAGCAGCCCGTACTCATCCGTGCCGTAACGGCCCGCGAACTGGACCGGGCGGCCCAGCCGGGCCACGCCGACGGCGACGTTCAGCGGGCTCCCGCCGGGGTGGAATCGCTTGGGAGCGGTGTCGCTGATTACCTCGTCCACGAGGGCTTCGCCGATTACTGTGAGCACGACCTCAACCTAACAGAGCTGCCCGCCCAACGCCTTAAGAACGGTCCGCATCAAGGCTGTCCGCGGCAAAGACTCCGGCCCCTTCGGCGGCCTCCGTCAGGGCGGTGACGACGGCGGACCATGCCGGAGTTCCGGGGGTAATCGGCGCGAAATGGTCCCCGCTGATCATCCGCAGCTCGGCCGGGGAACCGCTGGCCACCGCGGCGTTCACAAACGAGGTGGAGCAGCTCAGGGGAACGGCGGCATCAGTGTCCGAGTGCAGGGCCACAACGGGAACGGACAGCGGAAGCAGCTGCAGCGGATCGGCGCTGCGGTACCGGTCCCCGTCAACCTCCGGGGAGGACCCCAGGAAGTTGCGGACGGCGTTATCGCTCAGTTCAAGGTCCAGGGCCTGCGCCATGTTCAGGACACCCGCCTGGCTCACGACGCCGGTCACCGGTACGCCGGCGCCGTTCCGGGCCGCCGCCCACACCGCAAGCTGCCCTCCCGCCGAATGCCCCAGCACCGTAACGCGGGACAGGTCCAGGCCGTACTCCCCCGCGGCGGGACCGAGGGCATCAATCCCATCACTAATGTCATTGAAGGTCTCCGGCCATCCGCCGCCGTTTCCGGCCCGGCGGTATTCCAGGTTCCAACAGGTGAAGCCCCGTCCGGCCAGATCGCGGGCCCCCGGACGGCCCAGGTCGGCGGTGTGCTTGGACCGCCAGTAGCCGCCGTGGATGATGACCACCACCCCTGCATGCGGTGCCGCGTCCCCGGAAAGCTCCGGCCGGGTGAGTTCGGCATATTGTTCGGGGTCAGGTCCGTAAGGAATTCGAAGCGGACTGGGCGGCATCGGTTGCCCTCCTTCAACTGGCCTAATGTGGTACTGAGCCTAATGGCCGGCGCAGCCGGACGGAGGGCGACACATCGGGTTCGTGAACGAATGGAGAGTTTCTTATGGGCGCGTGGGACAGCCTTGATGACCGGCTGCGTCCGGTGGTCCAGGCCAGTACGGATGAGTATGCCCGGGTTCGCCCTGCCTTGGAAAAACTCACCCGCGAAATGGAGCAGAGCCTGCGCGACACCTTCAATGACAGCCCGGTGCGCCCGCTGTTTGTCGCCTCACGGACCAAGACCGTGGAGTCCTTCCGGGACAAGGCGTCCCGGATGCTTCCGTCCGAAAACCCCGACGAACTGCCGGCGCTGCTGTTTCCGGATCCGCTGCGGAACCTGATCGACTTGGTGGGCCTTCGCGTGATTGTGACGCTGCCCCACGAGGTGGACGAGGCGGCCAACCTCATCAAGCGGCAGCGCGCCGAGTTCGACTGCCGCGGCGACCGCGAGAAGGACATCGGTTCCATCGAGTCCGGCACGTACGGCTATTCCAGCCGCCATCTGATCCTGCGGACCATCCAGAACGACACCGTCCGGGAATATCACAAACTGCTGGACCCGGAGCAGCGGCCCAACGGCAGCTTCCTCTTCGAGGTGCAGATCCGCACCGTCCTCGCCCACGCATGGTCCGAAATTGAGCATGACATCCGGTTCAAGGCCGGCGACCCCCGCGCCTGGAGCCCCTATTTTGACCGCCAGTTCACTGCAACGGCCGCCATGCTGGAAACCGTGGAGACCGCCTTTGCCGAACTGCATGAACGCTACGAGACGGTGACCGGATTCTGGGACGAGGAGGGCGAGGGCAGCGCACCGCTGACACCGAACCGGATCCGGGACGTGTGGATGACGCTGCTGCCGCATGTGAACCGCAAGACCGGCGATGACTGGGGCTGGGCGGCGGAACTGCTCGCGGCGCACGGCATGAAAACCACCATGGACCTGGCAGGACTGCTGCAGGCCGATGCCATCACCGAGGTCCGCAGGGCCCTGGACCACCGGTACTCCCCCGGCCCGGACCGCCTGCTCGATGACCTGCTGCTGTGGCGCTTCGGCAAGGAACACATCGATCTCACTGCGGAACCGGAGGATGCCCCGGTCAAGCCCCGCCGCGAGTCCCTGGGCCGGCGTTACCGGCAAATGCAGACCTACCGGGCCCGCGAGGCACAATAGTAGCTTTGCCCGAACCTCAGGCCGAGGCGCGCCGGATCAGGCTCACCGGCGGCAGGGCGCCGGACTCCACGGTCCCGCTTCCCGGAGCGGAACTGCTTCCAGTCCCGCCGCCGTCGGCCGTTTGCGCCAGCACCATCCGGGCGAAACGCTCCCCCAGCCTGGCCGAGTCCACCCGCACCGTGGTCAGCGGGGGTACGGCGAGTGACGCCAGGGGAACGTCTTCGGCGCCGATGACGGCGAGGTCCTCCGGCGCCTGCCGGCCGTGCGCGGCGAGGCCGGCCAGCAGCGCAAAGGCATGGTCATCATCAAAGGCGCAGGCTGCGGTGACGGGCGCGGGTCCGTCCAGTAAGCGGCCGACGGCGGCGGCGGCCTCCTCCGCGTCCAGCCGCAGATGCTCAATCACCGGCGGCGGCAGCCGAAGCCGGGCACAGGCATCCGTAATGGCCGCCAGCCGGATCTGCACGCGCCACTCGTAGCCCGCCTCCGGCGGGACTGCCACGCCGATCCGCTGATGCCCGGCCGCTACCAGATGCTGCACCTGCAGCGCGCCGATGCCGAGGTCCGGGTCAAGCGGATTCGAGATGGTTTCCTGCAGTGATGCGACGGGCAGGCCGCTGGACCGCAGGGCCGCGAGTTCAGCGGCCGCCAGCGGGGTGGTGAGGATCAGGCCGGCGGGGGTGAGCGAGTGCACCAGGGACACGGCTCCGCCCTGCGGCGGCAGCCGGTGCGCGATCAGCCGCAGGCCGTGGCGTTCCAGCTGCTCGGAGGCTGCATCAATGATCATGGCCAGCGCACGGCCCAGCGGCTCGGGCGGCAGCAGCATCAGCACCAGGTCGCTGCGGCCGCGGCGCAGCGTGCGGGCGGCGGTCGACGGCGTGTAGCCCAGTGCCCGGGCCGCGGCGAGGACCCGGTCCCGGGTGGCTGCGGAAATGCTCTGTCCCGTGTTGCCGTTCAGCACGTAGCTGACCGTGGCCCGGGAAACTCCCGCAGCCTGCGCGACGTCGCTCGACGTAACCCTGCGATCCACCCGCTGCGCACCTTTCACTGTCCTGCCCGGACCAAATTCCCGGGTTGTCCGCCCCGAATGTGCGGGGCTTATGTCTTCCGGATTTCTCCGGTATTCTGACGATACAGGCAACTTACACGTGTAACCTGCACGGATGAGCTGCCGGTGAACCAGCGGCCGAAGATCCACGGCCGCCTTCCGACCGAAAGGACCGGCTCGTGGCCAACCAGCCCATCACCGCCCAGAACACCGTCCAGCAGTGGCTCGACCACCCGGCAGGCGGACCCGCCATCCGCGGCATGCTTGCCGCCGCAGGCAGCGACGAGTCCACGCTCGGCCCGGCACTGACCCTGAAGCTGCAGCAGCTTGTCGACCTGAGCCAGGGCAAGTTCCCGCAGGCCGCCGTGGATGAGCTCGTCAAGGCAGCCAACGGCGGCGTGATGCCCGAAACCACCGAGGCCGTCCTGCCCACCGTCGCCGGCCGCTTCGACGGCCGCACCGTGATCGTCACCGGCGCCGGTTCCGGCATTGGCCGCGCCACCGCCGGACGGATTGCCCGCGAAGGCGGCCGCGTAATTGCCGTCGACATTGCCGAGGGGCGCATCAAGGAGCTCGCCGAAGAGCTCGGCGACGCCATTGTTCCGGTAGCCGCCGACCTCACCGACCTCGACGCCGTGGAGCGGATTATCGCCGCCGCCGGCGGACAGATCGACGGCCTGGCCAACGTGGCCGGCATCAATGACGACTTCAGTCCGCTGCACGAGGTGTCCGACGCCATGTGGCAGAAGGTCTTCGCCGTGAACGTTGACGGCCTCGTGCGCCTGACCCGCGCCGTGCTGCCGTCCATGCTCGAAGCGCACAAGGGCTCGATCGTGAACATCACCTCGGAGGCCGGCCTGCGCGGCTCGGCATCCGGCGTCGCCTACACCGCGTCCAAGCACGCAGTGGTCGGCATTACCCGCAGCACCGCATTCATGTACGCCAAGGAAGGCATCCGCGTGAACGCCGTGGCTCCGGGCGGCGTGGCCACCGGCATTCCCATGGGCGGCAAGACCAGCGAATACGGTGAAGCCCGCCTCGGCCCGGCCCGCATCAACATCCCGGGCCTGGCATCGGCCGAGGAGCTGGCAGCGTCCATCACGTTCCTGCTCAGCGACGACGGCGTGAACATCAACGGCGCCATCCTTCCCTCCGACGGCGGCTGGTCGGCGGTCTAATCTCCGCTGCTTCACCCACTGCCTCATGACGGCCGGTTCCCTTCTTTCGCGGCGGGGAACCGGCCGCGGTTCCATCCACACGACCACGACCCAGGAGCAACACGTTGAAATCTGTCCATGTCACCGGCCCGGACACCAATGAATGGGTGGAGGTGGATCGGCCGGCAACCGGCCCCCGGGACGTTTTGTTGAAGATGAAGGCCTGCGGAATCTGCGGTTCCGATGCGTTCTACAGTCATATCGGCGGCATTCCGCCGCGCCAGGGCGCCACTTCGCTGGGGCATGAGCCGGCCGCTGAAGTCGCGGAAGTCGGCGCCGAGGTTGAAGGCTTCTCCGTTGGAGACCACGTGGTTGTGGACACCATGGCCTTCACCGACGGGCTGCTGGGCAGCGGCGGCGCGCAGGGCGGACTGTCCGAGTACGTCTTGGTGCAGGACGCAGTGCCCGGCCGCCAGCTCCGGGTTATCCCCAAGGAAATCCCCTGGGAGGTTGCCGCGCTCAACGAACCGATGGCCGTAGCCCTCCACGCCGTGAACCGCACCAACCCCAAAGCCGGTGACAAGGTCGTGATTTTCGGCGCGGGACCGATCGGCCTGGGCGCCGTCCTGGGTTACCGCCGACGCGGCGCATCGCACATCGTGGTGGTCGACATCATCCCCTCCCGCTTGGAAAAGGCACTCCAGATCGGCGCTGATGCGGTCATCAACTCCGCGCAGGAGGACGTCGCAGCCCGCTTGGTGGAACTCCATGGCGACGGGGCCACGATGATGGTCCGGGGAACCCGGTCGGCCACGGACATCTTCCTGGACGCCGCGGGTGCACCCGTCATTCCGCAGACCGTGGCCGACATTGCCAAGCCCGGTGCAGTGCTGGGAGTTGTCGCAGTCCATAAGAAGCCCGTGGAGCTCGATTTCGGTTCCATCCTCACCACGGAGCTCACCATCGTCTTCGCGATGGGCTACCCGACGGAGATCTTCGAGGTCACCGACGACATCATCGAAAACTGGCAGAAGTACGCGCTCATCATCAGCGATGTCCTGCCCTTCGAGAAGTCGCTCGAGGCCCTTGAGCTGGCTAAGACCCCGGGAGCAGCAGACAAGGTGGTTGTGAGGTTCGACTGAGAACCGGGTCAGCCTGCTGACAACGTCGGCCGGTGCCTTCCCTGCGGAAGGTGCCGGCCGCCGTCGTTGTTTGAGCCGGCCTCAAACCGGTAAACAGCCAGCTCATCCGCCGGCTCAAAGCCGTTCCGTGCATAAAAGACCTTCGACGCGGGGGACGGCGACGTGACGATCCGCGCCGCACCGAGGCGCCGCGAATACTCGACGGCCGCAGCCACGAGGGCCGTTCCCACCCCGGCGTTCCGGCAAGCGGGCAGCACGTAGGCGTTGGCGAGATACGTCCAGACGGACGCCGGCTGGCCCGGTTTCGGCATCCGTTCGAAGACCGAGAGGTTCAGCATGCCGATCAGGCCGCCGCCGGCCTCTGCTTCGGCCACAAAAAAGGTCCGGGGATTGGCCGCCAGCCAGGTGCGGAACACGTCCTCGAAACCTTGGCCGAAAGGATCGTGGTCGGCGGAATCGCCGCCGCCTGCTTCGGCCACCCACAGGGCCCGGAGACGTGCCAGGTGGGGGATGTCCCGCGGGGTCCCCTCACGGATCGGTGCGCCTTCGCTGACCGGCACGCCTTCACTGATCGGTACGCCTCCGCGGGTCATGGCGCCACCCTACAACGACGGCGGCCGGCACCTCCCCGTGGGAAGGCACCGGCCGCCGCCGTCGTGCATGTGTTGGAAGAAACTAGGCCCCGGAGACTCCGGCGGCGAGCTTGTTCAGCGACTCCTCAAGGTCATCCTTGGACACCATCGGGAAGGACACCTTCTTCAGCGTCTCCTTGTCGGTGACGTTGGACCAGTCATAGGTCAGCGTCACTTCGGTGGAGTCCGGGCCCTGGGGTTCCAGTTCCCAGACCCACTGCCAGCCCTTGGGCTCGGTGCCGGCCGGAGCCGTCTGCCAGGCCAAGAGCTTGTTGTGGTCATACCCGGTGACGTGGTTTTCCGTCTGGTAGTCGCCCATTTTTTCGTTGTTCATGTTCATGGTGAAGACCTGCCCGGAGGCGGTGATGCGGTCGGTCTTCTCGTCCGAGATCACCATGCCGGAGCCGTCCAGCTCGGGATGGCGCTCGGGGTTGGACAGGAGGTTGAAAATGTCTGCTGCTGAAGCGTCGATGATTCGTGAGACAACAACACTGCTCTGATCAGTGGTCAATGAACTCTCCTTCGATAGATGGATAGTACGTACCGTCCGCGGGTCAGTCCGTGGTCTGCTCCGAGGCTTCCTGCAGTTCCCAGCCGGTGATGTACGGCGGGTCCTGCCCTTCGTCCCGGGTGTACTGCCGGCAGCGTGCCCGTTCATCCTGCAGCCACTGCCGGAAACCGGCCTGCGTTGATCCCAGCGACGCTACCCGGTCCAGCACGTCGATGGCCAACTGGAACCGGTCGATCTGGTTCAGCATCGCCATGTCGAACGGCGTGGTGGTGGTGCCCTCTTCCTTGTAGCCGCGCACGTGCAAATTGCCGTGATTGGTGCGCCGGTAGGTCAGCCGGTGGATCAGCCACGGATAACCGTGGTAAGCGAAAATGACGGGCTTGTCCTGAGTGAAAAGGGTGTCGAAATCCCTGTCAGAAAGCCCGTGCGGGTGCTCCGCCTCATCCTGCAGCCGCATCAGGTCCACCACGTTGACCACCCGGATTTTCAGCTCCGGCAGGTGCTCCTTCAGCAGGGCGGCGGCGGCCACGGTTTCCAGGGTGGGCACGTCGCCGGCGCAGGCCATGACGACGTCGGGATCGGTCTTTTCCCCCGGTCCTGCGGTTTCGCTGCCGGCGAAGTCCCAGATGCCGATGCCGCGCTGAACATGCAGCAGCGCCTCCTCCGGATTCAGCCATGCCGGTGTGGGCTGCTTGCCGGACACCACCACGTTCACGCGGTCCCGGGTGCCCAGGATGTGCCGGGTAACGGCGAGCATGGTGTTCACGTCCGGCGGCAGGTACACCCGGATGACGTCGGCCTTTTTGTTCACCACGTGGTCAATGAAGCCCGGGTCCTGGTGCGAGAACCCGTTGTGGTCCTGCTGCCAGACGTGGCTGGACAGCAGGTAGTTCAGCGACGCCACCGGCTGCCGCCAGGACAGCCCGCGGCTGACCTTCAGCCACTTGGCGTGCTGGTTGAACATTGAATCCACAATGTGGACAAAGGCCTCGTAGCAGTTGAAGACCCCGTGCCGGCCAGTAAGCAGGTAGCCCTCCAGCCAGCCCTCACAGAGGTGCTCGGAGAGGACTTCCGCCACCCGGCCGCTGCGGGCGAGGTTTTCATCGATCTCGTCGATGCGCTGCTGCCAGGCTTTGTCCGTCACCTCGTACACGGCCTGCAGCCGGTTTGAGGCCGTCTCGTCCGGTCCGAAGATCCGGAAGTTGGAGGGGTTCCTGGAAATGACGTCCCGCAGGTAGCCGCCGGCGGTGATCATCGGCGAGATCCGCTGCGTCCCGGGTTTCTCAACGTCCACGGCGTGGTCGGAGTATGCCGGAAGTGCCAGGTCCTGCAGCAGGCGGCCGCCGTTCGCGTACGGGGTGGCACTCATCCGCAGGTCCCCCGCCGGTGCCAGGGCGGCGACTTCCGCGCGAAGCCGGCCGGCGTCGTCGAACAGTTCCTCCGGCCGGTAGGAGGCCAGCCACTGTTCCAGCTGCGCGAGGTGCTCGGGATTGTCGTGGATTTCGGACAGCGGCACCTGGTGCGCGCGCCAGGTGCCCTCCACCTGCTTGCCGTCCACCACGGTGGGTCCGGTCCAGCCCTTGGGCGAGCGGAGGATGATCATCGGCCAGCGCGGGGCGTGGACTGCTTCCTTGTCCAGGCGACTCCCAGCATCCGGAGCGTCGGCGGGCACGGCGGTGCGTTCCCCGGAGCGGTAGGGCGCCTGGATGGCGTCGATTTCCGCCAGGCATGCCTCCAGCGCTTCGGCAAAGTCGGCGTGCGCCTGCGCCGTCGATGCGGGGTCCTCCACCGTGACGAGGTACGGGTGGTACCCGTACCCCTCCATCAGTTTCACCAGCTGTTCTTCGGGCATCCGCGCCAGGATGGTGGGGTTGGCAATCTTGTAACCGTTCAGGTGCAGGATGGGCAGCACGGCGCCGTCCACTGCCGGGTCGAGGAAACTGTTGGAGTGCCAGCTGGCGGCCAGCGGGCCGGTTTCCGCCTCCCCGTCGCCAATCACGGTGGCGGCGATCAGGTTCGGGTTGTCGAACACCGCGCCGTAGGCGTGGGCCAGGGAATAGCCCAGCTCGCCGCCCTCGTGGATGGAGCCGGGGGTTTCCGGGGCGGCGTGGCTGGGCACGCCGCCGGGGTAGGAGAACTGCTTGAAGAGCGTCCGCAGGCCGTCCTCGTCCTTGCCCACGTGGCTGTAAATCTCCGAGTACGTGCCCTCAAGCCAGGCGTTGGCGACGTTGGCGGGGCCGCCGTGGCCGGGTCCGGTGATGAACAGGACTTCCCGCTCCTGCTCGCGGATCAGCCGGTTCAGGTGGGCGTAAATGAAGTTCAGGCCCGGCGTGGTGCCCCAGTGTCCCAGCAGCCGGGCCTTCACATCCTTTTTATCCAGGGGCCGGCGCAGCAGCGGGTTGTCCCGCAGATAGATTTGCCCGGCGGAGAGGTAGTTGGCGGCGCGCCACCACGTGTCCACGTCGGTCAGGGTCTCGCTCAGGGGTTGTTCCGGTGCTGCTGGCGCAGAGGTCATGCGGTGCCTCCTTGGCGGGGTTGATTCAGCGGGATCGGTTCAGCGGGATTTACGACGGCGGAATTGTCCGGACAGACGACGGCGGTGGTTTCGGGGTGTGTCAGGGGGTCTCCACCACCACGTCGGAGGGTTTTTTGTCCGGGCGCAGTCCGCGCCAGGCGGGATGGCGCAGCTTGCCGGTGCCGGTGCGTTCGGAGTAGGTCACCTCGCCCACGAGCACCGGGCGGACCCACTGCGCGTCGGAGGCGTCGGCGCCGGGCACGCCGTCCAGCGGAGGGGTTTTCCGGGCCAGTTTCTTGAGCTTGCCGCCCACCAGCGCCAGGTCACGTTCGGTGAGCCCGGAGCCCACCCGGCCAATGTAGGCGAGGTCGTGCCCGTCCGGCACAGCGACGAGCAGGGAGCCGATCTTGGACGCCCGGTTCCCCTTGCCCGGACGCCAGCCCACAATCACCACTTCCTGGGTGAAGGAGTTCTTGAGCTTGATCCAGCTCTTCGACCGGCGGCCGGCGGAATACGTGCTGTCCAGCCGCTTGGCCATCACCCCTTCAAGCCCGAGTTCCCTGCTGGAATCCACCGCCTCGTCCATGGACATCTCCAGTGCCGGCGGAACCTGGACGTGCCCGTCCTCTCCGGCCGGTTCCACCGCCTCCTGCAGGATTTCCCGGCGCTGGGTGTACGGCAGCTCCAGCAGGGAATTTCCGTCCAGCCACAGCAGGTCAAAGAGCATCAGATGCACGGGAGTCCGAGCTGCGGCGGCGTCAATGTCACGCTTTTTCGTCAGGTGCATCCGGGGTTGCAGCAGCCCGAAGTCCGGACGCCCGGCCTTGTTGATGGCGATGATCTCGCCGTCGAGCACGGCCCGCTCACCGTTCAGGTGCCGGCCCAGTTCCTGCAGTTCGGGATAGGCGGCGGTCATGTCGTTGCCGTTGCGGCTGATCAGGCGGGTTCCCTCCGGCGTCACGTACACGACCGCGCGCACACCGTCCCACTTCATTTCGAAGCCCCACTCGTCGTCGTCGTTCACGTCCGCCCGGGTGCCCAGCGTGGCGAGCATGGGTTCGATGGACGGCACGCCGTGTTCGGCGGCGTCGGCGGCCACCGCCTTCACCACCGCTGAGGCATCCGGAAGTGCCTCCCGGGACGCGGGGGCCGCAGCGGCGGCGGCCACCGTTTCCTCCGGCGACGCCGAGACCGCCTCCGGCTTCGACCCGGCTTCGGCCTGCCCGTCCGTGTCGGGGGCCTGCCCGTCCGAGTCGGAGGCCTGCCCGTCCGAGTCGGGCTCCGCAGCGGGCTGATGCTTCATCAAATGGATGAGCCAGTTGTTGGCTCCGCCCTTGCCCCCGGTGTGGATCAGCGCGAACCGCCGCACCGCGCCCCCTTCAGAGGCGAGTCCGCCGTCGGGCTGTCCGTGCAGCACCGCGATGACTTCCTTGCCGTCGCGCCATTTTTCCTTCTCGTACGTTCCGTGGTCCCAAATCCGGACTTCCCCGGCACCGTACTCGCCCTTGGGGATGGTGCCTTCAAAACTGCCGTAATCCAACGGATGGTCCTCGGTCTGGACGGCCAGATGGTTCTTGTCCGGGGAATCCGGCGGCCCCTTCGGCAGCGCCCAGGAAACCAGGACGCCGTCGTGCTCGAGCCGGAAATCCCAATGCAGGCGCCGGGCGTGGTGTTCCTGGATCACAAAGCTGTTGCCCTCCGAGGGTTCGGCGGGTTCCTCCGGCACCGGTTCCGGAGTCTTGGCGGCATCACGCATGCTGCGGTACTTGCTGAGCCGGTCGGCGGCGGCTTCATCCTCGCCGA
Source organism: Arthrobacter gandavensis (assembly GCF_009192735.1). Lineage (GTDB taxonomy): Bacteria > Actinomycetota > Actinomycetes > Actinomycetales > Micrococcaceae > Arthrobacter_B > Arthrobacter_B citreus. The sequence continues at coordinate 165,893 of NZ_VTFU01000003.1, forward strand.
GCACATCGGCGTCCACTTCGCCGGAGCTCATCCCCGCCAGCAGGTCGCCGTCGCCGGCCAGCCGCTGCATCACCTCTTCGTAGTCCAGCTGTGCCAGGCCCGGGTCTTCCAGCTCTTCCCAGGTCCGCGGAGCGGCAACCGTCGGGGTGAACCGTCCGCGCAGGGAATACGGACAGATCGTGGTCTTGTTCCGGTGGTTCTGGCTCCAGTCCAGCAGGACCTTCCCGGTGCGCCGGGACTTCTTCATATCGGACACCACCAGGTCCGGATGGTCCGCTTCCAGCGCCCGGGCCAGCTCATGGGCCACTGCGCTGACCTCGTCGGAGGTCTGCCGGCCGTCCAGGCCCGCGTAGAGGTGGATGCCCTTGGATCCGCTGGTAACAGGGCGGGCGTCGAGGCCCATGTCGGCGAGGATGCCGCGGGCCAGCCGCGCCACTTCGGCGCACTGGGCCAGGTCCGCGCCGTCCCCGGGGTCCAGGTCCAGCACCAGCCGGTCGGGGTTGTTGATCTTTCCGCGCGGGCCAAACCGCCATTGGGGAACATGGAGTTCCAAAGCGGCGCTCTGGGCCAGCCAGGTGAGCGTGGCCAGGTCATTGACGAGGGGATAGATGTTGGTGGAGCTCTTATGTTCGATCGAGAAACGCTTCACCCAAGTGGGAGCGGAGGTATCAATATTCTTTTGGAAAAAGACCTGTCCGGGCTCCTGCGGAGTTCCCACCCCGTGCACCCAGCGCTTCCGCGTGCACGGACGGTCGCGGGAGTACGGCAGCAGCGCCTCGGCCACGGCGGCGTAATACGCCAGGACCTCCGCCTTGGTGGTTCCGGTTTCCGGATAGAGCACCTTGTCCAAGTTGGTCAGCCGCAGCCGGTGGCCGTCCACATTCACGGTTTCCTGCTGCTTCAGACCCGCTCCACTGCTCGCCATGGTCCCTAGTCTTACCGGGATTACCGGCCGATTTCCACTATTTGTCAGTCTGCTGAGGGAATTACGCCAAGGGCGTTCCGGGCACTATCGGCTCCGGGGAACGAACTGTGTATGTTGGGAAAATGAGTGAGCCACAGCGGGTTTTGGTAACGGGTGCAACGGGCTACATTGGCGGGCGGCTGGTTCCGCTCCTGATTCAGGACGGACACAAAGTGCGCGTCCTGGTCCGGTCCCCGGAGAAGCTCAATGATGTGCCGTGGCATGACGACGTCGAGATTGTCCAGGGTGACCTGACGGACAAGGACTCCGTGGCGTCCGCCATGGCTGACACTGACACCGTGTACTTCCTGGTTCATTCCATGGCCTCCGGCAAGGGTTTCGCCGCCCAGGAGCAGGACATCGCCCACATCGTGGCCAAGGCCGCCGAGGAGGCCGGCGTTTCGCGGATCGTCTACCTGGGCGGCCTGCATCCGGAGGGTGAGCTGTCCCCCCACATGCGTTCCCGCACCGAGGTGGGGCGGATCCTGCTCGAGGGCAAGGTTCCCGCCGTCGTCTACCAGGCCGGGGTGGTCATTGGGTCCGGTTCGGCGTCGTTCGAGATGATCCGGCACCTGACCGAAACCCTGCCGGTGATGCCGGCTCCGAGCTGGGTGCGCCGCAGGATCGAGCCCATCGCCATCCGCGACGTGCTGCATTACCTGGTCCGCGCCGTCGACCTCCCCGCGGACATCAACCGCACCTTCGACATCGGCTCCCGCGAAGTGCTGACCTACGCCGAGATCATGAACGGGTACGCCGAGGAAGCCGGGCTGCCCCGGCGCCGGATTTACGCCCTGCCGCTGCCCGCGCCGCGGCTGGCCGGCATGTGGGTGGCCCTGGTGACCCCCATTCCGCGGTCCATGTCGCTGCCGCTGGTCGAATCCCTCCAGCACGACGCCGTGGCCAAGGAACACGACATCGACCAGTACCTGCCCCTGCCCGACGGCGGACTCACCGGCTATTCGGAGGCGGTCAAGCGGGCGCTGGGCAAGGAGAAGCGCGGCGAAGTGGAAACCACCTGGGCCGGGGCATCACCGGCGGCGGACGAAGCCTCGTCGCCGCTGCCGAGTGACCCGGACTGGGCCGGGCAAACGGTGTACGTGGACTCCCGCCAGCGCCGGTCAGCCGTTGCTCCGGAGCATGTGTGGAAGGTGATTGAGGGCATCGGCGGCAAGAACGGATGGTATTCGCTGCCCATGGCCTGGGCTATCCGCGGCGTGCTGGACAAGACCGTGGGCGGGGCGGGGCTGACCCGCGGCCGGCGGAACCCCACCACCCTGTTCACCGGCGACGTCGTGGACTGGTGGCGGGTGGAGCTCCTGGAGCGCGGAAGCCTGCTGCGGCTGCGCGCCGAAATGCGCGTTCCAGGCAAGGCCTGGCTGGAGCTGCGGGTGGACCCCGACGGCGACGGGAGCCTGTACCGGCAGCGGGCCATTTACTTCCCCAAGGGGCTGGGCGGAAAACTGTATTGGTGGCTGATCGCCCCGTTCCATGGCCTGATTTTCCCGTCCATGGCCAAGAACATCACCAAGCACGCCGCCCGGCTGGCCGAAGAGACCTGAGTCAGGCCTCCACGGAAACGGGTTCCGGTCCCCCGGTGAAACGCAGGACGGAGATCCGCGGGGGCTCCGCGGGCGAGAGGTGGATTTCACAGCCGAGTTGTCCGTGCTGCGTGGGTATCTTCCACTGCAGGACACAGCCGGAGGCGTCAGCCGTTGTTCCGGGCAGGTCAGCGGTGCCGGGAGGAACCGGCGGTCCCAGTGCTTCGAGGATCCCGGCCAGGCGGTTCCTGCGTTCCTCGAACGGCACGTCCAGCTCCACATTCCCGGCAAACAGCGCCCGCAGGGTCCGTTCCGATGCGGTGTCCCGGTTCCGGACGAAGGCCTCAACGGCTGCCCTGGCTGCCTCCAGCTCCGGCCAGGGCAGCGCCGCGGGCGGTTCCGCGCGTTGGATGAGCTGCGGGGAATGACGCGCCGTGCCGGTCCGGCCGGCACCGATCAGCAGGTCCAAGGCTTGGCGGACCGGCGCCCCGACCCGCGAATAGGCGGCATTCTCGAAGCCCAGCGCGACGCTTCCCGACGGCGGATGCCAGCACATGTGGGCACTGTAGCCGGGGTACCCGCCGGAGTGGGAAATGATTCTTCCGGTCCGGGGCACGTCCTCCACCCGGACGCCAAAGCCGTAACCGCGGACCAGCCCCGGCGGATCCCCGGGCAGTGGAGGGCAGACAGTGTGGATCTGCTGCATCTCCCGGCGCACCCGGCGCGGAAGCGGCGAATCAGGGAGGGTGCCGAGGCCGGGGCCAAACCCCTCACCCAGCCAGCGGATCCACCGCTCCAGGTCGGAAATGGTGCTGAACAGGCCGCCAATGGCTGAAAAAGCGCCCGGTGGACTGAGCGGCTGGGGCTCCCATCCGGCGGGCGCCTTCCGGTAGCCCACAGCAACGGGAACCGGCAGCGCGGAGTCGAAGCCGGTGTGGTGCAGTCCCAGCGGGTGCAACAGGGCACTGATAATGAACTGCCGGTAGTCCTGTCCGGCAACGGTCTCAATGACGCGGCCCAGCAGGGCATAGCCAAGGTTGGAGTACCCGAACATTTTCCCCGGCGGGCGGACCGGGCGCAGGCCCGCGGCCAGCATGTCGTCAAAGTCCTCCCGGGCCAGCGCTTCAAGGCGGTCCGCCCAGGGATTATCGGCCGGGAACCCTGAGGTCATGGCGAGGAGCATTCGAAGGGTCATTGGTCCGGACCCGGTCCCGGAGACGGGCACGGGGCCGGTCAGGCGCAGCCGTGGCAGGAAGGCCCGGACGTCCTCGTCAAGGTCAAGCAGCCCGGCCCCGCGCAGGCAGAGGATGCCGGCGGCCGTGAAGCTCTTGGTGCAGGAGGCAATCCTGAAGGCGGTATCGGGGGTCGGCGCCGTATCCGGAGCCGACTCGTCGATGGTTCCGAACATGCCGTCCACCTGCAGGGCCTCCCGCCCGCCGCTGGCTTCACCGGCTGCCCGGACAGCGAGCGCGGGGCTTGCCCCCTGGGCAAAGCGCTCTGCAAAAAGGGCAGCCAGCCGCCGGGCCGGCCCGTCAGACACTGGTCAGGAAGTCCTGCAGGATCAGCTGGCCGCCGCGGACCGCCGCGACCGGGACGCGTTCATCCACACCGTGGACCCCCTGGATGGTCCGGCCCTCCGGATCGGTGGCCAGGGGAGCGAAGCCATAGCAGGAGATACCCAGCGGAGCGAAGGCTTTGGCGTCGGTTCCGCCGCCCATGCACATGGGCACCACCACGGCGTCGGGGTCATGGCGCAGCAGCGCATCCCGCATGGCGCTGAACCACGGCGAGTCGACCGGTGACTGCACCGGAGGCTGGTGTGAGAGAAAGCTGGTGGTCACCTCCGGTCCCAGCAGCTGCCGGACCGTGGCCAGCGTTTCCTCTTCGGTTCCGGGCAGGCAGCGGATATCGATGTCGGCCTCAGCGACGCCCGGGATGACGTTCACCTTATAGCCGGCGCGCAGGACCGTCGGCGTCGCGGAGCAGCGCACTGTCACCCGCGCAACGGTTCCCGCTTCACCCATGGCGTCGATGGACGCTTCCACGCCGGCCTCCGAGTCCAGGTCCGCGGCATAGCCGAGCGCCGCCGTCGACTCCGCGATGTACCGGCGGACCACGGGGGTAAGGACCAGCGGCCAGGAATAGTTGTCGACCCGGGAGACCGCTTCAATAAGGTTGCTCACTGCGTTGACCGGAACGGGGCGGGAACCGTGCCCGGAAATACCCTCCGCCCGCACCCGAAGATGGAGGGTTCCGCGCTCTCCGGCGGCCACGGGATACAGGCGCACGGTCGAACCGTCCGCCGCCTCCAGGAGGGTGGCGTGGCCGCCGGACTCACCGATCGCCGCTTCGACGCCCGCAAAGAGTCCGGGATGTTCGGCGGCCAGCCAGAGGGCGCCGTAATCTCCTTTGTCCTCCTCGTCCGCCACGAACGCCACCACGATGTCCCGGCGCGGCCGGATCCCCTCTTCCGCCCAGTTCAGCAGAGTGGCCAGGGTCATGGCAGCCATGTCCTTCATGTCTGCGGCACCGCGGCCGTAAATGTACCCGTCGGCGATGGTTCCGGCGAAGGGGTCCATGCTCCACTGCTCGGGTTCGGCCGGCACCACGTCAAGGTGGGCGTGGACAAGCAGCCCGGGGAGGGTGGGATCGGTTCCCTGCACCCGCACCACTACTGAGCTCCGTGTCTCCTCCGGACCCAAAAGCACGGCGTCGTAACCGGCTTCGGTGAGGTGGTTCAGGAGGTAGTCAGCGGCGGCGTGCTCACCGTTGCTTTTACCCTCCCCGTAATTGGAGGTGTCGAACCGAATCAGTTCGGCACAGAGCAGGGCTGGGTCAACGGGCACAGGCGCTCCTTAGCGTTTGGAGAAACAATAGCCGCTGGCCCGGCCAAAAATAAAGTATTTTCCAGCCCTTGGCACAATCCTGTTAGTTACTTACACTTTCCCCACAGGGTGCACCGATGTGGTGCTGCACACAGGCCGCAGCTGCCGTCGGCAATACCCAGTACCGGGCCCCACTCTCGGTGCAGGACGGCAGAGCTGCTCTCTGGACACCTGCCACTCACATCCGAATGAAGGGGACTTAATGCAGTTCAGACCGAAAAACCCCGCGGACAGGCAGCTTCTCCGGAGCTCCCGTTCCCGCCTCCGCCGCACGGCTGCGGCCGGCCTCCTCTGCGCCGCCATGGCCGGATCCCTGGCCCTGACCGCCGGCCCCGCCTCGGCTCCCGCCGCTTTCGCCTCTGACCAATCCAGCGGCAAAACGCTCAAGCTGGCGCTGACCGGAGACATCGACACACTCAATCCGTTCAAGGCCATCCTCGCGACCAGCTCGAACATCCTGGCCCTGCAGTACCAGAACCTGGTGGCCTACGGCCCTGAGCAGAACGAGGAAATCCCCGGCATGGCCGAGAGCTGGGAAACCTCCGAGGACGGAACGGTCTGGACGTTCAAGATCCCCTCGGACCGCAAATGGTCCGACGGCGAACCGATCACCGCCAACGACGCCGCCTGGACGTTCACTGCCATCCAGACCAATGACGAACTCAAGCAGGCCAACGGAGCGCTCCTGACCAGCGTTTCCTCGGTTGAGGCCACGGATGACGAAACCCTGGTCATCACGCTCACTGCACCCCAGGCGTCCAACCCCGGCACCGCGCTGCCCATCATGCCCGAGCACATCTGGTCCGCCGCGGGAGACCCGGCAGCTTTTGCCAACGACAAGGACACCGTGGGCTCCGGACCGTTCACCGTGGTCAGCTATGACAAGGCCGCCGGTGTCACGATGAAGGCCAACCCGAATTATTGGCAGGGCAAGGCCAAAATCGACGGCATCACCTGGGTTCCCTACAAGAACAGCGATGCAGCGGTGCAGGCCCTCAAGACCGGTGAGATCGACATCGTGAGCTCGCTGACTCCGGTGCAGTATGAAGCGCTCCAGAACCAGCCCGGCATCACGACCAACGCCGGTGCCGGCCGCCGCTATCAGGCCATTGCCATCAACCCCGGAACCACCACGGCTGACGACACCGTGATGGGCGACGGCAACCCGGCCCTGCAGGACAAGGAACTGCGACGCGCCATTGCAATGGGCATCGACAGCAACACCCTGCTGGAAAAGGTCCTCCAGGGCCTGGGCCAGGAAGCCACGGGCGAAATCCCCATGACCTACCCGCTGTACCACTGGGACACCAAGGACCTGCCGCTGGCCTATGACCCGGACGAGGCAAACCGCGTCCTGGACGAGGCCGGCTACACCATGGGTCCGGACGGCATTCGCCTGGACAAAGAGGGCAACCCGCTCAAGCTCCGCCTCATGGGACGCAACTCTGATCCCACCCACCAGCAGATGGCCGATTTCATCGGACCATGGATGAAGGCCATCGGCATCGAAATCAACACCGAGATGAAGGCTCCCGCCCAGGTCAACGATGATTCGACCTTCGGCAACTTTGACCTGTACTTCACCGGCTGGGGCATTGGACCGGATCCGGACTACCAGCTCTCCATCAACCAGTGCAGCTCGAGGCCAAACGCCGACGGCACCGGAGCCACCTCCGAAAACAGCCTCTGCGACCCCGAGTTCGACAAGCTCTACCTCGCCCAGCATGCAGAGTTGGATCAGGAGAAGCGCAGCGAACTGGTCAAGCAGGCGCAGGAAGTCATTTACAACTCCGCCGTCAACAAGGTGCTGTTCTACGCCAACAGCCTCGAGGCTTACCGGTCCGACAAATGGGAGCCCTTCACCACTCAGCCGGCGGAAGGCGGCATCATCACCTCACAGAACGGGCCGTGGGGCTACTACAGCGCCACCCCCGTCGGCTCCGATGTCTCCGAGGCCGGCACCAGTGAGGAGAGCGGCAGCAACACCACCCTCATTGTCTCCGCCGCCGCCATAGTGGTCCTGGGGATTGCCGCGGTCCTCTTCCTCCGCCGCCGCGGCGGCAACGCCGAGGACCGCGCCTAGCCATGGCCGAGGCGCTCAGCGAACACGATGTCGTCCCCGCCCGCATTGACATCGATGAACCGCGCCGGGGATCCTCCTGGCTGCATTACATCGGCATGAAAGCGGGCGGAGCGGCCGTCTCCCTGGTCATGGTGATTGTCCTGGGGTTCTTTGCCTTCCGGATCCTGCCCGGGGACCCGGTGCGGTCCCTGGCGGACGGACGGCAGGTCACTGCCGAACAAATGGACATCCTGCGCCGCCAGTACGGACTGGACCAGCCGCTGCTGGGACAGTTCTGGCGCTACCTGACGGACCTGTTCCAGGGGAAGCTGGGCGATTCCTACACCTACAACCGGCCGGTCATGGAACTGATCGGGGACCGCATTGGCCCCACCCTGCTCCTGACCGGCACCGCCGCCCTGCTGTCCGTTTTCCTCGGCCTTTGGCTGGGGCAGCGGGCGGCATGGCGGCGCGGATCGGCCTTCGATAAAACCCAGACCGGACTGGCCCTGTTCTTCTGGTCAGTGCCCACGTTCTGGCTGGGCCTGCTGATGCTGCTCATTTTCGCCGGCGGGCTGCGCTGGTTCCCCACCGGCGGGATGATGACGGCCGGCACCACGGAAACCGGACTGGCGCTGGCCGTGGACGTGGGCCGGCACATGGTGCTGCCCGTGCTGACGATGGTCGCTGTGGTTTACGCCCAGTACCTCATGGTCATGCGGGCTTCCCTGCTGGAGGAAATGTCCGCCGACTATCTGGTCACGGCGCGCGCAAAGGGACTGCGGGAGGACGATGTGCGACGCCGGCACGCAGTCCCGAATGCCATGCTGCCCACCGTTACGCTCATCTTCCTGACGCTGGGCGGCCTGGTGGGCGGCGCAGTCACCGTGGAGACAGTGTTCTCTTGGCCGGGCCTGGGCTACCTCACCTTCCAGGCGTTGTCCGCCCCTGATTTCCCGCTGTTGCAGGGCACGTTCGTGGTCTTCTCCTCGATCGTGATCATCATGAATTTTTTTGCGGACATTGTGTACCGCATCCTCGATCCCAGGTTGCGTGCCTCATGAGCTCGAAAAACACCCAGACCAGCCCCGCACCCTCCGCGCCGGATCCGGGCACAGTTCCGGCCCGCAGCAGGAACGTGGCCGCTGCCCGGCGTGCCGCCCAGGCCCGCGAGACCTGGAAGGAATTCAGCCGCAACAAAGCCGGCATCACCGGCCTGGCCATCCTGCTGGCCGTGATTGCCCTGGCCCTGCTGGCACCCGTGCTGGCACCGGCGTCAACCCTGGATGTCACCCAGCTGACATCCCCGCAAAACGATCCACCCTCCGCCGCGAACCCGCTGGGCACCGATCCCTCCGGCCGCAGCGTCCTGGCCCTGCTCATCTGGGGGGCCAGGGTTTCGCTCCTCGTGGGTTTCGCCGCCACCGCTGTGTCCATGGTGATCGGCACCCTGATGGGGATGGCCGCCGGCCATTTCACCGGTGCCACCCAGGCCATCCTGATGAGGGTGATCGACTTCTTCCTGGTGGTGCCGGGCCTGGTCCTGGCCATTGTCCTGTCCAGCATCATCGGAGCAGGCGTGACCACCATCGTGGTGGCCATCGGCATCACTTCCTGGGCCGGCACCGCACGAGTGGTCCGCGCACAGACCCTGACGGTCGAATCGCGTCCCTACATTGAACGGTCGTGGGCGCTTGGTGCCTCGGACGCCCACATTATTGGCAAGCATGTGCTTCCGGCGGTCATGCCGCTGGTGCTGGCAAACACCACGCTCACCGTCGGTTCGGCCATCATTGCCGAGTCCACTCTGTCCTTCCTCGGCCTGGGCGATCCGAGCAGTATTTCCTGGGGCTCCATGCTCAAGACGGCGCTGGACACCGGCGCGGCCACCGGCGGGTTCTGGTGGTATGTGCTGCCTCCGGGCCTGGCCATCGTCGTGGTGGTGCTGTCCTTCACCCTGGTGGGACGCGCCGTCGAATCAGTCATCAACCCCACGCTGCGAGGTCGCTAATGCCCAGGCTCGAATTCTCCGATGTACGGGTCACCTACACCACGCAGACCGACGCGGGCCCCAAACCCATGGTCGCGGTTGACGGCGTGAACTTGGTGGTGGAACCGGGATCCACGGTGGGTCTGGCCGGTGAATCCGGCTGCGGCAAATCCACCCTGGCGATGTCCGTCCTGCGCCTGCTGCCGGGCAACGCCACGGTGGAGGGAAAAATCCTGCTGGGCGACCGGAGTGTCGCCGATTTGACCTGGGGACGCCTGCGCGCCGTCCGCTGGACGGAGGCCGCCATCGTTTTCCAGGGGGCCATGCACTCCCTGAATCCCGTCCGCCGGGTCCGGGACCAGATCGCGGAGGCGCTGCTGATCCACGCCAAGGAGCTCAAGGGCTCCTACGGGGACGAAAAACACCGCCTGGCCCGGGTTGCCGAACTCCTGGAACTGGTGGACCTGCCTGCGGCGAAAGGCAGTTCCTACCCCCACGAGCTTTCCGGCGGGCAGAAGCAGCGCGTAATGATCGCCATGGCACTGGCCTGCGAACCTGAACTGATCATTGCCGATGAACCCACCACTGCGCTGGACGTGGTGGTGCAGGCACAGGTGCTCAACGTCCTCACCGGACTGGTCCGCTCCCGCGGGCTTTCCCTGGTCATGATCAGCCACGACCTCTCGGTCCTGGCCGCCACCTGTGAGCGCATTGTCGTGATGCAGAAGGGCAGGATTGTGGAGGACGGTCCCTCCGCGCAGGTCATGCGCAGCCCGCAGCATCCCCACACCCGTGCCCTGGCAGCAGCCTTTCCGCTGATTGGCGACCCCGCCTCCCGGCTGCGGCTGCCCAAATACACCGCTCCGGATGCTCCCACGGCAACGGCGGACCAGCGTGCCGGAGCGGGAAAGCCGCGGGATCCGCAGGATGTTGTGCTGGAGGCCCGGAACCTGTCCGTCAGTTTTGCCGGCCGGGGCGCCGGTGCCGTAAACGCCGTGGACGGGGTGAACCTGCGCTGCGGACGCGGGGAAATAGTGGCACTGGTGGGCCAGTCAGGTTCCGGCAAGACCACTCTGGCGCGCACGCTGCTGGGACTTCAGAAGCCGACGTCCGGGGAGGTGCTTTTTGAAGGCAGGCCGCTGACCCAGAACCGCAAGGCGCTCAAGGCCTACAGGCGCTGCGTGCAGTTCGTCCTGCAGGACCCCACTGCAGCGCTGAATCCCAAGCACAGCGTCTACGAGGCCGTGGCTGAAGGGCCCCGCCTGCACAAGATGCCGGGCAATGAGCGGGACCTCGTGGAAGGGGCCCTGCGCCGCGCCGAGCTCTCGCCTCCCGAACGCTTCCTCTCGGCAATCCCGCAGGAACTGTCCGGCGGTCAGCGCCAGCGCGTAGTGATCGCCGGTGCCCTGGCGTTGGATCCCGAGTTCCTGGTGGCGGACGAACCGGTTGCCAGCCTGGACGCGTCGGTGCGGGCCGAAATCCTGGCACTGCTGCTGCGGCTGCGCTGTGAGCTGGGACTGGGCGCACTGGTGATCACCCACGACCTTGGCCTCGCCTGGAACATTGCCGACCGCGTGGTGGTGATGTACCAGGGAAAGATCGTGGAGGAGGGACCGGTGGAGCAGGTCCTGCTTGATCCCCGGCATGAGTACACCCGCCGCCTGCTGAGCGTGGTGCCCACCAACAACGTTCCGCTGGATGCAGCGGAACCGGAGGCTCCGATCGGCAGCAGCACATGAGCCTGGGCGGCCCCTATCCCGAACTTGCTCCCCTGAAACCCGGGGACCGGGTGGGCCTCGTGGCCACCTCCGGCCCTCCCGTGCCGGAATCCCTGGACCGGGCCGCGGCCGTGCTCGAGGAGTGGGGGCTGGTGCCGGTTCCCGGCAAACACCTGAGGGACCGGCATCCGCGGGCAGCCTACCTGGCCGGAACCGATGCCCACCGGGCTGCGGATCTGCAGGATGCCTGGTGTGATGATTCACTGTCCGCCGTTTTCATAGTCCGCGGCGGCTACGGTGCGGTGCGGATCCTGGACCTGCTGGATCCGCTGGCCCTGGCGGCCGCGCGGCCCAAGGCACTGATCGGTTCCTCCGACGTTACGGCCCTGCACGAGTATTGGGCCGAACAAATGGGACTGGCCACCTGGTTCACGCCCATGATTGCGACGAATGCCTTCCTTGACGACGGACCGGCACGCGCCGGAGTGCGCGAGGCGCTTTTCACGCCGTTTTCCGGCCGCGAGTACACGTCCGCGGCTGCAACCGCCCTGGTGCCGGGCACCGCGGCCGGGCGCCTGGTCGGAGGCAATCTGGCGCTGCTGGCCATGACCATGGGGGCGCACGGACGGCCAAAACCGTCCAACGCCGGCTGCATCGCCCTGCTGGAGGACGTCACCGAAGACGTCTACAAGATTGACGGCATGCTGCAGACCCTGCTGCGTGCCGGCTGGTTTGAGGGCATCTCGGGGATTGCCCTGGGGTCCTGGAAGGACTGCGGGGACTACGGCCCGATCCGGGACCTGTGCGTTGAACTCCTGGCCCCGCTGGGTGTCCCGTTGGTGGAAGAACTCGGATTTGGCCACTGCGACGGCGCTTCCAGCCTGCCGCTGGGAGTTCCCGCCACTCTGGAGGCGGGGCCATCCCCGCGGCTGGTCCTGGACTGACATGCCGGCTTCGACGACGGCGGAGGAGCTGCGCGGCCGGATCCGTCAGTTGCTGGAGGTTGCCGTGGCCGCCGGCGTCACGCCCTCCGCCGTCTGCGCAGTCTCCCTGGGAGGACAGGCACTGGAACCGGTGGCGGTGGGGGACGCCGTGCGTTACGGCTCCGACGGCACCCTGCTCGCGCCGGAAGATCGGGTGCCGGCAGGGGCTGAGGCGCTCTATGACCTGGCCTCGGTCACCAAGATCTTCTCCGCGCTGACCTGTTTGGTACTGGCCGATCAGGGCACCCTGGACCTGGACGCTCCGGTGGCGGAGACGCTGGCTTCCTACCGGAACGGTGCGGAGCGCCGGACCGTGACGCTGCGTCATTTGCTGACCCACACCTCCGGTCTGCCGCCGGTCTGGCCGGGCTGGCGGGGCCGGCCCTTTCCCGAAGCGCCCCCGGGCATCCGGGATCCGCTGCGCCGCGAGCTGCTGGCGGACCTCCTGTCCACCGGCTTGGAGCATCCGCCGGGACAGTCCTTCGCCTACTCCTGCGTCGGTTACAACACAGCAATGGCGGTGGCCGAAACAGCAGCGGACACGCCATGGCCGGAGCTCGTCACTTCCCGGGTGCTGGAGCCGCTGGGGATCCCCGACCTGACCTTTACTCCCGACCCGGAGCGCTGCGCCGCCACCGAGTTCTGCCCCGAGCTGCACCGCGGCACCGTGCGGGGCTGTGTCCATGACGAAAGCGCCTTCGTTCTGGGCGGAGCCGCAGCCAACGCCGGTCTGTTCGGAACCGCTGAGGGGCTGCTGGAGTTCGGCGAGCGGCTTCGGCAGGGGTTTTCCGGGTTGCTGCCCGAGGGTCTGGCCGCGCAGATGTGGGCCGACCAGCTGCCGGTGGTGATGGGATCCGCCGCCGGAGCGGCCCGGGCGCAGAGCGGCTTCGGCCAGGGGCTGGGACTGCGGATCGGACAGGCCAGCTGGATGGGCCGGTCGTCAGCCCGGGCCCGCGGCCACAACGGATTCACCGGCACCTCCCTGCTGACCGACCGGGACCGGGGAATCACCCTGGTCCTGCTCACCAACCGGGTTCATCCCAGCCGGAGCGCTTCGGTTGCCAATCCCCTGCGGGCCGCCGTCGCCGACGCGGTGTTCGCCGCAGCCTAAGACCGTTGTTCAATGCACCGACGATGTTAAGAGGAACCCCCAGATGCCCGTCATTTCGGATTACAGCGACGGAACACCGTCAATCTCCTATGCCCTGTGGGCCGTGGACGGGCAGGAGCTGGCCGGCTTCCGGGAAGACGTCCGGTACTACTCGGCAAGCACCATCAAGCTGCCCGTGCTGGTGGCGGTGATGCGCGCCGTGGATGCCGGGGACCTGTCCCTGGAGATGCCCCTGCTCAGCCGAACGACCTTTTCCAGCGGGATTCCGGGAGCGGGGGAATTCGGCTTTGAACCGGACGAGGTGGACCCCGGGATGCCCGCCCCCGGGACGGAAACCACGCTCCGGCACGTCCTGGAGCGGATGATCGTGGTGTCTTCCAACGAAGCCACCAACATTGCAGTGGAACTGGTGGGATTCGACGCCGTCAATGCGGTGCTCGCTGACCTGGGAGCTGCGTCGTCAAAAATGGAGCGCCTGATCGGCGATATGGCGGCCTTGGAGGCAGGCCGCACCCACGAAGTCACGGCCGCCGATCTGGTGCGCATCCTGCACGCCGTCGTCAGTGGCCGGGCCGCCGGGCCAGCGGCAACCGCTGTGATGCTGCAGTTCCTGCAGGCACAGGAATTCGGAATGATCGGCCCGGCACTTGAGGCCGGAGGCCACCGCCCTGTGTGGGGCAGCAAATCCGGCTGGGTCACAGGGATAGCCCACGATGTTGCGTTCCTGGCTCCGGCCGGCACGGCGGTCACGGCGCCCCTGCGCAGCGGTGCCCTCCTCGCTGTGTGCACGCGCGGTTATGAACCGGCCGCAGCCAAGGAAGCCATAGCCGCCGTATCCAACCTCGCTTGGACCCTGGCAGGTCAGCTCCGGACAGCTTCCGCAGCGGCAAGTCCGCGGATCCCCAGCCCCGGCAGGCCCGACAGCACGATCTCCGAACCGGTGTAAGCCGGCCCTCCGGCCACCGCCGCGTTCCTGAGCCACAGGCCGCCGTCGAGGTCCTGCCCGCTGCTGCCCGGAACCGCGCGGTCCAAGCCTGCGGCCGCAGCCATGGCGGCAGCAGCGCCCACCCCCACGGTGCTTTCCAGCATGCACCCCACCAGCACTCCCAGCCCGGCTTCCCGAGCCCGGCACACCAGCTGCACCGCCGGATACAGTCCGCCGGCCTTGGCCAGCTTTACGTTGACGTGGTCCGCCGCCCCGGCGGCCAGCAGGGACTCCAGGTCAGCCAGCGTCCACACGGATTCATCTGCCATAACCGGTGTGCGCACGCCGGCCCGCACCGCTGCCAGTGCTGCCCAGTCCCCGGCTGCGACGGGTTGTTCCACCAGTTCCAGGTCCACCCCGGCCAGTTCCATGCCCCGGATGGCGGCGATGGCTGCCGCCGGCGAAAAGGCCTGATTGGCATCGACACGCAGGACCATGCCGGGACCCACAGCGTCCCGGACCGCCCGCAGCCGTTCCACCGGATCGCCGTCGGCGTTGAGTTTGATCTTGAGGCACCGGAACCCGTCAGCGGCGTAGCCCCGCGCCGCGGCGGCAAGGGACGGTGCATCCGCGACCGAAAGCGTCATGTCAGTGCGCAGCCGGACCTCGCCTGCCGCCTCTCCCGCTCCCCCTGCCGGGAGGCGGGGGTAGGTCCGGGCCAGAAAACCTGCCAGTGGGAGCCCGGCAGCCGTAGCTGCGAGATCATGCAGGGCACAGTCCACAGCCATGCGTGCGGCAGCCGGGGCGCTGCCGGCGGCCAGGACCTGAACCGTCTGCTGCAACTGCGCAGTATCCGTTCCCAGCACCACCGGGGCCAGGACGTTCTCCACCGCGGACACCGCCTCGGAGGTGGTGGTTCCGGTTACCAGACTGATGGGAGCCTCACCCCAGCCCGAGCGGCCGCCGTCATCACCGATTTCCACCAGGACAGTCTCGAGCGAGTCCGCAGTGCGGACGGCGGTGGTGAAGGAGCGGACAAGCGGAAGACTGACGGGATGGACGCAGACGCGGATGACACGGGCCATGGTGCTCCTTCAAAGGCGGGTTCCGGCATGAGCAGATGCCCTCAGCCTAGCCAGCGCGCACCGTGCCGCTGCCAAGGCGCGGGACACGGAGCACCGCCTGCCGGGCACGGCCGGCCGGGAGACCTGAGTCAGCCCTCCACGCGCAGTCCCAGGTTGGCCGCCAGCAGCGGCGCCAGCATCATCAGCTGTGCCTCGTCCACGGTGGCTCCGCTGAGGCCGGGAAGGTTCGTGATGGAACGGAAGTCGGTGGTGCGCAGGTCAACGTCCTGCAGCACGGCGCCGGAGAGGTTCATGCTGCCGATGCGGCAGTCGCGGAACGCCACCCGGGTGGCATGGACACCGTCCAGATCCAGTTCCTCGATCATGCAGTTGCTGAACAGCACGTCGGTGAGCCGGGAACTGCGCAGATTCACGAAGTCCAGCTTGCCGCCGTCCACGTGCACCGAGTTCCAGCCGTTGTCGTAAAGCTCGGCCGAACCCAGCCTGCTGCCCTGAAGCACCACGTCCCGGAAAGTACTGCGCGGCGCGCGGAACACCGGGGCATACAGGCCCTCAAAACGGCACTCCAGGAACCTGGCACCGCGCAGTCCGGTGTCCATCATGGACACTGCTGCGAATTCACACTCCTGGAAGGTGCTGCCCTGCAGGTCCATTCCGTCAAAAGAACCGCCGTCGAAGCGCAGCCCCTCGCACAGGTCCCCGGCCTGCGGCGCCGGGGCATCGGTCAGCCCGTGCAGCCGCACCGGATCCAGGGCCGGCGCCCTGGTTTTTCCGGTGGACTTTCCCTTTCCGGAACGCCGGGTTGCCGAAGCCACGCCTACTTGCGCCGGCCGAAGATGAAGTACGAGAGCGGGCCGATGAAGTTCACGGCGCAGGCCGCGGACCACAGGGCCCGGGAGCCGCGCACCTCACGGGCGGGACGGCGCCAGATGTCGGCCAGGGCCAGGCCGGCGAGGAGCACCTGGACGGTGGAGGCCACGCCCACCATCTTCTTCTGCTGGGCGGTAAGGTCCTTGATGGATTTCTTCTTGACCAACGTGCTCTCGTTTCTGTCGGGGATGCCGGGATGGAGACTGCAGCCTCCACCCCGGCACCGAGTGCTTTGCTTACGATTCTCCCGTACCCGCGGCGAAAAACTCATACTCCCAGCGCGTCGATTCGCGGAAGGCCGAGCGGGTGATCTCCCTGGAATCCTCGGAGCTGCGGTCCAGCACATGTTCCAGAATGCGCACCGCGGCCGTTGTGGATTCGGCAAAGCCTGGATCGGTGTAGGTGTCCAGCCATTGGGCGTAGGGATGGCCCGGGTGGTTGGCATCCGACAATCGGGTGCCAACATCCGCATAGATCCAGAAGCACGGCAGGACGGCGCCGACCAGCCGTTCGTATTCGTTCTCCGGACGGCCGGTGACCGGGCCGGCGGCGTCGGCGCTGCCCAGCAGATGCTGCAGATAGCCGCTGGTCACCGGTCCCGGCGGGACCTCCCGTCCCGCACTTCCCCCGTCCGGCAGCCACGAGGTGTGCAGCTCCATCTCGGTGGCCAGGGCATCGTAGGCCGCCTTGGCCCAGAACACCTGCTCGTCGAAGGCCGGCGCCAGTTCACTGGCACGCGCCAGTGCCCGGGCGTAGCCGCGGAGGTACAGGGCATCTTGGGCCAGGTAGAACCCGAAGGCGTCCCGGCTCAGGGTTCCGCTGCCCAGGGCCCTGACGAAGTCCAGCTCGTCGATGTCCGCCCGGACGGCGGCCGTCTGCTCCCACAATGCCGCGGTGTGGGGACCGGCGGCTTCCATTGGAGGGGCTTCCTTTACTGCTTCCTGCACCGCTGCGGCGTCCCCGAGCGGCGTCAGCCCGCGCCGCCACACCCCGTGGAAATGGTGCACCGGGCCGTGGCCGGTGCCGACGTCGAGTTCATCGGCGTTTTCCAGCGCCTCCTGCAGCCACTCCTTGGTGGCGGCCAGCGCGTGGTCCCAGCGTCCCGTCCGGGCGTAACAGGTCGCCAGGGCCGCGGACATGGAGCACCCAGTGCCGTGCGTGTTGACCGTGTCCACCCGCGGCGCCCGCACCTGCAGCACCACCGGGTCCGCAGCCGCGGCGTCGACCAGGGCATCGGGGCACCACTGGCCTTCCAGATGGCCGCCCTTGACCAGCACCCGCACCCCGTAGGCTCCGGAAAGGCGTTCGCCCTGCGCCAGCGCCGAACTCCAGTCCCCGGCGACGGGTTCCTGCACCAGCACCGCCAGTTCGGGAAGGTTCGGCGTCACCACGTCCACGCGGTGCAGCAACTGCCGCATGGCGGCCTCCGCGCCCTCGTCCAGCAGCCGGTCTCCGCTGGTGGCGATCATGACCGGATCCAGGACCACGGCGGGCACCCGGACCTCAGCCAGCCAGGCGTCAACGGCCTGGGTAATGCCGGCGCTGCCCAGCATGCCGATCTTCACGGCGTCGATAGTGACGTCGTCGCTCACGGCGTCCAGTTGTTCGCGCAGGAAGCCGACAGGCGGCGTGTGTACGGAGCGGACGCCGCGGGTGTTCTGGGCAACGAGGGCGGTGACCACCGCCATCCCGTAGCCGCCGGTTGCCGCGATGGATTTCAGGTCGGCCTGGATGCCGGCGCCGCCGGTGGGATCTGTCCCGGCAATACTGAGGATCCGGGGAATCCGGGGCGCACCGCGGACGCCGTCGAAGTCCATACCCGTGCGTGGATCGCTGCTCATGCCGGAGTTCCCGCGTTCCAGGCCCGGACCAGGTCCGCTGCCGCCTGTTGCGGATCAGCTGCGGCGCAGATGGCTGACACCACTGCGGCACCGGTGGCTCCGGCTGCGCGCAGCGGCCCGACGTCGTCCTGCAGGATGCCGCCGATGGCCACCACCGGCAGGGGGGCCAGTGCAGCGAAACTGGTGAAACCATCCATCCCCAGCGGTTCCGGATGGTCGGGCTTGGTGCTGGTGGGCCGGATAACGCCGGCACCGAGATAATCCACCGTGCCAGGCGGCAGCGCCGCCAGGGCATCCAGGTGCTCCGTGGTGTTGGCGGTCAGGCCAACGACGGCGTCCGGACCCACCAAGGTGCGCACCAGTTCGGCGGGGAGATCGTTTTGGCCCACGTGCACGCCGTGGACGCCGGCACGCGCGGCACGGGCGGCAAGATAAATATCAACGCGGTCATCCACCAGCACGGCGGCCCGGCCCTCCGCGGCCTCTGCGACGGCGAGGACGAGGGCATAAAAGTCGGCGGCCGAGGCGTGCTTTTCCCGCACCTGGATGGTTTCCACGCCGCCGGCCACTGCTGCCCGGACCGTTTCGATGACGCCGCGCGGGCCGCACAGCGCCGTGTCTGTCACCAGGTAGATGCCGCTGCTGCGGATGCGCTCCCGTGAGCGGGACACGTCCGTCACGCCGGCCTTCATGCGATCACCAGCCGCTGCTCCAGGTCCTGCCCGGTGATGGCTGCGAGGGCGTCGAGGAAGCCGGCGGCAAAGCTGCCCGGTCCGGAGCTTGCCTGTGCGGCGGGTTCAGCCGCAGCTGTGTAAACAGCGGTGGCCGCTGCCGCGGCCGCCAGCCCGCCGCCGTCGTCGGCCACGGCCAGGAAAGCCGCCGTGACCGCACCAAGGGCGCAGCCGCCGCCGGTAACCCGTGTCAGCAGCGGATCGCCGTTGCTGATCCGGATGGTTTGCACCCCGTCCGTGATCAGATCGGTGGGTCCTGATACAGCCACCACGGAACCATGCTTCTCCGCGAGCAGGACTGCTGCGGGCAGGGCAGTTTCCGGGTCATCGGTCGCGTCGACGCCGCGGCCACCGGAACCCAGGCCGGCGAGGGCGATGATCTCCGAGGCGTTTCCGCGGATGGCGGTGGGCCGATAGCCCAGCAGTTCCGCCGCGAGGGCGGTGCGGACCGGCAGGCTGCCCACGGCCACCGGGTCCAGGACCCAGGGGGTGCCGGAGTCGTTGGCGGCTTCGGCGGCCTCCAGCATGGCCCGGCGCTGTTCCTCGTGTGGGGTGCCCAGGTTGATCAGCACGCCGGAAGCAGCCCGGGCAAACGGCCCGGCCTCCCCCGGTATGTCGGTCATGGCCGGTGCCGCGCCCAGCGCCAGCAGCACGTTGGCGGTGAAGTTGGTGACCACGGCGTTGGTCAGGCACTGCACCAGCGGCGGCTCGGTGCGGACGCGGTCCAGGAGGGTGGAAACGGTTAATGGTGTCAGGCGAATAGTCATCCGCGACATCCCTTCGCTAGTTCGAACTAGATCAGGTTCAACGGGTGTTATCTCAGCCTGTCGGCACCCCGTGTCACTGCAGTCGACTCTAGGCCATATCCGCGCCGGTGCCCACCGTTGCGCAGAGCGCGTCAGAGGGTGGAGTGTTCCCCGAGCCGGTGATAGGTCCGGTTGTGGTAAACCAGCGGCTCATCCGGGGCGCCGGGTGTCAGGACCTCCAGGACCTCGGCGGTGACCAGCACCGATGAGCCGACGGCGGTGCGTCCCAGTACGCGGGAACGGAGGGCGCGGGGCACGTCGCGCAGGAGCGGTTCACCGGTGGGAAGCTGTTCCCAGGCCAGTGCGGAGGTGAAGCGGTCCGATCCCGGGCGGGCGAAAAGGCCGGCGAGGCCGGCGTTCCGGGCACCCAGGAGGTGGACCATGATGGTGTCGGCGGAGGCGACCACGCCGGCCGAGCCTGAGGCCGAAGCAAGCGAGAACACCAGGATGGCCGGGTCTGCGGAGACTGAGGAAACAGACGATGCGGTGAGTCCCACCGGGCCGGACCCGCCTGCTGCGGTAATAACGGCCACTCCCGCGGGGTGGGCACGGAAAGCATCCTTGAAAAGGTCTGTCAGCATATGTCTACGCTAGAACCTCAACAATGGTTGAGGTCAAATTGGTGGACACCAAGCGGGAGAATCGGTCTCCCGGAGATGTTCGTCCGGTGCGGGCCGCCTGGTCAGCGCATCAGTAATCCAGGACCGGCGCTCCGGTTCCCCGGCCGGCCGATTCGTCGCCGGGATTCACAAACCGGCATTCGGCGAGCGAGAGGCAGCCGCAGCCGATGCAGCCGCCAAGGCGGTCCCGCAGAGCCTCCAGGGAATGGATCCGGGCATCCAGTTCCTGCCGCCAGGCCAGTGACAGGCGCTGCCAGTCGCTGTGGTCGGGCACGGCGTCCTTCGGCAGTTCCTCCAGGGCGCGGGCAATGGTGGCCAGCGGTATTCCGGCACGCTGGGCCGCCCGGATTACCGCCACCCGCCGAAGCACGGAGCGGTCAAAGCGCCTCTGGTTCCCCGCCGTGCGGCGGCTGGCGATCAGGCCCTGCCGTTCATAGAAATGCAGCGCGGAAACCGCCACACCACTGCGCTCGGCAACCTGGCCCACCGTCAGTTCGGACCGGGCCCAGCCGCGTGCATCCGTTGATCCGTCGCTGTCCACCGTCTTGCCCATGTTCCCCTCCGTCCCTTCCATTATCTGCCGTCCCGCGGCACCGGCGTGGCGCGCCTCCGCCCCACGCGCCCTGCGGGCTTCCCGCGGGCTTCCCGCGGCAGCCAAGGGAAGGGCTGTGGCGGGCCGGGCTCTGGCGGTTGCGCCGCCGGCGTGCCTACAGTGGCGCACCAAACAGTGTCCGGGCGCCGGTCCGGGCCGGAAAGGCCCCCGTGAGCGATGCACCTCCCAGCGCCGGAACCCTGGTGTTCCTGCAGGGCACCGGCAATCCCGATCCGGTTCCTGCCCAGATCATCCGCGAACAGCTGTCGCTGGAGCCCGGCCTGGCAGATTACACGGTCGTCAATGTCGCGTGGGCAGCCGGAGCCGCCCCCGATATCAGTGTGCTGCCGGCCCTGCCGCCGCGCTACCGGGATCAATCCGCCGCTGCGGAACTGACCGGGCCCGACGGCGGACGGGGGCTGGCGTTGGCCGGGATGGACATGGTTCGCATGGGGGCGTCTCCCTGGCCCCCGGCCTCCGGTGGAGCCTTCGGTGGTGCCTCCGGTGGAGCCTCCGGTGGAGCCTCCGGTGCGGGGACAGCCGCGGATGCGGCCGCTGCGGAGGAGAAGATGCTGGCCGGCAGCGTGCAGCGGCTGGTGCTGGGGCTGGTCACCGACGCCGCCGTGAACCGGCGCGTGCCGCTGATGGATGCGGCATCGGATTTTTCCCGCAGCATCATCTATTACCTCCGCCGCGGAGCCGAGGCACGGTCCGTCATAGCCAATGCCCTGCGGATGTCCCCGCAGGACGCCCCGGTCATCCTGTTCGGCCACAGCCTCGGCGGGGTGGCCGCCGTGGACCTGGTGACCGGGCCGGAGTGGGACGCCGCCGAAGCGCGGGTCGATCTGCTGGTCACGGCCGGTTCCCAAAGCCCGTGGCTCTTCCTGCTCGGAGGTTTGGCCCATGTGGGCCCAGGACGGCCGGGGACCGTTCCGGTCCCGTGGCTGAACTTCTGGGATGAACGTGACCTGCTGTCCTTTTGCGCCGAGGAGGTCTTTTCCGGCAGGGGTGCCCTTATCCGTGATGTTCAGATCACCTCGAATGAACCGTTTCCCGCGTCGCACGGTTCCTACTTCACCGATTCCGCCCTGTACCAGGCCATACGCGAGCAGGTGGCGGCTACGGATCCGGTCCGGGGCCGCTCTGGTCCGGACGTCGGGGTTTAGTGTTCACTGGACTACATGAGAGCCATCTGGAAGGGCGCCATCGCCTTTGGACTGGTCAATGTGCCGGTCAAGGTCTATGCCGCCACGGAAGACCATGACGTCAGCCTGCACCAGGTCCATGAAAAGGACGGCGGGCGCATCCGCTACCAGCGGCGCTGTGAAATATGCGGCGAAGTCGTGGAGTACAAGGACATTGCCAAGGCCTACGACGACGGCGAACAGACCGTGGTGCTCACTGACGAGGACCTGGCGTCCCTGCCGGTGGAAAAGAGCCGGGAAATCGACGTCGTGGAATTCGTGCCCAGTGAGCAGGTTGACCCCATCCTGTTCAACAAGACCTATTACCTGGAGCCGGATTCCAAGTCCACGAAATCCTATGTGCTGCTGCGCCGGACGCTGGAGGACACCGAACGCACGGCCATCGTGCAGTTTTCCCTGCGGCAAAAAAGCCGGCTCGGCGCCCTGCGGGTCCGGGGTGATGTCCTGACCCTGCAGACACTGCTGTGGGAGGACGAAGTACGCGAAGCGTCCTTCCCTTCCCTGGACGAAAAGGTGCGGATCAGCGCCAAGGAGCTGGAAATGTCCTCCGCCCTCGTGGATTCCTTCAGTTCGGACTTCAACCCAGCGGAATTTACCGACGATTACCAGGAACAGCTGAAGACTCTGATCGAAGCGAAGCTGGAAAAGGGCGAGGCGCTGGACACCGAGGAAACCTTCGGCGCCGACTCCGAGGACGAGGGCGGCAAGGTGCTGGACCTGATGGAGGCGCTGCGCCGCAGCGTGGAAAAGAACCGCGGCAAAAAATCAGGCGGGACAAAATCCGGCGGCGCCGGGTCGCGGTCGTCATCGCGCAGCAAGGCCGACGACGGGGAAAGCACCGACAAGAAACCCGCGGCACGGAAAACCGCCGCCAAAACCAAGAAGGGGGCCTAGGCCATGGCCATCACGAACTTTTTCCGCGACCGCAACGGACGGATCCGGATCTTTGAAGCACCCAACCTTCCCATTCTCGCCTGGGCCGGATTCGGTGCGGCGTCGATGATGGCGCTGACGCCGAAAAACCGCCAGCTGATGGGCAACCTGAGCAAGGGGTCACTGATGTTCTGGGCGCTGCTGGAGACCACAACGGGGCACAGCCCGTTCCGCCGGACTCTGGGCGCAGCAACCCTCGCCCGGGAAGTCCTCCCCGGAAACTGACAAAGGCGATACAGCGCTGGTTCCAGTGCGGTTACTGTTTGTAGCCTTCAACTTCGCTGATCGGGCGGACCGTCGCCTCCTCCGGGTTTTCGCCGGCGTCCAGCCGGGCGCGGCGCTGGCGCAGAAGGTCCCAACACTGGTCCAACTGCTCCTCGACCCGCCGCAGCTGTTCCAACCGGTCCTCCGGATGGTCGCCGGCGGGCGAATCCCGCAGCGTCTGTTCCATTTCCACTAGTTCTGAAATCCGGTGCTGAATCTCGCTGGCATCCATGCCCCTACGCTAGCCACCCGGCGCCTCCGTTACCAGCACCTGGATGCCAACCGGATGCGGCGTCACCCGGGGAGCAGTTGGCGCAGGAACCTGGAAAAGCCTTCCGGCGCCCGGCCGTCGCGGCGCCCCGACGTCACCACCCGCAGGGTGTCGGTGGCGGTCCACGCGGTTCCGGCCGCCTTAAGCCGCACCGCAAGGTCAACGTCCTCGTGCGATGCCAGCGGGGCAAATCCGCCGGCCCGGCGGTATGCCGCGGCACTGAACCCCATGTTGGCCCCGTGAATGTGGGGGTGGTCTTCCCCCAACGGATGCAGCCGCTGCCACGCATACAACTCATCAGCCGTGAGATCCGCCGGATCGGGAACGGCGGTTCCCAGCACCAGGCCGTAGCCGGCGGCCGCCAGCTGGTGCTGCCGGATGAGCCAGCGTTCCGGCACCACTGTGTCGGCGTCGGTGTTGGCGATCCACAGGCCGGGACGCTGCGGCTGGGCGGCGATGCCGGCGGAGCGGGCTGCCCCCACCGTGCCGAAGGACCCTGACAGGATGCGCAGGGACAGTTCCGGCGCCCACAGCTCCTGGATCCGGGCGGCCGCAGCTGCGGAGCCGTCGGTGCAGGAATCGAGCACCACGGTCACGCTTACCCTTCCCGGACGGGCACCGGCCGGATCGGCGGCATCCAATGCCCGGGCGGCAGCGTGGACCGAGGAGAGGGCGGCAGGCAGCAGCTGTTCCTCGTTGCGGGCCGGAAGAACAACAGCCACATGTTCGGGAGCGGTCAACCGGTCACCGCGGGTCCGTCCGCTGCTCCGCGCCGGCGGAGGAACGGCTCAGCACATCGATGCGGAAATCAGCCTCCCGGTGTTCGGCCAGGACCCGCAGGCCCTCCCGGGCCCGGAAAGCCTCGTGGACCTGGTCCCCGGTAAGCTCCCAGCCCTCGTTGGGGTGGCGCCAATGGCACAGCAGGATCACGCCATCGTCCGTCAGTGAAGATTCGGTGCGGGCGGCCAGTTCCTGAAGGTCGCCCACTTGGAGGAAGTAGCCAATTTCGGAAACCACCACCAAGTCGAACCTGCCCTCCGGCCAGTCCTGCGGCACAGCCCCCTGCGCCAGCGTTACATGCGGTGCCGCGCCCAGCCGCCGCCGGGCCAGGTCAAGCGCGCGTTCGCTGATGTCCGTCGCCGTCACTGCGTCAGCCCGGGCGGCCAGCTCCCGGGTCAGGACGCCAATGGAGCATCCGGGTTCAAACACCGAGCCGAAATGCGCCCGCGGCAGCATTGCCATGCTCAGGGCACGTTTGCGGTGTTCGTAGAAACTGGTCTCGAATTCCCAGGGGTCCGCCGAACGCAGATAGAGGTCTTCGAAGACTTCCCGCGGCGGGCGCGGCCGGGTCAGCACAAAGGACTCAAAGGTGCGTTCGAAGTGGGCCAGGACCTCCTGGCTGAGCAGGGCCTCATCCCCGGGGGCTGCTGACAGGGGCTGCACCTGGCTGACGTGCGTTGCCATGGCCCTGGTCTTCGCAGCGGCAGCGGCGCTTCCCAGCGGCAGCACCACCAGATCGTCCGGGAGATCCGCCGGTGTCCCCCAGTGCCACAGCCAGATGGGGTATTCCAAAAGCGGAAGCCCGAGCGTCCTGGCCAGCGCCGAAGCGGCCAGCCCGGCCGTGTCGTGATCGGTGTGGCCGTCGGTCCGCCAGGGGGCGGCCAGAACGGTGTTTCCTGCCTCCGGCCCCACAATGGCAGCGATGGCGGCGTCGAGTTCGTTCCGGGACGCGGCAAGTCCGCCGTCGGGCAGGCCCAGGACGTGCACAGCGGCATCGGGGGCCAGCTGCGCCACGGCACTGATCAGCTCCACCCTTCGGATACGGGCCAGTTCGCCACGGGTATGGGTGGGGGATTCCGGGTGCGATGCCTCCCCCACGGAGGCAACGACGACGTCGACGGAGACACCGAGGGCGGCCGCGGAGGCGATCAATCCGCCGGCACCGAGGGTTTCGTCGTCGGGATGGGCGGCCAGGACCACCAGACGTCCCGAGCCGTCCGGGAAGAGTTCTGCCAGGTCCAGCACGGTGCGGCCGGCCAGAGAATCGATCCATTCCGTTTCAGGCATGGATTCATCCAGGTGGCTGAAACTCACCACGGAACATCTTCTCCCTGCAGCAGTGCCGAACCGAGAGCGGCATCATCACGCTCGGCATGGTGCTGGCGCAGGTAGATCCGCAAGTCCGCGGTAAGGCGGGCGTAATCCTCCTCCAAGGCCAGCGGGCCCGGGCCGAGTCCGTGGTCGGCCAGGGTCAGGACCTCTTCGGCGGCGTCGGCCACTATGCTGCGCACCCGCCGCGCGAGCAGGGCGCCTTGCCGGCCTCCGGCCCTGCCCGCATCCACCTCATGGGCTGCCCAGTCCAGTGCGGCCCGCGCGGCCTGAAGCCTGGTATCGGCCTTGCCCAGCAACAGGTGGGCGATCTGGTCCGGCTCCCGATCCCGGGCAGCGGCGAACATCCTGCGGGCAACACCCACGGCCCCTCCGTACCAGCACGCCGCGACGCCGATGCCGCCCCAGGCAAAACCCGGCCGCTGAAGGTACCAGTTGTCGGCTCCGACCGGCCGTGCGGCTGCCCGCTGGAAATCCACCGGCCCGCTGTCCACATCGGCCAGTCCGCGGCTGATCCAGGTTCCGGCCACCGGCGTCACTCCGGGTTGGCGAAGATCGACGGCAAAGGCCCGGCGGAGGCCCGGTCCGGTGTGCGCGGTGACGACGGCGTGGTCGAGGCTCCCGGCAAGGGAGCACCACGGCTTGCGTCCGGACAATTCCCAGCCGCCGGCCGTCCGGGTGGCCGTCAGTGCGGTTCCCGGCCCCTCGGCTGCGAACACTCCCCAGGTTCCGGTTTCGGGGGTGTCTCCGGCCTGCTCCAGAATCGCCAAGGCGTCCAGGTGCGGCTCCACGGTGCGTGCCGCCGTCAGATCAGCGGCAGCCAGGACGGCGAGAATGGACCACAGCGCCTTGGTGCTTCCCCGTCCGGGAAAGGGCGCGGCAGCCGCAACGTTGTCTGCCATGTCCAGTGCCGCCGCGGCCGAGCCCCGCACGGCCGCGGCCTGCCGGGAAAGCTCCGCCAGTTCCGGCGACTCCTGCGCTCCGAAGCCCGCATTTTGAATGACCAGGGTGTCCACTGCGTCCTTAATCCAAGGATCGGTCAACAACCTGTCCAAGGCGCTTTTGTAGAGAACTTTGTCCCCAGTTTGCCAGCTTTTAGGAACCATTTCCTCCGCGGCGCCCCTGCCTGCCTGCCGGCCCTGCGGAGACGCAGTGACTGCGCGCACGGAAAAGGACCGGGAAACCCCCGGTCCTTTCCGTGGCGCTGAGTTTTTGAGGTTTGCCTGTGAACGGCGGGTGCCGGTCCTAGGCCGGGGACGTCCGCTGTGCCCGTTCCGGGCGGCTGCCAAACAACAGCCCCAAGCCCACCATGACGACACCCAGAATCAGGTGCAGCCAGTTGTCCGCGTTATTGACCGGAACAAAATTCCCGGCCGAATGATGCGGAACGACCAATCCGTAGATCCACAGCAGAAGGTAGACAATTCCGCCGCCGATGAGGAAGATCCGGGCGGTGTTGTGGGCCCTGGCCAGTATCAGCCCGAGAAAGCCGAACAGCAGGTGCACGATGTTATGCAGGATGGACACCTGGAAAACCCCGAGCAGGACGGCCTCCGAGGTGTTTCCGGCGAAATACAAAGTTTCATAGTTCTGGGTTATTCCCGGCACGAAACCCAAGACACCGATCACGATGAAGATCAGGCCAAAATACCAAGACGCCCGTTGGGCATTGGTGCGGCGGAGTGTTCTGCCGCCGGTGGGATAAGACATAGCGAACTCCTTTTGCTTTGCCGAACTCCTTGCCTTGCCGGTTGTGCCCCGGCCGCGGCTGATACTCAAGACGCCTGGGACATATTCCCCAAAACGAATGGTTCTTCAACTGTTGCACAATCCCCCGAAGATGGGAAGCATACTTAGCATCACCAATTTGAAGGGAATGAAGTCATGGTTTTCGCCCCCAGCACCGCGATCGTCACCGGCTCGGACTCCGGGATAGGACGCGCCACGGCAGTGGCTCTGGCAGCCGCCGGCATGGATGTCGGCATTACCTGGAACTCCGATGAGGAGGGTGCTAAGGAAACGGCCGAAGAGGTCCGCTCCCTCGGCCGGAAAGCCTTCACCGCACAGCTGGACACCACCGATCTGCCCGGCTGCGGCGCCGTCATAGATGATCTCGTCCGGCAGCTCGGTTCCCTGGACGTGTTCGTCAACAACGCCGGCACCGGTGACGGAAAGAAGTTCCTGGAGCTGGACTTCGAAACGTGGAAGCAGACCATGGACACCAACCTCAACGGTGCTTTCGTTTGCCTGCAGCACGCGGCCCGGACGATGGTCGACGCCGGTTCCGAAGGGCGGCTGATCGCCGTGACCAGCGTCCACGAAACGCAGCCCCGGGTGGGTTCGTCCGCCTATACGGCGTCCAAACACGGATTGGGCGGGCTGATGAAGGTGATGGCCCTCGAACTCGGACAGCACGGAATTACGGTCAATGCGGTGGCGCCCGGTGAAATCGCCACCCCCATGACGGACCAGCACAACGAGGATCCGCATGGAGCAGACCGGCCGGGCATTCCCCTGGGCCGGCCCGGCGACGCCCGCGAGATTGCCGCCGTCGTGGCCTTCCTCGCCTCCCCGGCCTCCAGCTACGTTACCGGGGCATCCTGGCCCGTGGACGGCGGGATGCTGCAGATGGGGCCACAGGGCGGCTCGCACATCACGTCAACCGACTGGCTGGAGGCCTAGCCGTGGAGTCACTGTGGCTGGCCAGCGCGCCGCCCATTCCCGTCGATGGCTTCACTCCGGGAACGTCCTACGACACAGTGGTGGTCGGTGCCGGACTGACCGGGCTCACCACCGCCCTGCTGCTGGCCCGGCGGGGCCAAAAAGTGGCTGTGCTTGAAGCCCGCCGGGCCGGTGCCGTCACCACCGGAAACACCACGGCAAAGGTCTCCCTGCTTCAGGGCCTGCAGCTGTCCAGCATCTCTTCCCATCAGGGTGCCGACGGCGTCCGGAGCTATGTCGAAGCGAACCGGGCCGGCCAGGACTGGCTGCTGGAATTCTGCCGGGAGCACGGGGTGGACCACGAAGTCCGCACCGCTTACACCTATGCAAACAGTGATAACGGCCGGCAAAGCCTGGAAAAGGAGCTCTCCGCGGCCACCACGGCGGGCCTTCCGGTCCGGATGACCCGGGACACCGAACTGCCCTTTGAGATTTCCGGCGCCCTCGAGCTTGCCGGGCAGGCGCAGATTCATCCGCTGCAGGTCCTGGCATCGCTCGCCGGCGAATTCCGTGCCGGCGGCGGCACTTTGGTCCATGGGGTCCGGGTGACCGGGGCGGGCACCGCGGACGGCGGCGGGGTCCGCGTGATCACCTCATCCGGCTCGGTGACCGCCGCTCAGATGGTCCTGGCCACCGGCATTCCGGTGTTGGACCGGGGCGGTTACTTCGCCCGGCTCCTGCCCCTGCGGTCCTACGCATCGGCGCATCCGGTCCGGGGAGAGGTGCCGCAGGGAATGTACCTGTCCATTGATGCCCCGTCCCGGTCGCTGCGCACTGCCCGGGTGGACGGCATCGACTATCTCATTTCCGGAGGCAACGGCCACGCCGTCGGACGCCATCCGCATCCCCAGGCACTGGTGGATGATCTGGCGGAGTGGACGGTCCGGAATTTTGCGGTGTCACCGCAGGCCTACGCATGGTCTGCGCAGGACTATGAGCCGGCAGCCGGACTTCCCTACGTGGGACAGGTGCCGTTCGGAAACGGGAACATCTTTGCCGCCACCGGGTTTAACAAGTGGGGCATGACCAATGCCGTTGCCGCTGCCATGGCCATAAGCGAAGCGATGGCACCGGAAGCCGAAGGCGGCCGGACGGGGAATTGGTACCAGCCGAAGCTGTCCCCGCGGGACGTGCTTTCCTCCGTCCGGGACAACGCCGAGGTGGGCTTGGAGATGCTGGCCGGATGGGCGTCATCCATGGCGGACACCAATGAGTCCGCGCCTCCGGAGGGTCAGGGGAAGGTGGTGCGCCGCAATCTGAAGCCGGTGGGCGTGTGCACCGTGGAGGGGAGCGTCTCCCGTGTGTCGGCCATCTGCCCGCACCTGGGCGGAGTGCTCTCCTGGAATGATGCCGAAGCATCCTGGGACTGCCCGCTGCACGGCTCCCGCTTCGCCGCCGACGGAGCCCTGCTGGAGGGCCCCGCCGTCCGCGGGCTGGACCGGGCCTGAGAATCAGTTCCAAGCCCTGCGGCGCGCCTCACGTTTGGGGCGCCGCAGGGCTTGACTGAATATGGCAGGCGCCCTGCCGGTCAGACTCCGGCGCGGGGACCGCCGGATTCGGGGTCATCCATGGCGGGATCGGATTCCGGCGCCGCTGCCAGGTTCGACGTGGACGTCGCAGCTGCCGCCGCCGGGGCGCTGTCGGCCGTTGGCGGAGCATCAACATTTCCGCGCCATGCGCCCGTCGCGGAACCCTTGCTCTCGATGAATTCCTTGAAGCGCTTGAGGTCGGACTTGACCTGCCGGTCGTCCGCTCCGACCACGTGCCCGACCTTCTCCAGGAAGGTTTCCGGATCCCAGTCCAGCTGGACCGTTACCCGGGTTTCTGAATCCCCGAGCCGGTGGAACGTCACCACGCCGGCATGCGACGTGCCGTCGGTGCTCTTCCAGGCAACCCGCTCATCCGGGTGCTGTTCGGTGATCTCCGTGTCGAAAACCCGTTCCACACCACCGATTTTGGTGACCCAGTGACTGGCAGTTTCGGAAGTCTGGGTGATGGATTCAACGCCGCCCATAAACTGGGGAAATGATTCAAACTGCGTCCACTGGTTGTAGGCCGTGGATACGGGAACAGCAACATCAATTGATTCTTCTACGGTGGTCATGAAAGTCCCTACGGTAGTCGGATCGTGCGTCATTTCGGTGTTCACGCTACCCAACGGACCTGCGGACTTCAACCAGAAGGTAAGCTTACTTAGGTTGACGGCTGCTTCCCCTCCCTGAGGGACAGTTCAAAACTGCGCAGACGTCTCTCGTCAACATATTTCGTCAACATTGGAGGAAACGTGAAGGCATCCAAGGAACTGACAACTAATCTGCAGGCCGTGCTCGTGGACCTCATCGAACTGCATTTGCAGGGCAAGCAGGCGCACTGGAACGTTGTGGGCAAGAATTTCCGCGACCTTCACCTGCAGCTCGATGAAATCATCGAGGACGCCCGCCTCTTCGCCGATGAACTGGCCGAGCGCATGCGTGCCCTGGAGGCCATCCCGGACGGCCGCAGCGTGGCCGTCGCCGAGGGAACATCGCTGCCTCCCTTCCCTGCAGGCCTGGTTGACACCAAGGACACCGTGACGCTCACCGTCGGCATGCTGAACGCCGCCGTGGGGACCATGCGGAAGGTTCACGACCAAGTGGATGAGGAAGATCCCACCACCGCCGACATCCTGCACGGCTTCATCAGCAAGCTGGAGCAGTACGCGTGGATGGTCAACGCCGAAAATGTGCTGCCCACCGCCACGGTGGTCACCCCCGACAACGCTAATTCCCAGGCAACCCTGTAAGTTTGCGGCGCCTTATGCGGCCGGCCTGCCCCTCGGGACCGGCCGGCCGCGGCTGTTAAGCCCCATGTGGGCCCGCCATCAAGCCCTCAAGCCGTCCGGATTTGCCGAGGGCCCCGGCTGCCTAGGCCACCGCGGCCCGGACTTCCTCCAGCAGGGCTGCCATTTGCAGCATCGCCTCGTCGCCGTCGCCGCCGGCCACGGCCTTGGCCACCAACTCATGCCCCCGCAGCGCCACTTCCCGGGGATGGTCCGGCATGAGTCCGTGAACCGTACGGCCGGTCAGCACTTCGGCCACCACGGAATCCAGAGAAGCGAACATTTCATTGCCGCTGGTGCGCAGCAGGAGGGTGTGGAAGGCGATGTCCGCGGCCAGGAAATCATCCAGCCGCCCCTCCTCGCCCAGCAGGCGCAACCGGGCGGCCAACTCCACGAGCGTGTTCCGGTCTTCCCCGCCGGCGTGCCGTGCCGCCCCGCAGGCGGCGATCGGCTCCACGGCCACCCGCAGTTCAGTCAGGGTCCGGTACTGCTCGTCGCGTCCCGGACCGTTGAGGCGCCAGCGGATGATGCGGGCGTCGAACCAGTTCCAGTGCCGTGGTTCCTGCACCACAATGCCGATCCGCCGCTTGGAATACACCAGGTTCATCGATTCCAGGATCCGCATGCAGTCCCGGACCACCGTTCGGGACACGCCGAATTCCTCCTGCAGCCCCTCCAGGGTCAGCCGGCTTCCGGGTTGGAGGACACCGGAGATGATGTCGGCCCCTATGGCATCGATAATGGCCCCGTTCATAACGGTTGCCGCCGGCCGCGGCGAAACGCTCCGCTCCACCCTGTTCCCCTGACTGCTGTTTGCGGCAAAATCCACCACATCCAAGCCTAGCGTGGCATTGGTGTTATCAATCACCTATATGGTGATACCTTTGTGCTCAGATTACTTCGGAGGGGGTGCGCCCGCTTCGGCGACAACGGCGTCCAAGGAGAGAGAAAATGAGCCCCACCCCCCAGCACCTGGTCATTATGGGTGTTTCCGGTTCCGGTAAGACCACCATCTCCACCCTGCTCTCCGAGCACCTGGGCTGGATCGCCGCGGAAGCCGATGAGTTCCACCCCCCAGCCAACATCGCCAAGATGTCCTCCGGCACCCCGCTGACCGACGAAGACCGCTGGCCCTGGCTGGACTCCATCCGGAACTGGATGGACACCCAGGCCGGGAACGGACGCTCCACCATCGTCACCTGCTCCGCGCTCAAGCGCGCCTACCGGGATGTATTGGCCACCGCGTCGGGCGAAGTGCACTTCGTACACCTCAACGGAGACACCGAGGTGCTGCGTGAACGGATGAAAACCCGCAGCGGCCATTTCATGCCCGCATCCCTGCTGCCGTCGCAGTTGAGCACCCTCGAGCCGCTGGCCGCGGACGAGCCGGGTCTCGTCGTCGACATCCTTAAACCCCCCGCGGAAATCGCCTCGGACATCCTGACCCGCTTGAACCTCCCCACCAACTAGCAAACCCGGGCTCCGCCGCCCTTTCCGGTGAAGCCATGTCCCCAGCAACAGTTTGAATGAGCAACGGAGCTAATCCATGACAATTGAAGGCTGGTCCCCGACCCTCGGAGCGGGACCTCTCCTCCTGATCGCAGCCGGAGCCATCGCGCTGCTGCTGTTCCTGATCCTGAAACTGCGCCTCCACGCGTTTGTTTCGCTGATCCTGGTGAGCCTGGTGACGGCTTTCGCCACGGGCATTCCCACCGCCAGTGTCGTCACCGTGCTTACCGGCAGTTTCGGCAGCACGCTGGCAACCGTGGCCCTGCTGGTAGGCCTCGGCGCCATGCTTGGCCGGCTGGTGGAGACCAGCGGCGGCGCCAAGGTGCTGGCTGAAACCCTGATCAGGACCTTCGGTGAGAAGCGTGCACCGTTCGCGCTGGGCGTTGCATCGCTGATCTTCGGTTTCCCCATCTTCTTTGACGCCGGACTTGTGGTCATGCTTCCCGTGATCTTCTCAGTGGCCCGCCGCCTCGGAGGCGGCGTGCTGCGCTACGGCCTGCCCGTCGCCGGTGCGTTCTCCGTCATGCACGTCTTTGTTCCCCCGCATCCGGGCCCCGTCACCGCATCCGGCTTCTTCGAGGCGAACATCGGCGTTGTCCTTATTGTCGGCCTCATCATTGCCCTGCCCACCTGGTACGTCACGTCCTACCTGTTCGGCCTGTGGGCCGGCCGCAAATTCGTTCTGCCCGTGCCCGCCGTGCTCGGTGAGCTCGACGGCGATGAGGTCAAGAATCCGCCGAAGTTCGGCACCGTGGTTGCTGTCCTGCTGCTGCCCCTGGTCCTGATCTTCCTGAACACGGGCCTCAACACCCTGGCATCGGCGGGGGTCATTTCCGCCGAAGCAGCGGAACAGCCGTGGTTTGCCTTCCTGCGCACCCTCGGTGAAACACCGGTGGCGCTGTTGATTTCCCTCCTCGTGGCCTGTGTGGTCCTGGGCACCCGGCGCGGCGAATCCAAGACCGCCATTGAAAAGGTGCTCGAATCCGCGCTGGGCCCGGTGTGCTCGGTCATCCTGATCACCGGCGCCGGCGGCATGTTCGGCGGCGTCCTGCGCACCTCGGGGATCGGCGACGCGCTGGGCGATGTCCTCAGCGACCTCGGCGTCCCGCTGATCCTGGCCGGCTTCCTGATTGCCGCCATTCTCCGCATCGCCCAGGGCTCCGCCACGGTGGCGCTGACCACCGCAGCCGCCCTGATCGCCCCGGGCGTTCTTGAGGCCGGGTACAACACTCTCCAGATTGCCACCCTGGTGGTGGCCGTTGCCGCCGGCTCCGTGGTGGTCAGCCACGTGAACGACTCCGGTTTCTGGCTGGTGGGCCGGTTCATGGGCATGGATGTCAAGACCACCCTGAAAACGTGGACCGTGCTGGAAACACTGATCGGCGTCATGGGCTTCGCCCTCGCCGCAGTGGTCTTCGGTCTGGCTTCGCTGCTCTAAACACCGCACCACGACGACGGCGGGGCACCTGCTCGGGTGCCCCGCCGTCGTCGTGTCCGGGCGGGGCGGTACGGATCGGGACGGTACCGATCGGGACCGGATCGGGGCCGGGGCCGGATCGGGGCGGGGCGGATGGTGAGCCCGTGCGGGAGTGTCGGAGGCACGTGAAAACATAAGAAGTTACGAAAGTTTTCGGTGCTTTACACCGCCCTATGGAAGGACCCCACGCACCATGATGGGTGGTCATCACGCAGCATCAGGCGCCGCAGCTTGGGTTGCTGTCGCTTCAACCGCACCGCACGCCCTCGGCTGGTATCCGGTCACCCCTCTGGGAGTAGTGACCGGCGCTCTCCTCACGGCCGGCGCGGCCCTGCTCCCGGACCTGGATCACCACAGCGGAACCATTGCGCATTCACTGCCCCCGGTCACCAAGATCCTGGCCCGCGTCACCGAGCAGATCAGCGGCGGACACCGCCGCGGCACGCATTCCCTGCTGGGACTGGCGGTTTTTGTGGCCCTGTCCACCGCGCTGGGCAAGGTCACCGCCGTCGTCCCGTTTTTTGGCTCCGTGGCGGTGGGAGCCGGCCTGCTGTCGGTGCTGCTGATGGGGTTCGCGTTGAAGGCACTGAAGATTGCCGGTGGTCCCGGACGCAGCTGGCTGCTCGCGCTGGGCCTGTCAGCTTTCATTGCCCTCTACGCCCCGGAAAACA
Organism: Arthrobacter gandavensis; assembly: GCF_009192735.1. GTDB lineage: Bacteria > Actinomycetota > Actinomycetes > Actinomycetales > Micrococcaceae > Arthrobacter_B > Arthrobacter_B citreus. The sequence continues at coordinate 200,595 of NZ_VTFU01000003.1, forward strand.
ATGACTGGCTTCCCGTGGCCGTCGGGCTGGGGGTCGCCGTGCACATCGTCGGAGACCTGCTGACCCACCAGGGCGTCATGATCCTCTGGCCCCTGCGGATCAAACGTCCGCGTTCCCTCGCCGGCATGCCGGTGCTCAACAAGCTGTGGCGCAGCAGTGGCTGCATGTCGCTGCCGCTGATCGGGGCCGCGGGGTCCTGGCGGGAGTGGGCGCTCATGGTTCCGGTGACTGTCTACGCCATCTACGGCGTGGTGTATTCCGCCTTCCTGACGCTGAGGCAGTGGGCGGGGGCCTAGCGGCACGGCGGTCCGGACCTGACCCCGGCACCGGACCAAGGGTGGCTAGACAGTTCACGGTTGTGAACGATAATGGGAATCGTGGAACTAGCCCTCTTTGCTGTCATCGGCGTGGCTGTTATTGTCACCGTCGCCGCCTTTTCGAAGCGGCTGGGCATCGCCGCGCCACTGATCCTTGTGGTGGTCGGGCTCGGGCTGTCCTATCTTCCCGGGCTGCCGACGTTCACCGTTCCGCATGAAGTGATCCTGATGGGCGTGCTCCCGCCGCTGCTCTACGCCGCCGCGGTGAACGTTCCCGTGGTGGATTTCCGCCGGAACTTCGGAGCTATTTCGAGCCTGTCGGTGTTCCTCGTGTTGTTTTCCGCCTTTGTGACCGGGTGGCTCCTCTACGTTCTGCTCCCGGATCTGAACCTCGCCGCCGCGATCGCCCTGGGCGCCGTGGTCAGCCCTCCGGACGCCGTTGCCGCCACTTCCATCGGCAAGAAACTCGGCCTGCCTCCGCGGCTCGTCACGGTGCTCGAGGGCGAGGGCCTGGTCAACGACGCCACCGCCCTGGTGCTGCTGCGCTCGGCGATTGCCCTCAGCGCCGGTGGCGTGGCCAGCATCTGGGACGGAGTGGCAGACTTCGGCTTCGCCGTGGTGGCCGCCGTCGTGGTGGGGCTGCTGGTGGGAGCTGTCACCGTGTTCATCCGGTCCAAGCTCCATGACCCAGTGCTGGACACCGCCATTTCCTTTGTGGTTCCCTTCCTGGCCTTCATCCCGGCCGAGGAAATGCACGCATCAGGCGTGCTGGCCGTGGTGGTGGCCGGGCTGTACACCGGACACCGGAGCGGATCCGCCTTCAGCGCCCAGGCGCGGATCAACGACAGCGTCAACTGGCACACCGTCCAGTTCCTGCTCGAGAACGGCGTCTTCCTGCTGATGGGCCTGGAAATCCGCTACCTCGTGGAGGAAATCAATCCGGAGCTGCTGACCGTCGGGGAGTCGGTGGGGATCGGGCTGGCCGTCACTGCCCTGCTCATCGTGATCCGGTTCGCGTGGATGGGCCCGCTGATCCTGTTCCTGCGGGCCAAGGTGGGATACCAGGAACGGCGGACCCACCGCTTCCGGGCCGCACTGGACCGCCTCAAACTGCAGGATCCGGGCGATGAACGCGCCCGGCGCCGGGCCAGCCGCGGAGAACAGATCTACCGCCGCCGCAGGACGGATATCAAGCAGCTGCGCGCCGAGGGCCTGGACTGGCGCGGCGGAGTGGTCATCGGCTGGTCCGGCATGCGCGGGGTGGTGACACTGGCAGCCGCGCAGTCCCTGCCGGAGGCCACGCCGTACCGGGAGCAACTGGTGCTCATCGCCTTCACCGTTGCCGTGGTGACGCTGCTGCTGCAGGGCGGAACCCTTCCCTGGGTGATCCGGGCGCTGGAGGTCCAGGGGGTTAATGCAGCCGCCGACCAGCGAAGCCTCGCCACACTGCTGGACCAGATCAGCGATGCCGGCCTGCGGGTGCTGGAGAATCCGGGGGCCTGCCTCGACGATGCCGAGGTGGATCCCGACGTCGTGGAACGGGTGCGGCAGAGCACCTTTCTGCGCAGTGAGCTGGCGTGGGAACGGGTCAAGGCCCTGGGCATCGGGTCATCGCCCACTCCGCAGCTGCAGTACCGCGAGCTCCGCCGGGCCGTGGTCGAGGCAGAACGGGAGGCACTGCTGCTCGCCCGCAGGGAAGGGGACTTCCCCTCCCGGACCCTCGCCGACGCCCAGCGCCTGCTGGATTTGGAAGAGTCGCGGTTGAAGCCGCGGCTGGGCGAGCACTGACCGGGATCCCCCGGCCCGCCACCGCGGCTGCGTCCGGCTGCCCGCTTAGTCCTGGTGCAGCTGGATGTAGTTTCCGCAGCCGTCATCAAAAATCGCCTGGGTTCCCATCGCATCGGTGGACGCCGGCCCGGTGAACCGTACGCCGAGGCCGCCCAGCCGTTCCATTTCAGCCGCCACATCGTCCACCCCCAGGACGATGGCCGGCAGACCCATCTCATACAGGCCGCTGCGGTAGGCCTCCGCAAGGGGATTGTCGCTGGGCTCCAGCAGCAGGCCGGGGCCGTCGGGAATCCCCTTCGCGCGGACAATGAACAGGTTGTATTCCGGCATCACCATCAGCGGCTCAAAGCCCAGCGTGCCCGTATAGAAGTCGAACGCGGCGGCTGGATCAAGGACGTGGATGCTGCTCATCTTTACGCGCATGGGCCAAAGGGTACCCCGCGCGGCTCCGGGCTTACTAGCGGTTTCCGCGCGGCTTTCCGCCCTTGTGGCCGCCCTTGTTTTTGCCCGTGCCGCCCTTGCCGCCGGCGCTGCCCTTGCTTCCGCCCTTAACGGCAGGCCGGCCGCCGGACTTCGCTGCCGTCTTGCCGGCACTCCTGCTCTGGCGTTCCTTGGTGCGCTGCCGGGCCGTCAGTTTTTGTTCCGCCTGCACCGAGGGCTGGCGCGAGCTGTTGGCCGTCCGGCCGCGCACAATGCCCACGAGTTCTTCGATTCCGGCATCCCCGCTGCCCTCCAGCCAGGCAACAGCTATCCGCGTGCCGGGAACGCCGCTCAGGGGGCGTGCCACGACGTCCCGCCGCGAGTAGAGCTTTGCCACTGACATGGGAAGGATCAGCAGGCCCGCGCCGGAGGCCACCACTTCCATTCCGGTCTCCGCGCCGCCCACCTCGTGAAGGTCCAGGAAGTTCTCGCCCGCCAGGTCCGCGATGTCCAGTTCATCGAAGGCGGCGACGGCGGAATCCTTGGGAGCGGCCACCACCGGGCGCTCCTCGTAAAGGGCTATCACGCTCAGGTCCGCCGGGCGGGTGTATCCCTCCTCCGGGACGCGGATAAACACCACGTCCGCGCGGCCGGCACGCAGATCATCCACCACCGCATCTTCGGGGCGCTGAGAAGCCTGCAGCTCACGGTCCTGCCGTTCGTTCCACCGGCCGATCCACTTTCCGGGCGTTACGCCGGGGATGTACGCCAGCTTCAGCGGACTGGCTGGACGGGTCTTGTGGGAGGGGTCATCGTTTGGCACCTTTTCAGGTTAGCCCAGCCTGGTCGTCCCTCCCCGCGCACCGCTGGGCCCGGTTGAGGGCCGCAGCAGACCGCTGGGTACGGGACACCCACCCCGTCCGCTCCGGATACCCTTATTAGATGACTTCCGAGAAATCCCAATCCATGAAACCTGCCACGGCAGCCAAGAAACTGGGCATCTACCTGCCCGCCGCGCCGCAGGAGTTCCAGGACGGGCCTATTTCCCGGGCCCAGTTTGATGAACTTCAGACCAATCCCCCGCAGTGGCTGGTCGATCTGCGCCGCACCGGGCCCCATCCGCGTCCCGTCGTGGCCCAGAAACTGAACATCTCCATCAGCGGCCTGACCCGCTCGGGAATCACCGAGCCCCTGACGACTGCCGAGATCACTGCGCTGCTTGCCGCTCCCCCCGCCTGGCTGGTCGAGGAACGGGCCAGCTTCGCTGCCGTGCGTGAAGAGGCCAAACGCGTGAAGGAAGCTGAAGCCAAGAAGGAGCGCAAGGCACAGCAGGCGGCCCAGATGGCGGCCAAGGAGCCCAAACAGCGCCGCTAGGTTTCCGCTGTCCCCCGTTCCGCATCCCTGTTGTGCGGGCCGGACGGGGGACGGCTGCGGGCATAAAAAAATCACCCCGGCTTTTCAACCGGGGTGATTCATTTTGTGCGCGAGGGGGGATTTGAACCCCCACGCCCTTTCGGACACTGGCACCTGAAGCCAGCGCGTCTGCCGTTCCGCCACTCGCGCCTAAATGGTTTCCCGTGGAGAGTGTGCCCTTCAGTCTCACGACTGTTGGGGTCTCGATTCCTCGGGAACAGCAGAATCAAGCATACCCACATTTTGGGAAAACACCTAAACGGCAGTGACACCCCTCCAAAAACCCCGGAATGGCGCGGTTTTTCGTCCCCTTACCGGCGCGGGAACCGGGTCCGCCGGCTGGCCCGGCACCCACGGCCACCCCGCGGACACCCCGCGGCGCTCCACCCGCGTTAAGACATTTCTCAGCTGTCCCCAGTACTATCGAAGTGGACCTGTGTACCTTTGGCCTGCCTTGACGCCGTGCCGGTATTGCCCACGGCAGACATTGCCGGAGCGGATACCGGGCTGCCGCAGGCGGTGCACGGTCCAGAGATCCACCGGAGAAAACGCCGGAGTATCAGCCGGACATCCGGACAGAATCAGGACCTAGGGAAGGAGGCGAACATGGGCTTACTCGATAACGTCGAACGCGGAATCGAAAAAGTAGTGCGAGGTGCCTTCTCCTCGGGCGGATCCGGCCGGGTGGAACCCCTTGAGCTGGCGATCGCCATGAGGCGTGAACTGGATGAGCGTTCCTTCACCGTCGGACAGGGGCGGACCCTGGCGCCAAACGTCTTCACTGCCCGGTTGTCCGATTCGGACTTCAAGCGCGCTCAGGAATGGGGCGCCCCGCTGGCCGAAGAACTCTGCGACGTCGTCATCAAGCACGCCCGGAGCCAGTCCTACACACTCCAGGGCCCGGTCCGTGTCTCCTTCACCCGGGATTCGGCGCTCAAGCCCGGCGTCCTGGAAGTTGACTCATCAACAGAGAAAGCGGGAGCCCCCGCGCCGCGCCAAGCTGCCCCGCCCACGCCCCGCCAGGGGCCCGGCCGCATGCAGCCTGTGTTGGACATCGACGGGCAGCGGTACTCCCTGAATGCTCCATCGGTTGTTCTTGGCCGGTCCTCCGAGGCCGATATCCTCGTTGATGACACCGGCGTTTCCCGCCGCCACCTGGAAATCCGCACTGAAAACGGTGCCAGCCGCGCCATCGACCTCGGTTCCACCAATGGAAGCTTCGTCAATGGCCAAAAAGTACAAGGGGAAGCAGATCTTACGGATGGTTCCACTATTGCCATGGGCCGCACCCGCATCACGTTCCGGCTTCTGCCGTATCGGGCCGGGGGACGTTAGTGAACGGTGAACTAATAGTCACCCTGCTCCGCTACGGGTTCCTGATTGTGCTGTGGCTTATGGTGCTCAGCGTTGTCGGTGCCATTCGCCGGGATCTGGTGGTGGGCAGCCGTAACCGCACCGGAACGCCCAGCGCCCGGCAGCTCCGCCGCAACCCCGCCCTGGAAAAACAGGCCCCGGCCCCGGCCAAGGTCCCCGCGCGCCAGGTCGTCGTGACCGAGGGCCCGCTGCGGGGCACAACGCTGGAGCTGGCCTCCAGTCCCATCCTGCTGGGCCGCGCCCAGGAAGCAACCCTCGTCCTCGAGGACGACTACGCCTCGGGCCGGCATGCCCGTTTGTTCCCCCAGGGCAGCCGCTGGTTCATCGAGGACCTCGGATCCACCAACGGCACGTTCCTCGGCGGCAGCCAACTGACCCGGGCCCTGCCCGTGGAGCCCGGGGTTCCGATCCGCATCGGTAAGACGGTCCTTGAGTTGAGGCCTTAACCGTGGCCCTGGTGCTCAAATATGCAGCCCGCTCCGATGTCGGCATGGTTCGTTTGAAGAATGATGATTCCGCTTACGTCGGCCGGTACTTGGCTGTCGTCGCCGACGGCATGGGAGGCCATGCCGGCGGCAATGTCGCCTCGGCGTCAACAGTCCTGGATCTGGTGCATCTGGACAGCGGAACCCACGACGACGAACCCCTCACCGTCCTGGCCGATGAAATCCAGGCCGCGAACTCCCTCCTCTCCGAACTGGTCACCACCAGCCCGCAGTTGTCCGGAATGGGTACCACGGTTACTGCCCTCCTGCTGAACGGCAACCAGTTTGCCTTTGCCCATATTGGGGATTCCCGTGCCTACCGCCTTAAGGACGGAGTGTTCGAGCAGATCAGCATCGATCACACTTTTGTCCAGCGGCTGATTGATGAAGGCCGGCTGCGCCCCGACGAGGCTGAAGTGCATCCGCACAAGAACGTCCTCATGCGGGTGCTTGGCGACGTGGATGCCAGCCCGGAACTCGATCTTGCCTCGTTCGAGGTGGAACCGGGCGAAAAGTGGCTGCTGTGTTCCGACGGGCTGACCGCCGTCCTGCGGGATTCGGACATCGAAACTGTCCTGCGGGAAACTCCCGACCTGCAGCGCTGCGTTGACATCCTGGTTGAGCTGACCCTTGCCGGCGGCTCCCCGGACAACGTCACGGTAGCGGTCATTGAGATTGAAGAGGTCCCGGACGATTCCCTGCCCGTGGAAACTCCTTCGGCCCGCGCGGCCCTGCCCGGCGGACCGATGCGCACCGCGCCCGTGTCCGCCCCTTCCGTGGAATCCCCCGCCACCGAGGCCACGCCGTCGGACCGGACGGACAGCGCCGCGTCCGCCGACGATGAACCCGTCCGGGCGGATCTTATCCGGCAGGACCTGTCCTCGCGTCCGCACGTTCTCGTCGGCGCCGCATCGCTGGCCACGGAAACCGGACAGATCCCCATCGTGACCAAGCGGACGGCGGAACGCCGTGCGGCCCGTCTCCTCACCCACAAGGCGGCACCGGAAGCGGAAGCCGCCCCGGAGCAGGAGCAGCCCAAGCAGCGGCGCCGCCCGCGCTGGCTGGTTCCCACCGCCCTGGGCGTCATTGCTGTTCTGCTGGCTGCCGTCCTGTGGGTCGGTTACACCTGGACCCAGACGCGCTATTACGTGGGATCAAGCGACAACAACGTTGCCATCTACAACGGTGTGTCGCAGTCCCTCGGTCCCATCCGGCTCTCCACTGTCACTGAACGGACAGACATTCCCGTGGACAGCCTGCCCGAATACCAGCGCAACCGGGTCGAGGGCACTATTCCCGCCAAGGATCTGCTGCATGCCGAGCAAATTGTTGAGGACCTGCGGGGGACGGCACGGACGAGTGCCTGCGATCCCGCAGCCCCTGCCACGCAGGCTCCGGTCGCCGGCGGCTCAACCGCCACGCCCTCGGCATCCCCCTCGGCGTCGCCCTCCGGTAAGCCGGCTGCATCCAGTGACTGCGGAGGGCAGAAGTAATGTCTGACGTTCTGACGGTTCCCAAATCGCGGCGCAACACTGAAGCCGTCCTGCTGCTGCTCGCCCTCATCGTGGGCATTGGGGCGAACTTCATCGTGGGCCTTGACCAGGACCGCGCCTTCGACACGGACTTCTGGACGCAGGGAGCCACTCTCGTGGGCCTTGTGCTGGTCTTCCACATCGTCCTGCGGTTCCGGGCTAAATATGCCGATCCGGTAATACTTCCGATTGTCACCGCGCTGAACGGCATCGGGCTGGCGATGATCCACCGGCTGGATCTTGCGGAAGGGGACAATGCCGCCGACCGCCAGCTGCTGTGGAGCGCCGTGGCAGTCGCTGCCGCCATTGCCGTGCTCTTCCTGATCAAGGACCACCGGGTGCTGCGCCGGTACACCTATATTTCGCTCATTGTCAGCGCCATCCTGCTGCTGCTTCCCCTGACACCGCTCGGCCTGGAACTCAACGGTGCGCGCATCTGGATCGAAGTGGCCGGCGGAACGTTCCAGCCGGGCGAAATTGCCAAGATCACCCTGGCTATATTCTTCGCCGGGTATCTATCCACCAACCGGGACCTCATCCTGCTGGCCGGCCGGAAAGTCGGTCCGCTCCAGCTGCCGCGCTTCAAGGACCTGGGCCCCATGATCGCCGCCTGGATCGTCAGCATCGGCGTGCTGGTCTTCCAGCGGGACCTCGGTTCCTCAATCCTGTTCTTCGGCCTGTTCATGGCCATGATCTATGTCGCCACGAGCCGGGTCAGCTGGGTCCTGATCGGAGTTGCCCTGCTGACCGCCGGCGGCCTGGTGGCCATGCGGCTGTTCAGCCACGTCGCACTGCGCATCGACGGCTGGATCAATGCCTTCGACCCTGAGGTCGTCGCCCGTCAGGGCGGAAGCTGGCAGGTGATTCAGGGGTTGTTCGGGCTCGCCAGCGGCGGGCTGGCCGGGACCGGCCTGGGACAGGGCCGGCCGGACCTGGTCACGTACGCGAACTCCGACATGATTATTGCCGCTCTGGGTGAGGAGCTCGGCCTGCTCGGCATCTTCGCGATTGTGCTGATGTATGTCCTGCTCGTCTCCCGCGGATTCCGCGCCGCGCTGGGCACCCGCGACGGCTTTGGAAAGCTGCTGGCCTGCGGACTGTCCTTCACCATTGCCCTGCAGTGCTTCGTCGTCATCGGGGGCGTCACCCGCCTGATTCCGCTGACGGGCCTCACCACGCCGTTCATGTCCGCGGGAGGATCCTCGCTCCTGGCCAACTGGATCATTGTCGCGCTGCTGCTGATGATTTCCGATGCAGCGCGGCGGCCCGCTGCCACGGGGCCGCTGACCGGCCCCATGGTGCCGGCCATGCAGGAGTCGCCGGTGGGATCGGCGCCGCGGAAGAACAAGACTAGGGAAAAGGAGGTGCATGGCGCATGAATCAGGCCATCCGCAACAGCTGGATAGTGGCGTTGTCCATGTTTGTCCTCATTCTCGGGTCACTGACCTACGTCCAGTTCTTCGCTGCCGAGGACCTCAACGCTGATCCGAACAACAACCGGACCATCTACCAGAACTTCGGCCAGAACCGGGGCGCGATACTGGTGGACGGTGCTCCGATCGCTGAATCGGTGCCCTCGGACGACCAGTTCAACTACCAGCGGGTCTACTACCAGCCCGAGTTGTACTCCCAGCTGACCGGTTACTTCTCTCTCGTGAGCGGCACCACCCAGCTGGAGAAGGTCATGAATGACCAGCTCACCGGCAACAGCAACCAGCAGTTCTTCGACCGCCTGGTTCAGCTGGTTTCCGGCAACCCCATCCAAGGGGCCTCGGTGGAGCTGACCATCGATTCCGAGCTGCAGCAGCTGGCCTACGACCTCATCCCCGAAGGCCAAAAGGGTTCCATCGTCATGATGGACCCCAAGACGGGGAACATCCTGGCCATGGTTTCCAAGCCCACCTATGACACCAACCTGCTGGCCGGGCATGACACCGAAGTGGTGGAGCAGAACATGCAGGAGCTGCTCACGGTTGACGGGCTCTCGCCCTACCGCAATGCGGCAACTCAGTCCCTGCTGGCTCCCGGATCGGTCTTCAAGCTCGTGGATGCCGCTGCCGCGTTGGAATCCGGCGAATATGACGCTGAGACGCTCATCGACAATCCATCCGCCCTGCCGCTGCCCGGAACCAACATTTCACTGCCGAACTACACGAACGGCAACTGCGGCATCCGGTCCGAGGCAACCATTGGGTTTGCGCTGGAGCAGTCCTGCAACACCGTTTTCGCCCAGATCGCATGGAAACTCGGCGAGGACGCCATCGCATCCCAGGCCGAGAAGTTCGGGTTCAACGAGGCCCTCAGCCTTCCCGACCGCGGTATCTGGGAAGTGGCTGCCAGCGGATTCCCCACCGGAATGGACCAGGCACAGCTGGCCCAGGCCTCCATCGGCCAGTACAGCGTCACGGCCACTCCGCTGGAGATTGCCATGATGACCTCCGCCATCGCCAACAACGGCGTGCAGATGACGCCCAACCTGATCCGCAATGTCCGGGCCGCCGATCTGTCGATCATTGACGAGCCGGAGCCGGAGGTCCTGAATACCTCAGTCAGCCCGGACACGGCCCGGCAGCTTACGGACTGGATGGTGGGGGTCGTGAATAACGGCACCGCCTCCGCGGCCCGGATTCCCGGCGTCAAAGTGGCCGGCAAGACCGGCACCGCCGAGGTGCAGGATAAGGGCGACAACGCCTGGTTCACCGGATTCGCTCCGGCCGACGACCCCGAAGTGGTCATCTCCATCGTCATGGAAGACGTGGACCTGACCACCGGATCCCAACTGACCACTCCAAGCGCGCAGAAACTCCTAGAGGCGGTGTTAAATAAGTGAGGCCTACATCGGGAATCACCTTAGGCGGCAGATTCCAGCTCACTGACCGTATCGCCATCGGCGGTATGGGCGAAGTCTGGAAGGCACGGGACCTGGTCCTGGGCCGCATTGTTGCCATCAAGATCCTCAAGGAGGAATACACCGGGGATCCTGGTTTCCTGAACCGTTTCCGGGCCGAGGCCCGCCACACGGCGCTGTTGAACCACGAGGGCATTGCCAATGTCTTTGACTACGGCGAGGAGGAGGGATCCGCCTACCTCGTGATGGAGCTCGTTCCGGGCCTGCCCCTGTCCTCCATCATCGAACGCGACAAGAGCCTCACGCCGGACCGCACCCTGTCCATCATCGGCCAGACGGCCACCGCCCTGGCTGCCGCGCACAAGCAGGGACTCGTCCACCGCGATGTGAAACCCGGAAATCTCTTGATCCTGCCCGACGGCCGGGTCAAGATCACGGACTTCGGCATTGCCCGCCTGGCGGACCAGGTTCCCCTGACCGCAACCGGCCAGGTAATGGGCACCGCCCAGTATCTGGCACCGGAACAGGCCACCGGCCAGCAGGCCACCGGTTCCAGCGACATTTACGCCTTGGGTGTCATTGGTTACGAGCTCCTGGCGGGAACCCGCCCGTTCTCCGGGGAATCGCAGATTGCCATCGCCCTGGCCCAGGTCAATGACACCCCGCCGCCGCTGCCCGAAAGCATTCCGCTGCCGGTCCGTGCGCTGATCATGTCCATGCTGGCCAAGGATCCGGCCGACCGTCCGGCGGACGCCGAAGCACTGGCCCGGGCCGTTGCCGCCATCCGCCGCGGCGACATTCCCGCGGCCGAGGAAGCCGTTCCCGGCATGCTGCTCTTCGGCGGCGGCGGCGCCACAGCGGTGAACGACGCCGTCACGGCTCCGGTGCCCACCGCCGGCACCGCGGCCACCCGAGCCGTCAACACCGCCCCGTCCACGTCCGCGCTCCCCACCGTCGCGGGAGCGGCAGTGGGAGCAGATTCCGCCGCGACCGGTGAGCTGGCCGCGTCCCGGGACTGGACCGATGAAGAGGTTGACGACGCCGACGGCGGCGCAGGAGACGGAAACGACGGCGACGACGCCCCGGCCAAGCGCCGCCGCCCGTGGCTCATTCCGCTTGTTGTCGTGCTGGCGCTGCTTCTCGCTGCCGCGGTCACATGGGCCCTGGTCTCGGGAAACAACGACGATGACCCCGCGCCCAAGCCGTCGGCCACCACCACCCAGGCGAGCCCAAGCCCCAGCCGCACCAGCCAGTCTGCATCCCCGACGCCGTCGGAAGACGCCGACGAGATCACCATTAACGCCGCCAGCTTTGAGGGCCGCAGTTACAACGATGTGGAAGCTGAACTGATCAACCTCGGCCTGGCCGTCAACGGCGTGGGCCAATCCTCCTCGGATTTCCCCGAGGGAACCGTGATTGACGTCAATCCGGTGGGAACGCTCCAGCGTGGAACCCTGGTCACGGTCACTTATTCCACCGGCCCGGAGCCTACGCAGTCCCCCTCCATGACCACGGTCCCGTCCGGCATCACCGGTCAGAACGCTTCCGCCGCGGAACAGCGGATCAAGAGTGCCGGCTTAGTGCCGGTCAACGGCGGCACCCAGGCCTCCAACCAGCCCCAGGGCACCGTGGTGGCCGTCAACCCGTCCGAGGGCGCACCCCTGCCCGAAGGATCCACGGTTACGTACTTTACGTCCGAGGGTCCGGCGGCAGTTGAGCCGGCGCCCACCACTGTTCCGGAGCCGACCCCCACGGTGACCTCCGAGTCCACTGTTCCCGCGGCTCCCAGCGGCACGAATCCAACGGCCGGGTAAGCAATCATGAGCGCAGAATTCCTCAAAGGACACCCCACCCTGAATACAGAACGGGTGCTGAACGACCGCTATGAGATCGGTGAACTCATCGGCCGCGGCGGTATGGCTGACGTCTATCTTGGCCGTGACATTCGGCTGGGCCGTTCCGTGGCCATTAAGGTGCTGCGCCCTGATCTTGCCCGCGACCCGCTGTTCCAGTCCCGGTTTCGGCGGGAAGCCCAGGCGGTGGCGGGGCTGAATCACCCGGCCATTGTCTCCGTGTACGACACCGGCGACCAGGAGTCCCCCGGATCCTCGCCGGAAGACGTCCGGCTGCCGTTCATCGTGATGGAATATGTCCCCGGGCGCACCCTGCGCGATTTGGTCAAAGCAGGGGAAATCACCACTGACAAAGCCGTGGAGTACATCCTCGGTGTCCTGTCGGCGCTGGAATACAGCCACCGGTCCGGAATTGTGCACCGCGACATCAAGCCCGCCAACGTCATGGTGACCGCCGACGGCGGGGTGAAGGTCATGGACTTCGGCATAGCCCGGGCGATGGCAGACTCGGCCGCCACCATGACCCAGACCCAGGCCGTCATTGGAACGGCGCAGTATCTTTCGCCGGAACAGGCCCGCGGTGAAACCGTCGATGCCAGGAGCGACCTGTATTCGGCAGCATGCCTGCTGTTCGAGATGCTTGCCGGGCGGCCTCCGTTTATTGGTGACAGCCCCGTCTCGGTGGCCTACCAGCATGTGCGGGAGACACCGCCGAAGGCCAGCAGCTTCAATGCGGAGATACCAGCGGCCCTGGACGCGGTGCTGGAGCGGGGGCTGGCGAAGGACCGCGCTGACCGTTACCAGGATGCCCACGCTTTCCGGGACGCCCTGTTGGCGGTCCGCAACGGCGTGTCAGCGCCCGATCCGACACCTGCGACCGACACCACGGAGGCGCTGACGGTGTCCGCTCCTGCCCGTCCGGCGGTTGATGTCAGCCCCATTGAAGACGAGCCGCGCACCCGCGCCATGGCCCGGGTCCAGTCCGGCGGTCCGCTCACCACCTCCTCCCACGCGGAGGATGAGGACGACGGCGACGACGACGGCGGCGCGCTGAATTTCGGTGCCACCGGTGAACGGGATCCGGAACAGAAGGCGCGGCGGCGTGCGTGGATCACCACGCTGTTCATTGTCCTGATACTTCTGCTGGGTGCCGGATCCGTGCTGGCCTATAACTTGATGAATCCCAAGGAAACCGCTCCGGTGACCGCGACCATCCCTAACGTGGAATCCAAGAGCCAGACGGATGCGCTGAACCTCATTATGAGCGCCGGATTTGGACCTCCGACCATCGAACCCGAGTACAGCGACACGGTTGCCAACGGCCTTGCCATCGGCACGGACCCCGAAGGGGGATCCGTGGTTCCGCTGGAGGAAACCGTCGTCCTCTACATGTCCCAGGGACCGTCCAGCGTCACCGTGCCCGCCAACCTTGCGGGCATGACCGAACCGGAGGCGCGGGACGCGCTGCGGAAGGTCGGCCTGCAGGGGGGAACCACCGCGGAGGCAAACAGCCCAACGGTTCCGGCCGGCCGGGTCCTCTCCACCACTCCCGCGCCGGGAGCGTCGGTTCCAGTCGATTCCACCGTCAACCTGGTGCTGTCCACCGGCAATGTCACTGTTCCGGATCTTGTGGGCAGCACCCTGGAGAATGCCCAGGCAATCCTGGCTGATCCGCTGTACCAGCTGGGGGTCACGGTGAACGAGATGGAGAACGACACAATTGCTCCGGGAACGGTCATCGAGCAGAGCGTCCCTGCCGGAATGGATGTGGAACAGGGTTCCACGGTTTCCCTGACCGTGGCCAAGGCTCCCGCGGAGCCCACGGAGGAACCCGAGCCCAGCCCGAGCGCGTCACCGGAGCCATCCGAAACGGCGAAGGGAAAGAAGAAGGGCGACTAGCGCGGAAGTGTGCCGGCCCCGGTCGACATGAGCGGGCTGAGAGTGGCGGCATGCGCTGCCGCTCCGGCCAGGCCCAGGCCTTCCAACCAGTTTCCCAGCATCTGGTAGCCGCCTTCGGTGAGCACCGATTCGGGATGGAACTGCACTCCGGACAGCGGGGCCGTGCTGTGGCGCAGTCCCATGATGATTCCGCTCTCGGTCCGCGCGGTGACCTGGAGTTCCTTGGGAATGGTGTCAGCCACTGCAGCGAGTGAGTGGTAGCGCGTGGCGGTGACCGGGCTCGGCAGGCCGGCAAACACGTCAGTGCCCTCGTGGCGGACCAGCGATGTCTTGCCGTGCATGAGCTCGGGAGCGTGCGTCACCGTGCCGCCGTAGGCCTCGGCCAGCGCCTGGTGTCCGAGGCATATTCCCAGCATGGGCTTGTTGTTCTCACCGCACCAGCGGATCAGGTCGATGCACACTCCCGCCTCGGCCGGAGCACCGGGCCCGGGGGACACGAGTACGCCGTCACGCGCCGCAGCCAATTCGACCGCTTCGGCGAGCGTGACGTCATCATTGCGCACCACCGTGGTCTCGGCGCCCAGCTGCTGCAGGTAGCCGACAAGCGTGTAGACAAAGCTGTCGTAGTTGTCGACGACCAGGATTCGAATGCTGCTCATGTGTTCTGGGATCCGCCAATCGTGGAATCGGTGAGGGGACTGAGGAAGCTGAATTCGGAGAACCACGGAAACACGTAGTTCATGAGAAGAAGGATGACGCCGGCAATCAGCACGAGTGCCGTGAAGATGCGCACCCAGAGCGGACCCGGCAAATTCCTGAAGATCCAAGCGTACATTTTACTTTGCCCCTTCCGCATTGCGTGCCACCTGGGCGGCGATTTCGGCCGGCGGACCCGCTGACAGCGGCTGCCAGGATTCCATCACCGCGTAGGCGATGATCCGCTCTTCCGCGCCGAACCGGGGATTGCAGCTGGTCAACGTCAGGAACCGTTCGGTGGGTATGGCTGCGGGTTGGGTGGGAACCGGTGCAATGACGTCCACCCGGTCAGGCAGCACTATTTGGTTGTTCCGGTACACATAGCTGTAGTAGCCGTCCTTGGTCTGGACGTGGATCCTGTCGCCCGGAACAAGAGTGTGGATGGCGTCCAGCACCTGCCCATGAGTCTGCCGGTGACCGGCCAGGGCAAAATTGCCGATTTCACCGGGCATCGCCGTGGAGGGATAGTGACCCAGTCCAAGTGAATCCAGCACCGCCGTTCCCACGCCGCTGGTTACGGGACGGGAGTACGTTTCCCCAAACCGGGGAATGTACACCACGCCAAACGTCAGCCCTTCCTCCGTGATGGGAGGCAGCACCGCGGGATCGCCGTAATCGGGGTCCGCGGCATCGGTTTCCGGTGCCGGAGCAACGGGTCCGTCGAATTCCTGGAACAGGTTTCCGACGGCCTGCTCCTGCTTGTTGTTGGCGTCAATGTTGGTCCACCACAATTCCCACACCACATACAGCACCAGCAGCAGCCCCAGGGTGATCAGGAGTTCGCCGATCACCTGGACAATCACCTGACCGGCACTTCGTCTGCGGCCGCGGGCCAGCCCGGATCCTCGGCGCGAGTGTGCTGCCCTGCTGGAGGTAACCATGCTTCCCATTTCGTTCGAGACCGGACTGTTGCGGGGGCGGCACCGGGAGGTGGCGGTATTCGCTACGATGAGTACAAGGGAAACAGCCAGGTGCGGTGGCAGCCCCAAGTCAGGATACAGCCGGGCAACGGCCCGCTGCGGCAGCACTGCACCCCGTCCCCGCCATGACCGTCTACACCGGCGCTCCACAGAGCCGGTTCCGCCAGGAGGATCCGTGCCCGAGTCGAAGTCCCGCAAGAAGCCCGCCGCAGCCACTCAGGCTGCCGCGAAAACGCCGTCAGCACCCAAGCCCAATCCGGTTTGGTACAAGCCGGTCATGTTTGGCCTGATGATCATTGGCCTGCTGTGGATCATCGTGTTTTACATCTCGGAATCCCGGTTTCCCATTCCGGCGCTCGGCGCCGGCAACATCCTCGCCGGCTTCGGGATCGCCATCGTCGGGTTCCTCATGACCACCAGGTGGCGCTGAGCATTACTTCGCAGAACACCCGCCGGCAGTAAATGTCCGGCCGAGGGAACGCGTCCGGCTTTGGCCGGGCGCGTTTTTGCGTCCGGGGCCCATCTTCCTCCCGGCTGGGCCGCTCCTGTGCAGAACTTTTGTGCACACACTGTGCACAGAGTTATCCACAGGTGTGTGTAACTTTTCGAGGCCCTCGGGCAAAATCGCCGCCAGCATAGGCATCAAAGTTATCCACAGCTGTGGAATTACATGTGTGTAACTCCGTTTTCCCTCTGGATAACCTGTTCACAGCTGGTTCTACAGCCTGTGGATAACTACGGTGTGGAAGAGCATCATCAGCCTTTTCACCGGTGGGAAGCCCGCGCGGGCAGCCTCCGGTTTGTTCCCCCCATCGAGCGGGGACCCTTAAACGGAGCGGATTTCGTGGCGAAAAGGACTGGACCGTTCTTTGAACAGCATGCGGTGCCTCCACAAGTTATTAACACTGTGGGTATCCCTGTGGAAAACATTTGGGCGCTTGTGGACAGCCGGAGCCGCGGGCCGGTGCCGCTGCGGGCTCCTTCCCGCAGCGGCGTCCTGGATCCAGCGGTTTCCTGGATCCAAGCCGTTGGTCCTGCTTCTAGAGGAGCAGCAGGCCCTTGGCTCCGGCCAGCACGGCGGTGACGACAACCAGGACCACGGCGATGGCGGCCAGACCGCCAAACTGGACCAGGGAGCGGTTTTTGCCCTTGGGTGCGTACACGAGGACCGCAGCACAGGCGGCACCGGTCAGCAGGCCGCCCAAATGGGCCTGCCAGGCAATGTTTGGGATAAAGAACCCCAGGGCAAAGTTGGCCGCCAGCAGGATCAGCACTGACCGGACACTGGCTCGGCGCTGCAGCAGGACCACCAGAAGGGCTCCGAACAGGCCGAAGATGGCTCCGGACGCCCCCACAACGGCTTGGGTGACCGGGCTGAGGGCCAGCACCCCCACGGAACCGCCAAACGCCGAAACCAGGTACAGCAGGGCGAACCGGAGCCGGCCCAGTTGGGGTTCAAGGCCCTGCCCCAGGAACCACAGGGCATAAAGGTTGAAGGCAATGTGCAGGATCGAGCCCGGCGAGTGCAGGAAGGCGGCCGACAGCATCCGCCACGGTTCAATCCCGGTGTACAGCGGCGCGTAGAGCAGTTCGCGCGTGAAGGCTGGGTTGAGGAACTGGATCACGAAGAACGCCGCGCAGATCACCATCAGCGTGATGGTGACCACCGGCTTGCCCTGCACTGCTTTTCCGCCGTAGGGGGTCCGGTAGGCGGGAGCCGTGCGCCGGCTTTCCTGGAAGCAGTCCACGCATTGAATGCCCACCGGTGCCGTGTGCTGGCATTCCGGACAGGCCGGACGGCCGCAGCGCTGGCAGCGGATGTAACTGACCCGGTCCGGATGACGCGGACAGACCGGCACCTGCGAGGCAGGTGTTTCAGCAGGCACTCCATACGACATTGCGGTACTCCCAAAGAAAAATGAGGCCAGATGGACGAAAGGCCCCGGCCGGAAACTCCGGCCGGGGCATTCGTGAACGGATTAGAGCTGTTCGACGGTGATGCTGTTGATGACGACGTCTTCGGCCGGCTTGTCGCGCATGTCGGTGGCGACAGCGTTGAGCTGGTCAACCAGGGCGCGCGACTCTTCGTCGGCTACCTCGCCGAAGATGGTGTGCTTGCCCTGAAGCCAGGTGGTGGGAACGGAGGTGATGAAGAACTGCGATCCGTTGGTGCCGCGGCCCATCTGGATTCCGGCGTTGGCCATGGCCAGCTTGTACGGGGTGGAGAAGTCCAGGTCGGGGTTGATCTCGTCGTCGAACTGGTAGCCCGGTCCGCCGGTGCCGCGGCCCAGGGGATCGCCGCCCTGGATCATGAAGTCCTTGATGATGCGGTGGAAGATGGTGCCGTCATACAGCGGGCGGCTGGTCTTCTCTCCGGTTGCCGGGTCGGTCCACTCGATTTCGCCGGTGGCCAGGCCAACAAAGTTCTTGACCGTCTTCGGCGCGTGGTTGCCGAAGAGGTTGACCTTGATGTCGCCAAGGGAAGTGTGGATGGTTGCAATTGCGGTAGGAATAGCAGTCATATATTTCATTGTTCCACGGCGGCGGCGCATGCGGGCGGAATTTGCCCGGTTCAGCGCACAGTGAAAAGTCCGCCCCGCCCGGGCCGTCAATAGCATGCACTTGCCATGTCAACGTAGGGTAAGGGATGAACCGTCACTATCCCGGGAGGTAGTTTTGAAGAAGAAGGACCGCATGGCCCGTGACTTTGAATCCAATGTCACCGCAGGCGTAGAGACCGCACGTGACTGGGCTGCACCGAAGGTGGAAGCCGCACGCGAGTGGGCAGTGCCCCGCATCGAAAAGGGCATCGAAACCGCTTCACCCAAGATCCAGGAAGGCCTCAAGCGTGCCGGCGACGGCGTTGCAGCGGGAGTAGCAACGGTCACCCCCCGCATCCAGGAAGGCCTGCAGAAGGTCGGTCCGAGGATCAGCCACGCCGTGGACGAGGCAACGCCCCGTATCCAGCACACCCTGGACCGCGCCACTCCGGTCATTACCGGTGCCCGGGACAAAGTGGTGGACGACTACATTCCCGGCCTGTCCTCACGGATCGGAGATGCTTCCGCCACGGTAACCCGCAGCTTGGGCGCCGCTTCCGTACCGGTTCAGACCGCAGTGGCCAAGGCCACCGGCAACAAGAAGGCCATGAAGAAGGCCCGGAAGGCTGCTGCACAGGCTGCCAAGGCTGCCGGCAGGAACAAAAAGGGCCGCGGCAAGGGCTGGCTGATCTTCGGCATCCTCGCCGCCGCCGTCACCGCCGGTGTTGCCGCTTGGCGCGCTTCGCGTCCGGTGGAGGACCCATGGAAGACCCCCGCGCCGGCCAAGCCCGAAACCATTAAGGTTCCCGAGCCCAAGCCCGCCGCCTCTTCCCCGGCCCCTTCCGCCGCAGCCACGGCACCCGCCCCCACGGCCGCCAAGCCCGAAGGCGACGTTTCCAAGGCATCTTCCAACGCCAAGGAATCAGTGAAGGAAACCAAGGAAACCGTCGCCAGCATCAAGGAGGCTGCGGAGCGCGCAGCAGCCCGGAGCGGTGAAAAGGTTGCCGACGCTGCTAAGCACAGCAAGGAAGCAGCCGCGAAGACGGCTGACGCTGCCAAGACTTCCGGCGCCCACGCCGACAAGTCCGCGGAGAAGACCGCCGAATAACCCGGCCTCTTCGCCGCTTGGCGCATAAAGGAGGGTTCCCGCGTTTGCGGGAACCCTCCTTTTTTGCAGTCCTGGCGGCCCTCAGCGGCCCGTATCCCCGCCCAGCGCCGGGGGTGCGGGTGGAAGCACCTGGGACCGGTTGCGCCGTCCCTGTCCGGTGACGACTACGGCCAGGCCGACCAGAATGAGGCCCAGACCGGCGTAGGTTCCCGCCGGCAGCTGTTCGCCGAGGAAGACTGCGGCCAGGATCGCTGCACCCGGGATTTCCAGGAGGATGATCATGGAAACCACCAGCGGCGAGATAACGGCCAGCAGGTGGTTGAAGACGCTGTGTCCCAGCAGTTGCGCCACCACGGTAACGGCCAGGATGCCTGCCCACGCGGCGGGACTGAAAGAAACCAGCGGCTGGCCGAACGCCATGCACATCGCCAGCAGCAGGATGGAGCACATGCCGTAGCACAGGGACGTGTAGGTTCCGGTTCTCATCGTGGCCCGGGCCTTGCCCCCGGCAATGGTGTACAGCCCGGCCAGGGCCCCGCCGGCAACTGCGAGCAAGTCACCGACAAGGGCTTCACGCGACAGGGCAAGGTCGAAGCCCGTGATGATGACGACGCCAACCAGGGATGCGGCCAGGCCGGCCAGCACCCGGGGAGCCACAGCGATGCCACGGAAAAGGTTGAAGAGCGCGATCCAACCCGCCTGGAGGCAAACCAGCGCCGTTGCCGCAGCCACTGAGGTGAGCTGCAGAGAGGTAATAAAGCATGCAAAGTGGAGCGCAAGGGCCACCGATGCCAGCCCCGTCCATTTTGTTTCCGACCTGGTCAGCCGGGTAAAGCTGCCGGGACGTCGCAGCACCGCCGGTGTGCCCATAACCACCGCCCCAATGGCATTCCGCCAGAAAGCGATGGCGAGGGCAGGGGCTGCGGTGGCGGCCATGATGGGCCCGGACGCTGATACTCCAAGGACGCCAACCACGGCGAGGAAAACAATCACAAAGCAACAATAGGTGACCGCAGGGAGCCGGTATGCCCACGGCGCCGCGGCGGTCTTAAACGCAGAAAGTCCCGGCCAATGACCGGGACTTTCTTTCGGTGGAGGCACGGGGACTCGAACCCCGAACCCCCTGCTTGCAAAGCAGGTGCGCTACCAATTGCGCCATGCCCCCGAAATATGAACTCATTCAGTATACCCCACCCTGACCTGCGGTGGAACCGATTCATTCAGTTCGGAAATCAATCAACCTTATCGGTTGCCGACTTCCAGACGGATTTCTCCGCGGCAGTTTCCTGCCATTTTTTTACTGCAAGGATTCCCGCGGCTGCCGCTGCGGCTACTGCCAGCAACTTCTTCACAGTGTCTCCTTGCCTAGTGGCGCATCACCTTTCGGTGATGTTCCGTGGGCGCACCAGGACTTGAACCTGGGACCTCTTCGTTATCAGCGAAGCGCTCTAACCGCCTGAGCTATGCGCCCCGATACCTTCTCGGGCCGAGATAAAACTTTACCCCACCTCTGCCGGGAACCCAAATCAGGATCCGGTTTCGGCTCAATTTCCTGCCCGGCCGGCAATTTTTCGGCGCCGGCCGGGCAGAAAATCGATTTTTTCCACTGTCGTTCTAGTCGTCCGTCAGCGTGACGCCGATGCCGCCCACCAGGGTGGAGGCGATGTTGTACAGGACCGAGGCGAGCATGGACAGTGCCGTCAGCAGCAGTACGTTGACGACGGCGATGATCGTCGCAAAGGAGACCACCTGTCCCAGCGAAGCGAACTCACGCAGGTCGAAGCCGCCGGATTCGGTCCCGGCGATGTCGCCAAGCAGGGTGTTCACCCGGTCGAAGATGCCGGTCAGATCCAGCACAGTCCACAGGACGATGGCCGCCACCACGGTGACCACGCCAAGGGCTACGGAAAGCAGGAAAGCCATCTTCAGCACCGACCAGGGATCGATCTTGCTGACCAGGAGGCGTGCTTTGCGGGCCTTCGCCTTCGGTGCCGGCTTCACGAGCGGTTGCCGGTTGGCCGGTGCGCTCTGACCACCCCCGGGGCGCTGGGCCGGACGCGCGGGTGTCTTTACCCGAGGGCCCGCGCCCGACGTCGACCTGGGATTTGAGTTGGTCGAGCTCACTCGTTACCTCCATCTTCTGCTGGCGGCGCGTCCTGCGCCGCCGTTTCGTCTGTAGCCAACGGTACTTCATTGGCACCGGTGCCTACAGACTCTGCTGCGGGCTGCGGCGCTGTGTCACCTGTTCCGTCACCGTCCGGGGACTGGTCGTCGTCGGCTTCTTCTATGCCGAGATCGCGCTCGGAATTCCGTGCCACGGCGATGATGCGGTCATTCTTATCCGGCTTGGCAAAGATGACGCCCATGGTGTCGCGGCCCTTGGCGGGCACTCCGGCGACGGATGAGCGGACGACCTTGCCGCCCTGCATGACCACCAGGACTTCGTCCTCGTCCCGGACGATCATGCCGCCCACGAGGTGTCCGCGGTCCTCGGCCAGCTTGGCAACCTTGATGCCCAGTCCGCCACGGCCCTGGACGCGGTATTCGTCCACGGCGGTGCGCTTGGCATAGCCGCCCTCGGTGACGACAAAGACGTAGGAATCCTCGGTGACGACGTCGGCGGCCAGGAGTTCGTCGTCCTCGCGGAACTTCATGCCGGTGACACCGGACGTGGCGCGGCCCATGGGCCGCAGCGCGTCGTCGGAGGCGGTGAAGCGCAGCGACTGGCCCTTGCGGGACACCAGCATCAGGTCATCGGTTTCGGAGACCAGCTGGGCGGACACGAGTTCGTCGCCGTCCCGCAGGTTGATGGCGATGACGCCGGCGGAACGGTTGGTGTCGTAGTCCTCCAGCCTGGTCTTCTTAACCAGGCCGCGCTTGGTCGCGAGGACCAGGTATGGAGCCGCGTCATAGCCGGGCAGGTCCAGGACCTGGGCAATGTGCTCATCGGGCTGGAACGCGAGCAGGTTCGCCACGTGCTGGCCCTTGGCATCGCGTCCGGCTTCCACCAGCTCGTAGGCCTTGGCCCGGTACACGCGGCCCAGGTTGGTGAAGAACAGCAGCCAGTGATGCGTGGTGGTGACGAAGAAGTGCTCGACGACGTCGTCGCCGCGCAGCTGCGCACCCTTGATGCCCTTGCCGCCGCGTGCCTGCTGGCGGTAGTTGTCGCTGCGGGTCCGCTTGACGTATCCGCCGCGGGTAATGGTGACCACCATTTCCTCTTCGGGAATGAGGTCTTCCATGCTCATGTCGCCGTCATAGCCCATGAGGATGTGCGTGCGCCGGTCATCACCGTACTTGTCAGTGATTTCGCGCAGTTCTTCGCTGACGATCTGCCGCTGGCGGGCCTCGGACCCGAGGATCTCGTTGTACTCGGCGATCTCGATCTGCAGCTTGGCGTACTGGTCCTGGATTTTCTGGCGTTCCAGAGCGGCCAGGCGGCGCAGCTGCATATCCAGGATGGCCTGGGCCTGCAGCTCGTCGATGTCCAGCAGGCCCATGAGACCGGTGCGGGCCTCCTCCACGGTGGTGGAGCGGCGGATCAGCGCGATGACGTCGTCCAGGGCATCCAGTGCCTTGAGCAGGCCCAGCAGGATGTGGGCGACTTCCTCGGCCTTGCGCAGCCGGTAGCGGGTGCGCCGGACGATCACTTCGAGCTGGTGGGTGACCCAGTGGCGGATGAAGGCGTCGAGGCTCAGGGTGCGCGGCACCCCGTCGACGATGGCCAGCATGTTGGCGCCGAAGTTTTCCTGCAGCTGGGTGTGCTTGTAGAGGTTGTTCAGCACCACCTTGGGCACGGCGTCGCGCTTGAGCACGATGACCAGGCGCTGCCCGGTGCGGCCCGACGTTTCATCGCGCATGTCGGCGATGCCGGAAACCTTGCCGTCCTTGACCAGCTCGGCGATCTTGATCGCCAGGTTGTCGGGGTTGGCCTGGTAGGGGAGTTCAGTGACCACCAGGCAGGTGCGGCCCTGGAGCTCTTCCACATTGACCACCGCGCGCATGGTGATGGAGCCGCGGCCGGTGCGGTACGCGTCCTCGATGCCCTTGTGGCCCAGGATCTGGGCGCCCGTGGGGAAATCCGGGCCCTTGATGCGGCGGATCAGTTCCTCGAGCAGGACGTCGTTGGGTGCTTCCGGATTTTCCAGGTACCACTGCACGCCGTCTGCCACTTCGCGCAGGTTGTGCGGCGGAATGTTGGTGGCCATACCCACGGCGATGCCGGAGGATCCGTTAACCAGGAGGTTCGGGAAACGCGACGGCAGGATGGTGGGTTCCTGGTTCCGGCCATCGTAGTTGTCCATGAAATCGACGGTTTCCTCATCGATGTCGCGGACCATTTCCATGGCCAGCGGGGCCATTTTGGTTTCCGTGTACCGGGGGGCGGCGGCGCCGTCGTTGCCGGGGGAGCCGAAGTTGCCCTGTCCAAGCGCCAGCGGGTAGCGCATGGTCCAGTCCTGGATCAGGCGCACCAGGGCGTCATAGATGGCCGAGTCGCCGTGCGGGTGGTACTGGCCCATGACTTCGCCGACCACGCGGGCGCACTTGTTGAACGAGCGCTCGGGGCGGTATCCGCCGTCGAACATCGCGTACAGGACGCGGCGGTGCACGGGCTTCAGCCCGTCGCGCACGTCCGGGAGGGCACGCCCGACGATAACCGCCATGGCGTAGTCCAGGTAGGACCGCTGCATTTCTGTCTGCAGATCGATCTGTTCAACCCGGTCTGAGAGGGTCTCTTCACTCATTGGTTGTTCCGTTCTTCAAAAGCTCTGTAAATCCGCGGGCGCAGGGAGGTTGGCGGTTTCCTAGATGTCCAGGAAGCGCACGTCCTTGGCGTTCTGCTGGATGAAGTTTCGGCGGGATTCGACGTCCTCGCCCATGAGGACCGAGAAGATCTGGTCCACGGCAGCGGCGTCGTCCATGGTGACCTGCAGCAGCGTGCGGTGTTCCGGATCCATGGTGGTGTCCCAGAGCTCGGTGTAGTCCATTTCGCCAAGACCCTTGTAGCGCTGGATGCCGTTGTCCTTGGGCAGGCGCTGGTTGTTCGCCAGGCCGCGGGCCACGACTTCGTCGCGTTCACGGTCGCTGTAGACGTAGTCGTGGGCATGGTTGGACCACTTGATGCGGTACAGCGGCGGCTGTGCCAGGTAGACGAAGCCGCTCTCGATCAGGGGACGCATGTAGCGGAAGAGCAGGGTCAGCAGCAGCGTGGTGATGTGCTGGCCGTCGACATCGGCATCGGCCATCAGCACAATCTTGTGATAGCGCGCCTTTTCGACGTCAAAGTCCTCCCCGATACCCGCGCCGAAGGCGGTGATCATGGACTGGACTTCGGCATTGCTCAGCGCCCGGTCCAGGCGTGCGCGCTCCACGTTCAGGATCTTGCCGCGCAGCGGGAGGATGGCCTGGGTTTCGGGGTTGCGGCCGCGGACGGCGGAACCGCCGGCCGAGTCACCCTCCACGATGTAGATTTCCGACTTCGACGGGTCCTTGGAGGAGCAGTCCTTCAGCTTGCCCGGCATGCCACCGGACTCCAGAAGTCCCTTGCGGCGCGTGGACTCGCGCGCCTTGCGGGCCGCCAGCCGGGCCTGCGAAGCCTGGATCGACTTGCGAATCACGTCCCGGGCGGGGCCGGGGTTGCGCTCGAGCCAGTCGCCCAGCTGGTCGGTGACCACGCGCTGCACAAAGCCCTTGACCTCGGAGTTACCCAGCTTGGTCTTGGTCTGGCCCTCGAACTGCGGCTCGGCCAGCTTGACCGAGATGACGGCGGTCAGGCCCTCGCGGATGTCATCGCCGGTGAGGTTGTCATCCTTTTCCTTGATGATGTTCTTCTCGCGGGCGTACCGGTTGATCAGCGACGTCATGGCGGCGCGGAAACCCTCTTCGTGGGTGCCGCCCTCATGGGTGTTGATCGTGTTGGCGTAGGTGTGCACGCTCTCGGAGTACGCAGTGGTCCACTGCAGTGCCATCTCCACGGCCATCTTCTTGTCGCTGTCTTCGGTTTCGAAGGCAATGACGTCGTCGTGGATGGCTTCATACTTCTTGGACGAGTTCAGGTGCTTGACGTAGTCCAGCAGCCCGTCCTTGTACATGTAATCGACCACGCGGTGCTTGGGGCCGGTGTCTTCGGCGTCCTCGCCGGGGGCAGCGGTGATTTCTTCGGTGTCCTCCTCCAGCGTCCGCTCGTCCTTGAGCACGATGCGCAGGCCCTTGTTGAGGAAAGCCATCTGCTGGAAGCGGGCACGGAGGGTTTCGAAGTCGAACTCCGTGGACTCAAAAATGGTGGCATCGGGGTAGAACGTCTGCGTGGTTCCGGTGGCTTCCGTCGCCTCGCCCTTGCGCAGACCGCCCACCGGGTGGCCGCCGTCGGCAAAGGACTGCTGCCAGACATAACCCTGCCGGCGGATTTCGGTCTCCACCCGCGAGGACAGGGCGTTGACCACTGAGATGCCGACGCCGTGCAAACCACCGGAGACGGCGTAACCGCCGCCGCCGAACTTACCACCGGCGTGCAGGATGGTCATGACCACCTGGACGGTGGGCATGTTCTCCGTGGGGTGCATGTCCACCGGAATGCCGCGGCCGTTGTCCTCGACACGGACACCGCCGTCTGCCTGCAGCGTGATGTCGATCCGGTCGCAGTAGCCGGCCAGGGCCTCATCCACGGAGTTGTCGACCACTTCGTAGACCAGGTGGTGGAGGCCGCGGGGTCCGGTGGAACCGATGTACATGCCCGGGCGCTTGCGAACGGCCTCGAGGCCTTCCAGCACGGTAATTTCATTGGCGCCGTACTCATGCGGAGTGGCCACATCATGTTCGCTGTGGTTCTCTGCCGTCACGTCAGCGTTGTCCATCTCATTGTCGTTAGCCACAGGTGCTGTCGACTCCTCAGGGTATTGGTCAAATTTTGACGCCTCTCCGCAGGACAGGCGTCTCAACTACCAATTCTACCGTGCGGCAGGGGGCATTACGTCCCAAAACACCCTCTTAGCGGCCACTAAAGCTGGGTTTGAGCCTATATCGACCCCATCTCTAGGTCCGGATATGGCTGGAGGGGTCCCAGTGCCGCTAAAAGCCACAGAGCAACTGTGACCGGAACCGCTTTTCGGCTCCCCGTGAACGTCCCGGACGCTTCACTTTTGAAGCGCAACGGACGTGGCGCGGCTACCCGTAGGTGTCCCGCGGCCCGCGTCCCTTAACGCTGCGCAGCCCCTTGCGCCAGTTCGGTGCCGCCGGCCCAATCACTTCGATTTTGGTCACGACGCCGGTGCCCAGTTCGGCGTCGAACCGGCTAATCAGCGAGCTGCGCAGCAGCCGCAGCTGAGTCGCCCAGGCGGTGGAATCACAACGCACCTGAACTGTGGTGTCCGAAAAGGACTCGGGTTTGCAGTGGGCGCTGACATCGGGGCCCACCAGTTCCTCCCAGCGGGAGATGACCGATCCGACGGCAACGGGGGAGTTCCAGCCACGCTCGCTGACAAAGCGGTTGAAGACCTTGCCCACGCCCTGGGGATCCCGGCCCGTGTACTCGCCGGGAACGAACGGCAGTGCCGCCCGCCGGTGCCCGGCTTTGCGCCGGCCCGCCGGGATGCGCTGGTTGCCGCGCGCCTGGGCTGCCTGCCGCATGCGGTTCAGCTGTGCCTGGGCAGCGTCCTGGCGGACTTCGGTTTCCTCAGGTCCCCGCTGGTCCTTGGCGCCGGCGGGCGGAAGACCGGCCCGGGGGTCCGGTGTTGTTCCTCCTGCGCCGGGTCCGTCAGAGGGCGGGAACACTGATGCCTCCGGGGACCACCGTGATGACTTCTCCTGCCAGCGCTTCCGGGATGTCTCCCGCGACCGCGGCGGTCACGAGGACCTGTTCGGCTCCCGCGACAATTCCGGCCAGCCGGTTGCGCCGCTGCACATCGAGTTCGGCAAACACATCGTCCAGGATCAGGATGGGTCCCGCACCGGGAGTCTCATCGTCGCTGAGGAGCAGGTAATAGGTGCCCAGGCGCAGCGCCAGCGCAAAGGACCAGGTTTCCCCGTGCGACGCATACCCCTTGGCCGGGGCCTGGCCCAGGATGAGTTCCAGGTCATCTCGGTGCGGCCCCACCAGGGATACGCCGCGTTCGATTTCCCGGCGTCGGTTGGCCAGGAAAGCGCTGAGGAAGCGTTCCGTCAGTTCCGCTTCGGTCAGGGCATACAACTCGTCGGGGTCGGCATCGCCAACGACGGCGCCGTCATCGTTCACTGTGCCCTGGAGGGTGGAGCGGTAGACCGCCCGCGCTGTCTTGGTGCCGTCGGTCAGGTCGCGGTAGGCGCTCTGCAGATGCGGCTGCAGCCGGCTCAGCGCCTGCAGCCTGGCGGCCAGGAGCCGTGCTCCGGCCACGGCCATGTGCTGGTCCCACACTTCCAGGGTGGCTTCATGGGCAGAGGTGAACCGGCCTGCGGCGCGGGCTGATTTGAGCAGGGCATTGCGCTGCTTGAGGACCCGCTCGTAATCGCTGCGGGTGGCGGCATGGTGGGGCACCAGCGAGACAATCAGATCGTCGATGAACTTGCGGCGGCTGGACGGATCGCCCTTGACCAGTGTCAGGTCTTCGGGGGCAAACAGCACGGTCCGGCACAATCCAAGGATGTCCCGTGCCCGCACCGGATTGGCCCGGTTGATCCTGGCCCGGTTGGTGCGGCCCGGATTCAGTTCCAGCTCAACGCTGGTTCGCTGGGTTCCCCGCACCAGGCGGGCCCGGACCAGGGCCTGGCCTGCGTCGAAGGCAACCAGGGGAGCATCCGTACTGACCCGGTGGGAGGACAGCGATGCCAGATAGCCGATGGCTTCGACAATGTTGGTTTTCCCGGTGCCGTTGGGGCCGACGAAAACCGTGACTCCGGGCTTGAGCTCCATGTCCAGCTGCGCATAGCTGCGGAAACCTGTCAGGGAGAGGTAATCAACGTACAAGCCTGCCCACCTTTTGCCCTGCCTTTGCCAGCGTTTGGTCCTGTGGTCCTTCCCGGTGCAACCGGTGGATCCGTTCTGCCTTCCAGCCTACTGCCGGTGGAAGATTATTCCGGGCTGCCGGTGCCGTCAACGGCAGCCTGAGGCAGTTGCCCCGGTTGCGGCTTCCCCGGTTGCGGCTTCCCCGGTTGCGGCTTCCCCGGTTGCGGCTTCCCCGGTTGCGGCGGCGCTGTGTCGCCGCCGGCGGCCGGCTTGACCGCATGCCCGCCAAACTGGTTCCGCAGCGCAGCCACCATTTTCATGGCCGGGGATTCATCCTGGCGGGAGGCAAACCTGGCGTAGAGGGCCGCGGTGATGACCGGCGCCGGAATACCGCCGGCAACTGCTTCATCCACTGTCCACCGACCCTCCCCGGAATCCTCCGCGTAACCGGCGATCCTGCTCAGCTCCGGGTCATCCGCCAAGGCGTTGACCACCAGGTCCAGCAGCCATGAGCGGATGACGGTGCCGTCCTGCCATGCATGCATGACGCCGGGAACATCAGTGATGATGTCCTTGCCCGCCAGCAGTTCGTATCCTTCGGCATAGGCCTGCATGAGGCCGTATTCGATGCCGTTGTGAATCATCTTGGCGTAGTGTCCCGCCCCCACGCTTCCCGCGTGCACAAAGCTTCGTTCGCGGCTGCCGCTGGGGCGCAGCGCGTCGAAAACCGGCATCGCCAGCGCCACGTCCTCCGCACTGCCGCCCACCATCAGGGCATAGCCGTTTTCCTGGCCCCAGATGCCTCCGGATACGCCGCAGTCCACATAGTGAATGCCGGTCGAAGCCAGCTTCTGCGCGTTCCGGATGTCGTCGCTGTACCGGGAGTTGCCACCATTGATGATCAGGTCACCGCTGGACAGCACCTCGGCCAGCTCGGTGACCACCGCGTCAGTGACATCACCGGCCGGAACCATGACCCACACCAACCGCGGGGAGGGCAGATCCGCGGCCAGCTCCGTCAGTGACATCACATCGCTCACCACTGGATTGCGGTCGAATCCGGTGACGTCAATCCCGTTGTGACGCAGCCGCTCCCGCATGTTGAAACCCATTTTGCCGAGTCCGATCAGGCCTACATGCATGTCGGGTCCTCTTTCCTGAGTCCTGGCGGGAGCGGCCCCGCTGCTATTGGTTGGGCAGCCGGACCGGCATCAGCAGGTACCGGTAGTCTTCCCGGTCATCGCCGGTGAGTTCTTCCTGGGCGGAGATGACGGCGGGCTTGGGAGGCGTCGTGAAGGAGAACCGCACGTACTTGCTGGGGAAGGCTCCCAGGCCTTCGCTGAGGTAGTGCGGATTGAAGGCGACCGTGATGTCGTCGCCAATCAGCGACGCTTCCAGTGCTTCGGAAGCCTGGGCGTCTTCGCCGGTGCCTGCGTCGAGGGTGACCTGTCCGTCAGTAAAGGCAAGCCGGACGGGGGTGTTCCGCTCGGCAACCAGGGACACGCGGCGGACGGCCTCGACCAGGGCACTGGTTTCAACCGTGGCGTGAATAGGCGTGTTGTCGGGGAACAGAGAGCGGATCTTGGGGTAATCCCCGTCCACCAGCAGCGACGTGGTGCGGCGGCCGCCGCTTTCGAAGCCAATCAGCTCGCTGTCATCGGAGAAGGCAATGTTGAGGTCTCCGCCGCCTCCGAGGGTCTTGGCCACTTCGTTCAGCGTTTTGGCTTTTACCAGGGCGCTGGTGGAGATGCCGGACGTCGCCGGCTTCCAGGACAGTTCGCGCAGTGCAAGGCGGTACCGGTCAGTGGCGAGGAAGGTGATCAGGTCATCTTCGATCTCCATGCGCACACCGGTAAGGATCGGCAGGGTGTCGTCACGGCTGGCGGCGATGATCACCTGGGATACAGCCTGGGCGAAGGCATCACCGTCGACGACGCCGCTCACCTCCGGAAGGGCCGGCAGCTCCGGATACTCGGCAACGGGCATGGTTGCCAGGTTGAAGCGGCTGTTCCGGCAGGTCAGCGTGACCTTGGAGCCGTCCGTTTCAACTTCGACGGGCGCCGACGGCAGGCTGCGGCAGATCTCGGCCAAAAGCTTGCCGGACACCAGGATGGTGCCTTCTTCCGCGATATCGGCGGCAATCTGAAGCCGTGCCGAGATTTCGTAGTCGAAGCTGGCGATGCTCAGTGATCCGCTCTCCGCCCTGATCAGCAGGCCCGAGAGAACCGGAACCGGGGGACGCGGGGAGAGGGAACGCGCTGTCCATGTAACCGCTTCGGCCAGGACATCCCGCTCAACTCTGAACTTCACTGAAGGGTGCCGCCTTTCACAACGTACTTCTCAGTACAACTGAATCTTCATGACAAGTGAGGGAGCATCGCGGGCCATGCGGCGCCGCAGCTGCGCCGCATACGCGGCACCACCACCGTGGGAGGAGCCGCGGATGACAACAATACTCTGTGCCAGCTTAGCTTCCCACCCGGTGTTGGTGCACGGTCTTCGGCTTCCCGCTGATCCTACGTCTGCTCTTCGAAGAAGACATCCGATGTTCGTTCAATGGATGTGCCCGAGGTGGTCCGGAAAGGTCAGATGTTATTTGGTGGAACTGAATTTCTTAAGGTTCGTAGTGTTAATAACTCCTGTGGATACTGTGGATAACCCGGCCCATCGTCGCGTCAAGGCTGTTTAAGCCTGTGGATAACCTGTGGGTCCACGCTGCGGCGGTCTCGCCGGGTTGTGGGGAACTTTTGTGTAATTCCGCGTATCCACAGGGAAGTGCTGCCAACATGGAGTTATCCACCGGGTTATCCACACCCTTGTCCACATCTGTTAATTTTGAGCCCCTGCGGGGCCTTAAATCCCCGCGAACAAGCGGATTTACGCTTCGCGCTGCTGCTGCTTGATCCGGTTGGTAAGTTCCGTGACCTGGTTGTAGATGGCCCGCCGCTCCGCCATGAGTTCCCGGATCTTGCGGTCCGCGTGGATGACCGTTGTGTGGTCCCTGCCTCCGAGTTCCTGTCCGATCTTGGGCAGCGACATGTCCGTCAGTTCCCGGCACAGATACATGGCAATCTGCCGTGCGGTCACCAGTGTCCGGGTACGGGACTTGGAACAAAGTTCCTCCAGGCTGATCTGGAAGTACGCCGCTGTCTGCCCAAGGATCGAGGCTGCAGTGATTTCCTGCGCGCCGTCGTCGGTTATCAGGTCCTTGAGTACTATTTCGGCCAGCCCGACGTCCACCTGCTGCCGGTTGAGGCTCGCAAAGGCGGTGACGCGGATGAGGGCACCCTCGAGTTCACGGATATTCGTGGAGATCTTGGAGGCGATGTACTCCAGAACATCGTCCGGGGCGCTGAGACTGTCGCCGATGGCCTTCTTCCGGAGGATGGCGATCCGGGTTTCTAGTTCCGGCGGCTGCACATCGGTCAACAGGCCCCATTCGAAGCGGGAGCGCATGCGTTCCTCAAACCCCGAAAGCTGTTTGGGCGGCAGGTCGGAGGTGATGACCACCTGCTTATTGTGGTTGTGCAGGGCATTGAAGGTGTGGAAGAACTCTTCCTGGGTGGCGTCCTTGTTGGCGAGGAACTGAATGTCGTCAATGAGGAGGATGTCCACGTTGCGGTACAGCTGCTTGAAGCTGGCGCCTTCGTCATACCGGATCGAGTTAATGAAGTCGTTGGTGAACTCTTCCGAATTCACGTACCGGACCCTGATACCGGTATAGAGGTGCCGCGCGTAATGGCCGATGGCGTGGAGGAGGTGGGTTTTGCCCAGCCCGGAGTCCCCGTAGATGAACAGCGGGTTGTAGGCCTTGGCCGGAGCTTCCGCCACGGCCACGGCTGCGGCATGGGCAAACCGGTTGGAGGAACCGATCACGAAGGTCTCGAAGACATACTTCGGGTTCAGCCGGCCAAACTCCTGGGATGTGCTCGGCGGAGTGGGAGACGGAGCGCTTTCCCCGCTGGGGACCGGGCTGGGAGCCGCCTGCTCCGGTTCGGGCTCCGGATCGGCCTTAACAGCGGGGATCATGTCCGCGTCAATAACAAAGGCGCACTGGATGTCGGCCTGGAAGACGCCGCGGAGTACTTCGTCGAGAATGTGCTTGAGCTGAGTCTGGAGGACTTCCCGGGTGAGCTCGTTCGGAACGGCCACCAGCAGGGTGGTTCCGATCAGTCCCTGCGCCTGGGCCAAAACGACGAAGCCGCGCTGCCTCGGGGAGACGCGGTCGTCGGTTTCCAGTGTCCGAATGACCTTGCGCCAGGAACTGCCGACGTCGTTGATTTCGTCCGTGCCCACAAAAACCTCTCGTGATCGCCCTCAGCGGTCTCAGAAAACATGGAAGCCCGATCGGGTTTCCGGCGGTTCATCCACAGAGTTATGCACAGTTGGTGGATAAAACGCCCGTGGCCAAGCCTAGAGGATGAATTCACCCGGTGGTAGCTGGATTCCAGCTGTGGACAGCCGCTGGGACAGGGCTCACACGGCCCCGTGGCGGGCCTTCCACTTGGGAGTTGTCCACAGGTGTGGATGTAATTGTATAAACAGGGCAGGGACTCGACGGCGGGCTCCCCGGTTTGACTGGCGGCAGTCCTGCCCCTAACGTGGAGTAGTCCTTTGTGTCTGCTATCTGCACTCATTCATGCCCATCAGGGTTCTGGGAATCAGGGTCCAGGTCCGGGTTGAGAGCAGTCAGACACATGAAATAAGCGCCGCTTGTTCTTCCCCCTTGTCGTAGCAAGCCAGCGCAACTCAGATTGTCTTGGAGTAACTACCGTGAGCAAGCGGACTTTTCAGCCGAATAACCGCCGTCGTGCCAAGAAGCACGGCTTCCGCCTTCGCATGCGTACCCGCGCCGGCCGTGGAATCCTTTCCGCACGCCGCGCCAAGGGCCGTACCGAACTGTCGGCATAAATAGCCTCAAGTTTGTCGATGCTGCCCACCAGCAGCCCCGTCTCCGATTCCAGGTGGTCTGAATGCTGGCCATAGGGAACCGGGTGCGGACATCGGCCGATTTTTCTTTTACCGTACGTTCCGGTGTCCGCAGTGGACGCCGGAACGTCGTGTTATATGCGGTGTCCAAGGGCCAGGAGCCTACCCGCGTAGGGTTCATCGTCGCGAAAAGCGTCGGGAACGCAGTGACACGGAACCTCGTTAAGAGAAGACTGAGAGAAGCAGCTGCCCTAAGTCTGCGTGAGTATCCCACCGGGTTCGATATTGTCGTCCGCGCATTGCCGCCGGCGGCAACCGCTTCGTGGCAGGAGCTTCGCACGGATTACCTGGGTGCGCTGCGCACCTGTGCGGGGAAACTCGACCGCACCCGAACTCCGAGCCAGAAGGGGTGACACGCTGATGAGCCGTTCCGGTACCGATCCGGTAAGGGCTGTTCCGGCGTTTGCCCGGGGCGTATGGAATCTTCCGCGCTACCTTCTGATGGGCCTTTTAATGGCCTACCGCAAAACCATTTCGCCTCTGTACGGACCGGTCTGCAGGTTTTTCCCCTCCTGTTCCGCATATGCTCTTGAAGCCGTTACTGTTCACGGTGCCGTTCGCGGCACGTGGTTGGCGGCGCGGCGGCTTGTCCGCTGCCACCCGTGGAACGACGGCGGTGTGGACCATGTCCCGCCTGGACACAGGATTTGGGACCAGGAAAAGGTTCCGAGGATTATTGTGCTGAATCATCCCGTGATTCCAGCCGACGAAGACAGCCGCGAAGCGGCTTAGGAGAGTAAATGGGTTTCTTCGAGACGATACTGTTCCCCTTTAAGTGGGTAGTGTCCTGGATTATGTGGATCTTCCACGAGGGTTTTGTCTTCCTCGGGATGGATGAAGCATCGGGTTGGACCTGGACTTTGTCCATCATCGGCCTCGTGATCGTGATCCGTGCGGCGCTGATTCCCGTCTTCGTGAAGCAGATCAAGGCCCAGCGGGGTATGCAGTCGCTGCAGCCGGACCTGAAGAAACTCCAGCAGAAGTACAAGGGCAAGACCGACCAGCTTTCGCGTCAGGCAATGACGCAGGAGCAGATGGCGCTCTACAAGAAGCACGGGACCAACCCGTTTGCCGCCTGCCTCCCCATGCTGATCCAGATGCCGTTCTTCTTCGCCCTGTTCCAGGTGCTGAACGGCGTTTCGAAGGCCAGCGACAGCGGTACGCATATTGGCGCGCTCTCCTCGGAAGCCATCCAGCAGTTTGACGCGGCCACCATTCTCGGCGCTCCGCTGTCGTCCTCCCTGCTGCACGGCGGCGGAGGCGACGGCCAGGTCGCCGTCGTCATTCTCTCCATCGTCATGATCCTGGCCATGACCGCTTCGCAGTTCATCACGCAGAAGCAGATCATGTCCAAGAACATGTCCGAGGAAGCCCTCGCGAGCCCGTTCATGCGTCAGCAGAAAATGATGCTGTACATCCTGCCGTTGGTCTTCGGCATCGGTGGCATCAACTTCCCCATCGGTGTGCTCATCTACTGGACCACCACCAACCTGTGGACCATGGGTCAGCAGTTCTTCGTGATCCGCCGGATGCCGACCCCCGGCTCCCCCGCGGCCAAGGCCATGGCCGAGCGCCGGGCCAAGAAGGGCCTGCCGATGGTTCCGCTGCTGGGTGAGTCGAAGAGCGAGCCCGAGCCGGCCCCGGTGGCCACCAAGACCCAGCGTCAGCAGCCCCAGCGGAAGAACAGGAAAAGGCGATGACCTCCGAGCCCTTGGCGGACTCCTCTGACAACACGTCCGGGATGGTCGAAGAAGCACCGGTTGCCGTGGACGAGGAGACTGAGTCCCGCGGTCCCGGACGGCTCGAAGAAGAAGGCGACGTAGCGGCGGACTACCTTGAGGAACTGCTGGATATCGCCGACATTGACGGTGACATCGATATCGAGGTCCGCCACGGACGTACCTACATTTCCGTCGTGGCTGAAGAAGGCGACAGCAGCGGCCTGCATTCCCTGGTGGGAGGCGACGGCGCGGTCCTCGAGGCGCTGCAGGAGCTGACGCGTTTGGCCGTTCTCACGGCCACTGACAACCGCTCACGGCTGGTCCTGGACATCACCGGCTACCGCAAGGAGCGCGGCGCCGAGCTGCAGATCATTGCCGAGCAGGCAGTCAGCAAGGCCAAGGAAGACGGACAGGACGTGGCACTCCGTCCAATGAGCGCTTATGAACGCAAAATTGTCCACGACGCCGTTGCGGACCTGGGACTCGTCAGTGAGTCCGAGGGCGGAGGGGACGAGCGCCACATTGTGGTGTCGCTGCCCGACTCCTAGGGCACATTCACAGCTGGAAAACTGCACCGCAGACAAGGAAATGGCACGTGGTTGAAACAACGCCCGCTGAACGTACGGCGGCGGAAAAGATCTTTGGTCCCCGGCTGGAGCTGGCTGAGCGCTACGTGGAACACCTGGCCACGTCAGGGATGGAACGCGGGTTGCTGGGTCCCCGCGAGGTGCCCAGGCTTTGGAGCCGGCATGTGCTGAACTGTGCCGTGGTGGCTGACCTGATCGATGATAACGCGCGTGTGGCCGATGTCGGCAGTGGTGCCGGACTGCCCGGGCTTTGCCTGGCCATAGCCCGTCCGGATCTGCAGCTGACACTCATTGAACCGCTCGAGCGCCGGGTGATCTGGCTCAATGAAGTGGTGGAGGACCTGGGCCTGGATAATGTCACCGTTATCCGCGGACGGGCCGAGCAGGTAGTAGATGACGTGGAAGCCGATGTGGTGACGGCCCGCGCCGTATCCGCCCTGACAACCTTGGCTGGACTCACGATTCCCCTGCTGAAGGGCAAGGGAGTGGTGCTGGCCATCAAGGGGCGGAGCGCTGAGGAAGAAATACAAAAGGCCGCGAAGGTCATTCGCAAGCTGGGCGGCAAGGAAACAACAATCCTGACCGCGGGCGAGGAACTCCTTGACGAGCACACCACGGTGGTCCGCATCCGCGTCGGCTGACAGGCATGATCTTGTGCACACACCGGCTGTGATCCGGGATATTCGCCGGGCACCGGATAGGCTAGATGAACTGATGCCTATGTTTGGAAAGTGAGCCTGTCCAGGTGAGTGCGCGCCGTGATTCCGCTGCAAAACGGATTCCACCCTTTGCAGCGTTGGGTTCTGCCCTCTCGGCACAGTTCTCCAGGATTCAACCCCAAATGTTTGCAAGCAATCAGGCACCCGCCCCGGTTGCTCATGAAGAGCCTGCTCACGAAGAGGCTGCTCATGACGAGCCCGTTTCGCGGGCCATTGAGGCGCCGGCTAAGGAAGCGGTTCCCGATCAGGTCGTACCCGGGCTTATTCAGGCGGACAATGACGCGGCGGGCTCTGTCATCCGGGATTCAGTTTCTCCGGCATCAATCCCTGCCGAGATTCCCGTATCCGCGCCTGATCCGGCTTCAATGGTTCCACGTGAAACATTGGACAGCGTTTTCACCCTGCATGCCGCAGCTGATGGAGCTGCCGGCCCCGAGGCTATCGAAGGTGGTGTATCTGACTCGGCGGTCGTGCCGTCGACGTCGGTAGACGTTATGGACCTAATGGATGAAAGCACGCCACTCGCCCGGGAACTGGCACATGAGAACCGCAGGCGCGAGAAGCTTCGCGGCCGCGTTCTGCCGCGTCCCGCGGAAACCCGGATTATGACGGTCAGTAACCAGAAGGGCGGGGTTGGCAAAACGACCACCACCGTCAACTTGGCGGCTGCCCTGGCCAGTGCAGGCCTGAACGTCCTTGTTATCGACATTGACCCGCAGGGCAATGCCTCCACAGCACTCGGAATTGATCACCGGGCCGAGGTGGAGAGCATTTACGACGTCCTCATCGATGATCTTCCCTTGGCGAATGTCGTGGCACAGTGCCCTGACATCTCTAATCTCATCTGTGCACCGGCAACCATCCACCTCGCGGGAGCTGAAATCGAGCTGGTGTCCCTGGTGGCCAGGGAACAGCGTCTCCGCCGTGCTATCGATGCCTACGCCGCGGAGCGGGAACGGCTCGGCGAGGAACGGCTTGATTACATCTTTATCGATTGCCCGCCGAGCCTCGGACTGCTCACCGTCAACGCTTTTGTGGCGGCACGCGAGGTCCTCATCCCGATCCAGTGTGAGTATTACGCACTTGAAGGGTTGAGCCAGCTGCTGAAGAACATCGAGATGATCCAGAAGCACCTGAACGCGGACCTGGTCGTCTCCACAATTCTCCTGACCATGTACGACGGTCGGACGAACCTTGCGGCGCAGGTTGCCGCCGAGGTCCGTGAGCACTTCCCGGAGCAGGTGCTGGGTGCTGTGGTGCCGCGGTCCGTCCGGATTTCCGAGGCTCCCAGCTACCAGCAGACAGTTATGACGTACGATCCCTCTTCCAGCGGCGCTCTGTCCTATCTTGAGGCTGCCGCCGAGATCGCCCAGCGCGGCTAGACACCCGTCATGCCCTGCACAGTTATTGACGTTCTGAATCGTAGAATACAGTCACAATCAATCCATGCCGCTTGCTGTGTGCATAAGGGAAGGACATACCCATGACCGAAAAGCGTCGTGGTTTGGGAAGAGGCCTGGGGGCTTTGATTCCCAGCAGTGCAGAATCAGAGGAGGCGTCATCCGCCGCCTCAGCTCCCGCCCGTGCCGGCCGTCCCGTTGATGTCTTCTTCCCCTCCGCCAGCGACACAGTGACGCCCTCTCGTCCTGTGTCCGGTGCGCGCGGCGGCTCCGGTATCAACAAGGACGCTTTGCGGCGTCCCTCGAGCCCATCGTCAGCCGGCGCGTCCCCCCGTAACCAGCGGCAGGCGCCGCTTCCCGGGATCGAAGCGGACAACCCGAAACAGGACGACACCAATACCCTTGCCGACGAAACAGCAGGGCGCTCCACGGCGCGCCGAGGCTCCGCTAAGCGGCCGGCCAAGGCGAACCCGGAGAAGTCCTCGTCGACAGCAGGAAAGGCATCCAGGAGTGGCTCTGACGCTGTCCAGAACGCTCCTAAGGAGACCGTTGAGGCCGGTGGTGCCGGTGTTGAGGCATCAGCCAGCGAGCGGGGTCCTGAAACAGCGGAAGATTCCGCTATCGCTGCCGTTTCACGTGAAACACTGGTCGAGGTACCCGGCGCGACTTTCGCTGAAATTCCAGTCGACTCCATTCACCCGAACCGGAAACAGCCGCGCTCCGTCTTCGATGAAGACGACATGGCTGAGCTGGTGCATTCCATCCGCGAGATCGGCGTTCTGCAGCCGATCGTTGTCCGGCCGTCTGCGGAAGGCGATCCGGAGCACCCCTACGAACTGGTCATGGGTGAGCGACGCTGGCGTGCCAGCCGGGAAGCCGGCCTGGAAGCGGTCCCGGCCATCATTCGCTCGACTCAGGACGTTGACCTCCTGCGCGACGCACTGTTGGAAAACCTTCACCGCAGCCAGCTGAATCCGCTGGAAGAAGCCGCGGCGTACCAGCAGTTGCTGGACGACTTTGAGTGCTCACACGAAGAGCTGGCAGACCGGATTGGCCGGTCTCGGCCGCAAGTAACCAACACACTTCGGTTGATGAAGCTGCCGCCGCTCGTCCAGCGCCGTTTGGCTGCCGGGATTCTCTCGGCTGGTCACTCCCGTGCCCTGCTCGGTCTGGCTGACGCAGCGGAGATGGAGAAGCTGGCGCAACGGATCGTCGCCGAAGGACTTTCAGTTCGTGCCACCGAAGAGATTGTCTCCATGAGCGACGGTCTCCGCCGCCCTCCCAAAGAAGCGAAACCCAAGGTCGGGGCGCGCCACGAGCGCCTGGATTATCTGGCGACATCCTTGTCAGACCGTTTGGACACCAACGTCAAGATCACCTTGGGCGCACGTAAGGGAAAAGTCAGTATCGAATTCGCCAGTGTGGACGACCTCAACCGGATTATGGGAGTGCTCGCACCGCCATCTAGCTAAATGAGCTGATTTGAGCTGAGCTGAACTTATCCTCCCTGGTGGAGGATCTTTCTTGGATCGTTGTTGGCCCGGACTCAGCTTGGCCCGCCTTTCTCGTTCTCGAATATATGGCTTGTTGGGGCCTGTGTTTCACGTGAAACACAGGCCCCAACACACGTTAAAGCGTCGGTCGAGACACCACTTCAGCCTTCCTAAGCGGGCCCCAGACGGGCCCCAGGTGGGCCCTAGGTGGGCCCTGGTCCGGTGGGCCCTACGTGGGTCCCAGGCGGGCAATGCAGATGATATCTTCGCTGCTAAACCTGTCAAAAGGGCTGAAGCTCGTACGAATGGTGACGATTTCCCTTTTCTGGTGGGTGTACTCATGTGGCTGAGTTGCCCTCCCCTCCTGGAAGGCGCATGGAATAGTGTTGTTAGATATCGGGGCCCTACTCATGAGCTTCCCTAGCATCGGACCGAAGTGTATTGGCTTGTTGGTTTCACGTGAAACTATCCCGGGTATGGCGTTCTGCTGGTGAGATTGTTGCCCCAGCCGTGGGTCCGCCGCAGAGCCTCTGGTGAGATGAGACTGACGCAGCCTTCCTGCCTTCCAGGCCAGCCGGATGGACTAGAACGTATTCATGCCGAGCACATTTCTTATAGTCAGCCAGGAAGAGTTGCGTTCAAGTTCGCAGGTCTGTCTCACAAGCCGTACCAGTAGCTCACAGCTTCAGCCCACATTGATCGGAAGCAGCGAGAGTGCCTTCAGTCTTTTGGCTAAGAAGTCACGTCGTTCGTCCTGCGTGTTCCACGTGAAACACGATCTTGTTAGATGTACTACCGCCGCCGATGCATTGCCCAAGGCGGGCCGAGCTCTTTCCTGCGGCAGGCGTACTGCACTACCCGCCCGGTCCAGTGCTGGCGGACAAGCCAGAGTGTGGGTTGAGCGTCGTTTGCCGCTAGGGGTGGCTGTAGGACCCGCAGGGACCGTTGCCACTCCTGCCAAGTACTCAGTCGAAAGATTGACCTGCAGGGCTGACCGACCATGTTTCACGTGAAACTGCTCTTCCCCTGGAATGCAGGACGGGCTGTGTTTGGCCGTCCGATGTGTGAGCGGTATTTGCAGTACCCACAGAAGAGTGTGTTCGGTCCACAGCGTGAAGCAATTGACGAATACGTGGTTGCAGCCGGGCTGATTGCGGGCACTGGTGATTGCGGAGCGGCATTCCCGCTCAAAGCCCAGGTTGATAGCGGAAGGTCACGCGTCCCAGAGCTGGCAGTACTGCGCACCGACTCATACTCAATGGCGCCTGATGCTGGGACGGCTCACCGGAGGCCACGTGCCGCACCTGCCGGACTCGTTCTAGTAGGCGATGGAACTGTTCTCGGATTGCTCCAGCGGGGTTCGCGCAGCTGAGCACGTGTATCTCCAAGATGGTCTGTTTCACGTGAAACAGGTGTGTATGTTCACCTGGTGGACCGCACACTTCTGTCACAGGCAAATGAAGAACACCTTGGGAAAAGAACCCATACCGAACATATGTGTGCCCGTGCCGATCCTCATCAAGCTGCTGCGCTAAGCCGCAAACAAGCAAGTGCCCTCCGCCAACACGTGGTCTCCGCTGCTGGAACCGGGGCGGCGTGGTTGGAGCTGCGTTGTTGGATCGGTAGCGGCGTTGTTGGGTTTCCTGTCCTACAAGCAGCCATCCCGTGCGGCCAATAGGGGTTCCACCATGTGACTAAGTGGCCACCGCGGATGTAGAAACAATCCTATCCTCACCGAAACTCGGCGACCGTGACTCTGAGCCAGAACCATCACCAAGAGACCTCACGCTTCTCAGGGCACGCCCTTGACCTGCCGGAGTAGGCCCCTAGCGCGCGCCCGGCTTCGGCCAGCGATGTCTCGTTTCACGTGAAACGAGACATCACCCAGCTAAAGACCACGTCGTATCGACGCGGAGAGTGGTTCGCGTTTTCAAGATGACCCGAAGCCATACCCTTGCGGCACAGTGCGCAGGGAGTGAGCCCGTTTCACGTGAAACAGAAATGCCACTGACTTCCTGCACGCACGAGGGCTCGCCCGCTAGGAAGCCCCGGTTCTCCTCGTGGCCAAGCTTGCGGTCCGGTGTCATACGGAGCTGCCCATGTGCATCAAGAGATGACGGTCCAGGGGGTGATCGATGATTCGGCGATCTCCGCCATGCGAGTGTCTCTCGACCCATTTGCTCGCGACTGGGAGAGGCCCGACGCAGCGATGAGTAGCTGAGTGGAGTAACAATCCTGATCGATGCAGAAGGGGCTGGAGCCGCGAATCTGCTCGGGCGAGAAGGGGAAGGAGCAGCACACCGGATGGAGAGAGCAGAGCTTGAATCGGCAGGTCTGGTGTGCCGGCCGGAGGTGTGTCGGCTGATCAATGGTGTTGAGGTTCCCGTTTCAATGGTGTTGAGGTTCCCGTTGAGCCTCCGTCAGCATCCGCATCGGGCAGCAGACTCCGCCGAGGCGGTAAAGCGCATCAGGCTTCGCTGCTGCTCCAAGAGGGGCACGGTCGGCCCAACGCCAGCGATTTAGTCGGTGTACTAAACCCCTAGGGCTAAACCCCTAGGGCTAAACCCCTAGGGTCGGGGCAGCTCCGTCGGTCAGACCAGCGGTATGGATGAAGGTCCGGTCAGCACCGACTTCACTCTCGAACTGGAGGATGTGACTTCAGCTTTGAGGCGGAGGGGACATTAAGGTGTTCACCGTGATTCAGTGCCAGCAACTGATTCAGTGCCGGCAACTGCCGATGCCAAACGCTCGGCAACCAACGGTGCCAACAGGTCCTCGGCGAGGGCTCAGCCTTTCGGGTGAATCTCGTAAAAGCAGCACACTGGGAAGGTCCTGCAATGGACCAACTGGTGACTACCTGAGTAGTTGATGCGGGTAGTTGAAACCTGAGCAGCTAGCCCAGTTTTGAAGGGGTGTCCCGTGCCGAAGGCCCCTCAGGCGATCTGGTGCCGCCGCCACAGCGTCGAGA
The DNA here is from genome assembly GCF_009192735.1 of Arthrobacter gandavensis. Lineage (GTDB taxonomy): Bacteria > Actinomycetota > Actinomycetes > Actinomycetales > Micrococcaceae > Arthrobacter_B > Arthrobacter_B citreus. Next base: position 242,642 of record NZ_VTFU01000003.1, read on the forward strand.
GACTCGCACTGTGTTCGGGGAGCCCGGAGGCGGCAAGCCTTCGGGAAGCACCCATGCCGGCCCGACGTCGATAAGGACCGTGGGATGGCGGGGTGGGTGACGAGAGCGACCTTATCAGCCAGTAACCGGGACCGGCTCTGCCGGCTGAACCCTGCGGGTGGGGCTCACCCAAACACCCGTCGTCGCTCGGGTCCATGCCTGTACCAGCGTGACAAGGCAGACGGCAGCGTCCAGGAGCCGGATCAGGGGGAACGCCAATCCAAGAAGGAGCAACACCGGCCGGCGGAGCACGGTGGCGGCGAATATCGTCAGCAGAAAATCAGGCAGCACGACGCCGATAAGTAAGTCCACGGGCCGCAGCAGCGACACGTCAGTCAGCTCGGACAGGATGACGATCGGTACAGCCAGGAGCAGGACCAGGCTCGCCGAGACCAACTCAATGATGTGTATCAGGAGCACCGCCCAGAAATGGCCCCGGTGCAGCCCATGCCTGCGTACGGTCTGCCAAAATCCGAGGCTCCAACAGCGAACCTGCCGCACATACTCCTTGAGATTGTCAGGGTCCTGGGTATAGGCGAGAGCCGCCGACGGATGGAACTCAATCCTTCCGAGTTTTTCTGGCATGGACCTCAAATGTCATGTTGAAGTCTTCAATGAGGAGTCCGGGGGCGGCCACATCGATTTCCGCGAGGACCCGTGTCCGGTACATGCTGGCGAAGCCGGGCACTATGTTCACGACGTTCGCCCGCTCCGACGCCTGTCCATACTTAATCAGCACCTGTACTGCGGCATAGAGGCGTTCGCGGTATCCCAAGAAGATGCGGGCGAACAGCCCGTGCCCCTTGCCGGGGGGAAGCGACACTGCCCGGCCGGCCACCGCGACCACGTCCGGTGCTGCGAACAACGGCAACCCTGTCACCAGGTAATCAGGTGCGAGAGGGGTGTCGGCATCCAACAGCATGACGACTTCATAGTTGGACGCCAGATCGAAGTGGTCGATTCCGGCGGCCAAAGCTCCGGCCTTACCGCGGTTGGGTGAGAGCTCAAGGCAGTTGACTCCTGCGCTGAGGGCAATCTCCGCCGTGGCGTCACTTGAGCCATCCGAGATGACGTGGATGTTTGAAGCCGGCACGAGCATCAGTGCGGAGGCGATGGTTTCGGAAATAACCAGCTCCTCGTTGTGCGCGGCAATAAGGGCAGCCACCTGATGCGGCACTACCGTGTTTCTGCCGAGCTGAGCCAAATGCTCAGGATCGGACTTGTTCTGCCATTCCCCGACGCGGCGCAGCAGCCCGATCGTCGCCCAAAAGGGCGTGCTGATACCAAGTATCAGCAGCAAAATGACCAGTATCGACCATGGTTCCATTACCTACCCCCAGAAAGGTGTTACGTGATTGTTCGCGGTGCTAGCCATGCTGGACCTGCCTGGTCGTGACAATTTCCAGCCACGGACCGTCGGGGACATCCACATCGTCCACAAACTGCCAGTTGACCCGGTCATTGGCACCGTTGAGCGATTCGAAACCGAGGCACCCGTTCAGCGCCGGTGAAACATCCATGCCGGCACCGTTGTAATCGATGTTCGCCGGCCTGGCGTCGTCGTCGCCGAAAACGTACTCATCGTCGTCATAAAGACTGGGACCCGCATCCTGGACCTGCCCGTAGCATTCCCGGTCGTCCTTCGTGATCCTCACCCAGCGGTTCTTCATGTAGCTGAAGTTGGGGTCCTTGTCCCGGCCGGCGAAACCCGGGTCGTTGGCCCACGGAATGACAAAGCCCCTGATCGCAAAGGCACGGGGATTGTTGACATCATCGAACGGCAAATCCAGATAGAACGGGTTCTCTTGAGGAGTCATATTCCGCGGCATCCAGCTTTCCACCTCCGTCCGTTCCTCGGTTTCACAGCCTCCGCCAATGATCTGCCCGTCGCAGCCGCCGTAACTCTCCAGCCAAAAGCTGTCGTACGCCGAACGCGCCTGGCTTCCGTCGGGAGCATCCGGGTCATGGATTTGCCCCACCCAAAAAGTGGTTGCGACGATATCTGTGTGCCATGGGTATTCCTGCATTGCGGCGGCCTCTTCATCGTTGGCATTGCCGGAGCCCTTCTCTGGAGTACAGCCGACCCCGGCTAGGACCAACGTTGCAACGAGGGACGCCATCACAATTTTGCGTCTCGTCATCCGGCCTCTTTTCCTTCTCCGGGTTTCGTCGCTCCGCCACTGGGCACGGGCGCCGGAGTGGGAACGGGCGGGGCGAACTCAGCGTCGTACAGTCCGTAATCATCACTGACCAGGAACCCCTCATCGCTCAGGGTCAGGCCAAAGCTAATGGCGACGGCGCCGTCAGGCACCGGGGGAGTGGTCCACTCGGCGGGTGCGAAGTCGCTGCTGGGGTCAAGGAACGGGCTGGCAACCCAGAAATGCCATTCACCCGTGGCGTCCCGGTAGTGAACGCTGAACTGGGTGCGGACATCGGAGGTGTACGAAGCCCGGAGTGAGTAGCGGCGCCCAGCTTCCACTGCCGGCGCGCAGGTGCCCAGATCCTGCGCGGATGCGAGCTTGGCGTCACCGTCAACGTAGCTCAACATGCTGAGACGGGAGCCGGCGGACCCTTGGGCACCGGGGGCCTTGATGAATTCGGGTCGGTTGATGCCATAGCCTGCACCGTCCGGACAACGGTGTTGTGCGTAGTTGTCCGCTCGGCCAGCCACGTGGTGAATTCACTAAAGAGCTGTTCGTCGACGTCAATCCAGTCGCACTCGTAGGGGCACAGGCCATGGAAAGTCAGGATGACCCAGCCGCCATCTTCCTCTGCCGCAAGCACCGCCTCCTGCAGGTCCGAGAGAAGCCAGTCCCTTTCCACTTGCCGGGGTGCTTTCAACAGAGTGAGATCGTCGGGGCGGAGCGATTCCGTGGTTGGACACCCCTCGCAACCCTCGCTGTAGGTGCCGCCGAGCCCGCGGCCGCTGTTGTATCCGCACTCCGGGACCAACGATGTCACTGCTGCTCCGGACGCAAACGGGTAGGCAAAATTCGTCACCTGGAACCCCAGCGACAACAGGTTCTCCCTGTCCAGGCAGATTTCACGCTTGGCCTCGTCGAGGGATAGCGTGTCGATGTCCGGATGGGAGAAGGTGTGACCCCCGATCTCGCGCCCTGCCAGGGCAACGTCCTTGGCCTGCCGCAGGGTCAGGGACCCGGCCTCATCCAGCAGGCCGGAGTTCAGGTAAAAGGTTCCCTTGAGGCCGGCGGCGCTGAGGATCTGTGCCGCCGGTGCCTGTCCGCTGAACCCGTCACCGAAACCTAGGACCCCAGTCTTGAACACCCGTATTTTTCTTCTGCTTCGAGATCCCGCACTCGACAACACACCCCGGATTCTGTCTTCGGGCCCCAGAGGACCAGGAGCTGTCCAGACACGGCGTTGGGAACGGCTCCCGCGCAGTCGCCGGGCAGGATATCAAGGTCGGTCACGAGATAGTTGTGCCGGAGCGGGCACGGGAACAACGCCAGCGTCATCAATCGGGTGGACGACCCATACGAAGGCACTGCCCGGGGCCCTGCCCGGGACAGGGGCATCCGCCGCTGGTTTAGGTAGGGCAGGAAAACGGCCGCCGCGCGGCACGCGTAAGAGCTACTGGTTCTACTTCCGGTAACTCTCGCCAGGACACCTAGGCCTGTCGTCGGCGGCTTCCAAAGACAAGTAGTCCGAGGCCCTCCCCGATGCCGCGCCGGTGTGCGGGGCCGGTGGGAGGAGTAGGGAAGGGGAGGGCAGGGAAGGGGCGCAATTCCGCCTGCACGTGAAACAGGGGCCGCCTGCACGAAACAGCGACGGCGGCACCTCCCGTGGGAGATGCCGCCGTCGCTGGTGTGTTCGGTGGGGTGGGCTGGCTACAGTCCGGCTACGCGCCGTTCCTCAGGTTCCTCCACCGGGTTGAAACGAATGACGTCGTCCAGGGCAAGGGTGCCCGTCGGCTGGTCTTCTTCTTCGAGCAGGTAGAGGCGCTGGATGCCGATAACGATGGCATCAGCCACCGTCTGGCGGAAGACCGGATCGGCAAGGCGTTCGGCGTCGCCGCGGTTACTCAGGTAACCCAGATCCAAGCCTACGGATGGGATGCCGGGAAGTTTCAGCGTGTCCCACGTCCGTCCATGGACGCCCAAACTGTCCATGCCGGTGCGCGCAGCCAGTTCCTTCATCAGCAGAATGGCGGCGCGGTGGCCGATGGGAGAACGTGCCTCGCCGGTTCCGGGCAGTCCCCAGTAAAACGCCGCGATGCCCGAGGCGGCTTCCTGGTTCAACCAATCACAGTGGAGGTCAAGGTTAAGGCTGGGAACACGTTCGCCGTCGGTCTCCATCCCGTTAAAAGCGGAGGAACGGGTGACTACCCGGGCGCCGAATTCACCCAGGATCCGCTCGACCCGCCGGCCGATGTCCGCCGCGACAAGAGCCTCAGTCAGCGGCTCGGAGGTCAGGCGTTCGACGGCGTGGGGAGAGGCAAGCTCGGACCTCCCGGTGCCCAGGGCGATGAGGCGTCCGCGCAGGGCTGTGGTGGAGCGGTCCAGCCGCTCGTAGTCGCGCAGCGCAAAGGCCTGGCTCGGGGTGATGGCCCGGTTGACGCGGGACATGGCCCGCATGGTGGCTTCATCGCAGACGCCAGTGCCCGGGATTCCCAGATTCTGCTGCAGCTCGGCTACGGCGTACCGGGTGCGCACACTGAACTCACCGTCGATGTGACCGTAGTAGAAACCGAGGTGGGAGAGGTGCCGCTGCAGCTCGGCAACGTCATCGCCGTGAGCCGGAGCTTCGCCTTCAACAAACGCCAGGGTGCGGTCGCCGAACTGGAACTGGGCATCCGCCAAGGCGCGCATCGTGTCCGGTCCGGCAACGCCGTCGACAATCAGTCCGCGGCTCTGCTGGAAGGAGCGGACGGCGGCGTCGACGTGGTCGTCAAAAAGGGTGGGGTCATTCACGGAGTCCGGAGCCAGGTAGGACATGGAGATGCCGGCACGCAGCAACGCTTCTCGAAGCGCTACGACGTGCCGGCCGGCATCCATCCTCCGCAGGGTATCTCCTGCCGAGTGCATGGTAGGTGTCTCTACTTCAGGAACGCCGCGAATTCCTGCTCCAAAACCTGCTTGGGCTTGGCGCCGATGGACGTGGCGGCCACCTCACCGCCCTTGAAGACGTAGACGGCCGGAATGGACGTGATGCCATACTTGGCCGCGATGGCCGGGTTGTCATCGACGTTGACTTTCACCACGTCGACCTTCTCGGCGTACTGGGCCGCAATGTCATCGAGGATGGGGGAGAGCATGCGGCAGGGGCCGCACCATTCCGCCCAGAAGTCCACAATGACCGGCTTGTCGGCGGTAAGGACGTCGGCTCCGAAGGAAGCGTCGGTTACATCTTTGGCGTTGCTCATATTGTGCTCCTAACAGGTTCTGAACTTAGAGGGCTGCGTGTTCGGATACGGCTTCGGCCGGCGGAGTGGGAACTTCCGCAGCGGTTTCGACGGCGTCGCCAAGATCGGCCAGATAGTGCTCGACGTCGATGGCCGCCACACATCCCGAGCCCGAGGCGGTGATCGCCTGGCGGTAGGTGGGGTCGATGACGTCGCCGGCGGCAAAAACGCCGGGCAGCGAGGTCTTGGACGTCCGGCCGGCGACGGCGATGGTGCCTTCAGCGGTCAGTTCCAGCTGGTCCTTGACCAGGTCGGTGCGCGGGTCATTGCCGATGGCGACAAAGACGCCCGTCACCGCGAGGTCGGACTCGGCGCCGTCAACGGTGCTGCGCAGGCGCAGGCCCGTCACCTTGTCCTCGCCGTGGATTCCCACGACCTCGGAATCCCAGACAAAGCGGATCTTCTCGTGGGACAGAGCGCGGTCCTGCATGATCTTGGATGCGCGCAGCGTGTTGCGGCGGTGGACCACGGTAACCGTGGAGGCGAACTTGGTCAGGAACAGGGCCTCCTCGAGAGCGGAGTCGCCGCCGCCGATGACAGCAATGTCCTGGCCCTTGAAGAAGAAGCCGTCACAGGTGGCACACCAGCTGACGCCGCGGCCGGACAGGCGCTTTTCGTCCTCCAGGCCAAGCTCACGGTAAGCCGATCCGGTGGAAATGATGACGGACCGGGCCAGGAAGGTTTCGCCGGTGCCGATGGTGACCTTCTTGATGTCGCCGTCGAGCTCAAGAGCCGTGACATCCTCGAACAGGATTTCGGTCCCGAAGCGGGCCGCCTGCTTCTCGAACTGGGCCATGAGATCCGGGCCCATGACACCTTCGGGGAAGCCGGGGAAGTTCTCCACGTCGGTGGTGTTCATCAGCTCACCGCCGGCCGTGACGGAGCTGGCAATCAGCAGCGGCTTGAGGTTGGCGCGGGCGGTGTAGACAGCCGCTGTGTAACCGGACGGACCGGAACCGACAATGATGACGTCGCGCACGCCGTCGGCGGTTGCTGGGGTTTCGATGCTCACGGTTAGGTGTTCCTCTTCCTGTTGAAAACTCTCTCGATCCGGCCGTAATCCTGGTAAATCCCGGTGAACCCGGGATGCCGTTTGGTTACTCCGGGATCAGTGGGCACAACCGTTACCGGCTCCAGCTTATTCCGCACCGCGCCCTGCGGGACACGGCAGGGGCCCGGTCCGGGCCGCCCGGACCCCTGATCGCAGTCCGGGTCCGGCCCGGTTGCGCGGTGCACCGGGCGTGTGATCCCTACGAGACTGCGATTTCCGCGATGCGCAGGCCCCACGGGTACGCGGCCTGAAGGCCTCCGGTCAGGCGCGGCAGCTGGGTGAAGTTCACGATCACGTATTTGGCCGTGGCCGGTTCACCGTCCACCTTGGGGACCTGGATGCTGGTGGTGGGGCCGGTGAAACCGCTCTCGGCCACAGGGAAGGCACCGTCCAAGCTGGGGGAATCGTTGAGCAGCACTGAGAAACTGCCGCCGGTTCCGTTGAGCTGGCTGATGTCGATCTTGTTGATCGCCGATTCTTCCTCCAGCTCGACGACGAGTGCCAGGTTGGGGGCCAGACCGCCGAACGTGTCGTTGGCGTAGACGTAGCTGGACCAATACGTGGCAGTGTTGCCGTCCAGGATCTGGGGCAGCGCTCCGTCGTTTTCCGCGTCAAGCCCGGGGTTCCCCGGGACGAGGCGGCTGATGCCTGCGGGCACAGGGGCGGGGGCCGCCGGCGCCGGGGCCTCTGAAGACGGTGCTTCCACCGGCGCACTGGCTGAGGGCGTCGTGACGGCCTCCGGGACAGCGGTTTCTCCGCCGACCTTGCCCAGCTGGCTTGCGGCAAGCACGACGGCGCCAACCAGGACCACAGTCAGCACGGCGCCTACCAGGACGCGGCCCATGGTGCGGCGGCTGCCCGAGGCTTCGTCGTCGTCGTAATCCTCGTAGTCCTCGTAGTCACCGTCGTTGCCGCTGCCGGCGGCACTGGACGCGGCACTGGAGGCGACGGCTGACTTCGGAAAGTTTGACGGCCGGCGCTCGGGTGCCTCTTCCGCGGAGCTGCGGACAGGGGGAGCGGCTGCGCCCGTGTTTTTGCCGGCCGGGGCATCGTCGGACACGTAGTCGTCCTCGGTCCAGCGTGAAACCTTGGGGGTCTGGCCGGTGGCCGGTGCCTTCGCCTTGCCCGACTGGGGCCGGGCCGCGGGGGGCGGCGGCATGTTTGCGGCTCCGGTTGCCGCTTCGGCGGGTGCATCCGCTGCGTCACCGAACTCCAGGTCACGGGCGGCGGCCGCTTCTTCGGCACCGGTGAGGGTTCCGCCGGCGCCGGCAGCAGTGCCTGCGCGGCCAAACTTGGGCAGTTTGGGGAGGGGACGGCCGGAGATCAGCGGTTTCCGGGGTGCCCGTTCCACGGGCTCGTCGACGTAGCGGTCCTCGTCTTCCGTCTCCGGCTCACGGGAGCGTGGCATCCCGAATATTTCAGAGCCGAGCGTGTCCGTGAAGAAGGGCTCCACGTACGGCGCGTCGCGTTCAATGACCAGGTCGAGCAGATCGGCGGCGTTCGCATTGTTGGTCACAAGGTACGTGCGGCCGTCGCTGACTCCGAGATCCAGGATCTGCACGTTGCTGGCCCGCTCGCCGGTGGCGATCTCGCGGGCGCTGGCACTGACCTGCGCGGTGTTCTCGGGTGCTGCCAGGAGAATGCTCACGGCACGGTTGAGCACCTGGTCCACTCCGTCGAGGACCAGGTCATTCTCCGCTGAGGCCAAAACCTGTGCGGTCACTTTATAGCGGCCCCCAAGGGTTGAGCCTGCGTCTACCGGCTGTGGCACGTGTTCCTCCCATGGAAACGGCAATTGGTGCGTTAAATGTGCTGCGGACTGACTTGCTGCTTGTCTAAGGGCTGCTGATTAAACGACGAGACTCCATAGCATGCCTTATTACCCATGCTACCTGCGCCCAAAGCCAAACCCTGAGTCGGGGCCCGCGTGCCTGTTACGCAAAAAACTGACCCGGCCCGCCCGGGATCCCCGACGGGGTGCTCAGACCGCCCGGCGGCGGACCCTTGCGAGGATCGGATCGAGGAACGCATTCAGTTCGCTGACCTTCAAGGCGCGCAGCATGAAGTAGTACGACACGGCCATGAGGGAGCCGCAGACCAGCAGGGCGACGAGTGAACCTGTGAGCGACTGCCAGGCGAAGCCGTCCGCGGAATAACCGCCCAGCAGTCCCAGAGCGGCGGATCCGACAGCGGCGGAACCCAGGGCGGCAACCGTGAGCCGGACATGGACGTCGAAGACTTCGGCGGCGCCGTAGTGGCCCATCTTCCTTGTCAGGAAGATGTGGCTGACGATGACGCCGGCCACGTTGCCCAGCGAGTAGGCGACGGCCAGGCCGAAGATAATGCGGTTGGGCGGCAGGGCGGCGGCGCCCAGTGCCAGTGCAACCCCGAAGACTGACAGGATGACCTGCATGATCATGGGCGTTTTTCCGTCCTCGTCCGCGTAGAAGGCGCGGTTCATGAGGAAGGTGGCGCTGAGGAAGGGGGCGCTGACAGCGAGCAGCACCAGGACCTGGCCCTGCACGGCGGCGGAAGCTGTGGAACCGCCGGACAGCCACATGCTGATGGGCCCGGCCAGCACGACAAGGACCGCGGAGCAGAAGACCGTGGCCACACCGATGGCCCGCAGTCCGGACGAGACCGCGGCCCGCACGGCGTCCAGGTTCCTCTCCGTGAACGCCTGGGACATCTGGTTGAACAGCACCGTGGCCAGGGACAGCGTGATGACGGAGTGCGGAATCATGTAGAACATGGACGCCGTCTCGAGGTTCAACTGTCCGGCAATGACCTCGGGCGGGTTCATGGCGGCGTACGCCGGGCGGGCGGCCGAGGCAATGGTGGCAACGTTGGTGTAGACAATGTAGGCGCCGTTGCCCACCAGCATGGTGATAATGGTCCACTTGGCGACTTTGCCGGTTTGCCGCAGCCCGATCCCGCGCATCCGCAGGGTGGGGCGCAGTCCCAGGCCCAGCTTCCGCAGGGGAATGAGCAGGACGGCGGCCTGCAGCACAATGCCCAGCGTGGTGCTGCCTGCCAGCAGGACGGTGGCCGACGTGGTCCAGTTTTCCGGCGAGAAGTTGTTGGTTCCCTCCCGCCCGATCAGCATGATGAACAGCACGATGCCGGCAATGGCCACAATGTTATTGACCACCGGCGCCCACATGTAGGCCCCGAAGCGGCCGTTGGCGTTGAGCGTCTGGCCGATCACGGCATACGCGCCGTAGAAGAAGATCTGGGGGAACAGCCAGTAGGCAAATGTGGTGGCCAGCGGGAGCTGTTCCTCCGTCAGCTGGGTAACCAGCGGGAGGATCCACGGGGCGGCCAGGGTTGCCGCCAGCGCTATGGCGGCCAGCCCCAGCAGGCTCAGGGTCATGATGGCTGAGACGAACTCGCGGCCGCCGTCCGGCCGTTTGCTGGCCTTGATGATCTGCGGCACCAGCACGGCGTTGAAGATGCCGCCGGCCAGGAGCAGATAGATGAAGTTCGGCAGCACGTTCGAGGAACTGAAGATGTCCGACACCAAGCCGGTGTTGCCAATGGCCACGGCCAGGAGGGCGGTCCGGACAAGGCCCAGGACTCGGGACAACAGGGTTCCAGCCGCCATGATTGCGCTGGAGCGTGCCGCGCTGGGAGCAATATTCGTTTCGGCCATTGTGACCCTATGTTCTCACTTCCACCGCGGAGTGCTTAAACCGGACGGGGCCGCGGGGATTCGGAGGCCCTACAGGTAGCGCGGAAGGATTTCCCGCGCGAGGTCCGCAATGCGGCGCTCATTCGGGAAGGAGAGCTTTTTCCCCAGCTCGGCCAACGGCACCCATGCCACGTCCACGGCTTCGTGGTCCGGATCATTTTCGATGGTGAGATGGCCGCCGGTTGCCGCCAGGAGGAAATGGTGCACGGTCTTGTGCACGCGGTGGCCGCTGACTGTGAACCAATAGTCGATGCTTCCCAGAGCGGTCAGGATCCGGCCGTCGATGCCGGTTTCCTCGGCGATCTCCCGGATGGCGGCTTCCCGGCTGTCCTCTTCATTCTCGGGATGGCCTTTGGGTAAGCACCACTCGAGCCGGCCGCCGCGGTTGAGCCGGGCAATGATCGCCACCGGCAGGTCCGGGGATGAGGAATCCACCACGATTCCACCCGCGGAAACCTCTTCCACCGTGGGAAGAGAGGCATGCACCGGATGCGCGCCGGCGCCGCCCATTGACGCCGTCAATGGGGTTCGCTTGGGTGCGCTCGGTACGGGATGGGCCATAGGACCACTCTAACGATCTTTGTCCGGGGATGATGACTGTCACTGAGAGGGCCGGGGAGGACGCGGCAAAGCCCGGCGTGTCCGGAGCCCGGGAGGGGTCCGCTGTGCGTGTTGGCACCTTTTATCTGGCACGCTTAAAGCACTATGGCGCACCTTTTTGATAGCTCGGCCCTGAAGACCCCCCTGCCCTCCGTCGTCGGCGACCTCGGAGCCCTGTTCCGGGACGCGGGCTTCGAGCTTTCCCTCGTTGGCGGTCCCGTCCGCGATCTTTTCCTCGGAAGGGTGTCGCCGGACCTGGACTTCACCACAAATGCCCGGCCGGACGACATCATCAACGTCATCCGCCGCTGGTGCGATACCTACTGGGAGATCGGCCGCGCCTTCGGCACCATCGGCATGCGCAAGGACGGCTTCCAGATCGAGGTCACCACCTACCGGGCGGATGCCTATGACCCGGATTCACGGAAGCCGGAGGTGGCGTTCGGGGACAAGCTTGAAGATGACCTGTTCCGCCGTGACTTCACCATGAACGCGATGGCGCTGCGGCTGCCTTCCCTGGAGCTGGTGGACCCCTTCGGAGGAGCACGGGACCTTCAGGCGGGACTTGTCCGGACCCCCGGCGCGCCGTCGACATCCTTCTCGGACGACCCGCTGCGCATGATGCGCGCCGCCCGCTTTGCGTCCCAGCTGGGTGTGGAGGTGGCGCCTGAGGTGTTCGAGGCCATGAAGGACATGGCCGGCCGGATCACGATTATTTCCGCCGAGCGGGTCCGTGATGAGCTCGTGAAGCTGATCAACGGCAAGGCGCCGTGGGCCGGCATCGACCTGCTGGTGGAAAGCGGCCTCGCGGAGCACGTCCTTCCCGAGGTGTCGGCGCTGAAGCTCGAAATCGATGAACACCACCGGCACAAGGACGTGTACCAGCACTCGCTGACGGTTCTCCGGCAGGCCTGCGGCCACGAGACCGGAGCCGACGGCGATGTTCCCGCCCCGGACTTCATCCTGCGCTTTGCGGCGCTGATGCACGACGTCGGAAAGCCTGCCACCCGCCGTTTTGAGCCCAATGGGTCCGTGAGCTTCCTGCACCACGACGCAGTGGGGTCCAAGCTCACGGCCAAACGGATGAAGGCGCTGCGCTTCGACAACGACACGATCAAAGCCGTGTCCCGTTTGGTGGAACTGCACATGCGCTTCTACGGCTACGGAGACGCGGGCTGGACGGATTCCGCCGTCCGCCGCTACGTCAACGACGCCGGCCCTCTGCTGCAGCGCCTGCACCGGCTGACCCGTTCCGACGTCACCACCCGGAACCGTCGCAAGGCCGAGCGCCTGGCCTTCGCCTATGACGACCTTGAAGCGCGGATCGCAGCCCTGGCCGAGCAGGAGGAGCTGGCCGCCATCCGCCCGGACCTGGACGGAGAGGCCATCATGGCGCTGCTCGGTATCCGGCCCGGCCCGGTGGTGGGCCGCGCCTACCGGTTCCTGCTGGAAGCACGCATGGAAAACGGGCCGTCCTCGGAAGAGGAGGCGGCGGCCATGCTCCGCAGCTGGTGGCTGGAACAGCCCGAAAGCCGGGCGGATTCCCCAAGCACGGACAGCCCTGCCAAACCGGCCGAATAAGCCATCCTTCGCCGCGGTGCCAAAATGGAGACGGACGGAAACCCGTCCCAACCAGCGGAAGGAAGTAAATGAGTGACGCTGAGGACTTCGGTCCAGCGGTTCCGGATACGACGCCGGCAGGAACCCGGCTGCCCCGTCTGTGGCTGCTGCGCCACGGCGAAACGGAATGGTCCCGCGAGGGCAACTACACCGGCCTGACGGACATCCCCCTGACTGCGGAGGGTGAGGCGCAGGCCATCGCGGCCAAGGAAAAAATCGGGCAGGTCGATTTCGACATGGTCCTGTCCTCACCGCTGATCCGTGCGCGGCGGACCGCCGAGCTGGTGGGCCACCCCAACCCGCGGATCCTTCCGCACGCCCATGAGTGGGACTACGGAGACAACGAGGGCCGCAAGAGCACGCAGGTGCGCGCCGAGAACCCCGGATACCTCATCTGGAACGACGGCGTCCCCAACGGGGAGACCCTGGACCAGGTCGCCGAGCGCGCTGACCGGATCGTCTCGCTGGTGCAGGCCGGCTGCGGAACCCCAATGGACCGCGATCCGGAGGCAGCACCCGTGGAAAAGGTCCTCCTTGTGGCGCACGGCCACTTCCTGCGGATCCTGGCTGCCCGCTGGCTGGGGCTTCCGGCCGATCAGGGACGGCACTTTGTCCTTGGCACGGCCGCTGTCTGCACCCTGGGCTGGGATAAACACACGCCGGCGATAGTGCGCTGGAACTATTAGAAAAAAGAATCTTAATTAGTTTCACCGAAATGCTTGGCATGGAGGTGTTAACTGTTGTACCTTTTTCCTGTGGCCAGCTTTCGGTTTCCAATCGGCACGGCCACACCAGCCAATGAAAAGCTCCGGGCATCGCAGTCCGGACATTCACAGCCGGTCCTGCGTCCCGCACACCGGCTCGTCCGCAAGTCCACGCACTCTGGAAAGGGAGGTGGGGTTATGATCAACCACGAATTCCTCACTGCCGCGACGGTTTCCTGCCTGCAGGCCGGTACGTCCATCCCTTCGACTGCATGGCCGGTTCTCCGGTCCGGACTGCGGATGACGGGCATGGCCCGGCGGCCGGATGCGGCAGGTCGGCCTTCCGGGTCTGCCCTTGGCCTCGGTGGCCGCGGGTAATTTTCCCGGCACCGCTCCGCGGCGCTATCCGGCGGTTGACTCCGTTCCCCGCTGCCCCTCCGTTCTCCGACGCCCCTGAAGCATTCCGGGAAATCACACAGCGATTTCCCGGCGGCTTCGGTGCACCGGCGTCCCGGACGGGCGGGAAGCGGGCCACGGCAGGAGCCAGCCCCGGCCATCCCGGCACCCCCTTCGGCATTCCTCCAGAGTCCGGCATGACTCCGCAATTACCCGCCTAAATTCCACCGCAGGTAATTCGAGCCTTAATTGCCGCGCCCAAAGGAACAATTCAGCCGCAGCATCTGCCGCTTCCCGCGCGCTTTGCCGGAGATTATTCAATCTTTCACTTTCCTTATCTTTGCGCACCCAAAAACAGGTGCCTCATTTCTTTCGGAGTTTATCGTGCGTTCTTTTATCCTGCCCCCGTCCCCTCCACGCGAAGCCGTCCGGCTGCAGCAGACGCCAGCGGCAGCGCTGGCTTCCACGCAACCGGATCACCCGCCGTCGCAATCCATCACCGCGAAACCATCCGCCGTCTGGGCGAAGGTGCCGGCCGCAATCAACCGCATGCGGGCATCCTTCGCAAGCGCCGAGGCTGTTCACCAGGCTCGGCTGGACCGTGGCTTCAGCGGCCCGGAACGTCACCTGCTGGTCCGTTACACCAGTTCCGCCAAGTAAGGACCGGCTGTCCGGGAACAAAACCGGGGGAGTTCGCGCTGTACTGCGCGAACTCCCTTTGGCGTGCCGCCGCAGAGGTGATCAGGGCAACCGGCCCCGGAAACCATGCTCTGCCCCGAGGCGTTATAAAGTCGTAAGGGATCCAAACTGCAGCCGGCCAAGAAGGGAGTGCTGTTGCTCCAGATAAAGCGCGTGGCCATGCTCTCGCTGCATACGTCACCCTTGGAGCAGCCAGGCTCCGGCGATGCCGGCGGAATGAACGTCTACGTCCGCTCAGTCGCTGTTGAGCTGGCCCGGTCCGGGGTGGAGGTGGAGATTTTCACCCGGGCCTCCGATCCGCAGCAGCAGCCCCTGGTGGAGCTTGCCCCCGGCGTCACTGTCCGGCACGTCGCCGCGGGACCGCGCCGCCGGATCGCCAAGGAGGCGCTGCCGGGGCTGGCCGCGGACCTGGCCTCCGGTGTCACTGACGTCCACCCCTTTTCCGGTGGACGCCGCTTCGATGTGATCCACTCCCACTATTGGGTGTCCGGCACGGCCGGGCTGGCCGTGGCCCGGGCCTGGGATCTTCCCCTGGTCCATACCATGCACACCATGGCGCGCGTGAAGAACCTGCAGCTCCAGCCCGGGGAAACGCCTGAGCCCCCGGTGCGGATCAACGGAGAACAGGAAATCGTGGACGGCGCCACCCGTCTCATCGCCAATACCAGCACGGAGGCCGCCGAGCTGGAAACCCTGTACGGAGCGGACCCCGCCGGCGTTGACGTTGTGGCTCCGGGCGTGGACCTCCGGATTTTCTCCAGCAAAGACTCCGACGCCGCCCGTGCCCGCCTCGGTCTGCCGGGGAGTGCTTTCCACGTGGTCTTCGCCGGGCGCATCCAACGCATGAAGGGCCCCCAGGTGCTGGTCCGGGCGGCAGCGGAGCTGCGTGCCCGCCGGCCGGACATTCCGCTGAAGATCAGCATTCTCGGCGCCGGCAGCGGATCCGAGGTGCTCGACCTGCAACCGCTGATCGATTCCCTGGGCCTGCGCGCCCAGGTGTCGCTGCATCCGCCAGTGGACGCCCCCGAACTGGCCGAATGGTTCCGGGCAGCCGATGTCGTCGCGGTGCCATCCTTCAGCGAGTCCTTCGGGCTTGTCGCCCTCGAGGCGCAGGCCTGCGGCACACCCGTGCTGGCCGCCAACGTCGGCGGGCTGCCCAAGGCCGTGGGCCACGGCCGCACGGGGCTGCTGGTGGACGGGCACGACGCCGGCCGGTGGTCCGCCGAACTGGAAAAACTGTACGACGACGCCGGGCTGCGGCGGGCGCTGGGTTACGGTGCCGCTGAACACGCGGCGGCCTTCGGCTGGAAGCGCACCGCTTCGCTTACCTCCCGGAGCTACCTGCAGGCCGTCCGCCAGTTCTCCGCGCACTCCGTCCGCTGATAGCTTGGACGGTATTCCACCAGTGCCGGTGGAGCACCGCCCAACGGGTACCGGAAGGACCGCATAGATGCGCGCTGCCGCTGACATGTCCAGTGATTTGGAAATCTCCCGCCGGGCGGTGATGAAACCCGTGACTGATGTTGCGCGGGCCGCCGGCATTCCCGAAGAGGCCCTGGAGCTGTACGGGCGTTACAAGGCCAAGATCGACCCGCTGCTGGTGCCGCCGCGGAGCAGGCGCGGACAGGTGGTGCTGGTGACCGCCATGAGCCCCACTCCGGCCGGTGAGGGGAAATCCACCGTCACCGTGGGGCTGGGGGACGCGCTGGCGAAGGCGGGAGCCAGCACTGTCATTGCGCTGCGCGAGCCATCCCTGGGCCCGGTTCTGGGACTGAAGGGTGGAGCAACCGGCGGCGGCTACTCCCAGGTGGTGCCGATGGAGGACATCAACCTGCACTTCACCGGGGACTTCCACGCCATCACCACGGCCAACAACGCCCTGACCGCCCTGCTGGACAACCACATCCACCAGGGCAACGAGCTGGGCATCGACCCGCGCCGGATCATCTTCCGCCGGGTGATGGACATGAACGACCGCTCGCTGCGCAGCATCGTCATTGGCCTGGGCGGGCCCGCGGAGGGCACACCGCGCCAGGACGGTTTCGACATCACTGTGGCATCCGAGATCATGGCCGTGTTCTGCCTGGCCCGCGACCTGCCTGACCTGAAGGAGCGGTTGGCCCGGATCACCGTGGGGTACACCTACGGGCGGCATCCCGTGACGGTGCGCGACCTCGGTGTGGAGGGCGCGCTGACGCTGTTGCTGAAGGACGCCATCAAGCCGAACCTCGTGCAGACCCTTGCCGGTACGCCCGCCTTGATCCACGGCGGTCCGTTCGCCAACATTGCCCACGGCTGCAACTCGGTCATCGCCACCGAACTGGCGCGCACCGTTGCCGACGTGGTGGTCACCGAAGCCGGTTTTGGCGCTGATCTGGGCGCCGAAAAGTACATGGACATCACGTCGCGTGCAGCTGATGTGGCACCGGACGCCGTCGTGCTGGTGGCCACCGTCCGGGCGCTGAAAATGCACGGCGGGGTGCCCAGGGACGAACTGGCCGCGCCGCACCCGGCCGCGCTGGAGACGGGGACCGCCAACCTGCGCCGGCACATTGCAAACATCCGGAAGTTTGGCCTGAACCCGGTGGTGGCCGTCAACGTGTTCAGCACTGATACGCCGCAGGAAATCGAATGGCTGCTGGACTGGTGCGCCGCCGAGGGCGTGGCGGCGGCTGCGGCTGATGTGTGGGCCCAGGGCGGCGGAGGGCCCGGCGGGGATGCCCTGGCCGCACTGGTCCTGGCCGCCCTGGAAGAACCCGGAGACTTCCGGTGCCTGTATCCCTTGGAGCTGCCGGTGGAGGAGAAAATCCGCACCGTGGCCCGGGAAATCTACGGAGCCGACGACGTCGAATTCTCCCTTCCGGCGCTGCGCCGGCTGGAGGAGATCAAGGCCGGGGGATGGGACGGGCTGCCGGTGTGCATGGCCAAGACCCAGTATTCGTTCTCGGACAACGCCTCCCTGCTGGGTGCTCCGGCCGGGTTCACCCTGCACGTGCGGGACCTGATCCTCAAAACCGGTGCGGGCTTCGTCGTCGCGCTCACCGGAGCCGTGATGACCATGCCCGGGCTGCCGAAGGCGCCGGCGGCCCTGCGCATGGACGTTGGTGCGGACGGCACGCCGCAGGGCCTGTCCTAGGCGTCCTTTCCGTCCCCTGCCCCTGCCGTACCTCCGCCAAAACGGCGGAAGGCGCCCCTCCCGGTGCTGGGAAGGACGCCTTCCGCCACCTCGGCGGAGAAACGGGAGATGCTAGCGCTCAACCTCGCCGCGGATGAACTGCTCCACCTTTTCCTTGGCGATGTCGTCGTTGTACTGCTCCGGCGGGCTCTTCATGAAATAGCTGGACGCCGAAAGGATCGGTCCGCCCACGCCGCGGTCCAGCGCAATCTTCGCTGCCCGGATGGCGTCGATGATCACGCCGGCGGAGTTGGGGGAGTCCCAGACCTCGAGCTTGTATTCCAGCGACACCGGGGCGTCGCCGAAGTTGCGCCCTTCCAGCCGGACAAAGGCCCACTTGCGGTCATCCAGCCATGCCACGTAGTCCGACGGGCCAATGTGGACGTCGTCGGCCTTCAGATCCGCCGACGTGTTGGAGGTGACGGCCTGGGTCTTGGAGATTTTCTTGGACTCCAGCCGCTCGCGCTCGAGCATGTTCTTGAAGTCCATGTTTCCGCCGACGTTGAGCTGGTAGGTGCGGTCCAGGACGACGCCGCGGTCCTCGAACAGCTTGGCCATCACGCGGTGCGTGATGGTGGCGCCGATTTGGCTCTTGATGTCGTCGCCGATGATGGGAACTCCGGCGGCCGTGAACTTGTCGGCCCACTCCTTGGTGCCGGCAATGAACACGGGCAGGGCGTTGACGAAGGCAACCCCGGCGTCGATGGCGCACTGGGCGTAGAACTTGGCGGCCTGCTCGGAACCCACAGGCAGGTAGCAGACCAAGACGTCGACCTTGTTGTTCCGCAGCTCGGCAACAATATCCACCGGCTCGGCATCGGATTCAACGATGGTTTCCCGGTAGTACTTGCCCAGGCCGTCCAGGGTGTGGCCGCGCTGCACGCTGACGCCTGTTTCCGGAACCTCGGCAATTTTGATGGTGTTGTTCTCGCTGGCGCCAATGGCATCGGCCAGGTCCAGCCCGACTTTCTTGCTGTCGACGTCGAAGGCGGCCACGAACTGCACGTCATTGACGTGATAGTCGCCGAACTTCACGTGCATGAGGCCGGGAACGGTCAGTTCAGGGTCGGCGTCGCGGTAGTACTGGACGCCCTGGACCAGCGATGCTGCGCAGTTTCCGACACCGACGATTGCGACCCGAATGGGGTTCTTTGCCACGGTTCTCCTTTGAAGACAACAATTTTCGCTTGCCGCTCCGGACGCGGCAGGACCGGCCCAGTCTACGGCCTCACACGAGTGGTTATATGTCAGACATCACATCGCCGGCGCCGCCGTGGATAAACGGATGGGCTGATCCCGGACGCCGAGGGCAGGGGAAAACAGCAGAATTTCGCCCCGTGCCAGGTTCGATCCATGAAACGCAAACCCGGAACAGCGGCACTCCTGGTTGCCGCCCTGCTGATTCTCGCGTGGAACACCCCAATACCGCCCGTGGTGGCCGGCCCCGCCGGCGTGGCCCTTTTCCTGGCGGCTTTTGTCCTCGTTGTGGTCCGCTCATTCCAGCGTGTCCGGAGGGACCAGACCCGCTAGCGCCGCGCGGCCCGGCAGCGGGCAGCAGGCGCCGGCGGCATACTGGTAGTCATGGAGCCCAAGCCCAGGCGCCGGCCGCTACGAATAGTGGTGCCCAGCCGCAACGATCCGCTGCTCAGGACCCTGACCGAGGGCATTGGGGGGCCGCTTGGCCGCCACACGGCCCCGGGAATTGTCACTCCGGGATTCTTCACCGTGGAGCGGGTGCTGATTCTTCTGACCACCGCAGCCGCACTGCTCGCCCTGCTGGTGAAGAATCCGTGCCGCAGCAACGGCTGGACCACGCCGGGTCACTTCTATCAGGCCTGCTATTCGGACTGGCCGGTGCTGTTCGAGGACCGCGGCCTGGCCGACGGCGTCTTTCCCTTCCTGAGCCCGGGACACAGTTTCGAGTACCCGGTGCTGCTGGGACTGCTTGCCGGAGCCGTGGCGCTGCTCGTTCCGGGCAACGGTGTGGCTCCGGAGCGTGCACTGGCGTATTTCGACATCAACGCTGCACTCGCGGTGCTGGCCTGGATCGCCACGGTGGCCGCCACGCTGCGGATGAGCAACCGGCGGCCGTGGGACGCGGCCATGGTGGCGCTGGCGCCGGCCATGGTCCTGTCCGTGTTCATCAACTGGGACATCTGGGCGGTGCTGCTGGCCGCGCTCGGGATGCTGGCCTTTGCCCGAAACCGCCCCGTGCTGGCCGGTGTTCTGCTGGGCTTGGGCACGGCGCTGAAACTGTATCCGGTGCTGATTTTGGGCGCGGTGGTGGTCCTGGCCCTGCGCACGCTGCGTCTCCGCCCGGCCTTACAGGCAGTGGGCGGGGCAGCCGCGGCATGGCTCGCGGTGAACGTTCCGTTCATGATGACCGATTTCACCGGCTGGAAGTTCTTCCTCACCTTCACCCAGGACCGCCCTGCGGGGTTCTCGTCCGGGTGGTACGCCTGGAACATCCTGGCCGGGCGGATCGGAGGGGCCGAAGCCGGACCTGAGTTCATCAACTCCTGGGCGTTCTACCTATTTGCCGCCGCGTGCGCCGGCATAGCCGTACTGGCGCTCGCAGCACCACGCCGGCCCCGGCTGGCGCAGCTGGCTTTCCTGATTGTGGCCGCGTTTGTGCTCACCAACAAGGTCTACTCGCCGCAGTTTGTCCTGTGGCTGATTCCGCTCGTTGCCCTCGCCCGGCCCCGCTGGACGGACTTCCTGATATGGCAGTTCTTCGAGGTAATGCACTGGTGGGCGGTGTGGATGTACCTGGGCGGGCTCACCTCCGGGGGAGAACCCCAGCACAACATTGACGCGGCGTACTATGTCTGGGCCGTGGCCGGACACATGGCGGCCACCGCGTGGCTCATGATCCGCGTGGTGATCGACATTCTTTCTCCAGAGGAAGATCCAGTGCGCCGGCTGGACGTTGATGATCCGCAGGGAGGTCCGTTCGACCACGCCCCGGACCGGTTCCGCCTGGGGCGGGGAGCCGGAGCGGGCCGATTCCCGTTCACCCGCACCAAGACGGCGGAGCAGAAAGCAGGAAACCCATGACTGACGTTTCGGTGGTCGGAGCCGGACCCAACGGGCTGGCCGCGGCGGTGATCATGGCCCGGGCCGGTTTGTCGGTGCGGGTGTTCGAAGCGGGTCCCACGGCGGGCGGCGGGAGCCGGACCAAGGAACTGCTTGAACCGGGATACCGGTACGACGTCTGTTCGGCCGTTCATCCCATGGCCCTGGCATCCCCCTTTTTCCGGGAGTTCGGGTTGGCGGAACGGATCCGGCTCACGGTTCCGGACGTTTCGTACGCCCACCCCCTCGACGGCGGGGATGCGGGCCTGGCGTACCGGGATTTGGACCGCACGGCCGCGGAGCTGGGGGCCGACGGCGGGGCCTTCCGCCGCCTGATGCTGCCCCTGACGGAGCGCAGCGAGGAGATCACGAAGCTGCTCATGTCGCCGCTGGTGCGCGGGTACCGGGAGCCGGCGGCAGCGCTCGCCTTTGGACGGGCTGCCCTGGAGCAGGGCACACGGCTGTGGAACCGGCGCTTCACCGGGGAAAAGGCCCCGGCCCTCCTGACCGGCGTGGCCGCGCACCCCGTGGGCCGGATGCCCTCGCTGCCTTCCGCCGGCGGCGGCCTGCTGCTGTCCCTGCTGGCGCACACCGTGGGCTGGCCGATCCCGGAAGGAGGATCACAGGCCATCGCGGATGCCATGGTCCTGGACCTGCAGGCCCACGGAGGGGAACTCGTAACCGGCCACCGGGTGGCGTCGCTGGACGAAGTGCGCGGTTCCCGGACCGTGCTGCTCGATGTTTCCCCGGCCACCCTCCTGGATCTGGCCGGGGATGACCTGCCGCGCCCCTATGCCCGGGCGCTGGAGCACTTCCGCTACGGCAACGCCGCCTGCAAAGTGGACTTCATCCTTTCCGGGCCGGTGCCGTGGGCCAACGCAGGAGTGCACCGGGCAGGGACCGTGCACCTGGGGGGCACCCGCGCCGCGCTGGCCCGGGCGGAGGCACAGGTGGCCGCCGGGCAGCATCCGGACCGGCCCTATGTCCTGCTGTCCCAGCCCAGCAGTTTTGATTCCTCCCGCGCACCGGCCGGCCGCCACGTCCTCTGGGCCTACTGCCACGTTCCAGCCGGATCGACCCGGGACATGACCGCGGCCGTTACCGCCCAGATCGAGCGCTTCGCACCCGGGTTCCGCGACGTCGTCGTACGTTCACAGGCAACGACGGCGGCGGACCTGGAGCGCTACAACGAAAACTATGTGGGCGGAGACTTCGGCGGCGGGGCAGTGAACCTGCTCCAGATGGCGGCGCGTCCGGTGCCCGCCGTGAATCCATGGGTGACGCCGCTTCCCGGGGTGTACCTTTGCTCGGCCTCGACTCCGCCCGGCCCCGGTGTCCACGGCATGGGAGGACGCCACGCCGCCGGACTCGCGCTGCGGCGCGATCACGGCCTGGCCGTCCCGGAGCTGGGGCCGGGAACTTAACCGAAGCCGCAGCCGTGGTCCCTCGCGGGGGATGGAGCCGCGAGCTTGTATCTTTAAGTCCGACGCAAGGTGCTCAGGCTTTGCAGGGGGAAATGGAACATGGATAACCAGGACAACGGGTCACCGGGGAAACCGGACACCCTTGCTCTGCCTGCCGAACCTGGCCGGCAGCACCCCCAGTGGTGGATGGCCCTGCAGTCCGCGCTGTTTGCCTACGGCCTGACCGTGGGTGCGGCACTGGTAACCATGGCGCTCCTGGTCCTGGGGTTCTTCCTGGGCGGCACCGGAGCACTGAACGGCATGAATGACTCGGCCGGAACCATGGGCGTCCGGCTTGACGGACCGTCGGCACTGTTGATTTATCCGTTTTTCCTCGCCGCCATGGCGCTGGGCGGAACACCGGTCCTGACGATTTCAGCCGCCGGGTTCGCCGACTTTCCGGCACCGCTTGTGAGCCTGTGGTTTGGCGCCCTCCCCCTGCTCCTGAGCGCGGTTGCGGTCACTTCCCTGTGGCGGCTGGGCCGCCGGACCGAGCGGAGGGAACCGCTGGGTTCGGAATGGCACCGGTGGCTGTATTCGGCCCTGACCGGGCTGGGCCTTGCCGCCGTATCGGTCCTCCTGAGCCTGCTTGCCTCGCTGCGCGAGGACACGGAGGCAGGCGCCATGTTCCTCACTGCGGCTTCACCGTCCCTGGTGGCCGGAGCGGTGCTGGTGGGCACGCTTGCCACCTGGGCGGGGCGAAAAAACGGAACCGGATCAGCGCCGCGCTGGATAGCCCGGATCGAACAGTCCCTCCCGGGAATCCGAACCGGGCTGCGGGTCGCCGGCGGCCATTACCTGGCCTACACCGCGGTCGCCGGAACCGTGCTGCTGGTCACGGGGCTGGTGAAGGGCGGAGTGGCACTGGCCTTTGCTTCGCCGCTGTGGCTGCCGACAGCCGCCGGCTGGACCTATGGGCTGGGCCATCTCTCTGCCGTGGGAGAGTCCGGGCTGCCGGCGGCCGCGAACCTTCCTGGTTCCATCGGCGACCTGCCGGTATGGGCCAGCGCTGCGGCGGGGGTCCTGACCCTCCTGCTGGCTGCGGCAGCGTCCGTGGCGTGGTACCTGGCGCGGGACCGGAGTCCCGGGGTCCTTGCCCGGTTCCCCTCCTGGCTGACCCTGCCGGTGGCTTTTGCGTGTGCCGGGGCGGCCGTGTCAGTTCTTGGTCTCCTCGTCAGCGGCCAGACGTTTTCCGGCGGCGGCCGGGGACCGGCTTTCGGCACGGCCGGACCGGTGCCATGGACCTTCCTGGTGATGGCGGCCTGGGGCCTGCTGATTGAGGCGGGCGCCCGCACGATGGCCGGTCACGTGGCGCACCTTGTGCCGCCGCGGATTTCCAGAATGCTGACGGGCCAAACCGTCAACTGAGGCCGCGGCGGGAGGGCCCGGACCGGTATCCCTTGCGCTCCCGGCCACGGCGTGGGGAACTGGGAACAGGAGGTTTGCCATGACCGAGCACCTGAACAACCACCACCGGGACACCCTGGACCAGATCCTGCGGCACCCGACCAGTTCAAACATTGAATGGAAGGACGTCCGCTCCCTGATGGAAGCGGTGGCCGACACCACCCGGGAGCACAACGGCAAATATGAGGTTACCCTCGCGGGCCAGACAGAGTTTCTGGAGCCGCCCCGGGGCAAGGACATCGATGAGCAGACGGTGGTGGATCTGCGGCGGATCCTGACCCGCGCCGGGTACAGCCCGGACAGCAAATAGGCCCTTGCCGGACCGGTCCCCCGGGGGACCGGCCTGGCATCCCGCAGGCGGGCTACTCTACGGTCAGCTCACCCATCCGTGACCATTCTTCGCCCTCGATCGTGGTGTTGATGATCTTCGGAGTCTCCACCAGCGCCTGCACCATGTCCTTCATGGCCTGCTGGAAGTGGTCGCTCTGGACGTGGGCGGCAGCGGCGTCGTCCTTGAAGGCCTCAACCAGGACAAACTCGTTGGGGTTCTCCAGGCTGCGGGACCAGTCGAACCACAGGTTGCCGGGCTCGGCGCGGGTGGCGGCGGTGAAGTCGGCGGTCAGCTCCGGCCAGCGGTCTGTCCATTCCGGCTTGACGTTGAATTTTACGGTGATGAAGATCATCTGTGCTCCTGACAGTTGGATCTAGTGCGGATCTTCATCGTAGGCAGATGCCGCGTGCCCCTGTCCACGCGGGGCCGGCATGCAGCTGCAGCTCACCGGATGGGAGGATGGGAACGTGGCTCACCTCGACGTATCCAACATTGACTATTTCCTCTCCGACGGCCGGCAGCTGCTCAACGGTGTCAGTTTCAAGGTGGGGGACGGGCACAAGACTGCCCTGATCGGCCCCAACGGCACCGGCAAGACCACGCTGCTGCGGATTATCGCCGAGGACATCAAGGCCGATGAAGGCACCGTGTCCAAGTCCGGGTCAATGGGCATCATGCGGCAGTTCGTCGGCCAGGTCCGCGACGACAGTACGGTCCGTGACCTGCTGGTTTCAGCGGCTCCTCCCGCGCTCGCAGCCGCCGCCAAGGCAGTGGACGAGGCCGAGCTGGCCATGATGGAGCACGACGACGAACCCACCCAGATGCGCTATGCCACCGCTATTGCCGACTGGGGCGATGCCGGAGGCTATGAGCAGGAAACCGTCTGGGATGAGGTCACCATGGCCGCGCTCGGCATGCCCTTTGACCGGGCCCAGTACCGCAGGGCCTCCACCCTCTCCGGCGGAGAGCAGAAACGCCTGGTGCTGGAGGCACTGTTCTCGGGTCCCGACGAACTGCTGCTGCTCGATGAGCCGGACAACTACCTCGATGTTCCGGGGAAGCGCTGGCTGGAAGCCAAACTCGCCGAATCCAAGAAATCGGTGCTGTTCGTCAGCCACGACCGCGAACTGCTGGACAACGCCGCCACCCGCATCGTCACCCTGGAGCCGGGGATCAACGGCGCCTCCGCCTGGATCCACGGCGGCGGTTTCAGCAGCTACGTCACCGCCCGCGAGGACCGCAACGCCCGGTTCGAGGAACTGCGCCGGCGCTGGGACGAGGAGCACCTGAAACTCAAGGAGCTCGTCAACATGTACAAAAACAAGGCCGCGTTCCGCTCCGACATGGCCAACCGCTACCAGGCCGCGCAAACGCGGCTGGCGAAGTTCCTTGAGGCGGGTCCGCCCGAGGCGCTGCCCATTGAACAAAACGTGAAGATGCGGCTGCGCGGCGGCCGGACCGCCAAACGCGCCGTCGTTGCGCAGAAGCTGGAACTGACCGGCCTGATGAAGCCCTTCAGCACCGAAATCTGGTTTGGCGACCGGGTGGGCGTGCTCGGGTCCAACGGTTCCGGCAAGTCCCATTTCCTGCGGCTGCTGGCCGCCGGCGGCACGGATCCGGACAAGGAACACGAGCCGGTGTCCGAGGTGGAGATCGCTCCCGTCCCGCATGAGGGATCGGTGAAGCTTGGTGCCAGGATCCGGCCCGGCTTCTTCGCCCAGACCATGATGCGTCCGGACCTGCTGGGCAAAACCCTGCTGGACATCCTGCACCGCGGCGATGACCACCGCTCCGGAATGGGCCGTGAGGCCGCCGCCGGAGCCCTGGACCGCTACGGACTGGCCGCGTCTTCGGAGCAGAAATACGATTCGCTCTCCGGCGGACAGCAGGCCCGGCTCCAGATCCTGCTGCTGGAACTGTCCGGCGCCACCTTGCTGCTGCTCGATGAACCGACCGACAACCTGGACCTGCACTCGGCCGAAGCCCTCGAAAAGGCCATTGACGCCTTTGAGGGAACGGTGCTGGCCGTGACCCACGACCGGTGGTTCGCCCGCAGCTTCGACCGTTTCCTGGTCTTCGGCTCGGACGGCAAAGTCTACGAATCCGAGACCCCGGTGTGGGACGAAAAGCGCGTGGTCCGCGCCCGGTAGAACTCAGCTTGTTTCGCCCCGCGGGGCAGTATGACCGGACCCGGTTTCCCATTGCGGCGCCAACCCCTGCACACTATAGGCGTGAAGACCTCCCTGGACCGTGCCCTGATATCCGTCTTCGTGATTTTCGGTCTCAACGGCCTTATTTTCGCCAGTTGGGCCGCCCGCATCCCCGCCGCCGCTGAATCCCTCGGCATCGGTGCTGCCGGAGTCGGGATCCTGCTGCTGTTTTCGGCTGTCGGGTCCGTGTGTTCGCTGCCGCTGGCCGGATCCATCGCCCTGCGGATTGGCACCGCGGGTGCCGTGCGCGCCGGCGGGCTGGCGGCGTCGGCCGCCGCAGTGATCATCGCCGCCTCCCTGTTCTGGCCCAGCATCCCGCTGGCGGCCGGGGGGCTGCTGCTTTTCGGCGCCGGCATCGGGCTGTGGGACGTCGCCATGAACCTCGAAGGCGCAGACGTTGAACGCCATCTTGGACGCACTGTCATGCCCAAGTTCCACGCGGCCTTCAGCGGCGGTGCG
Organism: Arthrobacter gandavensis; assembly: GCF_009192735.1. Classification (GTDB taxonomy): domain Bacteria; phylum Actinomycetota; class Actinomycetes; order Actinomycetales; family Micrococcaceae; genus Arthrobacter_B; species Arthrobacter_B citreus. The sequence continues at coordinate 268,984 of NZ_VTFU01000003.1, forward strand.
TTCGTTGGCGCCATGCTCGGTGCCGTGCTCTCCGCGGCGGGGGTATCCCTGTCCCTGCACCTGCTGGGCATCGTGGTGGTCGCTGTGGTGCTGGTGCTGGCAGTGCCGCGCAGCTTCCTGCCCGATCCGGTCCCCGTGCAGGACGACGGCGCCGCGCCCTCCGCGCCCCGGTCGCGGTTCGCTGCCTGGAAAGAGGGCCGCACGCTGCTGATCGGCGTCGTCGTGCTTGGCGCGGCCCTGACCGAGGGCGCAGCCAATGACTGGGTGGCGAAGGCCACCGTTGACGGCCTGGGCGCCAGTGAAGCCGCGGGCGCGATCATGTTTGGCATCTTCGTTGCGGCCATGACCGCCACCCGGTGGCTGGGCGGCCGGCTGATCGACCGGCTGGGGCGTGTTCCCGCCCTGCGGATCTGCATGAGCGCCTCACTGGTGGGGCTGCTCCTCTTTGTGCTGGCTCCGAACCTGGTGCTTGCCGGCATCGGTGCGGTCCTGTGGGGGATCGGCGCGGCCCTGGGCTTCCCCATGGGAATGTCCGCGGCCGGCGAGGATCCGGCCCACGCGGCAAGCCGCGTTTCGGTGGTGTCAACCATTGGCTATACGGCGTTTTTTGTGGGTCCGCCGGTCCTGGGTTTCGTGGGTGAAATGTGGGGTGTCCGCAATGCGCTTCTGCTCGTGGGAGCCGCCATGCTGCTGTCCATCCTGGTGGCGCCTGCCGCCGCCGAGCGGAACAAGGTTTCCGAAGCCGCTTCCTAGCGCCCGCCCCAAGAGAAAACCAGCGGACCGGATGTGTCCGCAATAGGGGTACCGGAGCGGGAGCGCCGGGTCTATCTTCGACCAATGTTCAACTCCCCCAACCACCCTGCGCAAAACCGCGGTTCCGGCTCGCCGCTGATCGAGGCGCACGGCGTCAGCAAAGTCTATAAATCGAAGGCCGGGCCGGTCCACGCGCTGGACGGCCTGAATATCTCAGTACCCGAAGGCACCGTCATGGCCCTGCTGGGGCCGAACGGCGCCGGCAAAACCACGGCCGTCAAGGTCCTGACCACGCTCATCAAACCTGACTCTGGTGTCCTCACCATTGACGGCATCGACGTGCTGGACAGCCCCAAGGAAGTCCGGCGGATCATCGGCGTCTCGGGACAGTATGCGGCGGTGGACGAGAACCTGACCGGCACCGAAAACCTGCGGATGGTTGGCCGGCTGTACCACCTGCCGGACCGCCGGGCGCGGGCACGGGCGGCCGAGCTCATCGACATGTTCGAGCTCACCGACGCCGGAAACCGGCCGGTCAAGGGTTACTCCGGCGGCATGCGCCGCCGCCTTGACCTGGCCGGAGCACTGGTGAACAGCCCCCGGGTCCTGTTCCTCGATGAACCGACCACCGGCCTTGATCCGCGCAGCCGCATCGCCCTGTGGCAGGTCATTAAGGACCTGGTCGCCGGCGGCACCACTCTTCTGCTGACCACCCAGTATTTGGAGGAAGCCGACCAGCTTGCGGACACCGTGGCCGTCATCGACCGCGGCGCGGTCATCGCCGAAGGCACCTCGGATCAGCTGAAGTCCCTGATCGGCGGCCACAGTGTTGCCGTGGCGCTGGTGGACGGAAACGACGCCGGCGCGGCGCAGGCCATCCTCGCCCGCCACGGCTCCGGCCAGCCGCACACCGCCGATGACGGCCGCACGCTCGAAGTCACCGTCCAGAACGGACCGGCATCGCTCCAACTCGTGCTCGCGGACCTCCAGGCGCAGGACATCGCGCTGCATGACGCGGGCATCCGCCGTCCAACCCTCGACGACGTCTTCCTGCAGCTGACCGGCCGCCCGGCCGAGGAGGAACCGGCAACCGATGGCGCCGAGGGCGCGGACAACAAGGAAGGAGCACGCCGATGACCGCCGCAACCACCCGGCTGCCCGCCGTAAGGACCGGAGGGAAGGCAGCCGCAGCCAACTGGGCCGGGGACGGCTGGACCGTCACCTGGCGAAACCTGATCAAGATCAAGCGCTCTCCGGACATGATCATCTTCGCCGTCCTGCAGCCCATCATGTTTGTGCTGCTGTTCAGCCAGGTCTACGGAGGGTCGATCTCCGTGGCCGGGACGGACTACACGCAGTACCTCATGGCCGGCATCTTTGCCCAGACCGTGGTCTTTGGATCCACGTTCTCCGGCGCCGCGATGGCGCAGGACCTCAAGGAAGGGATCGTGGACCGGTTCCGGACCCTGCCGATGAGTCCGTCCGCGGTGCTGATCGGGCGGACCAACTCGGACCTGGTGCTTAACGCCATCTCCATGCTCATCATGATGGCCACGGGCCTGCTGGTGGGCTGGCGGGTCAACACGTCCTTTTCCTCCTTCCTGGCCGCTGTTGGGCTGCTGCTGCTTTTCTCCTACGCCTTCAGCTGGGTCATGGCTCTGCTCGGCATGACCGTGCGAACACCGGAAACGATCAACAACGCGTCGTTCATGATCCTGTTTCCCATCACCTTCATCTCCAACGCGTTTGTGCAGAGCTCCACGCTGCCGACGCCGCTGCGGATTTTCGCTGAATGGAACCCGGTTTCCGCGCTGGTCCAAGCCGCGCGGGAGCTGTTCGGCAACCTGGGCAACACCCCCGTTCCGGACACCTGGCCCATGCAGCATGCGGTGGCCACGGTGCTGATCGGATCGGTGGTGATGCTGCTCATTTTTGTTCCGCTTGCCGTGCGGAAGTTTGAGTCGGTGAGTTCCCGCTAGGAACCCCAGGCCCCAAGATGGAGACACCAAGTGTGAGGACACACCATGATTGAGGCACGCGAACTCACCAAGCGCTTTGGCGGGAAAACCGCCGTCGACGGCGTTACCTTTACGGTCCCGCCGGGCAAGGTCACCGGATTCCTTGGACCGAACGGTGCCGGGAAATCAACGACCATGAGGATGATCGTTGGGCTGGATCATCCCACCGGAGGAACGGTGACGGTCAACGGAAAACCGTATGCCGGGCACCGGTCCCCCCTGCACGAGGTGGGTGCCCTGCTGGAGGCCAAGGCAGTCCACCCCAAACGCACTGCCTACAACCATCTGCGGGCTCTCGCCGCCACCGAAGGCATTCCCTCCGCCCGCGTCAGCGAAGTCATCGAACTCACGGGGCTTGGATCGGCGGCGCGGAAAAGGGTCGGCGGGTATTCGCTGGGCATGGGGCAGCGGCTGGGCATCGCCGTCGCACTGCTGGGGGACCCGCACACCCTGATCCTGGATGAGCCCGTCAACGGACTGGATCCGGAAGGCGTGAAATGGGTACGCTTCCTGGTCCGGGGGCTGGCAGCTGAAGGCCGGACCGTCTTCATCTCCTCCCACCTGATGAGCGAGATGGCGGTGACCGCCGATCACCTGATCGTGATCGGCCGCGGCCGGATCCTGGCCGATGCCCCCATCGGGGAAGTGCTGGCCGGGAGCCAGCAGGAGCGTGTCCTGGTGCGGACCGACGACGCCGCCGGCTTAGCTGCCGCCGTCGGCTCGCCAGGAGTGGAAGTGCGCCGGCCGGCGGCGGATCAGCTGGAAATTCTGGGGCTGACGTCCAGGAGCATTGCGGAAACAGCAAGGTCCCGTGGAATCCTCCTGACGGAACTCACCCCGCAGCAGGTCTCCCTGGAGGACGCTTACATGGAGTTGACCGGCGGAGAGGTCGAGTACCAGTCACGCCACATCAACCGATCATCCGATTCCCTCCCGGCCGGGGAAGGACAGCAGGCATGAGTGCAGCAGCAGCCCCCGCGGCGCAGGAGCCCCGCACTTCCGGATCCCGCCGGATCACCTTTCCGCGCGTGCTGCGCTCCGAATTGATCAAGACCGCCACCGTACCCTCCACCGTCATCCTGCTGGCAGTGAGCTTCGCGGTGATGGTTGGGCTGGGCGCCCTGGTTGCCTGGGGAACGGTACAGCTGGTGAATGACCCGGAGGCTGGCCCGCCCGGAGGTTTCGGCACATCAGCGCAGAGCCTGGCCTATGACATCCCGGCATCCGGGCTGCCCTTCGGCCAGCTGCTGATCGCCGCGCTGGCGGTGGTGCTGATTGGATCCGAGTACACCACCGGCATGATCCGCTCCACCATGGTGGCCGTACCCACCCGCACGCCGGCGCTGCTGGCCAAGACCCTCGTGATTGCGGTCATTTCCTTCATCCTGGGCGTCCTGGCAGCCTTCGCCACTTATCTGGTGGCGCAGCCGATACTGGCCGGGTCCGATCTTGATTTCGGGCTGGATGCGGAGGGGGTGCTGCCCTCCATCATCAATACCGGCACGGTGCTGGCACTGATCGCGGTCATGGGCGTGGCCATCGGTGCCCTGCTGCGCAGCACGGCCGGGGGAGTGGTGACCCTGGTGGGAGCCCTTTTTGTGCTGCCGATTATTACCGGGCTGCTTTCAGGCCTGGCGGATTGGGTGGTGGACGCCGAACGCTTCCTGCCCAGCAGCGCCTCTTCCGCACTGGTGGCCACCCGGGTTGCCCCGGAGGCATTCAACCAGGCCGAAGGCGGTCTCATTCTTGCCGGCTGGGCCGTGGTGCTGCTGGCAGGCGCCGTCGTCGTTCTCAAGAAGCGGGACATCTGACTGCATCTGACTACGTCTGACCAGGGCGGCGCACGCCTGAACAGAGTCAGGGTCCTCCCTGAGTCATCCTGGGGGAGGACCCGGAAAAGTACCGAACTCATCCTCTGGGACGGTGTCTGCGATCGTGCTCTCCCCTAGGGTGGAGGAAGCCCCCCAGGTTTCACTTCCGCCCAACTGTAAGGATCACCATGATCGAGGCACACGGCCTCTCGAAACGCTACGGCGCCAAAATTGCCGTTGACGACGTTTCCTTTACCGTCCAGCCGGGCAAGGTCACCGGCTTTCTTGGCCCCAACGGCGCCGGCAAATCAACCACCATGCGCATGATCGTGGGCCTGGACCGGCCCACAGGCGGTGCCGTCACTGTGAACGGAAAACCCTACAAACAGCACAAGGCGCCCCTGCATGAAGTCGGTGCACTGCTCGATGCAAAGGCCGTGCACACCAAGCGCTCTGCGTACAACCACCTGCGCGCGCTGGCCGCCACCCACGGCATCTCCAACAAGCGGGTCAACGAGGTCATCGAACTGACCGGGCTGGGTCCCGTGGCGAAGCGGCGGGTCGGCGGCTTCTCCCTGGGCATGGGGCAGCGGCTGGGCATCGCCGTCGCACTTCTGGGGGACCCCCAGACGCTGATCTTCGACGAACCGGTCAACGGACTGGATCCGGAGGGGGTCCTCTGGGTCCGCAATCTGGCCAAGGGCCTGGCATCGGAGGGACGCACCGTTTTCCTCTCCTCGCACCTGATGAGTGAAATGGCCGTCACTGCGGACCACCTGATCGTGATTGGGCGGGGCCGGATCATCGCCGACGCACCGATCAGCGAGATTATTGCCGGACAGGACAAGATCCGCACGCTTGTGCGCACGGACCAGCCGGAGGAACTGCGCCGGGCACTCGAGAACCGGGAAACCTCGTTTACACAGCTGGAGCCGGACCTGCTGGAAATCACCGGCCGGGAACCACGCAGCATTGCCGAGGCCGCCCTGGCCCGGCAGATCCTGATCTATGAACTGACTCCCCGCCAGTCCTCGCTTGAAGAGGCGTACATGGAGCTGACCCGGGACCAGGTCGAATACCAGTCACAGGCCATCGAACAGCCCCAGGCACCGGCCCCCGCAGCCGAGGCCACCTTGACCAGCGGCGGAGGAAAGTCAGCATGAGCATCCAGACAGCACCAACACCGGCTCCCACCCGGAGCCGGGACGGCTCGGGCCTGAGTTTCGGACGAATTCTGCGTTCGGAATGGATCAAGGTCACCACCGTTCCCTCCACCGTGATCCTCCTGGCCATCACCCTCATTGTCATGGTGGGGCTCAGCGCCCTCTATGCCTGGCAGATAGCAGTGTCGGTCGACTTCATGGCGGATGCTTCTCCGGAGATGCAGGCCCAGATGGGCGGTGGCATGGAGATGCTTCGTGAACAGGCGCTGATGGCACCTGCCAGCGGGTACATTTTCGGCCAGCTGCTCATCGCCTCGCTGGCGGTTGTCCTGATCGCCTCGGAGTGGGGCACCGGCATGATCCGGTCCACCATGGTTGCCGTGCCCACCCGGATCCCTGCCCTGCTGGCCAAGAATCTGGTCATTGCCCTGATCGCGTTTATCCTCGGTGCCGGCGCGGCGTTCATCTCCTACTTCATTGCCCAGCCAATCCTCGGTGCCGAAGATCTGGACTTTGCACTGACTGAGGAGGGCGTACTGCGCTCCATCCTGAACACCGGAACCTATCTGGCGTTCATTGCCGTGATCTCCATGGCCATCGGCACGCTCCTGCGCAACACCGCCGGCGGCGTCGTGACGGCCATCGGACTGTTCTTCGTCTTCCCCGTCATCATCGTGAACCTCATTCAAGGGCTCGCGGACTGGATTCCTGATGCCGCCCGCTTCCTGCCCACCAACGCCGGGGATCGAATGCTGATGTTCCCGGCCGAGACCGCCGGGCAGCTCAATCCGCTGGAGGGCGGCCTCGTCATGGCCGCCTGGGCCGTGGCGCTGCTCATCATCTCCCTGCTCGTGGCCAAACGCCGCGACGTCTAGGGGCACATTCTTCGGGGACGGAGGCGGCGGAAGAACGGCCGCCGCGTCTGTCCCCGGATTCCTTTCAGGGCACGGAACTCCTCCACAGCGGGGAGTTCCTGTGTTTAATCCGTTGGCGCTCCACGGTTTCGGGCAGCCATTACGCGCGCAGAGCAGGCTCTGGTTGAATCGGAGTATGCCTGATGCATTGGATCACATTCATGACCTTGGCGCTTTTGTCAGCGCCTCTCCCTCCAGTTTCCATGCGGCCCGCGAGGGCGCGCGCCGCCTCGCCGCCGCCGGATTCACCGAACTCGATGAAAGCCTGGACTGGCCGGCGAAGCCCGGGAAATACCATGTGGTGCGGGACGGAGCCCTGATCGCGTGGATTGTTCCGCAGGGGGCCGGCCCCGGAACCGGGTTCTCGATTCTGGGCACGCACACCGACTCGCCGTCCTTCAAACTCAAGCCGCAGCCCACCACCGGCCGGCTGGGATGGCTCCAGGCCGGTGTCGAAGTTTACGGCGGACCCCTGCTCAACTCCTGGCTTGACCGTGAACTGCAGCTCGCCGGACGCCTGGTCACCATGGACGGCGAGGAGCACCTGGTGGAAACCGGTCCGCTGCTGCGCTTTCCGCAGCTGGCCATCCACCTGGACCGGGCGGTCAACGAGGGCCTGAAACTCGACAAGCAGCAGCACATGAACCCGGTCTGGGGGCTCGGCGACCCCTCCACCGCTGACCTGCTGGAGCTGCTGGCCGCACGCGCCGGCCTGTCGGCCGACCAGGTGGGCGGATATGACATCGTGGCTGCGGATACGCAGGAACCGCGGACCTTCGGCGCCGACAATGAATTCTTCGCCTCCGGCAGGCTCGACAACCTCTCCTCGGTGCATGCCGGACTGGCGGCATTGATTGCGGCGGCCGAAACGAAGACGGGCGGCTCCATCGCGGTGCTGGCTGCCTTCGACCATGAGGAGGTTGGCAGCGGCAGCCGCTCCGGAGCGGCCGGCCCGTTCCTCGAGGACGTGCTGAACCGGATCTCCGGAGGGCTGGGCGGGTCAGCAATGGACCGGCAGCGGGCCTTTGCCGGTTCGTTCTGCATTTCAGCCGACGCCGGCCACGCCGTGCACCCGAACTACGCCGAACGCCACGACCCCGCCAACCATCCCGTGCTCAACGGCGGACCGCTGCTCAAGATCAACGCCAACCAGCGGTACACCACCGATGCTCCCGGCGCGGCACGCTGGGCCGGGCTGTGCCGGCAGGCCGGCATTCCGTACCAGGAGTTCGTGTCGCATAATTCGATGCCCTGCGGCTCCACGATCGGGCCGCTGACCGCCACCCGGCTGGGGATCCGGACCGTCGACGTCGGCATTCCGCTGCTGTCCATGCATTCGGCCCGCGAAATGGCCGGCGTGCAGGATCCCTTCCACCTGGCGAGGGTGAGCGAAGTGTTCTTCACCGGGTAAACCGCGGTGAACTCCGGGCCGGTATGAGGCCCAGCCGGTCCGGAGCACCTTCCGGCGTCCGGTAGACTAGCTAAGTCTGTGCTGTCGGCAATGCTGACGGCTTTCCCGCCCCTGGTCACCCAGATCCGGCGGGATGACAACGCAAAAGAACCTCCTGTTACGGAAATGCCGTGACCGTATAGCCCAAAGGAGGTGGGTTCACAAATGCGTGCTTATGAACTGATGGTTATCATCGACCCCGAGGTAGAAGAGCGTACAGTCGAGCCTTCGCTCGACAAGTTCCTCAATGTTGTCCGCAACGATGGTGGAACCATCGACAAGGTCGACATCTGGGGCCGTCGCCGCCTCGCCTACGAAATCCAGAAGAAGGCTGAAGGCATCTACGCAGTGGTTAACTTCACCGCGACGCCTGCAGCTGCCGCTGAGCTTGACCGCCAGCTGAGCCTCAACGAGACCATCATGCGCACCAAGATCATCCGCCCGGAAGAGCAGAAGATCTCGAAGAAGGATGCCAAGAAGGCCGCTAAGGCTGAAGCTGCAAAGGTTTCCGCAGAGTAATTTCTGCAAACCAAACCGAAATCAGGAGGCAACATGGCAGGCGAGACAACTATTACCGTCGTCGGCAACCTAACGAATGATCCGGAACTCCGGTTCACGCCGTCAGGTTCGGCAGTGGCGAACTTCACCATTGCCTCGACTCCGCGGACCTTCGACCGCACGTCAAATGACTGGAAAGACGGCGAAACGCTGTTCCTCCGTGCATCTGTCTGGCGCGAAGCCGCTGAGAACGTGGCCGAATCCCTGACCAAGGGGACGCGTGTTGTTTGCCAGGGCCGCCTGAAGTCGCGTTCGTACGAAACCAAAGAAGGCGAAAAGCGCACCGTGATGGAGCTTGAGGTCGACGAAATCGGCCCCTCGCTTCGGTACGCTTCCGCGAAGGTCACCCGCACCCAGCGCTCCGGCGGCGGTGGCGGAGGCTTTGGCGGCAACAGCGGAAACTCCGGAAACAGCGGCTTCGGCGGCAATTCCAACCCCGCTTGGGGCGGAGGCCAGCAGCAGCAGCAGTCTGCACCGGCCGAAGATCCCTGGGGTGCTCCCGCAGGCGGCGGCAACGCCGGCGGCTGGGGCAACGGACCGGACTCCAACGATCCGCCCTTCTAAATCTTGACCGAAGAGCGGTGCCTCCCCCCGGGGAACGTGCCTCCCTTCACTCCTGCGCCCTCGGGCGCAACCTCAGACGGCATTCGCCGTCGAGCCCATCCCGTGGAATGATCCACGGGCTCCACTAGACATAAGGAGCTCCACGATGGCTAAGGCTGAACTTCGCAAGCCCAAACCAAAGTCCAATCCCTTGAAGGCCGCTGACATCACTGTCATCGACTACAAGGACGTAGCATTGCTGCGCAAGTTCATTTCCGACCGCGGAAAGATCCGCGCCCGTCGCGTAACTGGCGTAACCGTGCAGGAACAGCGCAAAATTGCACAGGCAATCAAGAATGCCCGTGAAGTTGCTCTCCTGCCGTACTCCGGCGCTGGCCGCGGCTAAGGAAAGGAACCTAACTCATGGCAAAGCTCATTCTGACCCACGAAGTAACCGGTCTCGGCGCTGCCGGCGACGTCATTGAGGTAAAGGACGGTTACGCACGTAACTTCCTTCTGCCCCGTGGCTTCGCTCTGACCTGGACGAAGGGTGGCGAGAAGCAGGTTGAGTCCATCAAGGCTGCCCGCGCCGCCCGCGAGCACGCTTCCCTGGAAGATGCTCAGAAGCAGGCTGCTGCACTCTCCGCCAAGCCGGTCACGCTGGCCGTCAAGGCCGGCGAGTCCGGACGCCTCTTCGGCACCGTCAAGGCCGCCGATGTTGCTGCTGCTGTCGAGGCTGCCGGTCTCGGCACGATCGACAAGCGCAAGGTTGAACTGCCGACGCACATCAAGTCGGTTGGTTCCTTCCAGGCCAACGTTCGTCTGCACGACGACGTCGCCGCTGTCATCGACCTCAACGTCGTAGCCAGCTAGTCTCGGTCGCACAGCACGCCTCCGGGCGTGCGCCGAGCGCCCTCCGCCCTTGTGGCGGGGGGCGCTTTTGCGTGTGCGTCGCTTTTGCGTCTGCACGAAGCACGCCGGGGGCCATGCCGCGGCCGCTCCTGCCCCGCTCCGCGCCAGTCACAGGTGCACTGAAGCAGTGTGGATATGGACTGTGGATAGCAGCTGTGGATATCAGCTGTGGAAATCAGCGGAAACCGGGGATAACCAGCCGCCCGTATGCGCATTCCGTTCATCTGTCAACCTGCAAGCAGGGGCTGAATGTTGACAAAAAATAGTCTCTATACACAGGTGTGGACGGACGTTTGCCCTAGTCAGAGCGCTATTAGACTAGAAATAAATACTTTATCCACACCCTTATGCCCAACCTGTGCACAAGACACGCCCAGTTATGCACACCTTCTCCACAAGCCCTGTGGATAACTCGTTTGGGGGCGGGGGGTTTCAGGACTACGGTTGCGGTGGAATCCCTTCTAAAACGGCTCCTTGCCGCCGCAGGGACGGTGCTGTTCCGCACCGGCGGCCGCCGCACGCCAAAATGTCACCGCGGCGGGATAGACCTGAATCAGCTGCCACCTGGCAGGGATCGCACCACAGCAGTACCTTGGGAAAGGGTTACACAGTGTCGCTCACGCATACTGACGCACCGGCTTCGAGCTCCAGCTCCGACTTCGCGCGGACACCGCCGCAGGACTTGGTTGCCGAGCAGTCAGTCCTGGGCGGCATGATGCTTTCCAAGGACGCCATCGCCGACGTGGTGGAGGTCCTCCGCGGCGTCGACTTCTACCGCCCCGCTCACGAGTCCATCTTTGAAGCCATCATCGATCTCTACGGCCGCGGTGAGCCGGCTGACGCCGTCACCATTTCCGACGAGCTGACCAAGCGGGGCGAGATCAGCCGCATTGGCGGTCCCGCCTACCTCCACACGCTCATCCAATCCGTACCCACGGCCGCAAACGCCGGTTTTTATGCCGAGATTGTCCGTGAACGGGCCGTCCTGCGCCGCTTGGTGGACGCGGGAACAAAAATCGTGCAACTGGGTTACTCAGGCGACGGCATGGAAGTTGACGACATCGTCAACGCTGCCCAGGCCGAGGTTTTCGCCGTCGCGGAGCGCCGCACCGCTGAGGACTACGTCCCCCTGAAGGACATCATCGAGGGCACTGTCGATGAAATCGAAGCGGCCCAGCACAAGGGTGAGGGCATGACGGGTGTGCCCACCGGATTCTACGAACTTGATGAACTGACGCAGGGGCTCCATCCCGGGCAGATGATCGTCATCGCCGCGCGCCCTGCAGTGGGTAAGTCGACCTTTGCCCTGGACTTCGCCCGCTCCGCCGCCATCAAGAACAACATGACCACCGTGTTCTTCTCGCTGGAAATGGGCCGCAACGAAATTGCCATGCGCCTGCTCTCCGCCGAGGCGACCATTGCCCTGCAGGATCTGCGCAAGGGAACCATCAAAGATGAGCAGTGGGGCAAGATTGCCACCACCATGGGCCGGATGAACGAGGCGCCGCTGTTCATTGACGACAGCCCCAACATGTCCCTGATGGAAATCCGGGCCAAGTGCCGGCGGCTGAAGCAGCGGCATGACCTCAAGCTCGTGGTCCTCGACTATCTCCAGCTGATGTCCTCCGGCAAAAAAGTGGAATCGCGCCAGCAGGAAGTGTCCGAGTTCTCCCGTGCCCTGAAGCTGCTGGCCAAGGAACTCGAAGTCCCCGTGATCGCGCTGTCACAGCTGAACCGTGGGTCCGAGCAGAGAACTGACAAGAAACCCATGATTTCTGATCTTCGTGAATCCGGGTCCATTGAGCAGGACGCCGACATGGTCATCCTGCTCCACCGCGAGGACATCTACGACAAGGAGTCGCCGCGCGCGGGCGAGGCTGACGTGATCGTGGCCAAGCACCGTAACGGCCCCACCAAAACCATCACCGTGGGCTTCCAGGGCCACTACTCACGTTTCTCCAACATGGCCGTCGAGGGCGGCTCGGGCTTCTAGCCCGGCTGGCCGGCCGCGGCCGGGGAAGGATCTCCATCATCTGGGGGTGGGCCTCGCCGGAAGCCCAGGTGGTCAGGCGCCGACTAGAATTGGTGCTGCCGGTCTGCACCCCATGGTTGTTCGCCAGCCGCCCCTGACCAGTTCTTCCAAGGAGTAATTCCGTGCCTAAATCCAAGCCCCGCAAGAAGGCGGCAGCCAAGAAGAAGCAGGCCCGCCGCACCGAGCACGAAACCAATCTGCTCTTCGGCAACACCCCCACCTTCGTCAGCGACGAGGGGGAAGCGCTGCTCACGGCCCGCGGCTGGATCAGCGAGCGAAGCCAGCCCGGCGGGGCCGACCAGGGCGACGCCTGGTACTGGATGCCGTCGCAGCTGCCCGCCTACCTGGAGGAAGGCGAACCGGTGCCCACCTCAGTCTTCCCCCTGGAAACCGGATTCGTCAGCCAGCTGGCGACCCCGGACGGCTCGGTTCCTCCTGAGGCACAGACCGAATACGCCTCCCTGGAGGAACTCGTGGCCGACCTTGAACGGCTTGAGGCCTACCGCGTTCCCGAGGAGTCCTGGACCGTGCTGGGCGGAGGGCCGGGCCAGGACGAGACCCCCGGCGAGCTCATTGACAGCATCGCCGAGGAATGGGAACTGGTGGCCGAGCTGATCCACTTCCCTTACAGCGACGGTCCCGGTCCCCGCTCCTTCGATGCTGTGGAGCATGCCTGGAGCGAAGGACGGCTTACCGATTACGCCTACCGCTCTGTCCTCGCCGGCCGGGGAATGCCGGTTCCGGAGCAGCCCGAAGCCTAAGCGGCTCCCCAGGGGTGACCTCACATGGCTGGGGAACGGCGTTGCCGTTGGAGCGGGAAGTCACTAGCATCGGGATCATGAAGCTTTCCTAGTTGATCCGCGCCCGCCCGAGGCGGGCACCTCTCGTCCTGCTCCCGTAAGGGACGGCAGAGGTGCCCCATATGCCCGGCCGGCGGCAGTTTCCCGGACACTAGGAACCCCATGGCCTCTCCGCGCCGCACCACGTCTCCCACCACTTCCTCCACCATTTCCCCCAGCTACGCCCGGACCGCTGCTACGGCGAACTCTCGAACTGCGGCGTCCTCCGGCCACGGCGAACACCTGCGTCTGGACGGCGTCAGCTTTGGCTATCCCGGGCGCCGCGTGCTCACTGATGTGTCGTTCTCCGTGTCCCGGGGAGACCGCACCGGGCTGATAGGGGAGAACGGGGCGGGAAAATCCACGCTCCTGCTGATCGCAGCGGGACTGCTTGTCCCGGATGCGGGATTAGTTACCCGGCCGGCATCCCTGGGCCTCCTGCGGCAGGAGCTGATGCCGCCGCCCGGGGCAACGCTGGAAGACGTGCTGGAGACCGCCGTCGCTCCCGTTCGCGGACTGGAACCGCTCCTGGAACAGCTGTCCGGGCAACTGGCCATTGCACCTCAGGACGCCGGGGTTGCCGACGCCTACGACGCCACCCTCCGCCGGGCCGAAGAATCCGGTCTGTGGTCCCTGGATGCGCGCATCAGCGAGGTCCTCGCCGGCCTGGGGCTGGCCGGAGTGGAACGGAGCCGGTCCGCGCACAGCCTGTCAGGCGGGCAGCGGCGCCGTCTGGCCGTCGCTGCGCTGCTGCTGGAGCGTCCGGCTGCGCTCCTTCTGGATGAGCCCACGAACCATTTGGACGACGACGCCGTCGCCTTCCTCGCCGCTGAACTCCGCGCCCGGCGGGGGCCGCTGCTGATGGCAAGCCACGACCGGTGGTTTCTCGATGCCGTCGCAACGGACCTGGTTGACCTCGACCCAGCCCCCGGAGCGGAAAGTCCAGCCGGACCGTCCGTGCAGGGCAGGCGCTTCACGGGCGGCTACACCGATTACCTTGCCGCGCGGACCGCGTCCCGCCGGCGCTGGCGCGATGCCTTCCAGGAGCAGGAAACAGAACGCGAACGGCTCCGGCGCATCGCGGACGTCGACGGACGGGAAATCTTTCACACCACGGTTCCGCGGACTGAGGCCAGGGGAGCCAAAAAGTTCTACAGCGACCGGGCCGCCAAGACCGTGGGCGGCCGGGTGCGGTCCGCCCGGCGCGGGCTGGCGGACCTTGAGCGGTCGGCGGTTCCGGAGCCTCCTCAGCCGCTGGTTTTCCACGGCATGGCCAATCCCCGCGGGTGGGAAGGCACACTACCCATCGAGGACGGAGCGGAGATCCTGTGCCTGAAGGAGGCGGGAGTTGAGGGCAGGCTGCGTCCCGTCGACCTGGTGGTTCGGGCCGGAGACCGCCTGCTCGTCGAGGGCCGCAACGGTGCGGGCAAATCCACGCTTCTCGCGGTGCTGGCCGGTTCGCTCGTTCCGGTGCGCGGCGATGTCCAGCGCGCCCCGCAGGTTGAGGCCGGCCTGCTCCTACAGGAGGACCGCTGGCCCGATCCAGGGCTCCCGGCTGCGGATGCCTACCGCTCCCGGCTGGCCTTTCCCCGGGAAGCGCCATCCCTCGCGGAGCTCGGGCTGCTGCGCGCGGACGAGGAGGAGCAGCCGCTGGCCGAACTGTCGCCGGGACAGCGCCGACGGGTCGCCCTTGCCGTCCTGATGGCCGAACCACCGCAGCTGCTGCTGCTCGACGAGCCCACCAACCACTTGGCACTGTCCCTCGCCGAGGAGCTGGAACAAGCCCTCAGCACCTATCCGGGAACGGTGGTGGTGGCCAGCCATGACCGGTGGTTCCGCCGGAGGTGGAACGGGCGGCGGATCACTCTCTAGCGGTTTTCCCCGCTGCGCCGTCCTCCGCGGTGCTGCAGAATCAGAGGCCGGAACCGCGCGTCGGCGTGGCGTCGTGGCTTCGGCTGGAGGCAAGCTGCCACGGAACGCTGGCCACCATAATGCCGGGTTCAAAGTGCAGCCGCGCCTTGATGCGCAGCGCCGTTTGGTTGTGCACCAGCTGCTCCCACCAGCGCCCGACGACGTACTCGGGGATGTAGACGACAAACAGTTCGCGCGGGGCGGTCCGGCGCGCCTCGCGCAGGTAATTGAGGACCGGGGAAACGGTCTCCCGGTACGGGGAGGACAGCACGGTCAGCGGCACGGGGATCTGCATCCGCTCCCATTCCTCCATGACGCGCTCGGTGTCCTCGGGATCAATGTCCACGATGATGGCATTCAGGCTGGAGGGCCGTGACGCCCTCGCATAAGCGAGGGCGCGCAATGCGGGCTTGTGGACCTTTGACACCAGGATCACGGCATTCACCCGCGAGGGGAGGGCCAGGCCCTGGTGGTCGTCCTCCACTGAGAGTTCCCGCGCCACGGAATCGTAATGCGACCTGATGGTGAACATCATCAGGTACAGCCCGCCCATGGCCAGCAGGGCTATCCAGGCGCCGTGCGTGAACTTGGTGACAAGGACGATCAGCAGCACCAGCGCGGTCATGCCGAACCCGACGGCGTTGATGGCCCGCGACCGCTGCATCCGGTGCCGGGATTCGGGGTTTCGCTCGGTCCGCAGCTTGCCGGTCCAGTGCCGGATCATGCCCAGCTGGCTGGCGGTGAAGGACACAAAGACTCCGACGATGTACAGCTGGATCAGGCGGGTGACATCGGCGTCGAAGACAAAGATCAGCGCGAGGGCTCCCAGTCCCAGGGCAATGATGCCGTTGCTGAAGGCCAGGCGGTCACCGCGGGTGCGCATCTGCCGGGGGAGGAAGCCGTCTTTGGCCAGGATTGAGGCGAGCACCGGGAACCCGTTAAACGCGGTGTTCGAGGCGAACACCAGGATCAGGCCGGTGGCGGCCACCACAATGTAGAAGGGAATGCTGCCGTTGCCGAAGACGGTTTCCGCCAGCTGGCTGATGACCGGGTGCTGCACGTACTCGGGCCCCACGGGGTTGCCGTTGAGCGTCAGCTGGGTGGCCGGATCCTGGACTACGCGGACCTCGGTGGCGCTGGCCAGGGCCAGGATTCCCGCCAGCATGGAGGCAGAGACGAGGCCGAGCAGCAGGAGCGTCGTGGCGGCATTGGTGCTCTTGGGCTTGCGGAACGTCGGCACGCCGTTGCTGATGGCCTCAACGCCGGTCAGGGCGGCCGCGCCCGAGGAGAAGGCGCGCAGCAGCAGAAACGCTCCGGCCAGGCCCACCAGGCCGTCGTCCAGGCCTGATTCGGGAACCAGATCAAAGGCCGCCGACGGTGAATCTGCGAGATTTCCGGTGGCCGCCTGGAAGGCGCCAAAAGCGCACATGCCCAGCACTGACGCCATAAACAGGTAGGTGGGAATGGCAAACAGCGCGCCGGCTTCGCGGATGCCGCGGAGATTCACCAGGACCAGGACCGCCACCCCGACGGCGGCGATCGGAGCCTGCAGGCCGTTGAGTCCCGGGACCGCGGTGACCAAGTAGTGGGAGGCCGAGGACATGGACACCGCCACCGTGAGCACATAATCGACCAGCAGGGCGGACGCCACGGTTAGCCCCGCCGGCTTGCCCAGATTGCTGCTGGCGATTTCGTAATCTCCGCCGCCGGACGGATACGCGTGCACATTCTGCCGGTAGGACGCCACCACCGTCAGGAGGACCACCACGACAGCCAGCCCAACCCACGGTGAAAGGGTCACCGCGGTAACCCCGGCCAGCGCCAGGGTCAGCAGGATTTCATCAGGGGCGTAAGCGGCTGAAGAGAGGGCATCGGACGCATATACGGGAAGGGCGATGCGCTTGGGCAGAAGTGTGCGCGAGAGCCGTTCATTGCCGTACGGACGCCCGACAAGAATGCGCTTTAACGCATTGAAGAATGTGAGCACGTGGACAAACCCTAGACCCGGCTCCCGCGGCTGTCCATAAGGAGGGGTTGTGCCCGGTATGACCTTCCGCACAACCAGACGCAGGACTTATAGCAGATTGGCTTATCCCCGCGGATTTCGAAACGGTAACGATTGAGTGTGACTCATACCAATTTGGATTCGCTTGAGGTTCCGGCGCAGCGTCCCTTACGGTGGTTAACGGTTCGGGAAAGACCGAACCCCCAGCCGGACCAACTAGATGTCCGGCGACCAGGCTGGCACCGTTCCAGGTGCAGCCGCACGCTCGGTGCCACGAGCCACCAGATGTCGCCACTTCGTCAGGCACCTTAATCATGCCCTCGATATTTCATGGGTTGGCGGCAGCGTAGAGAAGCCCCGGGAGGGGTGGAACGCCGGTGGGCCCTGGGAGCAGCCACACTAATGACCAAGTCTAAGATCAGCCGAAACGTGCGCCGGGGACTTGCTGTTGCAGCCATCTCAGGTGCAGGCCTCGCCCTGACCGCAGTACCGTCCCAGGCTGCTGACGCGAGTACATGGGATGCACTTGCACAGTGCGAAAGCGGTGGTAACTGGAACATCAATACCGGAAACGGGTTCTCCGGCGGATTGCAGTTCGCCCCGAGCACCTGGGCTGCCTTCGGTGGGCAGGGCGATCCCACGTCCGCCAGCCGGGAACAGCAGATCGCCGTGGCCGAGCGCGTACTCGCCGGCCAGGGCTGGGGTGCCTGGCCTGCCTGCTCCGCCAAGCTGGGCCTGTCCGGCGGTGCCACCGGCTCGGTGACCCCGCAGAGCCAGACGGTGACCCCGCAGGCCACGCAGGAATACGTCGCTCCGCAGACCACCCAGGAATACGTGGCTCCGGAAACGACTCAGCAGTACGTCCCGGAAGCACCGGTCCAGGAAACTGCCCCGGTTGAGACCTACACCGCCCCGGAAACCGCAGTGCCCCAGACCCAGGTCCTGCCTGAGGCTCAGGTCACCGCACCGGCACCCGTGCAGGCCCAGGCTCCCGCGCTGAGCGGTGAAACCTACACGATCCAGTCCGGCGACACGCTGTCCGTCATCGCCGAGAAGCTGGGCATCCAGGGTGGCTGGGAGGCGCTGCACAACGCCAACGCCGACACCATCATCCACCCCGACCTGATCTTCACCGGCCAGGTTCTGCAGCTGCCGGCCTAATCACCCGGCCTGAATCACCTCGGGAACCGCTGAACCGCGGGTCCCGTCAACAGGAAGGCGCTCCGTCAATATGGCGGGGCGCCTTCCTGCGTTTAAGTCTGCCTCCCGGGCGGTTCCGGATCTGTGCCGGCTGCAGCGGCGGCTACCCTCCGGCGACTGACTGCAGGATCAGGACCTCGGATCCCGGCGGCACAGTGCTGGCCAGCCCGTCCAGGGTCCGCAGTTCCTCCCCGTCAATGTAAACATTCACATACCGGCGCAGCTGGCCGGCTTCATCCCGGATGCGGCGCTCCAACCGGGGGTAGTCCAGCGCCAGCCCGTCCAGCAGCTGGGCCGCGGTGAGCTCATCGCCTCCGGCGCGCTCCAGTTCACGGTGCCCCTCAGCGGCGGCGGAAAGCGCCGCCGGGAGCACCAGGCGCACCGGCCGGGCAGTCATCAGGCGGGATCCGCTGCCACTATTCCGGCCCGGACACACAGCACGTCCGGCAGGTTTCCGGCCACCAGCGAGAAGTTGTCGCCCTCGTCCGCGCTGCCGAACACCTGGCCCCCGCGGGTGCCGAAATATACACCGGCCGGTTCGCCGCTGTCGACGGCGGCGGCATCGCGGAGCACGGCGTTGAAGTCAGTCTCGGGCAGGCCCCGATTCAGGCGGGTCCAGGTTTCACCGGCATCGGTGCTGCGGTACACCGCCGGATGGCCGTCCGGGGGAATGCGCTCGCCGTCGGCCTTCAGCGGAATGGTCCAGATGGTTCCGGGCCGGGTGGGATGGGCCAGCATGACAAATCCGAAATCGGCCGGCAGCCCTTCGGCAATCGAGATCCAGGAGTCCCCGCCGTCGTCGGAGCGGTACACGCCATGGTGGTTCTGCACATACAGCCGGCGCGGGTCGCCGGCGTCACGCGCCGCCTTGTGGACGCACTGGCCGAATTCCGGATTCGGATCCGGCAGGAAAGGTGCGGCGATGCCGTTGTTGCGGGGCGCCCAGGAGGTGCCGCCGTCGTCCGTCCGGTACACACCGGCGGTGCTGATCGCCACGTGCACGGTGTCGTCGGCGGGGCTCGGAAGCACCGTGTGGGCCGCGGCGCCGCCAAAGCCGGCGCCCCATTCGCTGCGGTGCGGATGCTCCCAGAACGCCTGGTTCATCTCAAAGTGCTCTCCGCCGTCGGTGGACTTCCACACCGAGATGGGTTCGGCGCCGGCCCACACCACTCCGGGCCGTTCCGCACTGTCCGGCTGCAGCTGCCATACCCGGGCCAGCGCCTCGCCGGTGTCCTCCGGGAACCGGACGGCGCCGTCCTCCGGCTCGCTCCAGGTGGCGCCGAGATCATCGGAATGGACGACGCACGGTCCCCAGTGCCAGTTCATGATGCCGGCGAGAATCCGCGGCCTGCCGCCGCGCGTGTCAATCGCCAGCGAAGCGACCTCATCCATCAGGAAGTGCGGTCCCGTCACGTTCCACGTCTGCCGGTCGGTGCTGTCGGCCAGCCAGAGGCTCTTCTTGGTGCCGATGGCCAGGACCGCGGTGTCCCCGTTTTTCATGCGAACATTGGACCACGCTTCGGGCACCCGGACAAGGCCCCGCCGGTGCAGCCGACATGGAAATACTGGCTTCGCTCCGGTAGGTATGGGGGATGTTCTTTCTGTTTTTGGGCTCCGCCCGGTGATCTACATTGACCCGCCCCTGTGGCCGGCGCACAACACGGTCTTCTCGCATCTGGTGTCCGACACATCGCTGGCCGAACTGCATGACTTTGCCGCGGACGCCGGCATAGCTTTCCGCGCGTTCGATCTGGACCACTATGACGTCCCCGCCAGCCGGTACCGCGGCCTGGTGGAGCGGGGCGCGGTGGAGGTCGACGGCGGCACGCTGGTGCGCCTGCTGATCCGCAGCGGGCTGCGGATCAAGGCGCGGGAGCGCAGCGCATCCCTGGTGCATCCCCTGCTCACCCGGTGGGAGGCGCTGCTGCCGGGCAGCCGGGAGCTGGGCGCGGAACTGCTGAACCGCTGGGGCGAGCCGCACCGCCGGTACCATGACCGGCGCCACCTCCTTGCGGTCCTGGAAGCGGTGGAGCTGCTGTGGCCCCGCCCGCCGCGTGCGCTCCTGCTGGCTGCGTGGTTTCATGACGCCGTGTACCGGGGCGCCGGTGACGACGAGGAACAGTCGGCGCGCCTGGCCGCCGCCCTCCTGGCCGATGCAGGGTTGCCCGGCCCGGAAATCCGGGAAGTTCAGCGGCTCGTGCTGCTGACGGCGGGACACGCTCCCGCGTCCGGCGACGCCGCCGGGCAGGTGCTGTGCGACGCTGATCTGTCGGTGCTGGCACGGGAACCGGCGGCCTACGCACATTATCTGTCCGACGTGCGGCACGAGTACCGGCACCTGGACGACGCCGACTTCGCCGCCGGCCGGCGGGGGGTGGTGCTGCGCCTGCTGGCCCTGGAACCGCTGTTCTCCACTGCCGCTGCGCGGAGCCGCTGGGAAGGGCAGGCGCGGCGGAACCTGATGTCCGAACTTGCCGCCACCGGCGCTGGCCCGGGCGGGGAGGGGACCGGCCGCGGCTTCGGAGCCGGGAAAAAGCCATAGAGTTCTACTGTGCGTAAGGGACAGCAGCCGTGAACGGCCCAGGTGAGCCGTGGACGGGGCATGTGAGGGGCAGCCGGGGATACCGGGGGGTCCTCATCGGCCTGGCCGCTGCCGGGATGGCCACGTTTGCCCAGCTGTATTCCCTGCAGGGAGTGCTCCCCGCATTGGCGGCCGACCTGGACATCTCAGCCTCCTCGGCGGCGCTGACCGTTTCCGCGGCCACCCTTGGGCTGGCCGCAGCCGTGATTCCGTGGGCTGCCGCAGCAGACCGTTTCGGCCGGCTGCCGGTCATGCGGGTGGCGATTCTTGCCGCCGTCGTCCTGGGCCTGGCGGTTCCCTTCAGTCCCAACCTGCCCGCACTGCTGGCGCTGCGCTTTGTTGAAGGCGCAGCGATGGGCGGAATCCCCGCCGTCGCGCTGGCGTACCTGAGCGAGGAAGTGTCCCGGGTGCACGCCGCCGTGGCGGCCGGCAGCTATGTCTCGGGCACCACCATCGGCGGCCTCGCGGGCCGCATCGTGGCCGCTCCGCTGAGCGACGCCGGCAACTGGCGGATCGGCGTCGGCGTCGTCAGCATCCTTGCGGCAGTGGCAGCGGTGGTGTTCATGCTGACCGCACCCAAGCAACGGGGCTTCCTGCCGCTGCGCCGCACCGACCCCGGCCCGGGCCTGGGCGGGCGGCTGCTGGCTCAGCTGCGCAATCCACGGCAGCTGACCCTGTACCTGCAGGCATTCCTGCTCATGGGCGGATTCGTGGCCGTGTACAACTATCTGGGCTTCCGGCTGGGCGCGGCGCCGTTTTCGCTGCCGCAGAGCGTGGCCAGTTTCCTGTTCCTGGCCTATCTGGCCGGCACCTGGTCTTCCCGCGCAGCCGGAAGCCTCGCCGGGCGGCTCTCCGGGCACGGCGGCCGCCGCACCGTGCTGCTGGGGTCCATCGCAGTGATGGCCGCCGGACTGTCACTGACGCTGGCCTCATGGCTGCCCGCGATAATCGCCGGACTGGTGGTCTTTACCGCCGGTTTCTTCGCCGCTCACTCCATCGCATCGGGCTGGGCGCCCTTCCTCGCCACCGAAGGACGGGCGCAGGCCTCGTCGCTGTACAACCTCTTCTACTACGCCGGTTCCAGCATGCTCGGCTGGATTGGCGGATTCTTCCTCCAGCTGTGGGGCTGGGGCGGGCTGAGTGCCTTCGTGGGAGTACTGCTGGCACTGGCCGCCGCTGCGGCAGCCGCCGTGCTCACACCCGAATCCGGACCGGCAGCGGCCCAGCCCGCGGTGGGAAAACCGTAGGCTGGTCCCGTGCGCACTTCTTCTTCGCAGGCTTCCAGTCCGGCCCTTGGCCGGCGCATCCTGGCACTGGCCGTTCCCGCGCTGGGCGCGCTCATCGCCGAGCCGCTGTTCCTGATCGCGGATTCCGCCATTGTGGGGCATCTGGGCGTCAACCAGCTTGCCGGGGTGGGCCTGGCCTCCACAGTGCTCCAGACCGCCGTCGGCCTCATGGTGTTCCTGGCGTATTCCACCACCGGGACCGTGGCGCGCTATCTGGGCGGAAACCGGCACGGTGACGCCGTGGCCGCCGGCCGGGACGGAATCGGCCTGGCGCTGATCCTGGGCGTGGTCCTTTCCGTGGCCGGAATCCTGGCCGCGCCATGGCTGGCCTCAGCGCTGGGCGCCACCGGCGAAGTGCACCGGTTTGCCGTGGATTATCTGCAGTATTCGATGCCGGGACTGACCGCCATGCTGGTGGTGCTGGCCGCCACCGGCGTGCTGCGCGGGCTGCAGGACACCCGCACCCCGCTGGCTGTGGCCGGCATCGGGTTCGCCGTGAACATTGGCCTGAACTACCTGCTGGTTTACGGGTTCAACCTGTCGGTGGCCGGTTCGGCCCTGGGCACGAGCATCACCCAATGGGGCATGGCCGCGGTGTACCTGGTGCTGGTGGGCCGGATGGCTCGGCGGGCCGGAGTGTCCCTGCGGCCCTCACCGGCAGGGATCCTGGCCACCGCGCATGTCGGTTCCTGGCTGATGCTGCGGACGCTGAGCCTTCGGCTTGCCGTGCTGGCCGCGGTGCTGGTGGCAACGGCGCAGGGACCGCAGTCACTGGCCGCCCACCAGCTGGTGATGACGGTTTTCACTTTCCTTGCCTTCGCCCTGGACGCCCTGGCGATCGCGGCCCAGGCACTGATCGGCAAGGAACTGGGGGCGGGAAACCGGCCGCTGGCCCGGGAGCTGACCCGGCGCATGATCCGCTGGGGTGTTGGCTTCGGTGTGATCACGGGCGTTCTGCTCGCTGCCGCCGCGCCTTTTGCGGGATGGATCTTCACGCCCGACGCCGGGGTCCAGTCCGCGCTGACCGCCGGATTGTGGGTGCTGGCGGTATCGCAGCCAATCTGCGGACTGGTGTTTGTGCTGGACGGCGTGCTCATCGGCGCCGGCGACGCGCGCTACCTGGCCCTGACCGGAGTGCTGAACCTGCTCGCTTACCTGCCGCTGCTGTGGTGGGTCCATGCCTCGGACCTGGAAGGGCCCAACGGGATTGCCTGGCTGTGGGCGGCTTTTGCCCTGGGTTACATGGCGGCGCGGGCCATCACGCTGACGTGGCGGATCCGCCGGGATGCCTGGATGGTCACCGGGGCGGCGCCCCGCGCTTCAAGCGACTAAGCTGGTTGGTGGCCAACCGGCCATAGGACTCGTTATACGAAAGCGGAGGACCAGCAGTGGGAGATTCGAACCACGGCACCCCGTGGGTACCCATCCTCCTGCGCTCGGCAACGGCGGCAGCATTCGGCATCCTGACCGTCTTCTGGCAATCCCCGGGCGTGAGCGTCCTGTCAGCCGCGGGTGGACTGTACCTGCTGCTCACCGCCGTCGCCGTCTGGCGCATGGCCGCACTGGCCGGCGCAAGCCGGCAGGCGCAGGTCCGCAGCCTCCAGCTCCTCGAAGCCGCCGGCTACGCGGTGGCCGGCCTTGCCGTACTGGCACTGCGTTCCGTGGACGTCTTTTGGATCGCCGCCGGCGCTGCCTTTTTGGTTGGCGGCGTGGTGGAGCTGTACCTCTGGGTCAAGGCCCGCAAGGCCTTCCTCCCCGCACGGGACTGGCTGATTACCGGAGTGGTGAGTATGGGAACGGCCGCGATCCTGGTTGCCGTGCAGGCGATGGGCCTTGGTGCCCACGCCATGCTGGGAGTCAGCGGCGGGGCGGCCATCATCATCGCCGTCGTGCTGGCCACCTCAGGGCTGGGTGCCCGCTGGGACGCCCGGACGCAGCGGGAATCACACCCGGCAGCGGCAGCACGGGAAAAGCCGTAAACTGAAGAACTCCGGGTTCTACGCACTGTAGAACCTGTGACACCAACGCAGCAGGAGGAAAAGACAGTGGCGAACAGCTCATCCGGTGGGCCGCAGAAGCGGAACTCCGTGAAGGCCCCGCTCATTTTTTCAGCCGTGCTGGCGCTGATTGCTGGCGTTGCCACCATGATCTTCGCCACCGGCGGAGCCGACAAGGAACTGCGCCTGGACCTGGCGCTCATCGCAGCCGGCATTGCGTTCATCGCTTCACTGCTGATCTGCTCGCTGCTGCTGATGACGGAAAAGCCCAACCCGGACCACCTCAGCGAGGGATCCGGCGTTAACCGCAGCTCGGCCAAGATTCCCGGCGGTGCCGGCAGCGTGGGAGGCAACACCGCCGCGCCGCAGGCAAACACCCCTTCACCGGCGGCAGGCACGGCCGACGCAGCTGAGACCGGCTCCCGCCCCACGGATCCGACAGCCTAGGCATCCGGTCCGCGGGGCAGAGCCGCTGCGAATCAGTCGAAGATCTCCTTGCTGATGTCCGTCGGGGCGTCGTATTGGCGCTCGGGCAGGTTCCCCAGCGCGTCCAGCACCGACGAGTCGGCCTTGGCTCCCTGGGCTTTTTGCACGATGTCGTCCTTGGATGCCGGGTAGTCCAGCCCGCCCAGTGCCTTCTGAATGTCGATCGGGCTCGGTTTGTCAGCCATGATGCTCCTTCCGTTGTTGTGGCAGCCAGCTATGTTCACTGTCCGAACAGCTGCTCGGCAGCGTCTGTGGAACGGTCCCGGACCGTCGTTGGTGATTCCAGGTGCACGGCGCCGGAGGGAACCAGCCCTGCCCCGCCGTACCTCTCCATGACCCGCCATTGTGCGGCGACGTCTTCGCCGGAATGATCCGGCGGCAGGTCCTCCCAAAAGCTGAAGCCCCCGCAGTCCAGCAGCTTCCTGCGGTCAAAGAGCACGCAGGCGCCCACCCAAGCCACCTTGTACAGCTGCCAGGAGCCCGCGGGAACGCCGAGGCGAGCGGCGAGATGGGTCAGGTTGGCCGCATTGTGCAGCGGCCAGCGGTCGAATCCCGGTCCGCCCCGGCGGATCCGCTCCGGCTGGACCCGCCCGAGCCACGGCTCGAAGGCCTCCTGCTCCGCGGGCCGCCGGTCCTGCAGGTAGGACAGGCCCTGTACTGCCGCGCCGATAAACCCGCAGCCGGCCTCCGCCAGTGCCCCGGCCATCCGCCGCAGCATGTCCGGCTCCAGCCAAACGTCGTTGTCCAAATAGAGCACGAGCGGTGCCCGGGCCAGGTCCAGCAGGTGCTGGCGCTGCTGGGCCAAACCGCGTGCCGGAAGGTTCCGTTCCAGTTGCACCGGCCGGCCCTGGGCCCGGAGGACCCGCACCATCGCGGCGGCCGCCGGATGCTCCCACGACGGCGGGCCGGAACTCTGGTCGCTGACCACAACACCGAACGCGGGATCGTCCTGGGCGGCCAGTCCCGCCAGGGTTACCGCGAATTCCGCCGCCCGGCCGCGGGTCGGGATCAGGACCTGCAGGGGAACGGGCCGGTTGCTGTCATCCCCGAGCCCCCAGTCGCCGGACCACTTCCGGCTCACGGCCCGGCCCCGGCTTCATCCCGGCCTCCGCTCCCGGCCGGGGCCGGGCCCACCGGCTGCTGCGTGGCCCCGGACTGCGGGTGCTTCGGGGCATCCGGGCGGAGCGACGACGCCTGGATCCGCTCCACGACGGCGGAGGTGGAATGATCCGCCACATAATCCAGGATCCGCACCTGGCCGCCCAAGCCGCGCACCACCGGAGTTTCCTGCAGCATCTCGGCGGAGTAGTCCCCGCCCTTGGCGTAGATGTCCGGGCGCAGCGCCTCGATCAGCGGAATCGGGGTGTCCGTGTCGAAGACCGTCACATAATCCACGCAGCTGAGCGCGGCAATGACTCCCGCCCGGTCATGCACCGGATTGATCGGCCGGCCCGGCCCCTTCAGCCGGGTCACCGAGTCATCTCCGTTGAGCGCGACCACCAGAATGTCGCCCAGGGCCTTGGCCTGCTGCAGGTAACGGGTATGCCCGCGGTGCAGCACGTCGAAGCATCCGTTGGTGAGCACTATCCGCCGGCCCGCCGCCCGGTCCGCCGCCACGCGCGCGGCCAGTTCGCCCGGCGCCAGTGCGGTGTCCGCCAGGGCGGTCAGGTGCAGGGTCAGGTCCGCCGCGGTGCACACCGAGGTGCCCGCACGCTGGACCACAATGTCCGCGGCATTCTGGGCCAGGTCGGCCGCAGTGCT
This sequence comes from Arthrobacter gandavensis, assembly GCF_009192735.1. Taxonomy (GTDB): domain Bacteria; phylum Actinomycetota; class Actinomycetes; order Actinomycetales; family Micrococcaceae; genus Arthrobacter_B; species Arthrobacter_B citreus. The sequence continues at coordinate 295,204 of NZ_VTFU01000003.1, forward strand.
CAGCGGCAGTCCGGCTGCCCGGGCCATCGTCAGGCATGCCACGAACGTATCACCGGCTCCCGACGCATGTTTTTCCGACGCCGGCCGGGCCCAGGTCCGGTGCACGGATCCATCGCCGGTGAACAGGACGGTGCCCTCGCGGTCCAGGGTAACGACGGCGGACCCCGCCCCGGCAGCGCGCAGCAGGTCCCGCCCGTACCCGGTAATCTGGCCGGCCCGGTCCGTCTGCGGCCGCAGCGTGATGCCCAGCAGACGGGCTGCCTCCAGCGCGTTGGGGGTGACGACGTCGGCCCCCAGCCCGGTCCAGAGTCCCGGATCATGGGCATCCACCACGGTGAACCTGCGGCCGCGCATAGCCGTCAGCGCATCGCGCACCGGTCCGTGCAGAAGCCCGGTCCCGTAGTCGCACACCACAAGTGCGTCCGCGTCCTGCAGCCAGGCATCCAAAGAAGCGGCCAGGCGCTCCTCGGCATCGGCGGGGACCGGTGTCCCGCCGTCGTCCATCCGCAGCAGTACCTGCTCCCCGGCCTGCACCCGGTACTTCGTGGCCGTGCGGGCAGCGGGATGTGAGTGAACCTGTTCCAGGTCGATGCCTGCCGCGGCCAGGAGGGCGCACAGCCGCCGGCCCGGCTCGTCGTCGCCCACCAGTCCGGCCAGGCGCACCCGGGCACCGAGGGACTGTAGGTTCATGGCGGTGTTGGCGGCGCCGCCGGGAGCGTAATCCCTGTGGTTAATGTCGACCACGGGGGCCGGGGCCTCGCGGCAGAACCTGTCGGTGGTGCCGGACCACCAGCCGTCCAGCATCACGTCCCCGATCACGGCAATCCGCGGTGCTCCTTCGGCCAGGCGGCCCGGCAGCCACGGGGCCAGGCTGCGCAGGCCGGAGAGGTCCTGCGGGGCACTCATGCGCGCCCCCGCAGCCGCGGAATTCCTACGTGAACCACCTTGACCAGGCTGAACTCGTCCAACAGCTCGGGGCCGTACCCGAAACCGGCACCGCTCTCGCCGCGCGGCTGCGCCGAGCCGCCCGGGGCGCCGCCAAACACTGCGTTGACCTTCACGGTTCCCACCGGCAGCGCCGCGACGGCGCGGTGCGCGGACTCGATCGCGGGAGTGAGAACGGTGGCGGCCAGCCCGAACCGGTCTCCTGCCGCCAGCGCCAGCCCTTCTTCGAAACTGTCCACCACTTGGACCGGGGCCACCGGCCCGAACGTCTCTTCCGTGAACACCGTCATGGCCCGTGAGCAGTTCAGCAGCACGGTGGCGGGATAGTGCGCGCCGGACCCGGGAGGGACCACCCCGCCCTCGGCCAGCACCGCGCCTTTACCGACGGCGTCGGCCACCTGGGCGTGCACCTCGGTCCGCAGCCGTTCATCCACCAGGGGCGCTGGCGGAGCGTCGCGGTTGCGGCGGCGGGCTTCGCGGATCAGCGCTTCACAGAACGGAACGGCCAGCTCCCGGTGCACGTAAATGCGTTCGACGGCGGTGCAGATTTGCCCGCTGTTGCTGAAGGCCCCCACGGCGGCCTGCTCGGCGGCCCACTCCGGGTCCACCCCGGCGTCGATCAGCAGCGGATCATTGCCGCCGTTTTCTCGGATGACGTGCGCGCCGGTCAGTGCCGCCGCACGGCTGATCCTGGCGCCGGCGACACTGGAACCCACATGCCCGAGCACATCGATCCCGGTCTCCATGGTCAGCAGCGCCCCCGTGTCGGCCCCTCCGGTCAGGGTTTCCAGGACCCCCGGCGGAAAGCACGGCGACAGCAGTTCCCCCAGCAGCACCCCGGTATGCGGGGAGCGTTCGCTGGGTTTGTGGATGACTGTGTTGCCGGTCGCCAGGGCGGCTCCAATGAGGCCGGCCGCCACGGCCACCGGGTCATTCCACGGCGTCAGGAGTGCTGCCACGCCGCGCGGCTCAGTGACTGTGTAGTCGGCCGCCAGCACCGAGCCGCGCAGACTGAGGCCGCGGTGCACCGGACCCAGCTCGGCGTACTGTTCCAGTGTTGCGACGCCGGCCGAGACGCCCGCCAGCGCCTCCTCGACGGGCTTGCCGGTTTCCCGGTTGTTGAGCTCGGCCAGCCCGCGTGCACCGGCGGCCAGAGCTGCTGCTGCCGCCCGCAGGGCCTTTCCCCGGCCGGCGGGATCCGTGGCGGCCCATCCCGGGTGGGCCTGGCGCGCAGTCCGGACAGCGGCCCCGACCTCGTCCCGCCCGGCAGCAGCCAGTTCGCCCACGAGGGTGCCGTCGGCCGGATTCCGCACCGAAAGGACGGCGGGAGTGTCCGCACCGAAGGTGGATGAGGCCGAAGCGACGCTGGCTGACATGGAACTCCTCGGGATCGGGACGCTGGCTTCTCTGTGTGTAGGTTTCCTACCCTTTTGGCCGCCGTTTACACGCGTTTCCGGTGGAAGATTTTTCTTCGCCGGGTTCGGTTGGGATAGGCCGGGAGAAGCCCTAGGGTGGGGCCAGCAGGAGATCCTCAGGACCCCCGGGAAAGGACGCGCGGTGGACAGGACGCATGAGCAAAAAGCGGCAGGGTACGGCCCGCCGCAGGGGACCAATGGTCTGCGGGGCCGGGCGCCGGAGGATCCCCGCCCGCCCGTGCGCCGCGGTGTGGGCCCGGTCCTGGAACCGTTTGAGGGCGTGAAGCGGATTGCTGTGCTGCGCGGCGGCGGCCTGGGGGACCTCATGTTTGCCATGCCGGCTCTGGATGCGCTCGCCGCGTCGTATCCGGAAGCCGAGCTCACGCTGCTGGGCACGCCGCTGCACGCGGCCCTGCTGGCGGGACGGCCCGGACCGGTGGACCGGGTGGAGGTGCTGCCCCATGCCGAGGGTGTCCGCCCCGGCCGCCCGGATCCGGCCGCGCTGGCCTCGTTCCTTGCTGGGATGCGGGCCCGAAAATTCGACCTTGCCGTGCAGGTGCACGGGGGCGGGCGCAACTCCAACCCTTTCCTGCTGGAGCTCGGAGCGGCGCACACGGTGGGCACCCGGACTCCCGACGCGGTGCCGCTGGAACGCACCATTCCGTACGTCTACTACCAGCATGAGGTGCTGCGGGCACTGGAGGTGGCGGGTCTGGCCGGCGCGGTTCCACTGTCCCTGGAGCCGCAGCTGGAGGTCCTGCCCGTGGAGGAGGAAAAAGCGGCAGCATACGTGGTCCCCGGCCGTGACCTGGTGACGCTCCATCCCGGCGCCACCGATCCCCGGCGCCGCTGGCCGGCGCCGGCCTTCGCGGCCGTGGCTGCGCGGGCCGCGGCGGACGGCTGCCAAGTGCTGGTGGTGGGTGACGACAGCGACCGCGCACTGGCGGAACAGATCGTTGCACTGAGCCTGGCCGCGGCCGGACCGGGCGCCGTCGTCGGTTCCGTGGCCGGGAAGCTGGACATCGGCACCCTGGCCGCCGTGCTCAAGACAAGCGCGGTAATGGTCGGCAACGACAGCGGCCCGCGGCACCTGGCCCAAGCGGTGGGAACACCCACCGTGGGCGTCTACTGGTTTGGAAACGTCATCAACGCCGGCGCCCTGGGACGCACCCGGCACCGGGTGCACATGTCCTGGGTGTCCGCCTGCCCGGTGTGCGGTGTGGACGTCACCCAGGTGGGCTGGACCGCCGAGCGCTGCCCGCACGATGATTCCTTTGTGGCCACTGTTGATCCGGAAGCGGTGTATGCCGACGTGGCCGAACTGCGGGCGGCGCCGCCGGCCTAGCCGGCCGCGGCGGCTTCAGCCGTCCGGGCCAGTTCCTCGAACAGTGCCCGGTTCAACCGGAAGCCCAATGCCGCCTCGTGAATAAAGTCATTCTCCGCCTCGGGTGAGTCCATTGCTGCATCCAGGTGGCGGCGGTAGTCGTCCTTGTAGGGCTTGAGCTTGTCGATGCCGGCGAAGTCCCACATGGACAGCGCTTCGCCCGGGATGGCGTAGTGCCGGCCGACCAGCCGGCCGATGATCTGGCCGCCGGAAAGATCGCCCAGGTAGCGCAGGTAGTGGTGGGCCAGGAAGCGGACAGCATCGGTTTGCGCCGTCTCGTGCAGGCGCGCCACGTAGGCCTGCGTGGACTCCAAGGCCGGCGGAATGTCGGCGAACCCGTGTGCCGGGCGGAGCTGCGCCAGGTCTGCCTGCAGCGAGGCCATCCGGTCCAGGCGTTCATCCAGGACGTCGGCCAGGTCCGGCCGGGACTCCCGCAGCTGCCGCGCCCCCGCTTCCAAGGCGGCGTAAATGTAGGCGTACTGGCTCAGCAGCCGGACGTAGCCAACCGCTGTCGACTGCCCCTGCAGCAGCGAGGTGATGAAGCCGGAGCTTTCCGCCGCCTCATGGTCGGCCTGCGTGGCAGCCTTCAGTCGCGCAGGAAAGGACGGGGCGAGTTCCGTTGTCATGGTCGTTCTTTCGTCGGGATGAATTAAGTCATGTTTGTGTTTCGTATTTGGATACTAGCAAGGTTAGCCTTACCTTTACGACTGTTGCGCCACTCGCGCCGCATTTCTCCCTCCAGCAAGAAAGACCACGATGACAACTCCGTTGGGAGCGCCTGCCCGAAGGCTGATCTCGCTATTCCTGGCCGCGCTGCTGGCCGTTGCCGGAGCACTGATCCTGCCCGCTCCGGCACATGCCGCCGGCCCCTTAGTAACAACGACCCCGGTGTATGCAGCGGGAGGTACGGTCACCGTCACCGGATCAGGCTTCACCGCTGCCAGCCCCGGTGTCTACATTGGGCTCGGTGCGGCCGGTGCTTCCGGCTTCTACACCTCCGGTGCCACGGACACGGTCTGGGCAGCTCCCGGAAACGTGGAAGGCGACGGCGCCGCCGGGCGGACCACGCCGATGACGGCGGAGGGCACGTTCACTGCCACCCTCACCGTTCCCGCCGGTGCTGACGCCGGGTTCGCGGTCTACACGTCCAAAGCCCATGGCCAAGGCTTCAGCGACCCCAGCCAGGACACCGTCACCGACGTGTCCGTGCTGCCTGCACCCTCGGTCACCGCCGCGCCGATCTCCGAAGACGGCGGAACCCTGACGGTCACCGGCAGCGGCTTCTTTCCCGACTCGCGCGGGGTCTATGTGGCGCTGGCCGACGCCGGCACCATGGCGATCGACCGCTCCAACCCCACCGCCCAGTGGCTGCGGGCCGGCGCCGGCCTGAACCCGGACGGAACCTTCAGCACCACCTTCGAGGTCGGACCGCGCCTGGAAACCGGCGACCTGTACGTCCTGACCGCCCGCGGCCACTTGGCCACCGACGTCGACCTCTCCACCCGCACCGCAGTGTCCTACACGCCGTCCACGGCCGCGCCGGCGCCGGAGCCCACTCCCGAACCGACTCCCACCGACGAGCCCACTGCTCCGGCACCGAGGCCGGAGCCGACTCCCGAGCCGACGGACACGCCGACCCCGGCCCCGTCCGACAAGCCCACACCGGAGCCCACACCGGAGCCGACCCCCACTCCCACACCGGAGCCGACCCCAACGGAGAAGCCCACTCCGGCACCGTCCACCGCCAGCCGGGTCGCCGACGCCACGCTGAACTGGGGCGTCAAGTCCTCCTTCACCAACTACCTGTCCTCACCGGTCGCCAACGGCGGCTGGACCCTGGACGGCGTTACCCGCTCGGGCAACTCCTTTGGCTGGTCCAACGGCAGCGGCAATGTGGAAACCTCCACGTCCACCGGCCTGGTCACTTACCCTGGCACGCTGCGGTTCACCGGCCACGACGGGGACTTGGACCTCACCTTCTCCAACCTTGCGGTCCAGCTCCGGTCCAAGACCGAGGCCGTGCTGCGCGCTGACGTTACCGACACCGGACAGGCACCGGGGACCCGGCCCACCGGTCCGACCGTCATGACCGGGATTGACATCGCCACTGTGGACCTGTCCGCGGCGGCTGTCGCCGCCGACAGCATCCGCGTCAGCGGCGCCCCGGCCACCCTGACCAGTGCCGGCGTGGCTGCTTTTGCCAACTTCTATCCGGCCGGTGCCGCCCTGGATCCGGTCAGCTTTGTGCTGCCGCTTGATAAGCCCGGTTCCGGCACCACCCCCGTTATTCCGGACACCAACGGCGCACCTCCGCCCGCGGTTGCCCCCGGCGCCGGCGGAAACGACACCGGCGCGGTAACTACCCCGGAAAAGGCTCCGGAAGCCACGGTCCCGGCCGCGGTTCAGCAGACCGAATCCAAGCCCCGCTACGCCACCGTCTGCACCTCCAACGCCGTTCAGGGTGCCACCCTGGACTGGGGTGTGAAGAGCTCCTTCCGCAGCTACATCCGGTCGGCCATCGCCAACGGCGGCTGGACGGTCAACGGCGTCGCCGACACCGGCAGCGGATTCTCCTTCGGCTCCGGCACCGGCAGCTATGCCTCGGATTCCCGCACCGGAGCAGTGTCCTACCCCGGCAGCATCAGCTTCCAGGGCCACGGAGACACCCTGAAACTCACTCTGTCAGGAATCTCCATCCGCCAGACCGGCCCAGGGACCGGCGTCCTGATGGCCACCGTTGAGTCCTCGGACATGGACGGGAACCGCAGCGTCCACAGCGGTGTCCCCTTCGCCGCCCTCGACCTCTCCGGCGTCAGCGTCGGCGCCGGCGCGGTGTCAGTTGCCGGAGCGCCGGCCACCCTGACCGCAGAAGGCGCGGCAGCCTTCGCGGGCTTCTACGAGGCAGGTGCGGCCCTGGATCCGGTCAGCTTCACCTTCCCGCTGGGTGAAGCCACCGACTGCTCCTCGGTCCTGGTGGACGAAAACGGAAACCCGGTCGGGTCGCTGGCGAGCACCGGACTGGGCGGCACCTCCGTCCTGGCCGGGGCCGCGGCCCTGGCCCTGCTCCTGGGCGCCGGCCTGACCCTGGCAGCACGACGAGGCCGCACGGCCCATGTCTAACCCAGGAAAACCGGGCAGTCTCCGCGCCCGTTCCGCAGCTCGCATCGCCTCCGCGGCGGCCGCCGTCCTGATTCTTTCGGGATGTGCGGCCGCCGCGCCGGCGGGCCCAGCCGCCGCGCCGCCCACGGCTGCGATTTCAGCGCCTGCCGCCGGGAACCCCGATGCCGGCATCCCTTCTTCAGAGCAGCCGGCGCCGGCCGCGGACCTTGCCGGCCCCTCGACCGCCTTGCCGATCGCCGACATTGTTCCGGTGGCGGCAGCACCGTCCCCGGCGCTGCCGGCAACCTTCACCGACTTCTCCGGAACTTCGGTCACCGTCCGCGATGCCTCGCGGATCCTCGCCCTGGACCTTTACGGCACCCTGGCGCAGACCGTGATCGGGCTGGGCCTGGGAGAGAACCTGGTGGGACGCACCACCTCGGACACCGACTCCACCATGAATGACTTGCCCACGGTGACGGCCAGCGGCCACGAATTGAACGCCGAAGCCATCCTGGCCCTGGGACCCACCGTCGTGCTGGCCGACAAAACCATTGGGCCGCCGGAAACACTGCAGCAACTGGCCGACGCCGGCATCACCGTCGTGTATTTTGATCCCGCCCGATCCGTGGACGGAATCGACGACGCGATTAGCGCCGTCGGAACAGCCCTGGGCGTGAAAGAGGCCGCCGACCAGCTCAATGCGCGCGTTGCCGCCGAGCTGGCAGAGGCACGCCGGGACATCGCCGCCATGGTGCCGGCGGAGCAGCCCGGGGCCGCTTTCCTGTATATCCGCGGCACCGGAGCGGTGTTCTTCATCCTGGGTGAAGGCAGCGGCGCCGACGGCCTGATCAGCGAACTCGGCGCCCGCGACGTCGCCTCCGACGCCGACCTGGCCGGCACCCGGCCGGCCAACGCCGAAGCCCTGGCGGCGCTGAATCCCGAGGTCCTGCTGGTGATGAGCGCCGGCCTGGAGTCCACCGGGGGCGTGGACGGGCTGCTGAAGCGGCCCGGGGTTGCGCAGACCGCAGCAGGACAGAACCGGCGCATCGTGGACCTGCCGGACGGGCAGGCACTGAACTTCGGTCCCGGCACCCCCGCCACCCTGCTGGCCGCCGCCCGCGCACTCTACGCACCGGGAAGCGCCGAGGTGCCGCAGTGACAGCGCCCGTCCGGGCCGGAAAGAGATCGTCGGAAACGAGGGCGTCGGAAACGACGGCGGAACCGGCGGCGGAAACTGCTGCGGGGGATCTGAGGGCGGCAGCCCAGCCGGTGCCCGCCGCCGCCCGGCAGTCCGCCGCGGCAAGCCGAACCGGACGCCGAGCCGCGCTGCTGGGAGTATTGCTGTCACTGGCCCTTTTCCTGCTGCTGCTGGCCTCGGCGGCGGCCGGCCAGTTTCCGGTCGCCGTGCCGGACATCATCGAATCCCTCCAGCGCCGGATCGCGGGTACTCCGGCGCCCGACCCGTCAGCTGTCCTGGTGGACGGCACCCTGTGGAGCGTCCGCTTCCCCCGGCTGGTCCTGGGTCTGCTCGTGGGCGCGGCCCTGGGCATGGCCGGCGCCGTCATGCAGGGAGTCTTCGGCAACCCGCTGGCCGAGCCCGGCGTCATCGGCGTGGGATCCGGTGCTGCCGTGGGAGCCTGCCTGGTGATTGTCCTGGGCTTCGACGCCCTCACGCCGTTTGCCCTGCCGGCCGCCGCCTTCGCCGGCGGGCTCGTGACCACAGCAGCCGTCTACCTGCTCTCCCGCTCCGGAAACCGGTCCATGGTACTGACCCTGGTCCTTACCGGCATTGCGGTCAATGCCGTTGCCGGCGCGGTCATTTCCTTCCTGGTCTTCGTGGCCGACACCTCCAGCCGTGAACAGATTGTCTTCTGGCAGATGGGATCCCTGGGCGGGGCGACCTGGACCGCAGTGGGCGCTGTCGCCGTCGTCCTGGCGGCGGGCACCGCAGGTGTCCTGGGAATGTCCCGCCGGCTGGACCTGCTGGCCCTCGGCGAGCAGGCCGCCCGGCACTCGGGCGTGAACGTGGAACGGCTGCGCATCGCGGCGATTGTCTGTGTTGCGCTCCTGACATCGGCGGCCGTGGCGTATGCCGGCGTCATCGGCTTCGTGGGCCTGATCGTGCCCCACGCGCTGCGCCTGGTGACCGGCCCCTCGCACCGGTACCTGATTCCGCTGTCCGCCGTAGCCGGCGCCCTGCTGCTTTCCGGGGCTGACCTGGTGGCCCGGACCGCCATCGCCTACGCCGACCTGCCGATCGGGATCTTCACCGCCCTGGTGGGCGGACCCGTCTTCTTCCTGCTGCTGCGCAGGACCCTGCGCCGACAAGGAGTGCTCTGACCATGGCGCCGACGACCCGCCGGAAAACTCCCGGAACCACCGGACCGGCGCCCGCCCCGCCGGACCAGCCCGACGCCGGCCCGCTGCTGGCGGCCCAGGATGTCGTCTATGCCCCGGGCGGACAGCCGGTGCTGCGGGGCATCTCCCTGGCCCTGCAGCCGGGCGAGGTCACCGTGATCATCGGCCCCAACGGGGCCGGGAAGTCCACGCTGCTCTCCGTCCTGGCCGGCGACGCTGTTCCGGATTCCGGCACGGTGGAACTGGCCGGACGCCCGCTGCGCTCCTGGAAAACCGGTGATGCCGCGCGCCGGCGGGCCGTGATGGCGCAGGACACCTCGGTCGCTTTCCCTTTTCCCGTGCAGGAAGTGGTGCAGATGGGCCGCAACCCGTGGCGGAAGACGCCCCGGGAACACGAGGACGGCGTCGTGGTGGACCAGGCCATGGGCACCACCGGCATCCGGGAACTCGCCGGACGCAGCGTGACCCTGCTGTCCGGCGGGGAACGCCAGCGGACCGCACTGTCCCGCGTCCTGGCGCAGCAGGGCAGTGTCCTGCTGCTCGACGAGCCGGTCTCCGCCATGGACATCCGGCACCAGGAACAGACCCTGAAAACCTGCCGACGGCTGGCCGCGGAGGGCGCCGCCATCGCCGTTGTCCTTCACGATCTGGATGCGGCGGCCGCTTATGCGGACCGGTTGGTCCTTCTGCAGGACGGACGAATCCGCGCCGTCGGAAGCGTCGCCGAAATCTGCCGGGCGGAGATCCTCAGCGACGTGTACGGCACCCCCATTGAGGTCTTCCGCCTCGCGGAAGCGGGCCGCCTGCGGGTCGCCCCGGTACGTTGAGGCTCCCGCTCGAGCCCGCAGAAAAGTCCAGATCAGGGCCAGGAGTCCTCCTCCTCGTGGCAAATGACCATTTCCCTGATTTCGCAGCCGCGCGGCTGGTGCAGGGCAAAGAGAATAGCCTCGGCCACGCGCATCGGGTCATTGAGCCGGGAATCGTCCTGCGGTTTGTACTGCTCCGTCCGGTCGTCGAAAAAGTGCGTTTTCATTCCGGAGGGGATCATGGTGGTCACGCCCATGCGGCCGCGGGTCTCGGCCGCGAGGGCACGGCTGAAACCGATCACGCCGAACTTCGAGGCGCAGTAGGCGGTGGCATCCGAGACGGCTTTGATGCCCAGGCTGGAGGCCACGGTCACGGCCCGGCCGTGGCTGTCGAGCAGGTGGGGGAGGGCTGCGCGGACCACTGAAACGGTGCCGAGCAGGTTCACTCCGATCACCTTTTCCCATTCTTCGGCGGCCACGTCCTCCAGCCGGCCGCAGCGGTCGATTCCCGCCGCGGTCACCACCGCGTCCAGGCCGCCCAGGGACTCGGCGGCCTCACGGACGGCGGCCTCAACGGCGGCCCGGTCCGCGACGTCCACTTCAATGGCTTTTGCCGCGCTGACGGAGCTGATGTTCCGGTCCAGCACGACGGCGGTTCCGCCGGCGGCGGTGACTGACTGGACCACGGCGGCGCCCAGGCCTGAGCCGCCGCCGGTCACGAGAACCCGGCCGGGGTTGGAGAGTTGCAGAGTCATGGGTTTCCTTTCATGGATGTCCGGCGTCGGAGGATGCCGGAGACAAATCGGATGTTCCGCCGGACATGGGCGGAACGGGCAGTGCCGGCCGCTAACCCACCTTCGCCAGGGCCGCTGCCAGTGCGGTGGTGGACCGGGCGGGATGGTAGGGGACCGTCACGGTTTCTCCGCCCCAGGCTTTGATGAGCCGGGCTTCGGGCAGCTGGTCTTCGCGGTAGTCGCCGCCCTTGACCCAGATGTCCGGCCGCAGCCGTTCCAGCGCCGCTTCCGGGGTGTCCTCCTCGAAAACGAGGACTCCGTCCACACAGCCCAGGGACAGCAGCAGTTCGGCCCGGTCCTCCTGGGCGATGATGGGGCGCTGTTCGCCCTTGAGCCTGCGGACCGAGCTGTCGGAGTTCAAGACCACAATCAGGCAGTCGCCCAGCCGCCGTGCCGCGGACAGGGTCCGGGCATGCCCGGCATGCAGCAGGTCAAAGCAGCCGCCGGTGGCAACCACGGTTCCGCCGCGCCCGCGCACCGTCCGGGCGGCGGACAGCGCATCCAGGCTGCCGCTGTGCAGCTGGACCGGAGGCTCTTCCCGCTGCAGCGCTGAAACTCCGCCGGCGGCGAGGAACCCGGCGGCTGCCTGCACCGCCTGCTCAACGGCTGGTTCCAGGGCGGACCCGCGGGCCAGGGCCGTAATCAGTGTTGCGGCGAACCGGTCACCGGCGCCGCAGGTATCTCCGGCCTGCACTTCCGGGGCTGGAATCACCTGGGGCAGGCCGGCGGCCGGAAGCACGAGTGCTCCCAGCGAGCCCAGCGTCACCACCACGGACCGGCTGTGCCATTGTCCGAGGAGCGTTTCCGCGGCATGCAGGGCTGCTGGAATTCCGGCGCTTCCGCCGGTCCCGGCGCTGCGCAGCGCTTCGGGCAGGTTGGGCGTGACGGCGGCAACGCCGGGCACCGGATCCGCCCCGGCCGGATGCGGGTCCCAGATCACCGGCACCCGTCCGGCCAGTTCGGCCAGGGCTTCGCGCAGCCGGGGGCTGGCGGTCAGGCCGCGGCCGTAGTCCGCGACCACCACCGCGTCCGCAGCGGAAAGGACCGAAAGCATCTGCGCCGTGACCACGGGCACCGGCGGGGGTGAGCAGCCCTCGTCAAAGCGCACCACGGCCTGGTCGCCGGCACGGATCCGCGTCTTGACCGGTGTCGGTGCGCCGGAGGGGCCAGCGGTGACGGCGATGCCGGTAAGGGCATCACGCAGGTCGGCGGAAGCGGCGTCGTCGGATAATACGGTCACCAGCGCCACGTCGCTGCCGTCGCGGGCAAGCATCCGGGCGACCAGCCCGGCCCCTCCGGCGCGCCTTCGGGTACTGTCCACGTCCACCACCGGAACCGGAGCGTCGGGGGAGAGCCGCTGCGCGCTTCCGGTGATATCGGTGTCCAGCAGAACGTCACCAACCACCACGATTTTCACGGCTGTTCCTTCCCGCCGCGGCGGAACACCTCGGCGTCAAAGGCCCGGCACAACGCATGCAGGGCAATCAAGTGGGCCTCCTGGGCATTGGCGGACCGCGCATCGATGGTGACGGCGTCGTCGCAGGCCTCGCTGAGCGGATTCGGCCCGCGGCCCGTGAGCGCCCAGGTGGTAATCCCGGCCGTGCGGGCGGCCTCGGCGGCGCGCAGCAGGTTGGGGCTGCGGCCGCTGGTGGAGAGCAGCATCAGCACATCACCGCGGCGTCCGTGGCCCAGCACCTGCCTGGCGTAGAGCTGCTCGAAGCCGTAGTCGTTGGCGATGGCCGTCACGGCGGATGTTTCCGCATGCAGGGCAATGGCCGAGAACGGTCTCCGTTCGCCGTCGAACCTTCCCACCAGCTCCGCCGTCAGGTGCTGGGCCTCCGCCGCGGATCCGCCGTTGCCGGCGGCCAGCAGGCGCTGCCCGGCCAGGAGGCGGACGGCGAGTTCCACACCCCATCCGGTCAACCGCCGGGCCTGCGCCTCGACGGATGCCACCGCCGGCCGCAGATCGGACAGGTGCTGCAGGACGGCGAGGTGAGCTGATTGGTGCGCCGAATGCTGGGCAGGGGAGAGAAGGGTGTCCGGGGTGCTGGAGGACTGTGCAGCGGCCAGCATGGTGCCGATGGCCGTGGTTTCCGGGGTCTTGGGCTTCACAGCGCTTTCCCTCCCAACGGCTGCAGGCTGTCCCGGCGGACGGCCGGCATGCTGTCCATGGCCACCTGGTATGCCTTTTCGGTGTCGGCCGCCACCCTGGCCCAGGAGTAACGGCCCCTGGCACGCTGCCGTCCGGCAGCACCCAGCCGGGCGGCATATTCCGGGTTGCTCAGCAGCTCGAACAGGGCCGAGGCCAGTGCCCGCGGGTCGCGCGGCGGCACGTGCAGCCCGGTTTTGCCGTGCACCACAGTGTCAATGAGCCCGCCCACGGCTGACGCCACCACCGGAACGCCGCAGGCCATGGCCTCCAGGGGAACGATGCCGAACGGCTCGTACCAGGGGGCGCAGACCACGGCGTCGGCGCTGCGGAGCACCGCCGGCATTTGTTCCCGGGGAACCTGCCCGCGCAGCACCACGCGGTCTGCCACTCCCAGAATGCGGGCCAGCGCCAGCAGCCGCTGGGCTTCCGGATCGGAGGCCACGCCGGCGGAGTCGGAGGCGCCGCCCACAATCAGCAGTTCGACGTCGTCGAGGCCCTTTTCCGCCAGCAGCGCCAGTGCCTGAACCGCCAAATCCACGCCCTTGCGCGGAACGAGGCGGCCGACGGCGGCAATCCGAAAGCGCCGCCCCTTCGGCTCGGCCGGTCCGCCGGACCCGAAAAGGTCCAAGTCGACTCCGCAGGGAGCAACGGAAATCCGGTTCCCCTGAACACCCATGGCCTTGAGCTCAAAGACCTCGTCCGAGCAGGTGGCAATGACGCGGTCCGCGGTGCGCCCCACGGACGGCTCCAGCCAGGTGCGCTGCGGAGGGCTGGTGTCCTCGGTGCCCTGGTGGCGCTTTTTTACCGTGCCCAGGGCGTGAAAGGTCTGCAGCACCGGCACGGGACAGCCCGGTGCTTCGACCCGCCGGGCGGCTTCCAGCGCGGCTACCCCTGACATCCAAAAGTGGGCGTGCACCACGTCCGGCGGCGAGGCGCCCCAGTCAGTGCTGATACCCTCGGCCAATTCCCGCATGTACGGCAGCAGGACGTCCTTGGGCAGGGTGCGCGCCGGTCCCGCGGCCACATGCACCACATCCAGCCCCTCACACACCGGAACCACGTCCGGCAGGCCGGGGTCGTCACGGCGGGTATAGACGCGTACGGAATGCCCCCGGCGCGCCAGCGCCACGGACAGTGCGGCAACGTGGACGTTCTGGCCGCCTGCATCGACCCCGCCCAGGGCGGCCAGCGGACTGGCGTGTTCGGACACCATTGAGATTTTCACTGCATTCCCCCTCCGGCAGCTCCTGACAGTTCCGTTCGCCGCTGCTGCGGCAATTCCCCGGTGGCAACGGGGCAGCTCAAGACGGGGACCGTGCTGCCTCCGCGCGTCGTGATGTCGGACAGTGTGTTGTCCCACGCCGCCAGGAAAGCCGCCAGGCCGTAGTGTTCCAGCGCAAATTCCCGGGCGGCCATGCCCCGCCTGCGTGCTTCGTCCGGATCGGTGAGCAGCTCAGCGGCCGTCCGCACCAAATCCTGCACGTCCGCCGAGATCCGCCCGGCTTCCGGGGGGACGGCGCGGACAGCTTCGGTGGTGGCCAGCGCCAGCACCGGAAGACCCAGGTGCATCGCTTCGAGGAGGGACAGCCCCAGGGACGTCCAGCGCATGGGATGGACGTAGGCGCGGCATCCACTCAGTTCCGTGTGCAGCTGCTCAGCCGGCAGGTCTCCGCGGACAGACAGTTCATCGAGGCCCAGGCCGGTGGCGGCGCCCAGTCCCTCAGTCCCCATTCCAAACACTTCCAGCCGCGCGGCGCGGGCAAAGCGTGGCAGGAGGTCAGTGCCGGTGACCCGCCAGCGCCGCACCGGTTCGTTAATCACCACGCCCAAATGCTCCCGTTCGCCCGTGTACCGGTAGCCGGGGTCCGGAATGCCGTGCTCGATGACCCGCACGGGGGCCCGGCCGCTGTCCCAGAACAGCTCATTGAAGTGGGTGACGTGGACTATGGGAATGCTGCTCTGGTCCGCCAGCGGATGGAGCGAACCCGGCACGCTGCCGCGGGGAGTGTTGTGTTCCAGATACACGGCCGGCAAATCGATGCCGGGCCGCCGGCCCAGCAGGCGCTCGCACGCGGCGATCTCCTCCGGGCGCTGGAGTACGACGGCGTCAATTCCGGCGTCGCGCAGGTCCCCGGGCGCGCATTCGACAGCCGATGCCGGCCACCTCCGCCCGCCCCTGCCCAGCCCCCACGGGCCGCCGTCCGCGGTGACCGGAAGGATGTACTCGTGCTGCCCGCGGACAAACGCTTCCATCCAGCCGCCGTGCACATGCCAAAGCAGGATCCTCATACAGTCCTCGTTTCTCTCCGCGTTCCCAGGGAAGTCACGCCGGTGGTCAAGCGATGTACGGCTTCCACCACCTGTTCCGGAGTCACGCCGGACAGGCAGGGGTGTCCGGGGACGGGGCATTCGCGGGCCCGGCTTAGCCGGCAGGGCGCATTTTGGTCGCCCAGCAGTTCCAGGGGCACCCGGTACGGAGCCCAGCGCACGGCTGGAACCACGGGCGCGAACAGGCTCACGACGGGAGTTCCGACCGCCGCCGCCAGATGGGCCGGTCCGGTGTTGCCCACGACAACGGCTGATGCGCCGGCAAGCACGCCCGCCAGGGAGCGCAGGTTGGTGCGCCCGCCCAGGTCCAGTCCCGCCACGCCCGCCACCGTGGCCGTGAGCCGCGTTTCTGCGGGTCCACCGGTGACGAGCACCCGGTATCCGGCGGCGGTCAGCAGCTCCACCACGGCGGCGTGGTGCAGGGCCGGCCACGCGCGGGCCGGCACCGCAGCCCCGGGATGGACCACCACATAGGGTCCTTCGCCCACCAGGTGCCCAACGTCACCGGTGCCGCGCAGGCGCAGGCGTCCGTCGTCGTCGTCGGGAAGGCGGTAGCCGGCCGCCGCGGCGATCTGGAGCGCACGGGTTGCTTCGGGCTGGTCCTCGGGAAAATCTTCCCCGGGCCGCAGGCGGACATCCAGGAGCGAACCCGCATAGTCCACGGACGCGCCGGTGATCCGGGAAACACCTGCCAGGCGCAGCACCATGGCAAGGGGAAGCGGGGACTGGTGAAAGGACGTGAGGATCACCGCTTCCTCGATCTCCGCGCTGCGGATGTCCTGTTCCAGGCTGGTGAGGGAAGCGGCGCTTACCGCTGGCGCCGGGTCGCTGATCCAGGGGGCGTTCCAGGTGAGGACGCTCTCGGCGCCGGGAAGGAGCCGCCCGGCGTCGGCGCCCCGGGGTCCGCAGAGCAGGGTGACGCGGGTGTGCGGCGCGGCGGCGACGGCGCGAACGGCCGGCCCTGCGAGCAGGACATCCCCGGCGCTGTCCAGCCGGGCCACCAGGACGCCGCCGCGTGTCACGGGCGGTCCAGGAGCAGTGCGACGGCGCCGGCCAGATCCGCGGCCACCAGGGGAGCGGCGGCGGTTTCCTCGGGGCGGGTGACGGGTGTGGGGACCAGGACGGCGCGGGCACCGGCTGCTTCAGCGGCGTCCATGTCCGCGCCGATGTCCCCGATCACTGCGACCTCTGCGGGCTGCAGGCCCAGCCTGGCGCAGGCGCTGTGGATCATGCCCGGCTGTGGTTTGCGGCAGGAGCAGCCGTCCCCGGGACCGTGCGGGCAGATTTCCCAGACGTCGAAGCGGCCGAGCAGGTGCTGGATCCGGGCGTTAACCGCGTTCACCTCGGTTCTGGTGAGCAGCCCGCGTGCAATTCCGGATTGGTTGGTGATGACGCCCGTCCGGATGCCGTGCCCGCGCAGTGTCCGCATGACGCCGGCCGCCTGCGGGAAGGGATCAACGAGGGTGGGGTTGCCGTTGTACGGGACATCCCGGACCAGCGTCCCATCGCGGTCGAAGAGTACGGCGCGCGGCGCGCCCTCCAAGAAAGGTCCCATACCGGACTTGTTCCCCATCTCCCTCAGGCCTAAACACTTTTGCCGGTACTTCTTCTTCTTCTCCTGCTTCTCCTCCGCGGTTCGCTTAGCCTGCCGCCGCCGCTCTGGCAGGATGATGACCAGCCGTTTTGCAGGGGCGGGCGGTTCGACGGCGGGAGGACTGGCATGGAGCGTGGGATCGACCAGCGTAATGAGGGCATGGACAGGCCGGAGCTTCTGGCCCTGCGGGCCCTGAAACTGGGGGACCTGCTGGTGGCTGTTCCGGCACTGCGTGCCCTGCGCCGCGCCTTCCCGGAGCACCGCATTTCCTACGCTGCGCAGGAATGGCTGCTGCCGGTGGTGAAACTGGTGGGCAGCGTGGACGCGCTCCTGCCGCTGCACGGCCTGGACGTTCCCATTCCGCTGGAACCCGGACGGATTGACGTAGCGGTGAACCTCCATGGCAGCGGTCCGGAGAGCACCGGACGGCTGGAAGCGCTGCAACCACGGCGCCTCCTCGGACATGCCGGGCCCGGGCTCCCCGGCCCGCAGTGGCGGGACGGCGTCCATGAACGGGAGCGCTGGGCGGACCTGATGACTTGGCACGGCATCCCGGCCGATCCGCTGGACTATCTCCTGCTGCCTCCTTCTTCGCCCAGCCCGGCACCGGGTGCGGTGGTCGTGCACGTAGGGGCGGCATACGGCAGCAGGCTCTGGCCGGTGGAACGGTTCGCCGCCGTGGCCGCCGAGCTGCATCGATCCGGCCGGGACGTGCTGTTCACCGGCAGCGCCGGCGAACGCCCCCGGGCGTTGGCGGTTGCCGAACTGGCAGGCCTGCCGTCCGCTGCAGTGGCCGCAGGCCGGCTGGGTTTGGACGAGTTCGCCGCCGCCGTGGCGGGAGCTTCGCTGGTGGTGTCCGCCGATACCGGCGCCGCCCATTTGGCGTCGGCCTACGCGCGGCCGTCGG
Organism: Arthrobacter gandavensis; assembly: GCF_009192735.1. GTDB lineage: Bacteria > Actinomycetota > Actinomycetes > Actinomycetales > Micrococcaceae > Arthrobacter_B > Arthrobacter_B citreus. The sequence continues at coordinate 312,989 of NZ_VTFU01000003.1, forward strand.
TGGTGATTTTCGGCCCGGCGCCGGTCGCCGAGTGGGGTCCTCCCAAGGGTTCCCACATCGCCCTGACGGACGAGAGCCGGCGCCTGGGGGACACCTTCGCCGTGGACCCCGATCCGGCGCTGCTGGCCGTTTCCGTGGAGGACGTGCTCGCGGCCGCTGAAAAGCTTGGCGTTCTCTAGACGGGCCAGAGGCATCAGCTAGGCGCTCGCTGCTTCGGTGCTGGCCGCGGCTCCCGCAGGCCCCGGCCGGCCGAGGATCTCGTGTTGGAGCTTAACCAGAATCTTCGCCAGCCGGCGCGAGACCTGCATCTGGGTCATTCCCAACCGTTCGCCGATGACGTGCTGCGGTTCCTCGTGGAAGTACCGGCGGGTGAGCATGTCCCGTTCGCTGTCATCGAGGGTGCGGATGGCGTGGGCAAGGAGGACAAGGTTCTCCGCGTGCTCCAGGCGGCTGTCAACGTCTCCGTGGAACTCCGCCAGGCTGCCGCCCTCCAAGGGGGCATCCAGGGAGTCCGGCTGAAGGCTGCTCTGGCAATTCAGCGCCTCGGACACCGTTTTCTCGTCCACGCCAAGCTCGCTGGCCAGCTCCGGCATAGTGGGTTCCCGGACCAGCTTTTGGGTCAGGGAGGGGTACACCTTGGCAATAGTGGTGCGCAGGTCCTGAACCTCCCGCGGCGGACGCACCATCCAGGACAGATCCCGCAGATAGCGCTTGATCTCGCCGTGGATGGTGGGAATCGCGAACGCAGGGAAGTGTCGGCCGACTGCCGGATCAAAACGCTTCACTGCCTTGATGAGGCCAATGTAGGCCACTTGGCGAAGGTCGGCGCGGTCGCGCCCCGGGCCCATGTAGGCGCCGGCCACGCTGTCAGCCAGGTCCCGGTGCGCAAGGACCAACTCGTTGTGAAGGGCCTGCTGCAGGTCGCCGCGGGCACTGCGTGCTTCGGTGAAAGGGGCGAGGGAATCCAGCTCGGGAGGCGTCATGGGGCAGCATTTCGTCGTTCCTGTGTAGCCCCCTGCTGGACTGCTCCTTAGGAAAACAGAAGCACCCTTAGTAATCAAGGGTTGCTGCGCGGAAATCTGAAAGATGCCTTTACTTCTCGGCAGAGAAGAAGGTATACCCCGCAGTGAGCACGCCGTGAAATGAAGTCCACCGCGAAATGAAGTCCGCCGTGAAAGAAGTCCTGGTCCCACCGGAACCGGCCGGAACGGCCAGCGCCTGGATCAGCGCCGCCGTTTGCGGCGTTTGGGTTGCGCTGCTTTGCGCGTCCGGGACGGACGCGGAGGAGGAGATGGCTCTTGGGCGGCCGTGCCGGCCGGGGATGCAGCAGCCGGGAATCCGCTGTGCCCGGCCTGGTTCCCGGGGTCATCCAGCATGCGGCCCAGTCCCGCGAGCTGGTCAGGAACCGCGTCGGCGGCTGTGGCCTGGGCCGCCTGTGGGTTGACTGGGCCTGCCCGCAGGCCGCCGCGCCTGGGAACCAGTACGGCGGCGGCGCCGATAACGGCCAGCCCGGAAGCCAGCACCAGCATGAGCATGGCGTAGAACCAGATCAGCGTCAGGTTGGCCGGAGCCGAAACGGGCGGGGTCAGGACGCCGGTGAGGCAAATGAGCCAGAATGCGGCGCAGGCGCCGACTATGAGCCAGGCTGTCCGGGTGGGCAGGGAATACAGGAGGTAGTGCAGCTTCTGTTCCATGTGCGGGTCTCCTGGGGGAGAAGGCCGTGGCGCCGTCTGCTCGACGTTCCCAAGCTTAGGCAGCGCCGACGGGGCCCGGACAGCCTCCGCCCCCATGTGGACCCGCTAGGGGGCGTTTGTTCCGAGAGGGGTTGCCGGACCGCTGGATTCCTCCACAATGACCAGGACGTCACCGGTGGGATGCTGCTGGGCGACGGCATCAGTCAGCGGCTGGACCTGCTCGGCCGGCACCCGGACGTTGATGCTGCCGGTTCGCCCGCTTGTTCCAAGCCAGTGCAGCTGCACCTGCGGAGCCGCGTCTGAACCGAGCCATGCCCTGAAGGCATCCGCCGCCTCGCGCAGCTGTTGTTCGCTGAACCGTGTCGTGGCTGGGATGGCTCCGGCGCTGGAAACCATTGCCTCGGCCTCGGGGGTGGTAACGGCAACGTGGAGCTGGCCGTCCTCAATCCAGGCATCGGAGTATGCCGCGCCAAGGTCCGTTTTCAGCTGGGTGTGGAGCAGCAGGAGATCCGTCATTTGATCCTCCGTGAGTGTTGCGGGGTCCGGGGCTGACGGCGTCGCGGCCGCATATTCCGTTGGTTCGGGGCCGGTGCTTGGCGCGCCGGCGGTGCTGTCCCCAGCCTGTCCCGGCGATTCGGGCGAGGAGGTGGATCCGGAATCCGGCAGCTGGGCCGCCGGTGATGCAGTTTCCTGGCCGCAGCCGCCGAGGGCCAGCAGGGCCGCCAGTGAAAGGCCGGTGAGCACCCGCGGCACAGCGGGCCGGTCCGTGGAGGAGGCTCGGAAGTCTGTTGGTGAAGCGGTGCGGTCAAATGGGCGGCTGTGATGTGGGTGGATCATTGGGAACATGGAACCTCCTGGCATCGGTCCACTACATGCACGTAATACCAAAGCGGGCCCCGGCACAAGACCGGGACCCGCTTCGGTTATGTCACGCTAACTGCAGATTAGGCATCCTGCATCTGGCGGCGGCGGTTGATCAGCAGGGCGCTGATTCCACCGGCCGTGAGCAGTGCGCCTGCTCCGGCGAACAGACCCATGCCGGCTACACCGGTGTCGGGCAGGCCGTCACCGTTGTTGTCCGGAGCCGGGGTCGGCGTCGGGGTCGGCGTCGGGTTGCCCGGCTGGGGTGCCGGGGTCGGGCCGGGCACTACGGGCGGAGCCTCGGGTTCGATGACCACCGCGGTAACCGTGAAGTTCACAACTGACGGCTCCGAAACGGCACCGCTGAGGTTCTGCACGGCCGAGACCGTGTAGCTGCCCGGAACCAGGGCCGGGAAACCGTTGACGCTCCAGCTGCCGTTGTCGGCAACCGTTGCGCTCAGGGTGTTCTCACCGATGGTGACTGCAACCTCGGCGCCGGCGGTGCCGGTGCCGGTGACCTCGCTGGGGTTCTCGCCCTCAACGAAGTCCTGTCCCTCGGTGAGGGACGTGATGGCGGCCTTCTCAAGGATGACCTTGAAATCGGCGGTTGCCGTCGGGGAGGTTTCCTTGCCGGCCAGGTCCTGCTTGGCCGTGACGGTGTACTCGCCGTAGGAGAGGGCTTCGTCCAGCTTCCATTCCCAGGTTCCGTCAGCCGCAACTGTTGCGGTGCCGGTCTCTGAAACAGCCGCCGTCGTGTTGGCGGTGTCGGATTCCTTGGCCGTGTTGTTGCCCTTGATTTCCAGGGAAACCTTGGCATCCACAGCGCCGGTGCCCGTGATGGTCGTGAGCGAATCGGCGATCTGTGCGCCGGCTGCCGGGTTCGTGATGACCGGAGCGGCCAGCGGAGCTTCCTTGACCGTCAGCTCGTACGAAGCGGTCTTGGACTTGTTGAAGCCGTTGACAGCCTGGACCTTGAACTCCAGCGTGTCGCCTGCGGGAACGGTGGACGGAGCCGGGAAGCTCCAAGCACCGTTCACAACGTCAAGGTTGATGGTGTCGTCGCCGCGGGTGAGCTTGACCGTGCTGCCGGCCGGAGCCGTGCCGGTAATGGCTTCGTCCGTGAGGACGGTGCCCTTGTCCTCGTGCGAGGTCAGCTCAGGTGCAGCAACGAAGACCGCAACGGAGTAGCCCTTGAGGTAGGTGAGACCGTCGGAAAGCGAGGTCGAGAACATGCGCTCCACACCCTCGCGGAGGCCGACGGCGCTGTTGATGCCCATGGCGTTGGCGCCCGAGATGGTCGAGCCGCCGGAGTCGCCCGGCTTGGCGTTGACTTCCAGCGTCGATTCGAAACCGAACACGCCGCGGATATCTTCCTGGGTGCCCTTGTGGCCGCCCACATAGAAATCGCCGAGTGCGGTGACTTCACCGCAGCTCCAGCCGGTGGTGCGGCCGGACTTGCAGACCGGCGCGCCGATAACCGCATCCGCGGTACCGGTGATCTTGGTGGTTGCCGCGGTGAGATCCGAGGCGTCTTTCCACTGAGTGACCTCGGGCAGCAGATCAAGTTCGCTGTTGATCTCGTTGATGACAGCAACATCTGTACCGACGTTGCTTCCGGTTTCCAGATCGATGGGCGAATTCTTCGCGCCGCCGAACTGGGAGAAGCCCCAGGTGCCGAGCTCGGCAAGGAGTGCCGGATCATCCGTTCCACTGGCAGGGTCGCCCGTGGGATCGGTGAGGAGCGCCTCGGTGACGTCGCCGTCCTGCGTGCAGTGACCGGCAGTAATTACTGCAGGGTCACCGTCTGCATTGAATCCGTTGAAACCGATGGAGCACAGTGCGGCTCCTCCGGGAACAGGGCTGGCGTAACCCTGGCCGTTGACGACGTCTTCAACCGGAGTCGCCGTACCCGATGCGTCCACCACAGTCACATTGGCGTATTTTTTGGCGATGGCTTCAGCCGGAGATCCGGCGACTTCAGCCAGATTCTTCGCGAGAACGGAGTCTCCCAAAGTGGCTGCTTTATCGACACTGATGAAGTAGCCCGAACCATTCCACATGATGGACTGCAGGCCCTCTACACCGACGTTGGCAATGTAGTCGGCGCGGATCTTTTCGATGTTCGCGCGGTAGTCTCCCGAAAGGCTAACCGGGGCTGCGGTTTCTTCCTCTGCAGCAGGCTCTGCTGCTGCTTCCTCGGTTGCCTCGGCGCTCGGGGAAACAGGGGCTTCTCCGGCCGGAGCCTCTTCAGCTGCCTCAACTTCGGCGGGAGCCACCAGAGTGGCGTCCAGCTCGATGGCAAGAGCCTCAAGGGCGTCACCGGAACCGGTGATGACAATCTTCTCGTCTTCGATGGCGATGCCTACGAAGCCTTCGGTTGCCTGAAGCTCGGGAAGGGCATCCGCTGCCTTCTTGCCAAGCTCGCCGGCTGCTTCGAACTCTTCGACCGTCATGCCCAGATCGCGGAGGAGTGCTTCAGCCAGACCGGGAGGAAGCGTTCCGGCTTCTTCGGTGGCTTCGGCGTCGTCAGCGGCGGCTTCTTCCGGAGCAGCTTCCTCATCCGTGACGGTTTCGTCAAGGGCGGGCTCGCTGGCCGGGGCCTCGGTGGCTGTGGTGACGGGAGCGTCGGTGGACGCGACGTCCGGCTCCCCTGTCGGTGAAGCAATGGCCGGGGAAGCAATGAATGCTCCGCTCACCGCCAGTGCTGTTGCGGCGCCTAGGGCGCCAACGCGTTTGTAAAACGCGCTCGTGTTGTCCTGCATTGAAACCCCCATTTATATGCTGGCACAGACCCCATCCCCACACTGGGCACAGGTGTGGACCTGGCCGAAGAAATGCAGAGTCGAGACTGAGTGGAATGGCCGTCCACCAACAAGGCAGACAAAGCTCACGCACAGCATAGCGGCAGGTGAGAAATCTAACAAGAGTACTTACTGTTTTTGCCCTTAGGTCCGGCGCAGGCCGGCTTGTCTGGTCCGATATGAACGGACATGCTCCCGATTGGCGCAGTTTCCGGTGTCGCAGTAACGCTTCGACCGGTTTCTGGTGAGGTCCAGGAGAACCGCGTCGCAGTCATCCGCCGCACAGGTTCTGAGCCGGTCAAGCTCTCCGCTGCGGAGTGCATCGGCGAAGGCCATGGCCGCCTCCGTCGCCATCCTGTCCTCCAGGGGAGCATCCGGTGAAGTGCAGTGAAGGTGCCATCCCCAACCATCGTGGCGGACCACCCGCGGCAAGGCGCGCGCGTTCCGCAGGAGTTGATTCGCTCCGGATGCAAGAGCTTTTTCATCCGCCGTCCATAACTGCCGCAGGCGGGCACGCAGATGCCGGACGGCCCGCAGCTCGCCGGTGGTGCCCGCGCGCGACCCGCTGAAACCCTGCACGGTGAGGAAATGATCAAGATCCCCGGCGGTCAGCAGACCGTCAATTTTCGGCACGTCCGTGTTGATCAAGGCGGCCACGGTCTGCAGCGCAACCTCCGTGTCATGTGTAAAAGCCATCTTGACCCCTGACATCTTTTTGCAAACTCTTTTCAGTGTAAGGGTCTTTGGCGCACAATGAACCTGACTGGTCCTCAGGGACAAGCTCAAAACGTCCACGAGGTGCCCATGAACCGCTCTGTCAACAGCTCCCGTCACCAGGTCAGGAGCCCCTCCGGCCAATCCGGGGGAACATCCGCGCTGGCGGTGGCTCTGCTCTCGTCGGCCGTTTTTGGACTGTCAGGATCCTTTGCCAAGTCCCTGCTGGATACCGGCTGGACCTCCACCTCCGCTGTCGCTGTGCGCATGGGAGGGGCGGCGCTGGTGCTGCTGGTCCCGGCCTTGATTGCCTTGCACGGCCGTTGGCACCAGGTGCGTGAGAACTGGAAAACCATCCTCGCCTTCGGCTTTATTGGTGTGGCCGGATGCCAGTTCTTTTACTTCAACGCTGTCGCCCGCCTGTCCGTGGGGGTGGCGCTGCTGCTGGAATTCCTGGCTCCGGTGCTGATGGTGCTGTGGATTTGGGCGTCCACACAGCGCCGGCCCGGGGGGAAAACCATCGGTGGAGCGCTTGCCGCGGTCACCGGACTGGTGCTCGTGCTGGACATTACCGGTGAGGTCCGGGTGGATCCGGTGGGGGTGCTGTGGGGGTTGGCCGCCGCCGTATGCCTGGCGATTTACTTCTTCATCACCGCCCGGCAAAACGATTCCCTGCCCCCGCTGGTGCTGGCCACCGGCGGCATGCTGGTGGGAGCGGTAACCATGCTGCTGCTGGGTGCCACCGGGGTGCTGCCCACCGGGTTCAACACCGATGACGTGGTGCTGGCCGGCGTGGTTACCTCCTGGTGGGTGCCGCTGGCCGGACTCGTCCTGTTGTCCACCGTGCTCGCCTACGTCACCGGAATCGTGGCTGCCCGCCGGCTGGGTTCACGGGTGGCGTCCTTTGTTTCCCTGACCGAAGTGCTCTTTGCCGTCCTCTGGGCGTGGCTGCTCCTTTCGGAGCTGCCGCGTCCGATCCAACTCGTCGGCGGCGCACTGATCGTCCTGGGTGTGGTGCTGGTGCGTGCCGACAAGCGGGCAGGACTGCCCGGAGAACTTCCCGACGACCCGGCGCCAACCCCCTGAACCCGGCCGGCGCCGCCCACCCCCGGAACCTAGCCCTGCGGCTCGGTCTGTTCCACCCGGTCCACGGGCGCCTCAGCCGCGGAACCGGCATCCACCCGGATCTCGCGCTTGAGGATCTTTCCGGTCGGACCCTTGGGCAGGGCATCGGTCAGGACCACCCGGCGCGGATACTTGTATGCCGCCAGCCGATCCTTGGCGAAGTCGCGGATCTCCAGCAGCAGCGACTCGCGGCCGGCGTCGTCCCCGGGCAGGACGTCCTCCTTCAAGCCCACCACTGCAACGATTTCCTCGCCGTGAAGCTCATCCGGCACGCCGATGACCGCGGCCTCGGCCACCGCAGGGTGTTCGTACAGGACTTCTTCGACTTCCCGCGGATACACGTTGTAGCCGCCGCGCAGAATCACGTCCTTTTTACGGTCCACGATGTACAGGTTGCCCGCCTCATCGGCGCGGGCCAGGTCGCCGCTCCTGAACCAGCCGTCCGGAATGGCGGCCTGCGTCGCTTCGGGATTGTTCCAGTACCCCTTCATGACGCCCGTTCCGCGCACCGCCAGCTCACCGACGTCGCCCACCGGAACCTCGGAGCCGTCCGGATCCACGATCCGCACTTCCATGCCCTCCACCGTCTTTCCAATGGAGCCTGCCATGCGGTCCGGCCCCGGAAGGTTGAAGGAGACCACGGGCGATGTTTCCGACAGCCCGTAGCCTTCCAGCAGCTGGGTGCCGAACACCCGCTCGAACTCGTGCAGGACCTCCAGGGGCATTGCGGATCCGCCGGTGATGGCGCCGCGCAGGGTGGAGACATCGGTGGAGGCCAGGTCCGGATGCCGCAGCATGCCCACATACATGGTCGGCACGCCCTCGAAGATGGTCACGCCGTCGCGCTCGATAATCTCCAGTGCCTTCCCGGCATCAAAGCGCGGCAGGAGACTGATGGATGCTCCGACCATGACGGCAGAGTTCAGGGCCGAAGTCTGGCCGAAGACGTGGAAGAACGGCAGTCCGCCGAAGATCACGTCGGATTCCAGGGTGTGCAGCAGAATCCGCGAAATATCGGCGTTGCTGCGCAGATTGTTGTGCGTCAGGGCCGCTCCCTTGGGCCTGCCGGTGGTTCCGGAGGTGTAGAGGATGACGGCGATGTCCTCGCCGTCGACTTCCGCCAGCTCAGGTGCCGGATCCGTTTCGGCCAGCAGCTGCATGAACGCCCCGGAGTCCACGGGAATGACTGGGACGCCGCCGGCCTCTTCGGCGCCGCCGAGAGCTTCGGCCAGGATGCCCTCCCACGCGAAAACCAGCCGGGCCCCGGAATCGGAGAGGTGATAGGCCACCTCGCGGGCCTTCAGCAGCGGGTTCATGGGCACCACCACCGCGCCGTAGCGAAGTACGCCGTAATAGACGAAGGCCATCTGCGGGATGTTGGGCATGATCAGCGCCACGCGTTCTCCGGGGACGATGCCGCGGTCCCGCAGCACGCCGGCCACCTTGGCGCTCATGGCGTCCAGCGCTGCATAGGTAATCGTGGTGTCGTCCAGTTTCAGGACCGTGCGGTCCGGAACCCGGGCGGCAGTCTCGGTCAGAATGCCGGCGAGGTTTTGCATGAAGATCTCCTTTGATCAGGCATGGACGTGCATTTAGCGGCGGGCACCGGCCGTGGCCGGGAGTGACTGGAATCACATACCGAGCGGTATGTATGCAGTCTAACCCCGGCTGGGCGCGTTGGGAGGGGTGGTCGCAGGAATTTCCCGCCCACCGCGTGCCACCACTGATTCCCCTCCGCCTCGTGGCATCCCTCCGCTGCGCACCGGAGGGATAACGCCAAACCGGAGGGAGACCGTCGGTCTCCACCAGGGGACCGCCCGCTACCCGCTCTCGCTGCGGAAGCTGCCCGCCCGCTCCCGGTAATCTGGAAGTGGATCCGAGTGCCGCCGGGGGATCCGGCGGATTGGATCCGCCCTTCGAAGAAGCCAAAGGAAACCTCCATGCCCTCCTCCGCGGCACCTGTCCTTACGCCTGCCGCCCGGCAGTCAGTGCTGGGCACCCTGAAGTCTCCGCGTCTGCTCAAGACGGAGGCCCTGGCCGGTTTGGTTGTAGCCCTCGCGCTGATTCCGGAAGCCATCGCGTTTTCCGTTATTGCCGGAGTGGATCCCCGGGTGGGCCTGTTCGCGTCCTTCACGATGGCCGTCACCATCGCTTTTGTGGGCGGCCGCCCCGCCATGATCTCCGCGGCCACGGGCGCCGTCGCACTGGTAATCGCCCCGGTGGTTGCTGAACACGGCACCCAATACCTGGTCCCCACCGTGATCCTGGCCGGTGTTTTCCAGATCCTGCTGGCCCTGGCCGGGGTTGCCAAGCTCATGCGCTTCATTCCCCGGTCGGTAATGGTCGGTTTCGTCAATGCGCTGGCCATCCTGGTGTTCTCCTCCCAGGTTCCCGAGCTGCTGGGGGTGCCATGGCTGGTGTACCCGATCACCGTCGTCGGGCTGGTGATTGTCTTCGGCCTGCCCAGGTTGACGACGGCGGTGCCCGCACCGCTGGTGGCGATCGTCGTGCTGACCGCAGCGGCCGTCCTGATGGGCTGGAACGTCCCCACGGTGGGCGACAAGGGGCAGCTGCCCGAATCCCTGCCGGCCCTGTTGTTCCCGGATATTCCGCTGACCATGGAGACCCTCCGGATCATCGCCCCGTATGCGGTGGCGATGGCGTTCGTGGGCCTGCTGGAATCGCTGCTGACCGCCAAACTCGTGGATGACATTACTGACACGCGGTCCTCCAAGGTCCGCGAGTCCTGGGGGCAGGGTGTGGCGAACATCGTCACCGGGTTCTTCGGTGGCATGGGCGGCTGCGCCGTGGTCGGGCAGACCATGATGAATGTGAAGGCCTCCGGCGCCCGCACCCGGATCTCCACGTTCCTCGCCGGCGTGTTCCTGCTGCTGCTGGTGGTGGTGCTTGGCGACGTGGTGGCGCTGATTCCGATGGCTGCCCTGGTGGCCGTGATGATTTACGTGTCCATCGCAACCTTCGACTGGCACAGCATCCGCCCGTCCACCCTGAAGCGCATGCCCAAGTCCGAAACCTCGGTCATGGTCATCACCGTTGCCGTGGTGGTGGTGACCCACAACCTGGCCATCGGCGTCGGCGTGGGCGTACTGGCGGCGATGGTGCTCTTCGCCCGCCGGGTGGCGCATTTTGTCACCGTCCGGCGCGCGCTGGACGACGACGGCGCCGGCGTCACCTACACGGTGACCGGCGAATTGTTCTTCGCCTCCTCCAATGACCTCTACACGCAGTTCGAATACGCACTGGATCCGGAGCGCGTACTGATTGACATGAGCGGCTCCCACGTCTGGGACGCCTCCACGGTGGCGGCGCTGGATTCGATCACCGAGAAATACCGCACGCACGGCAAAACGGTTCGGATCACCGGCCTCAACGAATCCTCCGAAACCATCCGCTCCCGGCTCAGCGGGCAGCTCGGCGACTGAACCCTTAGGCTCTTTGACCATGACCTCCGTCCACGCTGTGATTCCATCGCCGATCGGCCTCCTGACGCTCGTGGCCGACGGCGGTGCGCTGACCGCCGTGTACATGGAAAACCACAAACGCGGTCCGGCCGTCGAGAGTCTTGGTGCGGCTGTTGTGCCGGCCGGCGCACCTGGCGCGGTTACGGCGGGTGGACACGACGACGCCGGCGTCCTCCTCCGGGCGCAGGTCCAGCTGGGCGAGTACTTTGCCGGGGAACGCCGGGATTTTGAACTGCCGCTGGCACCGGTGGGCAATCCGTTCCGGCAGCGGGTCTGGTCACTGCTGCGCGAAATCCCGTACGGCCAGACGCGCTCCTACGGGGAGCTGGCCCGGCAACTGGGGGACCGGAACCTCGCGCAGGCCGTGGGCGCGGCCAACGCCCGCAATCCCCTCTCGATTATCGTTCCCTGCCATCGCGTGGTGGGAGCCGCCGGCCAACTCACGGGATACGCCGGCGGGTTGGACCGCAAGCACTTCCTGCTGGGATTGGAGGATGCGCGCCGGGTGCAGAGCACGCTCTTCTGATCCGCTGACAACAACGGTCAGCCGGGTGGACGTCCCGGATGACCGCAGACCGCCAACGGGGAGCACCAGACCCACGGGGGCACGGGCGGAAACAGGTGAGAGCATGGGAGCGTAAACCGGCAGCTCACAAATCAGTTGCCTGAAACGTCTACCGGGTGTGGAAGTGAAACCGTTCGAAGCCATTGTGAGGGAGCACGGGCCGGCTGTGCTGCGGATCTGCCGTGCCGTGCTGGGACCGCAGGATGCCGAGGATGCCTGGTCCGAGACCTTCCTGGCTGCGCTGCGCGCCTACCCCGGCCTTGATCCCGGCGCCAATATCCAGGCTTGGCTGGTCACGATTGCCAAGCACAAGGCGATTGACCTCCACCGCGCTGCGTCGCGCCGGCCCGTCCCGGTTGCTGAACTGCCCGCGCCGGAAGGTAACGCCGGCGCCCGGGCCCGGCGCGATTCTGCGGCGGCGGACCGCACCGATGAGGATCCGCTGTGGGCGGCGCTGAAAACCCTGCCGCGGCGCCAGCGCGAAGCCCTGGCCTACCACCACCTTGGCGGACTGCCTTACGCCGAAGTGGCGGTGCTGCTTGGCGGCAGCGAGGCGGCCTGCCGCCGGTCGGCGGCAGACGGCATGAAAAAACTGCGAGCCCTGAACCTGGAGGATTCCCGATGACCCTGCCTCTGGAACAAATCCCTGAACACGCCCTGGAGCAAATCCCGCCACCGGACCTGCTGCTGCCGTCCGCCGGCGGAGACGGAAACGACGTCGTCCTGTCCCGGCTGCAGCGCCGGCTGGCGGCCGCGGCGGCGGACACCGGAATCTTGGACGTTGCGTACACGGTGATCAACACGCCCGTGGGGGAGCTGCTCCTGGCCGCCACCCCGGCAGGCCTGGTGCGGGTGGCCTTTGCCTGCGAGGACCACGACGCGGTGCTGGGCAACCTGGCTGCACGCATCAGTCCGCGCATCTTGAAGGCCCCCGGCCGGCTTCAGGCCGCCGCCGATCAGGTGGGGGAGTATTTTGCCGGGACCCGCCGTGCCTTCGACCTGCCCCTGGACCTGCGGCTGACCGCCGGCTTCCGGCGGGTCATCGTGGAGCGCCTCCCGGACATCCGTTACGGATCCACCGCCAGCTATTCGGCGCTGGCGGCCCTGGCCGGAAATCCGGGTGCTGTCCGTGCCGTTGGAACAGCCTGCGCACTGAACCCGCTGCCCGTGGTCGTGCCGTGCCACCGGGTGGTTCGCTCCGACGGGACCACCGGAAACTACCGCGGGGGACCCGTCGCCAAGCGCCTGCTCCTGGATCTGGAGGCGGCCGCATGACCGGCGCCCTCTTCCCGCCCAGCCGGACCGAGCCCGGTCCCGGAGCGGTTCATGTTCCGGGGTGGCTCGATCCCGCGGCGCAGCGTGAAATTGTCGCCGCCTGCCGGCAATGGGCAATTGGCCCCGTGCCGATGCGGGCTGCGGTGATGCCCGGCGGGCATCCGATGTCGGTGCAGACAGTGTGCCTGGGCTGGCATTGGCAGCCTTACAAATACACGCGCACCGCCGACGACGCCGGGGGAGGGCGGGTTGCCGAGGTTCCGGAGTGGCTGGTGCAGTTGGGGCGGCGGGCCCTGGCCGAGGCCTACACCCGGCCCGGCGAGCCGGGCTACGCACCCGGGATCTGGAAGCCGGAGGACTACACGCCCGACACCGCGCTGATCAACTACTACGCGCACGGCGCCCACATGGGCATGCACCAGGACAAGGATGAGAAGTCCAGCGCACCCGTCGTATCGCTAAGCATTGGTGACACGTGCATATTCCGGTTTGGGAATACTGCGACCCGAACCCGCCCATACACCGATATTGAGCTGACTTCCGGGGATCTGTTCGTCTTCGGGGGACCGTCCCGGTTCGCCTACCACGGGGTCCCCAAGACATTGCCTGGCACCGCTGACCCGGACACTGGGCTGGCCGAAGGACGGATTAACATCACGCTGCGGATGACCGGACTTGGCTAGCGCTTCAGGCACCAAGCAGGGTGAACGCAAGGCACACGGCGGGCGGGCCGCCCTGGATCAGCGCGGGACGGATCATGCTGCGGTTGCTGGCCGCCAGGACCAGGGCCGCGAGCACCATGGAAGCCGACGCAAAACTCATCAGGGTCAGCCCGGCCACTCTGCTGCCGGCGGTCAGCAGGACGACGCCCAGCAGGACTCCTACGGCCAGGAACAGGTTGTAGAAACCCTGGTTGTAGGCCAGCGCCTGTGTTGATGCCGCCTCCTGGGGCGTCGAAACACGGAAGACGGCCATTGTTGCCGGCTCCGTCCAGCGCAGGGATTCCAGGACAAAAATGTAGAGGTGGACGGCTGCGGCAATGACGGCGAAAACGGCTGCGGTGATGAGCACATTTACTCCTTAGGCGCCGGGTACCTCCAATCCTTTCACCTGCCCCGCCTGCGGCCAAGGCTGGGCGGGCCTTTGAGTTGGCGGAGGAGCGGGATCGGCGGCTAGCCTTGAAGGGGCGCCCGGTCTTTCCTCCGGCGCCTCGCGGGCAGCATGCCGTGCCCGCAGCCACAGTCCCCGGAAGGACCGTCTCCGTGCCCAAACCCCGTTCCGTACGCACCCTTGCCCTGATGGCCGCCGCCGCCCTGGCACTGTCTGCCTGCGGCTCCGACTATCCCCTGGGCGATGAGCAGCGCGAAGCGGCGGAGAACAGCACCTCCACGCTCTCCGGGATCCTGTCCGGCTCCGGCTCCAGCGCGCAGGGTCCGGCCATGGACGCGTGGATTGCCGGTTTTGGGGTACTGCATCCCAATGTCCAGCTGCAGTACTCGCCCGACGGTTCCGGTGCCGGGCGCAGTGCCCTGCTGGCCGGGGCGGTGGACTTTGCCGGATCCGATGCCTACCTCCAGGACGAAGAGATCGCCGAAGCCAAGGAAGTGTGCGGTCCCGGCGGAGCCCTGGACATCCCCGCCTACATTTCGCCCATTGCCGTCGCCTTCAACCTCCCGGGCATCGACTCCCTTAACCTGGACGCAGCGGCAATAGCCGCGATTTTCCGGGGCGAGATCAAGACCTGGAATGATCCGGCCATCGCGGACCAGAACCCCGGAATCGAGCTTCCGGACACCCCGGTCACAGCGGTCAGCCGTGCTGATGATTCCGGCACCACCGAGAACTTCACCGAGTACCTGCATGAAGCCGCTCCGGAGGCCTGGCCGGACAGCCCGTCGGGAACCTGGCCCGGCGGCCTGGCCGGTGAAAACGCCCAGGGCAACTCCGGCGTCGTCAGCACCGTGACCCGCACCGAGGGTGCCGTGACCTACGCCGATGATTCAGTCATTGATGACTCCATGGGCACCGTGAATCTCCTGGTCGGCTCTGAATACGTGCCGATCAGCGCCGACGGCGCGGCCACCGCCGTCGAGCAGGCCAAGCGTGTCCCTGACCGGGCCCCGCATGACATTGCCCTGCACCTGGACCGCACCACGACAGCGCCCGGGGCCTACCCCCTGGTCCTTGTCTCGTACCAGATCTTCTGCAGCGCCTATGAGGACCCGGAGACTGTCGAGCTGGTGAAAACGTTCGGTGAGTACGTGGTCAGCGATGAAGGGCAGGCAGCCTCGGAGGATGCCGCAAAGAGCGCGCCCATTCCGGCGTCCCTGGCCGAGCAGGCCCGCGCCGCCATCGACAGCATCACCACGATGCCCTGACGGCAAGCTGCCGCAGTACCTGCACAGTCCCCCTTGCGCGGCCCGGACAGCGGTGGCACCGTGGATCTACCGCAGATTTAAAAGGGGGCGTTATGCAACCCATCCAGATTGAGCGCTGGTGGCCGTATCTCGACGGATCGGCCAAGACATGGTTACGGGAGAACCTCCGCGACGAGGGAATTCCGGGAAAGATCCAGGACCGCATCGCCGAAGCGGGCGGTCCGGTGATGGAACCCCTCCTCGAGGAACGGGATTGGGTTTTCATCGAAGGGCAGCCGCAGTTCGCTGAATAGTCCGTCCCTTCCCTTGAGGCAAGATGGAGGGGTGAACAAGACCGAATCCGCACCCGCTCCGGCCACCAACAGCCCCGCCGACCGATCCTCCAGGGAGGCGGGCGGGAACGGAACCACCGGACGCCTGAAGCCGCGCGGCACCTTCGCGCATGGGCTGGCGGCATCTTCGGTGTGGGTGGCCCGGGGCCTGATTGTCCTGGCGGGCCTGGTGGTGCTGTGGTTCACCATCCGGTCGCTGTGGTCGATCGCGCTTCCCGGCTTGCTGGCACTGCTCCTTTCCTCCATCCTTTGGCCGATCAACCGGGTGCTCCGCAAGGCGCTGCCCAAGGCCCTTGCCGCCTTAATTTCACTCGTGGGGCTGCTGGCCGCCATCGCTGCGGTTGCGATGCTCGTGGTGCCCTCCCTGTCATCAGGCTTCAAGGAACTGGTGCGGATGGCCGGGCGAAACCTGGAGGACCTGACCGATTTTGTCGCGGGGCTGCCCTTCAGCGTCCAAGCGGTGGACTTCAACGAACTGCTCGACGCCGGTGTCAAGCAGCTGCGTGAGCACAGCAGCGACATTGTCTTCGGAATCACCGCCGGCCTGGGCACCGTCACGTCCATCACCGTGGTGTTCCTGCTGACCCTGGTCTTCACCTTCTTCTGCCTCAAGGACGGGGACAAGTTCCTGCCCTGGGCCAGCCGCTGGACCAATAACCGGGCTTTCGTCCATGCTGTCCGGGTGTCCGAGGAGGCCTGGCAGACCCTTTCCGCCTACATCCTGGCCCAGGCAACCGTGGCGCTGGCCGACGCCGTCTTCATCGGCCTCGGCCTGCTGATTTTGGACGTTCCCCTGGCGCCGGCCCTGATGGTCCTGATCTTCTTCGCCAGCTTCATACCCATCGTGGGGGCAGTGGGAACCGGGATCCTGGCCACTCTGGTGACGCTGATTGCCCACGGTTGGGTGACCGCCCTCGTCGTCCTGGGCATCGTGCTTGTGGTGCAGCAGCTCGAATCGAATATCCTGCAGCCCTTCCTGGTGGGCAAGACGCTGAAGCTTCACCCCGCCGTCGTGCTGGGCTCGGTGACCGTGGGCGGCACCCTGTTTGGGATTGTCGGTGCCTTCCTGGCGGTCCCGGCCACCGCCGTCGCCATTGTGGTGCTGCGCTACCTGCGCGACCAGTCCCTGACCCCGGCCAACGCCGCAGTGTCCGGGGAGGTCCCTGAAGCCGACGATGGGTTTGTGCCGCCGTCCGGAAACGACAGTGAGCTGCCGCAGCCGGTTCCCGCTACCGGCAATGCAGCTCCGGGGGCACCCTAACCAACAACCGGTCCGGGTGCAGCTAGTCCGGAAAGGCGTAAGTCGGCTCAAATTTGGTGGACGCTGCCACGCGGTGGACCCGGACCCCGCAAAAAGGGTCATGGACTTCTACCACCAGCCGGTTGCTGGCCGGGTGCGGATGATAAATACAGGTGCAGGAGAACTGCACGCCGGAACCGCCTTTCGGAGGATGCCGGCTGCGCCTGCCGCGGCACCGCCAAGCCACCGCAGCGGAGCGGAACGCCGGCAAGGGTTGCCTTTTGTGCACGCACAATTTTTCCAAAGAACCCGGGCGGAGCGAAAAAACGGCCGCCGGGGGAGTAGCAGGGCAAAAACAACGGGGCGCCTCCGGTGGTCTCACTTCCGGAAGCGCCCCTCGCGTTGCCCTATTAGTATTACCAATTGACCTGAGAGGATGCTGGCAGTCAGCACACCTGCCGGAGCCTAGTCGCTGAAGTGGGTCCTGACCTTGGATGCGGTGACGGATTCGACGACGCGTTCCGCCAGGCTGCGGAGCTTGATGTTTTGGTTGCCTGAGGCACGGCGGAGGATGGAAAAGGCCTGCTCCTGGGTGCAGTGGTTCTGGCCCGCAACAATCCCCACGGCAATATCGATGGCGGTCCGGGACTGCATGGCGGACCTGAGATCTTCATTTGTCTGCCGGTAGCCGGCAATCTGAACAGCTACGCGGAGTGTGGCTGAGGCCTCGGCGGCATAGTCAAGGACGCGGCGCACCATATCCTCGTCAAACGCATCGGGTTCCTTGGCGTACAGGTCCAGGGCGGCCCCGCCGTCGTTGCCAATGATCAGGGGGACGGCCAGTACAGAGTAGTAGCCCCGGTCCTGAATGGCATCGAAATACTCCGGCCAGCGCGGGTCGGTGCGGGAGTCGGCCACGAGCGTGACGTCGCCCGTCATCGCCGTATGCAGGCAGGGACCCGCGCCGTAGCCATACTGGACTTCGTCCAGCTCCTTGGCCTCGGCACTGCTGCTGGCCACGGTGGCGCCGCGCTTCCCGTGCTTGAGGGTAATGCCGCACAGAAGCTCGGCCGTGTCGCTGAAGACCTCCGCTGCGTGTCCGGCAAATGCTTCCAGGAACACTTCCATGCTCTCGGTGTCGAGGATGATCTGCTGAAGCTGCGCAGCCACTGAGGTCCCGCTGAGGATTGCCGTCATTAACCGAGTGTAGGCGTCTATTGAACGCCGGAACCGGGTGGACGGCTGTCAATGTTCTGCTGCCGCCAACCTTTGGGCGGACAGGCCGGGAGGCCGGGTCCGCGGGGGGGCATGGCTGCGGCCGGTTCCGCACCCCGGGAGGGTGCGGAACCGGCCGGTGCTGCTAAGGAGCCATCTTCAGGAAATCCGCTTCCCGTTCCTTGCTCCATGCCCGCGCCTACAATCCCAATCCAGCCTCGTCGCGGACCGAGATGCCAAGCCGGTTCAGCATCAGACGGCTTTGGTAAACGGTCAGTTGCTGGGCGCTGCGGCTGGCCCGCACCTTATCCGCCCGGTACAGGTAGGTGTCGACGGCGCGGGACCAGCGCTTGCGCCAGTTGTCCACGGCCGGCTCCGATGCGGTGGCGGCCATGAGGCGGTGCGCGGGAAGGATGCGCGGCGCCAGCTGCGATGTCAGCGCATTGCGCATGTGAGCTGCCTGGGGCCCCGATGCGGCAGTGCAGCTGCGGAGATGACTGTCCCAGTAGTAGTCCCAGGAAATCGCCCGGCGGTCCGCCCATACCGGCGACCTTGGGCCCCGCATCATGGCGTAGCTCGCATCGAAGAGGAGCAGCGCCGCCAGGGAAGAGCGGCTGTTTACCTTGGGAAAGCGTGAGGTCGCCCAAGCCGCAAGATCGGAGGAGAGCTCAAAGACTTCCTCTGCCAGGGCAAGGCCGTCCGCTCCGCCGTACTTGGCCAGGTCCGATTCAGCCCTGGCGGATACCGGCCCGTAATCCCACCGGCTCGGAATGGGTTCTTCCCGGTACTCGGATGTCTGCAGCTCTCCCAGACGGGGAACCGCCTGGTCCACCAGGGCACGCATCAGGGATTCCAAACGGTCCAGGACCCGGGGCGAACCCAGGATGCGGACCTGGCTGAAAGGATGCACCGGGTCCATGCAGCGGGTATGGAACCATCGCTGCGCGCCCCAAGAGCGGGCCTGGGCTGCCAGCGGAGTTACGACATCTCCGATGACGCCATCACAAACGTCCTTTTCAGCCGGCTGGATGGTCAATGACCACCACTCGGTTCCCGTGGTCAGCGGCTTGGTGGGGTGTGCTGCAGCTAACTGGCTCATTGAGAGGCCCCTCCCGTTGGTGAGTTGCCGACCTGTGACATTCGGCAACGAAGAATGAAAACCGAAGTGCTGTGCTGCCATCGAGGCCGCGTGCCGGCGGACCGGAATCCGTCGTGGCGGACCTGCGAAGACTGATTGTTGGGGGGATATTCCATGTTTTGGCGGCTTCGCAGCGTGGGTTTGCCACCCGGCGACAGTTGGGTGAACCCGCACTCTGCCGCCATGAGATGGAGACTTCAAAAGGTGCGCGGTGCCTGGGTTTACTCTTTCGGCGTCTGGTGATGCCGTCAGGCTCATATACTTCCAGCAGACACGCCGTGATTACCAGAGGTTCAGGTAAAACCCCTCGGAATCCGAGTTACTAGTTGCAACTGCAGGAATATCAGGTATTGGTGGAGTGTAATGCTCAGTCTGGTCAGAGGGGGATCCTTGCCCAGGCAAGTAATTTCTCAACATCTTCGGCTGCACTCTGGCGGAGCGGGCGAAACTGAACATAGAGTCTAATTCGTTGCCGACGGCGACAATCCATGACCCTGGCGGAGCAAACCAGCCCGGGCAGCACCTGTCCCAATGACCGGACCCTCAGCGGGGAAGGGCAAATGACAGACCACCTGACAGACCAAATGACAGATCACCAATGGCCCGCCGACGTTGCGGAGCGGCTCCGTGAATTTCTATCGGAGGCCTTCCCCGGCATTCACTTCCAAGTCGTCCCGCTGGTTGCCTACAACATCGCCACCATTGATGTGGCGTGGACCGATGGGCCGTGCCTGCACGAGGTGGATCTTCTGGCCCTGGAGTTTGTCCTGCGGATCCATCTGGATGCCTGGGGCTCCGACGCCCACTCAAGGATTGACCGTGTGTCCAATCGGCGGACCATGAGTCCAGTGGTGGAGGGGATGCTGCTGGAGGCGCTGGCCGCAGACATGGCACGGGACGTGCGTGAACTGGACCTGGACCAGGTCTATCTGTTGCCTCCGATCCTGGCGGCCTCGCGCTACCGTCCCGAAAAGGGCACCGTGTCCGAGTTCCTCGACCTGCTGTTCGAATCAACCAGCTTCAATATGGTGAGCCCGGCCGAAAAGCCCTCCACCTATCCCTGCACCTGCGCACTCTGCGCGTAGGCAGGGGCCGGGTCAGGGAGGCAGTTCAATCCTCAGCGCAGGTGCGGTTTCGTGCCGGCTGTCCCTCGGTGGCCCCGCCCGCGGAATTTGCGGCAGCTGTAGACGATCAGGCTCAGGGCAATCAGGCCCGAGATGATCAGGCCGGTTCCGGTGCCCCAGCCGCCGGGCAGCCACCACTTGTCACTGTACGGCCACCATCCCGGAGCCCTGGCCCATACTCCCCAGACAACTCCAACCGCCATGATGGACAGTGCGCTGAAGACGCTGGCGCTGATGCGCGGCCAGGTCTGCACTCCTTTTTCCGCTGTTTCGAAGGCTTTTGCCTTCACGGGCCGCAGGAAGCGGCTGGCCCACCGGTAGCGGAGCGAAAGCACGGCCAGCCCGGCAACGAGGGCCAGCAGGCCGGGTCCGGGAAGGATAAGGGCTGCCAGCCCAAGGACTATCAGCGTCCACCCAACAACCTCGATGCCGGTTCGCTTCAGCCATGGAGGGACCGGTGGACTGTTCATGCCGTACCGTCGGACAGTCCGGCCGGGGACAGCACCGGACGGACGGCGGCTGCGGGCGTTCCGGGATTTTCAGGAAGGGGGAGCATCAAGTCAGGTGCCCAGTCCGGCCTTATCGACGCGGCGGTGGAAGCGCATGCCTGCGAGACCGCCCAGTATGGCGCCACCCAACGCGACCAGTGCTGCAATCACAGCTGAAAGGATGGCGGCCGCCGTGTTGTCCCCGGAGAGCTGCGGATAGGTGTTGAGCTGGGCGTTGATATCCAGCTGGCTTCCGGCAATGGCGCCGATGACGGCCAGGATGACGGCAATGATGATCCCCCATGCCCACACGGCTATACCCTGTTTAACGCCATTGAAGCGGGCCATCCGTCCGGCGACGTAACCGCCGCAGAAATAGGCAATGAAGAGGATCACCATCAGGATGATGGCACCGGTGATGCCCGCTCCCTCCGGATTGGCCGTAGCCTCGCCCGCCACGTCGACGTTGTTGGCGATCAGGGCCGCACCGAAAGCCGTGGCAACCGCGCTCAGGAGGACAGTGGTGCCAGCGGCGGCCAG
This sequence comes from Arthrobacter gandavensis, assembly GCF_009192735.1. Classification (GTDB taxonomy): domain Bacteria; phylum Actinomycetota; class Actinomycetes; order Actinomycetales; family Micrococcaceae; genus Arthrobacter_B; species Arthrobacter_B citreus. Next base: position 333,961 of record NZ_VTFU01000003.1, read on the forward strand.
CCAGCCGAAAAAGGCCGAACCGATCTTGACCCCGCCAAACTGTTCCTTTTCCCGCCCCACAATCTGCTCACGGCTTTCCGCTCCGCCGCCGGTTCGGTCTGCTCTCGGTTCGGGTTGGCCGGCCATGCCCCGGTGGGGTTTGCGTGCCGGCTGTCCCGCCGCTCCTGCACTGGTGCTCATTGGAGTCTCCTTGCGTCGCCTCCTCCAAGTGGTGGAGGACTGGACCCATAAAGACAGTGTACTTAGCAGTTTTCCGAATTAGCTAGGCTTACGAGGAAGCCTCGGCGTCGGAGGCGGGACTGTCATCGTCAGTTTCCAGGGCCGGCTGCTCTTCGCGCTCTTCCCTCCGTTCCCCGGACTTCTCCTCCCCGGACTGTGCTTTTTCAGCCTTCGCCTCTTCGACCAGGCGTGCGGTCACCTCGTCGTTGAATTCATCCCGCGTTCCGGCCAGGTTGTTGGTTGTGGCGTCGGCTCCGGGATTGACGTTTCGGTCCTGGTTGCTCATGCGGTGCTCCTGTCCGTGGGTGGAACATGATGTGGGGAACCCCCGCGTTCGGGGTCTTCGATGTCCTCCACCCTTGCACACGCGAAGCGGGCGGTGCACGCGCATTCCGCGCTGCATGACCGCCGGTGCAAACAAATTGCACTAAGTGCATGCCTGCACTTAGTGTAGGAATGTGCTCCAAGAACCCGTTGTTGACCGCCGCGCCGCGCTTAAGAACCGGCACCGGCAGGCCATTGTCGATGCTGCCGCCGCGCTGATGGATGAGCGGTCCGGCACCGACTTCACCGTTGAGGAGTTGGCTGAACGGGCAGACGTTTCACGGCGCACCGTCTTCAACCGCTTTTCCTCCCTGGATGACGTCGTTGTTGAAGTGTGCAGCGACGCCCTGGGTTCCGTCATTGAAGGGCTGGCGAACGTTCCCCTCGGAGACGGCACGAATGCCTCGATGGTGGAGGAAATGGCGGCCGTACTCCGCGGCGCGGACCTGGTTGGGCCGTTGGCCTACCTGACCCGGGTGCTTGGCCGCCCCGCCCGGCAGCCGTCACCCCGCCAGGCGCTGCTGACGCTTCGGGTGTTCACCGAAGTGAGCAACCTCCTGTTTGCCGCCATCCTTTTGCGCCGTCCGGACGCGGACAAGCTGTCCCTGCACCTGTTGGTCGGCTCGCTCACCGGCGGAGTTGGAGTCCTCTACCACCACTGGGCCGCTGAGACCGGCGCCGTGGACACCCCCGAGTCACGCCGTGTCTGGGCGGAGCTGCAGGAAGCACTCCTTGAAAAAATCCGGTTCGGCTACGCGGCCGGACTCGACGCCCATTCCACCCCCGAATCACTCCACCCGTAGTCCCCACCCATCCCCATAAAAGGACAGACCCACAAAATGGCTGAATTCCTCTACCGCCTCGGAGCCGCGGCCGCCCGCCGGGCGAAAACCGTGCTGGCGGCCTGGCTCGGAGTGCTTGTGCTTGCCGGAGCGGCTTTTATGCTCTTCGGCGGCACGCTGGCCACCGGCTTCTCCATCCCGGACACCCCCACCACGCAGGTCACCAACCACTTGCAGGACAAACTCCCCGAGGCCTCGGGCGGTACCGGATCGGTGGTGGTCCAGACGGAGGACGGGTCCGCCTTTACCGATGAACAGAAACGGGACATTTCGGCCGTGGTGGCCGAGGCTTCCGACGTCGACGGCGTGGAAACCGTCATCGATCCGTTCGCCACCGAAGCGGACCGTGCCGCACAGGCCCAGCAACTGCAGGACGGGCAGGCGCAGGTTGAGGCCGGACGCACCCAGATCGAACAGGGCCGGGCCCAGCTGGATGACGGCCAGGCGCAGCTCGACGCCGCCCGGCAGCAAGCCGAAGCTGCCGGGGCCCCGGCGGAAATGCTGGCCCAGCTGGATGCCCAGCAGGCAACCCTGGACGCCAGCCGTGCCGAGCTTGATGCGCAGAGCGCCGAGCTGGAAGCCGGCGCCGTGCAGGCTGAACAGGGCGCTGCCCTGTTGGAGATGGCCACCGACATCCGCACCGTGTCCGAGGACGGAAGTGCGGCAGTGGTCAACGTGGTCTTCAGTGAGACCCAGATGGAGGTCGAACAGGAAACCAAGGACGCCCTGGTGGCGGCCTTTGAGGATCAGCCGGTCGACGGTGTGAAGGTGGATTTCTCGGCTGAGGTTTCTGCCGGTGTCCCCAGCATCCTGGGCGTGGGCGAGGTTGTCGGCCTGGCCGTTGCCGCTGTTGTGCTGGTGGTTATGCTGGGCACCTTCATCGGCGCCGGCCTGCCCCTGGTGACCGCCATCATCGGTGTGGGCATTGGTGCCGCCGGCGCGCTGGCATTCTCCGGCGTCGTCGAAATGGCGTCCGTGACGCCCATCCTCGGCGTGATGCTGGGATTGGCTGTTGGCATCGACTATGCCCTGTTCATCGTCAACCGGCACCGCCGCCAGCTCAAGGCCGGCTACTCGCTGGATGAATCCATCGCCCTGGCCAACGGCACCTCCGGCAACGCCGTGGTGTTTGCCGGCACCACCGTGTTCATTGCCCTGCTGGCCCTGAACATCACCGGCATTCCCTTCCTGGGCCTGATGGGCACCGTGGGCGCGGCCTGCGTTGCCATCGCCGTACTGGTGGCCACCACTCTGACCCCGGCACTGCTCAAGCTGTCCGGCATGAAGATCCTCAGCCGCAAGGAGCGTGCGGCACGGGAGAAAGAACACGGCGCCTCCGCCTCGGCCGGCAAGCCGGAGACCATTCCGGTGAAGCAGATGTCCACCATGCGTGCCGTGCTGACCGTGGTGCTGTCCATTGCCGGACTCCTGGTCATCGCCATCCCGGCGCTGGACCTGCGCACCAACCTGCCCGACGGCTCTTCAGAGGCCCACGACACCACCCAGTACCGGGCCTATGAAGCTGTCTCGCAGAAGTTCGGCGAAGGCCAGAACGGCTCACTGCTGGTGGTCGCGGACCTCCCCGGGAGCCCCAGTGAAGAAGACATGGCGGTAACCCAGGGCGAGATTGCCCGCACGCTCTTCGACCAGAAGGATGTACTGGCCGTGGCTCCCGTCGGTTCCTCGGAGGACCGCACCGTTGTTGCCTTCCAGGTGATCCCGGAAGAAGGCCCCACCAGCGAGTCCACCCAGGAACTGGTGCACACGCTGCGGGATCTGTCCCCGATCAGCACGGAAGACGGTGACGTGGAGCTGGGCGTGGCTGGTACAGCCAGCGGCAACATCGACATTTCCGAGAAGCTCTCCGAGGCCCTGCCGATCTACCTGGGCGTGGTGGTGGGCCTGTCCCTGCTGATCCTGATCCTGGTGTTCCGGTCCATCTTTGTTCCGGTGATTGCGACGCTGGGGTTCATCCTGTCCTACTTCGCGGCCATCGGCGGCGTCGTGGCCATCTACCAGTGGGGCTGGCTGTCCGGCATCTTCGGCGTGGAAACTCCCGGTCCGGTACTGAACTTCCTGCCGACCATCCTGGTGGGTATCCTGTTCGGCCTGGCCATGGACTACATGCTCTTCCTCGGTTCCGGAATGCGCGAGGCCTTCGTCCACGGATCGCCGGCGCGCCTGGCTGTGATGCAGGGCTTCCGGGCAGGGCGGTCGGTGGTTACGGCCGCGGCGATCATCATGATCTCCGTGTTCGGCGGCTTCATCTTCTCGCACAGCACCATGATCCGGCCCATCGGCTTTGCCCTGGCCTTCGGCGTCCTCGTGGATGCCTTCGTGGTGCGGATGCTGCTGATCCCGGCCCTGATGCACCTGGCCGGCGACAAGGCCTGGTGGCTGCCGAAGTGGCTGGATCGGATCCTGCCGGATGTCGACGTCGAGGGTGCATCCCTGGAACGCCGCCATCCGCACGGTGATGCAACGGCCGACGACGAATCCGGCGCCGCGGGCACTGCGTCCGCGGAAGCTGATGTGCACGGTGCGCATGACGCCAACAACGGTGCCTCAAGGCGCTGACTAACCGGCTAAATCGGGCTAAATCGAAAGGTGCCGCCCTTCTCCCCACCGGAGAAGGGCGGCACCCTTTCGTTAACCCGTGCCGCTCTTTTCGCTGGGAAGGGCGGCAGGTCTTTTAAGGCCGCCGGTCATCCAGCGGCCAACCGCCGTCGTCGTCAACAGTGTTGACACACTTCCGTAACGGGCATAGCGTTGAGGCGTCAACAGTGTTGACGCACATCCACGGCAGAAAGCACATCATGCAGCGAACCGGGCAGTCATCCACTCCCTTGTCCCCGGCTCCACCGTCATCAGAGGCCACCCGGAAAAGCATTGCCGAAGCCGCGGCCAAGCTCTTCGCCGAGCACGGATATGACAACACTTCGGTGCGTGCCATCGCCACTGCCGCAGGTGCGGACCCCGCACTGGTGATCCGCTACTTCGGCAGCAAGGAAGACCTGTTTCTGGCTACCATCCACATGCACCGGGCCTTTGACGAGGCGCTGCAGGCACCCCTGCCTGAGCTCGCCGCCCGAATGGTCACGGTGGCGGCGGAGATGCGGGGCACCCGCGCGCTGCGTATATACGGCGTCCTGATGCGCGCTTCCGGGCATCCCAAGGTGGGGCTGAATCTGAACGCCGCCATTACCGCGGGTCTCGTGGAGCCGCTGGCCGCCAAGCTGACCGGATCCCACCGCCGGGTAAGAAGCCACCTGATTGTGGCCCAGATGCTGGGGCTGCTGGATGCGCTGGCCCTCCGTGAGGACGAGGCCCTGCTAGCAGCTGATGCGGCATTACTGGTGCACCTGTATGCCCCGGCCGTGGACGCCCTGATTTTCCCGGCGCCGTGACGGCGTTGGAGCACCAAATAAGAACGCAGGAGAAACCGATGAACCGTTTGGAAAACAAGATTGCCGTCATCACCGGAGGGGCCAGCGGTATTGGGCTTGCGGCGGCAACCATGATGGCAGCAGAGGGTGCCACCGTTGTCATTGGTGACCTTGAGCAGGATAAAGCTGCGGCAGCTGCGGAGCAGATCACCGCCGCCGGCGGACGCGCGCTGGGCCTGGCGGTCAATGCCATGGAAGAAGAGTCACTGAACGCACTGGTTGAGGCGGCCGTGACGGAATTCGGCGGGCTGCACATCATGTGCAACCACGTGGGTGGAAGCAATCCCCGCAAGGATCTGGACCTGCTCCGGATGGACATGGATGAATTTGACCGCACTATGGCGCTGAATGTGCGCAGCACCGTGGTGGGTTCCCGCGCCGCGCTGCCGCACCTGATTGCCGCCGGGGGAGGATCGATCATTAATACCGCGTCCGTGGCAGGCCTCTCCGGAGACTTCCTGCAGGCAGCGTACGGAACGGCCAAGGCCGCGGTGATCCGCCTGACCCAGTACATCGCCACTCAGTACGGTGCGCAGTACGTCCGGTGCAATGCCGTTGCTCCGGGGGCCGTCATGACTCCGGCGCTGCAGAACAACCTTTCAACGGAAATCATTGAGGAGATCCGCGGCCACAACTCACTGCCGTTCATCGGCGCGCCGGAAGATATTGCTTCCGCCATGGTGTTTTTGGCCTCGGATGAATCCCGCTACATTACCGGTCAGCTGCTTGCCGTGGATGGCGGCATGTCCAGCCACAGCGCCATCGCGGACAGCCGCAAGAGCATGCTCGTCTAGGCTCCGGGCCGCTGCACTTACCGGTGCAGGCCTCCGCCCTGTCCCCGCTCTGCCGGGCCCGAGTTGGGGCGCGGCGCCGAAAGATGCGGGGACACGGCGGCGATGAGCCGTTCCGGATGGCTGCAGGACACCAGGACGGCAGTCTTCCCGGTCTCGATCCGCACCGACGGTCCGCCCACCAGATAGCCCGTTCCATCCGGGAGGATCCGCAGGCCCATGCCTTCCCGGAGACCGGTCACCGGTCCGGCGGAAACAGCTGTGATCTCCCGGTAAGGGACCTCGGTGGAGAAGAACCCGGCCACCCGGATGCCGATGCCCTGCCCGCTCAGCGAAACCTTGGCGGTCATCAGCAGGACAGGCACAAAAATCACTGCAATAAACGCTGCGGTCACCAGCGCCGCCGGTCCCCCTCCGTCCAGGGCGGCCACCGCGCTTCCGGCGACGGCAGCAAATCCCAAAATGCCCAGTATCACCCGGTACCGCAAGGGTATTGCTGCACGGAACGTCGTTACTGGTGTCGTTTCCCCCGGAGTCATGGCCACCAGCTTGCCATACGGCTGATCCCCGCCCCGGCATTGGTGGGCGGCCCAGGGGCGGCCCAAGGGGAGCTGGAGGCCGCCGCTGCTGAGACTTAGCGTGCTTGGAAAACACCCGTCCGACGGTACAGCTCGAAGAGCCGCAGCACTTCGACCGTCGGCGGATGGGCGGGCGCCGGAATCTGGGTCAACGGAAAGAATCCGATCTCCTCGACCTCCGATTCTTCCGGCGTCACCGTTCCGTCCCAGCCCTCCAGGACGAAGCACAGGGCAAAGGCGTGTACCCGGTCACCGTTGGGATACTCCAACTGATGCAGTTTGGGGTCGGAAAGACTGGCCAAGGCAACCAGCCCGTCGGGGTCAGCCTGGATCCCGGCCTCTTCGAAAAGCTCTGCGGCGGCGGCACCGGCGAAGCTCTGCCCGGGTTCGCAGGCGCCCGCGGGAAGCTCCCAGAGCCCGTTGTCGGTGCGCCGTTGGAGGAGTGCGGCGCCGTCGGTCCGCAGGACAAGGACCTGGGCGCCGGGCAGCAGCAATTGACGGGAACCCACTTTTTGGCGCAGCTCCCACACATAGGACCCCACATGTCCCATTCCTGCTCCTGACGTCAAAGGTTATGGTGCGCAGCTAATGGTGTGCGGCGAGGCCGCTGCCTTAGGTCATTATGGCGGGTGCACCCGCGCCCGGCACGCGTTCACCGGTGCGGCAAAAGAGAGCGTTCCCGGAAGCTGAGGGCGGCACTTACTGTGGTGCCCGTCCGGCGGCGTGGCTACGCTGTTGAGCAGCCAGCAGTCCGTCTGAGGAGAACGACATGCCACGTCTGCCTTTGGTCAGCACCGTCGACAAGCTTGAAGGCGCCGCGTGGCTGGATCCCGCCGCCGGAACGGTGACACGCCTGGTGCGTAAGGCCCTGCCCTGGCCGCGGGTCACTGACGCACTGCACGGGGTGCCGCTGGGGCATCCGATGCATCCCTTGATGGTGATTGTGCCGCTGGGTGCATGGGTGTCCGCTGCGGTCCTGGACCTGCTGCCGGGCAACGAGCGGGCCGCGCAAACCCTGGTGGGCATGGGCGTGGTGGCCGCGGTGCCCACTGCCCTGACCGGAGTCACCGATTTCTCCCAGCTGGACACCCCTCAGCAGCGGACCGGCATTGTGCATCAGGGGGCCAATGCGGTTGCCACTGGGCTGTTCCTGGTTTCCTGGCTCTCCCGGAGCCGCGGGAACCACGGCCGCGGAAAGATTCTCGCCTTCGCCGGGCTTGGCATCTCAGGCCTTGGCGGATTCCTGGGCGGCCACCTGTCCTACCGGCAGGGAGCCGGCGTGAACCGCAACGAGGACCTGCCCGAGGAAGTGCAGGAAGGCTGGCACCAACTGGGTCCGGTGGACAGCTTTCCCCTCGGCCAGCTCCGGCAGGCCATGCTTGGCCGCATTCCCCTAATGGTGCTGCGGCAGGGACCCACGGCAGCCGGCGGCGGCCCGTCCTCACCGGATATATCCGTGCTTGCCGATACCTGTTCCCATCTGGGCGGTCCGCTGCACGAGGGACATTTGCAGGAAACCCGGGGAGAACTGTGTGTGGTTTGCCCGTGGCACGGCAGTACGTTCTCGGTCCGGACCGGCGAAGTGATCCACGGTCCGGCAACTGCTCCGCAGCCGGTGTTCTCCACCCGCGTCGTGAGCGGGCAGCTGGAGGTCAGTCTGACCGGAGCCCAGGAGTAGCCGGACCGGTCAGCGCCGAAGCCATGGCTATCTGGTCCAGCCTGCAGTCCGTGTGGCCGGATTTGGACTGGCACCGCATGAAGATCCGGAGCGGGGCCTTCCACCTGGTTGCCGTGTTGGGGGAGGCCGCCGTCGTCCGTGTGGCGTTTGGCGCCGGCCACGCTGAGCGGACCCGCTCCGAAACGGCTAATCTGGCGGCCTTTGCCCTGGCGGGACTGCCGTTCCGCATACCGGCAGTACTGCGGGAGCCATTCCACGGGAATGGGTGGTCGGCCCAGGCCAACAGCTTTGTTCCGGGCGAGCACCGGCCCCTGGAACGCTGGGAAACAGTCCGTGCTCCCTTGAAGCTTGCGCTCGCGGACTTGGCCGGCATGGTTCCGCCGGCTGCCGGCGCGCTCCGCCCGGTGCGGCAGTGGTGCGGTGCGGGGGAGTGGCCGGCCGTGGTCGCCGGCATCACGGCCGGACTGCCGCCCAAGGAGGCCAAGGCGGCGTCCAGGGTGGTCGCGCAGGTCCTGGCCGCCGAGGAAATGGTGCATCCCGTCGTCGTGCACGGCGACTTCGGACTGCACAATGTGCTCTGGGTCCAATCGAAGATTTCGGGGCTGGTGGACTTTGACAACGCCTGCCTCGGAGACCCGGCAATGGACCTTGCTCCGCTGATCAGCGCATTTGGCGCCGCGGCCGTTGCTGACATTGCCGGCCCGGACATCGTGGCGCGGGCACAGCTGCACCGTGCGTCCCTCTCGCTGCAGGTGGCGGCTGCGGGACACCTGGCCGGTGATCATGAACTGCGGGAGTTCGCACTGGGAAACTTCAGTGACAGGTTCCGCCGGGGCACCCTCTATGATCCCGGTCCGCCCAGCGGTCCACGGGGACCATAAACCGCCGCCTTCGCAGCCGGAAGGCGTCGGTGGTTCAGTTCTCCGGATTCGCCGCGGGTTCAATTACGGTTGGGGGTATGAAGAACCTGCCGCTGTCACTGACCATTGCCACGCTCGCCGGGGCCTTCACGCTTCTTCGGCCCGCCGACTGGTCGTCCCGTACGCGGCGCATCTTTGTGTTCGGCCCGGGTGCCGTGGCAGCGGGCGGCGCAGCGGCGGCGGTGATCAGCGGCCGCGCCAAGCTGCGTGCTGAGGGTTCAGCCGGCGACAGCACCTCCGGCGGCGGCAGCGCGCCGGACAACGTTTCCACTCCTGACAACGCCGGCCACACCGGTAACAACGCCGGAACCCCGCGTCTGGGACCCGCAGTTGCCCCGGCCATGCTGGCTGTTGGGGTTGGAGCGGCGGTGACGGGGGTGCAGGTGCTGTCGCTGAGGGCGGACGCGGCCATTGAACGCTGGATTGTCCGCAAGGGAGTGACGAAGCCCCGGCTGTGGATGGCTGCCGCCGTCGCCCTCTGGTCACTGGGGATGGATTTCCTGGATGGCCGGGCAAGCCGCCGCAAAGCGGATTCCCGGTAGTACGGGCATGCCCGGCCGGCATCTGGACATCACGCTGAGGACACCCGCTGCGGCGGATGCCCCGGCGCTCGCCGCGGTCCACCACCGCTGCTGGGTGGAAACCTACACCGGGCAGGTGAGCGGCAGTTTCTGGGATGGCTATACGGCGGCGTCACTCGTTCCGTTGTGGGAGCGCATCACAGCCGACGACGGCGTGCTGCGAAACGTTGCCATGGCCGAGGTCGAGGGGGAGCTGGTGGGGCTGGCCATGGCCGGGCCCTCGTCCGTTAGGGAGCATCCGGCCTTTCCGCCGGTCCGGGACCGGCAGCTGTTCATGCTCTACGTCCTCGCCTCCCACCACGGAACCGGCGCCGGCCAGGCGCTTCTGGAAGCGGTGGCGGGGGAGGACCCGGTGCAGCTCTGGGTGGCGGCGGAAAACCCGAGGGCGCAGGCCTTCTACCGGCGCAACGGATTCCTGCCCGACGGCGCCCGGGTGGCGGGGAGCCCGACGGCGGACGAGATCCCGGTGCTGAGGATGGTTCGCTGAGGTAAGGGTGGGTGGACTGCTGCGGTCGGTTGAAACGCCCGGCTTAGGGCAGCTGCAGTTCGAAGCGGGCCACTCCCGGGTCCGGATCCGTGGCCAGCCTGGCGTGGGTCTCCACATCGAAGCGGTCGGTGCCGTACTGCAGTTTTGCGCGCTGGATACCCTCGGGCGCAAATCCCGCAGTCCCGGCCACCCGGCAGGATGCCGGATTATTGGTGCGGTGGCCCAGCTCCAGGCGGTGCAGCTTCAGATCCCGGAACACCCAGTGCGCCAGTGTGGCCACGGCACCCGCCGCGAGGCCCCTGCCGCGTGCATGTCCGGCCAGCCAGTAATACGTCCAGGCAGTGCCGTGACGGTCAATGTTGCTGATGCCGGCGTTGCCCACGGCCGTGCCGTTCCAGATGATGGCCATGTTGCAGGAGCTCTGCGGATCCCAGCCCAGATCCGTGTGGATGACGCGCTCCGCACCGACCGCGGTGCCGGCATCGGCTCCGAGCTGCCGCTCCAGGTCGGAAGTGCCGCGGTAGACCGTTGCCAGGGCTTCGGCGTCGGCAGGCTGCCATGGCCGAAGGAATACGGAAGTCATGCGCCGACGCTATCAGCCGCTGCCATTGGGCCGTGCAGCGTTCCGCCCCGGCTGACGCGCGCGTATTCTCCAAAGATGAACCCGGTCATGGTTTGCCTGTGGATTCTTGCCGCCGTCACCGCCGGAACCTGGGTGCTCTCGCTCATTACGCGGGAATACTCCTGGACTGACCGCATCTGGTCACTGGTGCCCGCCGCCTACGTGTGGGTGTTCGCCGCGGCGTCCGGCTTTGACGGGCGCCTGCTGCTCATGGCGGTGCTGGTGACGCTGTGGGGAGCGCGGCTGACCTTCAACTTCGCGCGCAAGGGCGGGTATGCGCCGGGCGGTGAGGATTACCGGTGGGGCATCCTGAAGAAGCGGATGAAACCGTGGCAGTTCGCTGTTTTCAATCTCCTGTTCATCAGCATCTACCAGAACGCGATCATCTTCCTGATGACGCTTCCCGCCCTCACGGCCTATCAGAATCCCGGTCGGCTGACCGCGGGAGACTGGATCATCGCGGCCCTGTTTGCCGCAGCACTGGCCGGGGAGACCATAGCGGACCAGCAGCAGTGGGATTTCCACCGCTGGAAGGCCGCGGAGCGGGCGGCCGGACGCACTCCGAGGCCCGACTTCCTGCAAACCGGCTTGTTCCGCTTCTCGCGGCATCCCAACTTCTTTTTCGAGCAGGCTCAGTGGTGGTTGTTCTACGGCTTTGCGGTCACCGCCACCGGGAGCTGGTTCCACTGGACCGTCCTGGGAGCAGTGCTGCTGACCCTGCTCTTTGCGGGGTCCACGGTCTTCACCGAGAGCATTTCCCGCGCCCGGCATCCGGAGTACGCGCAGTATCAGCACCGGACGTCGCCCATCATTCCGCTGCCTCCCCGTCACCGGACCAGGACCGCTGAGGCCACGTGACCTTCCCGCGGAAAAGGGAGTATCTTCTTTCTGATTTGTGTCCCACGGGGGGTTCTCCGCTAGAGTCTCTTCTACAGGTGTTGAATAACCAAGAACACCATCCCCGCGGCGTCCCCCAGCGCCGCGCATGGAAGGACCTCGCTTCGGCGGGGTCCTTCCGTGTATCTGAGAGGATGGTTCCTATGCCAGCACGGGAAACGCCACTGCAAGCGGGGCGTCCGGCCCCCGACGAGCCACGGACGGCGCGCACCCGGGAAGCGCTTGAAAACGGGCTGTGGGAACTGCTGCGGGACCACGAGCTGTCCGAAATCAGCGTTGCCGCACTGTGCCGTCAGGCGGGAGTGCACCGCACCACCTTTTACGGTCATCATCACAGCATTTTTGAATTCGCCGCGTCCTTCTACGCCGGAGCGGTGGACAGGCTGGGCGCCGTGGACGTTGACCTGCGGGGCGCAGGCCGGACCGTCGAAGAGGTGGGCCGCCTGTACGTGGACGCGGTGCGGCAAATCCTCCTCCACACCCGGGCGGAGCGGCGGGTCTACCGGGCGCTGTTTTCCACAGGGTCCTTTCCCGGGGTGCTCGCGGACGGACTCAGGTGCAGGTTCCGCCTCGCACTGGATGTTTGGGACGCCCACGGGCTGGTTCCCCAGCTTGACCTCGATGACGTGGCAGCCTTCCTGGGCGGCGCCTACGCGGCATGGTTCGAACAATGGGTTGCCGGTGATGAAGACGACGTCGAAGCCCGGCTGGCATCGCTGATGCACCTGCTCCCGTCATGGTGGCCCCGGGACGGCTTGCCAGTGCGTTGAACACAGCTTGGGCACAGGTTGGCAACAGGGCAGCGCTAGGGGCGCATCGGACAATGGTGCCTACTCTTAGTCATGAGCACGGAAGGAAGTATCCATGGCCGACGCCTCGTTCCAATCCCCCGCGGGGAGCCTTCCACCCCTGACGCATCCTGACGGCAGTCCAATCCGGGCTCTGGTGGTGGACGATGAAGCGAGTTTGGCCGACCTGGTAAGCATGGGCCTGCGGTTGCTCGGGTGGAACGTCCTTACCGCCAATGACGGGCAGGGCGCTGTGGCCGCCGCCCGTGACTTCCGTCCCGACGTCCTGGTCCTGGACATCATGATGCCCGGTGTGGACGGTCTTGAGGCGCTGTCCCGGATCCGTGGCTATTTCCCGAATATTCCGGCTCTGTTCCTCACCGCCAAGGATGCGGTCCAGGACCGGATTTCAGGGCTGGCCGCCGGGGGAGACGACTATGTCACCAAACCCTTCAGCATGGAGGAACTGATGCTCCGCCTGCACCGCCTGGTGCAGCGGTCCGGGGTTGCCGCGGCTGATTCTTCCGAACTTGTCGTCGGTGATTTGGTCCTGAATCTGGACACCCGCGAGGTGACCCGAGGCGGAGAGGATATCTCCCTGACGTCCACCCAATGGGAGCTGCTGAGATACCTGATGGAGAACCCCAAGCGGGTGCTGAGTAAAACGCAGATCCTGAACAATGTCTGGCACTATGACTTCGGCGGCCAGGCCAACATCGTGGAACTGTACATTTCCTACCTGCGCAAGAAGATCGACGCCGGACGGGATCCCATGATCCACACGGTCCGCGGGGCCGGATACGTCCTCAAGCCTGCCACGCCGTGACCCGCGCAGTCCCGAACCGGCGGAAGCTACCGCTGCGCACCAAGCTCGTCCTGTCCACTCTCACTCTGCTCACCCTTGTCTGCGCCGGCATCGGCATTTTCAGCCATGTGGTGATGAGCAACTACCTCACCGGGGAACTGGACGGGGGGCTGACGCCCGCCGCTGGACGTGCCGGGTTCCCCGGAGGGCCGCCGCCGGGGGAGGCGCAGCCGGACGGGAACCGCCCGCCGGGTGACGATTCCGGCAACGACGGCGTCATGAATGCCGCGGGGCAGCGGCCAGGAACCCTGAATGCGCTTTTGAGCGCCGGAGTGCCCCAAAACTCCGCACTGGTGCAGGATGACGGCAGCACCACTCCGCTGTCGGACGCCGACTTGGCCGTGTTGGCGGAAATTGATCCCGCGACCGGCCCGCAGGAGGTGACCCTCTCAACCGGAAACTACCGGGTGGATGCCGTGGAACTGCCCGAGGACATTGCTCCGGCGGATTCGGTGCTGGTGACCGGGCTGTCCACCTTGGAGCGGGACCGGACGCTCGCCTCCCTTGACCTGACGATTACTGGTTTGTCTGCGGCAGGGCTGCTCGCAGCGGGGTTTGCCGGGGCCTGGATCATCCGCCGTTCCCTCCATCCGTTGGAAGAACTGTCGGCTGCGGCGACCTCGGTGTCCCGGCTGCCGCTGGCCTCGGGCGAGGTGGAAGTGCCAGTGCGTGTCCCGCCGTCGGCAGCCCAGCCCGGATCGGAAGTGGGGACCGTGGGCATCGCCCTGAACGAAATGATCGATCACGTCACCAACGCCCTGCGTGCCCGCCAAGCCAGCGAGATGAAGGTGCGGCAGTTCGTTGCCGACGCCAGCCATGAGTTGCGCACCCCTTTGACCTCCATCCGCGGCTATACCGAGTTGGTCCTCCTCAGCGAGCAGGTCAGCCCGTCCGGAAGGGCAGCGCTGGAGCGGGTTGGGAGTGAATCCCGGAGAATGTCCGCTCTGGTCGAGGACCTGCTGCTGCTGGCGAGACTGGATGAAGGACAGCGCGGCGAACCCGGGGAGGTGGATCTCACCGAGATGGTTGTTGAAGTTACCAGGGATGCGCAGGTTGCGGCGCCCGACGACGAGTGGACCCTGGCGCTGCCCGACGAGCCGGTGATGGTCCAGGCCGTTGAGTCCGAACTGCGCCAAGTGCTGATTAACCTGCTTTCCAATGCACATCGGCACACGCCACCCGGTACACGGGTGGCCGTGGCACTGAGTGCCGGGAACGGGCGGGCAACAGTGACCGTGACCGACAACGGTCCGGGTATTGATCCGGGGTATATCGATTCCATTTTCTCCCGTTTCAGCAAGGCCGACTCCGCCAGGACGGCAGGCAGCGGTGAATCGAGCAGCGGCCTGGGTTTGGCCATTGTGCAGGCACTGGTAGACGCCAACGGCGGGAGCATCGGCGTCGAAAGTGAACCCGGATGCACCGAGTTCTCCGTTGTCCTGCCGGTCCCCGTGCCGGATGGGACTGAACCCGGGGACGGTCAGGCGTAGGACCGGCGCTCAAATCTGCGGCTGGGGTCCGGCACAGTTCCGGCACAGGATCGGGCGGCAGGGTGGAAGGTGAACCCACTGCCACCGTTTGGAGACCCGCTTCGTGAACCACTTGATCCTCATATCAGCAGATCTTTCCGCAATAGCCGTGCTGACTTTTGGCTTGTATCTACGGCGCCACCGACGCCGGGACCTTGTCGTGTCTTACGTGGGAATGAACGTGGGGGTTCTTGCGGTGGCCACTGTCCTCTCCGGTTCAGCCGCCGGCCTCGGACTGGGCCTGGGGCTGTTCGGGGTGCTGTCCATCATCAGGCTCCGCTCCACGGAACTTGCCCAGCATGAGGTGGCCTACTACTTCTCGGCGCTGGCCATCGGCCTGATTGCCGGCATCGGCACTGACCCGCTGTGGATGCCGCTGGCACTCATCGCTCTCATCCTGGTAACCATGGCCGTGGTGGACCATGCCCGGCTTCTGTCCGCCTACCGGCACCAGAACGTGGTTTTGGACCAAGCCATTGCGAGTGAGGAGCTCCTGCGCAGCAGGCTAGCCGAGGTGCTTAACGCACGGATCCACTCAGCGACGGTTCTGGAACTGGACCTGGTCAACGACCGCACTATCGTGGAGGTCCGCTACGAAACCCGCGCGGCCGGCGCCGCGTCGGCCGCACCGGTTAATCCGGCTGCGGCACCGGCACCGGATTCCTTCACCACGCCGTCGGCCTCACCGGCAGCAGCCGCTTCCTTCACGGTCCCCGCCGGAGCCGGAGCCGGTGCCGCCGCGCCGGCGTCTGCTTCCGGTGCAGGAAACGCAGGATCATGACCCGGTTGGCAGTGGTCGAGAGCCTGTGTGACCGGCAGCCGGTGTCGCTGGACGAGCTTAACGCGGCGGCATCCCTGCAGACCCGCATAGACCGCAAATATGTGGTGGGTGAGCAGCAGGCAGCAGACGTTCTGCGGAGTTTGCCTGGTCCGGTCCGGGTGCTGGAGACGCTGGGCAAACGCGCCTTCGCCTACGAGTCGGTGTACTTCGACACCCCTGCACTGGACAGTTACTTCCTCGCCGCGCACAACCGCCGGCGGAGATACAAAATCCGCACCCGCACCTATGTGGACAGCAGTCTCTGCTTCTTGGAAGTGAAGACTGAAGGTGCCCGCGCAGCCACTGTCAAGGACCGGATTCCCTATCAGCTCCAGGACACCCACCGGATCACGCGGGAGGGCCTGGCGTACATCAGGGAAACCCTCCGGGCCGCCGTCGGATCCGTCCCGTCCAGCCCGTTGGTTCCGGTGATCGAAACCGCCTATGACCGCATCACACTGTTTCTTCCTGCATCCTGCAGCCGGGCGACAGTGGATCTGGGCGTCGCATGGCGGCGTCCGGGAGGCGCGGCCATGGTGCTGACCGGAGCGCTCATCCTGGAGACCAAGTCCGGCGCGGCTGCCAGTGCGCTGGACCGCCACCTGTGGGCGCACGGCATCCGGCCCACCCGCATCTCCAAGTTTGCCACCGGCATGGCCGCGTTGAACCCTGCGCTACCGGCCAACAGATGGCACCGGACACTCTCGCGGCACCTCACACTGCAGGCGCAGTCCGCTTCCGCATAATCCCCAACCCAAAGGAAATGCCATGTCTTCCCTCCGTCGTACAGTCCTGACCTCCACATCCGTGAAAACCTCAGTGGCCGCCCTGGCACTGGCAGTTGCCCTGTCCGGTTGCGCAGGCCCGGCTCCGGCTGGTACCGGTTTATCCGCTTCTGGTACGGAAAACTCCGGAACCGCACCCGGAGCCTCGGTAGCCGCCGGCGAGATCACGGAGGACACCCACTTTGATGCCGACGACCTCACCTGGGATACCGACCAGGAAATCCGGGTGGATCTCGGTTCGGACAGCACAGCCGACGGCGTAAGCGTGAACGGCGAGACCGTCACCATCACGGCAGCGGGTACCTACCGCCTTTCGGGTTCCCACGCGGACGGGCAGGTTGTTGTGGCAGCAGGGGAGGAGGACGTAGTCCGGGTGATTCTCGATGGGGTGAACCTGGCCAGCAGCAGCGGTTCTCCCTTCGTGGCCGCCAGCGCCAATGAGGTGATTCTCTATTTGGAGGAAGGCACCTCCAATACCCTGAGCGATGCCGGCGCCTATGCGGACACCGCCGACGACGCACCCAATGCGGCCCTCTACTCCACCGTGGACCTGACCATCGCCGGAACCGGTGCGCTGAACGTGACCGGCAATGCCTTTGACGGCATCGTCTCCAAGGATGGCCTGGTCCTGGCCGCCGGCGACGTCACCGTCAACGCGGTGGATGAAGGGATCAAAGGCAAGGACTATCTGGTCCTGGCCGGCGGGCGGTACAACGTCACCGCCGGAGATGACGGAGTGAAATCCACAAACGACGAAGACGAAAACCGCGGCTGGCTGAGTGTTTACGGCGGTGAGCTGACGGTCTCCTCAGGGGATGACGCAGTGAAGGCGGAAACCCTGCTCACCGTCCATGGCGGCACCGTGAAGGTCTCCGAATCCGTGGAGGGCATGGAAGCCGCCCACATCATGATCAACGGCGGCACCATAGACATCACCGCCAGCGACGACGGCATCAACGCCGCGGGAGGATCCACCACCGATACAGCTTCCACGGCCGAAGACGGAGGACGGTTCGCCGGGGAACCGCCAGCCATGCCGGAAGGCGCGATGCCCGGTGGCGGAATGCCCGAAGGTGCCATGCCCGGCGGCGGAATGGGGCCGGGTGGAGGCGAAATGGCCGTCGGCGACTACTCGATTGTCGTCACGGGCGGAAATGTCACGGTAAATGCCGATGGGGACGGCCTGGATTCGAATGGAAATGCCACTGTCAGTGGAGGCACAGTGACGGTGCATGGACCCACAAACAACGGCAACGGTGCCTTGGACGTGAACGGTACCCTGGCCGTGGACGGCGGCACTCTGATTGCCGCCGGAAGCGCCGGCATGGCACAGGGCCCCGCGGCTACCTCGGCGCAGTCCGGCGTCCAACTCACCTGGGACACCGAGGTATCCCCCGGCACGCTGATCCGGCTGGCCGACGCCAAGGGCACCGTCATTGCCTCCTTTACGCCCCTGAAGGAAACAGCTTCGCTCGTCTACTCCTCGCCCGGCATTGCGGTGGGAGAGACCTACACGGCGTATACCGGGGGCACCGAGGGCAGCTTGGACGGTGCGGAGGAAGCCGGCAGCGCCGTGGGCGGAGAGTATTCACAGGGCTTCCCCACGCGCCGGTGAAAACCAGTTGCAATATCTCCTCCATCACATTTCCGGTTTCCGGGAATCGCGGCTCTTCTACACCTGTTGATTAGACCGGAACTACCCCAGAGTGAAGGAGCGGAAATGGAACGCGTAAGCGGCAAAGTGGCACTCATCAGCGGCGGCGCCCGGGGCATGGGGGCGTCGCATGCCCGCCTGCTGGTAGCCGAGGGAGCCAAGGTCGTCATCGGTGACATCCTCGACGACGAGGGAAAAAAGACGGCTGCGGAGCTCGGTGAGAATGCCCGCTACGTGAACCTGGATGTCACCAAGGCCGAGGACTGGGAAGGTGCTGTGCAGACCGCCGTCAACGAGTTCGGCGGCCTTGACGTGCTGGTCAACAACGCCGGTATCGCCAACTTCGGACACATCGAGGACTACACGTTTGAGCAGTGGAACACCATTGTGAACATTAATCTCAACGGTGTTTTCCTGGGCATCAAGGCCGCCATTCCGGCACTGAAGGAATCCAAGGGCGGCTCCATCATCAACATCTCCTCCACCGCCGGCCTGCAGGGCTTTGTGGAGCTGCCGGGCTACACCGCCACCAAATACGCGGTGCGCGGGCTGACCAAGTCCGTTGCCCTGGACCTGGGCAAGTACGGCATCCGCGTGAACTCGGTGCACCCGGGTGTCATCAAGACCCCGATGACCGAGGGCATGGAGAACCCCATGAACCACGTAGCCCTGCACCGCATGGGCGAGGCGGACGAAGTGTCGCAGACCGTCCTGTTCCTGGCCAGCGATGATTCCAGCTTCTCCAGCGGCGCCGAATTCGTCGTCGACGGCGGCGAGACCGCAGGCCTCGCCAACCACTAGCGGCTGCGGCTGCGCCGCAAAAGCGGCGTTGCCGGATGCCGGTTGCACAAGGGTCCCGCCTCGGCGGGACCCTTCCGCGTGTCTGGGCCGACATTCCAAAGTGTCTGCAAAAATAAGTCATGCCTGGAACGACCGAGCCGCCGCGGCGCACTCCGACCGATGAACCGCGGATGGCCCGTACCCGGGAATCGCTGGAAGCCGGACTGTGGGAGCTCCTGCGGGATCATGACCTGGCCGAGATCAGCGTCGCCGAGCTGTGCCGGAAGGCTTCCGTTCACCGCACCACCTTCTATGGGCACTACCGCAACATCTTCGACTTTGCCGCGGTGGTGTACGCCGGTGTCGTGGACCAGCTGGGAACCGTGGAAATGGACCAGCGCGGAACGGGCCGGACGGTTGCGCAGATCGGGGACCTGTACATCGAGTCCATCCGGCAGATCCTGCAGCACACCAAGGCCGAGGAACGGGTCTACCGGGCGCTCTTTCACACCGAAACCTTCCTGGCGATCCTGACCGACCAGCTCAGGGCACGGATCCTCTTGGCGCTGCATGTTTGGCAGGCCCACCAGGTGCCGCCCGCCATAAACTTCGACATAACGGCCGCCTTTCTCGCCGGCGCCTACGCCTCGTGGTTCGAGGAATGGGTGGTCAGTGATGACGACGACGTCGAAGCGCGCCTGGGCTCACTGCGGTACCTGCTGCCCCAGTGGTGGCCGCGGGACGGCCTCCCGTCCGCACCCTAGCGGGCGGGCAGCGGAGCCGGGACATCCATGCGCGCGCACAAAAAATCCCGATCCGGAAACCGGATCGGGATTTTTCTTGAGTTGCGGGGGCAAGATTTGAACTTGCGACCTCTGGGTTATGAGCCCAGCGAGCTACCGAACTGCTCCACCCCGCGTCGTACTTAGAACTGTACCCCCATGTGAGCCCGGATGAAGAATCGAGTGACAGCGGTCACGATCCGGGGCGAAAATCAGTGGGTAGGGTGGGCTTGTGAGCCTGCCTACTGAAGATACAACAGTTACCTATCCCTCCGGAGCCTTAAATTCCACCGGTACGGTCCTGCATATCCAGGACATGCCCGACGGCGCCCGCGCAGTCCTGCTGGACATCACCGCAGTCCATCCTGTGGACGCCGGCTGGCCGGACCAGGGCGCCGACCGCGCCGTGCTGAAAACAGCCGGCGGCGGGACCTGCGAGGTGCAGGACGCCGTCGTGGCCGCCACCGACGGAACCACGCTGTTTATTGGCGCGGACATTCCGGTGAAAAAGGGCACCGAGGGGTGGGTTTTCACCGTGGCGCACCTGCTTCCCGCCGACGCCGGGGTTAAGGAGGGGGACTCTGTCTCGGTGGAAGTGGACGAGGCGTACCGGGCCGCGCTTTCCGCCGGGCACACCGCGTGCCACCTGGCTTCCCTGGCCCTGAACCGGCAGCTCGCCGGGGCCTGGAAAAAGGACGTCCTGCCGGACGCGGCCGGCAACCCGAACTTTGACGCGCTGGCGATCGAGACCTCCACGATCACCGAACACGGTTCAACCGACGTGTACCGGCTGGGCAAGTCGCTGCGCCGGAAGGGCTTTCGTCCGGAGCTCCTGCTGGATGACCTGCCGGGCGCCGAGGCAGGGATCAATGCAATTCTGGCCGAATGGACCGCCACCGGAGCCGAAGTGCGGATTGAGCGCGACGGCGACCGCCTGACGGACCTGCGGCGCTGGTGCGTGGACCTGCCCGAAGGAACGGTGAGCATCCCCTGCGGCGGAACCCATGCGGCCTCCCTCCAGGAAACCGGAGGCATCCAGGTCACCCTGACCGCTGCGGAGGGTGACGGTGCGGTGACCCTGACCATGGACACCATCTGCGTTTCCCCGGCCGGCTAACCGGAACAGTCAGCTCCCCACATAGGCGGCGAGGTGCTCACCGGTCAGGGTGGAGCGCCCCGCCACCAGATCCGCGGGAGTGCCTTCGAAGACAATCTGCCCGCCGTCGTGTCCGGCGCCCGGACCCAAATCGATAATCCAGTCCGCGTGCGCCATCACCGCCTGGTGGTGCTCTATAACAATCACCGATTTGCCGGAGTCCACCAGCCGGTCCAGCAGGCCGAGCAGCTGCGCCACATCGGCCAGGTGTAGCCCGGTGGTGGGTTCGTCGAGGACATAGACGCCACCCTTTTCGGCCATCTGGGTGGCCAGCTTCAGGCGCTGCCGCTCACCGCCGGAGAGCGTCGTGAGCGGCTGGCCAAGATGCAGGTAACCGAGCCCGACGTCGGCCAGACGGCCCAGGATTTTCTGCGCCGCCGGCAGGGAAGCGTCACCGGTGCCGCCGGCGGCGAAAAACGACTCAGCCTCCGTGACGGACATGCCCAGCACCTCGGCAATGTTTTTCCCGCCCAAGGTGTACTCCAGGACTGCTGCCTGGAACCGCTTGCCGCCGCACTCCTCGCAGGTGGATTCCACGGTTGCCATGACACCCAGGTCCGTGAAGATGACCCCGGCTCCGTTGCAGGCCGGGCACGCGCCTTCCGAGTTGGAACTGAAGAGCGCCGGTTTGACGTTGTTCGCCTTGGCAAACGCCTTGCGGACCGGTTCCAGCAGGCCCGTGTAGGTTGCCGGGTTGCTGCGCCGGGAGCCCTTGATCCCGCTCTGGTCAATCACCACGACACCGTCCCGGCGGGCGACGGATCCGTGGATCAGCGAGCTCTTGCCGGAGCCGGCAACCCCGGTCAGGACGCAGAACACGCCGAGCGGAATATCGACGTCGACGTTCCTCAGGTTGTTGGCGGCGGCGCCGCGGACTTCCAGCGTTCCGGAGGGCTCACGCACTGAGTCCTTCAGGGCGGCACGGTCATCAAGATGCCGCCCGGTGATGGTGCCGCTGGCGCGCAGGTCCGCAACGGTGCCCTCAAAGCACACCGTTCCGCCGTCGGCGCCGGCACCCGGGCCCAGGTCGATGACATGATCAGCGATGGCGATGGTCTCGGGTTTGTGCTCGACGACGAGCACGGTGTTGCCCTTGTCCCGCAGCTGCAGGAGGAGCCGGTTCATCCGCTCGATGTCATGCGGATGCAGGCCGATGGTCGGTTCGTCAAAAACGTAAGTGACGTCGGTCAGGGATGAGCCGAGGTGGCGGATCATCTTGGTCCGCTGTGATTCTCCGCCGGACAGCGTGCCCGAGGGGCGGTCGAGGCTGAGGTATCCCAGCCCGATGGCGGCAAACGAGTCGAGCAGGTGCTGAAGCCCGGCCAGCAGCGGCGCCACCGACGGCTCCTTCAACCCGCGGACCCATTCCGCCAGGTCGGTGATCTGCAGGGAACATGCATCGGCGATGTTCTTGCCGTTGATTTTCGAGGAGCGGGCTTCGGGGCTGAGCCGGGTGCCACCGCACTCGGGGCAGGTGGTGAACGTGACGGCGCGGTCCACGAAGGCCCGGATGTGCGGCTGCATCGCTTCCGGATCCTTGGACAGCATGGACTTTTGGATCTTCGGAATCAGGCCCTCGTACGTGATGTTGATGCCGTCGACCTTGATTTTGGTGGGTTCCTTGTACAGCAGGTCGTGCAGTTCGCGCTTGCTGAACTTGGCGATCGGCTTGTCCGGATCCAGGAAGCCGGTGCCCGTGTAAATCCGTCCGTACCAGCCGTCCATGCTGTAGCCGGGAATGGTGAGGGCTCCTTCGCGCAGCGTCTTACTGTCGTCGTACAGTGCGGACAAATCGAAGTCGGTGACGGACCCCATGCCTTCACAGCGCGGACACATTCCGCCGAGCCGGTTGAAGGTGGCCTTTTCGGCCTTGCTCTTGCCCCCGCGCTCCACGGTGATGGCGCCGGAGGCCTTCACCGAGGGGACGTTGAAGGAATAGGCGTTGGGAGATCCGATGGACGGTTTTCCCAGCCGGCTGAACAGGATGCGCAGCATCGCGTTGGCATCGCTTGCGGTTCCCACGGTGGAGCGGGGATTGGCACCCATCCGCTCCTGATCAACAATGATCGCCGTCGTCAGCCCCTCCAGCCGGTCCACCTCCGGCCGGGCCAGGTTGGGCATGAAGCCCTGCACAAAAGCACTGTAGGTTTCGTTGATGAGCCGCTGTGACTCCGCTGCAATGGTCCCAAACACCAGCGAGCTCTTGCCCGAACCGGACACCCCGGTAAAGGCCGTGAGCCGGCGCTTGGGGATCTCCACGCTGATGTCCCTGAGGTTGTTTTCCCGGGCGCCGAGAACCCGGATGGCATCCTGCCGGTCCGCCGCGTGAAGGGCCTCCGCCGAAGTTTCGGTTGGTGTTGCCATGCGCTTCCGTCTCCATCCCCTTGCACCGCCGGCCGTGGCGGTATGCCTGATTTCCCGTCCGGTGGCGCACAACGCCCGTCGTTGGCTGCGCCCACCGTTGTTGCCCGGGGTCCCGAGCGTACCCGAAGCCGTTTCCTCTCCGCCCGGTCCCGCTCAGCTGCTCCGTGCGCAATCCGGCCCTCACCAGCCCGCCGTCACAATCCGCTCTCCTCGCGGCCGCCGTCCAAACACAGAAACTCCCAGGGGTGGCCGTCCGGATCGGTGGCTGTGCCGGAGTATATTCCGCTGCTCCTGATCCTCGCCCGGGTGGTGACGATGCCGCCCCCCGCCGTGCAGGCGGAAAGGATCTCGTCCACGTCGGCGCGGGTGGGAAACGCCAGGGCCAGCCGGATGACAGGTACCAGGGGTTCGGGAACGAGCAGGAGGACGATGGCCGGCGATATGTTCATGGCAGAACGCTGCGCGCCGCTGAGTCTCTGGTTGAGGGAAAATCCCAACTCCAGGTAGAAACCCGTGGACCGGTCCAGGTCGGTGACCGGAAGGCGCGGATAGATGACCGGATACAAGCGCTCCTCCCGTCCCTGCGATCATTCCGGAATGGACGGATCCATCCAGAGGAACTCCCAAACGTGTCCGTCCGGATCCGCGGCCGAACCCGAATACATGCCCGGCATCTGCTCCTTTGCCGGTTGGTACAGGGCGCCGCCGCCCTTGGCGCAGTTTGCGAGGAAGGTGTCCACTTCTTCGCGGCTTTCGCAGCTGATTGCGTTGAGCACCTCTTTGCCGGCCGACCCCAGATGCGGGGTGTCGCCCTCGGGGAGGAAGCCCTGAAAGAAATCCTGCTGCAGCAGCATCACTACAATGCTGTCAGAAATCACCACCGCCGTGCAGTCGTCATTGCTGAATTGCGGGTTCCGCTGGAATCCCAGGCCCAGATAGAAGTCCGTGGACCTGCCGAGGTCCGCCACGGGCAGGTTGGGGAAAATGATGCGTGCCATGATGGCCGCCTTTCAGTGTGAGGTGCTGCAGTGACCGTTTCGCAAGACCTGGATCACAGTGTGGCGCGTTACGAAGGTGACCTCAAGGCCCCAGCCAACCGGTTTCGGTGCTAGTCTCGTGACGCCCAATCCGAAGCTTCAAGGAGATGCCGATGCCCACCACCGACGCCGATATGCTGGCGCGCGCTCTCCAGCTGGCCACCGCCAACGTTGCCAACAGTGGAGGTCCGTTTGGCGCCGTGATCGTCACGGCTGACGGGCAGGCCTTTGACGGGGTCAACCGCGTGACGGCCAGCAACGATCCCACCGCGCACGCAGAGGTGTCAGCGATCCGCAACGCATGCGCGGCGCTGGGCACTTTCAGTCTCAGCGGAGCGGTTCTGTACACCAGCTGTGAACCGTGCCCCATGTGCCTCGCGGCGGCGCTGTGGGCCCGCGTGGAGCGCGTGGTGTTTGCCGCCGACCGGAACGACGCCGCCGGCGCGGGGTTCGATGATGCCGCCTTCTACGAATTTTTCGAGGTGCCGAGCCGGCGCGGCATGCTTCCCGTGGAACAGCTGGACGTCGACGGAGGTCATGCGCTTGCTCCGTTCAACGCGTGGAACGCCGCGGCAAACCGCACCGACTACTGATACCGGCGGACGGCGGCGGGCGGCGTTGAAGCCGGTGTTGCCCGGTTGCCGTCCCCGATGCGCTTTGCGAAACAGACGGAGTCCTCCCGCCCGGCGTACGGGCCGAAATTCGGCACCACCATGTACCCGGCGTGTTCATAAAAGCGGCGCCCGTCCGGCTGGGCCGATCCGGCCTCTGCGGTGACGACGTCGTATCCGGCCCCCCGCGCCCGGTACTCCAGGGCAGTCAGGATGGCTGTGGCCACGCCGGAGCCCCGGGCATAGGGCAGGACGTAGATGCGCTTGATTTCCGCCGCGCCGTCGTCAATGCGCCGCAGCCCGCCGCAGCCCAGCGGCTGCCCGGAACTCTTTTCGTAGGCGACCAGGAACACCGCTGTGTCTTCGGCTGACGGCGGGGACGGCTCATGGTCCGTGGTGCCGAACCGGGAGTCCAGTTCAGACTGCTGGGCAGCGCGTAAATCGGCGCCCACCGGGTTGCTCCAGGGAACTTCACGGATCGTGAGGTTCGGCGGCTGGTCGGCAAGCATGGGAGACCTCCTGTGCGGTTACCCGGGGCGGGCTTTCCCCTCAACCTAGGGTCCGGCCGTTTCATTCGTGTTTCGACTCCGTGGCCAGTTGGCTAACAGAAAGCAGAGGTTGCCGATGCGTGCAAAAATGGAAGGGATGACTTCCCTCGATACTTCCTCCGCAACCCCGTCCAAGCCGGTCGGCACCTCCAAGGCGCAGCTGCAGGCGCGGAAGGCGCAGGTCCGCCCTGCCACGGAGGGCTGGGAACAGGCCAAGGAGCCGGATGGCCGTCCGCTGCTGCAGTTCAAGTCCCCGCGGGTTTCCCAGCCTCCGGTGCACCTTGCGGACCTGACCCTGCCCGAACGCCAGGCGAAGCTCAAGGAGCTGGGACTGCCGGCGTTCCGCGCCAAGCAGCTCTCGGTGCACTACTTCCAGCACTACACCACGGACCCCGAGGCCATGAGCGACCTCCCCAAGGAGCGCCGCGATGACCTCGTCAAGGAGATGTTCCCGACGCTGCTCACCGAGGTCAAGCGTCTGACGACCGACAACGGCGACACCATTAAGTTCCTGTGGCGCCTCTTCGACGGCTCCCTCGTGGAGTCCGTGCTGATGCGCTATCCCGGCCGCATCACGCTGTGCGTGTCCAGCCAGTGCGGCTGCGGCATGAACTGCCCCTTCTGCGCCACCGGCCAGGCGGGCCTGACCCGGAACATGTCCACCGCGGAAATCCTGGACCAGATTGTCCAGGCCAACCGCGTGATCAAGGAAGGCGGCCTGGGCGGCAAGCGCCGCGACGGCGGGCACGACGCCGAGCGCGTCACCAACATCGTCTTCATGGGCATGGGCGAGCCGCTGGCCAACTACAAGCGCGTGATGAACGCCGTCCACCGGATGGCCGCGGATGTCCCCGAAGGCCTGGGCATGAGCGCCCGCAACATCACCGTCTCCACGGTGGGACTGGTGCCGGCGATCAACAAGCTGGCCGAGGAAAACATCCCGGTCACCTTCGCCCTGAGCCTGCACGCCCCGGACGATGAACTGCGTGATGAGCTGATCCCGGTCAACAGCCGCTGGAAGGTGGACGAGGCCCTGGACGCCGCGTACAACTACTACCGGGTCACCGGCCGCCGCGTATCGATTGAATACGCGCTGATCAAGGACATGAACGACCATCCGTGGCGTGCCGACCTGCTGGCGAAGAAGCTCAACGCCCGCGGCCGCGGCTGGGTCCATGTGAACCCGATTCCGCTGAACCCCACCCCCGGTTCCATCTGGACCTCCCCGGAACCGCATGTCACGCGCGACTTCATCAACCACCTGATCGACGCCGGCATCCCCACCACGCTGCGTGATACCCGCGGCAAGGAAATCGACGGTGCCTGCGGCCAGCTGGCCGCCGCGGACTAACACTCCGGCACCAGCAGACAGAACGACGGCGGGAGGCCGGGTGATAAACCCGGCCCCCCGCCGTCGTTGTCTGCTGGACGCTACTTGGTGACGTGGTCCACCAGCGTGTCGGCAATCCCGATGTACTTGCCCGGGGTCAGGTCCAGCAGCCGTGCTTCGGCTTCGGCCGGCAGGCCCAGCCCGGAGACGAACTCGCGCATCCGCTCGGCGTCCACCCGCTGCCCCCGGGTGAGGTCCTTCAGGCGCTCGTACGGATTTTCCATGCCGGGGGCACCGGCGACGGCCTCGGCACGCATGACCATCTGGATGGCTTCGCCCAGCACCTCCCAGTTGGTGTCCAGATCCGCCGCCAGCACGTCGTCGGCCACATCCAGGCGCTCGAGGCCCTTGGCCACGTTGGAGATCGCCAGCAGCGAGTGGCCGAAGGCCACGCCGATGTTGCGCTGGGAGGAGGAATCGGTGAGGTCGCGCTGCCAGCGGGAGGTCACCAGCGTTGAGGCGAGGGTATCCAGCAGGCCGTTGGAAATCTCCAGGTTCGCTTCGGCGTTTTCGAAGCGGATCGGGTTGACCTTGTGCGGCATGGTGGAGGAGCCGGTGGCGCCGGCCACCGGAATCTGCTTGAAGTAGCCAATGGAGATGTAGCTCCACACATCGGTGCAGAAGTTGTGCAGGATGCGGTTGAAGCGGGCCATGTCGGCGTAGAGCTCGGCCTGCCAGTCGTGGGATTCGATCTGGGTGGTCAGGGGATTCCAGTTCAGGCCCAGGCCCTCCACGAAGCTGCGGGAAACCTGCTGCCAGTCGGCGCCGGGCACGGAAGCGTAATGGGCGGCGTACGTGCCGGTGGCACCGTTGATCTTGCCCAGGTACTCGGTCTTTTCGATGCGGCGCAGCTGACGGGACAGACGGTGTGCGGTGACGGCCAGTTCCTTGCCCAGGGTCGTGGGCGTCGCCGGCTGGCCGTGCGTGCGGGACAGCATCGGGACGGCCCGTGTTTCCTCGGCCATAACGGTGATCCGGTCCACGAGATCGTGGGCGGCGGGCAGCCACACGTTCTCCACGGCACCCTTGACGCCGAGCGCGTAGGAGAGGTTGTTGACGTCCTCGGAAGTGCAGCCAAAGTGCACCAGCGGGGTCAGGTTTTCGATGCCGATGGCTGCCAGGCGGCGGCCGATGTAGTACTCCACCGCCTTGACGTCGTGGACGGTGACCTGTTCGATCTCAGCCAGTTCCGTGATGGAGGTGCCGTCGAAGCCGGTGACGATTTCGCGCAGCTGCGACTGCTGCTCCGTGCTGAGCGGCGAGATGCCCGGAAGTACGGAGTTGGAAGTGAGGTGGATCAGCCACTCGACTTCCACATGCGTGCGGTCGCGGTTCAGCGCGGCTTCGGAGAGGTAGTCAACGAGCGGTGCCGTGGCGCCGCGGTAGCGGCCGTCCAGCGGGCCCAGCGCAATGGCGGGAGTGACGGAGGCAAGGGGGACGCGGGGAGCAGCGGATTCAGCCATACGGCAATTCTTTCACGCTCCGGCGGCCTGCCCCGCTCTGTGACTTCTCCTCCACAACCGGCCCTCGTGGCGCCGGATGCCGGGCTTGTCCCCAGCCGGGCTGCCGGCCCGGCCGGGAAGCAGCCGGAGATGAAAGAACTGAGGACGCGGGCGCCCTGCATGCTGATGAAGCGTTGCACGCTAAGAAGCCCGGGAACCTGAAGAGGAAGGGGAACGGATGGGATCGGTGGAGCAGGAACCGCCCGGCACTGCCGAAGCCGCAGAAGGACTGGACTATATGGCAGATGTCCTCGAGGATCTCGAGGCGCTGGTGCTGGAGCTTCGGGGACTGCCGCAGATGAACTGGCGCTCCGCAGCGGCCGAAGAGTTCGCCGAATACCTGTCCGGATGTGTTCGCCGCGTGACGCAGACGGCGGGGGAGTGCCAAGCCGCGGCCGAACTGCTCACGGGGTACGGGAACGAACTGGGGCTCTTGGGCCCGGAGGACTGGTTGTGAACGCTGGGGTCACCTTTGATGCGTCGGAGGACCGGAATCCGGGCCTGCAGGTGAAGGGCGGCTCCCGCGGACTCACCGTGGAGTACCGCGAACTCGAAGCCGCGGCCCGGCAACTGGACCTTTTCGCCGAGGGCCTGAGAGAGGTGCGGGACCGCGGAACGGGCGTCTGCCTCAGGCTTTACGGGCTGAACGGCACCTCCGCGCTGCCGGCTGCCGCCGCACGCGCCGCCGATGCGGTGAATGCCGCTGTGCTGAGCCTGCGGCGCAACATCGAGGATTTGGAGGATGCTGCCGGTGACCTCCGGAAAGCCGTCGAGAATTACCTCGAGGTTGAGGGGCGGCTGGAACAATCGCTGAAGGCCGTTCCGGGAGCGGGCCCGGCGGTTGCGTTCACGCTGTGGCGACTGCGCGGCTGGGGATATCCCGGCCGGGAAGTGCCCGAGCTGCTGGCGCCCAGGCGCGGCGGCTTGGGCAGCGGCTTGTTCGGCGCGCCCGGTCTTATCGTGTCGGCCGGGTTTCCCTCTCTTACGGTCAGCAAAGCTCCCGGCTCCGGCGGAAAGGTCGCTGCTCCGCGGACCGCCCGCGAATTGCTGCAGCGTTCACGCGTGCTGCTGGAGACGGAGGGCGATTCGCAGGTCGTGGAGATCCTGACCATTCACGGGGAGGGGAGGGACGTTCGGGTGGTCACTCTTCCTGGGACGGAAGGAGATCCCAGCTTGGCGTTGGGAGAAAACCCCTTCGACGCCCTCGGCAATCTGGAGGCCCGCTCGCGGGACAGCAGGCACGTGGCCGACGCCGTTGCCGAAGCCCTGCGCCAGGCCGGCACATCCGCTGAGGATGCCGTGATCTTGGTGGGTTACAGCCAGGGTGGAATCCACGCTGTCAACACAGCAGCGCGGCTGGAGGAGAACGGAGACTTCACTGTTGACCTGGTACTGACCGCTGGCGCCCCGGCCGGGGACCGGGACGTCCCGGCAGGCGTCAAAGTGCTCCACCTGGAGCACGGCCTGGACATGGTGCCGGGCCTGGACGGAGCTTCGAACCCGGACACCTCCGACCGGGTCACGGTTACCGGATGGGAGCCCGTGGCTGAGGGTGGCGGACCGTTGGGGCCGGCCCATGAACTCGATGTCTACCTGGACATTGCGGCGCAGGCTGACGCCAGCGGTGATCCGTCGCTGACCGGGATGCTGGGGCACCTGGCCGGTGTTATAGGTTCGGGCAGGGTGGCCGCGCGGAGTCTGTACAAGTTCTCGCGGAAGACTGGGGAAAAGCCGCCGTCCCGGAAACCGGGCAGTCCGGTTGTTCCCGGAAGCGGGCTGCCGCTGCCCATCCCGGGGCAGGTGCCGCCGGCGCTGGTGAAACCCGTCGCGCCGGTTCTGGTTCCGCCTGAGGCGCCGATCCTCGTACCGCCAATTGCTCGGCAGGGGAGGTGACCCCCGCACCCCGATTGTTCCGCGTGGGCGGTGACCGGCGGCGGGCTGCGAATTACCGGCGCGTCCCGGTGAGCGACCCGGCCACCATGGAAACCAGGCTGATGATGATGGAAGCGAGGATGCCGGTCCAGAAGAAGCTGTCCACTCCGAACTCCACCGGTGTGTAAGTGCTGAGCCAGGAGGTGAGCATCAGCATGGCCGCGTTGATGATGATCGTAAAAAGCCCCAGTGTCAGGATGGTCAGCGGCAGGGACAGCAGCTTGACGACCGGGCGGACGAGGGCGTTGACAATGCCGAAGATCAGTCCGATAAAGAGATATGCCAGCACCAGGTCAAAGGTGGCGTTGCCGGTGACGGCACCAGCTGTCTCGGTGATGGACAGGCCCGGCAGCAGCCAGCTGGCCACCCACAGTGCCAAGGCGTTGATGATGATCCGGATCAGGAAGCTCATGACACCATGCTGGCACAGCTTCCGGACGGGACGGCTTCGGCCGGGGCGTGTCATGCGCATTGCAACGGTGTCAGACATCACCCGGCTGGCCAAGGCGTTTAGGGTTAACCACATGACGACTACCGAGAATGACACCAACGCAGCGGACCTTCCGGCGCCGGAAATCCGCCCCCGCGGCGTAGTGGACAGGCTGCCCCGCTATACGGCCGGAAAGCCGCCCACGGTCATCGAGGGACTCCAAAGCTACAAGCTGTCCTCCAACGAGAACCCCTACCCGCCGCTTCCGGCAGTGCTCGAGGCGATCAGCGGGCGGCAGGACATCCACCGCTACCCGGATCCGCTCTCCACGGCACTGCGCATGGAGCTGGCCTCTTTCCTGGATATCCCGGCGGAGGATGTCGTCACCGGCGGTGGAAGCCTCGGAGTGCTGAACCAGCTTCTGGCCACCTTCGCGGGACGGGACGAAAGCGGAATTCCGGACCAGGTCATCTACCCGTGGCGGTCCTTCGAGGCGTATCCCATCAGTGTTGGACTGTCGGGCGCCGAAAGCGTCCAGGTGCCGCTGCTGGATGACGGAACCCATGACCTCGACGCGATGGCGGCTGCCGTCACGGACCGCACCCGTGTGATCCTGCTGTGCACGCCCAACAATCCCACCGGCCCCGCCCTGACCACTGCGCAGGTTGAAGACTTCCTGGGCCGGGTACCCGCGGACGTGATCGTGGTAATCGATGAAGCCTACGAAGACTTTGTCCGGGATCCGGAGGCCGTTAACGGAGTGGAGATGTACCGGCGGTACCCCAATGTGGTGGTGCTGCGCACCTTCTCCAAGGGAGCGGGACTGGCCGGGCTGCGGGTGGGATACTCCGTTTCCCATCCGCCGGTCACAGCCCATCTGCGGGTGGCCGCAGTACCGTTTGCCGTCTCGCAGCTTGCTGAAACAGCGGCGGTGGCCTCTCTGCAGCATCATGGAGAACTTGTGGAAAGAATACAAGGACTGGTGAAGGAGCGCTCGCGGGTCGTCGAGGGTCTGCGGGCACTTGGCTGGCGGATTCCGGATGCCCAGGGGAACTTCGTCTGGCTTGCGCTGGGCGGGGATACTCCCGAGTTTGCGGCCCTGGCGGAGCAGCAGGCACTCGCGGTCCGGGCCTTCGGGAACGAGGGGGTGCGGGTAACCATCGGGGAGGAGGAAGCTAACACCCGGTTCCTCGCCCTATGTGCAACCTATACAAAGGGACCCCGCGTTTCCTAGCGTGTCCTAAGTGCGGTCCGGGCCCCGGCCATCGTTAGGCTGAGGGAAGTAAGTTCCACATATATGCTTCCGGGGTGATCCATTCCCGGGGAGGAATATATCTAGCGCAGCTCGGTCAGGCAACTGACTCGGCGAGGAGTAAGCATGGACCTCAAACACTTGCCTGCCCGGACGGCGGACCTTGATGCCCCGGGCCTGCCCGGCAACCTCGGCACCGGCACCGGCGCCGCGGGGGAGGCTGACGCCGCCGTCGACGGCGCCGTCGACATGGTGCAGCTGCTGACGCCGGAGGGGAAGCTTCTTCAGGACAGCACCTACGGAGCCTATGCCGCCGAACTGGGCGCCGATGAGCTGCGCGGCCTTTACCGGGACATGTTCACCATCCGCCGCTTTGACCAGGAGGCCACGGCGCTGCAGCGTCAGGGTGAACTGGTGATGTGGGTTCCCCTGACGGGCCAGGAAGGCGCCCAGATAGGTTCAGGCCGCGCACTGCAGCCCCAGGACTACGTCTTCCCGACTTACCGCGAGCACGGAGTTGCCCTGACACGCGGATTGGAGCTGTCCCATCTGCTGCGCAGGTTCCGTGGAATCTCGCACGGCGGATGGAACCCCGCGGAAACCAATTTCCATCTCTACACCCTGGTCCTGGCGGCACAGCTGCCGCACGCCGTCGGCTATGCCATGGGGATGTCGCGGGACATGGCAGCGGATCCGCAGCTCCCCGGGGCAGCAACGGTGGCCTACTTCGGGGACGGCGCAAGCTCGGAGGGTGATGTCCACGAAGCCATGGTCTTCGCCGCATCCTATGACGCCCCCGTCGTCTTCTTCTGCCAGAACAATCATTGGGCTATTTCCGTGCCCACTGAAGTGCAGTCCCGAATCCCGCTCGCCAACCGTGCCAAGGGTTACGGCTTCCCGGGCATCCGGGTGGACGGCAATGACGTGGTTGCGGTCCACGCGGTAACCCGATGGGCGCTCGAGCATGCCCGGTCGGGCAACGGGCCGGTGCTCATCGAGGCGTTCACCTACCGCATGAGTGCCCACACCACCGCTGACGATCCCACCAAGTACCGGCTCAGTGCCGATGAGGAGGCCTGGGTCTCCCGGGATCCGCTGACCCGGCTGGAGAAGTACCTGCGCGCTGCCGGCCTCGCCGATGACGCCTTTTTTGATGCCCTGGCCAAGGACGGCCAGGCGATGGCGGACAAGCTGCGCGAAGATGTGCTGGCAATGAAGGCACCCGGATTCGAAGACGCCTTCACCGATGTCTACGCCCAGGCGCATCCGCTGGTCCAGGAGGAACTGGACTTCCATCGCCGGTATGAGGCCGGCTTTGCCGACTCCCAGGAGCCAACCGCATGAGCACCATGACCATGGCCAAAGCCATCAACGCCGGGCTCCGGGCCGGCCTGGACCACAACCCGAAAGCACTGCTGA
The DNA here is from genome assembly GCF_009192735.1 of Arthrobacter gandavensis. Taxonomy (GTDB): domain Bacteria; phylum Actinomycetota; class Actinomycetes; order Actinomycetales; family Micrococcaceae; genus Arthrobacter_B; species Arthrobacter_B citreus. The sequence continues at coordinate 366,990 of NZ_VTFU01000003.1, forward strand.
TGGGTGAGGACATCGGCGATCTGGGCGGTGTCTACCGGGTGACCGAGGGTCTTAAGGCAGATTTTGGCGCCAGCCGGGTCATGGACACCCCGTTGGCGGAGTCGGGCATCATCGGCACCGCCATCGGCCTCGCGCTTCGGGGCTACCGTCCGGTGTGCGAGATCCAGTTCGACGGCTTTGTGTTCCCCGGCTTCAACCAGATCACCACCCAGCTGGCCAAGATGCATTCCCGCAGCGAGGGCACCCTCAGCGCACCGGTGGTCATCCGCATTCCGTACGGCGGAGGCATCGGGTCCATCGAGCACCACTCCGAATCCCCGGAAGCACTGTTTGCCCACACCGCAGGCCTGCGGATCCTGACGCCGTCAAACCCGCAGGATGCATACTGGATGATCCAGCAGGCCATGACCGGTATGGATCCGGTGATCATTTTTGAACCCAAGCGGCGCTACTGGCTTAAGGGCGACGTCGATACGGAACAGCCCACCGGCGACCCCTTCTCGGCCCATGTGCTGCGCGAAGGCACTGACGCCACGATCGTGGCCTACGGGCCGCTGGTGCCGGTGGCCCTGGCCGCAGCCAAGGCAGCCGAGGAGGACGGCCGCAGTGTCGAGGTGGTGGACCTTCGCTCGATTTCCCCCATCGACTTTGACACGGTCACGGAATCGGTCCGGAAGACCGGCCGGCTGATCGTAACCCACGAGGCACCCACCTTCGGCGGCATCGGCGGCGAGATCGCGGCGCGGGTCACCGAACGGGCGTTCCTGTCCCTGGAAGCTCCGGTCATCCGTGTCGGCGGCTTCCATATGCCCTATCCGGTCGCGAAGGTTGAAGAGCATTACCTGCCGGACATCGACAAACTGATGGATGCTCTGGACCGCTCCTTCGCCTACTAGCCGGAACCCTGCCCCGGCGGTCCGCCCCGCCGCCGGGCAGTCCGAACCCCAAACCTGCCGCATCCAAAGATTGAGACGCCATGACTGAGAGAACATTCCACCTTCCCGACGTTGGAGAAGGCCTGACGGAGGCCGATATCGTCGAGTGGAAGGTTCAAATCGGAGACACTGTTGCCGTCAATGACGTCCTGGTCGAGATTGAAACCGCCAAGTCACTGGTGGAACTGCCGTCCCCTTATGCGGGCACGGTTTCACAATTGATGGTCCGGGAGGGCGAGACCGTGGATGTCGGGTCGCCTATCATCGCGGTGCGGGCCGGCTCCACAGCGGACGACGGCGTCCAGCAGCCGGGTGCGCCCATGACCCCGGCGCCCGTCCCGGCTCCGGCACAGGACGACGAGCAGCCCAGCGCTTCCCTCACGGGCACCGGACCCAAAGCCGACGCCGTGAAGCGCCGGCCGAGGGTCAGCCGGCCAGCTGCCGCCCCTGAGACTGCCGATCCCAAGACTGCGGCTCCCAAGGCTGCTGCCCCTGCAGCCTCCCCTGCAGCCTCCGCCGCAGTCTCCGCCGCACCGGCCACGCCTGCCTCGGAACCGGCGGCACCGGCGGACAGCGCCCAGGCCGCCGCAGTCTCCGCAGCCGGCGCCACTCCAGCCGCCCCGGCCACTCCCGCCGAGCGCGCCCCGGGCGTAGCGGCTGCCGGTGCGGCCGTGCAGGACACCCTCAGCCGCCTCATCCAGCGGGTGTTGGCCAAGCCGCCCGTCCGGAAGGCGGCCAAGGACCTGGGTATCAACCTGGCGGATGTGCCGGCCACCGGAGCCAGCGGTGAAGTGACCAAGCAGGACCTGATCAGCTACCAGGCACAGCGGGAATCCGAACAGGATTCAGCGGACACTTTCTGGGCCGGGCCGCAGCAGTCCAGCGATGACCGGATTGAACGGATTCCGGTCAAGGGAGTTCGGCGGGCCACAGCCAAGGCCATGGTGGAAAGTGCCTTCACGGCACCGCATGTCAGCATTTTTGTGGACGTGGATGCCTCCCGCACCATGGAGTTCGTGAAACGGCTTAAGGCATCGCGGGACTTTGAAGGCATCAAGGTTTCCCCGCTGCTGATCCTGGCCAAGGCCGTGATCTGGGCAGCCGCCCGCAACCCGTCAGTCAACGCAACCTGGGCCGGCGACGAAATCCTGGTCAAGCACTACATGAACCTCGGCATTGCGGCGGCCACGCCCCGGGGCTTGATGGTGCCCAACATCAAGGACGCCCAGGACCTGTCCCTCAAGGAACTGGCCCTGGCCCTCAATGACCTGGCGGTCACCGCGCGCGCCGGAAAGACACCGCCCGCCGCAATGCGGGGCGGTACCCTCACCATCACCAACATCGGTGCGCTGGGAATCGACACCGGAACGCCCATCATTAACCCCGGCGAAGTGGCGATCGTGGCCTTCGGAACCATCAAGCAAAAGCCGTGGGTCCTCGACGGCGAAGTCATCCCGCGCTGGATCACCACCCTGGGCGGTTCCTTCGATCACCGAGTGGTGGACGGAGACCTCTCCGCCAGGTTCATGGCCGATGTGGCCGCCATCCTTGAGGAACCAGCACTGCTGCTCGAGTAGGCACAGGGCAGCGGCACCGGGGCCGGGAGCGAATCCGCGGGTCCGGGTGCCAGACCGGCGCCAGGCACTGCGGTTCAGCGGGCGGGGAGGATACGATCAGGAACTATGACAAATCCTCGCGGTCCCCGGGACCAAGGCGGCACCCCGCAGATCGACTGGAAGCGGACGCTGATTCTCTTGGTGGCAGCGTTCATCGTGTCGAGCCTGCTGATCATCCTGTTTCCGGGCCTTGGCACCATTGGGCGCCTGCTGATCATCATCGCCCTGTTCGCCGTCGTCTTTCCCATCCTGGAACGGCGCCGGCGGAACCGTTAACCGGCCGCGGCGTCCAACGCCCGCTGCAGCACCGGCGCCAGCCGCCGGACGCCTTCGCGGATGTCTTCTTCCGGCACGGCGCTGAACGCCAGGCGAAGTTTGTTGGAAGGCTCGTCCGACGGAGTGAAAGCTGCCCCCGGGATGAACACCACGCCGGCGTCGATGGCCTCGTACAGCAGGGGATAGGTATCCACGCCGGCGGGCATGGTCAGCCATACGAAGAATCCCCCGTCGGGGACGGTCCAGTCCACGCCGTCGGGCAGGTGTTCGGCCAGCGCCGACAGCATGGCCGCGCAGCGCGCCTGGTACAGCACGCGGGAGTCGCGGATGTGCTGCATCCAGTCATAGTCGCGGAGATAGGCGGAGACCAGCATCTGCGTCAGCGGAGACGGACACAGGACCACGGCTTCGCAGGCCAGGTAAAAGCGGCGGTGCAGATGTTTGGGCACGAGCGCCCAGCCCACACGCACTCCGGGTGCGAAGATCTTGGAGAACGAGCCCAGATACAGCACATCATGCGGGTTGGCGGCACGCAGCGGGGTCAGCGGCTGCCCGTCAAAGCGCAGCATTCCGTAGGGATTGTCCTCGAGGATCAGGATGTTCTCGCCTGCGCAGATGTCGACGATCCGCTGCCGGCGTCCGGCGGCCAGGGTCACGCCGCTGGGATTGTTGAAGCTGGGAATCGTGTACAGCATTTTGATGGGCCGTCCCTGCTCCCGCAGCGAGGCGATTTTCTCCTCCAGCACCTCGGGGATCAGTCCGTCGCCGTCCATTGCCACCGGCTGGAGGTCCACTTCGTATGCTTCAAAGGCGTTGAGCGCACCAACGTACGTGGGGTCCTCACAGAGAACCACGTCCCCGGGATTGCAGAAAACCTTGGCGGCGACATCCTGGGCTGACTGGGAGCCGGTGGTGATGACGACGTCGTCGGGATCGGCGTCGATAATCCCTTCTGCGGCCATGACCTCACAGGCCTGGCGGCGCAGTTCCTCCATGCCCTGGCCGGCCCCGTACTGCAGGGATTCCAGGCCGTGGTCGGCGATGATCCGGCGGGCGGACTCACCAAGCTCGCTCAGCGGCAGCGAACGCAGCGACGGGCTCCCGCCCGCCAGTGACACCAGGCCGGGCCGGATCGAGATGTCGAAGACGTCCCGCACCGCCGACTGTTTGATATGGAAGGCACGGTTCGAAAACAGCACCTCATGCCGGTGGGTGGACGCTGCTGCCCGTTCCAGAGCCGTCTGGGTCTCCGCGGACAGGAGGCGGGCAGCGGTCTCCTCGAAAGTCATGCCCACATCCTAGCCCCAGAAGTTCACTTCCAGACAACATCCGTTGCCTAAATCCACCCCGCACGGTGCGCTTTGACCCCGGCTTGGAACCGGCTTTCCGCCCCCAGATCCTCCAGCATCCTTGCGATGTGACGGCGGCAGGTGCGTACGCTGATGCCCAGCCGGCGGGCGATGACTTCGTCGGACTGCCCGGCTGACAGCGCGCGGAGGATGGCGCGCTGGACGCTGCTCAGCTGCCCCGGCTTCGGTTCCTCGGCCAGGAACGGGTCACCAAGTTCCCAGGCGAAGTCAAACATCCGCACCAGGATATGGATCAGGTTGCGGTCATGGATGACCAGGCCCGCCCGGTCATCGGCACACCGCCCGCGCGGAACCACTGCAACCTTGCTGTCGAAAATGACGGCCCGGAGCGGCATATGGGGCAGGGTGCGGAATTCGCCGCCGGCGGCCGTCACGATCTCCACGGCCCGGCGGGTGGGCACGTGGTCGCGGATGCTGGAGTGGTAGAGAGTTCGGCGCGCCACCCCCTGCTGCAGCATGTCGACGTCCTTCTTGACGCTTTCCTCCTGGGTGTCGGCCGTTGCTCCCGGGCCGGGACGTGCCATGAGCACGCACTCTGATGCGGCGCGCGCGTATTCGATCAGCACGCTCATCACCTGGCCGGGGTCCTCCAGGACTTCAATCGACGCGTCCATGGAGTTCCGTCGGCTGGCCTCGGCAAAAACCGGCACCAGGGCTGCCAGCTCACGCCGTTTGGCACCGATCCGGGCCCGGAGGTCCAGGAGGGCGCGCTCATCGGGGTCAACGAGCTCAGCCAGGGCCACATCGGGGGACACCGCCGAGTAGCTGGCGCCGTCCGAATTGATCTGCACCAGCAGCCGGCGTTCCGTCAGCTGCGCGATGGCCGCTTCGATGGACCGCGTGGTGAACCCGAGCGCTTCGGAAGCCTGATCAACGGTCCACCCCGGACTGCTGACAGCGTACCGGTACACGGCAAGGCATGTAGGGTCCACGGCGCCTGCTCCTCTCAACCCGTTGAGGCTACCTCATGGATCGGCATCCGGCGGGTGCCCACGGGCGCCGGGCAGGGAAACCTGCGGACACCCGTGAGCACGGAATCCTGGCGTGCGTCAGGCAGGCGCGTTTACGAAGTCTCGTATCCGGTGATCGCGTCCACCTTGCCCGCCGAGGCGCTGGCGGGATCGAAGACATACCCCAGCCACTCCTTGGCGAGGCGGCGGGCCAGTTCGATGCCGACAACCCGCTGCCCCATGCAGAGTACCTGAGCGTTGTTGCTGAGCACGGAGCGCTCCACCGAGTAGGAGTCATGGGCGGTCACCGCACGGATTCCCGGCACCTTGTTGGCCGAGATGGCAACTCCCAGTCCCGTTCCGCAGATCAGCAGGGCGCGGTCCGCGTCCCCTGCAGCCACCTTGCGCGCCGCGTCCACGGCGACGTGGGGGTAGGCCGTGTTTTCCGACTCTGAAACGCCCACATCCACGACGCTTTCGACGCGGTCATCGGCTTCCAGATCCCGGCGCAGGATCTCCTTGTAATCAAACCCGGCGTCGTCTCCGCCGATCACTATCCGCAGTTTCCTGGTTTCACTCATCATGTCCTCAATTCCTGGATTGCTGTCTCTGGTGTTGGCTCAACCGTTGGCTCGACGCTCAACTAGTGGCTGGAATGTCCCGGCCGGGCCGGGCTTCGGGTGCCCGCTGTCTCCGCGGCGATGTCCAGCAGGTGCAGATAGCCCTCCACCTGCCATGCGGCACGGCCCACGAACAGGCCGTCGACGTGCGGGATCCCGAGCAGCTCGGACGCGTTGTCCGGTGCCACCGATCCGCCGTAAAGCAGCCCGGCAACGCGGTCTCCGTAGGCTCCGCCCAAGTCGGCAAAAGGCCCACGCAGTTCTTCGGCGTCGGCAGCGCGGCCGGCTTCGCCAATGGCCCAAATGGGTTCGTAGGCAATCAGCACACGGGACAGCTGTTCGGGACTGAGTCCATCCAATGCCCGGTCCGCCTGCTGCAGAATGAAGCCGGAGGAGCGTCCCGCGTCCTTGACGTCCGCGGGTTCTCCCACGCACAGCAAGGGAGTCAGCCCGTGCCGCAGGGCGGCGGCCACCTTGCGCCGGACCGTTTCATCGGTTTCCGCGAAGTGGGCGCGCCGCTCGGAGTGCCCGATCTCCACAAGCTGCGCGCCGGCGTCGGCGACTTGGGGAACCGAGACCTCCCCGGTCCACGCGCCGCTGTCCTCCCAATGGGCATTTTGTGCGCCGAGCAGGACCCGGCCATCACCGTCCAACACCCCTGCCACGGCGGACAGGGCAGTGGCCGGGGGAATGATGAAGGGCTGGACGGCGCCAAGCTCCCGCTGGTCCAGTCCCTCGAGCAGCTCGGCGGCATAGCGCTTCGCCTCCGCGAGGGACTTGTTCATTTTCCAGCTGGTGCCAACCCAGACGGTCACGGCTTTTCCGCAGCGCTGTCGGGGGAGGACGCCAGGAAAGTGCCCAAAGCGTCCATTAGGACCGAGAAGGAATAGGCACCGGGATCCGGGGTCCCAAGACTCTTCTCGCCCAGGATGCGCGACCTGCCGCGGCGTGAGGTGATGTCCGCCGTGGCTTCGGCTGCTTCCCGCGCGACGGCGGCTGCCTTCTTCACGGCGCCCGCCACGTCGGCGGTGGAGTCGAATTCCTCGGCGAGGGCATCACGGAAGGGCAGGGCGGCGTCCACCATGGTCTTGTCGCCCGGCTCCGCGCCGCCGAGGCGGACAACGGCGTCGATTCCAGCGGTCAATGCCGCAACGATGGCGGGCGCTGTCACGGCCTGCTCATCATCAAACACTCCGCCGGCCGCGGTCAGGGCCGCGCCCCACAGTGCTCCGGACGTTCCACCGGCTTCCTCCGCCCAGGCATCGCCGGCGTGGAGCAGAACCGTCCGCGCCCCGGCGCCCTTCGCGGCTGCGTTGCTGCCCGCCGCCGCGGCCCCCCTGGTTCCGTAGGCCATGCCCTGCCCGTGGTCGCCGTCGCCGGCCACGGCGTCCATGCGGCCGAAGTGCTCTTCATGTTCCGCCGCTGTGTCGCGGAGCAATTCCAGCACCTGCACGATGCCGGCGGCGGAGTTGCGGGATTCGGTGGAAGCTTCGGGAATCCGGTCCTCGCCGGGGGTGTGGACCGTGGTTCTGGGCGTGCCGGAAGGCGCGCCGGCGGTCCGGCGGAAAGCAGGAGTGTCGGCCGGTGCCAGCCAGAGTTCTTCGAGCTCATCGTCAAGGAACACAACGCTGAGGGACAGTCCGGCCATGTTGAGGCTGGTGACGTGCTCTCCGACCTCCGGGGCCACAACCGTGAGCCCCTTCTCAGCCAGCCGTTCAGCCACCCTGGCGTACACGACAAAGAGTTCCTCGTACTTGACGGTGCCCAGGCCGTTGAGCACCACGGCCACCCGGCCGCCGTACCCGCCGCCGCTTTGTTCCGGCTCTTCCTCAAGGACTCCGTCGAGCAGGAGGTCGGCCACTTCCGCCGCTGTCCCCATGGGCACCTCCCGGATGCCCGGTTCGCCGTGGATGCCCAAGCCGACGGCCATTTCGCCGTCGGGCACATGGAACAGGGCTTCACCGGCGCCCGGCAGGGTGCAGCCGTCAAAGGCGACGCCGAACGAGCGGGTCGCGTCATTGGCCTTCCATGCCACCCGCTCGGCTTCGTCGAGATTGGCGCCGGCGGCAATTGCGGCGCCGGCGATCTTGAAGACAACAAGGTCCCCCGCGATGCCCCGGCGGTCCCGGTGCGATTCCGCGGGCCCCGAGGCGATGTCATCGGAGACCCGGATGATCCGGACATCCACGCCCTCCGCGCGCAGCTTCTCCGCCGCCTGGCCGAAATGCAGGACATCGCCGGCATAGTTGCCGAAACCCAGAATCACTCCGCCGCCGTTTTCGGCGGAGCGTGCAACGGAGTAGACCTGGGACGCGGACGGTGAGGAGAAGATGTTGCCGCACGGCGCTCCGTGGGCCAGGCCGGGGCCGACCCACCCGGCAAAGGCCGGGTAGTGGCCGGACCCGCCGCCAATCACCAGCGCGGGCTGGTTCTTGGGTGTGTCAGTTGAGCGCACCACTCCGCCGTGGGCGAGCATGACGTGGTCCGGATGGGCAGCGGCGTATCCGCGCAGGGCATCGACGGCGAAGTCTGCGGGATCGTTCAGGAGGTAGGTCATTGGTTCCAGCCTTGTTTGTCTGCGGTAACCGCCGGCGTCGTCGTCAGCCTTGCCCGCCCGGCGGAACGGGCCCTTCAGGGATGGGGTATTAGATCAGCGGTTTTCCGGTGCGGCAGGTTCGTCTGCGCGGCCTGCCTCTTCGGCCGGGCTGGGGCCGAGCTCTTTGAGCAGTCCGGACATGGCAACATACGCCTTGTTGCGGTAGGCCACAAGGTCCCCGGTTTTGTCCGCGGGAATCTGCAGGAACCCTGCGCCGGACTTTGTGCCGAGCTTTCCTGCATCGACGAGGTCCTTCAGGATGGCCGGCGTCGCGAAGCGCTCCGGGAAGGACGTCTGAAGCGACGCGTAGCAGAAGGAGTACACGTCCAGGCCGGCCATGTCGGCGATGGCAAAGGGGCCGAAGAACGGAAGGCGGAAACCGAAAGTGGTCCGTACGAGTGTGTCCACGTCCTCGGCGCTGGCAATTCCTTCCTCGACCACCTGAGCGGCTTCGTGGAACAGCGCGTACTGGAGGCGGTTGAGGACAAAGCCCGTGACGTCCTTGACGACGGCCGCCTGCTTGCCCGTCATGGCGACGATTTCCCGTGCGGTTTCGACGGTTTCCGGGGTGGTGCCGGCGTGCGGAATGACCTCGACGCCCGGAATGAACGGCGCAGGGTTGGAGAAGTGCACTCCAAGGAACCGGCCGGGATTCGACACGGCTTCCGCCAGGGTGGCAATCAGGATGGTCGAGGTGTTGGATCCGATGACGGAGTCGGCAGGCGCGGCGGCGCTGATCCGCTTGAGCGTTGCGTGCTTGATCTCGAGGATCTCGGGGACGGCTTCCTCGATGTAGGAAGCGTCAGCCACGGCCTCTTCGATGCTGGGGGCGGCCCAGAGGTTTTCCGTCAGCCGCTGGACGGCGTCGGCCGGGAACAGGCCGTCGGCCACAAACTGCTCCGCCTCCGAGAGGAGCCGCTCGAGATTCTTTTCGGCCACTTCCTGGGATACGTCGGAGAGCGCAACCCGCGCCCCTCCAAGGGCGAGCACCTGCGCGATGCCTCCGCCCATGTATCCGGAACCTACTACGGCTACTGTTCGCTGTGTCACTGGCGAGTCCTCCGATGCACTGGTCAATGATTGTCCGGACGGTGCTGCCGGAGCTATTTCATGTTTCCTATAGGATCATGCCCGCCAAAGGGTGTGATGTCAACCACTCAGGAGGGCGGCGTCACACGCCGAGCGGCCGTCCGCCTACAGTCCGGACGCGTCCTGGCCGGCTGCCCGGGAGGACTCGTGTTCACGGGCGGCGCGGTCGCGGACTCCGCACAGGTGGGATGCCATGGCGGCCTGGGCCTGAACCGCGTTGCCCTCGCGCATGGCTGCCAGGATCACTCCATGCTCGCGGATGGCACTGCCGGAGTCCCGGACTCCGGTTCCGCCAAACAGGCGGAACCGGTGCACGTGTCCGCCCAGCGAGTTATAGGCGCCGATCAGGAACTTGTTGTGTGTCTGTTCGGCAATCAGCCGGTGGAAGCGCTCGTCGGCTTCCCAATAGGAGCGGTAGTCGGAGAACTGCGGCCCGTTGGGGGCCTCTTTGAGGTCATCAATGGCGCGTTCAAGGTCTGCGAGGAAGGACTTATCCGCGCGGACGCACGCCACCTGGGCATTGTGTGGTTCGATCAACAGCCGGGCGTCCATCAGGTCCAGCAGCTCGGTGTGGCTGAGCATGGGGGCCACGCGGTAACCGCGCAGGGCGGCGCGCACCACCATCCCGGTCGCCTCGAGGCGCGCCAGGGCCTCCCGCACCGGTGTTGGGGAAACCCCAAGGTCCCTCGCTGTGCCGTCAATGCTCAGGGGGTCGCCGGAATCCAGTTTCCCGTCCATGAGGCGGGCAAGAATCTCCGTGTAGACCTGGTCGGCCAGGACACTGCGCTGTACCCATGCTCCACGCTCTGCGTCAGCGCTCATGTTGCTCCTCTTGCTCGCTCTGCTCTGCATAAAGTCTCCCACGGCGGCCGTGAGAGAACTCCACGTACTGGTGAGATCGGGCGGAATCGGGAAACTTCGCCACGCCAGACCCATTCTGGACAGCGTCCAAATATCCTATAGGGTATTGCGAAAGTGGTGATGTGGCACCAGTCACACGCACGAAGGTATTACTCGCGACCAAAGGTGTTCCTGCTATGTATATGCTTCCTGCCGCTGTCCCGGCGGAAACCCTCGTCCTGGCCGAGCGGCCGGGCTGGGCCCTCATCTCAATTGCCGTTGCCGCCATTGCGGTGTTGCTCTTCATGATCATCAAACTGCGGGTCCACGCCTTCTTCGCCCTGATCATCATCAGCGTGATCACGGCGCTGGCCGCCGGGATCGGCATCGGTGACGTGGTAACCGTAGTGGTCGCCGGCTTCAGCACCACCGTCGGCACGGTGGCCCTGCTTGTCGGTTTCGGCGCAGTCCTGGGCCGCCTGGTCGAGATCTCCGGCGGAGCCCAGGTGCTGGCCGATGCCATGCTGCGCCGGTTTGGCGAAAAGCGCGCCCCGCTGGCCCTCGCGGTGGCGTCACTCTTCTACGCCTTCCCGATCTTCCTTGACGCCGGCTTCATCGTGATGCTGCCGATCATCTACACCGTGGCCCGCCGCCTGGGCGGATCCTTCATGCTGTACGTGCTTCCTTCCATCGGTTCGTTCCTGATGATGCACGCCCTGACCCCGCCGCACCCCGGCCCCACGGCCGCCGCCACCGTCATGGGCGCGGACGTCGGCACCGTCATCCTGGTTGCACTGCTGGTGGGCCTGCCCGCCTGGTACCTGGGCGGCTACCGCCTGGCCCTGATCATCGCCAAGCGCTACCCGAACATGCCGGTGCCGAACCTGCTGGGTGAAGCCGACCTGGATGAGGACACTCCCCGCCCGGCCTTCTGGACCATCATCTTCGTCCTGCTGCTGCCGCTGTTCCTGATCTTCTTCAACACCCTGTTCAGCACCCTGGAAGCCGGCGGAACCGTCGATGACCAGAACGTCCTGTTCCAGCTCTCCCGGCTGATCGGCAGCACGCCGATCGCCCTGCTCATCGCCACCCTGGCCGCCATGTACCTGCTGTACATGCGTCCGCGCCGCGGCCGGGGCTCCATTGGCAGCGCATTGGAGGACCTTGTTGACAACGCACTGGCCCCGGTCTGCTCCATCATCCTGATCACCGGCGCCGGCGGCGCCTTCGGCCGGGTCCTGACCGAAACCGGAACCGGCGGCACCATCGCCTCCGGGCTGGACGCGATCGGCCTGCCCGTCATCCTGGCCGGCTTCCTCGTGGCCATCGCCTTCCGGGTGGCCCAGGGATCCGCCACCGTTGCCGCCACCACCGCCGGTTCCATCATGGCTCCCGCCGTCATGGAACTGGGGGTCTCCGGAATCGGCCTGGCCGCCGTCGTCGTGGGCATCGCCGCAGGTTCCATCACCTTCTCCCATGTCAACGACTCCGGCTTCTGGCTGATCGGCAAATTCTGCGGATTCGACACCCTGACCACCCTGAAGACCTGGACCGTGGTCGGAACGGCCATCGGCTTCCTGTCCTTTGGCCTGGCGTGGATCGTGTACGCCATCGCAGCGTAATCCCCGCCAATCCGCGGTAGACCGCGTTTTACCTCACACCTCATCTCGACACCACAACACGTCAGGAGTATTCATGACCATGTTTCCGGAACAGCGGACCGCCGTCGTCACCGGAGCCGGCGGCGAACGCGGCATCGGCCGTCATGTGGCCCGCCGCCTCGCCCGGGAAGGCTGGGCCCTGGCGGTGCTGGACGTCAATGCCGACGCAGTGATGTCCTTCGCCGAGGAACTTGGCGCCGCCTCGCAGCAGCCGGTCCTCGGCATAGCGGCCGACGTCACCGACCCCGCGTCGGTGGAGGGAGCCTTCGCCCGGATCGATGCGCAGCTTCCCCCGGTCCTGGCCCAGGTGAACCTCGCCGGCATCGCGAGTCCACACACGCTGTTTGAACTGACCAAAGAGATTTGGACCAGCGTCATCGATGTCAACGCCACCGGCACCCTGCTGATGATGCAGGCGGCCGCCCGCCGGATGATCGACGGCGGGCAGGGCGGACGCATTGTGAACACCTCGTCCATCACTGCATACGACGGCGGGGGAACGTTCTCAAAAACCGGGTATGCCGCCGCGAAGGCCGCTGTCCTGGGCCTCACCCGGGGCGCGGCCCGCGAACTTGGGCCGTACGGCATCACCTGCAATGCCATCGTCCCGGGCCCCATCGACACGGACATCATGGGCGGCCCGCTCAGTGATGACCGCAAGGCATCCATGTCCGGAGACATCCCCGTGCAGCGGGTCGGGCATCCGTCCGAAGTTGCCGGCCTGGTGAACTACCTCGTCAGCGGGGAGGCCGGCTTCATTAATGGCGGCTCCTACTTCATTGACGGCGGCAAGCACATGGTGTGATTCCGCCGGCTTACCAGCATCACAGCAAACGCAAGGAGAGACACATGACCTACACATCCCAGACCTGGCCCATCGGGGCTGCCCTGCTCAACTTCACCGGAGTGACCGCGGACGGCCGGGACCGCACCACCGCCGGACCGGAAGCGTGGAAGCAGACGCTGCGCGAAGTGAGCATGGCCGGCTTCGACCACGTGGATCTGACGGATTCCTGGGTCCGGGCGGCGGACCTCGACGCCGGGGGCCGGCGGCAGCTGCTGGAAACTGCGCGCTCCTACGGACTGGCGTTCAGCGACCTGGCTGTTACCCGCAAGAGCGTGATCACCCCCGATGAGGAGCAGGCGCAGCGGAACATCGCCTACACCAAGCGCACCATTGACGCGGCAGCGGATTTGGAGGCTCCCATGGTCTGCCTGGGGCTGCACGATCCCTTCACTCCCGCTCAGAAGGAAGCGACCTGGTTCTGGCTCGCAGAGGGCGCCGAGGATGAGGACACGCCCCAGAACCGGGAGAAGGCAGCATCACGGTTCCGGGAGCTGGGGGAGTACGCCGCCCAGCGCGGGGTGAGCCTGTCGCTGGAGATGTACGAGGGGACGTTCCTTGGCACGGCGGACAGCTCAGTGCAGCTGGTAAAAGCGGTGGACCTGCCCAACGTGGGCCTTTGCCCTGATATCGGCAACATTGTCCGGCTGCACCGTCCTGTCGAGGACTGGCGCGAGATGCTGGTCAAGATGCTTCCGCATACGAATTACTGGCAGCTGAAGAACTACTTCAGGGACTTTGATCCCGCCACCGGGTCCTACGCCTCGGCGCCGGCGCCGCTTGCCCTGGGGTTCATCAACTACCGGGAAGCCCTCGGCATGGCGCTGGAAGCGGGCTTCGACGGCCCCATGTGCGTGGAGCACTACGGCGGCGACGGCCTGACGGTGACTGCCATGAACCGGGACTACATCCGGGACATCCTGCGGGCAAAGCTCCCCGAGGAGCAGGCGGACTGAGGCTCCGCGGTTTCCCGGCAGGGAAAGAAAAGCTGACATGACCGCTTAATGCCACTGTCCCTCTCACCTTGGCTGATGGTGGCAAAAGACCGCATTTCTGCGCGGATCCCGGGGCGGTGAGCCGGCCGTTTGCGGCCACCACCCGGGATTCAAGCGTGAAAAGGGTCATGACAGGAACAGGGCATCGGAAAGTGTAGACGGGGCCTCGCGGCCCGGGGGAAGCTTTCGGAGTCAATCAACCGCACAGGCTGTGGAGCAGCCGCAGGTACAGGAGGGGAATGAAGATGGCCAGCAAGGTTTGGGACTGGATCTAGCAAACGCCCTCTCATGGGGGAAAACGCCAAGCAATTGGACTACAGCAAACAGCAGGATCCGCCAGCGGCGGTAGCCAAGTAACAACCCCGGAAGGGACGGAAGCCATGAGTCAGCTGACAGCGGTTCGAAACGCCTCACGAACCCGCTCAACCGCGAAGTGGTGGACACTATCCTTCTATACCGGGGGCTTCGATGTAGCGGACGGCATCATTGGAGAACTGGTTACGCCGCTGGCGGCCCATGCGCAGGCCAATGGCGGCCAGCGGTGGTACTACACAAGGTGCATGGAGCCGGCAAATGCGCACGTCCGGCTCCGGATTCTGGCTGAGCCCGAGCTCCTGGAGAAGCTGCAGCACCTTTTGCGGGCTCTGAGGGAACAGGCCTCCGGCGTCATTGGGCATCTGGAGGTAACGCACGATTTTTCGGAACCGGTGGCGGACCGCATGAGTCCCGGCGGAACCGAGCAGCAGAATCCGCGGGTGGAAGCCGATTTGGCGAAATACGGCGGGGTCGAAGGACTTGCGCTCGCCGAGGAGGTTTTTGAGCTGTCGTCCGAACTTGGTGCCTGGGCAGCCGTGCGGTTCCCCAAGGCGCAGAACAGGTGGGCCCTGGGCTCCCTGCTCCTGTTTGATTCGGCTAGGAGCATGATGAAGGGGCCGCGCTCGGCCAGCTGGCCGGACCGCCGGCGGATCTCCTGGGATTATTACTGGGACAGCCACCTGCGCAGCTGCACTGCTGCCTTTGGCCCGCGCGCGGCAAGTGTGCGGCAGGCCATGACGGTGCAGATCGCCGCGAAGATCATGCCCACCCAGCGCTTGATGGCGGCAACCGCGGCGGAATCAGCGGTGGAGAACTGGCGGCGTCGCTGGTTCCGGACCATGGACACGTATTTGTACCGTGCGGACAAGGCGCGGCTCAGCAGGAGCGCCCAGCACCTGACGGTCTACCAGGCGCACATGCTCCTGAACCGCCTGGGGATTTCGCTTCGGGAAGAGGCGGCGCTTGGCCTGTATGCGCGCAGCTGGAGCATTGAGCGTGAAGCGGCACTGGCGGACCGGCGCTAGGCTGCGCCAACGGACGGTACGAGGAAGGGAAGCTTTGTGGAACATCGCGACGAGCTGGTTGTAGCGGCGGACTCTGCGGATTTATCGGAAGTGCTGGGGTGCTCCGAAGACGTCGTGGACGTGCTGCGGGGCCAGGGCGTGGTCGAATCCCACGGAGAGGTGTGGAACGTCGGCCCCGCGCGGGATTACCTGCGGGACGCCGCCTGGGCCGGAGGCTTTTGGGACTAGGATTCTCCGCCCCATGACCGGAAAGACCAATGGAACGCCATCAATTGCTGATGGCGTTCTATTGGTCTGTGCAGGGATTTCCAGGCCGGGACTTTAGTGCAGCGGCCGGGGCCGCGTGCGGTCTTTGGCTCTGGGTTAGGCTGCCGAGGGAGCCGTTTCTTCTGCGAGGGTCGAGATGATGTCCCGAAGCTGTCCCATAATCTCGTCGTCATCCTTGGGATGAATTTCGGCAAAGCGCGTTACGGAGCCGCCAATGGACAGGCGGGCATCCTCGACCACGCGCGCGCCCGCTATTCCCAGTGACTTGCGGGCGTCGTCGTGGGCCCATACTCCGCCGAACTGGCCGAAAGCGGAGCCGATGACGGCTGCGGGAGTGCCGGAAATGGCACTCGTTCCGAAGGGGCGGGAAAGCCAGTCAATGGCGTTCTTCAGGACGGCGGGCATGGTGCCGTTGTATTCGGGGCACACCAGCAGGATGGCGTCCGATGAAGCCGCCGCCGCGCGCAGGTCAGCTGCTGCCTCCGGCACGGATCCCTCGACGTCAATGTCTTCGTTGTAGAACGGAATATGGCCAATGCCGTCAAAGATGGCAATTTCCACGTCGTCGCCGGCTGCCAGTACGGCGGTTTCGGCAAGCTGGCGGTTGACTGAGCCGGCGCGGAGGCTGCCGACCAGGGTAAGTACTTTAGTGCTCAAGAAAACTCCTCTGGGGGACGCACCCGTTGGGGCACGGATGGTTCTTCACCAACTCTAAACGGACCGCGGTCCGGTTCTATTCCCGCGCGGGTTAGACTGGCGCGCATGCAGGCAAGCGGATGGGACGAACAGGGCGACGGCGGAGAGCGCCTTGACGCTGCCCGGAACCGCCGCCGGCTGCTGGAAACCGCCCTCGAGATCGTGTCCGAACGCGGAGCCGATGCCCTGACCATGGATGATCTTGCGCGCCGCGCAGGGGTCGGCAAGGGCACCGTTTTCCGCAGGTTCGGCAACCGCTCCGGGCTGATGCAGGCGCTCCTTGACCACGTCCAGCGCGATTTCCAGCACAGCTACATGTTGGGGCCCGCTCCGCTGGGACCGGGAGCGCCGCCGCTGGAACGCCTTCATGCCTTTGGCCGGGCGCGGATCCGCGGGCTGGCGATCACCGGCGAACTGCGCCGAGCTGCCAGCGTGGATGGATTTACTCATTACCGCCACCCGACGCGCATGCTGGAGCTCGCGCATCTCACCATGCTGCTGTCATCACTCCCCGCGGTCCGCGACCCCGAGCTGACCGCCTATCAGCTGGAGTCCTTCCTGGAAGCCGGATTGCTGCTGCATCTGCACCGGACGGCCGGGATGCCACTGAAGCGCATTGTGGCCGGCTGGCACGGCCTCGTGGCTTCGGTGACCGGTTCCGCCGCGGAATGAGGCAATCCGCGGCGACGGAACCCCGGAAGTGTCAGTAGGCTTACTAATTTAGTAGGGTGGGGAAATGGCCGCTGCAGTCCGGCGGCCAACTGGTCCCGAAAAATGATGGAGGCTACATGTCTGAGAAGAACGCATCCGTACCCGACCTGCCCATCCCGGGGGCGCCGGCACCGGCAGCCCCGGAACTCGCCGAGCCCACCGAGCCGCGCGAGCCGCTGCCGCCCAAGCCGGACCAGGACGGGCCGGAAACCGTCTCTCCGACAGGCGTTCCCGCCGGGGCGCCCAAGGCTTCCAACGCCCAGAGCGGGCGCTACCTGACCACTGCGCAGGGCGTGCGCCTGCAGGACACGGACCATTCCCTTAAAGCCGGCCGCCGCGGACCGGTGTTGCTGCAGGACCACCACCTGCGTGAAAAGATCACCCACTTTGACCATGAGCGCATTCCGGAGCGCGTGGTCCACGCCCGCGGCGCCGCCGCACACGGTGTCTTTGTGGCCAACGGCGCTGCCGAGGGCGTGACCCGGGCGGGGTTCCTCGCCAAGGGCACTGAAACCCCGGTGTTTGTCCGCTTCTCCACGGTCCTGGGCTCCCGCGGCTCCGCTGACACCGTCCGCGACACCCGCGGTTTCAGCACCAAGTTCTACACCGACGAGGGCAACTATGATCTTGTTGCCAACAACATCCCGGTGTTCTTCATCCAGGACGCCATCAAGTTCCCGGACGTCATCCATGCCGGCAAGCCGCATCCGGACCGGGAAATTCCGCAGGCCCAGAGCGCGCATGACACCTTCTGGGACTTCGTGTCGCTGCACACCGAGGCCCAGCACCACACCATGTGGAACATGTCGGACCGCGGCATCCCGCGCTCCTACCGCACCATGGAGGGCTTTGGGGTCCATACCTTCCGCCTGGTCAACGCCAAGGGCGAGACGACGCTGGTGAAGTTCCACTGGAAACCGCGCCAGGGCGTGCACTCCCTGGTGTGGGAGGAAGCACAGATCATCAACGGCATGGATCCGGACTTCCACCGGCGTGACCTTGCGGATGCCATCGAGGCCGGCGCGTTCCCGCAGTGGGACCTCGGCATCCAGGTTTTCCCGGACACCGAAGATGAAATGTTCGAGGGCATCGACCTTCTTGATCCCACCAAGCTGGTCCCCGAGGAACTTGCTCCCGTCCAGCTCATCGGCACCATGACCCTGAACAGGAACACCACCAACTACTTCGCCGAGACCGAGCAGGTGGCGTTCCACCCGGGACACCTGGTTCCCGGCATCGATGTCACCAACGACCCCCTGCTGCAGGGCCGGCTGTTCTCCTACATCGACACGCAGCTGACCCGCCTGGGCGGACCGAACTTCAGCCAGATTCCCATCAACCGTCCGCATGCTCCGGTCAACGACATGCTCCGCGACGGGTTCCACCAGGACGCCGACCACTCGGGCGTTGCTCCCTACCAGCCCAATTCGCTCGACGGCGGCTGCCCCTTCATGGCGGGCGCCGACATGGGTGCTTTCATTGATGTGCCCGCCGAGGTCCCCGCAGCCCGCAAGGTCCGCGAGAATCCGGCCACGTTCGATGACCACTACAGCCAGGCCCGGATGTTCTTCCGGTCCCTGACTCCGGTGGAGCAGGACCACGTGGTCCAGGCCTATACCTTCGAACTGGGCAAGTGCTTCGAGGAGAACATCCGGCTGCGCCAGCTGCAGTCCCTGGCCAACATTGACGAGCGCCTGGCCGCGGAAGTCGCCACCGGCCTGGGCCTGGAAGCCCCGGCTCCCAGCGTTGCCGTCGAAGACACGGAGCCCAGCCCGGCGCTGAGCCAGTTGGGCGGAACGTGGCCGGTCGCCGGCCGTATCGTCGGGGTGGTGGCTGATGAGGCCACCGATCTGGCTGCGCTGAAGGAAGTCCTGGCCTCCATCGACGCCGAAGGCATGGTGCCGCTGGTGGTTGCGCCGCACGGCGGCAAGCTGGGCGGCGAAGTGGTCATCCAGCGGACCTATCTGACGGCGCGCTCCACGGAGTTCGACGCCGTGCTGGTTGCGGCGTCCGGTGCTGCGGCCACTGACGCCGTGGACAGCCTGGATGCCAAGGCAGGCAACCCCGAGGGCCACCCGTCGCTGGACCCGCGCGTCACCATGCTCCTGGCCGAGGCGTTCCGCCATGCCAAGGCCATCGGCGCCTGGGGCGACGGCGCCGCCGTGCTCCGGGCGGCAGGCCTGCCCACCGACGCACCCGGCGTCGTCGTCGGTAATGCCGCTGATGTGACGGCGGGCCTGACCGGCCTGCTGGGTGCGCACCGCGTCTGGGAGCGGTTCCCGACGGCAGCCGCCTAATCGCGGCAACCGCGTAACCACAGTCGGGCCGGACGGGGTTAGCCCCGCCGGCCCGTCCGGCTGCCGGCCCGGCAGCTGAGAAGGGGAGATCCATGGTGCAGCGCACCGGATCTCCCCTTATCTGTTTACCGGCCCGTCCCAGGGTCCCTCGGCCCAGGGTCCCTCGGTCCAGGGGGCGGAGGTGCCAATGCGCGGATCAGGGTGGAGAGCTCCCGGCGCAGGGCATCGTCATTCGCGCCGGCGACGAGGCGGGCTTCGGCCTGTTCCGCCTGGGCCTGGATCCGGGCGCCGGCGGACGTGATGGCCCACATGCCTGCGTTGCAGGCGGCGTAGCCGCAGCACTCCAAGGCCAGGACGCAGTCGTGAACACAGTCGGGGTCCAAGCCCGAAGCGGCGCACAGCGCGGCTTCGTCTGCGCACCGGGACGCAAGGATGCGCAGGACCGCAGTGCGTTCCTGGGTGAGGCGAAGCTCGGATAGGGAATCTTCGGTGGCCCGCTGAGTGACGAAAGCGGCGGCGGACAGCAGCCGGGGAAGGTATCCGGCATCACCCGGTGCCTTTTCGGAACTCAAATGCGCCATCCCGGCGGGGTCCATCCGGCAGGAACTTGGTGGCCTGCGAAGGTTTCACACGCTGAGCATGTGTAACTGGCCACTCCCGGGCTGCCGTCGGCGGCAGGAGTGAAGGATTCAAAAATGAGGAAGTCGTCAACGCCGCACTGGTGGCAGGCGGGACGGTGAACTGCGGGCTCCATGGGTATCCTCTGCTGAAACGATAGGCAGAAAGACAGGGCCGCGTCTTGACCGTGAGTTTTTATCGTAATATCGAACGGCACACCAGACAATTCCGGGCGGGACGACCCTTGCCGGACGCCAAGGCGAGGGAAACATGCAAGACCGCACGACAGCCGCTGAATCCGCCCCCTGGGCCGAACTGCAGGACCTGCTGGTTCATCACGAGGACGTGCAGGACTTTTTGCAGGCCCTGGCCAAGCTGACCGCATCATCCCTGTCGATCCGGGGGACCACGTATTGCGGCATCACCCTCCAGCGCTCGAGGGACCACCGGTTCACCGTCGCCAGCAGCGACCGGGAAGCGCTGCAGATGGATGAAATCCAGTACGCGTTCGGTGACGGGCCGTGCCTGGAGGCTATCCGGATCGAGGACGAGGTGCATGTCGCCAACGCCGCTGAAGATCAGCGCTGGCCGGAATACATGGAGTCCATCAGGGACTACGGCATCCGCTCGATGTTTTCGGTTCCGTTGGAACTGGGCGGACAGGCCAAGGCCGCAATGAATCTGTATGCCACGGATCCGGATGTCTTCGACGAAGAGTTCCGGCATGTGGCCCGAACCTACGCTGCTGAAGCATCCCACGCCCTCCTGCTGGCCGTACGGATATCCCAGCATGTCGCAACCGTTGAGGACCTCCAAGCCGTGCTCGCGTCCCGGACCGACATTGACCTCGCCGTGGGCATCATCATGGGACAGAACCGGTGCACGCAGCAGGAAGCATTCGAAACCCTGCGCCGGGCCTCCAACGGCCGGAACGTCAAAATCCGGGATTTGGCCGCCGCTATTGTCGGCCGGCTGAACGGTGAGCGCGGAAGCACCCATTTCATCGCCGGCTGATGCCGGGCGGCGGTAGGACACCGCCGCCCGAAACCTGCTTAGGCGGGCACCAGTTCCGTCCAGTCCTCCGCCAGTTCCAACCCGTGCGCCTGGGACACTGACGCGTGGGCCACTCTTCCGCCGGCGATGTTCAGGCCGCGGGCCAGTGCCTCCGATGAGTTGAAGGCGCCGCGGACTCCGCGGTCCGCCAAAGCGGTGGCGTACGGAAGGGTGACGTTTGTCAGTGCGTAGGTGGAGGTGTTCGGTACCGCCCCGGGCATGTTGGCCACACAGTAAAACAGCGACCCGTGGACCCGGTACGTCGGATCCTGGTGGGTGGTGGGCCTGGTGTCCTCAAAGCATCCGCCCTGGTCCACGGCGATGTCCACCAGGACGCTGCCGCGCTTCATCCGGGACACCATGTCATTGCTGACCAGCTTGGGTGCGCGGGCGCCGGGGACGAGCACCGATCCGATCACCAGATCAGCGTCGAGCAGTGCGCGTTCAATCTCGAAGGCATTGGACGCCACCGTCCTGATGCGTCCGGCGTACTGTGCGTCGAGCTGGCGCAGCCGGTCAATGTTGATGTCCAGGACCGAAACGTCGGCGTGGGATCCCACGGCACCGGCCACGGCGTTGGTGCCGGCCACTCCCGCGCCGAGCACCACGACCTTTGCGGGGCGGACGCCGGGCACTCCGCCGAGCAGCAGTCCGGGACCGCCCGCGGGAGAGGTCAGGCACTGCGCGCCCACCTGCACGGAGAGCCGGCCGGCCACTTCGGACATGGGCGCCAGCAACGGGAGCATGCGCCCCTCCTGCACCGTTTCATAGGCGATGGCCGTCATCCCTGAGTCCATCAGTGCCCGGGTAAGCTCCGGCGCCGCTGCCAGGTGCAGGTACGTGAAGAGCACCAGGTCCGGGCGGAAGTACCGGTATTCGGACGGGATCGGTTCCTTGACCTTCAGGATGAGCGTGGCTTCGTTCCAGACGTCGTCGGCGGAATCGAGGATGCGGGCACCGGCGGCTTGGTACTCGGCGTCACTGATGCTGGATCCGGTGCCGGCCCCGGATTCAATCAGCACGGTGTGTCCCCGTGTCGTGAACTCATGGACGCCGGAAGCCGTGATGGCAACGCGGAACTCGTTGTTCTTGATTTCCTTGGGGATACCGATGATCACAGCTGGCTCCAAAACAATCGCATGCGCGGCGGGATCTCCGCCGGGTTCCCACCAGCATAGGGGAGTGGCGCCGGTCACTGCGCACCCGGCATATCAGCCCTGCGGCCCCCGGGCGGACTTGGCCTTCTGCTCCTCCAGCCAGGCTTCGACGTCGGACAGGCGGATGCGGCGGTGGGTGCCGCGGTATTCGACCGGGATGATGCCGGCATCGGTCAGGTTCCGAAGGTAAGTGTGCGAGATTCCGGCGGCGGCGGCAGCCTGCGACGTCGTCAAAAGGGGGACGTTTGAGCCGTTTCGGGCCACAGGTTCCCGGGTTGCCGCCGCGGGAGCCTGTTCCCGGACGTGCCCAGTGGCGGAAGCCTGATCGGGGGAGCCGGAGCCGGAGGACACCGAGACTGACTCACCGCGGCCCAGCCGGGCCAGCACATCGAGGACGGCATCACGCGCGGCGGACGGCAGGCGCAGCGCGGTTCCGTCGACAAAAACGGTGACATCCCCGGCCGACAGGGCGCGGGTCAGGGCCCGGACTTCCTGGGCCGGAAGAGCGGGGGTGTGGTGAGGGCTCTGGGTCATGCTGCCATCTTGCCAAAGATCCGCCAATCGGGGTGCATGCGTCCACCGGAGTGCGCCCCGCGCCCGCCGCGTTGACCGGGGAGCGGCCGCACGGAAGCATGGAGGGTAACTGCCCGGCCTTCCGTCCGCAGGGAAGCGAAGGGACTTCAGTGCCAGACTCAGCACACGCCGTGGGAGCGGCCGGATGGCGCCCGGACATTCTCGGGACCGGATATGAGCAGCTGACCCTCGACCTCCCCGGCGGCGCTCCGGCCACCCTGGTCCGGTACACCCCGCCTCCGGTCCCGGGAACGCCCCGGGCTGCTGCCGCAGCGGACGTTCTCTATGTCCACGGATGGTCGGATTACTTTTTCCAGCGGGAACTGGCGGAGTACTGGGCAAAAAGCGGCGCACGCTTTTACGCGCTGGATCTGCACAACTACGGCCGAAGCCTGCGGCCCGGGCAGAGCCCGGGGTTCGTCAGCGATCTTTCTGAGTACGACGACGACATCGCTGCCGCGCTCGCGGCAATGGGACAGCCGGCACCTGTCCGGTCCTCGCCGGAGCAGCCCGGGCAGCCCGGGCAGCCCGGGCAGCCGGAGCAACCGGAGCAGCCGGAGCAGCCGGGGGACGGCACCCGGGGGGCTCCTGCCGGGCGGCCCCTCATCCTGGTCGGGCACTCGACCGGCGGATTGACGCTCAGTCTGTGGGCAGCCCGGCATCCCTTTGCTGCCTCCGCCCTGGTGCTCAACAGTCCGTGGCTGGAATTCCAGGCCACGGAGTTGGGCCGCCGGGTCATATCGCCGCTGATCGGGCTCGAAGCCCAGCGCCGGCCGCTCGCGCCCCTGCCTCCGGTCGACTTGGGCATTTACTCCCGCGCGGTCTTTTCGGCCTTCGGCGGTGAATGGACCTACAACCTCGAGTGGCGCCCGCTCCGCGGCTTTCCCGTGACCCTGGCCTTCCTTAACGCGGTTTTCCGCGCCCAGGCCAGTGTTGCCGAGGGTCTTGGCCTCCAGATCCCGGTGCTGGTGCTGCTCTCGGCCAAAAGCTACCTGCAGCCCCGATGGTCAGCGGAGGCCGGCACGTCCGACGTGGCACTGGACGTGAACGTGGTGGCCCACCGGGCGCTGTCCCTGGGAGCAACTGTGACCGTGGTCCGAATAGAGGACGCCATGCATGACGTCTTCCTCTCTGCAGCCCCGGTCCGCGCCCGGGCCTATGACGCGGTCTCCGCGTGGCGCCGCGGATACGGTCCCGCCGTCCGCCGTCGGCCCCCTCTTCCTTCCACTCTCCGGCGCCGGGCCACAGTCGGGTCCCGGCCCACCATGACGCACCGGCCCACCCTCAGGCGTCGGCCGCGCGCATAAAGGTCAGGACATCCGCCGTCGGGCTCCAGCCCTGCCGCCCGTACCAAAGCGCGGACTTGGGCAGCGCCGGCATGAGGATCATGGGTGTGTCCCGGGCCGCTGCTTCTCCGGCCAAGGCGGCAAGCACCGCGGATTCCATCGTGTGGTCAGGATCCGCCCGCCGGATGTCGAGGCCGCCAAATACGGTGAAGCCGCGGGCCGGCGCCATCCGGCCCAGCGCCACGATGTCCCCAAACGCGGTGATTTCGACAACCGGGCATCCTGCGGCCTCCGTCAGGGTCAAGCCCGCGCCGTCGGGCAGCTGGGGAAGCTGGGGCAGGTCCGACGGATAGGCGGAGAGCAGGGCGAGCCGGGACAAGGGAGCAAGGTCCTGCCGCACGGCAAATCCCTCCGCCGTCTCCGCGTCATCAGTGACCAGCGTCAGGCGTGCTCCCCGTTGGGCTGCCACCTCTGCTGCTGCCCGGGGAGTGTCGCGTCCCGGCCACGTGACAACATACTGGGGCGGATCCAGTCCACGGGAGGGCGCCATTTTCACGGCATCGCCGTCCTGTGTGCTGGAGAGCCCGCGCACCGCTGCCCACGCCGAAACCCACTGGGTAAAGTCACTCTGCCAGGATCCCAACGGTCACCGTCCCCGGCGTGCGGGGACGGTGCTGACGATCCACATCCGGACGTCAGTCATCGTAAAGATCCTCCACCGTCAGGTGGACTGTGTGCGGGACGATCCCCACGGATTCAGCCACTGCGGCGCGGATGTTTCGGCGCAGAAAGTCCATGGCGCGGCAAATGTCCACACCAGGGGCCACTGCGGTCCGCAAATGGATCCGCAGCCCCCGTCCGCCGTCGGGGGTCACATCAATCCGGCAGCGGCGGGCGCGGACACCGCCGACGCTGCGGGCCGCGTCGCGCACGACGGCGGCCAGGGCGGCTTCGCTGATGCTGGTGCCGTTCAGGCTTTCCAGCACCTGAAGCCCCGGCCCCCCTGCACTCCTGCTTCCGGCGCTCTCCAGGACCTTTCGTTTCAGGCCGCGGGGAGGGCGGAACGCCGGATGCCGCAGGTCCTGTTCACGCAGCGCGGCCGTGGCGGCATGCAATGGTTCCAACCGGCTTCTGGCCTGCCGGCACTCCCGGCACTCGAGGGTATGAGGATCCGGCGGCCGGTCCATCCCCTGCCACACCCGGGTGATGGTGCGTCCGCAGGCCAGCACGGGCTGTTGGTTCTCTAGTGCCATTGGATCATTGCCTCCGCCAGGTTCTCCCTCGCCCGCGCCAGCCGCCCCCGAACAGTAACCGGGCTGATACCCAGGGCGGCCGCAATTTCCGCGTAGCTTTGGTCATGAAGCTCGCGCAGCAGCCAGCACGCACGCTGTCCGGCGGGAAGCTCCGCCAGCGCCCGGGACAGGCATTCGAGTTCCGCGGTGATTTCCGCGCTGCGGTGCGGATCACCGTGCTGCACCGCCAGCGCCGGCCACAGCCAGTTGGCATCCATGCTTGCCTCCGGGTGGGCGGATCTGCGGCGCAGGACATCAAGGCAGCGGTTTGTCGCGGTGCGGTAGACCCAGCCTCCGAAGGCGCTGGACCGGTCCAGGCCGGGAAGTGCGCGCCATCCGGCCGTGAGGGTGTCCTGGACAACATCCTCCGCTTCGCCGCGGTCATTGAGCATGCGGTACGCCAAGCGGAAAAGCCGCCCCTGATAGGTCTCCACCAGATGCTCAAAGGCGGACAGATCCCCGTCCTGAGCGCGGGCAACGATGCCGGCTTCGTCCAGGCTCCCCAGCGGGGCCGCCGCACCGGACCAGGCCGGTGGCATGGACTGAGGAAAGCTGCCGGACTCTTCCGGCGATTCGGCCGTGGCCATGGGCGCCCCTGTCCGGTCCGGCTGTCACCGGCCCGTCTCCAATATCGCAGACGCTCCGGTTGGGCGGAACTGTCACCGGCCAAGCCCGGCCCGTGAAGGGGAACTTTGCGGCCAGGCATGACGAATACCCGCCGGCGGCGTCATTAAACCCATACAGCGAACTACGCGCGGCCCCATGCCGGGCCGTGGGCCGAGCAGGAGATGAGCGCCATGGCAGATGCCCAAAAACCATCAGGAACATCCACTGGTTCAGTGCCGGGCCCGCACGGCAGTCCGCCGGTCGGAAGGACCGGGAGCGTGGAGGCGAGCACGGTAACCAGCCCCGGCCCGGTGGATCCGGTGCGGAAATCAGGTCCCCTGCATACGCCCCACGGCGACACCACCATTGAGGAAACAGTGGTGCAGAAGCTGGCCGGCATGGCGACGCGCGAGGTGCCGGGGGTTTACGCGATGGGGACCGCCGCCCGGCGGGCCTTCAGCTCCATGACCGACCGCATTCCGGGATCCCAGACGAACGCCAGCAACGGCGTCAGCGTGGAGAAGGGCGAACGCCAGGCGGCGATCGACGTGAGCATCGTGGTGGAGTACGGCTACTCGATTGTCGAAATCAGCCAGGGCATCCGCCGCAACGTCATCCGGTCCGTGGAAAACGCCACCGGCCTGGAAGTGCTGGAGGTCAATGTCAACGTCACCGACGTCCACCTGCCCGAAGACGACTCCGGAGACGACGAGGACCCGGGCCGGAAACCGTCGGGCCGGCTGGACTAGCTGGCCCGGAGAACAAGCAATCTGCGCGGCGGTGGTGGAAAACCGCCGGCAGCCCTACTGAAGGAGGACTCCATGTCCGCAACAAAATGGTGCCTGGCGGTAGGCCTGGTCCTGGGAATCGTTCTGGCGTTCGGAGGCTGGTATGCCTTCCTGCTGGCAGTGCTGTTCGGCCTCATTGGGCTGCTGGTGGGTTTGGCAGCCGATGGAAAGCTTGACCTTCAAGCCATGTTCGGCAGAGCGTCGAGCAGATGAGGGCACCCGGAATCGAAGGAACCCGGCCGCCTCTTGGCCGGCGGCCCCTCCGCGAGGTGGGGGACCGGGGTGCAACCGCCCTGTCCCGTAAGGTCCTCGAGAAAATCGCGGGTCAGGTGGCGAAGGATGAAACGTCCGCGGGCGGCAGTTCCGGCGGGTTTCTGGGGATCGGAGCGCAGCCGGATCTGTCGGCGCGTCCGAAGACCGACGTCGAGCTGGCCGGCAATATCGCATCCCTCAGGATCCAGGTGGGCCTGCCGTATCCAGTGCCCGTCCGCCAAGCAGCTGACCAGCTGAGGGAGCGGATATCGCACCGGATCACGGAACTGACGGGGGTGGAAGTGCGCCAGGTGGATGTGACTGTTTCCTGGTTGTGGCCCAACACTCCCGACGACGGCCGCCGGAGGCTGCAGTGAACGGCGGGCCGCCGGTCTCCCTGCGTCCGCGGCCCAGCCGTGCCGTGCCGGCGGTCATCTGTGGGCTCATCCTGCTGGCAGCCGGGGTCCTGCTGGTGTGGGCGGCCGTTGCCCGGCTGACCCAGGACAGCTGGCCGCCGTTCTTCACCGCGGTGTCCGACTGGCTCGCGTCCCTGAGCTGGAACAGTACGGGAAGCTGGACCGCGGGCATCGTCCTCGTCATCGCCGGAGTGGTCCTGCTGCTGACCGTCCTGATTCCCGGCCGGTACCCGTCGCTGCCCCTGAAATTGGAGCACCCCGCGGAAGTGGCCGGAACGAGCCAGGCCGTGATGTCCCGCCGGGCGGCGGCGCGTCTGGCCGCGGCGACCTGTGAACACATAGACGGCGTGTCCTCGGCATCCGCGACGGCTACGGACCGGGAGGTCCGCGTCACCGTCAACACGCCGCTGCGGGATACGGCGGATCTGCAGCACTGGGTCACGGACGGGGTCCGGTCGCGGCTTCAGGCGTCGGGGTTGGACCCCGTCCCGGCCGTCTCGGTCTTCATTCGATCCAGCAGCTAACACGCATCAGGAAGGGAATGACATGCGGCAGCATCCCGGCACAGCCAACCGCGTCTGGCTGACCATCCTCGGCCTGTTGTGCCTGGCGGCGGGCATCTGGGCCCTGTTGCTGGCCACCGGCACACTGGGCACCGAAACGGACCCGGTTCTGTCCGGGCCCCCAGAGGCCGTCACCGGTCCGGACTACGCCCCCGTCGTCGCCCTCTTAGCGGGAGTGCTGCTGGGCGTGCTGGGACTGTGGTGGATTTTGGCCCAGATTCCGCGCAGTCTCGAGTCCGGACCGTTCCGCCTGCAGGAGGATGCCGCCCGCGGCATCACCGTTTGCGACCCGTCGGTCCTGGCATCCGCCGTGCAGCACGATACCGAACGGATCCCGGGCGTGGTCGCGGCTGCGGCGCTGCTCCGCGGATCGGCGGAGGAACCTGACCTGACGCTGAAAGTGACGGTGAATGCCCGCGCCGACATCAGGGCAGTCCTGGACCGGATCCGGGGAACAGTGGTGCCGGACCTCGCATCAGCCCTGGAGACGCCGCTGCACAGCCTGGGGATCGACATTGAGGCCAGCAATAAGCCGGCTTTGTCCGGCAGCACTGTCAGCTCCACGGGAACCGTGGTTTATTAGGGCGCATGCTACGTGATTCCCAAGAGCCGGACGCAGCCGCTCCGGCCGCCCCCGCCGAAGTGCTCCCGGTCTGCGTTGCCTGCGGAACCCAGTACGGGAGCGTGCGGGCCAACTGCCCCATCTGTGATGACGAGCGCCAGTACGTGCCGCTGGCGGGCCAGGCCTGGACCACCCTGGAGAAGCTGCGCGGCCCGTCCCACCGCGGCAGCATCCACGCCCAGGGTCCCGGCGTGCTGGGCATCGGCTGCGAACCGTCCTTCGCGATCGGCCAGCGCCCGCTGCTGGTCAAGGCCGCCGGCGGAAATATTCTCTGGGACTGCCAGGCGTACCTGGACGATGAACTTGCCGCCCTCATCCGTGCCGAGGGAGGGATCCGGGCGATCGCCGTAAGCCATCCGCACTTCTACACCACAATGGTGGAATGGGCGCATGAATTCGACGCCCCGGTCTACCTGCACGCTGCGGACCGGCAGTGGGTGGGGCGCCAAGATCCGGCCCTGGAGTTCTGGGACGGAAACAGCCGGAGCATCGGCGCTGACCTGACGCTGTACCGGGCCGGCGTGCACTTCGAGGGTGGAACGGTGCTGCATTGGAGCGGGGATCCGGATGGCACCGGGGTGCTCTTCACCGGAGACATCGTCAACGTCATCCCCGACCGCACGCACGTGTCATTTCTCTACAGCTACCCCAACCAGATTCCCGAGCGGCCCGCAGTGGTTGAGGAAGCCGCCGCGCGGCTCAAACCACTGGAGTATGAGCGGCTTTACGGCGGTTGGTGGGACCGGATTCTTCAGCATGGCGCGGACCGGATTGTGCAGGAGTCGGCCGTCCGCTACCTCGCCTTCACCCGGGACTAGACCGTGGCCCAGTCCCGGGGAAAGAAGCGGTAAGGACAGTGCGCCGGCCTAGCGGACCAGCTCAGCGCGCTCGGCGGCGACCATTGCCTTGTGCTCGGCCACCCGCGCCCGGTGCAGCGGGGTCCGGCGCAGGAAGGCGTAGGCCACGCCCAGCAGGGCGAACCATATTGGGGTGACCAGCAGTGCCTGCAGGGTGTCCGGCTGAGTGGTCAGCGCCCACAGCAGGAATCCGAAGAAGGCCAGCACCACGTAAACCATCACCACGCCGCCAGGCATCTTGAAAGAGGACGCTTCATGCAGCTGCGGCCGGCGGCGCCGGTACACCAGGTAGCTCGTCAGGATGATCGTCCACACAAACATGAAGCACAGGGCTGCGATGGTGCTGACCAGGGTGAACGCGGCGCTGACCGACTCGCCCGCATACAGCAGCACCACGCCGGCCAGCAGGAACGTGCAGGAGAAGAACAGGGCGTTCTGCGGCACTTTGCGGCGGGAGAGGCGGCCAAACGGCTTGGGGGCATCGCCGTCGTGCGCCAGGCCGAAAACCATGCGTGAGGTGGAATATATCCCGGAATTCGCTGATGACGCCGCAGACGTCAGGACCACGAAGTTCACGACGGCGGCTGCCGCACCAAGTCCGGCGAGGGCGAACATGCCCACGAACGGGCTCTCGTCGGCGCTGAACCTGTCCCAGGGAACCACTGAAATCAGCACCACCAGGGCGCCTACGTAGAACAGCATGATGCGCAGGGGAATGGAGTTGATGGCCCGGGGAAGGTTCTTCTCCGGATCCTTCGTTTCGGCTGCCGCGGTGCCCACGAGCTCAATACCCACGAAAGCGAAGACGGCAATCTGGAAACCGGCCACGAATCCCATCGGGCCCGTGGGGAAGAGCCCGCCGTGCGCCCAGAGGTTGTCGAACCCGGCGACGTCGTTGTCTCCGGACGTGAAGCGGGTGAAGATCATCACCAGGCCCACCACGATCAGGGTAACGATGGCCAGGATCTTGATCAGGGCAAACCAAAACTCGGCCTCACCGAAGGCCTTGACGCTGGGCAGGTTCAGGGCCAGCAGCACCAGGATGCACGCCAGGGCCGGGATCCACAGCGGGGCGTCGCCCCACCAGAAGGTGACGTAGTGGGAAATGGCCACCACGTCCGCTATTCCGGTGACCACCCAGCAGAACCAATAGGTCCATCCGGTGAAGAAACCCGCCCAGGGGCCGAGCAGGTCCGCTGAGAAGTCGCTGAAGGACTTGTAGCTCAGGTTCGACAGCAGGAGTTCGCCCATGGCCCGCATGACGAAGAAGAGCATGAAGCCGATGATCATGTAGACAAAGATCACGGACGGTCCGGCCACCGAAATGGTCTTTCCCGAACCCATGAACAGGCCGGTGCCGATCGCACCGCCGATGGCCAGGAGCTGGATATGGCGGTTGGAGAGCGAACGGGACAGTTCCGGTTCGGAGGGCCCTGGTGTTCCGGATGGTGGCGTCTGCGCCGAAGAAGGCGCCGGGGAGGGTGCGGGAGCAGCGGAAGGAGCAGGGGAGGAGCTGGTCAGACGGTCGGGCATGGGGCTCTTTCTCAGTAGACACCAGCCGGCGCTCGTGACGCCGCGGGCAGGCGGAACGGGCACTCTGATGGGTGCCCCCTGAGGTTGTTGGCGCCACCGCCGACAATCAAGTTTGGAAGTTGGGCGCGGACGATGTCAATTTGGCGCCACAGCGGTCGACGCACGGCACACTGGCCCCTTAATGTGCGCCACCAATGTGCGTCCCGGCGGTGCGGGGCCGGCGTCACAGAGGTGCGGGGCCGCCGTCACAGAGGTGTGGGGCCGCCGTCACTCTCTTGATGAGGCACCGGGCACAAGGTAGGGTCACTGGTGGAAATACACAAGTGAATATGCCTTTATCAGCCGTGGCGGGAGAGTTCCGCAACCAGCAGCCGTATATTGCAGCTCCAGCTGCAGCCATAACACTGCACCGGCGGGCGCCGTAGGAGCAAACCCTCCCCGGGAATCTCTCAGGCCCCTGTACCGCCACAGCGAGGCAACTCTGGAAAGCAGCTTGCGCCCCTGGGCGCGCAGCTCACCGACGGTGCAAGCGGGGCCACCCCCGCGGAATCTCTCAGGTCCAATACAGAGCGGGGAGGACGCAACATTCGTTGGCGTACCCCGTCTGACTTTCCTGGAGCCCCTCATGACTGCTGATCTGTCCACTGCTCAAGCCGCCCCCACCGTCACCGATGCTGGTGCCGCCGCGTTTGTTGACCGCCATATTGGTGCCCGTGCCGGCTCGGCCGCCGCGATGCTCAAGGCCGTCGGATATGACTCCCTGGATGCCCTCGCGGATATGGCCGTTCCCGCAGCCATCCGCCAGGCCAGCCCCCTGATCCTTGATCCGGCCCGTTCCGAAGAGGAAACCCTGGCCCAGCTGCGCGCCATTGCCGGCAGGAACAAGACTGCCGTGCAGATGATCGGCCAGGGCTACTACGGCACGCACACCCCGCCGGTGATCCTGCGCAACGTCGTGGAGGACCCCGCCTGGTACACCGCCTACACCCCGTACCAGCCCGAAATCTCCCAGGGCCGGCTCGAAGCGCTGCTGAACTTCCAGACCATGGTCCAGGACCTCACCGCGCTGCCCATCGCCAACGCGTCCCTCCTGGACGAAGCCACCGCCGTGGCAGAGGCGGTGCTGCTCATGCGCCGCTCCAACAAGTCCAAGTCCAACGGCGCCATTGTCATGGACTCCGAGGCGCTGCCGCAGACCATCGCAGTGGTCAAGGGCCGGGCCAAAGCCCTGGGCTTTGACGTGATTGTCGCCGATCTGGCCAATGGACTGCCCGACGGCGACATCACCGGCGTCGTCCTGCAGCAGCCGGGCGTCTCCGGCGTGGTCCGCAACCAGGCCGCCCTGATCGCAGAAGCAAAGGACCGCGGCGCCCTCGTCACCGTCGCCGCGGACCTGCTGGCCCTGACCCTGATCACCCCTCCCGGCGAGCAGGGCGCGGACATCGCCGTCGGCTCCGTCCAGCGTTTCGGCGTTCCGCTGTTCTTCGGCGGCCCGCACGCCGCGTACATGGCGGTCCGCAAGGGCCTGGAGCGGTCGCTGCCCGGCCGCCTCGTGGGCGTCTCCAAGGATTCCGCCGGCACTCCCGCCTACCGCTTGGCGCTGCAGACCCGCGAGCAGCACATCCGCCGCGAGAAGGCCACGTCCAACATCTGCACCGCCCAGGCCCTGCTGGCCATCGTGGCCTCCATGTACGCCGTCTACCACGGCCCGCAGGGGCTGACCGCGATTGCCCGCCGCGCCCACGACTCAGCGCGGTCACTGGCCGCCGCCCTGACGGGTGCCGGGATCGAGCTGCTGCACGAGTCCTTCTTCGACACCGTCACCGCACGCGTTCCGGGCAAGGCCGCCGACGTCGTGGCCGCCGCTGAGGCACGCGGCATCAACCTGCGCTCCATTGATGCCGACACCGTGGGCATCTCCTGCGACGAAACCACCACGCCCGCCGTGCTGGCCGACGTCGCGGCCGCCTTCGGCGTTCCCGCCGGCGCCGTGGCCTCCGCGGCAGCTCCCGCCGAGGGCTTTGAGCTGGCCGCCGACCTGCTGCGCAGCTCCGAGTTCATGACCCACCCGGTGTTCCACACGCACCGCTCCGAAACCCAGATGCTGCGCTACCTGCGCCGTCTCTCGGACCGGGACCTGGCCCTGGACCGCACCATGATTCCGCTGGGCTCGTGCACCATGAAGCTCAACGCCACCGCCGAAATGCAGGCCATGACCTGGCCCGAGTTCGCCTCCATCCATCCCTTTGCCCCGGATTCCCAGACCGAGGGCTGGCGGGAACTGATCGGTGATCTGGAAGCCAAGCTGGCCACCATCACCGGCTATGACAAGGTGTCCATCCAGCCCAACGCCGGTTCCCAGGGCGAACTGGCCGGCCTGCTCGCCATCCGCGGCTACCACCACTCCCGCAATGATGAGCAGCGCACGGTCTGCCTGATTCCGGCATCGGCGCACGGCACCAACGCCGCTTCCGCCGTCCTGGCCGGCATGAAGGTGGTGGTGGTGGCAACCGCCGACGACGGCGCCATCGACCATGCCGACCTGCGCGCCAAGATCGACACGCACCGCGAAAACCTCGCCGCGATCATGATCACCTACCCCTCCACCCACGGCGTGTTCGACGACGACGTCCGCGACGTCTGCGACGCCGTCCACGAGGCCGGCGGCCAGGTCTACATTGACGGCGCCAACCTCAACGCGCTCGTCGGGCTGGCCCAGCCTGGCGACTTCGGCGGCGATGTCTCGCACCTGAACCTGCACAAGACGTTCTGCATCCCGCACGGCGGCGGCGGTCCCGGCGTCGGGCCGGTGGCCGTGAAGTCCCACCTGGCACCGTTCCTGCCCGGCGATGCCGCCACCTGGACCGAAGGCGAGGACATCCCGGTGTCAGCGTCGCGCTTTGGATCCGCCGGCGTCCTGCCGATCTCCTGGGCCTATGTGAACCTCATGGGCGGCGAAGGCCTGACCGAAGCCACCAAGAGCGCCCTGCTGTCCGCCAATTATGTTGCTGCCCGGCTCAACGAGTACTTCCCGGTCCTCTACACGGGCAAGGGCGGACTCGTGGCGCACGAGTGCATCCTGGACCTGCGCGAACTGACGGCCCGCACCGGCGTCAGCGCCGAAGACGTGGCCAAGCGCCTGGTGGACTACGGATTCCACGCCCCCACCCTGTCCTTCCCGGTGGCCGGGACCCTGATGGTCGAGCCCACCGAGTCCGAGGACCTGGGTGAAATCGACCGCTTCATCGACGCCATGATCGCCATCCGCGCCGAAATCGACCAGGTGGCGGCCGGCGACTTCTCCCTGGAGGAGAGCCCGCTGCGCAACGCGCCGCACACCGCCGTCGTCGTGGCCGGCAACGAATGGGACCGCGCCTACCCCCGCGAACAGGCAGCCTTCCCGATGAAGAGCCAGCGGATGGACAAGTACTTCCCGCCGGTGGGCCGGATCGACGGCGCCGCCGGTGACCGCAACCTCATCTGCTCCTGCCCGCCCATCGAAGACTTCGAAAACTAGAGCGCAAGGAATCCACCATGACTGAGAAGTACACAGCGCTCCACGAAGAGCACAAACGCCTCGGCGCCTCCTTCACCGACTTTGGCGGGTGGCAGATGCCGCTGAAATACAGCTCCGAACTGGCCGAGCACCACGCGGTCCGCAAGGCTGCCGGCCTCTTTGACCTCTCCCACATGGGCGAAGTCGAGGTCACCGGTCCCGACGCGGGCGCCTTCCTGGACTACGCCCTCACCGGCAAGCTGTCCGCCGTGAAGGTTGGACGGGCGAAGTACTCGCTGATCACCAATGAGGCCGGCGGGATCATCGATGACCTGATCAGCTACCGGCTCGCCGACGACTCCTACCTGGTGGTTCCCAACGCCGGCAACGCGCCGGTGGTGGCCGCGGAACTGGCAGCCCGCGCGTCGGGCTTTGACGTCCGCGTGCACGATGCCTCCGCCGACACCTCGCTGGTGGCCGTGCAGGGCCCGAAGGCCGAGGCCATTGTCCTTTCACTGGTTCCGGCCGCCCAGGCGGAGAAGGTGACCGGAATGAAGTACTACGCGGCGGACAGGGTGGACCTGGCCGTGGCCGATGAGGCGGGGGAGCGGACGCTGAACCTGCTGCTGGCACGCACCGGCTACACCGGCGAGGACGGCTTTGAGATTTACGTTCCGAACGACGACGCCGCCGCCCTCTGGGGTGCGCTGCTCACCGCCGGCGCGGACTCGGGCCTGATCCCCGCCGGCCTGGCCTGCCGGGATTCGCTCCGCCTGGAGGCGGGCATGCCCCTCTACGGCAACGAGCTGTCGCTGGAGCTGGATCCGTACGCCGCGGGCCTTGGCCCCGTCGTCGCGCTGTCCAAGGAAGGGAACTTTGTGGGCCGTGCCGCCCTGGAAACCAAGAAGGAGCATGCTCCGGCCCGCCGTCTGGTGGGGCTGAAGGGTGCCGGCCGCCGGGCCGGCCGCTCGCACTACCCGGTGCTGAAGGACGGCGCCGTCATCGGCGAAGTCACGTCCGGTGCACCGAGTCCCACGCTCGGCTACCCGGTCGCCCTGGCCTACGTTGATGCCGCCTTCACCGAGCCCGGCACCACCGTTGACGTTGACCTCCGCGGCAAGCCCGAACCTTTCGAGGTCGTCGCCCTCCCGTTCTACAAGCGCGGAAAATAGCCAGACCCCAAGCCGAGCGCGGCAGTGAAAGATCCAGGGTCCCCTCTCCGAGCTTGCGAGGAGGAGGGCAGGATCTGTAACGCTAAGGGACGTTGGAATACCGCCGCCGCTCCCAACGCACGCGGCCCACGCAGCAACCTAGACTTTGAACTAAACCTGAAGCATGCAGCAGATCTAGAAAGGCACACCCGATGAGCAAAGTTGACGCAGGACTCCGCTATTCCGCCGAACACGAGTGGGTGGACGGCTCCACTCCCATGAAGGTCGGCATCTCCGCCGTCGCCGCCGACGCCCTGGGCGACGTCGTGTACGTGGACCTGCCCGAGGTGGGCACCGTCATTACCGCCGGTGAAACCTGCGGCGAAGTCGAGTCCACCAAGTCCGTCTCGGACCTGTACGCACCGGTGTCCGGCGAGATTGTCGAGATCAACCAGGAAGCCGTGGACAACCCCGCCCTGCTGAACGAGGACCCGTACGGCGCCGGCTGGCTCTTCACGGTCAACACCACCTCCGAGGGCGCACTGCTCAGCGCCGAGGAGTACGCAGAGAAGAACGGCGGCGAGCTGTGACCGATTACCTGAACGGCCACCTCGCGCAGATTGATCCGGAGGTTGCGGAGCAGATCGACAACGAGCGGCGCCGCCAGCAGTCCGGGCTGGAAATGATCGCTTCCGAAAACCACACCTCGGTGGCGGTCATGGAAGCCCAGGGCTCAGTGCTGACCAACAAGTATGCCGAGGGCTACCCGGGCCGGCGCTACTACGGCGGCTGCGAATACGTGGACGTCATCGAGCAGCTGGCCATTGACCGCGCCAAGGACCTCTTCGGCGCAAACTTCGCCAATGTCCAGCCGCACTCCGGCGCCCAGGCCAATGCCTCTGTCATGCACGCCCTGATCCGTCCCGGCGACACCATCCTGGGCCTGTCCCTGGCGCACGGCGGGCACCTCACCCACGGCATGAAGATCAACTTCTCCGGACGCCTTTACAACGTGGTCCCGTACAACGTTGCCGAAGACACCCAGCAGATCGACATGGCGGAGGTCGAGCGCCTGGCGCAGGAGCACCAGCCCAAGCTGATCGTGGCCGGCTGGTCCGCGTACGCCCGGCAGCTGGACTTCGCCGAGTTCCGCCGCATCGCCGATTCGGTGGGCGCCTACCTGATGGTGGACATGGCCCACTTCGCCGGCCTCGTGGCCGCCGGACTGCACCCCAGCCCGGTCCCGCACGCCCACGTGGTCACCTCCACCACGCACAAGACCCTGGCCGGTCCGCGCGGCGGCATCATCCTCTCCAACGATGCCGACATCGCGAAGAAGATCAACTCCGCCGTCTTCCCCGGTCAGCAGGGCGGCCCGCTGGAGCACGTCATCGCCGGCAAGGCCACCGCCTTCAAAATTGCCGCAACGCCCGAGTTCAGGGAGCGCCAGGAGCGCACCCTGGCCGGTGCGCGGATCCTGGCCGAGCGATTGCTCGCCGACGACGTCTCCGCCAAGGGGATTTCCGTCATCTCCGGCGGCACCGACGTGCACCTGGTGCTGGTGGACCTGCGCAACGCCGCCCTCAACGGGCAGGAAGCCGAGGACCGCCTTGCGCAGATCGACATTACCGTGAACCGCAACGCCGTCCCGTTCGATCCCCGCCCGCCGATGGTGACCTCCGGCCTGCGGATCGGCACCCCGGCACTGGCCACGCGCGGGTTCGGCGAGGACGCGTTCCGCGAGGTGGCGGACATCATTGCGCTGGCGCTCATCGCCGGCGACGACGATGACCTCTCACCGCTGAAGGACCGCGTCTCCGCACTGGCCTCCGCGCATCCCCTCTACACCGGGGTGGCCGACCTGGCCTCCTCACCGGCGCACGTTTAAGGACCCCCAATGGCTGTCGGCGTTTTTGACCTGTTCTCCGTGGGCATCGGCCCATCGAGCTCACACACCGTGGGCCCGATGCGCGCCGCTGCCGTTTTTGCGGGCGAGCTGGTTGACGCCGGCGTCCTGTCCGCCGTGGCCGGGCTCCGCGTTGACCTGTACGGGTCACTCGCGGCGACCGGCCGCGGCCACGGCACCATGACAGCGGTCCTGCTCGGGCTGGAGGGTTTTGCGCCTGAAAAAATCCTCCCCGAAGAGGTCGAAGAACGCCTTGCCGCCATCGAGGCAACCCGGAAACTGCAGCTCTGCTCGCAGGTCCCCGGGGCCGATTCCCGGATCCTGGAATACGGGGAAGCGGACATCGTGCTGCACCCGCTCACCGTGCTGCCGCGGCACACAAACGGCCTGAAGTTTGCCGCCTCCGGCGCCGACGGCACGGTGCTGCACGAGGCCACCTTCTTCTCGGTCGGCGGCGGCTTCATTGTCCGCGACGGCGAGGAAGACGCCGCCCGGCAGGAACTGGAGTCCACCAAGGCAGCATTGCCGTTCCCGTTCCGCACCGCCGTCGGGCTCCTGCAGCACTGCACCGACAACGGGCTCAGCGTCAGCGAGGTGATGCTGGAAAACGAAAAGGCCTCCGGCACCGAGGCTGACATCCGGTCCGGACTGCTGCACATCCGCGACGTCATGGAGGAATGCAAGAATTCCGCCATCGCGCGCACCGGACTGCTGCCCGGCGGACTGAAAGTCCGCCGCCGCGCACCGGCCTGGCACACCCGGCTTCGCGCCGAGGACCCGGACCGGGACCCGAAATTCTGGCAGGAATGGGTGAACCTCGTCGCGCTGGCCGTCAACGAGGAAAACGCCTCCGGCGGCCGCGTGGTCACCGCACCCACCAACGGCGCGGCCGGCATCATTCCCGCCGTCATGTTCTATGCCACGCATTACGGTCCGGGCATGGACACCGCCACGCAGGAGCAGAAGGACGACGTCGTCGTGCGCTTTCTGCTCACCGCCGGCGCCGTCGGGGTCCTGTACAAGGAACAGGCCTCCATCTCCGGTGCCGAAGTGGGCTGCCAGGGCGAGGTGGGATCGGCGTCGTCCATGGCCGCCGCCGGGCTGGCCGAGATTCTGGGCGGCACGCCTGAACAGGTGGAGAACGCCGCCGAAATCGCCATGGAGCACAATTTGGGCCTCACCTGCGATCCGATTGGCGGCCTGGTGCAGGTGCCCTGCATTGAACGCAACGCCATCGGCGCCGCCAAAGCCGTCAACGCTGCCAAAATGGCGCTGTGGGGCGACGGCGACCACCGGGTTTCGCTGGACGAAGTCATTGTGACCATGCGGGAAACCGGCCGCGACATGAGCTCCAAGTACAAGGAAACCGCGCTCGGCGGCCTCGCCGTCAACGTGGTGGAGTGCTGATTTCGAACACTGTGACGGGTTGAGCCGCAGCTGTTCCTTTGATAGACAGTAAGTGCACTTAGTAATGCACCGGCTGTCTCTTTGAGCGGAAGGAATCCACCATGGCTGAACGCGGAAACACCACCCACGGTTCTCGGTTGGACGACGAAATGAAAACCGAAACTCAGGGGCTGACGAAAAACACGCTGCCGGACCACGCGGAGGAATGGCGCCAGCCGGAGCCGATGCCCGATGACACGGATTCCGGGGAGGTTTTGGACGCGATGGAACCGAACCGCACGTCCGATGCCGGGGAGTCGGGCCGCAACTCCGGAAAGGATGCGTAATGCCCAAGACCGGCAAAAACGATTCCGCCAAGAAGAGCGAACTGCCCTCAACCCTGCAGCGCTCCGACAAAAAGGCCCAGGACACCTTCGCGAAGACCTACGATTCTGCGGTGGAGGAGTACGGCGAGGGGGAGCGCGCGGCACGGACGGCCTACTCCTCCCTGAAGCACACGCATGAAAAAGTGGGCGATCACTGGGAGCCCAAGGAAGAATCGGGCCCCTCGGACGCCAAGGCCGCGGGCGGTCGGAACTCCGGCGGGAAAACGGCTGGCGGCGTGGACGCCAATTCCTCCAAGGAACACCTGTATGAAGTGGCCTCAAAGCTGGACATCTCCGGACGCTCCAGCATGAATAAGGATGAACTGGTGAAGGCCATCCAAAAGGCCAACGAGAAGGAAACCCGCAAGGCCCGGGAAAGCTAGGCCTGCGGGGATCCTTTCGCCGGCCGGAAGGGCGCCTTACTTCACGGCGCCCATCGACAGGCCGCGCACCAGCTGTTTCTGGGCCACCCATCCGGCCAGCACCACCGGCAGGGATGCGAGGACCGAGGCCGCCGACAGCTGTGCCAGGTACAGGCCCTCGCTGGTCATCTGCGACACCAGGAACACCGGCACCGTGGCGGACCGGGCGGCTGTGAGGTTCAGGGCGAAGAAGAATTCGTTCCAAGCGAAGATGACGCAGATCAGGGCGGTGGCGGCCAATCCCGGGGCGACCATCGGCATCAGTACCCGCCACAGGGTTTTCAGCAGCCCCGCACCGTCCATCTGGGCCGCCTCCAGCACCTCGCCCGGAACCTCCTGGAAGAAGGAGCGCATCATCCACACCGCGATGGGCAGGTTCATGGAGGTGTAGAGGACCACCAGGGTCCAGATGTTGTCCAGCACTTTCAGCTGGCCGGCAATGACGTAGATCGGCATGATGACCGCGACGACGGGGAGCATGCGGGTGGAAATGAAGAAGAACAGAACGTCCTGCGTCTTTTTGACCGGCCGGATACTCAGGGCGTAGGAGGCCGGCACCGCCATGATGACCACCAGGATCGTGGAGACGCCCGTGGCGATCATGGAGTTGACGAAGTAGGTCCCCGCCCCGGCGTCGAGCACGGC
The DNA here is from genome assembly GCF_009192735.1 of Arthrobacter gandavensis. Lineage (GTDB taxonomy): Bacteria > Actinomycetota > Actinomycetes > Actinomycetales > Micrococcaceae > Arthrobacter_B > Arthrobacter_B citreus. The sequence continues at coordinate 407,101 of NZ_VTFU01000003.1, forward strand.
CCGGTACTGGTCCAGCGTTGGGGTGAAAAAGAACGTTGGCGGGTTGGATGCCGCCGCGGACTCCTGCTTGAAGGAAGTAAGCACCATCCACAGCACCGGGGAGAAGAACCCGATGGCGATGATCCAGGTCAGCGCCGTCAGCAGCGACCCGCCCGTCCGGGGCCGTCCGCGGCGTGCCGGCGACGGCGTCCTGCTGACCGGTGGTGTGCTTTCGGGGGAAGCCGATTCTGTCTGTGTGGCCACGGCTAGTCCTTTACGTCGAAGCTGCGGAAGATCAGGCGGAGGGCGAAGGTGGCCACGATGATCGTGGCAATGACCACCACAACACCCATGGCGGCGGCCTGGCCGATGTCGAAGCCGAGGAAGGCCCGCTGGTAGATGTAGAACGGCAGGTTTGCACTGGCCGTCCCGGGTCCGCCCGCCGTCATGAGGTAGATCTGGTCAAAGGTGTTCACCACGTAGATGGCGCCGAGCAGGATCCCCAGCTCGATGTAGCGGCGCAGCTGCGGGAGGGTGACGGAGATGAAGGTCCGCCACCATCCGGCACCGTCCACCTGCGCCGCTTCCAGCACATCCTTGGGCTGGGCCTGCAGTCCGGCCAGGACCAGCAGCATCATGAACGGGGTCCACTGCCACACCAGGGACATCAGGATCGAGGCGATCGGGTGGGTGGAGGTCCAGTCCACCGGCGAGATCCCCACCAGCCCAATCAGCCAGTTCAGCAGGCCGTAGCTGGGATTGAGGATGGACACGGACCACAGCAGGGAACCGGCCACCGGCATGATGAGGAACGGTGTGATGAGCAGCGTCCGGACCACGCCGCGGCCGGCAAAGGAGCGGTCCAGGAGCAGGGCAAAGACAATTCCGAGGAGCATCGCGAAAAAGACGCAGCCCAAGGTGAAGATCACGCTGTTCAGCGCAGCCTGCCGGAAGGTGGAATCAGCGAAGATCTCCACGTAATTGGACAGCCCCACAAACCGGTCCCCGTCGGGGTTGAGCAGGTTCCAGTTCTGCAGGGAATACCAGATGGTGAACAGGAACGGCACCTGGGTCACTATCAGCGTGAAGATCAGGGCCGGCAGCAGCGGTCCGCGCCGCCGCCAGCCCTCGGCCCGGGAAATGCCCCGGGACTGCCGCTGTTCCGCGTCGCGCCGGACTTTCTGGTGATGCTTGTCTACCAGGCTGGTCATTGGTTTTCTCCTGACTGGTAGCTGTCCGCGACGGTTTCGGCATAGCGCTGGGACTGCTCCAGCGCTTCGGCCACTGTCTTCTGTCCCGCAATGGCGGCGGAAATCTGCTGTGCCACCCTGGTGCCGAGGTCCTGGAATTCGGGGATCCCCACAAACTGCAGGCCGGGATACGGGACTCCGCCCACCATGCTGGTTTCCTGCGATGCGCCGGCCATGGCAGAGAGCGTGGGTTCGGCGTAGTTCTCTGCCACCTCGGCATATTCGGGGATCTCATAGGTCGAGAGCCGGCTGCCCGGCGGGACCCGTTCCCAGCTGATTTCCTCGCCCACGAGCTTGATGTAGTCCTTGTTGGTCATCCACGAGATGAAGTCCCAGGCGGCGTCCTTCTTTTGGCTCGTCTCGGGAATCGCCAGCGACCAGCTGTACAGCCAGCCGGAGGATTCCGTTTCCTCGACCGGCGCCTGGGCGTAGCCCGTTTTTCCGACCACCAGGGATGAATCCGGGTCCTCCACCGACGAGACCATGGACGTTGCGTCGTACCACATGGCTGCGGTGCCCTGGCTGTACTGGGTCAGGCAGTCACCGAATCCGCTGGTGGCGGCACCGGGCTGGCCGGAGGAGCGGACCAGGTCCACGTAATCGGTCACGGCGGCTTCCACCTCGGGGGAATCCAGAGTGGCGTTCCAGTCCTCGTCGAACCAGCCTCCGCCGTAGGTGTTCATCATGGTGCTCAGCGGTGCCATCACCTCGCCCCAGCCGGCCAACCCCCGGAGGCAGATGCCGGAGAACCCGTTGTCAGGGTCATGGAGCCGCTCCGCAAAATCCGCCACGTCGTCCCAGGTGGGCCGCTCCGGCATCACCAGGCCTTCCGCCTCGAAAATGTCCTCGCGGTAGGCCAGGAAGGAGGATTCGCCGTAAAACGGCACGGAATACAGATCCCCTTCGTAGCTCAGGGCTTCGCGGATGTTGGGAACAAAATCGTCCGGATCGTAGCCTTCGGTGGTGTCGGCGTACTCCTGCAGGTTGGTGATCCAGCCGTTTTCGGCCCACATGGGGGTCTCGTAGTTGGAGATCATGACGACGTCGAACTCGCCGCCGCCCGTGGCCACCGACGCCGTGATCTTGGCGCGGGCCTCGTTCTCCGGAAGGGATACGAAGCGGGCGTCGACGTCGGGGTACTGTTCGCGGAAATTCTCTTCCAGCGAGATGGCGTCCGTCATCTGCGGATTGGAAACGATGGCCACCACTATCTCTTCGGGGCCTGCCGCGCTGCCGCCGCCGCACCCGGTGAGTACGAGGGCAAGCGCCGCAGCAGAGGCTGCCGCTGCTTTTCGGCCGGCCCGGGAAATGCGGACCGCTCCGCTGCGTCCTGGTCTCATGCAGTCACCCTTGCTCATGTGAGAACTTCTCTACGCTCATTTGTGGAGCCACTGTAAGCAGATAGACTCCAATGAGCAACCGGAAGACGTCATTTTCGAGAAGGGTCAGGGTCAGGTCATCGCCGCCACAGACTGGTCCCACGAGGAACTCCTGGCCAGGATGAGCCAGGATTATTACCTCTCCCACCACTCCAAAGTGGAGATTGCCCGCAACTACGGAATGTCGCGCTTCCAAGTGGCGCGCTACCTCGAAGAGGCGCTGGCGCTGGGCATCGTGCATATCGACATCCGCTTTCCCGCCCCGGCTTCGGGCCTCGACCCCGAGCGCCTGGCGGACCTCCTCGGTGTTGAGCACGTCGGCATTACTCCGACCGGTGCTGACGACCTGACCACCCGTGAAGCGATGGCGCGGAAAGCAGCCTCGGAGCTGATGGCAGCGGCTTCCCGCAATGCCACGCTGGGCATTTCCTGGTCCCGGACGCTGGACCTCGCGGCCCGGCACGTGACGGCCCTCCCGCCGTGCAGCATTGTCCAGCTGGCCGGGGGGCTTCCGGTTCCCGGCAGCGGCAACTCCCTGGAGCTGATCCAAAGCCTGGGCAGGCATCCCGGGGTCAAGACCTGGCCGCTGTGGGCGCCCCTGGTGGTGGAGAATGCCGGCACCGCCGGCAGCCTGCGCCGGCAGCCGGAAATCGCTGACACGCTGGCCCGGGCGGACGGGCTGGATGTCGCCGTCGTTGCCGTGGGTGCGTGGATGCCTGGCCTGTCCACGGTGTGGAACAGGGTGGATAACCGGCTCCGGCTGCAGGCCGCCCGGGCCGGTGCCGTTGCCGAATGTTCCGGCCGGCTGCTGGATGGGGCAGGACAGCCCGTCGATTCCGAACTCGAGGAGCGGGTGCTGGCCGTCACCGTGTCACAGCTGCAGCACACGCCCAAGGTGGTGGCCGTGGCCCAGGGTGCCGCCCGCGCCGATGCTGTCCGGGCGGTGCTGGCGGCCGGGTTTGTCACCACCCTGCTGGTGGATGAGGAGCTGGCGGCCGCACTGTCGGGTGAAGCCGCACCGGCCTAGCCGTCCAGGTCCGTCACCAGGGACTGAACGGCGGCCCGGGCGCCGTCGTTGTGCAGGGTCTCCAGGGTTTCCGTGTAGGCGCGGACAAAGCGGTCATTGGAAGCCAGGTCGCCGAAAAGCTCCCGGTTGGACACAAACGCCAGCGGGTCCTCCCGGTTGCGGGCGGCGGCGGCCATGAGTGTGTCGCGCAGCCGGTCCACCACCGTGATGGGTTCGCCCTTCTCGTCGGTTCCCTCGGCATACCGCGCCCAGCTCGCGACGATGGCGGCTGAGCGGTGGATGTCACCGCCGTTGGCCAGGTTCTCCCGGATCACCGGCAGCAGCCACTTGGGAATCCGGTCCGAACTCTCGGCACACAACCGGGCGAGCGTGTCACGGACGTATTCGTTGGAGAACCTCTCGATCAGCTTGTGCTTGTAGCCGGCGAGGTCGACGCCCGGCAGCGGCTTGAGTGTTGGCGTGGCCTCCTTGTCCATGTAATCCAGCAGGAACCGGGCAAACAGCGGGTCCTGGCACACCTCATGCGCGTACCGGTACCCGGCAAGGTAGCCGAAATAGCACAGCCCCTGGTGGCTGGCATTAAGCAGGCGAAGCTTCATGAGCTCATAGGGCTCGACGTCGTCCACCACCTGGACACCAACCTCTTCAAAGGCGGGCCGCCCCAGGGGGAACCGGTCTTCCAGCACCCACTGCTCAAAGTCCTCGCACACCACCGGCCACGCATCCTCCACCCCGAAGTCCTCCGCCACCATGGCCCGGTCTTCGTCGGTGGTGACGGGAGTGATCCGGTCCACCATGGAGTTGGGGAAGGAGACGTTTTCCTGCACCCAGTCACCGAGGTCCGGATCGCGGAGGCGCGCAAAGGCCGTGAACATCTTGGCCGCGACGTCTCCATTGCCCTGGATGTTGTCGCAGGACATGACCGTGAACGGCGGCAGTCCGCGGTCCCGGCGCCGCACCAGTGCCTCGGTGACCAGGCCGAAAACCGTGGACGGCACCGCTTCCGGCGCCAGATCAGCCGCGACCGCCGGGTTTCCGGCGTCGAATTCCCCGGTGACGTGGTGGAAGTTGTATCCGCCCTCGGTGATGGTCAGGGATACGATCCGTGTCCCCGGCGCCGCCATTTTTTCGATGACGGCTTCCGGATCCTCCGGCGCCAGGAGGTATTCGACGATGGATCCAATCACGCGGCCCTCCCGGGTGCCGTCCGGGTTCTTCACCACCAGTGTGTACAGGCAGTCCTGGTTGTCCATGACCGTCTTCATGGCCGCATCGGCAGGAAGCACGCCCACACCGCAGATGGCCCAGTCGCGCGCGCCGCCGGCATTCATGAGGCGGTCCACGTACATGGCCTGGTGCGCGCGGTGGAAGCCGCCCACGCCAAAATGGACAATTCCGACGGTGAGGTCCGAGCGGTCATAGGACGGCACGGACAGCTGGGGAGGAAGGCTGGACAACGTGGCAGTGCTGAGTTTGCTCATGATCACACCTGGGGACGGGGCGGATAGGTGCGGACAAATCTAGCATGTGAGCACTGCGGTGCCGATCAGATGAGCGCGATGTGATTTGGATTACAACCTTGGTTAAGCAAAGCTGGGTTTCTTCATTCGGCAGCAGGCTTACTACTAACCGAGGATTCACTAATGGACGCAGCACGGGCAGTTCCCATGGCACCGGCATCCGAGGAGGTTGGGTGGCTCGGATCAGTGGATTCAGCGGTCAACTCCCTGTTTGAGCCCATTTCCGCAGCCTTCAACACCATCGTGTTTTTCCCAGTCACCATCGGTGATCTCAGTTTTCCCATCGTCGTCGCGTGGCTCATCGTGGCCGGCGTCGTCTTCACCTTCTACTTCGGCTTCATTCAGTTCCGCGGCCTGAGAGTGGCCGCACAGGTGGTGCGCGGAAAGTTCTCCTCAAAGGATGATCCGGGGGAGGTGCCGCACTTCCAGGCCCTGACCTCGGCCCTGTCCGGCACTGTTGGGCTGGGCAATATTGCCGGTGTCGGTGCGGCCATGGCGCTGGGCGGGCCGGGGGCAACCTTCTGGATGATTCTTGCCGGGCTGCTGGGCATGGCTTCAAAGTTCGCGGAGTGCACGCTCGGCGTGAAGTACCGCCAGGTCCATGAAGACGGCTCCATCAGCGGCGGCCCCTTCAAGTACCTGCCGGTGGCCTTCAGACGCCTGGGCCCGTGGCCGGCCAGGATCCTCACCGGAACCTTTGCGGTCGCCATCCTGATCTTCGGCATTGCCGGCGGCAACATGTTCCAGGCCAACCAGACTTTCGCGCAGATCCAGAACGTCACCGGAGGCGACGACGGACTCCTCGGCAGCGCCGGTGCTGCCCTGATTTTCGGGCTGGTCCTGGCTGCGCTGGTGGCCGTGGTGATTCTTGGCGGGATCAAATCCATCGGCGCCACCACCTCCAAGCTGGTGCCGGCCATGGGTGGCGTCTACATCCTGGCCTGCCTGTTTGTCATCATCGTTAACTTCCAGAACGTCCCGGCGGCATTCGGAGCCATTGTGGAGGGCGCCTTCCGCCCGGAGGGCTTTGCCGGCGGCATCCTCGGCGTCATGATTGTCGGCTTCCAGCGGGCGTCCTTCTCCAATGAGGCCGGTGTTGGATCCGCAGCCATTGCCCACTCGGCGGTCAAGACCCGCCGGCCGGTCAGCGAAGGCTTCGTGGCGCTCTTCGAACCGCTGGTGGACACCGTCCTCATCTGCACCATGACCGCGCTGGCCATCATCATGGCGTCCACGCCCAGTCTTCAGGCCGGCATGGACCAGGTGCAGGCCGGGGGAGGTGCACCCGACGGGGTCATCCTCACTTCGGACGCCTTCGCGACCGTCCTGCCGTGGTTCCCGATTGTCCTTTCCGTCGCCGTCGCGCTCTTCGCCTACTCCACCCTCATTACGTGGTCCTATTACGGGCTGAAGTCCTGGGAATACCTCTTCGGCCGCGGCCGGCGCCGGGAGGTCACCTACAAGGTCATCTTCCTGACCTTCACCGTGGCCGGCTGCGTGCTCTCCTTCAGCCAGGTCATCAGCTTTGCTGATGCCGCGCTCTTTGTCTGCGCTTTCGTGAACCTGCTCGGTGTGTACCTGCTGCTTCCGGTCATCAAGCGGGAGATGAAGGAGTATCTGGCGGACCGCAGGAGCGGCAAACTGGAAATGCTCGGCATTGTCGAGCAGGACATTAAGGACGCCGCCCCCAGCAACTGAGCCCCGCGTTTCCCGGGCGAGGCCTCAGCCGCACATCACACTGGACCGCGCAAGTGACGGTCGACACAATCCGGGCGTCCCATTTTAGGAACCGCCACCGTGAAAGTAGTGTCTTATCCATGGCCCCTTTTCGAAACAGCCGCGCCGCGTCGCTGCCCGCAAAACTGTCCCGTTCCTGGCTGCTTGCATCGGCGGCAAGCGAAGCGAATTTTGCTCCCGCGCTGGCGTCCGAAGCGGACTCGGTGGTGTTCGACATGGAAGATGCCGTTCCTGCGGCCGGCAAGGCTGAGGCCCGCGAACGCGTTGTTGAAGCCCTCTCCACCGGCATGACCGCCTGGGTGCGCGTCAACGGCATCGAAACCGACTACTGGGCTGATGACCTTGCCGCACTGTCCAAGGCTCCGGGCCTGCGCGGCGTCATGCTGGCGATGACCGAAAAGCCGGAACAGGTGACCCACACCGCCATGCGGCTGCAGGCCGGCACCCCGGTCCTCGCCCTGGTGGAGTCAGCCCTGGGCATCGAGAATGCGACGGCGATTGCCTCCGCTCCCGGCACCTTCCGCCTCGCCTTCGGCGTCGGCGACTTCCGCCGCGACACCGGCGCCTCCGACGATCCGATGGCGCTGGCCTACGCCCGTTCCAAGCTGGTGGTGGCATCCCGCGTCGGCCAGCTGCCCGGCCCGATTGACGGCCCCACCGTTGGAGCCCTGGGTGAGAAGCTGCTCGAAGCCTGCAAGGTCACCCAGTCCATGGGCATGACCGGCAAGCTGTGCCTGATGCCCGACGCCGCCGACACCATCAACCACGGCCTGTCACCGAGTGAGTCGGAAGTCCAGTGGGCCCATGAACTGCTCGAAGCGCACGCCGCCGGCGCAGTGGTGGGCGACGGTTCTTACCTGCCGCGCCTGGCGCGCGCGCAGAAAATCTCCTCGCTGGCCGACTCCTACGGCCTCTGGAACGCCTAACGGCACCAGGGTGCCGGGCGGCTGCCGGGTTTCGGGCCGCCCGGCCCGCCGGGGCTAAGCATCCGTCCGGGCCAGCAAATCCAGCACCCGTGCCGTGAGCACGGGTGCTGCTGTTTCGTCGTAATCATCCAAGCTGATGTCGGCGAACAGGTGGGAGCTGCCCGGGTAGAGGAACAGCTCCGCTTCCGGGGTGGCGGCCACCAGGTTTTCCGCTGCGCCGAGGTCTCCCTCATCCACGAAAATCGGGTCGGCATCCATGCCGTGAACCTGCACGGGAACGCCCGCGGGCCAGGAATCCCCAAAGACGCCGAGCGGGACACAGGAGCTGATCAGGACAGCGCCGCGGGCCCCGGGCCGGGTCTGCGCCAGCAGCTGCGCCGGCAGGACGCCGAGGGAAAATCCCATGTAGACCATGTCCGGCGGAAAGCGCCCGGCAATCCTTATCCCGGCGTCCTCCAGCTCCTGGAAACCGATCTCTTCGGCGTACGCCATGCCGTCGTTGAGTTCCAGAAAGGTCCGCCCGTCAAAGAGGTCGGGGACGGTGACGGTGTGCCCGGCTTCCCGCAGCACGTCGGCAAAGGCGTCCACGCCGGGGGTAAGCCCCAGGACGTGGTGGAACAGCAGGACATTTGCCATGGAAGTGCTCCTTACTTGCTGTGAACCGGCAGCGGGCGCTTAGCGCTCGACCAGGATCCCGTCACTGTCGGCGTAAAGAACGGCTCCCGGCCGGAAGGTGGCACCGCCAAACTCCACGGTGACGTCCACTTCTCCGGCGGAGTCCTTCGCGCTTTTGCGGGGATTGGAACCCAGGGCCTTTACTCCCAGCGGCAACCCGGCTATGGCGGCACGGTCGCGGATGGCTCCATTGATGACGACGCCGGCCCACCCGTTGTCCACCGCTGCCCCGGCAATCATGTCTCCCATCAGGGCCGTGTTCAGCGATCCGCCGCCGTCCACCACGAGCACCGCGCCGTCGCCCGGGGAGTTCAGGGTGGACTTGACCAGCCCGTTGTCTTCTCGGCAGCGGATGGTGCGGATGGGTCCGGTGAAGGCCGTATGGCCGCCGAGGTCCTGAAACTGCAGGGACACGGACGCGAGGTTCTCGCCGTGCTGGTCGTAAAGGTTTGCTGTGCTGATGTCCATGGCCCTACTGTGGCACAGGCTTTAGCTCGAGCGTTGGAGGGATGCCGCGTGGGCCTTGAGGACTTCCACGACTTCCAGCAGCTCGGCCACGGATTCCGAGGTTGAGGTGCTCTTTTCCCGCGGCCAGCCTCCGGCGAGCCCCTGGTTGTAATACAGGCCGTCGCCCAGGAGCAGGATGGCGCGCGCAATGGCCGGATTGCCCACCTCGTCAAGGATCAGCTGCATCCAGTTGTGGTGGATCCGTTCGAGCATCGCTGAGGCGTCAGGGTCCGAGGCCTGGGCCAGGCGGACGACGCCGATCAGTGCCCGGTCCAGTGCGCTGCCCACATAGACGGATTCACGGACCAAATACCGGGCCGGGCCCTCCGGATCGGCACTCATGGCTTTTATGTCGATTTCCGCCAGTTCCCCAAGCCTGGTGATGAGGGCGGCGGCGAGGGCTTCCTTGTTCTTGAAGTGATAGAGCAGCCCGCCTTTGGACACGCCGGCAAGCGCGATAACGGCGTCCATGGTGGCGCCGCGGGGACCTTCATTGATCAGCAGCTCTTCGTACGCAAAGAGGATGCGGTCCCGGGTGGAAGTGTGCTCAGGCATACGTTTACGCTACGCCATTGAGTGCTGTACAGTCTAGACGGTACAGTAGATCGGCGGATTGGTTCCGCGCCTGCTGACACATCCCGACGACGAATCAAGGAGAGAGTTGTGCCCGCGGTACAGGAAGCACCCCACATCCAACGAGCCGGCCGGCGTGAATGGCTGGGCTTGGCTGTGCTCATGCTGCCGGTGCTGCTGATTTCCGTTGACAACACCGTCCTGAGCTTTGCCATCCCGTCCCTGTCCCGGGCGCTGGCACCGACCGGCACCGAACTGCTGTGGATCGTGGATATCTACGCCCTGGTGCTCGCCGGACTGCTGGTTCCGATGGGTGCCCTGGGTGACCGCATCGGCCGGCGGCGGCTGCTGCTGATCGGCAGCGCCGGTTTTGGACTGGTGTCTGCGGCAGCGGCGTTTGTACCCTCGGCTGAAGCACTGATCGGCGCCCGTGCGCTGCTCGGCCTGTTCGGCGCCATGCTGATGCCGGCCACGCTGTCCCTGATCCGCAACATCTTCACCGTTCCGTCCCAGCGGAGGATCGCCATTGCCGTTTGGGCCGCCGGCTTCTCCGGCGGTGCTGCTTTGGGGCCCATTGTCGGCGGGCTGCTGCTGGAGCACTTCTGGTGGGGCTCGGTGTTCCTGCTCTCCGTTCCGGTGCTGATTCCGCTGCTGGTCTTCGGGCCAATGCTGCTGCCTGAATCACGTGACCCCAACCCGGGGCCCGTGGACCTGTGGAGCATTCTGCTGGTCATGGGCGCCATGTTCCCGGTGGTTTACGGCATCAAGGCAATTTCGACGTCGGGGGTTGGCTCCGAGTCGCTGGTGCCCATCGCCGTCGGACTCGTGTTCGGCATCCTCTTTGTCCGCCGCCAGCTCCGGCGCCTGCATCCCATGCTGGACGTCCGGCTGTTCCGCAACCCCACCTTCAGCGGCTCCATCGGCGCCAACCTGCTCAGTGTCTTCTCCCTGGTCGGGTTCATCTTCTTCCTGTCCCAGCATCTGCAGCTGGTGCTGGAGAAGTCTCCGCAGGAGGCCGGCCTGATCATGCTGCCGGGGCTGCTGCTGACCATCATTGCCGGACTGGCAGTGGTGCGCGTGGTCCGTTACGTCCGGCCCGGCTACATCATTGCCGGCGGCCTGCTCCTGAACGCCGTTGGCTACACGGTTATCCTGACGACCGGAGGCGGTGGCGTCGGTGAGCTGATGGCAGCGTTCATGGTGCTCGGCGTGGGGGTCGGTGCTGCGGAAACCATCTCCAATGACCTCATCCTTTCGTCCGTTCCCCCCGCCAAGGCAGGGGCCGCGTCGGCAATCTCGGAGACGGCCTATGAAGTGGGTTCCGTCCTGGGCACCGCGGTGCTGGGCAGCATCCTGACTGCCGACTACCGAAACGGTGTCGTGCTGCCCGCCGGACTCGCACCGGCCGATGCCGCTGCGGCATCCGAAACCCTGGGCGGGGCCGTCGAGGCAGCCCAGCGGCTGCCCGCTGATGCGGCCGCGCAGCTGCTGGAATCCGCCCGGGCGGCCTTCGATTCCGGCGTTGTCACCACGTCATTCATCGGTGTTGTGCTCATGCTTGTTGCCGCCGCCGGCGCGGTGGTCATCCTGCGGCGGGCATCCGCCGACAACTGACCTGGGACGGTACTTCCGGCCTAGGAAGGTTCTTCGGATTCACCGCGGTGAACGATGAGCACGGGGCAGCGGGCGTGTGCCGCCAAGACTGAGCTGACGGAGCCCAGCAACAGTCCGGCAAAGCCGCCCCGCCCCCGGTTTCCCACCACGAGCATTTCCGCTCCCCGGCTGGCCTCGATGAGCAGCTCCACCGCCCGGCCCACCAGGGGACTCTGCGTCAGGTCCGGCGGGATCTCGTCACCGAACGCCTGCTCCAGCACCTCGGCCAAGATGTGCTCGGCCTCAACGTGGGGTGACCAAACCTCGGTGGGAACGGGGGCGGTGAGTGAAATGGACTGCTCCCACACCGTGACCACCTGCAGCTGGCAGTCGAGAACCGCTGCCAGCCGCTGGGCTTTCCACAGGGCTTCGATGGAGAGCCGGGACCCGTCCACGCCCACGACTATTCGCTTGCGGTCCTCGCCGGCTGTGCTCATCGCTGATCCGTTCTCTCGGGATTACCTCCCTATCCTGCCCGTTATGCGCTCCGTGGGGGAGGGGCGGTGCCGGTCGCGGCGCTGCCGGAGGCATTTCCGCACCCGCTGCCGGCCCGTTTCCCTGTCTTTGCCCCAGTCCGGGGATGCCGGCTGGGTAGACTCGATGAACTATGCGAACCATGAATAAGTACCGAACCGTCATTGTCTGGCTCCTGATTATCGCGCTGGTTGCCAGCGTCAGCGTGGGGTTCCTCAGCATCCTGTTCTAGCCTTCCCCGACACGGAACTTGAGGCGGCAAGCCCTGCCGGTCTAGGATAGTAAGCATACTTACGCTTGTTGCTTCCGGCGGGAATCCGCCCGCCCGGGATGGGCGTACCGCATGCAGAATGACCTACCGAAAGTGGGAAACTCCATGACCAACGGCAGTACAAATGACCAGTACACCTTCCAGAACCCGGTAGACCGCTTCCCGACGATTACGCCGCCGAAGCAGGACCAGCCTGAGCCCGGCCTGGACGCGGACCTGGAGCCGAAGACGGACCGCGGCGAAGAATCCTACCGCGGCACCGGCCGGCTGGAAGGCCGCAAGGCACTCATTACCGGGGCCGACTCAGGCATTGGCGCGGCAGTGGCCATCGCCTACGCCCGGGAGGGCGCCGACGTCGCCCTGGCCTACCTGCCCGAGGAAGAGGAGGACGCGCAGGAAATCGTCCGCCTGGTTGAAGCCGCGGGCCGCAAGGCCGTGGCGCTTCCCGGAGATGTCCGCGACGCAGCGTACTGCGCCCAGTTGGTGTCCGACGCCGTCGAGGCCCTGGGCGGCCTGGACATCCTGGTGAACAACGCGGGCAAGCAGGTTGCCGTGGAAAACCTCGAGGATCTCTCCGACGAGCAGCTGGATGACACGTTTAAGACCAACATCTACGCGTTCTTCCGCATCACCAAGGCTGCGCTGCCGCACCTGCCGGCCGGATCGAGCATCATCAACACCACCTCGATCCAGGCATACAATCCGTCGCCCTTCCTGCTGGACTACGCCAGCACCAAGGCCGCCATCAATAACTTCACCAAGGGCCTGGCCCAGCAGCTGGCACCCAAGGGCATCCGCGTCAACGCGGTGGCTCCGGGGCCGTTCTGGACGCCGCTGCAGGTATCCGACGGCCAGCCCAAGGAGATGCTGCCCGAGTTCGGCAAGGACACCCCGCTGGGCCGCGCCGGACAGCCGACCGAGCTGGCCCCGGCTTACGTCTTCTTGGCATCGCCCGAATCCAGCTACGTCATTGGCGAAACGCTGAACGTCAACGGCGGCACGCCCTCGCCGTAAGGGTAAGTCCCACTAACAAGCCGGCCCGCACACTTGTCGCAAGTGTGCGGGCCGGTTTGTTTTGCGCGTGCTGTGTGCTGCGGGGTGGGTGGCCTGTGGTGCGGATGCGCTAGGCGCGGACGTCGTTTTCGCTGTAATCCGCGCGGTCGATCCGGCGGTGGTACCGCATGCCGGCCAGGCCGCCGAGCAGTGCGCCGATCAGCGTTGCCGCCAGCGTTGCCGCAATGGCGAGCCAGGTGACGGCGGTGGCTCCGTCCAGGTCCTCCGGCAGCGGCGCCACGGTGTTCAGCTGGGTGATGCTGCGGATGTCGTCACCGAAGATCAGGCCCAGGACCACCACAACCACTCCGGCGATCAGTGCCCACAGCCAGACCGCCAGGCCCTGCTTCAAGCCGTTGAAGCGGGCCATCCGGCCGGCCACATACCCGCCGGCGTAGTAGGCGAGGAGGAGGACGAGCAGCAGGATGACGGTGCCAATGATGCCCGCGCTCTGGTTGGCCATCGCCTGGTCGAGGGACTGGCCCAGGTCATTGTCGGTGGAGAAGCCGACGGCGGCACCAATGACGGCGGCCAGCGCCGAGAGGAGGACCACCATGCCGGTGGCGGTCAGCCAGCCGAAAAAGGCGGCGCCGAACTTCATGCCGCCGAACCGCTCCTTTTCCATCGCCAGCAGGGCCTCGCGGTTGGCCTTGCCGGGCAGTGCCGTAGGGCTGTTGGCGGCAGCGCCGGCGCCTGCCGGCCGATCCGTCCCGTAGCCGGAGCTGTCGGAGCTGGAATCGGTGGTGTCGTAGTCCGGACCCGGATCCTTGGTGGCGCTGAGTGGAAGCGTGCGGGTGGCGCCGTCGTCGTGGTGCTGATCGCCGGGCTGCTGCCGGCGGGACTGCTGATCGCCGGGCTGCTGCTGGTCGGACTGCCGGTCGCCGGGAGCTGCTCCTGCGGCGGTTGCCCCGGCCGCCGGCGCAGCATCGGCAGGTCCGGTGCCGGTGGGGATGACCTGTGTTTCGTCGGCCGGGGGTGTCCTGCCGGAGCGGTCACGCAGCCGCCCGCCGTCCGGCCCCACGGGGTTTCCGGCGTTGTCAGTGGAGCCGTTTGGTGCTCCGGGCCGGCCATTGTTGCCTGGGTCGGTGCTCATCTGTATCTCCTGATGCCGTTGGGTGCAGACGGGGGTCGCCGCTCTGTAAGCAACCTTAGTATCGGAGCCTGCGGATTGGCGACAGCCGTGCCACCGGCACCGCCGCGCCGCAGTGCGGCAGCCGTACCGTCACAGCAGTCCATGGCCCGGGTGGAAGACTGGGGGCATGGACCCCGACATCATCATCACCGTCATCGCAGCACTGGCCATAGCCGTGGGCATGACGGGCATCGTCATTCCGGTCCTGCCGGGCAGCATCCTCATCATCGCCGCCCTTCTGGGGTGGGCCCTGGGATTGCAGAGCACCGCTGCATGGTGGGCCTTTGGTGTGGGCGCCCTCCTGGCGTTGGCCGGGCTGCTGTCCAGCGCGGTCCTGACCGGGCGGCGGCTGAAGCAGCGCGAAGTCCCCAACACCTCGATACTGGCCGGGGTGGCGGTGGGAATTGTCGGGATGTTCCTGATTCCCGTGGTCGGCCTGATTGTCGGGTTCGCCGCAGGGCTGCTGTTGAGCGAGTATTTTCGCCGCCGCAGCCTCCCCGAAGCATGGTCAGCCAGCTATGCGGCGCTGAAGGCCATGGGCGTGGGCATCCTGGTGGAGCTGGCACTCGCCTTCGCCGCCGGCACGGTGTTTGTCGGCGGAATCTGGTGGCACTTCGCGTCCCGGTAGCGCCGCTCAGCCGGCGGTGACAAACCCGCTCAGCGCGGCCAGCTGGTCCAGCCGGCACTGCGGTTTCAGGTACATCATGTGGCCGGCCTCGTGATAGTGGTGCGAGAACCGCGCCCGCGCGCCGTCATCCAGCCGCATGTGCGCCCAGACGTACTCGGCGGCAAAATGGGGCGTCGCGCCGTCGTGGTATCCGTAGTCCACGTGAATCCGCAGGGATGGGTTGTGGGCCATGAGCCGTTCCAGCGTTCCGGTCACGTCCACCGGCACGCCCTCAAAACTCTTGTAGCTCCACGGCTGCACCCGGCCGGTGAGGATCTCGTACGGCAGGTCATTCTCGTAACCCAGTTCGGCCCGCACATAGTGGTTCACGGCCGCCGAATAGGGTCCGTTGATGGCGCGCAGGCTGGGGTCATCCCAGTTCGTTGAATCCTGCTGGTCCGCCGGCGGGGCCGTGAAGCGGCCGTCGATGCGTCCGACCACCAGATTTTGCTCCCGCAGCAGCTCGGCGGAGAACTGGGCGTAGTCCCAGCGCAGATTGGTGCGCCGGATAAAGCCGGGGTCCAGGGTGGTGATGGCGGCCAGCCGGTCGACGACGCCGTCGAACTCCTCCGCGTCCAGCCGGGCTCCCTGGGTGAGGGCGTAGCCAAACTCCCGGCCCGCATACTCCTCGGCTTCGTGCACCACGTCGGCCAGTTCACGGTCTGGGTGCCTGCCGTGGAAATGCGCAATGGCCGCATAGGTGGGCAGGTGAAGCGCATAAGGCGTGTCGCGGCCGGGCGCGAAATTCAGCGTTGCCATGTTCAGGACGGTCGAGATCAGGCCAAGGCCGTTGACGGCCATGCCGTAGGCATCAAACAGGCGCCCGGCGACCGCGACGGCGCGGAGCGTTCCGTAAGATTCCCCCACCAGGTACTTGGGGCTCAGCCAGCGGTTATTGCGGGTGGTCCACAGCCGGATCACCTCGGCCACGAGGTCCCGGTCCGCTTCGAAGCCGTGGAACTCACCGGACTCGGTGCCGTCAACCACGCGCGAGAATCCGGTGTTCACGGGATCGATCATCACCAGGTCCGCGTGCTGCAGCAGCGTTTCGGGGTTGTCGGTCAACCCGAACGGGGGAGGAGTCAGGGCCCCGACGTCTCCGGAGTCCACCATGCGCGGGCCCAGCAGTCCCATGTGAAGCCACACCGAGGATGAGCCCGGTCCGCCGTTGAAGGCAAAGACCACCGGTCGGCGGTTGACCGGGTCCGGCGAGGCGGAGCCATCGCCCTCCGGTTCCGGTGCCGCACCTGACGGCTGCGGATCCGCCGTGTAGGCGACAAGGAAAATCTCGGCCTTGGGCCGAAATCCGTCAGCCTTGCCATCCTTGGTTTCCTCGGTGCGCAGCACCATGCGTCCGGTGGTGGTGGTGTATCGCAGTCCCGAGGGCAGCGTGTGGCTGCGTACAGCAAAATCGTCGGTGGCCTTGGCGGCGGGGGTGGGCTGGTCTTCGCCGTCGCGGGGCTGATCGTCGTGGGGCATTCGGGTAGTCTAGCGACTCCCTTGAGTGGCGCATGACACAGGGGCCGGAAACCGTCGGCGGCAACCGGCGGGTCGGGAGGGGCCCGCGCTACGGGCTAGGATTTGCGGTGTGAGCGCATATCCAGCGCGGGAGTGCCCGTGACCGACGGTACGGAAAACGGGCAGGTGCGCCCTCCGACGGCTCAGGCCTTTGTCCTGACCCAGCTTCGCCGGGCCATCAGCGCGGGCGAGTTTGTGCCCGGCCAGCCGCTGCGCCAGGATGCCCTGGCCAAACGGTTCGGGGTGAGCCGGGTTCCGCTGCGCGAGGCTTTCAAGGTGCTGGAAAGCGAAGGCCAGGTTATCTACGAGCCCCACCGCGGCCACAAGGTTGCCACCCTTTCCCTGGACGACCTGCTGGAGGTGTACCGGCTGCGGCAGCTGTTGGAAACCGAAGCCGCCCGGGCCGCGCTGACGACCAGTCCTGACCCCGGTGTCCTGCAGGCGCTCCACGCCGCCGCCGCCGAGGTGGAAACCGCCAGCGCCGCGGGGGACCTGCTGCGGATGACCGAAGCAAACCGCCGCTTCCACTTTGTCCTGGTGGAGGCTGCGGGCATGCCGCGCCTGGACCGGATAGTGCAGGTGCTGTGGGACGCCACGGAGGCCTACCGCTTTGTGTACTACGGAGTGGAGAGCAACCGCGAGCGGGTGGAACGCGAACACCTGCTGATCATTGACGCCTTCGAGCAGCGGGACACGGACCGCCTGATCCGGCTCCTCGATGAGCACCGCGAGCACGCCGTTGAGGCCCTGCGTGCCTTTCTTGAGGCCCGCTGAACCCTCCCGCTGGGCCCTTTCGCTGAGCTCTCCCGCTAAGCCCTCCCGCTAAACCTTTTCGCCCCGGGCCGGGCCCCGGGCCGGAGCTGCCGGCTAAACCGGTTCCCAGGCGGAAACCTTCCTGCCAAAAACGCTCAATGTGACATGGGTTACATTTGGCCTGCGAATTGGATACAGTCTCCAAATGATCCCGGAAACCCAGCAGCGTTGCTGGTTACCGCTCCTGCTCGGCCCCCGGGGCCGCGGCACGCGTGACTCGTACGGCAGCACCGCTGCACCGTACCGCAGCACGCTTGACGCGCCCGGCTCACCGGCGTTGGGTCATACACGACACCGCCCCAACCGGCAGCGGCCGGTTCCCGGAGCCGCCAGAACCGCCGCGGGGCGGATCGGCTCCACCGCTCCGCAAGGCCCGCATCAGCACCACAGCCCGCTCCAGCATCACAGCCCGCTCCAGAGCACCACATCCCGCTCGAGTTACACCTCACTCCGCACCACCCAAACCCGCACCCTGTGAACCTACCCAAGGAGAAATCCATGAGTTCCATCAACCGGAACTGGCTGCGCGCAGGCGCCGCATTCCTTTTGGCACCAGCGCTCCTCCTTTCCGCCTGTGGCAGCCCTGACACCTCCGGAGACTCGGGTGCGGGCGCCGATGGCAGCGGCGGCACCCTGTCCATCGCCACCGGTGGAACCGGAGGCGTCTACTACCCGCTCGGCGGCGGTTTCGCCACGATGATCCGCGAGAACATCGACGGTTATGACGCCACGGTCCAGGAGACCAACGCGTCGGTGGACAACGTCCTGCTCATCGCCAACGGGTCGGCCCAAATCGCCTTCTCGGTGGGCGACGTCGTGTCCGACGCCGTGGAAGGTGTGGGCGAATTCGAGGGCAAGCCGCAGGAAATCTGCTCACTGGGAAACATCTACAACAACTACCTCCAGGCCGTCACCGTTGACGGGACCGGCATCACCACTGCTGAGCAGCTGGTCGGCAAGGTTGTCTCGGTGGGGGCCCCGGGCTCCGCCACCGAAGTGGGCGCCCTGCGCATCCTCGAAGCCGCCGGCGTCGACCCGGACAGTGTGGAACGCCGCCAGCTGGGCGTCGCGGAAACCGTGGCGGCCCTGCGCGACGGAACCATCGACGCCGGATTCTGGTCCGGCGGGCTGCCCACCGGCGCGCTGATCGATCTGGCCAGCGACGGCGACATGGTCCTGCTGCCCATTGGCCAGTACGCCGAAACCATGGCGGGCGCCTATGGCGAGTACTACCTGGCCGAGGAAATCCCGGCCAACACGTACGAAGGCCAGACCGAAGCGGTCCAAGCCATCGCATCGCCAAACCTGCTGATTGCCAGCCCCAAGATGGACGAACAGCTGCAGCAGGACATCGCGGCGGCGCTCTTCGACAACGTCGACAAGCTTGAGCAGGTCCACCCCTCGGCCAAGGAAATGGACGCCTCCACGGCCGGAGATGTCTCCTACGTTGACACCTGCCCCGGCGCGAAGACCTACTTCGACCAGGCGGGAAGCTAGGCACCATGCGCCGGCTGGCCGCCGTCGTCGTCATGCTGGGCCTGCTCGGAGCCGCAGCCGCCACGGGAATCGCGGCGGCTGCGGATCAGGAGGACCACCCTGCGGGATGGACCCTGAGCATCAGTAACGACGACGGCGAGCTGGCCGCGCTGCCTGTCGCCGACGGCTCATTTGCCGTCAGCTACCGCAACTCCATCTACGGAACCGTGGCCGAGGAACGCTACGAGATCCAGCCGGGAGGCAGCTATCTGCTGGTGCAGCTGGCCGCCGACCAACTGGCCGTACTGGAGGAGTATTACGCCGTCCCCGGCGCCCCCGCCCCTGCACCATCCGGGGACCGGAGAAGCTGGATTGCGGCGCCTGACCCTTCGCACCCCGCCGCCTTCACCCGGCTCTCCGTCGCCGCGACGGACCTCGGCCGGCGAACGGTCCACGCTGACGGCGCCCCTCCGCTGGAACTGTGGACGCTGGTCGACGACGGCGATCCCTTCGTGACGCTAGAACTCAAGGAGAACCAATGAACAAGCGAGAACGCGGCAACGGCGCCGTAGCCGCCCGGGCTGGAACCGCCCGGCGCACCACGGATGACCCGCTTTTCCGGTCCGAGCAGCTCGGACAGGACGGCGGCGACGAGGTCGTGAATCCGCTTGAACGCGGAAGCGTGGTTGACGAAGAGGCGCTGATTGCCGAATTCGAAGCGGAAAAACCGGCCCGCCAGCTCAGCGGCGTCCCCGCCACCGTCATCAAGGCGCTCGGCGTCGGGCTGTCCCTGTTTGCGCTGTACTGGGTGTTCCGGCCCATGCCCACCCAGTTCTACCTGCCGATGTTCCTGGGGCTGGGCCTGGCCCTGACCTTCCTCGTGTACCGCGGCTGGGGCCGTTCGGAAAAGGCGAAGGAGCTGGGACGCTCCGACAACCCGCACGTGGCGGACTGGCTCCTGGCCGCCATAGCCCTGGTTCCCTTCGTCTACATCGCCTCGGACTGGGACGCGTTCTTCCGCCGGGCCATCACTCCCACGTACCTGGACCTGGCCATGGGAATCATCGCCATCCTGGTCACCCTGGAGGCTTCCCGCCGCACGGTCGGCATCCTGGTTCCAGTGGTGGTCCTGGTCTTCTTCGCCTACGCGTCCTTCGGCACGCTGGTGCCTCCGCCCTTCAACACCTCTGACTTCAGCTGGATCCGCCTGGTGGGCCACAACGTTATGGGAACACAGGGACTCTTTGGGGTGCCCACCGATGTGGCGGCGTCGTACATCATCCTTTTCACCATTTACGGCGCCGTGCTCGCTTCCTCCGGAGCCACCAAGTTCTTCATTGACCTCTCCTTCTCGGCCTTCGGCCAGTCCAAGTCAGGTCCGGGCCGGACCGTAACCCTGGCCGGTTTCCTCCTGGGCACGGTGTCCGGTTCCGGGGTGGCCACCACTGTGACGCTCGGCGGTATTTCCTGGCCGCTGCTGCGCAAGGCCGGATACCCGAAGGAACACGGCGGTGCCATCCTGGCCGCCGCCGGCATCGGCGCCATCATGTCCCCGCCCACCCTGGGTGCTGCGGCGTTCATCATCGCCGCGCTGCTGGGTGTGTCCTATCTGCAGGTCCTCATCTGGGCAACCATTCCCACGCTGCTCTACTACTTCGGCATCATCCTCGCCATAGAGATGGACGCACGCCGGTTCAAGACCAAGGCCGTGGACTTCGAGGTCAAGCCGATCGGGCGGCTCCTGCTGCGCTTCGGATACCACTTCAGCTCCCTGGCCGCGATCGTGGTGTTCATGATGATGGGGATGACCCCGTTCCGGGCCGTCGTCTACGCCACCGGCCTGGCCTTCGTCCTGAGCTTCCTGGACAAGCAGTCCTGGATGACGCCGCGGCGCATCTGGGATGCCCTCGCCGCAGGCGCCACCGGCGCCCTGTCCGTCATCCCGGTCATGGCTGCCGCCGGACTGATCGTGGGCGTGATGACCCTGACCGGGCTGGGCCTGAAGCTGGCGAACATCATTGTGGACTTCGCCGGAGGCAGCCTGCTGTTGACCGCGGTGTTCTCCGCGATCTCGGTGACCCTGCTCGGACTGGCCGTTCCCGTAACCGCCAGCTTCATCATTTCCTGGGTCATCATCGGCCCCGCCCTGCAGGACGTCGGCGTTCCGGCCTTTGCCGCCGCCATGTTCATCTTCTACTACTCAGTCCTCAGCGAAGTGTCACCGCCCACCGCGCTGTCCCCGTTCGCGGCCTCTGCCATCACCGGCGGCAAGCCGATCCAAACCATGTGGCTGACCTGGCGCTACACGCTGTCCGCCTTCCTGGTCCCGTTCATCTTCGTGATGTCGGGTTCCGGCATCGGGCTCCTGATGCAGGGCGGGCCGGGAACAGTCCTGATGGCGCTCGCCGTCTCGCTCGTGGCCGTTGCGGCACTGGCGGTTGCCACCGGAGGCTGGCTGTTTGGGCTGGCCCGCTGGCCGGAACGGGTGCTGCTGGGCCTGGGCTCGCTGCCCATGCTGGTCATGGAGCCGATGTACATCGGGATCGGCCTTGGCATCATCGGTGTCGGCGTCCTGGTGCACCTGATCGGTCTGCGGTCCCGGGCCAACGATCCGGAGGCACCTGAACGTGAGCGTACCGCCACGCCCCCGGCCGCCGTCGTACGCCGCGGCAGCCACAAGGCTCCCGCACCGCTGGCCCCGCCTGCCGCGGACCTGTAGAAGCGCCGCCGAACCGTGGAACCGTCGCCGAAAGGATTTCCGTCCATGACCACTTTTCCCCCGCCCCTTTCGCCCGGGCTGTGGGGCGTGCTGGCCACGCCGTTCACCGGCAGCAGCTGCGCCGTGGACACCGGTTCCCTGCGCCGGGAAGTGCAGCTGTACACCGGACTGGGCACCGCCGGAATGGTGGTGCTGGGCGTCTTCGGCGAGGGTGCGGCGCTCAGCTCCGATGAACAGGACCTGACCGTCCGGACCGCCGCCGAGGCAGCGGGAACGACGCCGCTGGTGGTGGGACTGTCAGCGCGCAGCACCGCGCCGGCCCTGGAGCAGGCGGCCGTGGCATGCCGTGCGGCAGGCGCCAACCTGGCATCCCTGATGGTGCAGGCCAACAGCTCCAGCCCGGACACGCTAACCGCGCACCTGACCGCCGTCCACGACGCCACCGGCGCGGGGATCGTCCTGCAGGACTACCCGGTGGCGTCCGGGGTGACGGTCAGCGCGGAGCAGATTCTCGCCGTCGTCGAGCGGTGTCCCTTCATTACCGCGGTGAAATCCGAATCACCTCCCACTGCTGCGGCCGTGGCTCGGCTGACCCGGGGCACCTCGGTGCCGGTGTTCGGCGGGCTGGGCGGGGTTGGCCTGCTGGACGAGCTGGCGGCCGGTGCCGCCGGAGCAATGACCGGTTTCTCGCATCCGGAAGGCCTGCTGGCTGCGCTGGACGCGTTCGGCGACGGCGGCTTCGAACAGGCCCGCGCCGCCTTTGCGCCCTGGCTGCCGCTGGCGAACTTTGAAGCCCAGCCGGGTGTGGGCCTTGCCCTGCGCAAGGAGGTTCTGCGCCGGCGCGGGATTATCGACGAAGCGCTGGTGCGTCCGCCGGCAGCAAAACTGCCGCCTGAACTGGCCGCACTCATCGACGGCCACCTGGCCGCAGTACGAACGGAGACCCTCTGATGGATCTGGGCCTAGCGGGGAAGAACGTCCTTGTCCCGGGATCAAGTTCCGGAATTGGGCTGGCCGTCGCCCGCGCGCTCGGCGCGGAGGGCGCCAACGTGGTCCTGGCCGCCAGGCGCCGGGAAACTGTCGAAGCCGAAGCCGCCCGGCTGCCGTCCGCCGTCGGCCTCGAGGTGGACCTGACCGGCGACGGCGCCCCGGAGGATATGGTCCGCCGCGCCGGGGAGGCCTATGGTCCGGTGGACGTGCTCGTGCTGAACAGCGGCGGCCCGCCGCCCGGCGGTGCCGCGGACATGGATGCGGAACAGGCCGCCGCAGCCGTCAACCAGCTGCTGCTCCAGCACATCCGGCTGACCTCCCTGGTGCTGCCGGGCATGCGCCGCCGGGGCTGGGGACGGATCATCGCCGTGGGCTCGTCCGGGGTGCAGCAGCCGCTGCCCAACCTGGCGCTGTCCAACATGGCCCGTGCCGGACTGGCCGGGTACCTGAAGACGCTGGCCGCCGAAGTGGCCGGAGACGGGGTGACCGTGAACATGGTCCTTCCCGGACGGATCGATACGGACCGGGTGGTCTCCCTGGACGCCGCGGCCGCCAGCCGGTCCGGAAAGCAGCCCGATGAAGTCCGGGCAGCCTCCGAGGCAACCATCCCCGCCGGACGGTACGGACAGCCGGAGGAGTTCGCCGCCGTCGTGGCCTTCCTGGCGGGCAACCCGGCGTCCTATGTCACCGGCGAGCAAATCCGCTGCGACGGCGGCCTGGTCCGGTCCTACTAGCCGTCCCGGGCGGAAACCCTCCGCACTGGACACACCCCGCCCTCCGTGATGACCCCCTGAAAGGACAGCTTCGAATGAACTCCCGCATCCTGGAACTGTGCTCCATCCATGAAGCCGCCTCCACCTTTGAGCACCCGCAGGAGGCTGCCGCCGCCGTGCATCCGGAGCGCGGGGTCGCCCTGGTCCGGAACCTGCTGCCGGGGTTCACCGGGGACCTGCTGGCCGTCCTCACCGGGGATCTTCTCGATGACCTGGAAGAAGCCGCGGAGAAGGCCGGCGACGGCGTCTTCAGCGACCCGGCGTCCGTCACTTTCGGCGCCCCGTACCGGCACCCGCGCATGCTGTGGGGCATCGGGCTGAACTACGTGGAGCACGCCTCGGACCTGTCTGAGGCAGTTCCGGATGAACCGGCGTCCTTCATCAAGGGCGACCACACGGTGATCGGGCCGGGGGAGGCCATTCCCATCCCGGAGCAAAGCCACCGCACCACCGCGGAGGCGGAAGTGGGCGTGGTGATCGGGCGTTACTGCCGCAATGTGGAGCCCGAAGACGCGCTCTCCTACGCCGCAGGCCTCGTGCCGGTCCTGGACCAGACGGCCGAGGACATCCTGGAGCGGAATCCGCGCTTCCTGACCCGGTCCAAGAACTTTCCCGGGTTCTTTTCGTTTGGGCCGCGGATTGTTCCGCTCGGAGCAGCCGTGGGGGATGGGTCCCTGGGAGACATGGTGGTCTCCACCGTTATCAACGGGGAGGTGCTGCGCACCAACTCGGTCTCCCACATGCGCTACGACCCGGCATTTCTGATCAGCTTCCACAGCAAGGTCATGCCCCTGTATCCGGGAGACATTATTTCCACGGGAACTCCGGGCGCCATCCGGATCCAGCCGGGAGACACCGCGGAATGCCGCGTGAGCGGTCTGCCGGCGCTGTCCAATCCGGTGACCGGCCCAGCCCAGTAGTTCCCCAGCAAGGAGATCTCCGTTGATGAAGAACCCCAAGGCCCCCGACCCCGGTTCGGCCGGTCCGCTGCATGGCCTGAAAATCGCCGACTTTTCCCGTGTCCTCGCCGGACCGTATGCATCCATGATGCTGGCCGATTTCGGTGCTGATGTCATCAAGGTGGAAAGCCCCGCCGGAGATGACACCCGGTCCTGGGTGCCGCCGGTGGACGAGCACGGGGTCGGCACCTATTTTTCCAGCGTTAACCGCAACAAGCGTTCCGTGGTGTGTGACCTGCGTACCGAGGGAGGGCTTGCGGCGGCCCGGGAAACGGCGCTCGCCGCCGACGTCGTCGTGGAAAACTTCCGCCCCGGTGTCATGGAGCGGTTCGGGCTGGATTATGAGTCACTGCGCCAACACCGGCCGGACCTCATCTACTGCTCCATCACCGGTTTTGGCGGTGCCGGCGGGGCGCACCTGCCCGGGTATGACCTGCTGGTCCAGGCCGTGGGCGGGCTGATGAGCGTCACCGGAACCCGCGACGCCGAACCCAGCAAGGTGGGCGTGGCGCTCGTGGACGTGGTTACCGGCCAAAACGCAGTGGTGGGCATCTTGGCCGCGCTGCGCTCCCGGGATGAAACCGGGACGGGCCAGCTGGTTGAGGTCAATCTGCTCTCGTCGCTGCTGTCGGCGCTGGTGAACCAGGCCTCCAGCACCCTGGCCACCGGTGAACCGCCGCAGCGGATGGGCAATGCGCATCCCAGCATTGCCCCCTATGAAACCCTCGACACGGCCGACGGTCCGCTGGCCGTTGCCGTGGGAACGGACCGCCAGTTTGAGGCACTGACCCGGCTGCTCGGCGTTCCGGAGCTGGCGGGGGACCAGCGCTTCCGGACCAACGTGGTCCGGGTGGCCAACCGTTCCGAACTCAGGGATCTGCTCGAGGACCGGCTGCGCCGAAAGCCGGCCGCAAGCTGGGCCTCCCTCCTTAACGAGCAGGGCGTTCCCGCCGGAAAGGTCAACACCATATCCGAGGCCCTGCAGCTCGCCGGTGATCTGGGGCTGGAGCCCGTGGTCAGCATCACCGATCCCGCCGGGGGACGGACCAGCCGGCAGGTAACCAACCCCATCCGGCTGTCCGGCACGCCCGCAGCCTACCGCCTGCCGCCGCCCGGACTAGGCGAGCACCCCAACGCACGTTTTGACAGCGCGGCCCTGGCCGCCGCTCCTACCCGAAAGTGACAACCATGACCGACAGCACCGACCTCCTGGATATCGATTCCCTCCTCAGCGCCGGGGAACTGGACCTGCGCGGACGCGTGCGGGCCTTCGTGGACGCCGAGATCCGCCCCAACATTGCGCGCTGGTATGACAACGCGGAATTTCCGCTGGAAATTGTTCCGCAAATGGCGGAGCTGGGACTGCTGGGCATGCACCTGGAAGGCTATGGCTGCCCCGGACGGAGCGCCGTGGAGTACGGTCTGGCGGCCATGGAGTTGGAGGCGGGGGACTCCGGGTTGCGTACCTTCGTCTCCGTGCAGGGATCGCTGGCCATGAGCGCCATCCACAAGCACGGTTCCGAAGAACAGAAAAATGAGTGGCTGCCGCGGATGGCTGCCGGGAGTGTTATCGGCTGCTTCGCGTTGACCGAACCGACTGCCGGATCCGATCCGGGCAACATGCTTACCCACGCCCGGCGGGACGGCGATGACTGGATCATCAACGGCGCCAAGCGCTGGATCGGCCTGGCCTCAGTGGCCCAGGTGGCCGTGGTGTGGGCAATGACCGACGACGGCGTCCGCGGCTTTGTGGTGCCAACCGACACCCCGGGCTTCAAGGCCACGCCCATTACGCAGAAACTGTCCATGCGGGCCTCCATCCAATGTGACATTGAGATCACTGACCTGCGGCTGCCCGGAAGCGCCATGCTGCCCAAGGCGAAAGGGCTGCGCGGCCCGTTCGAATGCCTCAACGAAGCGCGCTACGGCATCATCTGGGGAGCCATGGGCGCAGCCCGGGACAGTTACGAGGCTGCGCTGGGTTACGCCACGGAACGCCTGCAGTTCGAAAAGCCGCTGGCCGGATATCAGCTCACTCAGGAGAAGCTGGTGAACATGGCGCTGGAAATCAACAAGGGAACCCTCATGGCCCTGCAGATTGGGCGGCTGAAGGACGCCGGGCGGCTGCAGAAACACCAGATTTCCGTTGGCAAGCTCAACAACTGCCGCGAAGCAATCAAGATCTGCCGGGAAGCGCGCACCATTCTGGGCGGCAACGGCATCACGTTGGACTATTCGCCGCTCCGGCATGCAAACAATCTTGAATCAGTGCGTACCTACGAGGGCACCGATGAGGTCCATCTGCTGATCCTGGGCCAGTACATCACCGGCATTCCGGCGTTCCGGTGACGGGATGACGTCTCCTGTTTCCCCCAATCGGGTCATCATTGCCGGTGCTGGCATCGTCGGGCTGGCCACTGCCTGTGACCTGGGCCGGCGCGGTTACCGAGTAACGGTGCTGGACAAGGAGGAGTCGGCGGCCGTCCACCAGACCGGCAACAACTCCGGCGTCATCCACTCCGGGCTCTACTATGCGCCGGGAAGCCTGAAGGCGACGCTGGGCACGGCGGGCGCCGCCTCCATGAAGGACTTCGCGCAGGCCCACGGCGTGGATGTCGAGATCACCGGAAAACTCGTTGTCGCAACGAGAAAAAGCCAGCTGCCGGCCCTGAAGGAACTGCTTCGCCGGGGGATGCAGAACGGGGTCCCGTGCCGGCTCATCGATCAGGACGAAGCCCGCAGTTATGAACCCCATGTCCAGTGCGTCGCCGCATTGCGGGTCGAGACCACCGGCATCGTGGACTACCGCGGCGTATGCGCCGTGCTGATGCGGTTGATCAGGGAGGCCGGCGGCGAAATCCGCTTCAACAGCGAGGTCACGGGTGTGCGGTCGGACGCCGCGGGAGTAAGCGTGGAAACGACGTCGGGCACTCACCGCGCCCACGGTTTCGTCAACTGCGCCGGGCTCCACAGCGACCGCGTCGCCAGGCTCGCCGGACTTAGGCCCGATGTCCGGATCATTCCGTTCCGCGGCGAGTACTTTGAACTGGCGCCTGGCTTGGAGCATCTGGTGAACGGCCTGATCTATCCGGTGCCGGACCCGGCCTTTCCCTTCCTGGGTGTCCATCTCACCAAGATGACCACCGGAGCCGTGCACGCGGGACCGAATGCCATTTTCGCTTTTGCGCGTGAAGGCTACAGCTGGCTGACAATCAATCCCCGGGATGTGGCGGACAGTGCGGCCTGGCCGGGGCTTTGGAAGCTGGGGGCCAAGTTCTGGCGGGTGGGGATGTCGGAAACGGCGCGGTCACTGTCCCGCCCGCGGTTCCTCGCCGGACTGCGGGAGCTGGTCCCGTCGCTTCCGGACGAGAGCCTTGTCCCGGCCCATGCCGGGGTCCGCGCCCAAGCCTTGAGGCGCGACGGAACCTTGGTGGATGACTTTCTTTACGAGCGGGCGCCCCGGCAGGTCCACGTCCTGAACTCGCCGTCTCCGGCGGCCACTGCGGGACTGGAGATCGGCCGCCTGATTGCCGATGAGCTGGAAAAGGAAATTGATAAGTAGGCTGATGACTCTTCCCTGGGCAGGGTCAACCGGACTACCTTGGGCGTACGTGCACCGGCTTGCCGGCTCCTGACGGAGGCGCGGAACCGGGTGCTCCAACCCCTCCCGGAGGTACTTATGTTTTTCCATAAGCAGGAACTTCAGTTCAAGTCCACGCCCGACCAGCCGGACGCCGTCTACGCCCGCAAGCTCCAGGAAGTCCTGGGCGGCCAGTACGGGGAAATCACGGTGGCCCTTCAATACGGGTTCCAGGCCTGGAACTCGCACATTCCCGGCAAGTACCGCGACCTGCTCTTTGGGATCGGTGCCGAGGAAATGGGCCACGTGGAAATGCTGGCCACCATGATTGCCCAGCTGCTGGAAAAGGCACCGCTGGGCATTACCGATGATGCTGTGCAGAACGATCCCACCGTAGCGGCAGTGGTCGGAGGCATGGATGTGCAGCATGCCATCGTGGCCGGCGCCGGTGCCCGGGCCGTGGATTCCAACGGCAACCCCTGGCAGGGCAGCTACATCACCGCCAGCGGCAACCTGCTCGCGGACTTTACAGCCAATGCCAACGCTGAGATGCAGGGCCGCGTGCAGGTGGCCCGGCTCTACCATATGACCGATGACCACGGTGTCCGGGACCTGCTCTCGTTCCTGCTGGCACGGGACACCATGCACCAGAATCAATGGACCACAGCCGCACTGGAGCTGCAGGCTGAGGGTGCCGAACAGCTCCCCGTTCCGTCCAACTTCCCGTTGAACAAGGAATACCGCGAAGTGTCCTACCAGTACCTGAACTTCTCGGACGGCAAGGCGGCATCCGAGGGGTCTTGGGCCGCCGGGCCCACGCCGGACGGACACGGTGAGTTCAGCTATCACGACGGGCCGACGACGTCAGCACCCATGCCGCCGCCCACCCGTCCCGATGCCCGGTACTACGGCACCACTGATCTGCCGAACGTGGTGGAAAAGACCGCCGGGGCAGTCCAGGACAAGCTCAACAAGGAGTAAGGAGCCGAGTCGGCCCGGATCATTCCTGGTCCGGGCCGGCATCCCTGCGCGGACGCCGGGATTCTTCCCCGCGCGGCCCGTGCCGGTCCCGGGGTTCACCGGACGGCCGTTCACGGGTGCCCCGGCTGGCCAGATCGTCGTCGTCGCAGTACGGCGCCCGCAGCCGGGGCGGCAGCTCGTCTATAAGTTCGTTGGCGGCATGGGCCAGGATGTCACGCTGCAGTGGGGGCAGCGAGAATGACCCGTTGAGGTAGGCATCCACTTCATATTCGCCTGCCTCCCCGCCAATGCTGAAATACTTCATCCACAGTTGTGAAGTCTCGATGCCCGCCTGGGATAACGCCTCCCTCAGCCGCCTGCGCTGTTCCGGCTCCACCGCATCAAAGCCCATTGTCCCCGTCCTTAGCCCTGGTGCTTTCCGCTGCCCGAGACAACCGAGCCTGCAGCGGCACGGAGCGTCGCCCTGCTGCTGCGTGCGATCTCGAGAAGCCGTGCCATCGATTCATCCTCGCCCAGTCCTTCGCGCTCCATGAGGATGCCACGGGCGAAAGCGATGTTGTCGCGGCTGGTGATGGCGTCTTTCAACTGCTGGCTAAGGCGGCGGGGAGCCTGCGCGGACTGGACGTTGGCCAGCAGAGTTGCGGCCGGCCCGGCAAAGAGAGTCAACAGATGTTCGCTGCGCGCGTCGAAAGCACCGGGAAGGTCCGAATACACCTTGATGGCACCCACCGATTCAGTCCGGAAGAGCAGCGGTGCGCTCAGGACGGACCGCAATCCCAAACCGGCTGCCCCGGGGCTCCATCGGCTCCACCGCTCCTCGGCGGCCAAGTCGTTGGTGCGCACCGTCCCGGTTGTTGCCCAGGCCGTGATGCAGGGCCCTTCTCCCAGTTCATATTGAAGCGAGTCCGCCTGCGTCACGATCTCGTCGGTGGCCCCCCAGCTGGTGCGCCGGCCCTGCTCGTCCATCAGCGAAACCCCGGCGCCCAGGGTGCCGGGAATGGATTCCTTTGCCGCGTCCGCCAGAAGGTCCACCGCCTTGCTGACGGTTTCCTCGGTCAGCAGAAGACCCTGAATGCGGGCAAAAGTGATGGACAGTTCTTCGAGCGGAAGGTCGGCAGTCATGCTGGGCCTCGCATTCGTTTCGGGGCCAGTGCATGCCGGTCCAACGGGGCCGCGCAGGAGGACGGTGCGTACGGAGGAACAGAGTCCTTTCCACGGCTCGGATACATCCGATATTACACATGATGGAGGGCCATGGGGTCAGTTTCTGCGCCTCGCCGGTCACGGGTCAGGCTGGCCTGTCCAAGACCTGCGGAGCGTCCGCGCGTTGGCTCAGGACATCCGTCAGTGCGTTGTACCAGTCAGCGGCTTCCAGCGACGGATACTCAGTGTCCAGCTGCTCATAAACGCGGTCCACCATCCCCTGCAATGTGGGTGTCGGGAGGGCTGCCAGCCCTGGGATGTCCGTCGGATCGGTGGGCAGTCCCATCGACCGCAGCTGGTCCGGAAAGAAAGGCTTCAGGTATCTGGTTCTCACAGTTCAGCCCCCCGTGTGGCGCTGGAACCCGTCCCGGCGGACGCATAGCCGCGGGCAGGGCATTCGGGCAGGACTTCCGGCGCCTGGAGCTGCAGGGTCAGAGGGCTGCCGGTCAGCGATTCAGACTTCATGGAGCGCAGCCCCCGCAGATAGGCCAACCCTTCGGGATCTATGTGCTTGGCGGCCAATAGGCTGACGGTAACGGAGCGGTGTGCGCCCGGTACGAGGTTCGCGAGGCGGCGGATCACCGGCAAGAGCGCCTGGGAGCCGCCTAGGGTGAGGCAGCCGGTAATCTCGACAACGGCGGAGGCCGGGTCAAGATCCAGCCGGATGAGTGCGTTCAATTTATGTTCCATAGCTTCCCCGAGCCATCACAAAGCTGGAAGGTCTGGCGCACTTCTGGGCCGTGAAACCACCGTAGCGCCCGGGTTGCCGTCGTTGCAATCCCTCACGCAAGTTCATATCGGGGTGGGGGCGTTCAAGGGCTCGCCGGCGGAGATTAATTATCGAAATGGGTCGTTGGGGCCCGTTCGCCCACCGATCCTACGATTTGGGCCGCCAAGTCGCGGAGCTTCGTATTGGTCCGCGCGGACGCTGTCCGAAGGATGGTAAATGCTTCGTGCTGGGAGCATCTGTTCTGACCCATGATGATTCCCAGCGCCTGGTCGATCACGGTGCGTGATTGCAGAGCCGCCCTGAGGTCACGCGTCGTTCCAACAAGGCCGAAAAATCGGACCGCGAGACGGATCGAGGGCTCAGCCCGACGGGCGAACTCCTCGATGGTGTGCAGGACAGGCCCGTTGAAGTCTCCGGCCCGGGTTGAATGAAGGAGGAGCCCGGAACCAAGGTCCGGGAAGAGATCCAAAGGAGCAAAGGCCACCGATTCAGCACCGTGCATGAGGGCCGCCTGGGCATGCTCCGGCGCACCCCACGCACTGAGCTGCGGCTGACCCAACAGCCGGGCACGGTCGTCGCTGAATCCGCTGGTGGCGGGACGGCGGCCAGATACCACCGTGATACCGCAGCCGATCTCGCTCCCATCCGCCGCGAAGTGCCCTGCGGCCAGCGTTGCGAATGCCTCAAGGAACTCGCCCAAGTCCGCACTTTCCAGTATCAGGCGGGGCATCTGTTCGGCTGTGATGCCGTCAAACGCCGCCGCAGATGCCGGCCGCTGACCTGGGTCCGTGAAGGAAACCCCCGGACTGCGTTTCATGGCGTCCATGGTAATAGAAAGCTTGCTTACAAGTCAGCCCATGGGCTACTTTTTTGCCATCAGACGAGGTCCCCTCAGCGGGACCGTACAGGCACAAACGTCACCGGAGGTGCAGATTGTTCTTTCACAAACAGGAGCTCCAGTTCAAGGCCACGCCTGAAAAACCCGACGCAGTCTACGCCCGCAAACTCCAGGAAGTCCTGGGCGGCCAGTACGGTGAAATCACCGTGGCCATGCAGTACGGGTTCCAAGCTTGGAACTCGCACATCCCGGGCAAATACCGAGACCTGTTGTACGGGATCGGCGCGGAGGAAATGGGCCACGTGGAGATGCTGGCCATCATGATCGCCCAGCTGCTGGAGAAGGCTCCCCTGGGCATTACCGAGGACGCAGTCCAATCCGACCCCACGGTTGCCGCCGTGGTGGGCGGCATGGATGTCCAGCAGGCCATTGTGGCCGGTGCCGGAGCACGGCCAGTCGACTCCAACGGAAATCCCTGGCAGGGCAGCTACATCACCGCCAGCGGCAACCTTCTGGCGGACTTCACCGCCAACGCAAACGCGGAAATGCAGGGCCGGCTCCAAGTGGCCCGGCTCTATCACATGACGGACGATCACGGCGTGCGGGACATGCTCTCGTTCCTGCTGGCACGGGACACCATGCATCAGAACCAATGGCTGGCCGCGGCGAAGGAACTGCAGGCTGAGGGTGCCGAACAGCTCCCCGTTCCTTCGAACTTCCCGATCAAGAAGGAGGAACGTTCGGTGTCCTACCAGTACCTGAACTTCTCCGACGGCAAGGCGGCATCCGAGGGGTCCTGGGCTTCCGGGCCCACGCCGGACGGACACGGTGAGTTCAGCTATCACGACGGGCCGACGACGTCGGCGCCCATGCCGGCGCCCACCCGTCCGGATGCCCGGTACTACGGCACCACTGATCTGCCGAACGTGGTGGAAAAGATGGCCGGAAGCGTCCAGGACAAACTGCATAAGGAGTAGCAGGCGGTTACCGGTTCCGCGGCCCCTGACGGCGGCCGCGGAACCGCTGCGGAGGAGCAGCTGGTGGAGCAAAGCAGTTGGAGAAGCAGGGGCCGTCATGCCGGGGTGCCCCCGGCTCCACCCGGGACCGGCCCGGCGGCCGTACCGCGCCTTTCGGACGCCGCCTACATTCTGCCGCTGAAGTGGAGCGACGACACTGAGCTGAACGGTCTGTGCGCCTATCTGGAGGAACTCACCCGGTGGGTCCCGGTCCTCGTTGTTGACGGCTCGCCGCCTGCTCTCTTTGCGGCCCATGCCCGGGCCTTTCCCCGCGCAGTGCGCCACTGCCGGCCCCGCCGGCTGGGCTGCGCCAATGGAAAGGTGGAGGGCGTCCTCACCGGCGTGGCGCTGAGCGGGCACGAATATCTCGTCATTGCCGACGACGACGTCCGCTACACCCGGGAAGGGCTGGAGCGGGCGGTGTCGCTGCTCGCCGGGGCCGACGTCGTCCGGCCCCAGAACTACTTTCCTGCTCCGTTGCCCTGGCACGCCCGCTGGGACACGGCCCGGACCCTGATCAACCGTGCGTTTGGCTCGGACTATCCGGGAACCCTCGTCCTGCGGCGGTCAACGCTGCTGAGCGCGGGCGGTTACAGCGGAGACGTGCTGTTTGAAAACCTTGAGCTGCTGCGGACCATCCGTGCCGCGGGAGGCAGGGAGGTCCGGGCAGATGACCTGTTCGTGGCCCGGATCCCGTGCTCTGCCCGGCACTTTTGGCGCCAGCGGGTGCGGCAGGCCTATGACGATTTTGCACAGCCGGTACGTCTGGCAGCGGAACTGATGCTGCTTCCAGCCATCCTGCTGTCGCTGCGGAAGCCGCCACGGGCGGCGGTGCTGGCCGGAGCCGCCGTTCTTGCGGCGGAAGCGGGCCGCCGGCGCTCCGGCGGATCCCGCGTCTTCAGCACCGGCGCCGCACTCTGGACTCCGTTATGGGTCCTGGAGCGTGCCGTCAGTGTCTGGATTGCAGTGGGCTGGCGGCTGCGCGGCGGCGTTCCGTACCGGGGACGGCGCCTGCGGACAGCGGGGCACTCGGTGCGCCGGCTCCGCCGTCACCTGCCCGGGCCGGATTACCGGCCACGGGCAGCGTTTTCCGTCCCGGTTCCTGCCTCTGTTGCCGTCCCGGCAGCGTTCTCCGTCCCGGTTCCTGCCGCCGTCCCGGTCCCGGTCCCCGATGCGGAGACGCGGGCCGCCGGAAGGGTTGACTCGTGGGGGCGTGCGTAAAAGAGCGCCGCGGCCAGGCCGATCAGAATCACGGCGCCGGGCAGGTACAGGGACTGGCCCATGGCCGTTGCATAACCGGCGGCCAGCGACTCCGGCAGGACGCCGCCGGATGGCTGTCCGCTCTCCACACCCGCACCCAATTGTGCCGAGAGGCGTGACTGCATCATGGCGGCAATCGCACTGCTGCCAATGACTGCGCCAAACTGGCGCGTGGTGTTGTAGACCCCGGAACCGGCCCCGGCGACGGCGGGAGAAAGATTGCGGGTGGCGGTCAGGGACACCGGAGACCAGATGCAGGAATTGGCCAGGCCCATCAGCGCGACCGGCAGCATCAGCAGCCAGTATGGCGTGTCCGGTGTCAGGATGCTCCCCAGCCAGAATAGGGATACTGACAGGGCAGCGAAGCCGGCGATGGCCATGAACTTCGGGTTGCTCCGCTGGGCCATTTTGCCCGCCAGCGGCGCCAGGACACCTGAAAGCACCGCCATGGGTGTCAACAGCAGGGCCGCCTGAGTGGGGGAGAGGCCGCGGACGGTCTGCGCGTAGAGGATCAGCGGCAGGGAGAACGCCGTAATGGCGAATCCCATCGCCGTGATGGAAGCGTTGGCGAGGGAGAAGTTGCGGTCCCGGAAAAGACTCAACGGCAGCAGCGGTTCGCTGCGGTTCACGCGCTGCCACAGAACGAAGAGCGCCAGCAGGACAAGGCCCGTGATGATCAGCGACCATACGGACAACGGACCGGCGATGGTGCCCCAGTTGTAGGACTCGCCCTCCTGGATGCCGAACACCAGGCAGAACATTCCGGCGGCGCTGAGGAAGACGCCGAGCAGATCGAACCGGTGCACGGCAGTGGGGAGCTTCGGCACGAGGCGGAAGGCCAGGATGAAACCGACAATTCCCACGGGAACATTGATGAAGAAGATCCATTCCCAGCCCAGGGTATCCACCAGGACACCGCCCAGGACCGGGCCCACCAAGGTGGCCACACCCGCCGTCGCGCCCCACAATCCCAGAGCGGTCCCGCGGTTCTGCGGCGGGAAGATCCGGGTGATCACCGACATCGTCTGCGGAGTCATCAGCGCTGCACCCAGGCCTTGCACCACCCGGGCCAGAATCAGCATGTCCACCGATTCGGCAAAGCCGCACCAGGCGCTGGATCCGGTGAAGACCACCAGCCCCACCAGATAGATGCGCCGCGGACCGAAACGGTCACCGAGGCGGCCGGTCACCAGCAGCGGCACGGCATAGGCCAGGAGATAGGCACTGATCACCCAAATGACCTTGTCGATGTCTGCGTTCAGGTCGGCCATGATCGCCGGAGTCGCCACGTTCACGATCGTGGAGTCGACGAGGATCATGAAAAAACCGATCACGAGCGACCACAGGGCGGGCCAGGGTTTGATGTTGTCCACGGGAACCGTTCAGTGGGGGGAAGGGGGAAGGGGGATGGGGAAAGGGGAGGGGGAAGGAGAAAGAGACCGAATCCCATTCTGGACTGCATTTCCCGCCCATCCAACCCTTTTCGTCAGCGTGCCGCACCGCCGTCGGCGCACCGCCTGGCCGTTGCTGCGCGCCAAGTCCCGTTTCAGCATCTGCGGGTGTTCACCGTGCCGCATCCGGTGTACTTTGTCCGCAGGCAGCATCGGCCTACCTCAGACAACAATGGAGTTTTCATGAGCAACTACACTGCCGCGCAGCCTCATGACCGGATGACCCGGGAGGAAAGAAAAGTCCTCGCCGGAACCCTGGTGGGCACCACCATCGAGTGGTACGACTTCTTCATTTACGCGCAGGCGGCCGGACTCGTCCTCGCCGCCCTGTATTTCGGCCCGGTCAGCGAAGGGCCGCTGGGTCAGGTGGTCTCCTTCGCAACCATCGGCATCAGTTTCCTCTTCCGTCCGCTGGGCGCCGTCGTCGCCGGACACCTCGGCGACAGGCTGGGCCGGAAGAAGATGCTGGTCTTCACCCTGCTGATGATGGGGGCTTCCACGGCCCTGATCGGGCTGGTGCCCACCTATGCCCAGATCGGCGTCGCCGCGCCCATCCTGCTGGTCCTGCTGCGCATCCTGCAGGGCTTTTCCGCCGGAGGGGAATGGGGCGGCGCGGCCCTGCTGTCAGTGGAACACGCACCGGCGGACAAGCGCGGACTCTTCGGCGCATACCCGCAAATCGGGGTGCCCATCGGGATGATCCTGGCAACCTTCGTGATGTACGTGCTGAGCACGAGCCTCAGCGAGGAACAGTTCCTGTCCTGGGGCTGGCGGATTCCCTTCCTGCTCTCCGTGGTGCTGATCGGTGTCGGGTACTTTATCCGCCGTTCCGTGGCTGAAAGCCCGGTCTTCAAGGAAATCCAGGAGCGCAGGAAGGAATCCTCGGCACCGCTGGCCCAGCTGTTCAAGCACAACACCCGGGAGGTGGTCCTGAGCGCCCTGATTTTTGTTGCCAACAACGCGGCCGGGTACCTGGTGATCGCCTTTTTTGCCTCCTATGCCACGGGAAAGCCCGACGCCGGCGGGCTGGGAATGGACCGGCCCTCGGTGTTGCTGGCCACCACGCTGGGATCGTTCGGCTGGCTGATCTTCACGCTGTACGGCGGGATCCTCTCCGACCGAATCGGCCGGATCCGCACCTTCCAGATCGGTTATGCCTGGGTGTTCCTGTGGTCGGTCCCGATGTTCCTGCTGATCGACACCACCAACATTGTCCTGTTCGCGGTGGCGATTTTTGTCCTGACCATCGGCCTGGGCCTGTCCTACGGACCGCAGTCGGCCATGTACGCGGAGATGTTCCCGGCCCGGGTGCGGTACTCGGGCGTATCCATCGGGTACGCGCTCGGTGCCATCCTGGGCGGGGCGTTCGCGCCAACCATTGCGCAGGCGCTGTTGAACGAGACCGGCTGGTCTCCGTCCATCGGCATCTACATCATGGTGCTGTGCGTGATTTCCTTTACCGCCGTGACCATGGTCAAGGAAACCAAGGGAACGGACCTGCACGTGGAAGCGGTCCAGAAGCAGGAGCACGCCTGATTCATCGACCGGCCGGGCTCTCGTCGGGCCGGTTAGGGCAGCCGGCGCCTAGCGCTGGAGGGTGCCGATCGGATCGCCGTTGCCGTTGAACAGGGCCAGCGTGTCGCCGTCGATTTCGGCGGAGGCGGCAGCGGACAGCCAGGTGTCCACGCCCTGGCAGGCCATCAGCGTGGAGGCCATGTCCTTCAGGGTCACTGCCGCGCCGTCCTGGGTCCAAAACCCCATCAGGCGGTTGCAGCCGTCAGTCCCGCTGACCCGGCCGTCGGAAGCGAAGTCCAGAGAGGGGGCACTGGAATTATCCGTGTCGCCCCAACTGCCCTCCACCGAGGGCGTCCCGGAGCCCGGGCTGTCAGCGCAGGACGCCAAAGCAGCCACCGCCAGAAGGGCCGCTGCCAGGCGAAGGGTGCCGGGTAACAGCCGGCCCAAAGGTGCCCCTGAACGCATGATGACCGTCCTGTTCTTGTCCCGATGAAAGATTAAAGCCATTTGTTCCGCTTGAACGTGACATACAGTGCCGCGCCCATAACCACCATAGCCACCAGCGCCAGCGGATATCCCCATTCCCAGGCCAGCTCAGGCATATGTTCAAAGTTCATGCCGTAAATGGTTCCAACCAGGGTGGGGGCAAAAAGAATGGCAGCCCAGGAGGAGATCCGTTTGACCTGCTCGTTCTGCTCGATGCTGGTTTCGGCCAGGCGGTTGGAGGCCAGCGTGGAGGCCAGGTTCAGGGCGTTCTCCAGCAGCGCGCGGTAGGCATTGACCCGGTCGATCAGCCGCAGGACGTGGTCCAGCACGTCGCCGAGGTTGTCCCGCAGCTCGGCGGGAACACCAAACTGGTCCGCGTTGCGCTGCAGGGCTCCCACCACGCCCTCCAGTGGAGACAGCGCCCGCTGGAACTGGATAACCTCCCGGGACAGCTCGTAGATGCGGCGTGACACCTCCACGTCGCCGCCGAAGAGCTGATCCTCGATTTCGTCAATGTCATTCTCCAGCCCGGCTGCCACCGGCGCATATTCATCCACCACCTGGTCCAGGACGGCATAGAGCACTGCGTGCGGGCCAAGGGCCAGCAGCTCGGGCTCCTGTTCCAGCCTTTTGCGGACCCGGCCGAGATCCGGAGATTCCGCGTGCCGGACAGTGACAACAAAGTTGGGTCCGACAAAGACATGCAGCTCGCCGAACTCCACACGCTCCACGTCGTCGAGATAGCGCGCCGGGCGAAGCACAGCAAACAGGGTGTCGTCGTAATGCTCCAGCTTGGCCCGTTGATGCCCGGCCAGGGCATCTTCCACCGTCAGCAGGTTCAGGCCGAATTCTTCGGCAACTGCCAGCAGCTCGACGTCGTCCGGCCGGTACAGCCCAATCCACGCCATCCCGCCGGAGGTACGCGTCAGTTCGAAAGTCTCGTCGAGGTTGTCCGGAGTGTGTTGCCGCTTGCCGTCCACATACACGCCGTTGTCGATCAAGGTCATGGACGTCCCCTAGCTGATTGTGCTGCTCGCGGCCGCGGCGGTGTCCGGACCGTTGTCCATTATCCCTCCCGCCGGCAGCGCGTTGGCGACCCGGCGGGCGCGGAGTGGCCGGGCGGTCCACTTTTGGCGGACCGATGGTCCGCGGGCCTGTAATTTGTGGGCCTGTTGTTTGTGGGCCTGCGCCGATAGGATCCCGGCATGGAAATTGTGGAATACAGGCCCCGCCGCGACCAGCTGGTTTATACGTTTGGCGGAGCCGCTCCGGTGCTGCGGATAAAACCGGGAACCGCACTGAAATTGTGGTCCGAGGATGCCTTCAACAATGCCCTGACCTCAATAGAGGACATTTCCAGCGAAAAGGTGGACCTCAACTTCGTAAATCCGCAAACGGGTCCCTTCTATGTGGAAGGGGCGGAGCCCGGTGACACGCTGGCCCTGCACATCGTGGACCTGACCCCTGCCCGGAGTTACGGAGCCTCAGCCACGATTCCGTTCTTCGGCGGTCTGACAAGTACCGACCGGACGGCTTTCCTGCAGGATCCGCTGCCGGACACCACCTGGATTTACCACGTTGACACCGCCAACCAGACGGTGGGATTCTCCGCCCGCTTCGGCGACTTTGACCTTGCGCTCCCGCTCGAACCGATGCTCGGCACGGTGGGAGTGGCGCCGCCGGGCGGGGAAGTGCGGTCCTCGCTGGTGCCGGAGCGGTTCGGCGGCAACATGGACTCTCCTGAAGTCAAGGCAGGAACAACCGTGTATCTCGGGGTGAACCAGGAAGGTGCCCTGTTCTCGGTTGGGGACGGCCACTACCGCCAGGGCGAAGGGGAAGCGTGCGGCACCGCCGTCGAAGGCGCGCTGAATTCCACGATCATCGTGGAACTGATCAAGGGCGGAGCCCCGGCCTGGCCGCGGCTGGAAACCGACTCCGAATGGATGGCGGTGGGCTCCTCCCGTCCCATGGAGGACTCCTGGCGGATTGGACAGGTGGAAATGGTCCGCTGGTTTGGCGAACTCTTTGGCCTGCACCAGATGGACGCCTACCAGTTGCTGACCCAGACTGCCCTTGCCCCCATCGCCAATGCGGTTGACGCCAACTACAGCGTGGTGGTCAAGGCACGAAAGGCACTGTTTCCCGCGGCCGACGCGTACGCCGGTCTCCACGCCGACCTCCGCCGGCGCAGCGCCGAACTGATCTAACACCCAACCGGAAGGTACGTCATGGACCTGCAGCTGACTGGAAAAACCGCCCTTGTTACCGGAGGCACGCGGGGGATTGGCCGGGCCATCGTGGAAACGTTCCTGGCCGAAGGCGCCAACGTCGCCTTCTGCGCCCGCAGCGCTGAGCAGGTGGCGGAGGCCGAGGAGTTCCTTTCGGCTGTGGGGCCGCGGGTGGAGGGGACGGCGGTGGACATGGGAGACGCCGTTGCCGTGGCACGGTGGGTGGACGGGGTGGCCGAACGCTTTACCGGGATCGACGCCGTGGTCAGCAATGTCAGCGCCCTCGCCATCGACGATTCCGATGCGGGGTGGCAGGCCTCCCTCGAAGTGGATCTGCTGGGAACCGTCCGCCTGATGAAGGCGGCGCTTCCGCATGTTCGGGGCAGTTCCTCTCCCTCCCTGGTGGCCATATCCAGTGTTTCCGGCCGGGAAGTGGACTTCACCTCCGGACCCTACGGAACGGTGAAGTCAGCGCTCATTGCGTACATGGCCGGCCTGGCTTTCCAGCTGGCGGATCAGGGCATCCGGGCCAATACCGTGTCGCCAGGGAACACCTATCACGACGGCGGAGTGTGGCAGAGCATCGAGGCCAACAACCCTGAGCTCTTCACCGCGTCGATGGCGCTGAATCCCACCGGGCGGATGGGGGTGCCGCAGGAAGTGGCCGACGCCGTAGTCTTCCTCTCCAGCCCTGTTTCCAGCCGGACAACCGGCGCGAATCTTCTGGTGGACGGCGGGCTTTCCCGCGGCATTCAGTTCTAGGGAAGCATTCTGTGAGCTTGACCTCGACCCCTTCATGCGAGGAGACACGCATTGTTTGAGCCGGCGGTCCATCCGAACCACAGACGCGCCCGGTTCCTCAGCATCGCGGGTCTACTTGCAGCAATTGCCATCACCGGCGGAGGCATATATCTCGTCGTAGCAAAAGGTATGTGGATAGTTCTGGGACTGGGTATTGTCGCGGTACTTTCCGCGATCCTGAGATATGTGAGCACCGAACGGTGGTTCAAGAAACAACTTGAGCAACTCCCACAAGACGAATAAACCGGGTAACCGGATCCGCAAGCTCATGCTGGTGGCCACAGACCATGACCGAAGGGGCATCCAGGCGTCCTCCAACGGGATCCATTAGGGGCAGGCTGGAATCCTCAGTGGGCGGAGTACGATCACGGGTATGAATGCTTGCGTTGTCCTGCGAAACCGCCACCATGAATAATGATGTCGCTGATTTATTCGCCATCTTGATTCCGATTGTCGTAGTTCTTCTGATAATCATGTTCGTGCTTCGGAGAAACCGAAACAGAAGAATAGGGCGGAAGGCGGGCGAGCCTTGGATTCGAATAATCCGAGATAAACCTGACGAGGATCCAAACACACGTCCCCGGTAGTATCTGGCTGCCTGACGAGGTTCCTGGGGCACCGGCCGGGCTTCGCTTGGTCCTCTGGTCACCGGCATTCCGGTGACTAGGCCTCGCGTTCGGCGTCGAGCAGGGCTTGGGCGCGCCAGGCAACATCGGCATCGCGCACCGAAAGCACCGAGACCAGGTATTCGAACCTGCGGATCTGATCCGTGTAGTCCGGGCCGAGACGCTGGGCCAACGGACGGGACGCCAGTTCCTCGGCCATCCGCCAAGCCACGGCCAGGGCAGTTTCGAAGAGCCGCTGGTCCCTGTCGGCCGCCGCCGGCACTGAACTCCGATCGGCCATGAACACCGCGTTGAGCCGCGAATCATCCAGGCCCATGGTCAACGCCTCCAGGTCCCTGCGGACGCTGCGCAACCTGGCAGCGTCCCTGCCGAACCGGCCGAGGCGCATGGACATGCTGCCTCCGTAGCGCAGCACCTGGTAACCGATGAACAGGACAATCCCCGTGATCGGGAACAGGAGCAGCAACAGGGGGTCCGAGTCACGAACCTGCCAGGTGCGGCCGTTCCACTGCTGTGCAGCGGAGAGTTCCTCCAGAGGATAAGCCACCGCTTCCTCGGGATCACTAACAGCCACGTAGAAACTGGTATCCCAGTTGAATCCGCTCATCCGGCGCGCTTTTCCGGAGTACACGTCCGAGGTCATCCACGCGGGCACCGTCATGGACCCGTCATCGAAGAAATACACCGGCACCACCGCCTGGCCTGGGAGCAGCTCCCCCGTGCTCTCGTCAACCAAGTGGGGGTATTGTGCCTTGAGCTTCCACATGGTTTTCAGCAGTTGGCTGGCGTCGACGCGCCGGTCCGCGAAGGGGTCCGTGCGGTCGTACCTCTGGTAGTTCACCTCATAGTCCCTGCTGAGCAGCAGGTCATCCTCAGCATCCCGAGCGACCACCGTCACTTCCAGGTCTTCAATGAAGGTGTCCTCTACGTTGCGGCGGATTTCTTCCTCGTCGAACCTGTCAGCGTCCGGCTCGAAGCGCAACGCCTCCAGAGGCCGGTTTCCCGTAGGCAAGGTTCCGGAAGCATCATCGATGGCGAACATGGCCGTCACGCTCAGGAAGAGCGCAACAAACGCCGCCGCGAACCCGGCCAGCACCATGGCACCCAGGCGGAGGCGTTTGCGACGTTTCGGATTCACCGGGACCTTGCGCCGTGCCGGATCCGGGTCATCGTCGAAGTCGGGAAGTTTGCCGAAAACTTCGCGGGCCATCGCGTTCGCCGCATCCAGCGCGTCCAGGGAACGGCGGGAACCCTGGGGAGCCAGTCCGAGGCTCGTGCGCAACACGCTCAGGTCTTCGGTGGGCCGCAGGGTCGGTGCGGAACG
Organism: Arthrobacter gandavensis; assembly: GCF_009192735.1. Taxonomy (GTDB): domain Bacteria; phylum Actinomycetota; class Actinomycetes; order Actinomycetales; family Micrococcaceae; genus Arthrobacter_B; species Arthrobacter_B citreus. The sequence goes on from NZ_VTFU01000003.1 coordinate 449,211, forward strand.
TCCCTCAGGCATGCGGCGCAGCTTCCGCCGCGGCAGCGCGCGGCGCAGTTGCCGGGAGAGGGCATCCGCCTGGCGCTTGAGGCCGCGCTCTGCGCGCTCCCACGTGCGCACGTTTGCTTCAGCTTCGTCCGTCGTGCCGGCGCTGGCCTCCAGCAGCGAGTCCAATGCGGATTCGAGGCCGGTAATGACCTGAGGTTCGACGACGCCGGCCGGTGCGGCGCGCAGGCGCGCCAACAGTTCCCTGGCGGCGAAAGTCAGTGGTGCGGTCAGCCGTTGAAAGGTGTTTCCGCCACTGTCGAATTGTCCGATGACGGCCCCGGCACCCATCACTGCGTCAGCTGCTGCCGCCAAGTCCGACACCTGTGTTTCGAACCTTTCCACTTCCTTGGCGGTCCCCGGTGTCATGCCGGTGTCGCGTGCATGCACCGCTGCCATGACTTTTTTCTCAGCGCGCGCCAGGTCCAGGGACGCATCATGTACTTTGGTCCAAGCCTCGGTGAACCCCGGGGGGCGTTGCTCCGGATCGGTGGCCAGGTAGGTGACCTCCAGAGCCTCAAGATCCAAAACCACCCCGGCCAGACGGCGTTGAGCGGCGGACAACCGGTGGAAGCGGGCCTCCCACGCCGAGCGGCGCTTCAAATCCTTTGACATGGCAAACGCCGTCAGCAGCAATCCCAGGACGGTACCCAGGAGCCATGGCCAGAGTGACTGCGCGGGCCCCTCGGAGAGTTGCAGGGAGGCTTCCTGTGCTGCGGCGACCACGGCCAACGGCCCGTGGCCCAGCCCTGCGTTGATCTGATAAGCATCGTGGATGTCCTGGCCAGCGACGGGGTTTTGGGCCGGATCATCGAAGACCGGGCGGACTCCCACCTTGCCGACAGCCTGGATCTGCCTGATCGTGTCATAGCGCGCAGGCTCCCTGCTGGGATCCGGAAGCTGGGTGCTGAGCAGGATATCGGTGCCCGGATCAAGGTTCCCCTGCTGTTCCTCAAGACTCAAGCTCCGGTCGGTGACCACGAGGGTCAGCGGCCGCCAGGAAGCAACCGGTTCATCAAGCGCGGCCTCAACCGTTTCCTGGGAGATGTTCCACGGTTGCTGGCCCTCGACAACGATCTTGACTTCGGAAGTCGGTTGCATCGTGGTGACCACGAGTCCGGAGGTTCCGACGACCAAGGTGGCAGCCCCGAGAAGGATCGGAATCCACGGCAGACCGAAGTCCGGCCTGATACGGGAACGGACCAGCTGTTTACTTTTGCGGCTCATGGACTCAATCCGGAGTACTTGGATGGGAACCAGCCAATCCTAACGACACTTCATTAATTGCCGGACGAGAATTATCCGCGCCCAGCTTTTGGAAACCTCAGAACTGTTGCTGTATCTCTGTTTCAACGCTTGACCGCTCCAAAATGGGAGCAATAGGGGGCGCATCTTTGCCATTGAATTGGGAGATGCGAGCATCGGGCTGCAAAGCGGCAGCTTCCCTAGGTGCTGGGTTCGGGGACTTTGCGGGATTCGGGCGGAACAGCGGCAGCGGGGGCAGCACTTCGTCCGCCACCCAGCGCCCGCAGGGCGTTCAGGATGGCGGCCAGATCCACCAGCTCCTGGGTCAGGGCGCCGGCAACGGCGGGAATGAACCCGAAAGCCGCGGTGAGCATCAGCGCGACGCTGAGGCTGATGCCCAGCCAGATGCTGCCCAGGGCCACACGCATGGTCCGCCTGCCGATGTCGACGGCGTCCGCAACCTTCGAGATGTCATCGGCAACAATCACGGCGTCGGCCGATTCTCCGGCCGCTGTGGATCCGCGGGCTCCCATGGCAATGCCGACGTCGGCGGCCGCCAGCACCGGCGCGTCGTTCACGCCGTCGCCCACCATGATCACCGGCCGCTGCGGCATGGCTGCCACCAGCCGGACCTTGTCCTCCGGCAGCAGCTCGGCGTGGACGGTCCCGATGCCCAGCTTGGCGGCCGTGCCTTCCGCTGACGCCCGCCCGTCGCCGGTGAGCATGACGGGCTGGGCCAGCCCCAGTGCGGCCAAGCGGTCCAGCGTGGCACGGGCATTTTCCCGCGGGGTATCGCTGAGGACCAGGGTGCCCGCAAAGCGCCCGTCAATTCCGACGTACACCATGAGCTGCCCGGCAGCCGGTGCGCTCACCGTGCCGGAAACCGCCTCCGCCACGAACCGCTGCTTGCCCACCAGCACGGTGTGGCCGTTGATCTCGGCCCGCACCCCGTTGGTGGCCACCTCGGAAGCCGTGGCGGCCGGGCTAAGGACCAGTCCGCGGTCCTGGGCTGAACTTTGCACGGCGGCTGCGAGCACATGGGAAGAATACTGTTCGGCCGAGGCGGCAAGCTGCAGCACCTCATCGGCGGTGAACGGCGGCTCGGGGTTCACGGCCACAAGCTGTGGCCTGCCGTAGGTCAGGGTGCCGGTCTTGTCGAAGGCAACACTGCGGGCCCGGGCCAGCTGCTGCAGGGTGGCCCCGCCCTTGACGATGATGCCGTTACGCGCGGACCGGCTCATGCCGCCCATAAAGGCCACCGGTGCTGCAATCAGCAGCGGGCAGGGGGTGGCCAGCACGAGCACCTCGGCGAAACGCACCGGATCACCGCTGATGATCCAGGCGGCGCCGGCGATCACCAGCGACACTGCGGTAAACGGAACCGCAAACCGGTCCGCCAGGCGCACCACGGGCGCCTTCGACTCCGATGCTTCGCGGACCAGAGCCACAATCCGCTGGTACTGGCTGTCCTCCGTCGTCGCCGTGGCCCGGATGCGCACCGCATGGGATCCGTTCACGGACCCACTCATCACGCTGTCCCCCGCGCTGCGGGTGACCGGCAGGGATTCTCCGGTCAGTGACGACTCGTCAAAGGATGCTTCGGCGCTGAGCAGCACACCGTCCACGGGAACCAGCTCGGCGGGCTTGACCAGTAGGACGTCTCCAGCCATGACATCGGCGGCGGGAATGTCGGTGGGTGTCCCGCTCCCGGCATCCAGCCGGTGCGCCGTCTGCGGAGCCCGTTCCAGCAGGGCGTCGAGTTCGCTGCGGGCGCGCCGGCCCGCATAGTCTTCCAGCGCCTGTCCGCCGGAGAGCATCAGCACAATGATCAGGGCGGCAACGTATTCTCCCACCGCCACTGTGGCGAGGATGGCGAGCACGGCCAGGACATCGAGCCCCCAGTGGCCCTGCCGGATGTCGCGGACCATTCCAACGGCTGTGCGGGCGGCGATGACCAGGGCATATCCGGAGGCAGTCCATGCGGCGGCGGCGGGAAAGCCGGTTCCCAGCAGCACGGCAACCGCGATCCCGACGACGACGGTCGCGGCCACCTCCGGATACGTCCGCACCAACGAGAGCCTCTTCATGCTTTTGTTATAGGCCTGTCAGGAGGCCTTTTCCAGCAAGTGAAAGCTTGCCTAACTCCGGGTTGCTTACGGCATCCGCCGCCGGCTGAGCAGGCCGGACATGAGGAATGCCAGCCCGATGGCCAGCGGCCACCAGCTGTACATGCTGAGCGTCTCACCCAGGAACGCGACCACCAGCACGCCGAGCATGACGCTGATAACCAGGATCATGCCCACGACAATCCGAACCCTCCCGCGGTGGGGTGACGGCAGGGGTGGAAGCCAGGGAGGACGCTCGTCGGTCCAGCTCATCTGGCAATTTTAGGGCCGCAGGCCACGGATGGAACCCGGCGGCGGGTGGATTTTTTCAGCTGGAACCGAGTCGGAGCCTCCGCCCTTTCCCGGTGGTGCGGAGCGTGAAAGGATAACGGCGATCCCGTCCGCAATGCGGCGCCGGAACGCGACCTACGGAGATAACCAGCATGGAACAGAGTGACCTGCTTATTGATGCCTTTGGCCGTCTGCCCCAGGCGGTGCGCGGGGCTGTGCACGGGTTGGATGCTGCAGCCCTGAACCACCGTCCTTATCCGGCGGGGAATTCCATTTCCTGGCTGATCTGGCACCTGGCCCGGAGCGAGGATGCCCAGGTTGCGCCCCTGGCCGGGCACGAACAGGCATGGACCGCGGAAGGTTGGTACAAGCGGGTCGGCTTGCCGTTCGCGGTGGATGACACCGGGTACGGGCACGATTCGGAGCAGGTCGCCCTCGTCCAGGTGCAGTCGGCCGAGGTGCTGCTGGGCTATTACGAGGCGGTGCATTCGCGGAGTGCTGCCTTCGTGTCCGGGGTGAGCGGCAGCGATTTGGATCAGGTGGTGGACACGGCTTGGGATCCGCCCGTCACCCTGGGCGTGCGGCTCATCAGCATTTTGGCTGACGGGCTGGAGCATGCGGGCCAGGCGGCCTACCTGCGCGGCATGGTTCTGGCCACCGGGACGTAGCCGTCCCGCCGTCGTCGTTGTCGGGCGGTCCCGAACCGGTTCAGCCGCGTTCCAGGACCACCAGCAGTTCCTCGCACATGGCGGCGCAGCGGCGGCAGGTCTCTGCACAGATCCGGCAGTGCCCGTGCGCGACGGCATGCTGCTCGCACTCTTCAGCGCACCGGTGGCATGCAGCGGCGCAGGCGCGCAGCAGGGCCGCAGTGCTTCCGTCATATCCGCCGTACCGGGTCCCGGTGCGTGCCACGGTGGCGCCGGTGGCTGCACAGATGTCCGCGCAGTTCAGGTCTTTGCGGATGCACTCGACCATGTCGCCGAGCATGTCTTCGCTCAGGCACGCATCGGCGCAGGCGTTGCAGACCTGCACGCAGTCAAAACATGCGATAACGCAGGTGGACACGGCCAACAGATCCGTTCCGGCGCCGTCGGGCCGTTCACTGATCACATCTTCGATGAGGGACATGGCACTGCTCCTTTTCACTTGCGGAATAGAGGTGCTGTTTCTGCCGGCGGCGTCACCGACGGCCGGGCTGTCAGGATAGCCCGGGGTGCGGTTCCGGAGGCAGGGTCGGGAGCCGGTTCCAGGGTTGAGTGCGCAGGTTTGGCAGCTGCGATTTGCGCCTGGGCATGGGCGCGGGTCTAGAATCGGGGTTAGCTCTCCGGAGCCGCCCGGCTGGTGCCGGGGAAGGGGCTTTAGCTCAGTTGGTAGAGCGTTTCGTTCGCAATGAAAAGGTCAGGGGTTCGATTCCCCTAAGCTCCACTATAAAAAGCCTAGTCAGACGGTGGTCTGGTAGGGCCTACGGACAAGAACCGAAAATGTACGGACACGCGAGCCGTATTGGCGAGCCGGACTAGAGTTCAGGAAAACTTCCGGTACTTCTTTATTGTTGCGTACTTACTGCGTACTCTTGTCCTATGACAACTACCGATAACAAGAAGCGCCTCGGCGAACTCGTGACCGAGGCATACAAGGCGGTCGGCAACACCAGGCAAGGGATGGCGCCACTCGTGGGGGTGTCAGAGCGATCCATGTACATGATTGAGAACGGTCTCTCCATCCCTCGGGCACACACTCAGAGGAAGCTTGAGGAAGTCCTCGGGTGGAGGCGTGGTGCCATTGCGGACGTGCTCGGCTTAGGCCCGGACGCGGAGTTATCAAAGGTGCCGCTGTCCTTCATGCAGGAGTCGAAGAACAGTGCGTGGGCCGACCTGCCTAACGAGTCTGCGGCGGACGTAATCCAGCGCCTCACATCGGCGGCTACGGATGCGGCTCTCATGCTGCGGGAGAAGGAGCGGCAGGAGCAGGAGCACCTGCGCCGCATCCACGAACTGGAACAACAAGTCGCAGCGTTGCAGTCAGGTTTCGGCTTGGCGGCCGATGATTCACCGAACTAGGGACGCGGGTTGCGGGAGATGCTGGACGGTTTCGAGGGGCGTAACAGTCACGTTTCGGATCCGAGTTAGTCTTGATTAACCGGGGGTTTTTTGTTTTCCGTTTTCTTTGGCGGCTAGTCCGCCGGCGGCCGCCGGCGCTGCTGTTTAGTCGCCGACCGCTGCTTTTTGGCATCGAGCCGCCGAAAATTCGAGCCGCGCGTCCGTTTGGTCTTCCTGCGTTTTGCGGCTTCGGGAGCCAGACCATCCGCCACCAGCTCAGCGAGCTTGGTCAGGGCTATCTCCCGGTTGCGCAGCTGTGAGCGTTGTTCAGAGGCCGTCACCGTCACCACGCCGTCGATCAGGCGCCGTTGCAGGCGGGTGAGCAGCAGCTCCCGCTGGCTCTCCGACAGCACTGCCGATTCGGCGATGTTCCAGGACACCGAGGCACGGCTGTCCGAGGTGTTCACATGCTGGCCGCCCGGCCCGGAGGAGCGGGAGAACCGCCAGCTCAATTCCGACGCCGGGATCGTGAGCGCGGGCGAGACCAACAAATCCATGGTCCCAGCGTCCCACGGTTGGGCTGCCAGCCCCTCCAAGAAGCAGTTATGGCTTGAGAGTCAGTTCATTTCCTGCGGCGTGCCGTGCGCCTGGCAACGCGCTGCGGCACACCCTTACGTGCGACGTAGACGATCCCGAAGACCACCGCGGCAATCAGGAGAATCATGAGGAACACGGTCAATGTCCAGCCTGTGATAACACTCATTTCATTTGTCCTTCCGTCGAGCCTGGAGCTATTCGGAGTAGGTCATGTGTGCCCCACCGTAGCCCACAATGAGCTGCACCCAGAATGCTAACGAGACCGGGAGAACCATGGGGAGGTGGTGGGTGGGGCGCCACCGACATGCGCTGAAGCTTGGCTGCCAGGCCCTCCACCGGAGGCACAACTAGACCGCCTTTACCACCGGCAAATCCGACCATTCGGTGGTGAAGCGCGGCGAGGCGAACTTCCGGGCCATGGTCCAGTCGGGTTTCGCCGAGGCCATTCCAGCCAGGCCCAGGCCGATGCTGGCAGCACCGTACTTGTCAGTAACCTGCGCCAGCAGCGGGCCGATGTCCGGCTGCTCCGGTCCGGCATCAAAGAGGTCGAACACCGGCTCCGCCCCCGCAGGGGACAGGCCGGTGAGCATAATGCCGGCCTTGGCGTAGGGGGCGCCCTCCACCACCTGCGGGTCCATGGCGGTGATGGCTGCCCGGGTGAGCAGCAGGGGATCGGCGGTGGGCCGCTCCAGCCGGACCGTAGCCGAGGGGGAGGACGCCGCCGTCGTATTGAACCGGGAGGTGGCGGCGAAAACCGTCATCACGGTGGCGAGCTGCTCCTCCTTTGCCAGCCGGATGGCTGCTTTCTGCGCGTAGAGGCTCATGACCTGCCGCATGGAGTCGCGGGTGGTCACCGGCGTCGCGAAGCTGCGCGAAAAGAGCACCTGCTGCTTGTCCGCGGATTCGGTCTCCATCGGGATGCACGCGGTGCCGTTCAGCTCCAGCACCGTCCGCTGCAGGACCACCGAGAATTTGGCGCGGATGACGGCGGGATCGGCGTCGCGCAGGTCCGCGATGGTGTGGATGCCCAGCGCGTTCAGCCGGGTGCCGTTGCGCGCGCCCACACCCCACAGCCCGGTGACCGGGACCCGGGACATGATGGTGTCGACGGCGGCGGGACCGAGGGTGTCCAGGTTGCAGACCCCGCCCAGGTGGGGATTCTGCTTGGCAATCCGGTTGGCGAACTTGGCCAGGGTTTTAGTGCTGCCGATGCCCACGCAGACCGGCAGCCCAATGTTCCGGGCCACCGCCGCCCGAATCTCGGTTCCGCGGCTGCGCAGCTGTTCGTCGGTGCCGAACAGGTGCAGGAAGCACTCATCGATGGAGTAGATTTCCTGCTCCGAGGAGAACCGGGCCAGCAACTGCATCACCCGCGAACTCAGGTCCCCATACAGTTCATAGTTGCTGGAGCGCTGCACCAGGCCCAGCTTCGGCGCAGCTTCGGCCAGCTTGAACCACGGTTCTCCGGTCTTGATGCCCAGGGCCTTGGCTTCGTCGGAGCGGGCCACCACGCAGCCGTCATTGTTGGAGAGCACCACCACGGGAATGCCCGCCAGTTTTGGATCGAACACGCGCTCGCAGGAGACATAGAAGCTGTTCACATCCACCAGGGCGAAACGCTGCTGTTCAGCTAAACGTGGTGCAGGCACCGGGTCACCACGCCCCACACGGACAGCTCGGCCGGATCCGGCACGCGAATGTCCGTGGACCCGGGGCTGTCGGCATGCAGGAAGATGCCGTGTCCGGTAAGCAGCAGCCTCCGGATGGTCAGTTCACCGTTCAGGACGGCGACGACGACGGATCCGTCCTTGGGCGTCAGGGAACGGTCCACGATAATCTCGTCACCGTCACTGATGCCGGCGCCGTCCATGGCGTCACCGGAGACCCGCATGATGAAGGTGGACGTGGCGTCCCGAATCAGATGCCGGTTCAGGTCGATTCCGGCGTCGTAATAGTCCTGGGCCGGAGAGGCGAAGCCGGCCGGCAGGGTGGACCGGCTTGCTCCGGTTTCGCCGCCGGAACGCGGCGAAGGGTTCGCTGAGAAGACCGCCATGACCCGCCTCTCCTAGAACACACTTTCGAATGCCTTCAGGTTAGCACCGCGCCCCCGCCGGCGGGGGACTACCAGCGGGGGACTTCCGCAGCCGGCGGCGGTTCTATGAGCCGCGCAGGGCGGCAACGGGTTCGATCCGGGTGGCCCTCCGCGCCGGGAAGCTGCCGGCGGCCAACCCCACCAGCGCTCCCAGCAGCGCCCCGCCGCAGGCCACCAGCGGATTAACGACGGGGATCCACTGCTGGGACACCGAGATCGCGATGACGGCGAAAACTCCCGCGGCCGCGCCGAGGATCCCTCCGAGCAGGCCGACGATGACGGACTCGGTGACAAACTGCGCGGCAATTTGGCGGCCGGTCGCTCCGATGGCCCGCCGCAGCCCAATTTCACCGGTCCGCTCCATGACGGAGAGCATGGTGACGTTCGCGATCCCCACACCACCGGCAAGAAGGACCACGACGGAGAGAACGACAAAAATAAGATTGACGTCGGCTTGGACATTGTCCGCGAGTTGGGACCGTCCCTGGGGTGCCGCAATGTCGATCTGCTCGGGCGCATCAGGGGACAGGGCAAGGGCAGCCTGGTCCGCAATCTGGGGACCCGCACCGATGACGATGCGGCTCTGGAGCTCTCCCGGTGCGCTGAGGCCAAAATCAGCACGCGCCGCCCCGGTGGAAATGACGACGCTGTCGAGAAGCTCCGGCCGCTGCTGGACATCGCCGAAGACGCCGACGACGGCGTAGGGCAGGCCGTCGATAAAGATGGAGGGCTGCGAATCAACGCGGGTGATGCCCAGCCGGTCGGCGAGCCTGTCGCCCAGAACAGCCACACGGTCGCGCCTCTGGTCATGTCCCTTGTCAAAGAGGCGGCCGTGGCGGACCGTGCCCTCGAGCGTCTCGACGAGTCCGGACGAAGCGGCAAATACCCGCGGGGGCGCGCTGATGGGTGCCGACGGATCGTTGACGGGCACCGCGGTTACCGTACCTTCGCGGAGTTTTACTTCAGTGACCAGTGCCGCCTGCTCAATTCCGGCGAGGCGCTCCATCCGGTCCACGGCGTCCCAGGGGAGCGACGCCGTGGCAACACTGTTGCCGTCGGAGTTCCGGGCCTCCGCAGGGGAAGCGATTATCTGGGTGGCAGCGAAGGAATCGAACTGCCTGGCCAGCTGGCCCGCAGTTGTTTGGGCGAACCCCAGCGTTGCAACCAGTGCGCCGATGCCCAGGACGGTCCCCGCCAGGGTCATCAGGAGCCGTCCGGGCCTGGTGCCGAAATCAGACGTCGCTTCGATCAGCAGGTCCATAAAGCTGAACCGGTCGGAGGCCGGCACGGAGCGGAGGAGCTCCGGGTACTCCCCGCTGGACCGGTCATCGGGGGAAGGGGCGCCTGCGGGGGCCGGGCGGCGTCGTCTCAGTCCTCTCATGCGGGCACGCCCACCCGTCCGTCTGCAATGCGGACGCAGTGGGCGGCGCGCTGTGCCACGGCTTGGTCGTGGGTGATGATGACCAGCGCGAGACCGTCGGTGACGAGGTCTTCGAACAATTCCATGACGTCCTGGGTGGTGCCCCCGTCGAGGTTGCCGGTGGGCTCGTCCGCCAGCAGCACGCTGGGACGGGTGACGACGGCGCGGGCCACGGCCACCCGCTGGCGCTCGCCGCCGGAGAGTGTCCCGGGCAGGAAATCGATGCGGTGGCCCAGGCCCACGCGGAGGAGCGCTTCCCGTGCCCTCTCCACGCGCTCACCACGAGGGGTTCCGCTGTAGAGCATGGGCATCATGACGTTCTCCAGGACCGACCGCCGCGGCAGGAGGTGAAAGGCCTGGAAAACGAATCCGATGCGCTGGGCCCGGACGGCGGCACGGGTGTCCTCGTCGAGGTCGCCGGTGAGATGTCCGTCAAACCGGTATTCGCCCACGCTGGGCCGGTCCAGCAGTCCCAGGATATTGAGCATCGTGGACTTGCCCGACCCGCTTGGTCCGACAATGGACACATAGTCGCCCTGCTGCACCGCGAGGTTGATGCCCTTTAGCGCCTGCACTTCGGGCGGACCCGGAAATGACCGGGTGACATCACGCAGTTCCAGGAGGGGGTGGTTCACTTACCCACCACCACCAGATCGCCTTCGGCCAGCTCCCCTTCAACCGGCGTCACTTCCACCGCGCCCGGTGTGGCCAGGCCGCTGCGGACGACGACGAGCCGGGTGGCTGCCGCTTCGCCGTCACGGGGATCGCCTTCAGCAACTTCCACGCGGGTCTCGCCGCCCGGACCGGCGGTGAGGGCCGCATACGGAACGGACAACACCTCGCCGTCCGAGGCTCCGACGGCGATCGACACCCGAACGTTGGAGCCCTGCAGCTCCTGGATCTGCTCCGGGGACAACGGATCCGGCTGCAGCTGAACCTTCCAGCGCTGGGAATCCCCTTCACCCTGCGTCACTGCCGTGATGGTCGCTGAATGAGAGGTGCCGTCCGGCAGGTCAAAGGTCGCCTTGTCGCCGGCTTTGAGCAGTCGGGCATCCGCTTCAGCGGCGGAGCCCGACAACCCCAGAGTGGCTCCTGACACGGTCATGGCGGAACCTTCGAGGATGGAACCCCGCTGAGTGGTGATGGCGTCAACGCGCCGGGGAAGATCGCCCAGGTACAGCACCTCGCCGGCCGGCAGAACAGGCAGGGCAGCCTGTTCAGCCAGGACCAAGTCCTCCTGCGCCCGTGCAAGCTGCGCTGCTGCTGCGTCAACGGCCGCGCGCTGGGGAGAATCGGTGCGGTCCGCTCCGACCTGCTGCCGGCGTAGTTTCGCCAGCTCAACGGCGTCAACCAGGTTGGCGATCTGAAGCTGGTCCTTGGGGACGGCCTGCTGGGCCGCGGACAGCTCACGCTGGGCGCTGCTCACGGCATTGTCGGCTTCGCGGATTTCCACCGGGGTTGCACCAACCGGTGTGGCCGCAAGCTCGCTTTGCGCTGACAAGAGTCCCTGCTCAGCCGCCCGGACCGACTCCTGCGCCCCGCGGAGCATGTCCGTGCTGCCGTCCTCGGCTGCGGGGACGGAGTATCCCGCTGCGGCATACAGAGTCGATACGGCTGCGGCCGCGTCCAGGCCAAAGACAGGGTCCGCGGGGTCTCCGGCATCAATTCCCACGGTTCGGACTGCTGTCTTGAACTGGGCAACATCGGGGCCGGAAACACCAAAGTAAAGGGTGCGGTAGGCGGGCAGCTCGCCGGGCAGGACAATGACCGGCCGGCCGGCAACCTCCAGGGCTATGGAAAGGCCCGTGAGTTCCGTGCCCGCTTCCGGCACCTGGCCGGTGACCACGGCAGGACCGGAAATCGAGGTGGTGTCGATGCGTACTTCGACGGGATCGGCGTAGGCAACCTCGCCGCGGATGGTCACGTCGTTGCTGAGCTGCCCGTATTGGACGGGGACCGTCACCAGCCCGGGGGCCGGTGGTGCCGTGGCGCCGGCTGCATCGGCAGGGGAGAACAGGAACCTCCCGACCAGGAGGCCGGCCACCAGGCTCAGGACCGCAGCGGCCGCCACGATCCACAGGGTCCGGTTGCGCTGGAAAAGTGCACCGGCCGCTGTCCGCAGCGACGGCCCGGCTGCAGCTTCCCGGGGCTCCTGCCCATCTGTTTCCTCCAGGAGCAGGCCCAAATCGACGGCATCATCCGGTGGCGCGGAGCGGTTACGTCCAGGCATCAATCAGTTTCCCTGCTCAGCATCAGCCCGGAATGCTTCCAGTTCCGCCTTGTGATCATCGATGAACTGCTGCTCAAGCTTGAACTGCACGCTTTCCATGGTGTCCTGGTAATCGGTCTCTTCGCGGCAGTCGAGATCAACGAGGGCGAGTTCGATTTCTTCCTCTGCCACAGCGTCCATCGCCGCCTCGTCCGCGGAACCGGAATCGTCGTACATGGTATTCATCTTGTCGCTGATACTGCTCCGCGCGTCATTCTGCACCGAGAACCCCGGATGCCCGGCGTCGGCCATGCAGGCGGACCACTCGGCATCAACATCGACGAGTTCCGGAGCGGCCATCATGTCTTCATACAGGGTGTTCATGGCATCGATGAGGGGCTGGTGTTCCTCCGAGGAGTAGGGGTCTTCTCCGCTGATTTCATGCTCAGACCAGCCGTAACACCCGGCGGTGGTCCAATCCCACTCGATGACTTCGCCCTCGGCCGGCATGTCCGCTTCATCGGGCATCGGGCCGTTCAAAGCCTCGTAAAAAGCCGTTTGTTCCGATTCGGACAGGCTCGCAACGTAATCGGCGTTGAGATCCACGTATTCGGTGGCTTCAGCACTCGGCTCATCGTTCTGGCCCGGGTAGTTGAGCATTCCGTATCCGTACTGCGCGACCCATTCCCGGGAATCAGGCTTATAGTCGTCAACCGACCCCATGGAAAAGGAGACTTCCTGCACGTTGGGCGTGTATTCGAATCCCTCCTCGGACATGCACTGAGCCACCAGGTCTTCGCGTTTCCGCTCCCGCTCCGCGTACTCCTTCTCCTGCTCCTCGGGACTCATATCGCTGCCGTATACCGAGGACATGAATTCCGTCAGGGGCGAGTCTTTTGCTGCCGGTTCAGCAGCGTCATCAGCTTGGCTGCAGCCGCCCAGCAGGAAGGCGGCAGCAACAGAAGCGGCAAGGAGCGCTGAGGCGCGCTGGGAATATGGCACGGAGAACCTCTTTTTAAGGGGCGGGCGTTTTTAGGGGCGGGTTGTGAGCCTTCCGGGCCACGTATGTCAAAGAATGCCCTACCCCGACTCGAAATAGGCAGTGGGCCTATAACATTTCAATTTCATCTGGTGCCCGGGCGGCACCTCCTCGAGGATGTTCTCGGAAGGTAATGCACCTCAAGGTCTCCCGATGTACCGTCTGGTACATCGACACCTGTTGTGCCCCCACCACCCGGAGCCCTGCGATGACCCAGCTCGCCATCGAAACCGTCAACCTCGATAAGACGTTCGGCAGCACCCGCGCCCTGGCCGGCTTCTCCCTGTCTGTGGAGACCGGGCGGGTGGCCGGTTTCCTGGGACCGAACGGGGCCGGGAAGTCCACGGCCATCCGCGTGCTCCTCGGAGTCCTGCACGCTGACGGCGGCACGGCACGCGTCCTCGGCGCCGATCCCTGGGCCGACGCCGTCGGCATTCATCGGCGGATCGCCTACGTTCCCGGGGACACCAGCCTCTGGCCCAACCTCACCGGCGGCGAAGCGATCGACATCTTCACCCGCCTGCACAACGGAGGCCGCCGCGGCGGCAGGGGGAAGGGCCCCGGCAGCATCCGGCGGGCTGAACTGCTGGAGCGTTTCGAACTGGATCCCACCAAAAAGGCCCGCACCTATTCCAAGGGCAACCGGCAAAAGGTTGCGCTGGTGGCGGCGCTGGCGTCCGACGCCGAACTGTTCCTCCTCGACGAGCCCACCTCCGGACTGGACCCGCTCATGGAGGCCGTGTTCACCGACGAGATCCGTGCCCTCCGGGAGCAGGGCCGGACCGTCCTGCTTTCGAGCCACATCCTCGCCGAGGTGGAAAAACTTTGCGACACGGTGACCATCATCCGCGCCGGACGCGACGTCGAAACCGGCACCCTTTCGCAGCTGCGGCACCTGACCCGTTCAACGGTTACGGCAACGACGACGACGGCGGATCCCGCGGCGCTCTCGGCCGCGGAGGGCGTCCACAACCTCAGCGCCGAGGACGGCTACCTGCGCTTCGACGTCGACAATGCCCGCGTCAATGAGGTGCTGCTGCTCCTGGCCGGGGCCGGCGTCGAGAACCTGACCATCACCCCGCCGTCGCTGGAGGAACTGTTCCTGCGCCACTACGGCGACGCGGAAGCGGTGGAAGAGACGGCACCATGAGCACCGCCGTGGCACGCCGCCGCGCCGTCGAGCAAAATGCGACCGCCCCCTGGGCCGCCGCCGGCGGGCTGCTGCGCCTGAACCTGCGCCTGGACCGGATCCGCATCCTGGTGTGGACCGCCGCCGTGGGTATCGGCGTCGCCGGTTCCATGGCGACTTTTGAGGCCACCTATACGACGCCGGAATCGCTGCAGGCCCGGGCCAATCTGCTGGCCAACCCGGCAACCGTCATGATGACCGGACCGGCTTTCGGGCTTGAAAACTACACCTTCGGTGCCATGGTGGCCAATGAACTGTCGCTGTACCTCTTCTTGGCCGCTGCCATTATGAGCATTCTGCTGGTGGTGCGGCACACGCGCGGAGAAGAGGAATCGGGGCGGATGGAAATGCTGCGCGCCCAGCCGGTGGGACGCTTTGCCCCGGCTGCAGCCGCTGTCCTGACCGTCGCCATTGCCAATGCCGCGGTGGGAGCCGCAACGGCAGCCGCCCTTGCGGGTTCGGGACTGGAGGCTGCCGGTTCCCTGGCTCTCGGCTTGGGCACGGCGCTCACCGGCCTGGTGTTCGCGGGTGTCGCCGCTGTGGCCGCGCAGCTGACCGAACATGCCCGAGGGGCGGTGGGCATGGCCATTGCGGTGCTGGCCGCGGCCTTCCTGGTCCGCGGAATCGGTGACGTCATCAACAATCAGGGTTCCTGGCTGTCCTGGTTCTCGCCCTTCGCCTGGGCGCAGCAGACCCGCCTGTATGTTGACCTGCGCTGGTGGCCGCTCGCGGTCTCCGCGGTGGTGACGGCCGGGCTCCTGCTGCTGGCCGTGCTGCTGGCCGGACGGCGGGACCTGGGCGCCGGACTGCGCGCACCGCGGCCCGGCCCCGCCGCAGCTCCCCGGTCCCTGCTTTCCCCGGCCGGGTTGGCGAACCGGCTGCTGCGCGGTTCCTTCACCGTCTGGACGGCGTCGGCGTTTCTGTTCGCCGCGGCCTTCGGCACGCTGGCCAACTCGCTGGAGGATTCCTTTGCGGACATTCCTGAACTGGCGGAGTGGATCGCCGTGGACCTGGCGAACCTGACCACCAGCTTCGCGTCCGCGATTCTCTCCTTCCTGATGGTGGCGCCGCTGGTTTTCAGCGTCACCGCTGTACTTCGGCTCCGCGCCGAGGAGGATGCCGGGCGCACTGAACAGATGCTGGTGACCGGCAGCTCGCGCTCCGGGCTGTTCGCCGGCTGGCTGGCCGTGGTTGCGCTGCAGACCGCCGCCATGACGGTGCTGGTTGGGCTTGGCACAGGGCTGGGGGTGGCTGCCGGCACCGGTGATGTACGTTGGGCCGGGGAGCTGGCCGTGGCCGCGCTTGCCTACCTGCCGGCAGTTGCCCTGGTGGCGGCCATCGCCGTCGCACTCTTCGGGCTTGCTCCGCGGATTACGGCGCTGGCGTGGGCCGTGGTGGTGTGGGCGGCGATCGTCCTGTTCCTGGGCCCGCTGCTCGGTCTGCCCGAGTGGGCCATGGACCTGTCCCCGTTGACGCATGTGTCGCTGGTTCCCAGCGCCGTACCGGAGGCTGCCCCGCTGGTGATCATGAGCGGTTTTGCCGCAGCGCTGGTGGCGGCCGGATTTGCGGGTTTCCGGAGCCGGGACATTGGCTCGGCCTGAGGATCACCTGCGTGCGGCGGCCCCGCGGCTGCAGTCTTCGGCGTCCCGGGCTCCAGCCCGCGGGACCCTAGCCGTTCTCCGGCACCGCCGCCTACGCTGAAGTCCGGCGGCACTGCAGCCGTCCCCCCCAATGTGGACCAGGAGCTCATGATGAAGCAGGCACCAGTTCGTACCGTGATCAGTCCCGGCCGCTACGTCCAGGGGGCGGGTGCAATACACCGCCTGGGCGAGTTCCTGGCGCAGATTGGCAAGAAGCCGTTGCTGGTGGCCGACGACGTCGTGTGGGGTTTCGTGGGCCACGACGTAACCCGCTCGCTGCAGCTGCAGGAACTGCCAGTCACCCGGGAAGTCTTTAACGGCACCCCGACCGCCGCAGAGATCGACCGGTTGACCCAGGCCATCCGCACAGCGGAAGCCGATGTTGTGGTGGGTGTTGGCGGCGGCAGCACCATTGATGCGTGCAAGGCCGCCGGGGATGAGGCCGGGATCCGCTGGGCATCGGTGCCGACGGTTGCCTCAACCGATGCGCCCACCTCCGCGCTCGCTGTCGTGTACACCGCGGACGGAGCGTTCGAGGAGTACCGGTTCTTTTCCCGGAATCCGGATTTGGTGCTGGTGGACTCACAAATTGTGGCCAATGCCCCGGCGTCGTTCCTCGCCTACGGGGTGGGGGATGCGCTGGCCACCTGGCTTGAAGCGCGGGCCACTGCGGCCTCCTTCTCACTGACCATGGCGGGAGGCCTTCCGACCGAGACCGGTACCGCCCTGGCCCGTTTGAGCTGGGACGTCCTGTGGGAATTCGCGCTGCCGGCGCTGGATGCGGCCCGGGACCACGTGGTGACGCCGGCTTTGGAGAAGGTCATCGAGGCCAACACCCTGCTCTCGGGCCTCGGTTTTGAATCCGGGGGACTGGCGGCAGCGCACGCCATCCACAACGGCCTGACTGCGGCGCCGCAGACGCACGGACTTGCCCACGGGCAGAAGGTGAACATCGGGTCCTTGACGCAGCTGGTGCTTGAAGGCGCTCCGACCGCGGAGATCCGGGACTTTGTCGAGTTCACCACCCGGGTCGGCCTGCCGAACACGCTGACCGAAGTGGGCCTGTCAGTGGACGACGCGCGGGAGCTGGATGTGGTGGCGGAGGCCTCCACCGTGCCGGGCGAAACCATGAAGTCCATGCCGTTCGACGTCGGTCCCGCCGACGTGGTGGCGGCCCTGAAGTCCATCGAGCGCTTTTCCCGGCGGGTGCGGCGCGAGGCGGGCCTTCCCGAGCCTGTCCCGTACAAGGCGCATTAAGGCAGTTGCTTTTTGATGCCCCGGGCCCAGCACCTTCATATCTCCCTGGGCATTCGTCAATAGTCCATCCGTCATTGGTCCACCCGTGAATGGATCCCTCCCTCAACGGGCCGAGTTGGAGTTGCGCTCGATTTTGATCCGTGTTTACGGTTGATGGCGCGCAGAAGGCAGATAGGAAAGGGAGACGACACACGATGAACCGGCTTGGATTTCTCGGACTTTCAACCGGGACAACCATCCTGGTAGCTGCCCTTTTCTCAATGGGTGCTGTCTTTGTGGGAGCGAACGGCCTAATTCCCTTGTCGATTTTTGCGGCGGCTGCTTCTTTGGTCGCCGGCACCATCGGTGTTGCTGCGCTTGCCACGTCGGAAAACCCCAATAACCTTCCTGCAGCTGCTGGCCTGTTGGCGTTAACGCTCTCGCTGCTGGTTCCGCTCTTTACCTGGACGGCAAGTGCCACCATTCCCTTGGCCGCCGTTTCGGTGATGGCCCTGGTGCCTGCTGTGTTTTGGGCAGCAACCTGGATGGTCTCGCCAAGGCGGAGCGGCCGAAGCGCGGTTTAGGTCATTTCCTAAGGCTGGCCGGCGGGAGCTGAAGCGGGCACCGATGTGACCGCTGGGTTGGGCAAACCTGGCTCGGAGGTGGACCCGGACTCTCCCATCGAAAAAAGCGCCAGCGTGGCCAGGATTCCGATGACCAGGACGACCACCAGCAGGACCCCGCTAATAATCGTCACCACCCAGGCGCAGCGCGGGCGGGGACGCCGCCGGACCAGGGCAACAACGCCCAGGACGAAGGCCAGCCCGGCCAGCGGAAAAAACAGGGGCGGCAGGACAACTGAGAGGACCAGGGCAACCAGCGCCACAACGCCCGACGGCGTACTCAGCCATGGGCCGTCGGGCTGCGGTGCCGCTGCAAAAGGATGCGCAGCGACGTGCTCCGGCCCGGAATGGGTGTCGGCGTTCGCGTTCATTTAAGTTCCTTCTGCAGTTGAGTGGTGCCGGTCGGCAGGCACCCGTAGTTTCAAGTTTCGAGGTCCTCGGCCTGCGGCTCGAAACCCTGCCGCTTGCCGTGCATCCACAGTACGATGTCCAGCTCCCGCAGGTCCGTGATGGGCTCAGTGATCCCGGATTGCGCCCGAATTTCGGCCAGCCGCTCGGCCAGCACGCCGTCGGCATAGGAACTGTGCCAGTACAGCCACTGATCCTTGGGGCCGGGGACGGCGGTCACCCGCCGGATGATGGAGTCATACACGGGGATTAGCCGAGGCCTCTTCCTGGCCATGATCTTGCTGGTGGTGCTCGGACCGACTCCCCACCCGGCGTCGTCAGCCTTGCCGCGAAGCAGGTTCCACAACTGGCGGGCGGGGCTGTCGGCACCCAGGTCCCGCACCGGATCGGCGTCGGGCAGGTCCACGTCGGCGGGGATCTGCGCCAGGAGATCCGAGATTTCCTTCGCCCGGGTCTCCAGCACGGCGATGGCGGTCCGCGGCGGAATCTTGACCGATCGGAAGGAGGCGGCCACCAGGTCATCGGCGGTAATCCGGTTCACCGTTTCGGGGGCATCTCCGCCGCCGGCCCAGGAATCAAACCGTGAGCTGCTGCGGACCAAACCCGTGCGCGGCATAATCTCAGTGAAGAAGTCCCGCAGATTCTGCGCCGCCGTATCAACGGTGATTTCGCCCGTCGAAATAACGCGTTTCATGGTTCCCCCGTCGGTGGGTTGGAAAGTCATAAAGCAGGTGTTGTTTCCACACCCTACTGTTGTTCCCTAGAGTTCGACCATGTCCATAACCTTCACGCCCATGGCCAATTCCGAGCACGATACCCGTGACCCGGTGGAGTTCCTGACAACCAACCGGTTTCCGTTCCATGTGCGGCCCGGGCATTCGGAGGAATCGGCGCGTGCGTCGGTGGCCAGCGGCCGTTTCTGGTCCGCTGAATCCCTCGGTTATTGGGTTAACGACGGCGGCTCCCGGATTGGACTGGTGGTCCTGGAGGACCTCGAGGATGACACCCCCATGTTTGATTTACGGCTGGCCGAGGAGTTCCGCGGCAAGGGCCTCGGGCCGGAGGTGCTCACTGCTCTCTGCGCCAAGGTGTTTGATCAGTTCCCCGAGCCGGTGCGGTTTGAGGGCCAAACGAGGGAGGACAACATAGCGATGCGCAAGACTTTCCTCCGGGCTGGGTTCCTGAAGGAAGCCCACTACCGTCTGGGCTGGCCCACGGCAGAAGGGACCAGGGTGGCATCAGTTGCCTATGCGATCCTGCGCCAGGACTGGGAGAACAACGCCACCACGTATTTTGACTGGGACGATCTGCCGGTCTGAAAAGCAGGGGCCAAACGCGGTTCAGGACCGGGCGGAGACTGGCGGGGCCTATCCTGCTTCAACCGTGGCGCCCAGGGCGGCGATGATCGCGTCGGTGACTTCGGCTGTGTTGGACTCCCCGCCAATATCGCGGGTGAGATGGCCGGCCGCCGTTGCAGTCTCGATAGCCGCCTCCACCCGGCGGGCCTCTTCGGGGAGCCCGAAGTGGTCCAGCATCAGGGCGGCGCTGGCGATCGCGCCGATGGGATTGCAGATGCCCCTTCCCGCGATGTCCGGCGCCGTGCCGTGAACCGGCTCGAACATGCTGGGGAACCGGCGCTCGGGATTCAGGTTGGCGCTGGCCGCCAGGCCCAGGCTTCCGGCCAGGGCCGAGCCGAGGTCCGAGAGGATGTCGGCGTTCAGGTTTGAGGCCACGACGACGGACAGATCCTCGGGCTTCAGCACAAATTTGGCGCTCATGGCGTCCACCAGGACGCTTTCGGTTTGCACATCGGGGTAGTCGGCGGCGACCCGCTGGAAAACTTCGTCCCACAGCACCATGCCGTACTGCTGGGCGTTGGACTTGGTCACCGAGGACACTTTCCTGACGGTGCGGGTCCGGGCCAGATCGAAGGCGAACCGCATAATGCGTTCGCAGCCCTTCTCCGTGAAGAGGGCGGTCTGCAGGGCAACTTCATTACCCGGTCCCCGGCCGCTCAGGTTCCGGCCGCCGATCCCCGCGTATTCGCCCTCGCTGTTTTCCCGCACCACAATCCAGTCGAGTTGGGTGTCATCGGCCTTGCGCAGCGGGGAGTGGATCCCCGGCAGGAACTTCACCGGGCGAATATTGGCCCACTGGTCAAAGTTTTGGGTGATGTTCAGGCGCAGGCCCCACAGGCTGACGTGGTCCGGGACGTTTTCCCATCCCACAGCGCCGAAATAGATGGCGTCGAAGTCCTGCAGGATCTCCAGCCCTTTCGGATCCATCATGACCCCGTGCTCGGCGTAGTACTCGCATCCCCAGGGGAATTCACTCCAGCTGAAGGCAAATTTGCCGCCGGACTGCTCGGCGACACTTTCCAGGACGCGTCGTCCGGCGGCGACCACCTCCTTGCCCACGCCGTCGGCCGGAATCGATGCGATCCGAAAAACCTGGGTTTCGCTCATGCGGCTGTCTCCTCACATAATTGTCTGCACGCTGCGGTCTTGACTCAATTACACCGGCCGGTCAATGGGCTGTCCAAGGCTTGTTGTGGATTGGCTCAATAGGCAAGAGCTATGGATTCCAGTCCTCAGAGGTGTCCACATTGCTTCTGCCTACGTGGGCCGGGGTGTCTGCTGCCGTCTGCGGAACCGCGCCGATAGACTCGCCCCAACTAACCCGGCCACGCAGGCCGAGAAAATCGGGGCAATCTTGAGTGTGAGCACGGGAACGGCCATCTCTGTCCGGGGACTGACCAAAAAATACGGTGCCACGACCGCCGTTGACGACCTGTCTTTTGACGTTCAGTCCGGCAGCGTTTTCGCCTTCCTGGGGACCAATGGCGCCGGCAAATCCACCACGATTTCCTGCCTGACCACCGTCATTCCGTTCAATTCCGGTGAAGCCTCAGTTGACGGCGACGACGTCCGGACCGCCGGCGGAGCGGTTCGGAAGAACATTGGGGTCGTCTTCCAGGATTCGGTGCTGGACCCGCTGCTCACCGGCCGGGAAAATCTGCGGACGCGTGCCCGCTTTTACTCGGCGGATGGCCAGGCCAACGAGGCCCGCATTACCGAGCTGAGCGCCCTGATCGGTCTTGATGAGTTTGTGGACCGGCCCTACGGCACGTATTCCGGCGGCCAGCGCCGGCGCGTGGATATTGCCCGCGCACTGCTGCATTCGCCGTCGATCCTTTTCCTGGATGAACCCACCGCCGGTCTGGATCCCGCCAGCCGGGCCCTGGTCTGGTCCACCATCCGCGAGCTGCGGGACCGCCACGGCCTCACCGTCTTCCTGACCACGCACTACATGGAGGAAACCGAGGAGGCGGACCGGGTCTGCATCATTGAACGCGGGCGCATCATTGCCGACGGCACGCCGGCACAGCTGCGCGCCCAGCACAGCAGCTCGGTCCTGAGCATCACCACCGATGACCGCCCGGCCCTGCTGGCGCTGGCGGCGGAGGAGGGGGCCGGGGTCCGGGATGAGGACGACGGCGGTGTGGTCCGGCTGGTGGCCGGCGACGCCTCCGCGGCCCTGCGGATCCTGAACCGGCACGGCGGCCACGTCCAGGACTTCGAATTCCGCCACGGCACCATGGACGACGTCTTCCTCGCCCTGACCGGCCGCGAGGGGGAAGCGGCATGAGCGTGGTCCTCACCCTGATGTCACGCAACCTCCGCCTGTTTTTCCGCGACCGGCTGGGGGTGTTCTTTTCGCTGCTGTCAGCGTTGGTCCTGTTTCTGCTCTACACCCTCTTCCTCGGCAGCGGGCAGGTGGATGACCTGCAGGAATCCTTCCCCGGTGCCACCGAAGAAGAGGTCAAAGGCTTTGTGGACACCTGGATGTTCGCCGGCATTGTCGGCATCACCTCCATCACCACCGGCCTGGGCGCCATGAACGTCTTTGTGGAGGATTCGGCGTCGGGCCGCTTCCGGGACTTCCTGGTATCGCCGATCCGCCGCGAAAAACTGATCCTCGGCTACCTGCTGTCCGCCGGCGTCGTTGCCCTGATCATGACCACAGTGGTGCTGATCATCAGCCTCGTGTACCTCTATCTGGTGGACGGGGTCAGCTTCGAGCCGGGGCAGATCGCCACCGTCTACGGCTTTTTGGCCCTGAGCTGTCTGGCGTTCGCAGCGCTGAGTGCCTTTGTGGTGTCCTTTGTCCGCACCGCCGGGGCCTATTCCGCGCTGTCCACCATTGTGGGAACGATCCTGGGCTTCCTGGCCGGCGCCTATATTCCGGTCGGCGCGTTGCCTGACGGCGTCCGGACGGTCATTAACGCGCTGCCGTTCATGCAGGCGTCGGTGCCGGTCCGGCAGGAAATGACGGCTGATTCGCTGCAGGCCATGGCCGGCGACCAGCCCGGCGCCGTGGCCGAACTGCAGGAGATTTTCGGCATCACCGCGTCCATGGGGGACTGGGAAATCACCAACGGCTACGTGGTGGCTGTCCTGACCATCATGGCCGTGGTGTTCACCCTGCTGGCTGCCCTGCAGATCCGCCGCCGCATCGCTTAGGGCCGCGGGTCAGTTGCGAGGATGGCCATGCTGACGGCATCCACCCATTCGCCGTCCCACCGCAGGGCGTCGCGCTGGCGGCCCTCGACGGTGAACCCGGCCTTCTCGTAGGCCCGCTGGGCCCGCGGATTGAAGGCGAAAACCTCCAGTGCCACCCGGTGCAGGCCCAGATCATCAAACGCGTGCGCGACGACGGCGCGGGTCGCCTCAGTGCCGTACCCCTGGCCCAGCACTTCAGCCGGCGCCAGCGCGATCCGGAAGCCGACCGACGCGTTGTCCGGGTCCAAATCGTTCAGGACCACTTCGCCCAGGTACCGCTCTTTCCGGTGGTGTTGCTCCCGGGGCTGGTCGTGCTGGTCGTTCGGGCTCCGGTCTTCCGGGTGCTGGTCGTCGGCGAGCCGGATAACAGCCCAGTCGGCGCGGTCGTGGTGTCCGGACAGTCCGGCAAGCCAGGCGCGGATCTGGTCTGGCGTGAATTCCGCGTGGGTGCCGGTCAGGCGCCGGGCCTCCGGATCGTGCAGCGACGCCCAGACGCCGTCGAAATGTTCTGGCCCCAGCGGTTCCAGGCGTAGCCGCGCGGTGGTCAGAGTGGCCTGGCTGGCGAAGAGGTTTTCGGAAATCACCGGGTCAGCCTAGCTGCAGGTCCAGTTCATAGACGATTTCCAGGCCGTCGTCGTCATCCCACTGCGTGCCGGTTTCCACGAATCCGTACTGCAGCACGAGGTTCAGGGACGCTGCATTGTCTGGACTGATGGTGGCCCGCACGGTGCTGACTGCCGGTTCACTCGCTGCCCGGGCGAGCAGCAGCTCCAGAGCTGCACGGGCATACCCGCGGCGGCGCAGTGCCGGATCCACCGAGTAGCCCAGCTCAACCATTCCGCCGGCATCCGGGGGACCGTGGAATCCGGCGCAGCCCACAGCCTGCCCGCTGGCAGAGTCCACAATTGCTCCGGTAATCCAGCCGGCGTCGTCGGGCGCTGTGGCCAGCTGCAGGCTGCGGATTTTCCATACCGCCCGCCGGTCCGAGGATAAATGGGGTGTGAGGGGCACGGGCGAGTGCCGGTTGGCGGTGTCCAGTTCTCCGGCGGCGAGGGCATCAATGGCGGCCAAGGGCAGCTGCACCAGCTCGACGGCGGGAAGGGGGAGGGTAGTCACCGCTCCAGTATGCCCTCACACTGGAAACCAACCGGAAGGAGCGCTTTTATGGGCACTGATCAGGTCATCATTATCGGCTCCGGTCCGGCCGGCTATACGGCAGCGGTTTATGCCGCCCGGGCCGGGCTCACGCCGCGCGTCCTGGCCGGATCGGTAACCGCCGGTGGGGCGCTGATGAACACCACCGAAGTGGAGAATTTCCCGGGTTTCCCGGACGGAATCCAGGGTCCGGATCTGATGGATAACCTCCGCCGGCAGGCAGAAAAGTTCGGCGCGGTCGTCCAATACGACGACGTCGTATCAGTGGAGCTGGGTGGGCACACCAAGCGGGTGGAGACCGGCGGCGGCGGCAAATACAAGGCCCGCAGCGTCATTCTGGCAACCGGCTCCGCCTACAAAGAACTGGGGCTGCCGGAGGAGAAACGGCTCAACGGCCGCGGGATCTCGTGGTGTGCCACCTGCGACGGATTCTTCTTCCGCAACCAGGACGTTCTTGTGGTGGGTGGCGGGGATTCGGCCATGGAGGAAGCGCTGTTCCTGAGCCGGTTCGGCAAAACGGTCACGGTGATTGTGCGCCGCGGCGAGCTGCGTGCCTCCCGCATCATGGCAATGCGGGCCAAGAGCCACGAGAAAATCCGGTTTGAGTGGAACAGCGAGGTGACCGCCGTGCATGGCACTGACAAGGTCACGGGCGTGACCCTCACCGATACGGTCACGGGAGAAAAACGGGAGCTGCATGCTGACGGGATCTTTGTTGCCATTGGACATGTTCCACGTACTGAACTGCTGCACGGGCAGGTGGATCTGGACGCTGAAGGGTATATTTCGGTAGCCGCACCCACCACCGCCACGTCCGCTGACGGCGTCTTCGCCTGCGGGGATGCCGTTGACCACCGCTATCGGCAGGCCATCACCGCCGCCGGCACCGGCTGTGCCGCAGCCCTCGATGCCGAGCGCTACCTTGCGGCACTGCAGGATGCGGACAGCATTGCAACGGCACTCGTTGAAGGATCCCTGTCGGACTAACCCGGGCTATTTGGAAGCGGGGCAGTTAGGCCGCCCCGGTGAAGGTCAGCACCAGCAGCGTGATGTTCAGGCCCACCAGAAGCAGCGCGACCACCACGCCCAGCGTCGTCGTCCACCAGCGGTTGCAGTGCACCCCCATGAGGTCTTTGCGGGAGGTGAGCCAGACCAGCGGAATCAGGGCAAACGGGATGCCGAAGGACAGGATGACCTGGCTCAGGACCAGCGCCCAGGTGGGGTCGAGCCCGGCAGCAAGGATCAGCAGCGCCGGAATCAGGGTGATCAGCCGGCGCAGGAGCATCGGAATCCGAATCTTCAGCAGCCCGTGCATGATTTCGGCTCCGGCATAGGCGCCCACCGACGTCGACGCCAGACCTGAAGCGAGGAGCCCCACAGCAAACAGGGTTGCGACGGCGGCGCCCAACGAGGCGGCAATCGCGGCGTGGGCGCCCTCAAGGGTATCGGTGCCGTCCACCCCCTGCAGGGAACTGGCAGCCAGCAGCAGAATGGCCAGGTTCACCGTTCCGGCGACGGCCAGCGCAATGGTCACGTCCCAGCGGGTGGCGCGGATCAGCATGGGAGTGGTTAGGCTGACGGTTCGGTCAGGGAACCGGTCCCGGGTCAGGGCGGAATGCGCGTAGATGGCATGGGGCATGACGGTGGCGCCGAGAATGGATGCGGCCAACAGCACGGATTCGCTGCCCTCGAAGCGCGGGACCAGCCCACCTGCCAGGGCACCGGCGTCGGGCGGTGAAATGACGACGCCGGCAGTGAAACCGATGGCGATGATCGCCATCATGGACACGATCACGTATTCGAAAGTCCGGTGCCGGCCGCTGCCCTGCAGACCCAGAACGGCAAGGGAAACCACGCCGGTGATAACTCCGCCGAGCAACAGGGGCAGGTCAAACAACAACCAGAGGGCTACGGCCCCGCCGATGACTTCAGCAACGTCCGTGGCCATGGCCACGAGTTCTGCTTGGAGCCAGTACAGCCGTCGAGCCGACTTGCGGCCGATCCGCTCTCCCAGGAGTTGGGGCAGGGACTTTCCAGTGACCAGTCCCAGCTTTGCGGAGAGGTACTGGATGAGCCAAGCCATGGTGTTTGCGGCGACCACAACCCATACCAGCAGGTAGCCAAAGCGGGCACCTGCAGTCATGTTGCTGGCAACATTTCCCGGATCCAAGTAGGCGACTCCGGCCACCAGCGCCGGTCCGAGCATCCATAGCAGCCGTTTGGGCGCAGGGGTGTTTGGAGCGGATCCTGCGGACTCCAAGACGGTCGTATCGCGGCTCATAACAGCAACGTAACACGAAAGTTCGGGCACCCGAACATCTGAGGCAGGGCTGGCGAACAGGGCGGGCAAAATAGCTTCAGGGCGTTGTTTGCTCTGCTGTCAGCGTGGGGTTCGCGTGCCGCGATGAGGGTTTGGGTTGGCCGGCGCGAAAGGCGGGTAGCGGGGCTTGTGCTGGGGATGGGCTAGGGGTGTGGTGAGGCTCGCTCGTGGTGCGGGCGGGGTCTGTGTCCGCGGGGCGTGGGCTCGCTCGTGGTGCGGGCGGGGTCTGTGTCCGCGGGGCGTGGGGTGGCTCGTGGTGCGGGCGGGGCCTGTGTCCGCGGGGCGTGGGCTGTATAGGTATTCGGCTGAAAAAGTAGGGTATTTCTATCACCCGCAAAGGGCCGTTTTAGGCCTGTTTTGGGCTGTTGTTGGGCTGGAAATGTCAGTGCCGGGTGAAAGCCTGAAGACATGGATCAGAACGGATCTCTTCCCGGCAAGGTTGCCGGCAGCGGACAGGCGGGAGTTGCCGGCAGCGGGCAGGTGGCACCAGTCAGCCTGTCGGTTTACGCTGCCGCCCCGGCTCCTGCCTGTGTGGATCCTGCCGTTCCATCACAGGCCGCCCTCACCGGGTCCCTGGCCTTACACGCGGTGGAGTCCCTGAACCAGGACGAAGCCGGCGCCGTGCTCTCCCGCCTGGATCACCTGATCCGGTGGGCTCAGGCCCAGCAAGCCAAAACCCTCACCCGCATGCAGGTCCTGTTCCGGGACGAATACCTCAACGACACCGGCCTGCTCGATCCCGGTCTCGCGTTCAGCCTCGCCGCGGAGGAAGCAGCGACCATCCTGCATGTGCCCACGAACACGGCGATGATGCTCATGAGTGAAGCCGGAACCCTCTGCACCACCCACACCGCCACCCTGAAGGCCCTGGAAACCGGGGACATCAGTTACGGGCACGTCCAGACCCTGGTTGATCAGTCCCAGAACATCCCGCCCGCGGACCTGCCCGGCTTCGAAGCCCAATTGCTGGGGTTGGCCCCGGAGCAAACCCATCCCCAGTTCCGGGTCCGGGCACGGCGGCTGCGGGAGAACACGTATCCCGAAACCATCGTCGTCCGTCAGCGCAGTGCCTTTGACCGGCGCCGGGTGTCCCTGCAGCCCGAGTGCGACGGGATGTCCTGGCTCTCGGCCCTGCTGCCGGCCCAGAAAGCGCAGGCGTTCTTCAACCAACTCAGCACTGCCGCCCGAGGTGAGCAGGCCGCCGGCGATCCACGCACTGTGGATCAGCTCCGGACAGACATCATGGCCAGCCTGCTCGAGGGCCACGATGGCCACGATGGCCAGGACGACCCGGAAGCGACGGACGGCCACACAGAAGCGGAGGGCCAGGCAAAAACGGACGGCCACACAGAAGCGGAGGGCCAGGCAGAAACGGACGGCCAAGCAGAGACGGGCGGGAAAGCAGAGGCGGGCGGGAAAGCAGAGGCCGGTGTCCGCGGGAAGCACCGGACGGACGGCCACGGACGTGCCCGGGCCCGGGCGCGGGCCCGGACGGAGATCCTGGTCCTGATCAGCGCCGAGACCCTCTTCGGCGCCGACGACCAACCCGCCGAACTGCACGGCTACGGACCGATCAGCCCGGTCACAGCCCGAAGAATGGCCCGGGACGCGGCGAAATGGACACCGGTGGAACGGGACCCGAAAACCGAGGAATTCCTGAGGATCGGCCGGAAACGGAAAGTACCGGACCGGCTGAAGCAGGTGCTGCGGGTCCGCGACGGAACCTGCCGGTTCCCCGGCTGCCGGACCAACGCTGTGATCTCCGAAATCGACCACACCACACCCTGGGCGCAGGGCGGCGCCACCGATCACGACAACCTGGAGCATCTATGCCGGCGGCACCACATGTTCAAAACCAAAGGCTTCTGGAAAGCCTGCCAACCCAGTCCGGGAATCATTGAATGGACCTCACCCGGGGGACGCAAGTACCGCACCGAACCCCACCTCACCCTTGCTGCAGGAGCATCGGCAAAGTTCTCCGTTGCCGGGGATCCAGCGGTTGAGGGAGAGACGGGCGGACTGGGTCGGGTATCCGATGTGGGTGTCGCGGCGAGCAGCGACCCTGATGGTTACGGGGATGCCCCGCCGCCTTTCTAGGACGCTCAAGAAGCGGTCCCTCAAAATGCGGGTCCTCAAGAATGCGGGTCCGCCTAAATGCGGGCGGGTCGGCCTGAATGCGGGTCCTTGTGAACATACGGTCCGTTCTGAACACCTGACCCCATCCAAATACCCGGCTTTCCCACCTGGTCTTCCTAGATGCCTCCGCCTCTGCGCACACGCCGAACAGACGGGAGCGGCCCTGAGTTCTCGGCGGCAGCCGCCGTGCCGTTTGCCCCTGTGCTGTCTGGGCCGCGTGTGCCTGCCGGGCCTGAGGTACCCCCGGTGTCCCCGGTGCCCGCGGCGCCAGCTTCAGTCTGCGGTTGCGCGCCCGTACCGCCGTCGTCGCGATGGGCTGTGTTGTACCGATGGGAAGCAGCCAGCCACAATACGGCGCCAGCAATCGGCAGCAGAATCACCACCGCAGCCCAGAACCACCGGGAAGAACCGGAAACCCAGCTGGAATTGGCAACACTGAAGAGCGCACCGAGCGCCAAGGTGATGTACAAGACCACGGACGTACAGACCAGGGGAGCCCACATCAGGTATTCGATCGGCATAGGGAAAACCTTGCTCCTTCTTCATGAACAGAGACCAAACAAGCGATGAAGGACAACCACATCCCCAGCTGCTGCACCCCATGTTTGTGCTTCAGCCCGCCAGTCCAGAATAGGATCTACTGCCGCCCCAGCACCTCATACCCAGTGATGACATCCAGAGTCCGTGTCTCCACCTTCCGCAGGGTGCGATGTCGGGAGAAACTGGGCCAAACCTTAAGGTGTAGGCATGAGCACCATTGCACCGCCACCTGCCCGACTTCGCCCCAGCACACTCTTTCAAGGGCTGGCGGCAGCCCTAAGCATTCCCCTGGCGCTGGTCGTTCCCCTGTGGATTACGGCGGGGCGCACCCTCTTTGGCGTTGAGGGGCCGATGGTAGTGATCTTCACCGCCACTGTGGGACCACTTTTGGCTATCCTCCTCCTGGTATCGGCGGTTCGCATCACGGTCTCGGCAACCCGTCGCCCAACCTTTGGGGCACCGCTGCGCACATCCTTCCTGCTGCTGGCTGTCTGGGTGGCGGGAGGCGCGCTGGGATTCCTGGTGCCCGACGTCGGTGGGCCGCCCGACAGCCAAGGTTCGGTTATGTCCGTGCTGCTCGGCGACGAGCTTGTGGGCATTTCCGCGGCGTTGGCCAATCCGATGGGCATCCTCACCCTTGGTCTGAGCATCTCCCTGATAGTCGTGTCCCGGCGACAGGAATGATGCTGGACAAAAGCTCACACTGCTGCAGCGTCATATGACTGTTCGTCATTGCGCACGTGTTTTCGCTCCGGTGCTGCGGCTGACGGCTGCCTTGCCCGGATCCTCAACTGCTTGGAGGAGCAGCAGCGGGTCCTCGTGACTGCCAGGGCAGCCTGCCCGTGACCTCGAGCTGGAGGGTGTAGCTGAGGAAGGTCCGAATGAGCACGATGAGGGCCAGCACACCAAGCGACTCGAACGTCGGAGTAACGGCAACCGTGCGGATGATGTCCGCGGCCACCAGCAGCTCCAGGCCGAGGAGGATGGATCTGCCCAACTGCTGCCGGTATGCCTCATACACCGGCCGTCCGGTGCGGCGCAGGAGAGTGCCGACAACGGACACCGTGGCAATCACGGCACCGACAATGATCACCGCCACTCCGGCCAGATCCACAATTTGTCCGGCGGCCTCGATGATGCCCTTGAATTCCATTCCGCTCCGCTCCCCGCTTTAGCTGCCGGATGCCGGTTGTCCTGCTGGATGCCGGATATGACTGGTGGATCCTGACGGCAGTTGGCGGATCCCGCATGGCTCTCCGCCCTTCCTCCATAAGCGCGCCCGGAAAGCGTCATGTCAAGGAAATGGCGTGGTGCGAGGCTGGGCCACCGCAATTCCCAAAATTCAGGCCGGGAAAGTCCAAGCTGCGATACCCCAGGCTCCACTCCTCAAGCTCGCCCCCCAGGCTGCGGCACCCCCAGGTTGCAGAGGGGCAAGCTGTGGAATTCCGGGCGGTGCATTTTCAGCGCCTGTTGAATTTTCATCGGGGGTGGGTTTTCCACGACGGGGGTTTAGGCAGCGGCAGCGAGGGCTGTGGCGCTGTCCGGGTAGTAGAAGGACCAGTCGTCATAGGGGTCCTGCCATGCCGAATCGTCCCGGCTCACGCGCTGCACCGCCGCCGCCGGAACCCAGCGGTTGTGTGCACGTCCGACGTCGTCGATCCAGTGGAGAAGGACCGCTGTGCGGGTCCAAGCTGCCGCCTTTCCATCAATAGTCGACGACGGCGTGCGGCACCGGATGTACGGCTCACGGCGGTACGGGGCATGCGTGATCGCCCCGGGCGGACGGGTTAGCGAAGAAGTGGACGATGAAGGATCCGCGGGAGGCATGGGATAACCATGCCGTGCGGCTCTGACACTTTGAGACTTCCCGGAAGGGAGGTCAGATCAGGCCCGAAGGGAGGGCAAGATCAGGAGGCCAGGTCCCGCCATTTCGCGGCAGCCTTGTTGGACAGAGCGACGCTGTGGTCGGCAACCCGGCGCGGGACAAGACGGATGACGGGCGCCAGCTCGGAGAAGGTTGGTCGAGCGGATTCGCCCTCGGAAAGCTTGGTGTGGGAGGGGCGGTTAGCCACAAGATAGAAAACGGCCATCGTGGCGACCAGCAGGGAAATGAGCGTTAGGACACCCAGCCCGTACAAAGCCAGCAGGGCATAAACAGGGGATTCAAAGAGGCTGGCGATGAAATTGGCACTGCCCAGCAGCAGCCACAGCCAGAACGCCGCCACGAGCACCAGCATGGTGCGACCGCGACGGAAAAGCATTGCGGATTTTTTCCGCGCAAAAGGCACTTCTTGAGACTCTCCGCCCATTTCCATTCCCCCAGCTACCGGACCGGCCCAGCAGGTCCTAAGCAGATAATAGCTCCTTTATACGGGCATCCTACTCATCGGTGTGCCTGAATTTACTGTGTCGTTGCAGGAACGATATATCTGGAAGGTTCGGTTCGGCGCCCGTCATCCGCTGAAGACCTGCCCCGCGGTGTTCACAATCAAAACGACACCCAGAATTCCCGTTACCCAAGACAGCGTATTGGTGGATGTTCGGGTCAAGAAGCCATCCAGTTTCCTCAGGACAGGATCCACCAGCCGGGCGGCGGCCAGGCGCGCAATCAGCAGCACCAACGCAGGAGCCACCATAAGCGTGCAGTAGGCGGCGAGGATGAGCCCGGGAAGCGGCCAGGTCAGCTCGGCGGTGCTGATCAAACCAATGGCGCCCAGATAAGGCAGCATGGTGGCGAGTTCAAGGGTGGTGGCTGCCAGGGCTAGGCCGACCAGAGCTGCGGCACCGCCCCGCTGGGAATCAGTGCCCACCGCCCGGTGGCGCCATCTGGCAAGCCTGCCTGAAGGAAGCGCAGCGGCGGAGGTCTCGCCGGCACTTGGACCGCCACCGGCACTTGGGCCGCCACCGGCACTTGGGCCGATGCCGACGCTTGGACCGACACCAGCACTTGGGCCGGTGCCGCCGCCGGGAAGACCGAAGCTGGAAAGACTTGCCCCGGCGCCTCCGCCGCCAGCTGAAGAACCAGCACCATATCCATCGGCCACTCGCTGGTCAGCAGGGGTTTGAGTCTGGGACGGAACCCGCGCGGCCTTCTCCCGTTTCGCCTTGGCTTCGAGCTGGAAACTCCAGGCCAGGAGGGCGATGCCGGCACCAAGCAGTAGCACAGCGAACCCGCGTGAGGCAAAGAAGGCGCCGTAGTTTTCGAGCACAAAGCCGGCGCCAAAGAGAATGGCCAGTCCAGCAGCAAAGTAGAAAACCGCCACTGTTGTCAGGAACAGCAGGATTCGGCCGGGACGCAGCCTGCCCGGAGCGAGCAGTAACCAGACCGGAATGAGCAGCGTGCCAAAACTGGTGGAGTCCACAAGTGCGAGGACGGCCAAGGCACCAAAGTGAGTAAGTTCCATGGCAGCAACAGTAAAAGGCCGCCGCACCGCCGTCGTCCGTCAAAAGGAGGACTCAGGATGGGCACGGACCTCCGAACGGACCACTGTAATGCCAAGGGTCAAGCCTGCTGCACTGCCGCTGCTGCCCCTGGCTGATACCCCTTGATCGCTCGCCCCTGACTGATACACACCCTGACTGATACACACCCTGACTGACCCCCCCCTGAAGCACTTCCCGCGGCGCTACGCCGTCCCCGGCGCGGGTGGCTGGGCCAGCCGAGGACTTCCGGGATTGAGCAGTGAATGCCGCCGCCCGTAGAACCAGTAGATCAAGAGCCCAATGACCAGCCAAACCCCGAAACGCAGCCAGGTTTCCCAGTGCAGCTGCAGCATCAGAAACCCGGAGGAGAGCACACCAAAGGCCGGAATCCACGGCATCAGGGGCAGGCGGAACTCACGGGGCGCATCGGGCTGGCGGCGGCGCAGGACGATGACGGCAACGCTCACCACTACGAAGGCCGCGAGGATGCCGATGTTCGTGAGGTCGGCGACGGCCCGGATGGGAAAGACACCGGCGAGCAGGGCTGAGGCAATGCCCGCTATCCAGGTCACCCGCTGCGGGGTGTCACGCCGGTCGGTGCCGGAGAACCAGCCGGGCAGCAGCCCGTCGCGGCTCATCGAGAACCACACCCGGGTGACGCCCAGCAGGAACGTCAGCATAACGGTGAGGATGGACAGCACGGCAAAGGCCGAAATCACAGTGGCAATGACCGGCAGTCCAACGGATTGGAAAGCTGAGGCAAACCCGGCGGTGGGGCTGATGTCGGTGTATTTCTGCATGCCGGTCAGGACCAGCGTGGCCAGGATGTACAGCACCATGGCCACACCGAGCGACAGTAGGATCGCCTTGGGCATGTGCTTCTTGCCGTCGGTGGCCTCCTCCGCGGCCGTACTCATGGCGTCGTATCCAAACACCGCAAAAAACACAGTGGCAGCGCCGGTGAACACCGCACCGAAGCCATTGGGCAGGAACGGCGAGTAGTTCTCCGGGTTGATATAGAAGAAGCCAAGACCCACGATGAACAGGATCAGCACCACTTTGATGGCCACCGCCACGAGCTCGAACCGGCCAAAGGTCTTGGTGCCGCGGCTGAGGATCCAGGTGATGAACAGGCAGACCACCAGGGCTGGAACATTGATGACGCCGCCCTCCACGGTGTCTCCCGTGCCCTGCATCCAGGCCGGAACATCGATGCCGATGCCGGCCATGAACTCAGTGAAATAGCCGGAAATGCCGATGGCGACCACCGCCACAATGGCCGTGTATTCCAGCAGCAGATCCCAGCCGATAAACCAGCCAATAATCTCGCCCAGGGCCACGTACCCATAGGTGTAGGCCGAGCCGGCGCGTGGAACCATACCGGCAAACTCGGCGTAGGACATGGCGGCCGCGGCGCTGGCAAGGCCTGCGATCAGGAAGGAAATCAGTACGGCAGGCCCGACGCCGGGGGCGTCAGGCCCGCCGTTGGCCACCAGGCCGGCGAGGGTAAAGATGCCGATGCCGATAATGCCGCCGACGCCGATGGCCGTCAGCTGCCACAGGCCAAGGCTTTTGAAGAGCTTGTTGCCGGTTGTTTCGTCTTCCACCTCGTCGATGGGCTTGCGCCGGAAAAGGGACGAGGAGGACGAGCTTTCTGCCGTGGCCATGGGAGGCTCCGATCATCGCTGCCGGTATCTGGCTGGGGCCACCGGAGCGTCTTTCCGGCGACCCCAGCAGTATCGTCCCGGCTAAACCGCCTTGGAAAGAGCAGACGGGCAAAAAATGCCGGCGCCGGAGGCCGCTACTGCCCCGTTCCGGGTTTCCTCTCCACCGGGGCAGGCCCGTTGCCGGACTCTTTTTCTTCCTGCCCGTGGGCGGGGGAATCGACGAACTTCAGTCCAACCACGCAGCCGATGATCCCGGCAAGGAAAAGGATCTTCAGCAGGCCGGGCTGTTCATTGCCGAAGATCATGGCATAGGCCACGGTCAGGACCGCGCCGAGGCCGGTCCATACTGCATAGGCGGTGGAGATCGGAATGAAGTTCATGGCGTAGGAAAGACCCACCATGGAAAGAACGCCGGCGGCGAGGAAAATCAAGGACGGCAGGAGGATGGTGAAGCCCGCCGACGCATCAAGGGCGGTTGCCCAGACGGCTTCCAGGACGGCGCTGAGGAGCAGAACGATCCACGGCATGCTTAGCCCACCACCTTCAGGCCGACGACGCAGCCCACCACGCCGAGCAGCAGCAGGACCTTGATGACCGTGGCTTTCTCGCCGCCGAACACCATGGCGTACGCAGCGGTCAGGACGGCGCCGATGCCCACCCATACGGCATATGCCGTGCCCACGGGAATGGACTGCATGGCGACGGCCAGACCGGCCATGCTGAGAATGATGCCCGCGGCAAAGATGATGGTCGGCCACAGGCGCCGGAAGTTCTGTGACTTCCCGAGCGCCGTTGCCCAAACGGCCTCCAGCATGCCGGAGAGAACAAGAATGACCCATGCCATGATGAATTCCTTTGGCCAGTCTTGTCGCTGTCCGGGTACTGAACCGTCGTCCGGAGACCGGGATGCGGTCTTGGCCTCCTACGGTAGCAAATCCGAAACGGGGCTGCTGTTACCGCTGGATCATCCCTTCCACTTCCTTCTTGAAGGCCTCGGCCGCGTCCTGGGGGCTCATGCTTCCGGCAAGAACTTCGCTGGTGTACCGCACAATGACGTTTTGCACATCGCTGGCCCCAACCGGCGGCACCGGCGGAGCGCTGTCGACGTCGGGCTCGATCTCGGCAAGGAAATCCAGCACCTCAACGTTGGCGGGTGACAATGCGTCGGTGATGGACTCCTTGACCTCCGAGTTGGTGGGAACGCCCCGGTCGGTCAGAAGGGCCTCGCCCGCGGCTTTGTCATTGATCAGGAAGTTGATGAATTCCGCGGTTTCTTCCGGATGTTCCGTCCGGGACGAGGCGGACCAGAACATGGTGGGTTTGAAGTACATCCCGTTGCTCGAGACGCTGCCTTCGGAGCTGGGCGGCCGCAGCATTTTGATGTCGGTGCCGGTGGTGGCTTCAAGCGATCCCAGCTGGTTGGTCCACCACCAGCTCATGGCCATCTTGTTGGTTCCGAACATGCTGCTCTCCATGGACGCGCTGTTGTCCTCGGTGAAGATGGTGACGGGAGGGCTGGCCTGTTCATCCAGCTGGCTCTTGAGCTGTTCCCAGTAACCGGCAGCCGTAGCGGTTTCGAAGCCGAGCTCGCCGTCGTCGGTGTAGAGCTGTTCACCGTGCTGCCGCAGCCAAATGATGAAGTTTCCCTCGTTGGAGCCGTAGGAGGCGCCGTAGCTGTCGCCGTTGCCAGCGGCAGTCAGTGCGGCAGCGGTTTGCCGGTAGTCCTCCCACGTCCAGGTTTTATCGTCCGGCAGGGGGACGCCCGCGGCGTCGAAGAGGGCGGTGTTGGCCATGATGACGTAGGCATTGAAACCCGTGCTCAGTCCGTACTGGCTGCCTTCGTACTGGCCTGACGCCAGATCGTCCTCACCGATGTTGGAAGTGTCGATGCCGTCCTGTGCCGCAAGGTCCAGGAGCGCTCCGCGTCCGCCGTATTCCGCGATGTACTTCTGGTCCATCTGGATAATGTCCGGGGTGTCGCCGCCGGCGGTCACGGTGGCGAGCTTGTCCCAGTAGCTGCTCCATTCGCCGGGCTGCGGCTTGATGGTGATGTTGGGATGGCTGTCCTCGAATGAGTCGATGGCCGCCTGGGTCTGCTTATTGAGGAACTCGTTTCCCCACCAGGTGAACGTCAGTTCCACGGGAGCATCGGGGTCAGCGGCTGACTCGTCGGATCCACAGCTTGTCAGGAGCAAACCGGCCACGGCTGCGAGCGACAGGAGCTTGGTGCGGGTGTTGGAGCGGTTGGCATTTCGTTTCATGATCGTCATCGACCTTCCGTAGCGGAATAAGAAAACGTTTTCCCGAGCTGCGGGTGAGTATTCCAACGCCGTTCCGCTGCTGTCAATAGTGTCTGGAAAGGAAGAGCTCAGGCGGGGCGTTGGGGCCGGAGTCTAAAAGCCCTTGACCCCGAGAAAACGCTTTCTTACGATGGGCCGTTCAGGCCGGACATCGGGCACCCGCCGGCGGGGCGAAGTGCCGCCGCCGCGGAGGCTCGGAACGGTACGCACTCTCAATGAGGAGAATCATGGCGGGAAAGTCTTCACGGCTGGCATCGGGATTGGCCCTAAGCGTGGCGGCGGCGTTGCTTGCCGCACCTGGAGCAGCTGCGGCACCACCGCAGGACAAGGGACAGGCTAAAGTCCCGCTTGAGCGGCAGGTTCTGCCTGCGGGTGACGGATTCGCATCCTTCAACGGCGGAACCACAGGCGGTGCCGGCGCCGGCCAGGATCGGGTGTACGACGTCGAAACCCGCTTCCAGCTGCAGGCGGCACTTGCGGAGGCCGGGCAGGAGCCGAAAATCATCCGCGTCCACGGCGAAGTGCTCGGAAACGCAGACGCGGCAGGCAACCCGCTGACCTGTGAAGACTATGCAGAGGGAACCGGTTACACCTTGGAGGGTTACCTGGCGGCCTATGACCCGGCCGTCTACGGGTGGGACCGCGAGCCGGAGGGAGAGCTGGAAGATGCACGCCTGAGGGCCGCCGCCCGGCAGAAGCAAACCATGCTGACGTCAGTGCCCAGCAACACGACTATCGTGGGCGCAACCCCTCAGGCAACGCTGCGGGGGCTGTCCCTGCAGGTCAACGGGTCCTCGAACGTGATAATCCGGAACCTCAATCACGCTGCCGTCAGTGACTGCTTTCCGCAGTGGGATCCCACGGATGGTGCCGCTGGAAACTGGAACAGCGAGTACGACATGGTGCAGATCATCAATCGGGCCGAAAATGTCTGGGTGGACCACAACCACTACACCGATGCTCCGGGGTTCGATGATCTGGCTCCGGAGTACTTTGGCTGTCCGTTTCGGCAGCATGACGGTTCCGTGGACATCACCAACGGATCCGATCTCGTCACGGTGTCCTACAACCGGTTCGAGGACCGCGACAAGCTGATGCTGATCGGCTCCACCGATTCCACCAACCGCGGCGACGTCGGACGGTTGCGGGTGACGATGCATCACAATGAATTCGTCAACATCGGCCAGCGGGCGCCGCGCGTGCGCTTCGGACAGGTGGACGTCTACAACAACCACTTTGTCATTGCCGAAAACGCGCGGGTGCCCTTCGTGTACAGCCTGGGTGCGGGGTTCGAATCGCACCTTTGGGCCGAAGCGAATGCCTTTACGGTTCCGGCCGGTTTTGATCCGGCCCGGATCATCGGGCATTACAAGGGAACGCGGATCACCACGACGGCGAATACCGTCAACGGCCACAAGGCTGACCTGCGGTCGCTCTACAATGCTGCGGCGCCGGCCGACAAGCAGTTGACCGCGGACACCAGCTGGCAGCCGACCGCGCGCACCAAGGTGTCGCCGGCGCAGGCCATCCCGTCCCTGTTGAAGAAGAACACCGGGCCGATCTTCACGTCGTCCTCTTCCCGCTAGCTGGGTTCTCTTAGCCGGGTTCCTTTAGCCGGTCCATTAACCCGGGCCCCGCTAGCCCTTTCCCGCTAGCCCTTTCCTGTTAGCCCAGCCGGGTTAGCCCAGCCGGGTTAGCCCAGCCGGGCGCGGGAATTGGAGGATTTGGGGCCGCCCCGGGGTCGAGGCTTGGAGGACTTGGGGTGGTCCCGGAGCTGGGACTTGGCCGAGCTCTGGGACGAGGAGGAATTCGGCCTGTCCTGAAGCGCGGATTGGGGTGAGCTTTGGGGCTTGGGTGAGCTTTGGGACGAGCTTTGGCGCTTGGACGAGCTTTGGGGCGAGTTTTGGGGCTTGGTCGAGCTTTGGGGCTTGGGCGAGTTTTGGGCCGAGCTTCGGGACTTGGTCGAGCTTCGGAGCTTGGCCCAGCTTCGGGTCCCGACCCAGGCCCGGGTCTTGGCCACGGTCCGCAGCAGGGGTCTGGACAAGTTCCCGGGCCGGACCCGGATCTGGCGTGCCAGGATCAGGCCGATGCATGCCGCGGCCAACGCCGGCACGGCACCGGCAACAAAGATGGCTGCCTGCGGGCCAAGGACTTCGGCCAGCCAGCCGGTGAGGGGTCCGCCCACGGCCTGTCCGCCAATGAGCACCATAATGTACAGGCTCATCACCCGGCCGCGGATCTGCACCGGAGTGGTGGACTGCACCAGCTGGTTGGCGCTGGTGATGAACTGCATGGAGCAGAATCCGGCCACGATCATCGCTGCACCAAAAACCGCAAGTGACGGCGAAAAGGCGGATACCGCCAGTGCACAGCCGTAGCCGGCCGCGCTGACAATGACGGTTCGCAGCCGCAGCGTCCGGCGCCGGGTCGATGCGACGGCGCCGGCGAGTGCGCCGGTGGCCACCAAGGTGTTCAGGAGCCCGAAACCATTGGCGCCGCTGCGGAATACCTGGTCTGCGAAGGCGGCCATGAGCACCGGAGTGCTCAGGGCAAAAACCGACACAAAAGCACACACGGCCATGGGCCAGAACACGGTGGGAGTGGTGCGTGCATACCGCGCCCCTTCCCGGAGCATGCCCTTGGTGCGGGGCGCAGGTTCGGTCTTGAAAAGCTGGTCGGTACGCAAGCGTCCCAGCATGAACACGGTATAGGCGCATGCTCCGGCGTTGATGGCGAAGGCCCAGCCGCCACCAACTGCGCCGATCAGCACCCCGGCGATCGCTGGTCCCACCATGGCACCGAGCTGGAAGACGGAGGAGCTCACGCTCAGGGCGTTGCGCAGGTGCTGAGGCCCCACCATTTCGTGGACAAACACCTGGCGTGCGGGTTGGTCAATAACGGTCACCATGCCAAGTGCCAGTGCCACGATGTAGACGTGCCACACCTGGACCGCACCTGTCAGGGCCAATGCCGCCAAACCCAGGGCAAGGACAGCGGCGGCGGACTGGCTCACCATCAGCAGGATGCGTTTGGAATACCGGTCGGCCACCATTCCGCCCAGCGGTCCGAGCAGCAGCGTGGGAAGGAACTGGAACGCGGTGGTGACTCCAACAGCGGTAACGCTCCCGGACAGCTCGAGTACCAGCCAGTCCTGCGCAATGCGCTGCATCCAGATGGCCACCACGGCCACGAGATGGGCGGCTGTGAAGAGCCGGAAGTTGAGGATGCGCAGGGAAGCGAAGGTGTCGCGCCAAGGCAGGGGATCGGATCGGGTTGGTGTGTGGCCGGAAGAGTCCTGAGGGGAAGGGTGCTGGGGTGCGCGGTGTGCCAAGGGACGTCCTGTAAGCGAAGAAGCGGGTGCAGTGCTGGGTGCGCTGGTGCGACTCAGCCTAGTGGGGGACAAGCGGGAGTGGGCCGGGTAGGCTCCCTATCAATCCCATTGCGGTTTGTTATAGGAGGGCCCATGCTTGCTGCGATCGGATATAGCGAGCTACCGAGCAACCGGAGGAAACACAATGTATGAGCCCGCACAGCTGCTGAGTTTCCTCACCGTGGCGGAAACGCTGAGCTTCACGGGAGCGGCGGCGCGGCTGAACCTGGCCCAGCCCACCGTCAGCCAGCATGTCCGCAAGCTCGAAGCAGCGTGCGGCCGGATCCTCCTGGAGCGCGACACCCAGACGGTTCGCCTGACCGACAACGGTGATGCCATGGCGGGTTTTGCCCGGAACATCCTGGCCGCGCATCACAGTGCTGAGTCATATTTCTCCGGTTCCGCGATGCGGGGCCGGATCCGCTTCGGCAGTGCCGATGATCTGTCCCTGACCCGTTTGCCGGATATCCTTCGCCGCTTCCGCCGGCTCTATCCGCAGATCAACCTTGAGCTGACAGTGAGCCAGAGCGACCGCCTGCACCGGCGGCTGCAGGCCGGGCAGCTCGATCTGGTGTTCATTAAGACCGCCGCCAACACGGAGCAGGTAACGGGCACCGGCCAGGGAGCTAATCCCGGCCAGGGGACTGATGTCCGCCGCGACCGGTTTGTGTGGGTTGGGCTCAAGGAGACAGTCCTGGAGCAGGGTGCGCCGGTTCCCCTTGTGGCCTATCCGCATCCGAGCCTGAGTCGGCGTTTTGCCATTGAGGCGCTGGAAGCCGCCGGGCGAACATGGCGGGTCACCTGCAACACCCGGGAGGTCAATGGGATCCTGGCCGCAACTCGGGCCGGGATCGGGCTGTCGGTGCTGCCTTCGTCCCTTGTTCCCGCCGATCTGGAAAAAGTGGGCAGGAGGCTGGACCTGCCGCCG
The DNA here is from genome assembly GCF_009192735.1 of Arthrobacter gandavensis. Lineage (GTDB taxonomy): Bacteria > Actinomycetota > Actinomycetes > Actinomycetales > Micrococcaceae > Arthrobacter_B > Arthrobacter_B citreus. The sequence goes on from NZ_VTFU01000003.1 coordinate 489,781, forward strand.
CTCGGTGAGGTGGACTTCACCCTGATGACCAACCCGCTGGCCAACCGTGACGTCGTCGACGTGCTCGCCGCTGCCATCGCCGACAACGTGGTGGCCGGCGTCTAAAGCGGGACGCGTCTGGGGCCGAGGCGGCTTAAGCTTCGGGAACCGGCCCGGTGCTGCCCCTCACCTGCAGGGTGGTGGTAAAAACGGTTCCGGCGGCACCCTCATCACCGGCCGAGCGTTCCGGAGCGGGATGCAGCAGGTCGTGGAGCCGCTGCCATGCCTGCTCTCCGAGCTGGTTCAACGGCACGGTGGCCGTGGTCAGCGGGGGAGAGGTGTAGGAGGAGAACTCAATGTCATCGAACCCCGTGACTGACATTTCCGCGGGCACCGAAACTCCATGCTCGTGCAGCCCGCTGAGCAAACCCATCGCCACCAGGTCATTGAAGGCCAGAATGCCGGTGGCCTTGGTTGCCACCACGGCGGGAGCGGCATCGTGGCCGGATGCAAAGCTGACGCCCCCGGGCAGGATCTGCATGTTGACCTCCGGATGCGCCGCGGTGAATCGCTCCAGTCCCTGCAGGCGCAGACGGTTGGAAGCACTGCTCTCCGGCCCGGAGAGGAAAGCCATCCTGCGGTGTCCCAGGGCGAACAGGTGCTCGGCGAGATTCAAGATGCCGTCGGCATAATCCACAGTCAGGGTGGGGGTGGTGCCGGACAGAGTCCGGTTGATCAGCACCATGGGCTGCAGGCTCGGCGCCAAAGCCTCGAGTTCCTGGTCACTCATTCGCGGGGCACAGAGGACGACGCCGTCGCCCCGGCGCCGCGCATCGGAGGCCAGGACATGCTCCTCGCTTGAGGTCTCCGAAGAATCCGCAATCAGCACGCGGTACCCATCCCGGGCGGCAGCCATGCTCACGCCGCGGAGTACGGCTTGGAACATTGGGTTGGCCAAGTCGGGAACCAGGACGCCGATCGTCTCACTTTTGCCCAGCGCCAGGCTTCGGCCCAGGGGATTGGGGTGGTACTGCAGTTCCTCCGCCGCTGCCCGGACCCGGGCGGCGATGCCGCTGTCAACGGTAAAGCTGCCGTTCATGACGCGCGAAACCGTGGCGAGGGAAACACCGGCTCGGTTGGCGACATCGGCAATTCCAATGCGGCGGGGCTGCTTAGTCATCTCTGCGGCTATCTCTCGAAGGCGGATGGATCATTGACGCGCTGTCTGCGGTTTGATAAGCATATGCCATGAGAAAGCGTTTTCTCATGCAGTCCGCCTGCAGTGTCAGGGCACTGCCCCGCGGTGCGGAGACTCCCGCCGCCCTCGAAAGGAACAGTCATGCCTCCCGCAGTTAGCAGCGCCGCTACCTCAGCCGCCGAGTCCGCCTCCGGAACCGCCTCTGAAGGAGGGGCAGCCAAAGCCCGGCTGGCACTGGTGGGCACGGGTGCGCGGTCGGAAATGTACATCCGCGCCGTCCTGACCGATCACGCGGATTCCGCTGAACTGGCGGGCCTGAGCGACGTCAACCCGGGCCGGGTGGAGTATTACCAGCGGCTCGTGAAAGAGGTGGGGGCAGGCTCGGTGCCGGCGCCCCAGGTCTTTGACCCCGCCGACCTCACCGCGTTTATCCAGGGCAACGGCATCACCCGCGTCATCATCACAACCCCCGATTACACCCATGCCGACTACGTGGTCGAAGCGCTGCATGCCGGCGCCGACGTGGTGGTGGAAAAGCCGCTGACGATCGATGCCGAGGGTTGCCGGCGCATCAACGAGGCCGTTGCCGAAACCGGCCGCAGCGTGGTGGTGACCTTCAATTACCGCTATTCCCCGCGCAACAGCGCCCTGAAGGAGATCGTTTCCAGCGGCGTCATTGGAACCGTCACCTCCGTGGACTTCACCTGGGTCCTGGACACGGTTCACGGCGCGGACTACTTCCGCCGCTGGCACCGCCAAAAGGAGAACTCCGGCGGCCTGCTGGTGCACAAGGCCTCCCACCACTTTGACCTGGTGAACTGGTGGATCAATGATTCACCGGCGCGCGTCTATGCCTCCGGCGGGCTGCGGTTCTACGGGGCCGAGAACGCCTCAAACCGGGGACTGGGAGAGCGCCCGGAACGCGGCACCTTTGACGCCGAAACGAAGGATCCCTTTGCCTTGGACCTGCGCGACGATCCCCGGCTGCGAGAGCTGTACCTGGATACGGAGCACCTGGACGGCTACCGCCGTGACCTGGATGTCTTTTCCGAGGGCATCACCATCGAGGACAACCTGGCGCTGGTGGTTGATTACGACGGCGGCCCCACGCTCAGCTACTCGCTCAACGCCCACAGCCCCTGGGAAGGCTACCGCGTGGCCATCAACGGCACGGAAGGCCGGGCCGAACTCGAAGTGGTGGAGCGCGCCGCAGTCACGGGCAGCACCGACACCAAGAACGTCCTTGACCCCTCCGCCACACCGGTCACCGAGGATGACGCGGTGCGCGTGAACGGCGAACGGCTGGTGGTGCAGCGGCACTGGGAGCCCGCCTACGAAGTGCCGATCCTGAACGGCGCCGGCAGCCACGGCGGCGGCGACGCCCTGCTGCTCTCGGATCTGTTCAACGGACCGGGCGAGGACCCGCTGGGCCGGCCATCCGGCTACCTGGACGGACTCCGCGCGGTGGCCGTGGGAATCGCCGGCAACGAATCCCTGGCCACGGGACTGCCGGTGCGCATCACTGAACTGGGCCTTGGCGCAGAGCTCCGCCGGGACGCACAGTAATGCGCGCCGAGACCGGCCGGCAGCAGGAACAGACCGGCCTGGCGGGAGAGCGGGCCCGGGACAAGGAAGTTGTGCTGGTCACCGGAGGTTCGGGACGCTTGGGCCGCAGCGTGGTTGCCGGACTCGCCGCTGCGGGTTACGCAGTGGTTTCAGCGGACCGGGAGGCGATCGCTCACGTGCCCGACGGCGTCGTGCAGGAAGCGGTTGACCTGACGGCTCCGGGCGAGGCGGCCCGCTTGATGGCCGCTCACAGCCCCGACGCCGTGATCCACTTGGCCGCCATCGCTGTTCCCTTCAGCGCGCCCGAGAATGTCATCTTGGAGACGAATGCCAAGCTGGCGTTCGCTGTGCTCGAAGCGGCCACCAACGCCGGCGTGGAGCGCATCATCACGGCCAGCAGCCCCACGGTGCTTGGTTACGGCAACCCGGCGGGCTGGCTGCCCGAAGCCCTGCCGCTGGACGAGAACACCACTCCCCGGCCATGGAATGCCTACGCCCTGTCCAAACTGCTCGCGGAGCAGACCATGCAGATGTTCGCGGCAGCCAACGGCGAGCGGATCCGGTATGCGGCCTTCCGGCCGTGTTTCGTCATCTCTCCCGAGGAATGGGACGGCGCACCCACGCAGCAGGGACACACGCTGTCCGAGCGGCTGCAGGATCCAGAACTGTCCGCGCCCGCCCTGTTCAACTACCTGGACGCACGGGATGCGGCCGATTTCCTGGTTGTCCTGCTGCGGAAGCTTCCGGAAATCCCGAACGCGCAGGTCTTTTTCGTGGGGGCCGCCGATGCCCTGGCGGATGCTCCGCTGGCTGATCTGATGCCGCGGTTTGTCCCCGGCAGCGAGGACCTTGCCGCCGGCCTGACCGGTTCCTCGCCGGCCTTCTCCATTGCCAAAGCCCGGGAAATGCTGGGCTGGGAGCCGCGCCGGTCATGGCGGTCGGAGCTGCGGCTGTCCACGGAGAGCGCACAGTGACCGCCCCGAAGATCACCGGGCTGAGCACGCGCCTGTTAACGCTTCCGCTGCACCGGCCTTGGGGGGCCGGTGCAGCGGAGAACCATGTCATAGTCACTAAAATCGCCACCGAAGCCGGCACCGGATCCGGCTTCTCGTGGACCCCAACCATTGGACCGCACGCCGTGCAGGCGCTGCTGGACCATGACGTCAGGGATTTTGTGCTCGGCCGCCCGGCCGAGCCCGAGGTGCTGTGGGACCTCCTCTGGAAGCACCTGCATGAAGCCGGGGGCGGCGGACTGACCACCATCGCCATGGCCGGCGTCGACCTGGCTCTGTGGGACCTGCAGGCGCGGACCGCCGGGCGTTCCGTGGCGGACCATCTGGGCCGGCGGCACGAAAGCGCCGCCGTCTACGGGTCAGGCGTGAACCTGCACTATTCCCAGGCGGAGCTGGTGGAACAGGTTCAGCGCTGGGTTGCCGAAGGCAAACAGGCCGTCAAGATCAAGGTGGGGAAACCCGACCTGGCCGAGGACGTCGACCGGGTGTCCGCGGTCCGTGACGTCCTGGGGCCGCACCGCAGGCTCATGATCGACGCCAACCAGCGCTGGGACCTGCCCGCCGCCCTGCAGGCCGTGGACGCACTGTCACCCTTCGGGCTGGAATGGCTCGAGGAGCCGCTCCGTGCCGATGATCTGTGGGCCTACAAGCAGCTGCGCCGCAGCACCTCGGTGCCGATAGCCCTGGGCGAGAACGTGCACAACATCTACCGGTTCCGCGATTTCATCACCGCGGGCGCCGTCGATATCGTGCAGCCCAATATCGTGCGGGTGGGTGGAATTACCCCGTTCCGGCGGATCGTGGAACTCGCGCGGACACACAGCCTCCGGGTTGCTCCGCACCTGCTGCCGGAGCTGTCCGGCCAGCTTGCGCTCACCTTGGCGGAACCGGTGTGGGTGGAAGACGTGGAGGACGCTTCCTTCGGCCAGCTGGGCGCGCTCAGTGGAGACGCGCCGGTGCGGATTGCCGGCGGCGTTTTGACGGCGTCCGGAACTCCGGGGCTGGGCCTGGACTTCGTCCACACCCTGCCCCGGAGCTAGAACCCCGGAGCTAGGGCTCCGGGAGTAGGGCTCCGGAGCTGGAACCCCGGGGCTGGAATCCCGGAGCGCTAGAGCTCCAAGGTGGCCGGCCGCAGCCGGCCGGCCACCGTCACGGCGGGCCAGCGCTCATCGATGCTCAGGGCCCTGACGCCGTCCTCGGCCAGCAGGACGGTGTCCTCGAGTTTCACCCCGGGACCGGACGGATTCCAGGCAAAGGCCTGATGCGGAACGATGACGTCGTCCGTGGCATCCGTTGCCCTCGGATCCCGGCCGGCATAGCCTGCGGCGCCACCCTGATGGTGCAGCCGCCACTGGTCCGGACCGAATCCGTGCGTCTCATACCCCGTGCGCAGCGCCTGCAGGACATCGGAGAGCCGGGCGCCGGGAACGGTGGCGGCGAAGGCCGCAGCTTCCACCTCGGCGATGCGGGCCTCGGCGTCGGCCTCCGCCGCATCGGCGGGACCAAAACGCACCCAGCGGGTGACGTTGGCGATCAGACCGTCGCGCCGTGCGCAGACAACGGCCATGGCGCGGCGTCCCAGCGGAGCCTCGGTGGGCAGCGGATGCCGGTAGCCGGCGCGGGCGGAGCCGCTGCACAGCAGCACCACCGGGTCCGCTCCGATCTCGACCAGCCGCGCGGCCAGTCCGGCGGCGACCTGCCGCTCGGTCATCTGCGGTTCCGCAACGGCGAGGACGTCCGTCAGGACCGCGGCCGCATCCCGTGACAGCGCCTCATACCGCGCGGTTTCAGCCGGCAGCAGGGACCGTCGCGCGTCCCGCAGCTCCCGGGCCAGATCAGCCTCCGCAACCGGCGGGCCGTCCCCTTCGAACCAGTCCTCGGTTTGGTGGAGGTTGGCGTACCAGGGCAGCTCCAACAGGGCCATGCCCTCGGGGACCTCTTCGGCCGCCAGCCGTTCAGCCTCGTTGTTGTAGGTGACCATGTGGTCGCCGTCGCGCTCCACGAGCACGGCGGCCACCGGATCTCCGGCGAGGCTGATGTGCACGCGGCTGCCGTCCAGGTACCAGGACAGCGCTGCCTGTGAGGTCAGCAGCACTGACTCGGCTTCCGCGCGGTCCAGGATGTCCAGGACGCGGCGGCGCTTGATCCGCCGGTCAGCGGCCGACGACGGCGGGACGCGGCGGGCAGCCGTGGCAGCCTCCGGAAGAAGGCCGGTCATCGGACGGCTCCCTGGGCCTGGAGGCCTGCCACCAACCGGGCCACGCCGTCGTCGTCCACCCGTCCGTCCATGACCACCACGCTCACCGAGCGGGAGATTGGAGCGGACGAAGTGGTTCGGACCGGGGCATCCCAGGCCAGGGACAGGCCCACCCCGGGATAACCGCTGCAGCGGACAAACCACGGGTCGTCTTCCTGCGGATCCGGCACGAACACCAAGGTTGCCGGTCCGTCGGGGAACTGCGCGGTCCAGGCCAGCCACGGGGCTGTGCTGCCGTGCACCGCATCCTCGCCCTCGGCGTCCGCCGTGCGCACCCGCACGTCCGTGCAGGCGGGAAGGCGCCAGAAGAACCCGCCGTACCCGCCGCCCTCACGCCCGTTCGAACCGGGGCTTCCCAGCAGGACCGGATCCGCGGCCGCCGTCAGCGTGAAGTTCAGGTCAAGCAGCCAGCTGTCCCCGTCCAGTTCCGTGAAGTGCCAGTTCCGCTGTTCCGTCAGCAGAACGGTGCCGTCCGGTCCGCACCATTCCAGGGCCTGGGTCAGGGCGTTGGGCGAAGCATTGGTTTCACGGTCCCTGATGTGCCCGTGGTCATCGCGCCACACGTATCCCGCGGCGTCCCGGCGGTAAGTGCGGCCGCCCCAGAAGTTGACGCCGTTCACATCCTGCAGGGCAACCCCGGCACCGAGGTGCCACACGTGGTCGGCCGGCAGATGGTCTGTGACCCGCACTCCGGACAGGGTGGTGACAGGGTGCAGGTAGGGGCGCGGCGACGCGTCCTTTCGGATGCCGGCCCCGGAGCGAAGCTCGGCCACCGTGCTGCCGTCCACGGCAAACTGTCCGGCCGGAGGAAGGGGCCGCGCCCAGGGGACCAGCAGTTCGCTGAAGGTTGATTGGGACCGGGCGGCCCGCAGGACGAGGTCTTCGATGCCGTTGATTACCGGATGGGCTGCACCGCCGGTTCCCACCCAAGTGACATGCCGGTCACTGATCGGGTGGACCGGGCCGGCGCTGCGCACCGCCTCCAGCACGGCCATGAAAGCGCCCGAGTCGGCAAGCGAGCTCAGCAGCGGCGTGCCGTTCCTCCGGTGGTCGAGGAGGTTCTCCAGCAGGTCGGTCCGGGAGTGGGTGGTCCGCGACGTGCCTCCGGCTGTGGTCAGTTCCAACTCGTCGGTGGTGTAGGAAAGGACGGCCTGGCCCTCGGTGCCGTGCACCGTGACCAGCGGTTCCTGCTGCTCGGGGGCGCAGACTGTCAGCGCGCACATGATGGTTGCGCCGGCGGCGGTGCGGAGCCGGACCACCGAGGTGTCATCGCCTTCGATGTCGTGGGCGCGGTAGGCATCCACTTCCACGCTGCCGACGTCGGCGGTGCCGCGGGCGCCGCCGATCCGCAGCGCGGTGGCAACGGCGTGGGCAAGGGGATTGGTGATAACGCCGTCCACCACGTCCACGCCGTCCAGGATCCGTTTCCCGGCCCAGCGGGAGCGGTTGAAATAGTCCCGGTCCCGTACCCACAGCCCCGTGGCCGAGATGCCGCGCACGGTGCCCAGCGCGCCGCTGCTGACCGCTTCGGCGATGGCGTCCAGGGCTTCGGATCCCAGGCTTTGAAAGCCCACCTGGACCGCGCGCCCGGTCCGTTCCGCCGCTGCCATGATGCGGTGGTACTGCTCCATGGAAGCCGCTGCCGGTTTCTCCAAATAAACGTCAGCCCCGGCTTCGATGGCGGTCACGGCAAGGTCGGCATGCGTATGGATGGGGGTGGCGATGATGACGACGTCGGGTGCGGTCCCGGCCGACAGCAGTTCCTGCGCGGTGGCGAACACGGCCACTGACGGATCGAGTTCGCCAGGTTCCGGAGGGCGCGGGTCGGCGACGGCGGCCAGGGTCAACAGTCCCGAAGCCTCCAGGCGGCGCAGCCGCTCCAGATGGCGTGCGCCGAAGCCGTGGACTCCCACCAGGGCGATGCGGGGAATGGTGCCCGAAGCCGGGGAATCGACCGGGGCGTGGGACAGGTGCTGCTCAGGATCGGGCGTCAAAGCATTTTCCGTTCTTGGTCTTGTGAGATGGGTTACACTCTAGGCGAGAAAGCGGTTTCCGGCGAGGTTCTGCGGGCCGGGTCTGCACCTGTGGCCCTGGACCGCCCTGCTGGCGGCCGCAGGATTTCAAGGAGATGGGACCGCGCCGAGTCCAGCAGCACGCGGTCGAAAACGTGACCGCTGTCGTGCCACTGGGCACGGTATTGGCCGGGATCGTCCAGGACCCGCCGCAGGGCGGTGTCGGCGTCCTGCATTCCGGCCCGCGGAAAGAGCGGGTCAGCAGTGGCGTACTGGACCAGGAAGCGGGTTGCCGGAGCCAGGGCAGCGAGGTCGGGCCAGTCGAATTCAGCCGCCAGCCCCGGGGTATTCATCAGCCACGAGTGGTAGTCCAAATGGGATGGAAAGAGCGCGCTGATGGTGGTCATCATGCAGGCCACCACGCAGGCCTTGATCTCGGGATCCAGCGCGGACAGCAGGAGGGCACGGCCGCCTCCGCCTGAAAAGCCGCCGGTGCCGATCCGCGCCGGGTCCACCCGCGGCATGTTCCGCAGGATTGCCAGGGCCGTGAGGTCTTCAAAAGCCACCATGCCGGCGTAACTGGTTCCGAGCATGCCGGCGGCCTTGGCGAGGGTGTTTTCATGGTCCGCCGCCGCCGCGTCGTAGGTCATTGCCTCGGTGGGAACGGTTCCCTCCGCGGCCCACGCCGCCCGGCGCGCGTCGAGGGCGCGCGCCGTCCGCTGCGGAGCCGGATCCAGGATGAAGCGGCGGCTGCCCCAGCTGAAGGCATCATGGGTGAGGACGGCGAATCCGGCTTTGGCCAGCGAATTGGCGGGTGCCTGGCCGGCGTAGAGGTTTTCCTGAAGGGAGGCGGCTTCGGGCAGCGTGCCTGGGCCAAGGTCCAGGATGCGTTCACATCCCAGCCACTTGTTGCCGGCATGGCAGTGCAGCCAGAGCAGGCCGGGCAGTGTTCCCCTGGCCCGCGCCGGCGCGGCGAGGTATCCGGTGGTTGGCGGCCCATAGGGCAGCTGCCAGCACAGCTCGGTGATCCGGACCCCGTCAACCACGCGCACCGACCGGACTGTTGTTTCCGGGGCGGAGCGGGCCAGAGCCGGAACGCCCAGAAGCCCGGCCAGTTTGCTGGAGGCCGGACTGTGGCCAACATGGCCGGGGCTCGAACGGATGAAGGCGGGCCAGTCCTCGAAACCGCCGATTGCGCTGACAGGAGTTTCCATGGCTGACTTCCTCGAGTGCTGCGGGCTGATACGGCCGGCTTCAGGGTTGGAGTTTAGCTGCGGACGGGGTTGGACGGTGGGGAAGAATTCCCCGGACTACGCGTGCGGTCCGGGGAATTCCTCGGTGCTGCATCCGTTGGACCGGTTACTTAGCCGGCCTTGATCATTCCGGAGATTTCGTTGGTCATCTGTTCCGTTGCCTGCTCCGGCGTCATGTTGTCGAACAGGACCTCGGAGACGTAGCGCAGGATGACGTCCTGGACACCGCCGGCGCCCACCGGGGATGGCTTGGGCGCATCCGCCACATCCGGGCGGATCTCATCCAGGAAGGCCACCACGCTCTGGTCGGATTCGCTCAGTTCCGGCTGGATGGCCTCGGCCATGTCCGGGTTGACCGGAACGCCGCGGTCCACGAGCAGCTGCTTGGCGGCTTCCTCGTTGTTCGCGAGGTAATTCACGAACGTGGCGGCAGCTTCGGGGTCACTGGACTTGGCGGAAATGGACCAGTACATGGAGGCCTTGTAGTACATGCCGTTGTCCTCGGCCCTGCCCGTGGCCGACGGTGCCCGGAGCATGCGCACATTCGCATCCGTCGCGGTGCGCAGGGCGGACAGCTGGTTGGACCAGTACCAGCCCATGGCCGCCTTGTTGGTGGCGAAGGCTTCGGCTTCGAACGTTCCCGCGATGCTCTCCGAATACTGTGCCGCCGTGGGTCCCTTCGCGACGTCGCGCACGTTAAGCAGGTGCTGGAACCAGGAGGTGACGTTTTCGTTGCTGTAACCCACCTCGCCGGCTTCTTCGTTGTAGAGGGATTCACCCTGCTGGCGCAGCCAGATGCGCAGGTCCACGTCCAGCGCGCCGTAGTCAGTGCCGGAGACGCCGTCGAGCTTGGAGCTGATGGCGGCGGACGTCTCGTAGTAGTCCTCCCAGGTCCAGGTGGTGTCATCCGGGATTTCGACGCCGGCCTGTTCAAAGAGGTCCTCATTGACCATGACGGTGTAGGCGTTCTGGCCGGTGCTCAGGCCGTACAGGCCGTCCTCGAACTCGCCCAGGGCCAGGGCTGAGTCATCGAACTTGGACAGGTCAAGCCCGTCCATGGTGGTCAGGTCGGCCAGGGCGCCGCGGCCGGCATACTCCTGCAGGTACTTTTCGTCCATGGTGATGACATCGGGGGAGTCTCCGCCGGCAGTGGTGGTGGCCAGCTTGTCCCAGTAGCCGCTGAAGTCGCTGTAGTCACCCTTGACCGTGATGCCCTCATTGGACGCCATGAAGGACTTCATGATGGCTTCGTTGGTCTTGTGCCGGGGGTCGGATCCCCACCAGGAGAAGGTGACGTTGCCGTCGCCCTCGGGTTGGTCGGCGCTGCTGCTGCCGCAGGCACCCAGCGTCAGGCCAAGGGCAATGGCCATGCCGGCGGCCGTCGCGGTCCGGGACTGTCGGGAAAGCTTCTTCATTGAATTCTTCCTTTGACTGGTTATGAAACGGGACTGGTTATGAAACGGGACTGGTTATGAAACGGGACTGTTGTGAAACGGGACTGGTTATGAAATGGGACTGGCGTGAATTTGGGGCGCATTTATCCAAGGGGCGCGTGTTTATGAACAGGGGCAGGTATGGAAAAGGGAGTCTCCGAACCGGGTTAGCGGTCCGGAGACTCCCCATCAGCCCCGAAGGTTGCTGCCGGCCAGGGAGTTCTGGCCCATGGCGTTCCTAGCCGGCCTTGATCATTCCGGAGATTTCCTTGGTCATCTGCTCCGTGGCTTCCTCGGGGGTCAAGTTGTCGAAGAGGACCTCGGAGACGTAGCGCTTGACGACGTCCTGGACACCGCCGGCGCCCACGGGCGACGGCTTGGGAGCGTCCGCCATGTCGGGGCGGATTTCGTCCAGGAAAGCCACCACGGTCTGGTCGGATTCGCTCAGCTCCGGCTTGATCGCCTCGGCCATGTCCGGGTTGACCGGAACGCCGCGGTCCACCAGCATCTTCTTCGCTGCATCCTCATTGTTGGCGAGGTAGTCAACAAACTTTGCGGCAGCTTCCGGGTCGCCGGCCTTTGCCGAAACAGACCAGTACATGGAGGCCTTGTAGTACATGCCGTTGTCCTCCGCCTTACCGGAGTCCGACGGCGCGCGGAGCATGCTGATGTTGGAGCCGGACGCGGTGCGCAGCGCTGACAGCTGGTTGGACCAGTACCAGCCCATGGCTGCCTTGTTGGTGGGTACGGCGCCGGCTTCGAAGGTGCCGGAGATGCCTTCCGTGTACTGCGCTGCCGTCGGGCCCTTGGCAACGTCGCGGACGTCGAGCAGGTGCTGGAACCAGGAAGTGACGTTTTCGTTGCTGTAGCCCACCTCGCCGGCTTCCTCGTTGTAGAGGGATTCACCCTGCTGGCGCAGCCAGACGCGCAGGTCAACGTCCTGGGCGCCGTAGTCGGTGCCGGAGACGCCGTCGAGCTTGGAGCTGATCTCGGCGGAGATCTTGTAGTAGTCCTCCCAGGTCCAGGTGGTGTCGTCCGGAACTTCCACCCCCGCCTGCTTGAAAAGATCCTCATTAATCATGACGACGTAGGCATTCTGTCCGGTGCTCAGGCCGTACAGCCCGTCCTCGAACTCGCCCAGGGCCAGCGACGCATCATCAAACTTGGAAAGATCCAGGCCGTCCATCTCGGAGAGGTCCGCCAGCGCACCGCGGCCGGCATACTCCTGCAGGTACTTTTCATCCATGGTGATCACATCGGGTGCGTCACCGCCGGCCGTGGTGGTGGCCAGCTTGTCCCAATAGCCGCTGAAGTCGCTGTAATCACCCTTGACCGTGATGCCCTCGTTGGCTGCCATGAAGGATTCCATGATGGCTTCGTTGGCCTTGTGCCGGGGATCGGATCCCCACCAGGAGAAGGTGATGTTGCCGTCTCCCTCGGGTTCGTCAGCGCTGTTGCTGCCGCAGGCGCCCAGTGTCAGGCCAAGGGTAATTGCCAGCCCGGCCGCCGTGGCGGCCCGTGAGCGTCGTGAAAGTTTCATCATTGAATGCTTCCTAGGGAATTGGGAGGTGCGGTGATGGACGGTTCGCCGGACAACTTCCCGGCTGGTGGTGCGTTTACTTGCCGCCTGTGGTGGCGATGCCCTTGACCAGGTACTTCTGTCCGAAGAGGAAGACCAGGAAGACGGGCAGGAGGGAGACGATCGACATGGCGAACATGGAACCCCATGACGACGTTGCCGTTGAGTCGTTGAAGGAGCGCAGTGCCACCGGAACCGTGTACATGTCCGGATCCGTCAGGAAGATCAACTGGCTGAAGAAGTCGTTCCAGGTCCAGATGAAGGTGAAGATGGCGGTGGTGGCCAGGGCAGGCATCATCAGGGGCAGGATGATCTTCGTAAAGATCCGCACATGGCCGCAGCCGTCAATCCGTGCCGCTTCATCGAGCTCCCTGGGCAGGCCGCGGATGAACTGGACCATCAGGAACACGAAGAACGCGTCAGTGGCCAGGAGCTTGGGCAGGATCAGCGGGATGAAGGTGTTCACCCAGCCAAGCTGGGAGAAAATGATGTACTGCGGAACGATCACCACGTGGATCGGCAGCATCACCGTCATGAGCATGATCGCAAAAAGCAGGTTGCGCTTACGGAACCGCAGGCGGGCGAAGGCGTATGCGGCCATGGAGCAGGAGATCAGGTTGCCGGCGATGGAGCCGAACACAATGATCAGCGAGTTCATCATGTAGTGGCCGAAGGGGGAGCGCAGTGCGTTCCAGCCCTCCGTGTAGTTGGAGAACTCAAACGTCGTCAGCAGCAGGCCCGACTGCCGGAAGATTTCGTTGTTGGGCCGCAGGGAGCTGACAAGCATCCACAGCAGCGGATAGAGCATCACCAAGCCGAAGACAATCAGCACGATGTGCTTGACCAGGCGTGAACCGCTGCCCTTGCGTGTACGGGAATCGGCGCGGCGTGCGGGGCGGAGTCCGGTGGCGGCACCGGGGGGAACTGCTGTGGCCGCGGCTTCTGTGTTAGTCGTCATAGAACACCCAGAACTTCGAAGCCATGAAGTTGATCAGCGTGAAGATGGCGATGATCACCAGCAGCAGCCAGGCCATGGCGGAGGCATAGCCCATGTCGAAGTTTCCGAAGCCTTTCTGGTAGAGGTACAGCGTGTAGAACATGGTGGAGTCGGCGGGTCCTCCGGTTCCGCCCGAGACCACGAAGGCCTGGGTGAAGGACTGGAAGGCTCCAATGATCTGCAGCACGAGGTTGAAGAAGATGATCGGTGTCAGCAGCGGGATCGTGATGGTCCACAGCTGGCGCAGTTTGGACGCGCCGTCCATGGAAGCTGCCTCGTAGTACATGACCGGAATCTGGCGGAGCCCGGCGAGGAAGATGATCATGGGGGCACCGAAGGTCCAGATGTTGAGGATCATCAGGGTGCCGAGTGCGGTGGACGGGTCTGAAATCCAGCCCTGTCCCTGGATTCCGAAGAACCCAAGCACTTGGTTGATCAGGCCTTCGGTGCCGAAGATCTGGCGCCAGAGAACGGCGATGGCCACCGAGCCGCCCAGCAGGGACGGCAGGTAGTAGATGGACCGATACAGGTTCATGCCGCGGAGTCCGCGGTCCAGGACCAGGGCCAGGACCAGGGCCGCCAGCAGCTGGAGGGGGACTGAGATGAACACGAACAGGAAGGTCACCTTGAGCGAGTTCAACAGCCGCGCATCGTCCAGCATGCGGGTGAAGTTCTCCAGGCCGACCCATTCCGGCGGCTGGAGCATGTTGTAGTCCGTGAAGGACAAATACAGCGATGCTGCCATGGGGCCAATGGTGATGGCCACCAGGCCCACGATCCACGGGCTAAGGAACAGGAAACCTGCGCGCTCTTCCTGCTTGTCGGCGCGGGTCATCTTGCGTTTGACGGTGCTCTTGGACCGTTTCAGGCTGGAGAGCTCACTCAGTACCGACATGGCTGTCCTTCACTGCCGGTACGCTGCCGGGCCTCGCGGGGAACCGCATCATTGCGGAAGGGCACGGGTTGCATTCCGTTTCTCCGTTTCTCGTAGGGCATCTGCTCCGAACTCCTGAGAGCATACGTGAGAAAGCGGTTTCCCGAAACCCCAATTTGTGCACTGCGTCACATCGGCGGGACCCGGTGTCATGTTCGCGGGGCCCCAGCGGCCGGGGTGCCCCTGTGGTCCGGCGGGGGCTAGGAGCTTTCCGTGCTGCGCCGGAGGATGATGTGTCCTTCAGCAACAAAAGGCACCTTCGGCGCTTCCTCGGACAGCACCCTGGACACGGCCTCCCGGCCCAGGTTCGAAAGCGGCAGCTGCGCCGTCGTCAGGGCCGGAGTGAAATCGCGCAGGGTCTCGATGTCGTCAAATCCCGCCACTGCGACATCCTCGGGAATCCGGAGCCCGTGCTCGCGCAGGCCGGCGATGGCTCCAATGGCCATCACGTCGCTTGCCGCAAAAACACAGACAGCCGGACCGCCGCCGGTGCCGGCGGGGAAGGGTGCCGTCCCTGCGGACAGCTCCCGGGCCAGCATGACGGCGGCGTCGTAGCCACCGTCACGGTTGAACCGGGAGCGGCGCACCTCCGCGGGTTCCAGGCCGGCCTGTATCAGTCCGTCCTGGAATCCGGACACGCGGTCGTCCGAGGTCGCCAAACCCTCGGGCCCGGCAAGGATCAGGAAGCGGCGGTGGCCGGCGCCGGCCAGATCCGCGGCGAGTTGGAGGCTCAGCTGCCGGTTGGGCACGGGCACCGTGTGGAAGCCGTCGTCGGGCACCGAACCCACCACCGGCTGGCCGATCACCGCCACCTTTCCGCCGTTGGCCTTGTAGCGCCGCAGCTCGGTCAGCAGCAGCTCGTTTTCGCCGGCGGACTGCGGGGTGTCGGTGCGGGTGCCGGCAATGACGATGGCATCCGCGCGCCGCGCGGCAAACGCGGCGACGGCGCTGCGCTCACTGGCCGGCCCGCCTCCGGTGCTGGCCAGCAGGACCACCTTCCGCTGATCCTGGACCGATTCCTGCACCCCGCGGGCAATGGTGGAGAAGTAGGGGTCGCTGATGTCGTGCAGGATCAGCCCCAGCATCCCGCTGTTTTTCTTGGCCAGGCCCTGGGCCTGCGCATTGGCGATGTAGCCGAGCTCCGCCGCGGATGCCCTGACCCGTTCGGATATTGCGTCGCCGGGGCGGCGGCTGGAGCCGTTGAGAACCCGTGATGCGGTGGCTAGGGAAACCCCGGCATGGCGGGCGACTTCATACAAGGTGCAAGCGGGCACGTTTCCTCCACAGTGGTCAAACGGCAATTATGGCACCCGCGGGAAAGTGCTTGCCAGAACCCGGAAGCTGGTGCAGGATGGTTCCTGTCCGGAATGCGCTTTCCCGCATTTCCCCACCAGTCAATGGAGACCGACCCCATGGAGAACACCCCCGCCAAGCCCCGGACCATCCGGATTGCCATGAACGGCATCACCGGACGCATGGGCTACCGCCAGCACCTGCTGCGCTCGATCCTGCCCATCGTCGAAGCCGGAGGATTCCTGCTGGAAGACGGCACACGGGTCCAGGTGGAGCCCATCCTGGTGGGCCGCAACGAAGCCAAGCTCCGCGAACTGGCGGAAAAGCACAAGGTTTCGGAATGGACCACAGACCTGGACGCAGTCATTGCAGATCCCACCGTCGACGTCGTCTTTGATGCATCGATGACCAACCTCCGCGCCGCCACGCTCAAGAAGGCCATGCTCGCGGGCAAGCACATCTTCACGGAAAAGCCCACCGCGGAAACCCTTGAGGAGGCCATCGAGCTGGCCCGCATCGGCCGCGAAACCGGCGTCACCGCAGGTGTGGTGCACGACAAGCTGTACCTGCCGGGGCTGGTCAAGCTCCGCCGGCTGGTTGACGAGGGGTTCTTTGGCCGCATCCTCTCCATCCGCGGCGAATTCGGCTACTGGGTTTTCGAGGGCGACCACCAGGCCGCACAGCGCCCGTCATGGAACTACCGCAAGGAAGACGGCGGCGGCATGACCACCGACATGTTCTGCCACTGGAGCTACGTTCTCGAAGGCATTATCGGCAAGGTCCGCACGGTCAACGCCACGACGGTCACCCACATTCCGACCCGCTGGGACGAGGACAGCAAGGAGTACGAGGCAACCGCCGACGACGCCGCCTACGGCATCTTTGAACTGGAAACCCCGGGCGGGGATCCGGTGGTGGGCCAGATCAACTCCTCCTGGGCCGTGCGCGTCTACCGCGACGAACTGGTGGAGTTCCAGGTGGACGGCACGCACGGTTCCGCCGTTGCCGGTCTGAACAAGTGCGTGTCCCAGCACCGGGTGAACACGCCCAAGCCCGTATGGAATCCGGACCTTCCGGTCACCGAGTCCTTCCGCAGCCAGTGGCAGGAAGTGCCGGCCAACGCTGAACTGGACAACGGCTTCAAGCTGCAGTGGGAAGAATTCCTGCGCGACGTCGTCGCCGGCCGGGAGCACCGCTTTGGTCTGCTCTCCGCGGCCCGTGGAGTGCAGCTGGCCGAACTTGGCCTGCAGTCCTCCGCGGAACGGCGCACCCTGGACATCGAAGAGATCACCCTCTGATGGCAGAGCTGACGCTGCCCGCCGACGACGGCGGCACCCGCACCTACACCACCGCACCGGCCATGGTGTGGGACCGCCCCACGGCCCCGCTGCAGGCCCGCCGCGCCTATGCGGCAGCCCATGTCATTCCGCGGACCACCGGCAACAATGTTCCCGGCGCACCCGCGGACATGGACTGGGACGCGACCCTGGGCTACCGGCACGAACTGTGGTCCTACGGACTGGGCGTCGCCGATGCCATGGACACCGCGCAGCGCGGCATGGGCCTGGACTGGGCGGCAACCCAGGAACTGATCAAGCGCTCCGCCGCCGAGGCGGCGTCCGTGGCCGCCTCGGGCGCTCCCGCCGTCGCGGGCAAAACCGTCCGCGACCTGATTGCGGCCGGGGCCGGCACCGACCACCTGGACCTGGCCGCACTGCCGGCCGGACGGGCCGGCGTGGAGGCCGTCCTGGATGCCTACCGCGAACAGATTTCCGTGGTGGAGGGTTCCGGCGCCAAGGTCATCCTGATGGCATCCCGTGCCCTGGCCCGTGTGGCCTCCGGTCCGGAGGATTACCTTCGGGTCTACTCCACCCTGCTGAACGAAGTCAGCGAACCGGTCATCCTGCACTGGCTGGGCGACATGTTTGACCCGGCGCTTGCCGGGTACTGGGGCGGAGCGGACGTTGACGCCGCCACCGCGACTTTCCGGGAGCTGATCGGAGGGTCGGCTGCCAAGGTCGACGGCGTGAAGGTGTCGCTGCTGGACGCTGACCACGAGAAGGCGCTGCGCGCGGCGCTGCCCGAGGGAGTCCGGCTCTACACCGGGGACGACTTCAACTACCCCGAACTGATTGACGGCGACGGCACGCATTATTCCGACGCCCTGCTGGGCATTTTTGCGGCCATTTACCCCGCCGCGTCGGTGGCGCTGCAGAATTACGACGCCGGCCGGCCGGCGGAGGCGCGGGCCATCCTGGACTCCACCCGGGAACTTGGCCTGCACATCTTCAGCGCCCCCACGTTCTATTACAAGACCGGCATCGCGTTCATGTCCTGGCTCAACGGCCGGCAGCCCGGCTTCTCGATGGTCGGCGGGCTGCAGAACGGCAGGTCGGTTCCGCACCTGGTGCGGACCTTTGAACTGGCGGACAAGGCGGGACTGCTCTCCGATCCGGACCTCGCGGCGGCACGGATGCGTTCCTGGCTGAGCGTGAACGGAGTGGGAGCATGAGCGACTTCTCCCGGCTGGCCCTGAACAGCGCCACCACCAAGTACTGGACCCTGGAACAGGTGATTGACGGTTGCGTGCGCGCCGGCATCCCGGCGATCGGCCCCTGGCGCGACCGGGTGGCCGAGGTGGGCACGGAACGGGCGGCGAAGCTGATCAGCAACGCCGGCCTGCGGGTGTCCTCCCTGTGCCGCGGCGGCTTCCTGACTGCCTCGGACCAGGAAGGCCGCGAAGCCGCCGTGCAGGACAACCGCGCAGCCATTCTGGAGGCCGAAACCCTGGGGACCAATGAGCTGTTCCTGGTGGTCGGCGGGCTTCCGGACGGGGACAAAGACATCATTGCCGCCCGTCAGCGGGTGGCCGACAGGCTCGGGGAACTCGTTCCCTTTGCCACGGAGCACGGGGTGCGCCTGGTGCTGGAACCGCTGCATCCGATGTACGCCGCGGACCGGGCACTGCTCTCCACCCTGGGGCAGGCGCTGGACCTGGCCGCACCGTACCCGGCCGACGCCGTCGGCGTGGCAGTGGATACCTTCCATGTGTGGTGGGACCCGCAGCTGCGGGAGCAGATTGCGCGCGCCGGCCGGGAAAACCGGATTGCGTCCTACCAGGTCTGTGACTTCAATCTGCCGATTGCCGCCGACGCCCTGCTGTCACGCGGCATGATGGGCGACGGCGTGATCGACTTTGCCACGATCACCGGCTGGGTGGCGGAGGGCGGCTACACCGGCGACATTGAGGTGGAGATCTTCAACCAGGAGATCTGGGACAACCCCGGCGATGAACTCCTGGAGACCATCAAGGCACGCTATGCATCACTGGTGCTGCCCTGGGCATAGGACCAGGACGGACAATAGTGCCAAGAACCGGCGCCGCTTCGGGACTCCCGGAGCGGCGCCGGTGGCTTAAGCCCGCAGAGCTGCCGCAGCGTCAGTCACAGTGGTGCGGATCCGGTACAGGCTGGTCGATGCGGTCAGGTACAGGGTGGTTCCGTCATCGCCGCCGAAGCATACGTTGCTGACGGTCTCCGGCACCGGAATATGCAGGATGCGGGTGCCGTCCGGAGAGAACACCTGCACGCCGTCCTGTGCCGAGGACCAGATATTGCCGTGCACGTCCACCCGGAAACCGTCCGGAACGCCCGGGTTTACCTCGGCGAAAACCCGTCCGTTGCGCGCAAAACGGCCATCGACGACGTCGTAAGCGTGAATTGCGTGGCCGTTCAGGCGCTCACCGCCGTCCATGGCCGGAGTGCCCCGGGACGTGTCCGAGACGTAGAGGATGGATTCATCGGGAGAGAACGCCAGGCCGTTGGGAACCTCCACGTCAATGACGGCCGGCGTCACCTCGCCGCTGGCTGGATCGAAGCGGAAGACATAGCGGTCGCCGTACTCCTCCCTGCCCGGATGGCCCTCGGTTTCCTTCTGGATTCCGTAGGACGGATCGGTGAACCAGATGGTCCCGTCGGACTTCACCACAACGTCGTTGGGCGAGTTGAACCGCCGCCCGTTGTAGGAGTCCACCAGCGTGGTGATCGCAGGGACGGCGTCGTCCGCGGTGCCGGTGTCCCGCTCAATGGCCCGACGCCCGTGCGAACACTGGATGACGGCGCCGGAACGGTCCAGCGCCCGGCCGTTGGTGAATTCTGCCTCTGCGGCGTAAACCTCCAGGGCTCCGGTGGCCTCACGGAACTCCAAAATCCGGTTGCCGGGGATGTCGCTGAAACGCACCGCGGACCGTGCCGGAATCCATACCGGCCCCTCCGCCCATTCGGCGCCGGTGGCAACCTTCTCCAGGGTTGCATCGTCAGCAAGCAGATTTACGGGCGTCGTCGTCATGCGCAGTCCTTTGGCAGCAGGGAACGGATTTGGCCCCAGCTTAGACGCTGCCGCCGCGCTAGGCTGGAATCTGTTCCCAAGCCTTTAGGAGAAAACCACAGTGAGTGCCCTTCTGTCCTCCCTCGTTTCCAGCGCCGGCCTGATCGGCGGCTACAAAACCGCCCGCGACACCGGTAACCGCCAGCTCGGCGGAGCGGTCCTCGCCGCTGCGGGCGCAGCGGCCTTCGCCCTGTGGAAGCGCGACGCCGGCACCGGAACGGCCGCTGCGCTGACCACCGGCTATGTGACAGCCTTCGGCCTGTCCCACCCGCTGGCCAAGAAGCTCGGTGCTTGGCCGTCGGTCTTCACTGTCACTGCCGCCACGGCTGCCGCTTCCCTCATTTTCGGCCGCCGCCGCTAGCGGCCGCAGCTGGCGCTGCTACCCAGATGGCGCTCCTGCCCAGAGGGAGCTGCCGCTGATAAGGCTGCCCGCTGCCTTAAACACCGATCTCAATTACCGGGGCCGGACAGGTGCATCCTGTCCGGCCCCGGGTGCATTCCGCCGAATACCTGCTCCCGCGGGCGCCGCCGCCGGGGAAACACAAAGTTAATCTGTTTATCTATTGTGACGATGGTCATACTAGGTCAATATGGAGAGCGTCCCAGCACTGCGAGTTCGAGGAGCACCGTGGCTAAACAGGTATTGCCATCAACTGAATGGAACATTCCCCGCCGTACTACCGGCCTGGTGCTCTTTGCCTGCTGGCTGGCAATCCTCGCCGAGGGATACGACGTCGGCGTCTTGGGGGCAGTCCTGCCTGCGCTGGCGGAATATAAGGAATGGGATCTTTCGCCGCTGGAGCTCGGCGGACTTGGCGCCTACGCCCTGGTCGGCATGCTCTTTGGCGCCCTGTTCATCGGAACGCTCAGCGACATCATTGGCCGCAAGAAAATGCTCCTGCTGTCCATGGCCATTTTCACCGTCACCCAGGCCGGCGCCGCCATGGCGCCGACCCCCGAAATCTTCGGGCTGTTCCGCTTCCTCGGCGGTCTGGGCATGGGCGGGGTCATCCCGGTCGCCGCGGCGCTGACCATCGAATACTCCGCGCCCCGAAAACGCTCGTTCAACTACGGGCTCATGTACTCGGGGTATTCGCTGGGTATTGTCGCTTCGGCCCTCGTCGCCATGGCGCTGCTGCCCAACTTCGGCTGGCGCGCAGTGGTCGCCGTGGGCGCCCTGCCGATCCTCATTCTGCCGCTGGTTGCTTACCTGCTGCCGGAATCGCTGGAGTACCTGGTATCAAAGGGACGCATCAGCCAGGCCAAGGCGCTGGCCGCCCGCCAGAACATTCCCAACTACAACCCCACGCCTCCCGCCCGCGGCGGTGCATCCATCCCATGGCGCGAAGTGCTGGCCACCATGTTCTCGCGCAAGTTCCTGCGTTCCACGGTGTTCTTCTGGATTTCCCTTTTCTGCGGCATGGTCCTGGTCTACGGACTCAATACGTGGCTTCCGCAGATCATGCGCAAGGCCGGCTATGACCTGGGCTCCTCGCTGACGTTCCTCCTGGTCTTCAGCCTCGCCTCCGCCATCGGCGGCCTGGCCCTGGGCTACGCGGCGGACCGGGTTGGCCAGAAACTGATCCTGGTGGTCTTCTACGTACTGGGCGCGGCCGGCATCCTGCTGCTGATGTTCCCGAACTCCATGGTGGTGAACCTGGCATTTGTTGCTTTTGCCGGCATTGGCTCCATCTCCACCTCCCTGGTCCTGACCGGTTACATCGCGGATTATTACCCCGCAGCCACCAGGGCAACCGCCACCGGCTGGGCGCTTAGCTTCGCCCGCATCGGTGCCATCTCCGGACCGATTATCGGCGGCTGGATTGCCGCATCGGGTGTCCCCTTCGAATGGAACTTTGCCGTCTTCGCCATCGTCGGCCTGATTGCCGCGGGAGCGGTGGCACTGATTCCCAAGCGCGCTCCGCAGCTGGACGGCCTGGCGGCCGATGTTGGGGCCGTGCCCGCCGCTGAAGCAATGAAGCCTTAGCGAGCGGATCGACAGGTCCCCTCAAGGCTCAGCCAAGAAGACCTCCGGGCGGATGCTCATATCGAGCATCCGCCCGGAGGTCTTTTCGCTGGGCTTTCAGCTTCGAGGGGCAGGCAGGAAGGGCCCGCCGCACCCCCTCAAGCCCGGCAGCAGAAAGGGAAGTGCCCGCCTCCGTAAGAGGCGGGCACTTCCCTGTCGCGTACTGCCTTTAGCCTGTTACCGCCGTGGCGTCAGCACTTCAGCCTGGACGGTGTTCCCGGGCTGAGCCGTCCGCGCCTTCTGCGGAGACCACCGCAGGTGCGTCGGCCCGGCTTCGGCATCCGGCTCACGAAGCAGCGAGAGCCGGGGCCGGACGGCGTCGGTGCGGGCGCTCGGCGGCTTGCGCCGGCCCGCCTTGAACGGCAGCGGCCAGTCCGCCCCGGGGCCGCGGTATTCCTGCTCCGCGGCGGCCTGCAGTGTCCACTGGGGGTTGTAGAGGTGGGTGCGTCCCAGGGCGCAGAAGTCCGCGCGTCCGGCGAGAAGGATGGAGTTGACGTCGTCGTACGAGGACACAGCGCCAACAGCAATAACCGCGACTCCGGCGTCCGCTGCTGCCTGGTTGCGGATCTTGTCCGCGAAGGGCGTCTGGTAGCTGCGGCCGAAGGCCGGCTTTTCCTCCTTTGACACCTGCCCGGATGAAACATCGATGCCGTCGGCTCCGTGCGCGATGAACGCCCGGGCGATCTCAACGGCGTCGTCGTCAGTGTTGCCGCCTTCCACCCAGTCGGTGGCGGAAAGCCGGACCGTGAGGGGCCGTTCCGCCGGCCAGGCGGCCCGTACCGCGTCGAAGACCTCCAGGGGATAGCGCAGCCGGTTTTCCAGGCTGCCGCCGTATTCGTCCGTCCGCCGGTTGGACAGCGGGGAGAGGAACGAGGACAGCAGGTAGCCGTGGGCTGCGTGCAGTTCCAGCAGGTCAAAGCCGGCTTCCGCGGCACGGCGCGCGGAGTCGGTGAACTCCTCGAGGATCCGGTCCATGTCGGAGCGGTCCATCTCCCGCGGCACGTTGCAGCCGTCACCGTACGGCAGGGCGGAGGGACCCACTACTTCCCACCCATCCGCCAGCGGGGAATCGATGCCTTCCCACATCAGTTTGGTCGAGCCCTTGCGGCCCGAATGGCCAATCTGCGCGCCGATCTTGGCCGTGGACTGCTGGTGGACGAAGTCCACGATCCGGCGCCATCCGTCGCGCTGCTCATCCGAGTACAGCCCGGTGCAGCCGGGGGTAATGCGGCCGACGTCGGACACGCAGACCATTTCGGTCATGACCAGTCCGGCACCGCCCAGGGCTTTGCTGCCCAGGTGGGTGAGGTGGAAATCGCCGGGGTATCCGTCGACAGCGGAATACATGTCCATCGGTGAAACCACAATCCGGTTCTTGAGCTCCAGATTGCCGATCCGGCCCGGCTGGAACATGGCCGGAGCCGCCTCTCCCGTTCCCGCGGAATCCGCAAAGGACTGGTCCACCAGCGCGGCGAAGTCCGGGTCGCGCAGCTTCAGGTTGTCGTAGGTGATGCGGCGGCTGCGGGTGAGCAGGTTGAAGCAGAACTGCACCGGTTCCTGCGTGGCGTACTGGCCGATGTTTTCAAACCATTCCAGCGAAGCCTGGGCAGCGCGCTGGGTGGATTCGACCACCGGGCGCCGCTCGGTTTCATACGCTGCCAGCGCGGCTTCCACGTCAGGATGTTCATGCAGGCATGCCGCCAGCGCGAGGGAGTCTTCCATCGCCAGCTTGGTTCCCGAGCCGATCGAGAAATGCGCGGTGTGGGCGGCATCGCCGAGCAGGACGATATTCCCGTGCCGCCAGCTCTCGTTGCGCACCGTTGTGAAGTTCAGCCACTTGGAGTTGTTGGACAGGACCTCATGGCCCTGCAGCTCCTCGCAGAAGATCTCCCGAATCCTGTCGATCGCCGACTCGTCGCTGACACCGGGCGGGAAAACCTGGTCCGCTGTGTCGTCGAATCCGGCGGCGCGCCAGACGTCCTCATGCATTTCCACGATGAACGTTGATCCTTCATCGGAATACGGGTAGCCGTGGATCTGCATGACGCCGTGCTCGGTGTCCTTGACGAAGAACTTGAACGCCTCGAAAACCAGGTCGGTGCCGAGCCACATGTACTTGGAGCGGCGGAGGTCCAGCGACGGTTTGAAGGATTCGGCGTAGGCGGCGCGGACCGCGGAATTCAGGCCGTCCGAAGCCAGGACCAGGTCATGGGTGCGGCTGAGTTCGGCGACGTCGGGGGCCATCGTCGAGAAGCGCAGGTCGACGCCGAGCTCGGCGCAGCGCCGCTGCAGGAGCTCCAGCAGTTCCTTGCGGCTCATGGCGGCGAACCCCTGTCCGCCCACGGTGTGCTGTTCGCCGCGGAAATGGATGTCGATGTCCGTCCAGCGGGCAAAGCGGCTGGACATGTAGTCGGCAATTTTGGTGTCCGCGTTTCCGATGCCGCCAAGCGTCTCATCGGAAAATACGACGCCGAAGCCAAAGGTGTCGCTGGCAGCGTTGCGTTCCCACACCGTTACCTCGTGCGCCGGATCCAGCTGCTTCATGAGAGCGGCGAAGTAGAGGCCTCCGGGGCCGCCGCCGACAACTGCGATCTTCATGGTGTGTCCTTTCTGTGCCGGGATTACCGGCGTGGATCTAGGCCTTGGCAGTTGTGAATGACTCGCGCAGCTTGAAGTGCTGCAGCTTTCCGCTGGGGTTGCGGGGCAGCTCGGTCACAAAGTTGATGGCGCGGGGGTACTTGTAAGGGGCGATGGTCTGCTTGACGAAGTCCTGGAGTTCACGGATTTTCGCTTCATCCGCCTCCACGTCCTCCCGCAGCACCACGAACGCGCAGACAATGGACCCGCGTTCCGGATCGGGCCGGCCGACCACTCCGGTTTCCAGCACGTCGGGGTGCTGGTTCAGGGCGGCTTCGACCTCGGGTGCACCGATGTTGTAGCCCGAGGAGACGATCATGTCGTCGGACCGGGCCTGGTAGTGGAAATAGCCGTCCTCATCCATCAGGAAGGTGTCGCCCGTGACGTTCCAGCCGTTCACCACGTAGTTGGTCTGGCGCGGGTCGTTCAGGTACCGGCAGCCGGTGGGGCCAACCACCGCCAGGCGGCCGATGTTTCCCGGTTCCAGCTCCTGGTCCTCGTCGCCGAGGATGGTGGCCCGGAAACCCGGAACCACCTTGCCCGTTGCTCCGGGCCTGATCTCCGAACCGGCGGCGGAGATGAAAACGTGCAGCATTTCGGTGGAGCCGATCCCGTTGACCAGCTCCAGCCCGGTTTCCTCCTTTACCTGCCGCCAGGTGGCTTCCGGAAGGTGCTCCCCGGCGGAAACCGCAATGCGCAGCGGTGACAGCAGGTGTCCCAGTCCCTCCTTCAGGATGGCCCGGTACGCGGTGGGCGCGGTGAAGAGGATGGTGGCGCCGGCGGCCCTGCTGAATTCGGCCAGCTCCACGGGAGTGGTCCGCTCGGTCAGCAGCGAGCTGGCGCCGAACCGCAGCGGGAAGACCACCAGGCCGCCCAGCCCAAAGGTGAAGGCCAGCGGAGGCGACCCCGCAAACACGTCGTCAGGGGTGGGCTGCAGGATATGCCGGGCAAAGGTGTCGGCATTCGCCAGGATGTCGCGGTGAAAGTGCATGGTGACCTTGGGCGTTCCCGTGGTGCCGGATGTCGCTCCCAGCAGGGCCACGTCGTCGGCCGCCGTCTGGACGTTCGCGAACTTTCCGGACTTGGCGGCGGTGAGGACCACCAGGTCCGCTTCGCCGCTTCCGCCCACCGGGACGATCGGCAGGTCCTGTGCTGCGGCCGTCATATCGTCGAGGAACCGGTGGTCGCAGAGGACCACGGCGGGGCGGGTCAGTTCCACCAGGGTCCTGATCTCTCCGGCCCGCAATGCAGGCATGGTGGTCACCACCACGGCTCCGGCCTTCAGCACTCCGAGCCAACAGGCGGCGAGCCATGCGTTGTTCGGCGCGCGGAGCATGACCCGGTTTCCGGGGACAATCCCGAAGTCCTCGGTCAGGACCTGGGCAACCTGGTTTGCCCGCTGCAGCAGCATGTCGTAGCTCCAGCTGCTGCCGTCGGGTGCCAGCAGCGCCGTCCGGTCCCCGCCGTGCCGGCCGATGGTCTCGTCCAGGAGGGCTTCGGCCGCGTTGAGCCGGTCGGGATACTGCAGCTCGGGGAGGGTGAACTCCAGCACCGGCCACAGATCCGCAGGGGGGAGGTGGTCACGCGTGAAGGTGTCGTGGTGTGCCGAGGGGGAGAGTTCCATGGTGTCTCTTTTCCATGAGGGATGAAGGTGGGGTCAGCCTCGCGGGCCGCGGATCATTCCTTCCTGGGCCACGGTGGCGAGAAGGACTCCGTCACGGGTGAAGAACCGGCCGGCGGCCAGCCCCCGGTTGTTCTGTGATGAAACGGCGTCCTGGACGTAAAGCACCCAGTCATCGACCCGTCCGTCACGGTGGAACCACATGGCGTGGTCCAGGCTTGCGGTCGCCAGTCCGGGGGTGCTCCACGCCAGCCCCTGGGCCCGGAGCAGCGGCTCCAGGATGGTGTAGTCGCAGACGTACGCCAGGGCCGCACGCTGGATCGCGGGGTCGTCGGGCAGGGCCGAGAATGCCTTGACCCAGACCGCCTGGTGCGCTGACTTTTCGCCGCCCGCCTCCAAATAAAGGGGGGCCGGGACGTGCCGCATGTCAAAGCTGCGGCCCGCTGACCAGTACCGGGCGTCGTCGCTGTCCTTGCCGGCCAGGACCTCGGCGGCGCTGGACAGGGACTCCGGATCGATGTCCGCGTACGCCGCTGGCATGTCCGGTTCGTAAGCCGGCCCCTCTTCGGGCACGTGGAAGGAGCCCAGGGCGGCGTAGACCGGCTTGCCGTTCTGGAAGCCGCGCACCTGCCGGGTGGAGTAGCCGCGGCCGTCGCGCAGCAGTTCCACTTCGTACCGGACCGGCAGGCCGATATCCACCGGGCGGAGGAAGTAGCTGTGCATCGAATGCAGCCGGCGGTCTTCGGCTGCCGAACGCATCATGGCCAGCGCACCCTGCGCCACCATGTCGCCGCCATAGGCCTTGGGCCACGGAACGTACTGCGGGACGGCGGACCATGCCTGGTCAAAGACCTCGGCAACCGCGGGTTTCAGCTCAATGGCCTGCAGGAACGTATCGGAGTTCATGCCCGGCGGTATCCGTCCAGGGTTTCGTCCGGGACGTCCTCCAGGTTGACGACAATGTTCTCGGGGGTGCGCGCCGTGAGCCAGACCAGCTCTTCGGTGACCGACATGTTGGCCTCCACATGCGGCATGAAGGGCGGCACAAAGACCCAGTCTCCGGCCTTCATGTCCAGGAACTGAGTGTAGTCCTCGCCGAAGTAGATGCGTCCGTGGCCGCGGAGCACGTAGCCGCCGGTCTCGGCTTCGCCATGGTGATGCGGCAGCGAACGGTAGCCGGGAACGTTGGAGACCTGGCCAAACCAAATCTTGGTGGCGGGGGTGTGCTGGATGCTGACGCCGGACACCCGCACGCAGTCCCCGGACTGTGCCGTATTGGTGTCTTCCTCGCCGGCACGGGTGACCACGGGCACCACCTGTCCGTCGGCTCCGGCGTAAACGGAGTTGTCACCCTCGGTGCTGTACTCGATCATGATGTCCTCTCGTGGCAGCGTGCTGCCGGTGGGTTGGTGCAGGGCCGGTGGTGTCAGGCCCCGCTGGCGGTCCGGATGCGGATCTGGTTTTCCAGCCGGCCAATACCGCCGACTTCAGTGGTGACGACGTCGCCGTCGGTCAGGTAGCGGGGAGGCTTCATGCCCATGCCCACTCCGCCGGGCGTACCGGTCAGGACGATGTCGCCCGGGCGGAGAACCGTGAAAGTGGAGATGTAGGAGAGCAGCTGTGCTGCGCTGAAGACCAGGGTTGCGGTGCTGCCGTGCTGCACGCGCTCGCCGTTGAGGAAACAGTTGACCTCCACGCCGGTTTCGGGGTCCAGCTCGTCGGGGGTTACCAGGACGGGCCCCAGGGGAGTGGTTCGGTCAAAGGCCTTGCCCTGGAACCACTGCAGGGTCCGGTTCTGCCAGTCGCGCATGGAGATGTCATTTGCGGCCGTGTAGCCGGCAATACCGGCAGCGGCTTCCGCTTCATCAGCTCCCCGGAGCGTGGTTCCGACGACGACGGCCAGTTCGGCTTCCCAGTCGACGCTTTCACTGGCGGAGATCTCCAGGTCAGCGTCCGGATCGGTGAGGGTGTCCGCGAACTTAACGAAAAGCGTGG
Source organism: Arthrobacter gandavensis (assembly GCF_009192735.1). Taxonomy (GTDB): domain Bacteria; phylum Actinomycetota; class Actinomycetes; order Actinomycetales; family Micrococcaceae; genus Arthrobacter_B; species Arthrobacter_B citreus. The sequence goes on from NZ_VTFU01000003.1 coordinate 517,960, forward strand.
GGTATTCCGGCAGGTCCCGTCCCATTTCCAGGATGTGGTCGCTGTAATTCAGGCCGCAGCAGATGACCTTGGCCGGAGCGGGCAGGGGATTGAGGAGTTCGACGGCGGCTGCCGCCACCTTCCGTGCACCGGCCTCCGGTGCTGCCGCCTGTCGGGCTGCGTCTTCCTGCCAGCCTTCCCGGGCCAGCAGCACGCTGAGGTCCGGTGCATCGAGCGGGAGGTAGTCACCGCCCGGAAGGGCCACCGCCGCAGTGGTGGTGCCGTTGATCCTTACGGTCGCCAATTTCATTGAATCTCCCTGTCCCCGGCAGCTCCTCCGCGGCCTGCGAAGAGAGTATGTCGACTTTATGACTAGCGTCACGTAGGCTCAATGTAGCACGGCTCACACGGCTTGAACAGAGTTTTTCGAGGCCGGTGACGCGACCCAACTCAGGAGGAAAACCCATGGTCAACAAGGTCATCAATCCCGCTTCCCTGCCGAAGCCCTCCGGATATGCCCACGGAGTCCTTGCCGGAGACACGGTGTATCTGGGCGGCCAGACAGCGCTCGACGCCCACATGCGGATTGTAGAAGGCGGGGTGGTGGAGCAGTTCCGGCAGGCGTTCAGCAATGTGCTGACAACCCTGGCCGAAGCAGGCGGCCGGCCGGAGGATCTGGTGTCCGTGACGATCTACCTCACCGACGTGGATGACTACATGGCCAATGGCCGCGAAATCGGCCGCATCTGGCGCGAGATGGCGGGTACGGAGTACCCCGCGATGGCCGGGATCGGCGTCAGCCGGCTCTGGCAGAAGGAAGCCGTGATCGAGATCCAGGGCGTTGCCGTCATCCAGGACCGCGGCTAGGAAATCTCCTTCATGACCGCCGCGGCATGGGACTCTGCCAGCGGCGACAGGAGCTCATGCAGGCGGGAGAAGAGTTCGTGCGCTTCCAGGGCGTTCCAGTCACCGGAAAGCAGTTCCGCCGGCAGGCCCGGATCAAGGTAGGGCAGCCGGCGCCACTGGGTCACCAGGGTGAGGTGGTCCACAAAGGCCCGGGCCGGCGAGCCCGGGCCGCTCTCTGACGTCCAGTCTTCGAGCAGGGGTTTTTGGGTCTGGATGAAGTCCGCGTACTGGTTCTCCATCGCGGGCAGGTCCCACCACTGGGCAACGTTCGCGCGCATATCGCTGCTGCCCACGTGATCTGCGAGGAAGAATTCCAGATAACCGCCCAGGCCGCGCTGCTCAAAATAGGAGATGACGGCGGGGCGCAGATGGCCGGGGGCTATCCACAGGCCGGGGGTCACGGAGCCGAAGCCCATTCGCACCAGGGTGCTGCGGATCTTGTGCCGGATGCTCCGCTGCGACTCGGGAACGGTAAACGTGGCCAGCAGCCAGGGGTCGTCGGCCGCCGCCCTCCGGGGATGAAAAATGCGTTCGTCTCCCTCGCGAAACGTATCGTCCAACCCGGCCGACAGCGCGTAGCCGTTGCGTCCGTTGACGACGACGCTTTCCAAGACTCCCCGCTTCTTCAACCGGGAGATGGAGGACCTTACGCCGGCCGGGCCCACCCCGGCGTCCTGCAGGAGGCGGATGATGGTTGCCACGGGGATGCCTCCGCCGGGTGTCCGCGCGTAGAGGCCAAAAAGGGTGACGATCAACTGGTGGTGCCGGGGCGCTGCGGCTTCCTGCACTTCCGCCGCAGGTGGCACTTCCTTGATCATCCAGTCATGTTACCGCCCATCACCGGGCCGAAAGACCGCCGGCTCCCGGGGCAGGCTGCGGCGGCTGCCGGCCTTGCGGCTGTTCACCGGCGGCCACGTTCAGGCCCCGTCAACCCAGAAGACTGCATCGGCCCGCGGCCGATGGGATGCGATCAGCCGGGCGTTGGCCTCGTCGCTGCCCAGGGCCCATTGGCGGGCCTCATCCGGCGTCTTGCCATAAAGCGTGTGGCGGCGGATCAGCCGCTCACGGCGGATGCTGTCCCGGGTCTCCAGAAACCACACCTCGTCCATGGCATCCCGGGCACGGGCCCACCCGCCATCCAGCAGCAGGTAGTTGCCCTCAGTGATCACCAGCGGCACGTCACTGCGGATGGGGAGGGCCGATCCAATCGGCTCCTCCAGCTCCCGCCGAAAGTCCGGGGCATAGATCACCGGCTCCTGCGCCGTCTGGCAGTGCAGCCGCTCCAACAGTGCCGCGTACCCGCCGTCGTCGAACGTGTCCGGGGCCCCCTTTCGCATGCGCCGGCCCAGCGCCTCCAGGACACTGTTCGCCAGATGGAAACCGTCCATCGGCACCAGGACGGCTGTTTCGGCGCCCAGCTCGGCCGCGAGCTGCGCGGCGACCGTGGACTTGCCCGCTCCCGGAGCCCCGGTGATGCCCAGAATCCGGCGCCCACCACCCGAGGCCAGCCGCCGCGCCCGCCCGGCCAGTTCCTGCACAGTTGTTTGGTCAACGGGGGATTGTTCAACCGGGGTTTGTTCAACGGGGGATTGTTCAACCGGGGTTTGTTCAACGGGGGTTTGTTCGGCGGCGGCCTGGTCAACGGTATCGCCGGTGCTGTGCTGGTGCGGATGCGGTGAGGAGTCCATGCGGACATTCTCCGGCAGATTTTCCGTGCAGGGGGAATCATCGCGGCGGGCTCTGCGTTATTATTTTCGGACGCCGGAACATGGCTGGACGGAAGCAGGACAACCGGCCGGCAGGTTCTGCGGCTGTGCATGAATTGATAACTACACACGGGGATGATCGGTTTCGACGGTGTTTGCCGCGACAGGGGAAGCGGGCCGAGGATGCAGAGTTATCTCGCTAACGCTCTCTGCAAAAAAATAAGTGCCAAACCTATGCGCACTGACTTCGCCCTTGCTGCCTAAGCAGTAAGGCACAGTCCGTCAGCCCGGAGTTGCTCTCGCTCCGGTGTCTGGCGTCGTTTAGAGGGCCACTGCTGAACACCCAAGCCGTGAGGGTGTTCGGGACACTTTAACGGCTGGGCCCGGATCAGCCGCACGTCTGTACGACGGCTGGGGCCAAGAAAATCCGACGCAGACTGCGCCCGGAGAAGCCCTTTCAACACAACATCGGACGGGGGTTCGATTCCCCCCATCTCCACCACCGGCACCAGCCGGATACTGAAGGCCTGCCCGGCAACGGGCGGGCCTTCGGCGTTTTGTCGTGCTGCTGAAAATTCGGGCCTGCTGAGTGCCCGGGCGCTTGAATTCCGCCCTACTGAAACTCCCTCGGGATGACCGTTCCCTGGTGAAACCGCAGCCGTGCCGTGGCTCCCGAGGTGTCCCACACCGAGGCGTGCCGGCTCTGCCGGGTTCCGGTCCGAAGCCGGTAGGTCAGGAGGACAAGATGCTCAGCCAGGTCAACGAAGCCCCATTCGTCCGCATCCGGCGCCGGACGCAGGGCCTCCCCGCCAAGGGCATCAATGACTTCGGCTCGCGTCCAACGGCGTCCGGAACGGCCGATCTCGACAAATTCCGGGTGAAGCAGCTCCTCCATCCGGGCTGCCTGACTCCGCGTGGAGGACTCGAGAAGTTCCAATTCAGCGTTTTGAACATCCGCATGTTGATTCATGCGATCAGTGTGCCTGATTCGGTCCGGTCTCCTAGGCTGGGTTCCACGGAAACGCAGGACGACCCCAGGCAGGGAGGCCAAACATGACGGGACGCGGACGCACACTGCTCAAGGCGGCAGGCACCGGAGCCGCGGCGGGACTGGTGGGCGTGGCGGTGATGACCGCCGGCGAAAAGGCGGAGCAGCTGCTCACCTCCCGGCCCAATTCGTACGTGCCGGCCCGGACGCTGCTGACCCTGCTGGGCAAAAAACCGGACGACGGCGCACAGCCGCCCGGCTGGAATCACGCCATGCACTGGGGAACCGGAGCGGTGCTCGGTGCGCTGCGGGGTGTCTGGTCAGTGACGGGCATCCGGGGACCGGTGGCCAACAGCACCCACACCGTGGTGCGGCTGGCCACGGACCAGACCCTGGAAAATGCCACCGGTGTCGGAGCTCCGCCGTCGTCATGGCCGGCCGGTGAAACCGTGGTGGATGTGTGGCACAAGGCCGTGTATTCGTGGGTGACCGGGGCGGTCAGCGATGCGTGGATAGCGCCGGTGCTGGAATCACGCCGGGGAACCACCAGCCACTGAGCGTACGCGCCGTCTGCCGGTCCTAGACCTCCACCCGGCCGGCACCGGCGTCCGGCAGCACCGTGAAGAGGGCCGGAGCGGCATAACCCGCCGCAGCAAAGGCGCGGGTCACCGCGTCAGTGACAGCACCGGCGTCGTCGACCGGCACGAGCGCGATGGCCGAGCCGCCAAAGCCGCCGCCGGTCATCCGGGCTCCAAGCGCTCCGGCGCCGAGCGACGTTTCCACTGCCAGGTCCAGCTCCGGGCAGGAGATTTCAAAGTCGTCGCGCATGGAGGCATGGCTTTCGTTGAGCAGCGGCCCGAGCTTGGACGGACCGGATTCCCGCAGGACCTCCACAGCGGCCAGCACCCGGGCGTTCTCAGTCACGATGTGCCGGACCCGCCGGAAGGTTTCCTCATCAAGCACGTCGGCGGCTGCGGCGAGATCATCCGTGGTGAGGTCCCGCAGAGCCGGTACCCCCATGGCCTTGGCGCCCTTCTCGCAGGATGCGCGCCGCGAAGCATAACCGCCGGTGGAATGTTCGTGGCTGACCTTCGTGTCAATGACCAGCAGGGCAAGGCCGCTGCCGGCCAGGTCCAGCGGCACCAGCTGGGCTTCCCGGCTGCGGCAGTCGAGGAAGACCGCGTGTCCTTCCTCGCCGAGCAGGGATGCGGACTGGTCCATGATTCCGGTGGGTGCGCCAACCATGAGATTCTCGGCGCGCTGGCCCAGGGCGGCCAGTTCGGGCCCGCTCAGTCCGGCCTCAAAGAGGTCGTTGGCCATGACCGCGACGGCGCATTCCAGCGCAGCCGAGGACGACAGGCCAGCACCCACCGGCACGTCCGAATCCAGGAGTATGTCGACGCCGGGGACCTTGATGCCGTGGTCCTCGAAGGCCCACAGCACGCCCAGCGGATAGGCGGCCCAGCCGTCGATGCTGCCCGGCGCCAGGTCGTCCAGGTGCGCGCCGGCGGTGCTTCCGCCACCAAAAGCGGAATGGACGACGGCGGTGCGGTCAGTGCGCGGCGCTGCGGCCACCGACGTCGTGCGGTTAATGGCGAACGGCAGCACAAATCCGTCGTTGTAGTCGGTGTGCTCGCCAATCAGGTTGACCCGCCCCGGGGCGGACCAGATTCCCGCCGGCTCCCGGCCGAAGCGGTCGGTGAAGGCAGCGGCAAGTTCAGGGGTGGAGAGGGTCATGACAGGGCCTTTCCGGCGGGCTGCGCCTTGGCAATGGAGGAGGGGGCGGCGGCAGTGGGGGAGGGGACGGCGCGCAGGGCAGCTGCCACCTGTTCGGGAAGCGTGTCGTTGATGAACGCGCCCATTGCCGCTTCGGAGCCGGCCAGGAACTTGAGTTTGTCCTCCGCGCGGCGGGGCGAGGTGAGTTGGAGGTGCAGGCGGCTTGCCGGGCGGAGGCGGGCCTCCAGCGGTGCCTGGTGCCATGCCGCAATGTAGGGGGTGGGAGTGGAGTAGAGGCCGTCAACGCGGCCCAGCAGGTCAAGGTAGACCGACGTCAGGTCATCACGCTCATCGTCGTTCAGTTCGGCAAGGTCCGCCACCTGGCGGTGCGGAACCAGATGAACCTCCAGGGGCCACCGGGCGGCAAAAGGCACAAAGGCACTGAAGTGGCGGCCTTCGAGGATCATTCGCTCGCCTGCTGTCCGCTCCGCGTCCAGTGCCGCTCCCAGGAGGGTTTGCTGTCCGCCGGAGGCTTCATGGAATGCGGCGGCCTGCTGCGCCATGACCGCGGAGCGGGGAGGAATGAACGGGTAGGCATAGATCTGCCCGTGCGGATGCAGCAGGGTCACGCCGATGTCCGCGCCGCGGTTTTCGAAGCAGAACACCTGCCGGATGCCTTCCATTGCCGACAGCGCCTCGGTGCGCTGCGCCCAAGCGTCCACCACGGTGCGGGCACGCTCGTGGGACAGGGACCCAAACGATCCCTCGTGCGCGGAGTCGAACGCCACCACTTCACAGCGGCCGTAGGCGGGCGCCGTCGCACCCCACGCCGGGTTGTCCGGGAGGACCCCAAGATCCGGGCCGAAGGACGGAAAGCGGTTCTCGAACACCACCACCTCATAGTCCTCCGCCGGGATTTCGGAGGCGCGCGACGGCGACGAGGGGCACAGCGGGCACTGGTCGGCGGGCGGCAAATGGGTGCGCGACTGGCGGTGCGCGGCGACCGCGATCCATTCACCGGTCAGGGCGTCAAACCGTGCGGTGCCGTTACCCGGCCGCGGCGGCAGCCCCCGGCTGTCGGCGGGGGCAGCCGCACGGCGGCGGGCGGTCTCGGCGGAGGCGTCAAAATAGATGAGTTCCCGGCCGTCGGATAGCCGCGTGCTGGTGGAGACTGTCATGAATTCCTTAGTCGGCCGGTCGCTGGAATTCACAGACTATCCCAAGCCGCAGCGCCATCTGCGGGTGTGACAGGGCCGTGCGGAACCCGCCGCCGCGGGACGGCTACAGAATGGGGCGGCCGCCCGTCACGGCGACGCGCGCACCCGAAATGTAGCTGCCGTCGTCGGACGCCAGGAGTACGTACACCGGGGCCAGTTCCGCGGGCTGCCCGGGACGTCCCAGCGGCGTATCGGAGCCGAAGGACGCCACTTTTTCCGGCGGCATGGTGGCGGGAATCAACGGGGTCCAGATCGGTCCCGGGGCCACGCTGTTCACCCTGATGCCCTTCTCGCCCAGCAGCTGTGCCAGGCTGGCGGAGAAGTTGGCGATGGCCGACTTTGTTGCGGCGTACGGCGCGAGCGTGGGGCTGGGCATGTCCGAGTTCACCGAAGAGCTGCCGATGATCGAAGAGCCCGGAGCCATGTGGGGAAGCGCGGCCTTCACGAGGTAGAACATCGCGTTGATGTTGACCTTGAAGGTGTACTCCCACTCTTCGTCGGAAATCTCGTCGAGGGACTCATGGTTCATTTGATAGGCGGCATTGTTCACGAGGATGTCGACCTTGCCGAACTCACGAACCGCGGTGTCGATGACCTTGCGGCACTGCTCGGCCGTGTCCAGATCTCCGGGAACCAGCACGGCGCGGCGGCCGGCCTCTTCCACCCAGCGGGCCGTTTCCTTCGCGTCGTCGTCCTCGTTCAGGTAGGAGATGACGACGTCGGCGCCTTCACGCGCGTACGCAATCGCCACCGCCCGTCCGATGCCGCTGTCGCCGCCGGTAATCACCGCGGTCTTGTCCGTCAGCTTGCCCATCCCACGGTATGTCTTCTCGCCGCAGTCCGGGGTGGGGGTCATCTCGCCCTGGGTGCCCGGGGTGTCCTGCTGCTGTTCCGGCTGGTTCATGACTGTCCTTTCACTGGAAAAGTGCTAAGCAGGCTTATAATCTAGTGGTGTTGGCGATGGTTGTGAAGCCCTAATTTCGGCTCACCCGCAGCCCGCCGGCGGACCTGGACAGCCTCCACGCTGCTGTGCCGAAGCAGCTGTGATCAGCAAAGGAGAAGAATGATGGCCACCGCAGATGACCGTTCCGCCATGCCGGCGCAGAACGAAGCCGATGCCCTGGAACAGCAGGCTCCCGCGATCCCGGAGGCGCAGGAGGATGCCGGAATCCAGGATCCGGTCCGCGCGCACGGAGATCCGCTGCGGCCGGAGGGTTCGGAGGCTGACCGGCTTGAGCAGGACGCCGACGGCGGGATGGCTCCCGATGAAGACGACTATCCCCGCGGCGGCGCCGGCTGAAGGCAGCCGAAGGGAAGACCTGGAAACCGCTCAAGATACAGGAGGAAGAAGATGACTGATTCACCCGCTCACGATGACCTGCAGCTGCCCGGCTATGATCACCTTCCGCTCGGTTCCCTGCCCTCCCGGATCCATCCGCTCGATGAAGCCGGAGTGTCCGGGCTGCTGGCCTACGAACGGGCGCACGCCAACCGGCTGCCCGTCATCCAGGTTCTTGAGCACAGGCTCGAGGCGCTGCGCGGCGGTGAAGAGCCCAGCGGTTCGGTTCCGGAAGATATGCCCGAGATGACGCAGAACCAGCAGGGATCCAAGGTCTCCCCGGCAACCACCGGCCCCAAGATTAATCCGCCGTCGCAGGGTGATCCCACCAACCCGGCGCAGCCGCGCTAGGAACTTGAGCCGGGCCTGGCTGGCAGGTGAGGCAGGCCGCAGGTGAGGCAGGCAGGCAGGTCGGCCCTGCCGGTCAGGCGGCCCGGTCAGCTGACGCCCGGGGATGCTGGTGTGCTCCATGAGGGTGCACGCCCAGGCTTTGCCTGGTGTGGCTCTCCAAGTCAGCGATCGCCTGGTCCGGAAGATCGATGATGCCCCGCAGGGAACCGCGCAGGCTGCGGTAGGCCGCCTCAACCTCCGAAGGGGTGGCGGCGCCGTCCAGGATGATGTTCAGCGCCTGCCGGGCCGTGGCCAGCTTGCTGCGCTCGGCATCGCTGAGCTTTGACTGGCCGCAGCGCCGCGCGTACTTTTCGGCAGTAATCAGGGCAACTTCGAAGCGGTCCACGGCACGGTGGAGCTTTGATCCCTCCGCGTGGCCGCGGCCGATGTCCAGGGCTTCCGCCTCTGCGGCGCGGATGCCCTGCATGGCCACGATGACGTCGCGGATCACGGGATCTGAGTAATCGGTCATGGCCGGGTAGTCGATCATGAGCGAAACATCGGTTTCGTAGCGGGACCACTTCACCAGCAGATCGTCACGGCGCTGGTGCAGCCGGCGCCAGGATTCGGCCCGGGCCGCGGCGTCGTCGCGCCGGTTCTGCTTCCGGCGGGCCCGGCGCCTGAGTCCGCGCACGCCCACGGCCAGCAGTACTGCCGCTCCGATGAACAGCGACGGTGCCAGGAACACGCCGAAGAACGAGAGGATCGAGGGGCCGTCGTCGAATTCCCGGTAAGAATCGGAGCCGTCCATCATCTCGGAGGATTCAGAGAAGACCCAGTCGATCATCTGGAAGGCGCCGTAGCCCAGGACCGCCACCAGGCCGGCGGTAAAGGCCGTGAAAATCAGGGCAGCCACCGCGACTTTTTTCGCCAGTCTCTTCAGCATGGCGCCAGCTTACCGAGTGCGGGGCCTCGGGCACAGGGGATGCCGGGTATCTCACACGAACGCCAGGACCGGTCCGGCCAGCTCGCCGCCGATCTGCTCCGGAGGGCGCTTGTTTCCACGCACCTCAAAGGAGTGGTTGCCGCCTTCGATCCGCTGGACAGCGGCATTTGGCCCAACGCGCTCAGCGACGGGTTCCAGTTCCCCGGGCAGTGCGAACGGGTCCCGGGTTCCCTGCAGGAACAGCATCGGCAGGGTCAGTCCGTACAGATGTTCGTCGCGCATCTTCTCCGGCTTGCCCGGCGGATGCAGCGGATAGCCGAGGAGGATCAGCCCCGCCGTCGGCATGCCTTCGGCGGCGGCCATCGAGGCCATCCGGCCGCCGAAGGATTTTCCGCAGGCCCACAGCGGCAGGCCGGCGGTGCGCGCCGCGGCAGCCTCCATGGCATCCCGCCACGCCTGGATGGCGGCCGGGGGACGGTCCGGAAACTTCTTCCCGGCCTCGCGGTAGGGGAAGTTGAAGCGCAGCGTGGCGACTCCGCCGTCATTGAGCGCATTAGTGAAACCGGTGAGGAACGGATGATCCATCCCGGCGCCGGCCCCGTGCGCGACGATGATGGCCGCAGTTGCGTCCGGGGGCGCGGCGAAGGCGGCCGAGACTTCGGTTGCGCCGCTCGGAAAAAGAAACTGTTCGTGCTGGATGGGCATGTCCTTCAATTTACGCGGCCCGCGCCCGGGTGTTCTTACCGTCCGGGATGCTCCGTTGCTGCCGTCGATTTCCACCACGCAGCCCGGGACACGGTGGCGGTTATATCCGCCATCCGGGATGACCAGCTGACGGGGCGGGATCCCGGCTGGGTCCCCGAAATCTGATCGGCCGTCACCGGAAAAGGCTGAGGGACTTCTCCCGAAGCAGCGGGAGTGCGGCGGCCCCCGACAGCAGGGCCCACACCACCAGCAACGGAACGGGGCCGGCCGCCGCTGCGGCCGCACCGCCCAGGACCGCGGCCACGGGCATGACGCCCAGGGTCAGTGTGCGCTGCGCGGAACCGACGGTGGCGAGCTTCTCCGGTGCCACCGCTGAGACCGACACGAGGAAACTCCAAGCCAGTGACTGCGCGGCCAGCCACCCAATGTCGGCTCCGGGGAGCCATTGGCAAGCCGCGGCCAGTCCCACCGCGGGAACGGCCAGCAGCGCTGCTCCGGTCCGCAGGACCTTCAGCCCCAGTCGGGAGGTGAGGCGCGGCGCCGCGGCAGCGCCGGCCATCGCGCCGGCCGCCGACACCAGGCCCAGGGCGGCATAAACCGCCGGCTCTATGCCCAAATCCCTGAGAACAAAAACCGGCAGGACGGTGTTCCCCAGCATTGCTCCGGCGTTGGTCAGGCACCCGGACAGCGTCAGTGCCCACAAGGCCGGGGTCCGCCGCAGGATGGTGAAGCCGTGGCGGAACTGTCCGCCCGCACGGTTCCTCGGCGCCGGGCGGGCGGGGCTGACCCGGATGCCCCGCTGGAACAGCAGCGAACCCGCATACGAGGCTGCTGCTGCCAGCATCATGGCCGGCAGCCCGAGCAGCGCCAGGGCGGCACTGCCTGCGGCCGCCGCCGTCGTCGATGCACCCTGGTTCACCAGCGCCAGGCGGGAATAGGCGGACTTCAGCCCCGCAGCCGGCACGGCCGCGGGAATGACGGTGCTCTGCGCCGCGGTGAAGACCAGATCGGCCACTCCCAGGAGGATGGCGGCGCCCAGCAGGGCAGGTCCGGACAGCAGATCGGTCCAGTATCCCGCCGCAAGAAGCGTGCCAACGAGGCAGCGGGTGAGGGTTGAAGCGGCCATCGCGCCGGTCCTGTTCCGGATCCGGTCGATCAGCATTCCAACCGGCATGCCCAGCAGGAGGAAAGCGGTGAGGCTGACGGCGTTCAGCAGGCCCACAAAGCCGGTGCCGAGACCCAGGACTGCCACGGCGAGGATGGGCAGCAGCGTGCGGGTCAGGGCATCACCGAAACCCTCAGCGCCGCTGGTGGCCAGGATGAACCTCAAGGGCCGGCCGGATGCGGAGGAAGGTCCGCTGGGACCGGAGGCGGGCGCCGGGTCGGAGCCTTTCCTGGCTGGCTGGGTTTCCATGCGTCTGTCTTCCATGCCCCTGTCTTCCATGGCTCTGCTGTTTTCCATGATTCCGCCTCCCCTCGCCGTCAGAAAGGTCCTGACAGTGCGACAGTCTGTCAGGCAATGCCTGACACGGCAAGGGGGTGAAGCTGGCGGGGATTTCAGGCAGGGCAGCCGTAGGCTGGGGGAATGGAAAGACAGCCTGGAGGAACCGCTGCCGATGACGCCGCAGCAGTGCAGCCGTTTATGTGCTCGTTCTGCCTGCGCCCGCGCGAGCAGACCGGACTGCTGGTGGGCGCGCCTGCGGTGGCCATCTGCCGCGGCTGTACGGAATCCGCCCTGGTCCTTTTTGAACATGCGCCGGCCGATCCGAATCCCTCCCCGCGGGCGCCTTGGGATCTGCTCGGCGACCGGGAACTGCTGGCGAGGCTGCCGCAGATCGCGAAGGCGCGCGACGACGTCGAGAACCACTTGCGGCAATGGGTGGCCGCCGCCCGCTCGCGGGACATCAGCTGGGCCGGCATCGGAGAAGCGCTGGGAATGTCCCGCCAGTCGGCCTGGGAGCGGTTCCACGGCTAGCGAGCCGTAAAGACTCCGGCAAGCGGAGGAAAGCCCAATAATGCACTCCCTGCAAACTTGCAGAAACTGCACGTAGTGTTGCCGGCATGACACCACAAATACTCAGCGCTCAGGACCTGACCAAGTCGTACGGTCAGGGGGAGAACCGCTTTGACGCCCTCAAAGGCGTCAATCTGTCCGTGGACGCGGGAGAGTCCCTCGCCATCGTCGGCAAGAGCGGCTCCGGCAAGTCCACCCTCATGCATCTGCTGGCACTTCTGGACACGCCGGACGGCGGCACGATTACCGTCAAGGGCCAGGACGCCCGCTCGCTGGGCAAAAACGAGCTGAACGAACTGCGCAACCGGGACTTCGGCTTTGTGTTCCAGCAGTTCTTCCTCACCCCCAACTCCTCAGTGCTGGATAACGTGGTGCTGCCGCTGATGATTGCCGGGGTAAAGCCGGCAGAGCGGAAAAAGCGCGGCATGGAGGCGCTGGAGCGCCTGGAAATGGCGGACAAGGCCCGAAACCGGGCCACCGACCTCTCCGGCGGACAAAAGCAGCGCGTGGTCATTGCCCGTGCCCTCGTGAACAACCCGTCGGTCATCTTCGCCGATGAGCCCACCGGAAACCTGGACACCGCCACCGGCGCCGTCGTCGAAGACATCCTTTTTGATCTGAACCGGGAACAGGGCATCACCCTGATCGCCGTCACGCACGACACCGATCTCGCGGCCCGCTGCGGCCGCCAGTTCTACATCAAGGACGGCCGCGAAGTATCGGCCGCCGAACTCACCTCCACCACCATCACCACAGGGGCCTCCGCATGACCGCCGGCGACATTCTCCGCTCTGCCGTATCCAACACCTTCCGCAGCAAGGTCCGCACCGCGCTCACCGTCGTCGCCATCTTTATCGGTGCCTTCACGCTTACGCTCACCAGCGCCATTGGTGCCGGCGTTTCGGACTACATCGACAAGCAGGTGGGCGCCATTGGCGGTGACGACCTGATGACCGTCTCTCCCACCACTGACGCTGCGGCCGCGGATGACGGGCCCAAGGAATACGATCCCAACGGCGCCGCCACGCAGGGCAATTTCACCCTGCTCTCGGACGCCGACATCGACGCCATCCGCGCCACGGACGGCATCGAGAAGGTCGAACCCGCCGCGATGCTGGCGCCTGATTACATCCAGCACGACGGCGGCGCCAGATTTGAGCTGACCGTCAACCCGATGGTGGGGCTGGCCGACGCCGACCTGGCCGCCGGCCGCCAGCTCGCCGATGGCGACGGGGCACTGGAAGTGCTGATTCCCTCCAGCTACGTGGAAGCCATGGGATTCGCCGATGCCGAAGCGGCCCTGGACGAGACGGTAACCATTGCCGTCACCGACTACGCCGGAACCCAGCACACCGTGGACGCGGTCATCGCCGGCGTCCAGAACGATTCCCTCTTCGGCGACGGCGCCGGTTTCAACGCCGACCTGCGCGCCGAGATGGACGCCCTGCAGCGCACTGGAATTCCGGAGGGCGTATCCACCGGCTACATCACCTCCGTGGCTTACCTCGACGACGACACGGATGAGGACCAGCTCGCCGCCATCAAGGCAGACCTGGAAGACAAGGGCTTCACCGGCCTCACGGTCGCCGACCAGATCGGTGCCATCCAGACGGTCATCAACGGGATCATCGGCGTGCTGAACGCCTTCGCCGTTATCGCCCTGATCGCCGCCGGCTTCGGAATCGTCAACACACTGCTGATGAGCGTGCAGGAACGGACCCGCGAGATTGGCCTGATGAAGGCCATGGGCATGGGCGGCGGCAAGATCTTTGCGCTGTTCAGCGTTGAGGCGATCTTCATCGGTTTCCTTGGGTCGGCCATTGGCGCCGGTGTCGCCGTCGGTCTGGGTTCCGTGATCAGTTCAGTGCTTTCGAACACCGTTCTTTCCTCGCTGCCGGGCCTTCACATCATGCTGTTCACGCCCGCATCCGTGGCCACTATCATCGGCATCGTTATGCTGATCGCGTTCCTGGCCGGCACCCTGCCGGCCCGCCGCGCGGCCAAGCAAAACCCGATCGATGCGCTGCGGTACGAGTAGCAGCCGGTGGGGAACCGGGATACGGGAAGAGAGGGAGCAGGCATGGACGGCATCACCGCCGCGGCCGGAGACGATCCGGGCGAGGGGCTGCGCGCCCGCAAGCGCGCGGCTGCCCGGGCCGCCATCGAGCGGGCCGCACTAGCGCTGGTGCGTGAACGCGGATACGAGCGGGTAACCGTCGACATGATCTGCGCGGCGAGCATGGTCTCGCCCCGGACGTTCTTCAACTACTTCGGTTCCAAGGAGGGCGTGTTCCTGGGGCCGGCCCCCCACGACGCCACCGAGGCCGTGGCACGCGCCTTCCGGGCGGACACCGGCGCCCCGGTGGTCCTGGCCCTGGCCCGGGCAGTGTTCTCCGCGCTGTTTGAGGGCCAGCCCGACGCGGAATTAGCCCGGGCACGGATGAAGGTGGTCATGGATTCACCGGAGCTGCTGTCCAAGCAGAACGAACGCATGGCCGTCCACGAAAACCAGTTGGTGGACCTGGTGGCTGCCCGGTATGAGCGGGAGCTCCGCGGCGAATCGGCCGCGGAGCTCGCCGCCGAGGCGCGGATGGTGGTGGGCCTGGCTCTGGGCGTTGTCCGGGTGGTGCTCCAGGAGAGCTATCTGGAGGACGGCGCGGGGTGGCCCGGCGACGCTGTCATGGACCGCTCCGGGAAGTTGCTGGAGCGAATCTTCGCCCGCTGACCTCTTGAGGTGCTCCCGTAGCGGCCTGGCGGTGCTGTCCCGCCGCGGTCTTATCGTGCGGCCCTGCCGTTACGGCGCGGCGGCCGGGCCGTCGTCGTCGTCAGCTTCCCCCGGGCGGGAGCCGAACGTGCGCCTGATCCCGGTGCCCTTCCCCAAATGTTCGGGGTTGGGCTGGGACGTGGCGATCAGGAGCAGGAGCATCAGCAGCGTCACGATGAACGTTACGCAGGCGGCGGCGACACCGAGCTCCCACCGGAACTCACGCTCAGTGCCGCCGGTGGAGAAAAGCGCAACGGATACCCCCGCCACGGCTGCCAGCACGGCAGAGATGATGACGGGAACGTTGCCGTAGTCCTGGCGGCCGGACGGGCGGTGCTGCCCGGGGCTGGATGGTGTCTGGGGCATGGCCATTCCTCCTGCGGAGAGGGTGAAGACGCACGCACCATCGTAAGACTCAGGCCGCCCCGCCGGAACCCCGGGCCGAAGGGTGCGCCGGAGCTTTTGCAGGCCGGGGTGCAAGGCTCCGCATGTCGAACATCGGCAGGGTGCGGTTGATCAGGGGGCCAACCAGCAGCGCGAAGGCCACAGTGCCCAGCCCCACCGTTCCGCCCAGCGCCCACCCCGTGGCGAGAACCGCCACTTCGATCCCGGTGCGCACCGCCCACACCGGCCAGCCGAAACGGACGTGTATTCCGGTCATCAGGCCGTCCCGCGGACCGGGCCCAAGCCTTGCCCCCAGGTAGAGCCCGGTGGCGGCAGCCAACAGCAACAATCCGCCGGTAAAGAGCAGTATCTGCGCCCACAGCTGGTCCGGCGGACTCACCAGGAGGAGGCAGATTTCTGCGCTGGGCCCCACCAGCAGCACGTTCAGGACCGTGCCGATTCCCGGTTTCTGCCGGAGCGGAATCCACAGCAGCAGCACCAGCAGGCCAATCAGGTTGGTGACCAGGCCGAAGGGCAGGCCGGACTGCTTGGATGTTCCCTGGGAGAGGACGTCCCAGGGCGAGACTCCCTGGTTTGCCTGGATCATCATGCCGATGGCAAAGCCATAACAAAAAAGCCCGAACAGCAGCTGGGCTGTGCGGCGAACGGTGATCCGTGTCATGACCCAAGACAAGCCGGAAACAGGCTGCCGTTCAAGCGGATGTCCGACATGACGGAGAGGGGTTTGCCAAAGCTGAAGTAAATGCCAAACCGGGCTAAGCTTGTCGGTCAATCGAAACACGGTTGACCATTGAGCTGGAGGAAAAATGTTCAGGCCAGGCGCACGAATCGACGAGGTCGAGCGGGACGTTGAAGCAATGATCATCGAGCTGGTCCACGAACTGGGCCGGCTCGCGGAAGCGGATCCCAACCCGGTGGGAGCCCAGGACCGGGCGTATATCCAGGCGTTCTCTGATGCCGGATCCAACAGCAACACTGACCAGGGCGCACTGCTGGCCACCGCCGTCGGACGGCCGAACCTGGCGGAATCACTGGTGTACCTGAACCGGCGACTGGACCGTGACAACCTGGATCCGCGCCAGCCCACGGGAGTTATCGGCGTCATCATCCGGTTGGCCATGGACGGCCTGTGGGTCAGCGACATCCTGGATTCCACCCGCTTCGCGGACAAGGAACGCACCCGCATCACCAATCTGCTCACGGCGCTGACCCGCGTCAGCGACGACCAGCTGGAAACCATGCTCGGTGAGCTTGCCGCCTCCGGCGCCGTGAACGAGGGCGGGCCTAGGTGTACCCGGCCAGGACGTTGGTAGCGGCGTGGCTGGTTGAACGAAAGAGAACCTCCGGGTGGGATGTGGCTTGTCAAAGACCCACTCCAACCCGGAGGTTCTCGTGTCCCACAGTACTGCCC
>NZ_VTFU01000004.1 GCF_009192735.1 Arthrobacter gandavensis
AACCGGATAAAGTCTTTCTTTTCTCTTCGCTGCAGTGTTTCTTTATTCTATTTCATCCGGCCGGTTTTAGCAATTCGGGATAATTCCCGATATTCGCTATTCCGTCCGGCTGAACCCGTCACGAAGCAACCGGATATTCTCCGTTGCTGTGTGTTGGGGTTTTGCTGCCGGTTCCGGGAGTCTCACTTGCAGATACACTTCGCAGTGTCTGTCAGGCGCTCACCGGGGCAACTCACTCAACTTTACACAGCCCCGGCGGTCCGCGCAAACCGCTGGAGTGTGACCTCCTGCACTTCACACCGGATCCGTGCCAGCCGTCCCCCGCCCCTCCTCAGAGTGTGCTGCAGGAAACGAAGAAAGCCGGCCTCCAGACGCCCGGCAGCTCCGGGAATCCGGAGCCGGCGAGTGCTGGAAGCCAGCCTTCATCAGGGCCGTTAAAACTATACGGCAGCCACTTCGACCGTTGCAAGGGTCCGCTTGCCGCGGCGCAGCAGCAGGTATTTGCCGTGCAGCAGTTCGCTGGCGGCCACCACGGTGTCGGCGTCGGTGACCTTGTGGTTGTTCACGTAGGCGCCTCCTTCGGCCACGGTCCGCCGGGCGGCCGAGTTGCTGCCGGAAAGTCCGGATGCCACGAGCAGGTCAATGATCCCCAGGCTCCCGGCGTCGACCACCACGCGCGGCAGTTCCGCGGTTGCTGCCGTCAGCGTTGCCTCGTCCAGCTCAGAGATCTCGCCCTGGCCGAACAGCGCCGCGGAAGCGGCAATGACCTTGTCCGTGGCATCGGTTCCATGGATCAGGGAGGTGACATCGTAGGCGAGCCGGCGCTGGGCGGCGCGCTTATGCGGTTCCTCCGCCACGGCGGTGGCCAACTCTTCGATTTCCGCCTTGGTGAGGAAGGTGAAGACCTTCAGCCGGTCCACAACGTCCGCATCGGGGGTGTTCAGCCAGAACTGGT
Organism: Arthrobacter gandavensis; assembly: GCF_009192735.1. Lineage (GTDB taxonomy): Bacteria > Actinomycetota > Actinomycetes > Actinomycetales > Micrococcaceae > Arthrobacter_B > Arthrobacter_B citreus. Next base: position 956 of record NZ_VTFU01000004.1, read on the forward strand.
ACATGGCGTACGGGCTGGTCATGGCGCCGTCCAGCCAAATGGCGTTGCCTTCGCTCTTGCCGAACTTGGTGCCGTCGGAGTTGGTGATCAGCGGGGTGCCCATGGCGTGGACGTTCTTGCCCTCAACCTTGCGCACCAGTTCGGTGCCGGCCGTGAGGTTGCCCCACTGGTCCGAACCGCCGGTTTCCAGCACGCAGTTGTAGTTGCGGAAAAGCTCGAGGTAGTCCATGCCCTGGAGCACCTGGTAGCTGAACTCGGCGTAAGAAATGCCCTCGTCGGAGTTCAGCCGGGAGGAAACGATCTCCTTCTTGATCATGGTGCCGACCCGGAAGTGCTTGCCGACTTCCCGCAGGAAGTCGAGGACACTCATGGGGGCGGTCCAGTCCAGGTTGTTGACCATCTGCGCGGCGTTGTCGCCCTCAAAGCTCAGGAAGCGCTGAACCTGTCCCTGCAGGTAACCAACCCATTCAGAAACGGTTTCCTTGGTGTTCATGGTGCGCTCGGCCGTGGGGCGCGGGTCTCCCACCAGTCCGGTGGAGCCGCCCACCAGGGCCAGCGGACGGTGGCCGGCCAGCTGCAGCCGGCGCATCGTCAGCAGCTGCACCAGGTTGCCCAGGTGCAGGCTCGGCGCCGTCGGGTCAAAACCGCAATAGTAGGTGATCGAATCCCCGGCGAGCAGTTTCTCCAGTTCGGCCTCGTCAGTGGAGACATGGACGAGTCCACGCCACTTCAGTTCCTGCCAAACATTCTCGAAAGTCGGATCATTCTTCTGGGCGCTCAGGCCCGCTGGGGTTTGCGTAGTCACGTTTTCCAAAATATCAGTCTTCTTCTTCCACAATGCCAGCGGGAATCGGACCCGCGGCAATAAGACGCAGCCGCTGGGTGGGACGGGTCATCGCCACGTACAGGTCCCCGACCTTCCCGGCCGCGGCAGTCAGCAGCTCTTCCGGCTCCAGGATGACGACGCCGTCGAACTCCAGTCCCTTGGCTTCCCGGGGAGAGGTCACCACGATGTCCTGCTCAATCCCACCGGCACCGGTGCCGAGGCGCCGGCCGTACACGGCGCCAACTTCGCGGCGGACGGCGTCGAGGTGGTGTTCCTCCGCGATGATGGCCAGCAGTCCACCTTCAAGGGACTCCAGGTCCTCCGGGAGAGTTTCCATCAGGCGGGCAACCAGCCCACCCTCGGGCACCCGGTCAATGAACGGCGCCCAGCGGCCCTCGCGGACTGCCTTGGGTGCGGACACCACAAGACCGGCGGCATTGGCCATGCGGACAGCCGCTTCAGCAATCTGCGCCGGAGTGCGGTAGTTCACGGTCAGTTCTTCGAGCGTCCAGCGGTCCCCCACGAACGGCGTCAGGGCCTGCTGCCAGGACGTTGCTCCGGCCGCGGAGCTGGTCTGGGCAATGTCGCCGACGACGGTGAAGGACTTCAGCGGGCACCGGCGCATGAGCAAACGCCACTGCATGGCGGAGAGCTCCTGCGCCTCGTCCACCACAATGTGGCCAAAGGCCCAGGTGCGGTCGACGGCGGCGCGGTCCGCCGCGGTCAGGCGGGCCTCCCCCACCGTGTTGTGGTCCGCCAGGTCCTCTGCGGACAGGATGCCGTGGGCGCCGGAATCCTCCAGGAAACCCTCGGTGTTCTCGATGGCGCGTTCAGCATTGGCCAGGTCGCGCTTGCGCTGTTCCTCGCGCAGCGCCTGGTCACGTCCGGCGGAGGCATCCAGCTCACCCAGCAGCTCCGCTGCTTCGTCCAGCAGCGGAATGTCGGATTCCGTCCACGGCGCGTCGGGGCTGCGCCGCAGCAGGCGCAGTTCATCCTGGCTCAATTCAGGCGCCGCTGCCTCGAGGTGGCCCGGCTTGCTGAAGAGTTCGGAAAGAAGCTTCTCCGGCGTCATCGGCATCCAGCACAGGTTCAGCGCAACGCGCACATCGCGGGAGCTGCGCACGTCTTCGGCAAGGTAGGCGCGGTCGGTGCTGTTGCCGGCGCCGGCCGATTCCTCGAGCTGTTCCGTCAGCTGCTCGGTGAGCTCACGCAGCAGGATCTTGACGAAGGTCACGCGTGCCTCGTTGTGCGGCTTGCCGGTGGCGCGGGCCTTGTCGCGCGCCCGCTGCACCATTTTCGGCGTCAGCGTCAGGATGGTGCCTTCAACGTTCAGCCGGCGCGGTTCAAGGACCGTGCGCTGACGGTTGGCGACGGCTCTGGCCACCACCTGTGCCATACCGATCCGGCCCTTGATCTCGGCAACGTGGGCGTTCTCTTCCGGCACGGCGTTGATGCCCGGCATCAGCTGGCCGAGGCTGGACATGACGACGCCGGTTTCGCCCAGGGAGGGCAGCACGCGTTCGATATAGCGGATGAAGGCATTCGAGGGGCCAACCAGCAGGACACCGGCGGACTTGAGCCGTTCGCGGTGCGTGTACAGCAGGTAGGCGGCGCGGTGGAGCGCGACGGCGGTTTTTCCGGTACCCGGCCCGCCCTGCACCACGAGGGTGCCGGCCAGCGGTGCACGGATAATCCGGTCCTGTTCGGCCTGGATGGTGCCGACGATGTCGGACATCTGCCCGGTGCGCTTGGAGTTCAGGGCTGCCAACAGCGCGCCCTCGCCCTGCAGCGCCTCGTCCTCCTCAAGCATGGAGTAATCCAGGACATCATCTTCGATGGCCTGCACATTCCGGCCCTTGAGGATGAGGTGGCGGCGCCGCCGGACGCCCTGGCGCTCAAACGCGGTGGCCTGATAGAACGTGCCCGCTTCCGGAGCGCGCCAGTCAACCATCAGCCGCTGCAGATCCTCAGTGGACAGCCCGATGCGGCCGATGTAGCGCTCCTCGCCGTCGTCGAGGTCAAGCCGGCCAAAAACCAGGCGGTCATCCACGGCATTCAGCTGTGCCAGGCGGTCCTCGTACATGGTGGCAAAGGCATCGCGCTCGGAGCGGTTCTGGTGTGAACCGGCCGAGTGGCTGCGCCGCACCTGGGCCAGCTGTTCGCGCTTCTCCTCGCGGAGTTCATCGAGTCGTGAGTACAAACCGGCGACATATCGTCGCTCATGTTCCAGCTCTTGGTGGGCAGAAGACGTTTCAGGCATGTTCGCGTTCCCTCTCGCAAAGGCAGACCGTCAAGTTTAGCGCGCATTTGGACTTTTTCCATGCATTGAGCTAACCGGGTGAGACCGGGTCTTGCCGGAATGGTGGTGGTGCGCCATAAGGGGGCGCGATGGCCGGGCGCCTAAGCAGCCGCCCGGCCATGACGTGAAGCGTTTAGTAGGCGGTCAGCGCGTGGACGGGATAGTCGTTCAGTGCCGCGCGGCCCCCAAGATCACGCAGTTCAAGCACGACGCCGAAACCGGCAACAACTCCGCCGGCCTTTTCGATCAGGCGGGCCGTGGCGCCGAGCGTTCCGCCGGTGGCGAGGACGTCGTCGAGAATCAGGATCCGTGATCCGGCCGGGAAATCGTCCTGGTGGACCTCAAGCGTGTTTTCGCTGTACTCCATCGAGTAGCTTTCCGAGTACACCTCGCGCGGCAGCTTGCCGGGCTTGCGGACGGTCAGCACGCCTTTGCCGGCGGCATAGGCTGCGGCTGCGGCGAGGAGGAAGCCGCGGGCCTCAATCCCGGCAACGTAGTCAAAGCGGCCTTCGTACTGGGCCAACAGGGAATCCACGACGGCGCGGAAGGCCTCTCCGTCAGCGAAAACGGGGGTCAGATCGCGGAAGACCACGCCAGGCTTGGGGTAATCCGGCACCACTGCGCCCAGGCGTTCGATGGTGTCGGCGATGGATTCGGTGTTCTGCGCGGCGTACGCGGGCGTTTCTTTCACCCATCCACCTTACCCGCTGCGTCCCTTCGGGCCCGAGCCGTTTGGGCAGCTGTGGCACTTGTCTCGCCGCTCCAGGCTTTCGGCGTCCCCGGGACAGCGTGAGCACCGGCTCACGGGGGGGGCACGGGCTTCGGCGATGGCCGGACGGAGTACTCGGCTGGCGGAATAAAGGGGCAGCAGGGGCCGGTTGGAATGAAGCATGCCCTTTGCACAGGGCACTGAATTAACCGCATCAACAGTCAAGGATTGCAATACACATGGCTAACCTGCACAAAGTGCTTCAGAACAAGATCGGATTCGGCACGGCCCCGCTGGGAAACATGTTCCGGGACATCCCGCAGGAGGAGGCGCTGGCTACGGTTGAAGCCGCGTGGAACGAGGGCATCCGCTACTTCGACACCGCTCCCTTCTACGGAGCAGGCCTGGCGGAATCGCGCCTGGGCGAGGTCCTGTCGCAGTACAACCGCGACGAGTATGCGCTGAGCACCAAAGTGGGACGGCTGATCCTGGACGAGGAGGAGGAAAAAGGCTCGGGCCTCTTCACCCACGGACGTTCAAACAAGATCGCCACCGACTACACGGCCGACGCGACCCTGCGGTCCATTGACGAGAGCCTGCGGCGGCTCAAGACGGACCGGCTGGACTTCGTGTTTATCCATGACACATCGCGGGATTTCCTCGGCGATGAGTGGATCACGAAGTTCGACGAGGCGAGGACGGGCGCGTTCCGGGTGCTGTCCCGGCTCCAGGAGGAAGGCGTGATCAACGGCTGGGGCCTGGGCGTCAACACCACGGAGCCCATTGAGCTGGCCATGGACATGGATCAGGCTGCTCCCACCATGAGCCTGTCCGCCACGCAGTACACCCTGCTGCAGCACGAACGTGCCCTGCAGCGCATGATGCCGGCGGCGCAGGAAAAAGGCGTCGGCATCGTCGTTGGCGGGCCGTTCAACTCCGGCGCCCTGCTGGGCGGGGACTACTTCGATTACGCCGCGATTCCGCCGCAGGTCCAGGAGCGGATCTCCGCCCTGACGGAGATTGGCCGGCGGCACGGCGTAAGCCTGAAGGCTGCTGCGCTGCAGTTCTCCACCGCCCACCCCGCAGTGGCTGCGGTCATCCCGGGCTCCAGCCGGCCCGAACGCATCAAGGAAGACGTTGCCGCGATGAAGGCTGAGATTCCCGGCGCCTTCTGGGACGAACTGCTGGAAAAGAAGCTGATTTCAGCACAGGCTCCGCTTCCGCGTTCCTAACCTGAGCTTCACGGGACGGCGTTCGGGGCACTCATTCCCGAACGCCGTTCTGCGTTTCACGGCTGCAGTGCTTCCTTTCCGGCGGCCGAGCCGCTGCGCCTGTTGCGGGCGACGGCGGGACGGTACTTGGATACCGTGGGATCCCCGGCGAGCCAGAACCGCCAGGGGTATTCGGTGCTGCCGCCGGGTCCGCTGACGCCCACGCGGGGGCCGGTGGACACCAGATGCTCCGGCACCGGGGCCTCCGGCAGCTCCAGCCGCAGGGGCGCGGAGAAGACATCAGCGCCGTCCAGGGCACGGTTGATGCCCAGGGCCTGCGCCAGCCGCGCGGGTCCGCGTGCAAGGTCAAGGTCCGTGCGTGGACGGCCGCGGCGCTCCCTGGCGGTTTCCACGCCGTCGACGATTTCCCCCGCCCGCAGCAGCAGCCCCGTGGCCTGCCCTTCCACGCCGCAGACCACGTTGGCGCAGTAATGCATCCCGTAGGTGAAGTACACGTAGAGGTGCCCCGCCGGACCAAACATGGTGTTGTTCCGGGCGGTGCGTCCACGGAACGCATGGGATCCGGGGTCCACATCACCCATGTAGGCCTCCACCTCGGTAACGCGGACGCTTACCGGTTCCCCGCCGTCGTCGTGCGTCAGGACTGAACCGAGCAGGAGGCGGGCAGCGTCGGTGGCCGGCACCGCAAGCCGTGTGCGTGCGCTTTTCTCTTCCATGCTTTCGACCGTAGCAAGGGGCGGCGCGCGGAACGGAATTTCGAAAGCCGCGGCCGGTACCTTTCTCCGGCGTCAGATCATGGAGCGGTAGAACCGCTGCAGCGCCGCCAGCCGGTGGGAGCTGGGATGGGTGATGCCGCCGTCCAGCTGATCACGGACTGAGTCGAGCGCAGCGTGCCAGTTGGCGAGGAGAGCTGCGGTTTGGTCCTGGCTCCCCTCAACGGGCTGGCGGATGACAATGCGGGTTTCCTCGCCGTCGTCGGTCATCTCCAGCTGCGCCTGCCCGCCAATTCCCGCCCGGCGTCCGATGGCGTCGACCGCGGCTTCCACGTCCTCGGCGGGGGCGCGGTACCAGCGTTCGAAGACCAGCGCGGCGTCGTCCCCCGTGCCCGTGACCCGGCCCATGCTCGGTGAAACGTCAAAGTCCCTGGCATAGGCGTCCCGCAAAGCCAGCCAATCCCCCAGGCCCTCCGGATCCGGGTCCCGTCCGGCGGCAACATTGGCAAAGGAATTCAGGATGTCCTGCCAGCCGGCGCTGCCCTCCGCCAGGAAATCGGGGCTGTCAGTGCGGGATCTGAAACACAGCAGCGCACCCCCGCCACTCTCCAGCACCTGCCATTCCAGGACGGATTCCAGTCCCAGGTCATCCTCCCAGGTGATTTGCAGGCTGGACAGCGGTTCAAGCTGCAGCACGGTGCCGGACGTGCTGCCGCCATCCATGTCCAGCGTGTATTCCTTGCCCACCTGCCATCCGGGACTCACCTGTCCCAGCCAACGGGAGACCTTGGCGGGATTGGTCAGGATGTCCCAGATGTGTGCTGTTGGATAGTCGAACTGGCGGTCGAAGGCGACCGCGTATCCGTCAGTGAGCTTCTCGATACGGCCTTCGGGGACCGGTGCGGAGCTGGAGCGTGCCGCCATGGTTTGTCCTCCTGTCCGGGTGCTGCCGGCTTGGACTGGTTCCAGCGTAGCTTCCGGGGCGGACGGTCCGTAAGGCTGGTCCCCCATGTGCGGCCGCGACCGCTCCAGTCCCCCGGGCCCGGTGAAGGCCCCGCGACCGCGCCGCGAAGGCCCGCCGGAGGAAAGAGCAGGTGTGGCGTTACTTGGCGGGCAGAGCCGATGGCCAGGGCAGGAGTTTCGGCAGTTCGACGCCGTCGGCTGCGGCTTCGGCCCGGAGGCTGCCCAGATTCGGCGTGCGCCCGGCGAGCCATGCGGCGATGTCGGTGGCCATCCCGTTGACGGCGATGGTGGTGGACGATGATTGTCCCTGGCCGCCCAGCAGACGGGATGGCATACCGAGCGGCTGCAGCCGCAGACGAATGCCGGCAGGCACGCGTGCGGCGAGGAAGCTGAACAGGTGTTCGCAAAACTGCGGCGACCAGCTGTCCGGATCCACTCCCAGGTCAAGGTCGGTCAGGTGGATGACCAGTTCCCGCCACAGGGCCAGTCCGCCGTCGCGGACAACACCGTTGCGGTAGGAGATCGGTGCGTTCCAGTCCGGCTCCCGGAGTCCGTGAAAAGCCGCAAGCGCCCGGTCCAGGGATTCGCTGAGGGCCTGCCGGTGGCGGTCGGCGCTGCGGACCGCGCCTTCCTCAATGGCGCGGTTCCTGCCGTCGGCGCCGCCGTCGTACAGCTCGATCGTTTCGCCGCGGGCCGCGTACTCGAGCTGGCGAGCCATGCCGTCGGCAACGCCGGCCACGTGGGCCAGCACATGCCCGCGGGACCAGCCCGGAAGCCGCGAGGGGGCGCGGACGTCGTCGTCCGTCAGTGAAGTGATGTGCTCCTGCAGGGCGGCGGCCGCGGCATCAAGGTTCGCCAGCAGCTGCGGCGGGGTGGGGCGGGGCGCCGGTTTGGGCACGGAGGGGGAATCGGCGGATTCAGGGAGACCAGTCATGGACCCACCCTAGGGGCAGCAGCCGGAAATTCGGGGTAGCCGGAAAACGGCGGTGTCGGCATGCCGGGAGGGGACACCGGTTCGGGGCGCCATCCGGGTGGCCTCACAGGTCATAGCGGTGACGGATGTGCCGGCGCCCGGGATCGGCCTGCCAGAACTCGATTTCCGCTGGCTGCAGTGCGTACAGCTGCCACTCGGGGTTGGTGCCGCCGTCGGCGCCGGGCCGTTCCGCCCAATCGCGTGCGGAGGCGGTCTCCGAGAGCAGCACCACGGTGCCGGCCAGGCGGACCTGACGGCCCAGTTCGGACCAGTAGAAGTTCATGGCCGCGCGCGGGTTCTCCGACAGTTCCCGGCCCTTCCGGGAGGTGCGGGCTGTGGCGAAGTGCCAGCCGTCGTCGTCGAGGTCTTTCAGGATGAGCATCCGCGAGGACAGATTCCCGGCGGCGTCCGCAGTGGCCAGCGAGAAGGCATGCGGCTGGCGGATCCCGGCGGCGAGGGCCTCGTCGAGCCAGGACCGGAACAGGTCGGAGGGGTCCGCCGGAGCCGTGGCGGGATCGAAGGCGGGGAGGTTGTCGGGGAAATCGGGCAGGGCGCGCAGCATCCGCCGGAAGGAGTCGCTCATGGCCCCAGCGTAGCCGCGGGAATCGTCGCGGGGTATGAGGATTCAGCAGCAGTCAAAGAATCCTTCGGGCAGATAACGGGCCCAAAAGCCTCGTTTTGCCCCGGGAAATCCCCTGATCTGCACTGTAGATTTTCCGAAGCCCCTTGATCTGCACTGAGGATTTCCACCGGACCGCCGGAACCCGCGCTGCGGCCTTTCCCTGGACAAGACCTGGCCGGACACGGCAGTGCCCCTGCGGAGAATCTCCGCAGGGGCACTGTCGGGCGGCACTGTCAGGGGCACTGCCAGGCTGCACTGTCAGGCGGCACCGGCCAGGGATGCCGGCACCAACTCGGCACCAACCCGCATCCGGCCGGGCTGAACCGGTTTCAGCTAGGCGGCGTAGCTCCGGACTGAATCAAGCTGGCCTTTCAGCGCGGCCAGCTGCTGCTCCACGGCCGAGCGTGCGGTGCCGCCCTGCGCGCTGCGGCTGTCCAGCGATCCCTCGGTGCTCAGCACGGTCCGGACTTCCGGGGTGAGGTGCTCCGAGATTCCCGCGTAGTCCTCATCCGTCAGGTCCCACAGCTCGACGCCGCGGCCCTCCGCAAGCTGCACGGCGGCACCGGACAGCTCGTGGGCTTCACGGAACGGCACGCCCTGGCGGACCAGCCACTCGGCGATGTCGGTGGCCAGGGCAAAGCCCTGCGGCGCCAGCGCCTGCATGCGCTCCGTGTTGAACGTCAGCGTGGCGATCATGCCCGAGACCGCTGGAAGCAGGACCTCCAGCGTGTCGGCGGCGTCGAAAACCGGTTCCTTGTCCTCCTGCAGGTCGCGGTTGTACGCCAGCGGCAGGCCCTTGAGCGTGGCCAGCAGTCCGGTCAGGTCACCAATCAGGCGCCCGGCCTTGCCGCGGGCCAGTTCGGCCACGTCGGGGTTCTTCTTCTGCGGCATGATCGACGATCCGGTGGAGAAGGCATCATCGAGGGTCACGAAGGAGAATTCCTTGGTGGCCCAGATAATGATTTCTTCGCTGATCCGGGACAGGTCCACACCGATCATCGCGGCCACCCAGGAGAACTCGGCGTAAACATCGCGGGATGCGGTGCCGTCGATGGAGTTCCAGACGGCGGAGTCGAACCCGAGTTCAGCGGCGACGGCGTTGGGGTCCAGGCCCAGTGAGGAGCCGGCCAGTGCGCCGGAGCCGTACGGGGACACCGCGGCGCGGCGGTCCCAGTCCATCAGGCGCTGCACATCGCGCAGCAGTGCCCAGGCGTGGGCCAGCAGGTGATGGCTGAGCAGCACGGGCTGGGCGTGCTGCAGGTGGGTGCGGCCGGGCATGGCCACACCCAGGTGCTTTTCCGACTGCTCCACCAGGGCATCAACGGTTGCCAGTACGCCGGCGGCGATGATGCGGGCGTGGTCGCGCAGGTACATCCGTCCCAGGGTCGCGATCTGGTCGTTGCGGGACCGGCCGGCGCGCAGCTTGCCGCCCAGCGCCGCTCCGGCGCGCTCGATCAGGCCGCGTTCCAGGGAACCGTGCACATCCTCATCGGACTCCGCCGGAGTGTAGGCGCCCGAGCGCACGTCGGCGTCGAGCTGGTCCAGGGCCGCGAGCATGCCCTCGAGCTCGGCGTCGTCCAGCAGCCCGGCGGTGTGCAGCACGCGGGCATGGGCCCGCGAGCCGGCAATGTCATAGCCGGCAAGCCGCCAGTCGAAGTGGGTGGACTTGCTCAGCGCCGCCAGGGCGTCGGCGGGACCACCGGCAAAGCGGCCGCCCCACAGTGCGCCCTGGACGGTGGAGCCAGCTGATCCGGTGCCGGTTGCATCAACCGGCGGCTTGCCGTGATTCATTTCTACTTACCTTCTGCCAAACGCTGGTCGCGGCCCGAGGCCACCTTGGAGGACATGCCGAACAGCTCGATGAAGCCGCGCGCCATGGACTGGTCGAAGCTGTCACCGGTGTCGTAGGTGGCCAGGTTGAAGTCATACAGCGAGGAATCGGAGCGGCGTCCGGTCACCACGGCACGGCCGCTTTCCAGCGTCATGCGGATGTCGCCGGACACGTACTTCTGGGTGTCCTCAATGAAGGCGTCCAGGGACTTCTTCAGCGGGGAGAACCACTGGCCGTCGTAGACCAGTTCGGTCCAGCGCTGGCCCACGGTCTTCTTGAAGCGGGCCTGCTCGCGCTCCACCGTGACGTTTTCCAGCTCGCGGTGGGCGGCCATCAGGGCCATGGCGCCGGGAGCTTCGTAGATTTCGCGGCTCTTGATGCCCACGAGGCGGTCTTCGACGATATCGATGCGGCCAATGCCCTGGGCACCGGCGCGGCGGTTCATTTCCTCGATGGCCTGCAGCGGGGTAACCGGCTTGCCGTCAATGGCGACCGGCACGCCTTCCTTGAAGGTGATGACCACTTCGTCGGCGGGCAGCCCGGCTGCGGGATCGGAGGTGTACTCGTACACGTCCGGGGTGGGGCCGTTCCAGATGTCTTCCAGGAAGCCGGTCTCCACGGCGCGTCCCCACACGTTGGCGTCGATGGAGAACGGGTTCTTCTTGGTGGTGACGATCGGCAGGTTCTTTTCCTCGGCAAAGGCGATGGCCTTGTCGCGGGTCAGGGCCAGGTCACGGACCGGGGCGATGCACTTCAGGTCCGGGCCCAGGGTCTGGATACCGACTTCGAAGCGGACCTGGTCATTGCCCTTGCCGGTGCAGCCGTGGGAGACGGTGGTGGCACCGAACTGGCGGGCGGCTGCAACCAGGTGCTTGACGATCACCGGACGGGACAGCGCCGAAACCAGCGGGTAGGAATCCATGTACAGGCCGTTGGCCTTCAGGGCCGGCATGCAGTACTCGGAGGCGAACTCGTCCCGGGCATCAGCGACATAGGCCTCGACGGCGCCGCAGGCCAGTGCGCGCTGGCGGATGGTTTCCAGGGATTCGCCGCCCTGTCCGACGTCGACCGCCACGGCGATCACTTCGGCGCCTGTTGCCTCGGCGATCCAGCCGATGGCCACCGAAGTATCAAGGCCACCGGAGTAGGCCAGAACAATGCGTTCGCTCACGAAATTCGCTCCTCTTGCTTGGTGCAGCCCCTGCGGGCTGCTTGTTGATGAAGGTAGGTGGAAAGTTTGGGGACAGCTACAGGATGCGGCTGTCCGGCGCCTGGCCGTTGGCCGTGGCTTCATCCGCGATGCGCAGGAACCGGGCCGCGACGTCGGCGCCGCCGTCGGGATCGCGGGTCACCATCATGACGGTGTCATCGCCGGCAATGGTGCCCAAAATCGTTGGCATCACCGAGTGGTCGATGGCCAGGGCCAGGAAGTTGGCGGCACCGGGCGGAGTGCGCAGCACCACGATATTGCCGGAGGCCTCCGCGGTAACCAGCAGTTCCCCGCAGAGACGCGCCAGCCGGGCGTCCAGGACTTCCTGGGTGACTCCGGATTTGGGTGCCCGCTCGCCGCCTTCGGAGGGCACGGCGTACACCAGCACCCCTTCCTTGCCGCGCATCCGCACCGCACCCAGTTCCACCAGGTCCCGGGACAGGGTGGCCTGGGTGACCTGGACGCCGTCGTCCGCCAGGAGGGCGGCAAGTTCAGCCTGGGACCGGACCGAGGATCCGGTCAGGAGGGCGCGGATGCGGGCCTGGCGTGCGGTTTTGGTGGCCGGCATGCTCATGATTTGCCCTCCGGAACACCGGTCAGGCCTGAACGGGCCATGAGCCACACCATCAGGGCTTTCTGCGCGTGCAGCCGGTTTTCCGCCTCGTCCCAGACCACTGACTGCGGACCGTCAATGACATCGGCCGAGATTTCATAGCCGCGGTAAGCCGGCAGGCAGTGCAGCACGACGGCGTCGTCAGCCGCCTGTGCCATCGCCGCGCCGTCCACGGAGTAGTCGCGGAAGAGCTCGGAGCGGGCTGCCTTTTCGTCCTCCTGGCCCATGGAGACCCAGGTGTCGGTGGCGACGACGTCGGCTCCGGCCAGCGCTTCCGCCGGATCGGTGGTGATCATCACCGATCCGCCGGTTTCCTCGGCGCGGGCAGCGGCGGCGTCGACAATCAGCGGATCCGGCAGGTAACCGACGGGCCCGGCCACCCGGACGTGCATGCCCGCGGTGACTCCGGCCAGCAGGTAGGAGTTGGCCATATTGTTGGCGCAGTCGCCCAGGTAGGTCAGGGTCAGGCCGGCCAGGGTGCCCTTGTGTTCGCGGATGGTCATCAGGTCCGCCAGCAGCTGGCAGGGGTGATAGTCGTCGGAGAGGGCATTGATGACCGGAACCCGCGAGTTCGCCGCCATTTCCTCCAGCCCGGACTGCGCGTAGGTGCGCCAGACGATGGTTGAGACCATCCGCTCCAGCACCTTGGTGGTGTCCGCGACGCTCTCCTTGTGCCCGAGCTGGGACTCCCCCGCGCCGATAATCAGCGGCACGCCGCCCAGGTCCGCGACACCGGCGGCAAAGGACACGCGGGTGCGGGTGGAGGTCTTGTCGAAGATCACGGCCACGGTTTTGCGGCCGGTGGCTGCCCCTGCATAGGGCTGGTACTTGTACCGGTCCTGCTTCAGCGCGTCGGCAAGGTCCAGCACTTCGGTCTGCTCGGCCTGGGTGAGGTCGGTGTCGACCAGGAAATGGCGGGTCATGATTTTCCTTCTGTCGTGCCGGCGGACCGGGCGGTGCCCAGGATCCCCGGCAGGGCGTTCACAAACGAGTCGGCCTGGCCGCGGGTGAGGATCAGCGGCGGCGCCAGCCGCAGGGTGCGCGGGCCCGTGGAATTGATGATGAATCCTGCGTTGAGCGCGGCGGCAACCGCTGCGGGAGCAATATCCTCGGCCAGGTCGAACCCGATGAGCAGTCCTTCCCCGCGCACCTCGGCGATGCCGGGAACGTCGGCCAGTGCCGCACGCAGATGCGCTCCGGTGTCCCGGACGTGCTGCAGCAGCCCGGTGGATTCGATGACGTGCAGGGTCGCCAGCGATGCGGCGGTCGCCACCGGGTTCCCGCCGAAGGTGGTGCCGTGCTGGCCGGCGGAGAGGAGCGACGACGCGGTGTCACCGAAGGTGATCAGCGCGCCCACGGGGAAGCCGCCGCCCAGGCCCTTGGCCAGGGTCATGGCGTCGGGCAGCACGCCCTCGGAGGCAAACCACGCTCCGGTGCGGCCGATGCCGGTCTGGACTTCGTCCACGATCAGCAGCGCACCGGCGGCGGCCGTGATGTCCCGTGCGGCCTGCAGGTACCCGGCGGGAAGCGGACGGACTCCGGCTTCACCCTGGATGGGCTCCACGAAGACGGCGGCAACGGTGTTATCCACTGCGGCCCGCAGTGCCTCCACGTCCCCGAAGGGAACATGCTCGACTCCCCCGGGCAGCGGCTCGAACGGCTGGCGGTAGGCCTTTTTGGCGGTCAGCGCCAGCGCGCCAAGGGTCCGGCCGTGGAAGGCTCCGTCCAGCGCAATGATCCGCGTGCGCTGCGGGCTTTCCTTCGATACAGGACCGCCGTCGTGGCTGATGGAGCCGGTGTTGCGGCGGGCCAGCTTGAACGCCGCCTCGTTGGCTTCGGTGCCGGAGTTGGCGAAGAAGACCTTCGACCCCTCCGGCGCGCCGGTCAGTTGCAGCAGCTTCTCCGCCAGGGCCACCTGGGTGGGGCTCGTGAAGAAGTTGGACACATGGCCCAGAGTGGCCAGCTGGCTGCTGATCACCGAGGTCAGGAAGGGGTGCGCGTGGCCCAGTGCGTTGACGGCGATGCCGCCGAGCAGGTCCAGGTATTCCTTGCCGTCGGCATCCCAGACGGTGCAGCCGCTGCCGCGGACCAGGACACGCTGGGGCGTTCCGAACACACCCATCAGGGATGATCCGTAGCGGCGCAGCCAGTCCGACGAGGTCCCGGTCAGTTCGGCCAGCGCGGCGTCGGCTTCCGGGAGGGCGGACGTCCCGGAGGGCGCTGCGGCCTCGGTGTGTTTACTCATGGCGGTGCTCATTACTTCTCCTCCGGAATAACCTGGGTGCCGATGCCGGCGGTGGTGAAGACCTCCAGCAGCATGGAGTGGGCCATCCGGCCGTCCACGACGGCGGCGCGGTCCACTCCGCCGTCGACCGCTGCCAGGCAGGCGCGCATCTTGGGGATCATGCCCGCTTCCAGCGTCGGCAGCATCTCGCGCAGTTCCCCGGCGGTGAGCGAGGAAATCAGGGAGGATTTGTCCGCCCAGTCGGCATAGAGGCCTTCGACGTCGGTGAGCACCACCAGCCGCGAGGCACCCAGGGCGACGGCGAGGGCGGCCGCAGCCGTGTCCGCGTTGACGTTGAGCACCTGGCCGGTGGGGGCGCCGTCGTCGTCCACTTCCGGAGCCACTGTGGAAATGACGGGAATCCGGCCGGCCTCGAGGAGGTCCACGATCGCGCCCGGGTTCACGCCGGTGACTTCACCGACCAGTCCAAGATCGACTTCCTCGCCGTCGACGACCGCTCCGATCCGTTCGGCCCGCAGGAGCGCGCCGTCCTCGCCGGAGAGCCCGACGGCGTAGGGGCCGTGGGCGTTGATCATGCCCACCAGTTCGCGGCCCACCTGGCCGGTGAGGACCATGCGGACGGCATCCATGGCCTCGGGCGTGGTGACGCGCAGGCCGCCCTTGAACTCGGATTTGATGCCCAGCCGGTCGAGCAGCGCGCTGATCTGCGGGCCCCCGCCGTGCACCACCACGGGATGGACGCCCACGTGGTGCAGGAAGACGATGTCCTCGGCAAAGGCCTGGCGCAGTTCATCGTTGACCATGGCGTTGCCGCCGTACTTGATGACCATGATGGAGCCGGCGAACCGCTGGATCCACGGCAGCGCCTCGATGAGGGTGGCAGCCTTGTCCTGGGCGGCCAGCTGTTCCTTTGCTTCTGTGGGTGTGCTCATGATGTCCCCGATCAGCTGCTGTACGCAGAGTTTTCGTGGACGTAGTCCGTGGTCAGGTCATTGGTCCAGATGGTCGCGCTTTCCGTGCCGGCGTTCAGGTCGATCTCCACCGTAACCCTGCGGCCGGTGAGGTCCACCAGGTCGCGGGAATCGCCGATGCCGCCGTTGCGGCACACCTGCACGCCGTTGATGGTGACGTTCAGCTGGTCCGGCTCAAAGGCGGCGTCGGTGGTGCCGACCGCGGACAGGACCCGGCCCCAGTTGGGGTCGTTGCCGAAGATGGCGGTCTTGAACAGGTTGGAGCGGGTGACGGCCCGGGAGGCGGTTTCGGCGTCGGCCACTGTTGCCGCATTCACCGTGGTGACGGCGATGTCGTGGCTCGCGCCCTCAGCGTCGGTGATCAGCTGCTGGGCCAGCGAATGGCAGACCTCGGTGAGGCCGGCGGTGAATTCGTCCGGTTCCGGAACGGTTTCGGATGCTCCGGAGGCCATCAGGACCACGGTGTCATTGGTGGACATGCAGCCGTCCGAGTCGGTGCGGTCAAAGGTGACGGCGGTGGCCGCGCGCAGGGCGGCATCCAGATCCGCGGCGGACAGCTGCGCGTCGGTGGTCAGCACCACGAGCATCGTGGCCAGGCCCGGTGCCAGCATGCCGGCACCCTTGGCCATGCCGCCGATGGTGTAACCGCTGCCGGCGAAGACGGCCTGCTTGGACACGGTGTCGGTGGTCATGATGGCCTCGGCCGCTGATGCGCCGCCGTCGGCCGCCAGTGCCTGCGCCGCCGCTTCGACGCCGGGGAGGATCTTGTCCATGGGCAGCTGCTCGCCGATCAGCCCGGTGGAGCAGACCACGACGTCGGAGGCTGAGATGCCCAGGACGTCAGCGGTCTTCTCGGCGGTGGCGTGGGTGTTCTGGAAGCCCTGCGGGCCGGTGCACGCGTTGGCCCCGCCGGAGTTGAGGATCACCGCGTCGGCGCGTCCGTCGGAGATGACCTGGCGGGACCAGTGGATGGGCGCGGCGGCAACCCGGTTGCGGGTGAAGACGGCGGCGGCGGCCTTGGACGGTCCGTCATTGACCACCAGCGCCATGTCGCGTCCGCCGGAGAGCTTCAGGCCTGCGGTGATGCCGGCGGCGCGGAATCCGGCCGGGGCGGTGACTCCGGCGCCCGTTGACGTGCTTGCCGGTGCCATGCTGTTTTCGGTGGTGCTCATTACGGGGCAACTCCCTGCGTTGTCAGCCCGGCGGTTTCTTCCAGGCCGAGGGCGATGTTCATGGACTGTACCGCGCCGCCGGCGGTGCCTTTGTTGAGGTTGTCGATGACGCAGGTGACGATGACGCGGTTGGCGTGGGCGTCGTAGGCCAGCTGCATCGCTGCGTAGTTGGACCCCACCACCATCTTGGTGGCCGGCCACTGGCCTTCAGGCAGCAGGCGGACAAAGTGCTCGCTGCCGTAGGCCTCTTCCCAGGCGGACCGAAGCTGCTCCGGAGTGACGCCGGGCCGGACCTTGGCAGTGGCGGTGGTGAGGATGCCGCGGGACATGGGAGCCAGGGTGGGCGTGAAGGACACGGCGACGCTTTCGCCGGCCGCCGCCGAGAGGCCCTGTTCAATTTCGGGGGTGTGCCGGTGTCCGCCGCCAACGCCGTAGGGGCTCATGCCGCCCATGACTTCGGAACCGAGCAGGTGCGGCTTGGCTGCCTTGCCCGCGCCGGAGGTGCCGGAGGCGGCAACGATGACGACGTCGTCGGGCTCCAGCAGGCCCGCGGCAAAGCCGGGGGTCAGCGCCAGCAGGCAGGACGTGGGATAGCAGCCGGGAACGGCAATGCGGGTGGCGCCCTTGAGCCGGTCGCGGTGGCCGGGCAGCTCGGGCAGGCCGTAGGGCCAGGATCCGGCGTGCGGCGAGCCGTAGAACTTTTCCCAGGCCAGCGGATCCTCGAGCCGGTGGTCCGCACCGGCGTCGATCACCAGGACGGAGGGATCGAGCTGCGCGGCGATGGCGGCGCTCGCGCCGTGCGGCAGGGCCAGGAAGACGACGTCGTGCCCGGCCAGGTTCTCCACGGTGGTGTCCACGAGGATCCGGTCCGCGAGCGCGTGCAGATGAGGCTGCAGCTCCCCCAGCCGGGAGCCGGCGTTGCTGTGGGCGGTGATGGCGCCAACAGTGACGGAAGGGTGTCCGGCCAGCAGGCGCAGCACCTCGCCGCCGGCGTATCCGGAGGCTCCTGAGACGGCAACTGAAATGGTCATGGCTTCACCCTACAGCAGATTTATGCATGGATGTTCATAATTATGCATAGATGACGCGCCTGCCGATTTTGCCGCCTGCGGCATCCGAAGGATGGACCCCGGTGCGCCGGCGCGGGCGGTGGCCTACGATGGCAGCGACACCGATGCCTGCAACAGAAGAGAAAATCCATGCATAAAGCTATTGTGGTCCCCGCGCCGGGCGGGCCGGAAATCCTGCGTTTCGAAGATGTCAGCCTGCCCGAACCCGGCCCCAAAGAGCTGCTCGTCCGGGTGGCGGCTGCCGGGGTCAACTTCATCGACACCTACAAGCGCAGCGGCGTCTACCCCATGCAGTACCCGTTCATTCCCGGCGCCGAGGCAGCGGGGACCGTGGTGGCGGCAGGCCGGGACGTAGCGTCCTTCCGTGAGGGCGCGCGGGTTGCCACGACAGAGGGCGGAGGCACGTACTCGGAGTACACCATCATGGAGGCGGACAAGGCGCTGCCCATTCCGGAGGGGGTCAGCGACGAAGTGGCCGCCGCACTGCCCATGCAGGGGCTGACGGCGCACTACCTGTGCAACTCCACCTTTCCCGTGGAAGAAGGCCAGACGGTCCTGACCCACGCCGGCGCCGGAGGCGTCGGCCTGCTGCTGATTCAGCTGCTCAAGGCCAAGGGCGCCCGGGTCATCACCACCGCGTCCACCGACGCGAAGCGGGAGCTGGCGCGCTCCGCCGGCGCGGACCACGCCCTGGCCTATGACGGCTTTGCCGAGGAGGTCCGCCACCTGACCGACGGCAGGGGTGTCGATGTGGTGTACGACGGCGTCGGGAAGGCAACGTTCGACGGCTCCCTCGCGAGCCTGCGCAAGCGCGGCATGCTGGTGCTGTTTGGAGGCGCTTCCGGGCAGGTTCCTCCCTTCGACATCCAGCGCCTGAATTCCTCCGGATCCCTGTACCTGACGCGTCCCACCCTGGGCGATTACCTGCTCACCCCCGAAGAGCGCCAATGGCGCGCGCACGAACTGTTCGAGATGGTCCGGGACGGAAACCTGGACGTCCGCATCGGCGCCACCTATCCGCTGGCCGAGGCCACCCGTGCCCAGCAGGATCTTGAGGGCCGGAAGACCACCGGAAAGGTGCTGCTGATTCCCTAGACGCCCCCGGGGAACTAACCCGCCCGAAGCCGGTACACCGTCACGTGGCTGCGCGACTGCTCCGTGAACGGGCTGCGGTCCCAGTCCGCCCATCTGGATTCCCGCACAAAGCCGGCCAACCGTGCCATCAGGTCCAGTTCACTCGGCCAGACGTACCGGTGCGGCGTGCGGGCAATCCGGGCGGCCCTGCCATCCGAGAGCTCCGCGCCAAGGTGCGATATGAGGTGCTGCCGCACCGTGTCATAGGTATCAACAAGGAGGTAGCCGGGCTCGCTGACCTCCACCGCCGCGCCCCGGCCGGGCGGCAGCGAGCGCAGCTGCGGCACCCAAAGCTCGACGACGAAGCATCCGCCCGGTGCGAGGTGGCGTGCCGCGTTCCGGAAACAGCGGACCTGCTCATCCTGCGTCAAAAGGTTGCCGATCGTGTTGAACACCAGGAACGCCAGGGAGAAGCCGGTTCCCGCCGCGGTTTCGGCCATGTCGCCCTGGACCACGGGGATCCGGCCCTCCGCCACCTTCTCGCGCAGCCGGGCAATCATGGCGTGGGACAGTTCGATGCCGCTGACGGCCACGCCGGCGTCGGCAAGGGGAATGGCGATCCTTCCCGTGCCGATGGCAAACTCAACGGCCGGACCGCCGGCGGCCAGCTCGGCCAGCACCTCCACCGTTGGATCCACCACCCCGGGAGCAAACATGCCCTCCCCGGGGGTGTCGTAGCTCTGGGCGGCGTCTTCGTCCCATAACTCCTGCTGATTGGTCATGCGGCCAACTATTACACAGGGTCCGCCCTTGGATGACGCGGGTTTTCGCCTGTTTTCTGCGGGGATGTTGAGGAATTGTTTCGATCGCAAATAAAGCGATACAGATTTAGCTCCGTGTGGTTAGACTCTTTTTCACCGGATACGCCTGAGGGAAGATGCCGGCGCCGCCTCATCCGCATTTTGCGAAGGAAGCCAACCCGATAGGAGAGTTATGTCCGTAGTAGAGAAACTGACGATGGCACTTGGGGAAAAATCGGTGGAAGTCCTGGACCTCACGACGCCGCTGAGCAGGGACACGCCGATCCTCAATCTCCCGGATCCCTTCGCCAACACTGTTGGGCTGAGCCTTTCCGCAGTGAGCAACTTCGACGACGCCGGTCCCGCCTGGGCGTGGAACGACGTGACCATGGGAGAGCATGCGGGCACTCATCTGGACGCTCCCGTGCACTGGATCTCCGGCCGTGACGGCAAATCGGTGGACCAAATTGACCCGGCGCGGCTCATTGGTCCGGCCGTGGTCATCGATAAAACAGCCGAAGTCACCGCCAACCCGGACTTCCTCCTTGAGCCGGAGCACTTTGAGCAGTGGGAGGAAGAAAACGGCCCGTTCCCGGAGAACTGCTGGATCATCTTCCGCACCGGCTGGTCATCCCGGGGCAGCAACGCCGACGACTTCATCAACGCCGACGACGGCGGCTCCCACACGCCCGGTGTCTCGCCGGCCGGTGCCCGCTGGATAGCGGCCAACGCGAGCGTCAGCGGCTTCGGAGTGGAAACCGTGGGCATTGATGCGGGGCAGGCCGGGTCCTTTGATCCCATGTTCCCCGTCCACTCGTTCCTCCTGGGGGCGGACAAGTACGGGATTACCTCTTTGCGCCAGGTCGACAAGCTGCCGGTAACCGGGGCCACCCTGATTGTTGCGCCGCTGCCGATTGTCGGCGGCACCGGAAGCCCCGCCCGGGTCTTCGCCCTCGTGGAGGCCCGATGAGTGAAGCAATGCCCGTGTCCGCACTCGTCGGGCAGACCCTGGCGGAACTCGGCGTCGGACATGTTTTCGGCGTTGTCGGCAGCGGAAACTTCGACGTCGTCAATGCTCTCCGCGGCGCCGGGATACCCTTTACGGCCGCCCGGCATGAAGGCGGTGCGGCTACCATGGCGGACGCCTATGCGCGGATGTCCAACAAGGTGGGTGTGGTCAGCACGCACCAGGGCTGCGGCCTCACCAACGCGGTGACCGCAATCGGCGAGGCGGCCAAAAGCCGGACCCCGCTGATCGTCTTGACGGCCGACACCCAGGGTGCTGCCGTGCGGTCGAACTTCAAAATTGACCAGGATGCGCTGGCCCGCAGTGTCGGCGCCGTTGCGGAGCGGATCCATTCGGCGGAATCCGCCGTCGATGACACGGTGCGCGCCTTCCGCACCGCCCTCAACGAGCGGCGCACGGTTGTCCTGAGCCTTCCGCTGGATGTGCAGAAAGCTCAGGCCCCGGCGCCCGCCGAAAAGATCCAGCTGCAGGCACCCGCCCGGCTGCGTCCGGATCCCGCCGGCGTCCGACAGTTCGTGCGGCTGCTCCGGGACGCGAAGCGCCCGGTCTTTGTCGCCGGGCGCGGCGGCCGGGGAGCCCGCGACGAGCTTCTTGCCCTGGCCAGGCACTGCGGGGCGCTCGTGGCCACCTCTGCCGTGGCGAACGGGCTCTTCAACGGGGAAACCTTCAACCTGGGGATCTCCGGCGGCTTTTCCTCGCCGGTGACGGCCGAACTCATCTCAGGCGCCGATCTCATTGTCGGCTGGGGCTGCACCCTGAACATGTGGACCATGAGGCATGGCCGGCTTATCTCCGAGGACGCCAAGGTGGTCCAGGTCGACGTCGAAGACGCCTCCCTTGGTGCCAACCGGCCGGTTTCCCTCGGGGTGCTTGGCGATGCGGGGCTTACCGCCGAAGACGCGCTGCAGTTACTCAGGGAGGAACAGCCGGAGGCCACGCAAAAGTACCGCACTCCGGCAAACGCCCTGCTGATCAAGGAGTCCTCGCGGTGGCGCGACGTGCAGACCCCTGATCTCTCCACCTCCACGCTGATCGATCCCCGCGTCCTGAGCAGGGAGCTTGACGCACTGCTGCCGTCCGAACGCATAGTGTCGGTGGACTCCGGAAACTTCATGGGTTATCCGAGCCAGTACCTGGCGGTGCCGGATGAGTTCGGTTTCTGCTTCACGCAGGCCTTTCAGGCCGTCGGGCTCGGGCTCTACACGGCCATTGGGGCGGCTGTGGCCCAGCCGGACCGGCTGCCGGTGCTCGGCGCCGGTGACGGCGGATTCCTGATGGGAATCAGTGAGCTGGAGACCGCTGTCCGCCTCCGCCTGCCTCTGGTCTGCATCGTGTACAACGATGCCGCGTACGGTGCTGAAGTACACCATTTCGGTCACGGCAACCAGGACGTCGACCTCGGCAGCGTCACCTTTCCGGATACGGATATTGCCGCGGTCGCCCGGGGCTTCGGTGCCGAAGCGGTCACCGTGCGCACGGTCGCGGACCTGCCCGCCATCAAGGCCTGGATCGAGGCCTATGAGCAGGGCAGCCAGGACCGTCCGCTGGTGATCGACGCGAAAATCGCGTCCGACGGCGGATCCTGGTGGCTCGCCGAGGCGTTCCAGGGGCACTAAAACCGAAGGCACACTCAGCCGAAGCGGGCCCGCCGTCCGATGGGAACGGCGGGCCCGCTTTCTTCTGCGTGTCGATGGGTGAGCCGTTATGGCAGCTGCCCGGGGTTCTTGGCTTCGGAACGCACCCGTTGGATCGTCGCCGACGGTGATTCCTGGAATTTCCGCGTGTAGTAGGCGGAAAACCTCCCCAGATGGGAAAACCCGGCATCGTGGGCCGCGGCAGCAACGGAGACGTTTGTGGAGGAGGCGCCTGCCTCCAGCTGCCGCCGCGCCCGCGCCAGTCTCATGTCGCGGAGGACCTGGGCGGGAGTCTGCCCCAGGTGGTGCCGAAAAGCCGCATACAGCTGCCGCGTACTGATCCCGACGGTTGCTGCCACCAGATCCATGGAAACCGCCCCGGACAGGTTCTGATCAAAATACCGGCATGCCAGTTCCACGTAAGGAGGAACGCCATGCTCCGGCAGCGGCGCGAGGGACGGCTCCAGGAAGGGCGCAAGACCGGCAGCCATGGTGGCCAGCAGGACGTTCTCCATCCACCCCTGGTCCTGCGTGGCCGCGTTCCGGTCCAGCTCGCCGCAGGCGTCGAGCCAGGCATGGGTGACCATGGCGGGGCACGCGAGCTGGAGCGGAACACTGCTGGACAGGGATATCGGCCGGACGAGGAGCCGCTGGGAGGACCCGGACACATGGCGTTCCAGCACCGGGGTGTCCACCGCTCCAATCACCGCGCCCCGGGCGGGGTCGGGAACCATCTTGGTCTGATGGTGGGAGCTCAGGGCAAAAGGAGTGGTGGCCACCCATTTGTTTCCGCCGGACTGCACGAGCATGGGGCCCCGTGGAATCACCAGCACGGCCCTCCGCCCCGAGGGCGGACTGACAATCGTCACGCCGGCGCCGTAGGCCACATAGACAAGGCTTACGGCGCCAACGCGGACACCGTTGACGGTTCCGTCAACGGTCCGCCCCCGGTGCGGGACCAGCAGGTGCTGCTCGGCGGTCAGGCTGTTGACCGAATCCCGGATGACAGCGGTCGAGGTGCTGCGCGCCAGCGGATGCGCAGCCAGGGGTTCCGGCCCCGCATCCGTCCGCACTTCCGTGCCGCCTGCTCCCATCCGCAGCTCCCCTCGTAGTCCTGGAACCTGAGTCTAGGCTCGACGGGAGTCAGTTCGTATATAGATTTCTCAACGGTCGGAATATTTCCTCTACAGCCGGCTTTCGGCCAGAGTTTCGACGGGCTGCCGAACACCCAGCCGCTCAAGCCGCGGAAGCACCTCCTGTGCGAAGTACTCCAGCTCGCCCGCGTAATCGACAAATGCCAGGCTCATGCCGTCGAAGCCCGCCTTGGCGAAACGGGCAATTTCCGCGGCCACGTCGTCGGGAGTCCCCACCAACGGGCAGGATCCGTGACCGGAGGCAAACCGTGCCCTCATGGTGGTCAGCATCTCCTTGGTGAAGGACTCGGCATGCAGTCCCTGAAGGTTCATGAGGTAGTCCACCGCGCCCCAGTCGGCATTCTCCTCGGCGTAGTAGTGCAGGTATTCCTCGGCTTCCCGGCGGGTGGGCCGGCACACTGCGTGACTAAGCGTCAGCACTCCGACGTCGCGCTGGTGGTCCTCCAGCGCCTTCGCCTTGACGGACCGGACAATCCCTTCGCCGTCTTCGGGGCCGGTCACGATGGTGAAGACAAAATCGGAATTCCGGCCGGCGAAATTCCGGCCCTGGGATGAGGATCCGGCGTTCAGGATGGGCACCCTGCCGCCGGTTGGCTTGGGCAGCGCTTCAACGTGCTTGAGCTTGAAGAACTTGCCGTCAAAATCAAAGATCTCGTCTCTGTCCCAGGCTTCCCGCACCACATCCCACCACTCCTGCGCGAAACCGTAGCGGTCATCATGGGCATCGGCCATATCCACCCCCATGGTTTCGTATTCCGGCTGGTTCCAGCCCGCCACGATGTTCAGCCCCGCACGGCCGCCGCCAATGGCATCCAAGGTCGCAATCTGCTTGGCCGTCACCAGGGGATGGTTGAACGCGGTGTGGACCGTGGAGAAGACGGAGATCCGCTCCGTGGATGCCAGGAGCGCAGCTGCCCACGGGATCGGCTCCAGCACGGAGCCGTGGAAGTTCGTTTCCCCCTTGTAGCCAATCCATCGTGCAATGGGCAGCAGGAAGTCGATTCCCGCTTTGTCGGCAATGCGCGCCGTGCGGAGGTTTTCCTCCCAGGTGGCACCCCAGCGCTCCTCGATCGTGGTGGCGGCCAGTCCGCCTGAACAGTTGGAGGAGAACAGTCCGAGCTTGAAGTGGTCTTTCCGGTTCATGGGGTGCATGGGGGTCTCTTTCTGATGTGTGGACGCGGTTGTGGGAAAGGCGGTGTCAGGAGTGCAGGAAATCCTCAAACGTCCCGGGCGGGGTCCGGTTGGGCAATGTGGTCAACGGCGCCGACCATGATGATGTGGTCTCCGCCCTCGTACCGGTCCCAGATCCGGCAATCAAGCCGAAGCCGGACGTCCGGCAGCACCGGAGAACCGGTGGTCCCCGTTTGGAGCTCGAGGCCGGCAAACTTGTCCACGCCCCGCTGGACAAAGCGGGGAATGTGGTGGGCTGTGGTTTGATCCAGAAGATGGACCGAGAAATTCTCAGTCTCCATCCAGATGTCGAAGCTCGTGGATGCCTTGTCCACGCACCAGGAGACCAGGGCTGGTTCCAGGGAAACCGAGGTGAAACTGTTCACCACCAGCCCTGCCCGCCTCTCCCCCGCCGCGGCCGTCACCACGCAGGTCCCGGTGTCCCAGTGCCGCATGAACGAGCGAAGACCCGGGGTCTGCCTGTCCGCAGCCGGGCCGGGGAATGCGGCCGGTTGATGGGGCTTGCTCTCAACCAACATTGATCCACCTCCAGTCAGTGTTTTTGGTTCCTTCCACTGTGGAGGCGGGCGGCTTGCCGAACTATCCGATTTCAGCGGACCTTGAGCCGATTACCGCTGTTGTGGGCAGAGACAGAAAAGCAGCAGGCCCCGTCCGGAATCCGGACGGGGCCTGCTGCTGGTTAAGCGGGGTTAGCGCTGGACGGCGCCAAACCGTTCGGCGGCCAGCGCGACGGCGGCGGCCCGGGACTCCGAGGCCTCATCGGCGGTCAGGGTCCGGTCCGAAGCGCGGAAGCGCAGGGCAAAGGCCAGGGACTTGTGCCCCTCCTCAATCCCCTTGCCGGCGTAGACATCAAACAGCGAGATGTCTTCGAGCAGCTCCCCGGCGCCTTCGCGCAGGGTTTCCAGCACGGTCTCGGCCGGAATGCCGGCTTCCACCACCAGCGCCACGTCCTGCGTGGTGGCCGGGAACGAGGAGATCTCGCGGGCCACGATCACTTCGGGGGCGGCGTCGAACAGTGCGTCAGCGTCCAGCTCCAGTGCCACGGTGCGTGCCGGCAGGTCCCGGGCCGCAAGCAGCTTGGGATGCAGTTCACCGGCGTAGCCCACGGTTTCGCCGCTGCGCAGCGACAGCTTGGCGGTGCGGCCCGGGTGGAAGGCCTGGTGCTCGCCCTGGCTCACCACCAGTTCCACGCCCAGCACGTCACCCATCAGGCGGGCGGTGTCGACGGCGTCGGCCCAGTCCCAGGGCCGCGGCGTGTAGCCGGCACCGGGCTGCGACTCATGGCCGGTGAAGAGCACTCCGATATGCAGCGGCTGGTTCGGCACTCCCTCATACAGTGCGTCAAGGACGTCTTCGGACGGCTTGACCCCCAGCGGCGGAATCGACTCAGTGCCCAGCTGATCGCCGGGCAGGAAGACCGCTCCGGCTTCGAACAGCGCCAGGTCACGGAAGCCGCGCGAGAGGTTCCGCTGGGCCACCTCGAACAGGCCCGGCAGCACCGAGGTGCGCAGGTAGCCGAATTCGGCACTGAGCGGGTTCGCCAGCTTGAGGGCGGCAGGCGTGGTGCCGGCGTCGGGGGTTCCGAAGGTGTTGTTGTCCTCTTCCGTGACAAACGGGTAGGACAGCACCTCGGTCAGCCCGGCTGCGGCCAGGGACTGCTGCAGGCGGCGGCGCTGCTGCTGCGTCCGGGTCAGTCCGCGGCCTGGAGGAGCCGTGGGCAGGGTGGACGGGATGTGCTCGTAGCCCACCAGGCGGATGATTTCCTCGGTGAGGTCCTCGCGCGTTTCCAGGTCCGAGCGCCAGCTCGGGGGAATGACGGAGTAGCCGCCGGCCGTGCGGGTAACCTCGGCCCCCAGCGCGGTGAGCGTGCCGGTGATCTGGTCCTCGCTGAAGTCGTAGCCGATCAGCTTCGAGGCGAAGTCCGCCGGCAGCTCGATGGCCTTGGCCTCGGGCTTGGTGCCGACGTCGGTCACTGACGGGTCGGCGGTGCCGCCGGCCAGCTCGGTCAGCAGGTCAACGGCGCGCTGCGCGGCGACGTCGGCGATGTTCCAATCCACGCCGCGCTCAAAGCGCTTGGACGCTTCGGAAGGCAGCTTGTGCCGGCGGCGTGAGCGGCCGATGCTGACTTCCTCGAAGTGCGCGGCCTCGATGAGGATGTTGCTGGTGGTGTCCGACACTTCAGTGGCGGCACCGCCCATCACACCGGCGATGCCGATCGCACCGGAGTCGTCGGTGATGAGCAGGTCCTCGGGGTCGAGGGTGCGGACCTTCTCGTCCAGCGTCTTCAGGGTCTCCCCCGCAGCGGCACGGCGCACCACAATGTCGCCGGACAGCTTGTCCAGGTCATAGAAGTGCAGCGGCTGGCCGAGTTCGAGCATCACGTAGTTGGAAATGTCCACGACCAGGGAGATCGAGCGCATTCCGGCCAGGCGCAGCCGCGAAGCCATCCACGGCGGTGTCGGGCGGGTGGGGTCCACGCCGCGGACGGTGCGCGCCACAAAGCGGTCGCAGCCGGCCTTGCCGTAGATCGGCGCGCTGTCTTCCAGGCGCACGCCGTAACCCTTGCCGTCGGCAGCGGGGACGACGACGCCGGCGGCCGGGTCGGTGAACTGCGTCCCGGTGGCGTGGGCATACTCGCGGGCAGCGCCGCGGATCGAGAACACGTAGCCGCGGTCCGGGGTGACGTTGATTTCCGCTGCCTGATCATACAGGCCGAGCAGGTCCATGGCGTCGGTGCCGACCTCGGGGTCCAGGCCCAGGCGGGAGAGGACCAGGATGCCGTCGTGGTCATCGCCGATGCCCAGTTCCCGCACCGAGGCGATCATGCCGGCGGACACGTGGCCGTAGGTCTTGCGCGGGCTGATCCGGAAGTCTCCGGGCAGCACGGCTCCGGGCAG
The DNA here is from genome assembly GCF_009192735.1 of Arthrobacter gandavensis. GTDB lineage: Bacteria > Actinomycetota > Actinomycetes > Actinomycetales > Micrococcaceae > Arthrobacter_B > Arthrobacter_B citreus. The sequence continues at coordinate 28,182 of NZ_VTFU01000004.1, forward strand.
GGTGACAACAACTTTGTCCCCCACCGTGAAGTTGTGCGCGCCGCAGACGATGCCCTGCACGCCGGAAGGGTCAATGCCGTCGCCGGTGAGGGTCTGCTCGGTGCCCTCGGGCACCACGCGGACGGTGCACCAATTAATGGTCTTGCCGTTCTTCTGCGGCTCGGGCTCCATGGAGAGCACCTCGCCCACCACAATGGGACCGGAGAGCTCGTCGGAAGGACGGTGGACGTCCTCTTCCTCCAGGCCTACCCGAACCAGTTCCGCCATGACGTCTTCGGCGGTTGCATCCGCCGGCACCTGGGCATACTCGCGCAGCCAGGAAAGTGGGATTCTCACTTAGATCTCCATCCCGAAGTGTTCGCTGAAACGTACATCGCCCTCGATCATGTCGCGCATGTCCCCCACTTCGTTGCGGAACATCAGTGCGCGCTCAATACCCATGCCGAAGGCAAAACCTGAATAGACCTCGGGATCAATGCCGGCCGCGCGGAGCACGTTCGGATTGACCATGCCGCAGCCGCCCCACTCGATCCAGCGCGGACCGCCCTTGGCACCGGGGTGCCAGATGTCCAGCTCGGCGCTGGGCTCGGTGAACGGGAAGTAGTTCGGGCGCAGGCGCACCTTGGCTTCGTCACCGAAGAGCACGCGGGTAAAGTGCTCCAGCGTTCCCACGAGGTCGGCCATGGTCAGGCCCTTGTCGATGGCCAGGCCCTCGAACTGGTGGAACACCGGCGTGTGGGTGGCGTCGAGCTCATCGGTGCGGAACACCTTGCCCGGGCACAGCACGTAGATCGGCAGGTCGCGCTCGAGCATGGAGCGCACCTGGACCGGAGAGGTGTGCGTGCGCATCACCAGGTGGGCCTCGGGCGGCTCAACGAAGAACGTGTCCTGCATTTCGCGGGCCGGGTGGTCCGGCTTGAAGTTCAGGGCGTCGAAGTTGAACCACTCGGATTCCACCTCGGGGCCTTCGGCGATTTCCCAGCCCATGCCCACGAAGATGTCGCTGACGCGGTCCTGCAGGGTGGACAGGGGGTGGCGGCCACCCATGCGGCGGCGGCGCGGGGCTGCGGTGACATCCACGGCCTCTTCAACCAGGATCCGTGCGTCGCGCTCGGCTTCCAGCTCCACGGTGCGGGCGGCGAGCGCGGCATTGATGCGGCCGCGGGCCGGTCCGACGAGCTTGCCCGCGGCGGACTTCTGGTCCTTGGGAAGGGAACCGATGGTGCGGTTGGCCAGGCTCAGCGGCGACTTGTCACCGGCGACGGCGATGCGGACGTCCTTGAGGGCATCCAGGTCAGCGGCGGCGGTGATGGCGGCGAGCGCGGCGTCAACGGCGGCGGTTATCGCCGCTTCATCCAGCGGGTTGGGCGGCTCGGGGACGGTGTCTGGGGACGGTGTCCCCGGTATGGAGTTCGACATGTACAGTTCTTTACCTATTTCCGGCCCTGTTGATGGACGTTTTGATGGGCGTTGATCGTGGAAAAACGAGGGAAAATGCCCGTAGCTTCCAGTCTAACCAACCCGGACTGTGACATGGGCATGACGACGGCGGGGATGACCGGGAATCATCCGCACGTGACGCCCGCCGGCGGCGTCCCTACACTGGCAGCGTGAATACCCGCCGCTCAGCCGTGCCGGCCGCTTCCGCTGTTCCGGCCACTTCCGCGCCGTCCTTCGCCGCGCCACCTTTCGCCGCTCCCACGCCCTTTGCCCGGATCCGGCGGCTGCTGAACCTCATCAATTTGAGCACCCCAGCCGGCCTGGCCCTGGCCCGGGCAGCCAAATGCCGGATCACCCGGGGCCCGGACGGACTGCTGCTGGCCGGCGGCTGGACCTGGCCACTGCCCCGCGCTGCCGCCTTCACCGTCGGCAACGTGATCCTGTACCGCTCCCGCGCCGCCTCCTCGTTCCGTCCCGCACACCGGGGGCCACTGGCCAGCGGCCTCCGGACCGTCGGGCCGAGCCCCAGCCGCCTGCTGCGCCACGAGTCGCGGCACAGCACCCAGTACGCGGCACTCGGCCCGGCATTCCTGCCGCTCTATTTCCTCGCAGCCGGAATCTCCAGGCTCCGCACCGGCGATCCGGCGTCGGGCAATATTTTTGAGCGCCTGGCGGGCTTGGAGGACGGCGGGTACCGCCGCCCCGCCTGAACCCGCCCGCGAGATGGCAGAAGGTGTCGGTTTTGACGGCCGGAAAGAGCACTTTCCGCCAGTTCGCGGGTGAAGGAGAGACCAGCAGGACTGTCAGGTCATTAGTACATGTGTTCTAATGTACGGCATGAGATGGGAAGGGCAGGAACCTAAGGCGGCCGGCACGCAGGACGCGCTTCTTGCCCTGCAGGGCGTGGTGCGCAGCGTCAAAACACCGGAGTTTGCTGGGATCACTTTTCACGAAGTGATCTCCAAGTCAGCCCTGAACAAAGTGGGGAAGACATCCGGAATGCCGTTCGGCTGGACCATCAATCCCTACCGCGGGTGCAGTCACGCCTGTGTGTACTGTTTCGCCCGGAAGACGCACACCTATCTGGATCTGGACGCGGGCATGGACTTCGACAGCCAGCTCATCGTCAAGACCAACGTGGCCGAGGTCTTGAAACGGGAACTGGCCCGCCCGTCCTGGCAGCATGAGCACGTGGCCATGGGCACCAACACTGATCCGTACCAGCGCGCCGAGGGCCGGTACAAACTGATGCCGGACATCATCCGCGCCCTCGCCGGTTCCGGGACGCCGTTCTCCATCCTGACGAAGGGAACGCTGCTGGCGCGGGACATCCCGCTGCTCAAAAGCGCCGGGCAGGAAACGGAAATCGGGATGGGCATTTCCCTGGCACTGCTGGACCCCGAGTTGGCGCACCGGGTGGAACCGGGCACACCCACGCCCAAGGCGCGGCTGGAACTCATCAGCCGGCTGCGCGACGCCGGGCTTCCGTGCTCGGTGATGGCCATGCCCATCCTGCCGTGGCTCACGGACGGCGATGAGTCACTGGATGCGCTCTTTTCAGCCCTCGCCGCCGCAGGCGCCACCGGTGTGACTGCCGGCGCGCTGCATCTGCGCCCCGGAGCACGGGAATGGTATCTGGCCTTTATCGCCCGCGACTATCCCCACTTGTCGGGAAAGTACGCCCGGCTGTACGGCGGCGGAACCTATGCCTCCAAGGAATACCGGCAGTGGCTGGCAGGCCGGGTGAACTTCTTCAAGAAAAAGCACGGATTCACTTCCCGTGCGGAGTTCATGCCGCTGCGGCGGTCCGGATCCGGATCGACCAACAATCGTGCAGCGGCGCAGGCACCGCAGACGGCTGCGGCAGACAGCGCATCAGTCATGCCAGGCGCGGTGCCCCTGTTTTAACCGGGCCGTTCGCCCTCAGGGGCTCCACGGAACCCGCGGATTCCGGCGCATAACGCTAGGAGACGCGCGCAGTCTCAAGCATGGCTGTCACTATGGGCAGATCAGCCGGAATCCAGGCCAGAGCGGCCAGTTCGGCGGGATCAAGGGCCACCCAGCGAAGCTCGTCATGGTCTTCGAGGGGAGCCGGAACCCCTTCGGTGACCTCGGCAAGCCACACCCGCATGGCAGCTTTGTCGTTCAGCGGCCAGCCCTGCCGGCCGGGACCGTAAACTTCGGCACCGAGCAGGACCTCAACTCCAAGTTCTTCGCGCAATTCCCGGTGCAGTCCCTCTTCGCAGCTCTCCCCGGCCTCCACCTTTCCACCGGGGAACTCCCACATACCCGCGAACTGCTCCGGAGCCGTGCGGCGGGCGGCAAGCATTTTGGTGGGTGCGGCGAGGCTGTCCACCACGGCGGCGCCGACAACTTGTTTCAGATCGAGATTAGACACGAATCGAGTCTACGGGCCGCCCTGGACTAAACTGGATTCACAGCGCTGTTGCGGTTATCCGCACCCCCGGCGGGGATCCCCGCCGCGGATTGCGCCCCTTCCCGTTTCAGAGCCTGTCAGCTCACCCGGTCCGATTGTCCTTACCCGCCGCCGGCCCCGGCCAAACGGCGCGGTTCCTCAGTATCGGCAGTTCCGCACCGCAGCTCCGCGCATCCCCCACGGGCCTGCCCGTGCCCGGTACGCTCCGCGGCGATCATGACCGTCCTCCCGCAACCGGACTGCCCGCACGGCGCTGTGACCTGCTATACGTCGTGACCCGCTATACGTTTTGAAAGAGTTTCATGTCTTTGACTCCCGCAATCCAGGCAAAGCGGACATCGCTTGCCATCATCGCCCTTGCTGTCGGCGGATTTGCCATTGGCACCACTGAATTCGCCATCATGGGCCTGCTTCAGGAGATGGTCACGGACCTCGGAGTTTCCGTCCCGGACGGTGGCCATATTATTTCTGCCTACGCGCTCGGCGTGGTGGTCGGAGCCCCGGTCCTCGCAGCCCTCGGTGCCCGCATACCCCACAAGAAAATGGCGGTGGGGCTCATGATGCTCTTCACCGTGGGCAATCTGTCGTCGTTCTTTGCCCCGGATTACCAGTGGCTGTTGGTCACCCGCTTCCTGTCCGGCCTGCCGCACGGTGCGTTTTTTGGCGTGGCTGCGGTGATCGCCGCGTCATTGGTGGCTCCCACCCGGCGGGCCCGGGCCATTTCCATGGTGATGCTCGGCCTCAGCATCGCCAACGTTGTTGGCGTCCCCTTTGCCACTTGGCTGGGACAACAGGCGGGATGGCGGTGGATGTTCGTGATGGTGGGGACGATCGGCCTGCTCACGGTTGCCCTCACGGCCCGGTACGTGCCGCTCAAGGCTGTCCACCCCGAGGCCAGCATCCGCCGCGAGCTCGGAGCGCTGCGCCGGATCCAGGTATGGCTGGCCCTGCTGGTGGGCACGGTGGGCTTCGGCGGGTTCTTCGCCGTGTACGCCTACATCTCCCCCACCATGACCAATCTGTCCGGCTTTGACGCATCGGTTCTCCCCCTGATTGTCGGCCTGTACGGCTTGGGAAACGTGGTTGGAAACATCGCCGGAGGCCGCCTGGCGGACCGCAGCGTCATGGGCAGCATTTACGTGATCCTGCTGGGCACGGTGCTCATTCTGGCCGGTTACGCCTGGCTGGTGCAGTACAAGGCAGGTGCTCTGGTGCTGGTCTTCCTGGTGGGAACCATTGGCTCCATGCTGGTGCCGCCGCTCCAGACTCGGCTCCTTGACGCCTCCCCCGGGGCACAGTCCCTGGCCTCATCGCTGAACCATTCAGCGCTCAACATGGCCAACGCACTCGGTGCGCTCCTGGGCGGGCTGGTCATCGCCTGGGGCTGGGGCTACCGTGCTCCCGCCGTCGTCGGGGCCGTTCTGGCCCTGCTGGGACTGGGCATCGCACTGCTTAGTGGCTGGCTGGACCGGCGGGGTCCGCACTCGCCTGTCCCGTCCTCGATGCGTACAGGTCAGGTTCCAGATAAATCACCCGTGCAATAGGAACCGCGGCACGAATACGCTGCTCGGCGGCGTTGATGGCCCCCGCAATCTGCTCGCCGGTGTCACCTTCACCGACGGAGATCTTGGCCGCAACCAGCAGTTCCTCAGGGCCAAGGTGCATGGTCCTGAGGTGAATGATGTGCGTGCCGTCGGCGGTAATGGCTTCCTCGATCTTGCGCACATCACTGGAGGTGGCCGACTCGCCCAGCAGCAGGGATTTGGTTTCCACGGCCAGGACCGCGGCAATGGCCACCAGCAAGAGACCGATCATGGCCGTTCCGGCCGCATCCCACAGGCCGTTGCCGGTAATCAGGGTCATGCCGACGCCGATGAGCGCGAACAGCAGACCCAGCAGGGCTCCGAAGTCCTCCAGCAGCACCACAGGCAGCTCCGGCGCCTTGGCCGTGCGCACAAATTCGACCCAGGACTTCTTCCCGCGGGTGTGGTTGGACTCGCGCATAGCGGTGCGGAACGAGAGACCCTCCGCCATGATGGCTCCCACCAGCACGGCTAGCGGCACCCACCACCACTGGCCTTCAATCGGATGCGGATCCTGCCATTTCTCATAGGCCTCGTAGAGGGCAAAGAGTCCGCCGACGCTGAAGAGCACAATGGAGACAATGAACGCATAGATGTAGCGTTCACGGCCGTAGCCAAAGGGGTGCTCCGGGCTGGCTTGTCGGGCCGCGCGCTTGCCGCCGACCAAAAGGAGGATCTGGTTGCCGGAGTCCGCCACCGAGTGGATCGCCTCGGCGAGCATCGAAGAAGACCGGGTCAAGGCGAACGCAAGGAATTTAAGAAGTGCAATGACGAGGTTAGCGGTCAGCGCCGCAACCACCGCCTTGCTGCCGCCGCTGGCAGACATGGAGGAACCCGCTTCGCAACTATGGCTTCCCCCGTTCCCCGGGGAATTATTCCTGCGCCAATGTTACCGGTTGGAAAGGCGATTTTCAGGTGCGGATGCCCCTTTGACGGGCCGCCCAGGGGAATCAGTGCGGACGGTGCGTCAGCGGTTTTGGGCGCGGGCCGAGGCGTAGAGGCAGACGGTGGCGGCGGTGCCCACGTTCAGGCTCTCGGCGCGGCCGTAGACCGGAACAGCAACGCGGTGGTCGGCGTCGGCGAGTTCAGCGTCGCTGAGCCCCTGGGCTTCATTGCCGAAGAGCCATGCTGTGGGATTTTCCAGCCGTGGCTGGGAGGACTCGGCGGCGGCCTGGTTTTCGGACCTGGCATCATCGGCGGCATCAGCTGGGCCGGAGGGGGCGGGGACGAGGCGGCGGACAGCGCTTTCGTCCTGCAGCCGGTCGAGGTCCACGTCGCCGTAGCCGTCGGCCGCCAGGACTGTCAGCCCATGGGCGCGCAGTGCCGCCATGACAAAGTCGAAACTGAGACCGGTGACGACAGGGAGATGAAAGAGAGACCCGGCGGTGGAGCGCACCGCTTTGGGATTGTGGATGTCCACACTGGCGGCCGTGAGGATCACGGCATCAGCGCCCGCGGAATCAGCGGCGCGCAGGATGGTGCCGGCATTGCCCGGGTCCCGGACCTCGCACAGAACCGCGATCAGCTGGGCGCCGGAAGCCAGCACGTCGTCCAGGTCGTAGTCGGTGATGCGGCATACGGCCACAATGCCCTGCGGGGAAATGGTGGTGGCCATTGCGGCAATAACTTCATCCGTGGCCATCCTCAGCGGAAGGTCCGCCGCGAGGTCCGCCAGTTCCGGCAGCCGCTCGATGCACGCTTCGGTGGCGAAAACTTCCAGCACCAGGCCCGACCCACCGGCGGAGACGTCCGCCCGGTGGCTCAGCAGGGCCTCCCGGACAGCCTGCGGCCCCTCGGCCACAAAACGTCCGGTCTTTAAACGCGCCGGGCGCCCGGCCAGCTTCGCGACGTCCCGTACCCGATCTGCTCGGGGATTGGACATAAGCGGAGCCGACGGGCGCCCAACAGTGTTCATGATCGGTTAATAACCGATTTCTAGCCCTGGAACTTCTGGCGGGATTCTCCGCCAGCAGGCTCCAGGCCGGCAGCCTTGGCTGCTTCGACGGAGTTGAACCAGTACTCAGCTACGGTCTGCTCGTACCAGGTGGAACCCGGAACGTGGTACTTGCCGGAGCCCAGGTTGCCCTTGATGACAAAGCCCTCGGGAGCGTCGCCCTCGGAAGCCTTGAATCCACCCTTGGCGTCGGCAACGGCGGCAGCCGGCTTGGAGGCGGCCGGAGCAGCCTTCGCAGCGGGAGCAGCGGCAACGGCCGGAGCGGAAGTGTCGGACGGCAGGGCGTTCTTGGCGATCTGAACCAGCGTGGCGAAGGCAGCGGCGTCGTTGACGGCCAGTTCTGCCAGCATGCGGCGGTCAACCTGGATCTCAGCAGACTTCAGGCCCTGGATCAGGCGGTTGTAGGTCAGGCCGTTGGCGCGGGATGCAGCGTTGATGCGCTGGATCCACAGGCGGCGGAAGTCGCCCTTACGCTTCCGGCGGTCGCCGTAGCTGTACACAAACGAGTGCAGCAGCTGCTCTTTGGCCTTGCGGACCAGGCGTGAACGCTGTCCGCGGTAACCCTTGGCGCGCTCGAGGATAACCCGACGCTTCTTATGGGCGTTTACCGCCCGCTTCACACGTGCCACGTGCGTACTCCTTAGGATAAATCTTCCGTGCGCCTGCTGTGAGACGCTCGGCCTGGTGTTCAGGCCCGGAAAAGCTTGATGGTGTGACGGCAGCCCGGACGGGACGCCTGTCGAGGGGGAAAGACTAGATGCCCAGCATCTTCTTGATGACCTTGGCGTCTGCCGGGGCAACAAGCTTGTCACTGGCGAGGCGGCGCGTCAGCGTGGACGGCTTGTGCTCGAGGTAGTGGCGGCGGTTGGCCTGCTGGCGCTTGAGCTTGCCGGTTCCGGTCAGCTTGAAGCGCTTCTTGGCGCCACTGTGGGTCTTCATCTTCGGCATGACTACCGATCTCCTTTAGGTTTCCGAGGGCTTAGAGCCCACGGGGCTTTGGGCACATTGCAGTGCCGGGGATTTACTGGACGCCGGGACGTCCTGCGGGAAAAGCTGAGTTTTACTCCGCAGTTCCGGGCTTGTTCTGGCTTGCTGCGCCCCGTGAAGGAGCAGCCTTGCCAGCAGGTTTGGTTGCTGCGGCCGGCTTGGGCCGGGCAGCGGGCTTCGGTGCCGGCTTCATGGCCGTGGGCTTGGGCACTGCCGCCGGCTTGGGAGCCGGAGCAGGCTTGGACGCGGCGGGCGCCGGAGCGGCGGCGGGAGCCTCCGCTGCGGGGGCCGGAGCCGGAGCCTTGGCAGCTTCAGCCGCGCGGCGTGCGTCGGCTGCTGCCTTCTCGGCTGCTGCCTGTGCCCGCTTTTCGGCCATTTCCTTGTCAGCCTTTTCCTTCTCTGCGCGGGCCTTGTCGGCCTCGGCAGCGGAGGAACCAAGCCGCAGGCCGTCCGGCAGAAGATCTGCCAGGCTCTGCGTCAGGGGCGCCTTGTTCTCAGCGGAGGTGTCGACCCGTGCAGGCGCCTCACCGTTCTTGGCCGCTTCGTTTGCTGCCTTGGCATCCGCACGCTGCGACGCGCGCCGTGCCTCAGCCTTGGCTTCGGCCTTGTTCTTCAGGGGCCCAATGACCATGACCATGTTGCGGCCGTCGATGCGGGGAGTGGATTCCACCACGCCCACCTCGGCGACATCGGCTGCGAACTTGTTCAGCAGCTTCATGCCCATTTCCGGACGCTGCTGTTCGCGGCCGCGGAACTGGATCATGGCCTTGACCTTGTCACCGGCTCCGAGGAAGCGCATGGCGTGCCCGCGCTTGGTTTCGTAGTCGTGGGTGTCAATCTTCAGACGGAAACGGATTTCCTTCAGAACAGTGTTCGTCTGGTTCTTGCGTGCCTCACGGGCCTTGACGGCGGCTTCGTACTTGTACTTGCCGAAGTCCATTAGTTTGCACACCGGAGGCTTGGCCTGCGGTGCCACCTCAACAAGATCCAGGTCGGATTCGGCTGCCAGACGCAGGGCGTCTTCGATACGGACAACCCCAACTTGCTCTCCAGCCGGTCCTACCAGCCGCACCTCAGGGACGCGGATTCGATCATTGATTCTTGGCTCGCTAATGTTGCAGCTCCTGATTTCTTCAAAACGGCTACCGCCTGCAATTGAAGAAGGCCTCCAATTGCACGCGCAATCGGAGGCCTCGAGGGGTCGGCGGGAACTGCGTGAGCAGCTACCTCCCGGCGGGACGGCCAGGCTGTACCTGGACCCGACACCGGGGGCCGACCATACCCGGCAACTCTGAAAATTCAGGCTGACGCGGGTGGGAGGAGTCTCCGCTTGCATTCTGGTTGCTGTTAGCCGCTCCACATGCCCTCCGTGAAGGGCACTGAAAGTAACGACAACCAGTTGGTCTGTGACAAGCTTACCAGTATGAGTACCCCACAGAGCAACCCGGCGGGCGAGCACGCCCGCCATTCCTTCCCCGGCACCACGGAAGAGGTGCACGCGCCCTCCGCTGAAGAGCAGGAAGTCGCGGCCCAGATGCGTGACATCGCCGAAGTTCCCGCCATTGAAGTTATCACCACAGCCGCCGTTCACCTGATGAGTGCCGCAGCCGTCAAGTGCGGCCTGGCCGAGGGCGACGACGCCGAGGAGCTGAAGGACCTTGATGAGGCCCGGAAGCTGATCACCGCACTGGCCGGTTTTGTCACCGCCGCTGCGCCCGAGATTGGCAGCCAGCACGCCCGCCCGCTGCGTGACGGACTGCGCTCTCTGCAGCTGGCGTTCCGTGAGGCTTCGGAAATCCAGGATGACCCAGGCAAGGGTCCGGGAGAGAAGTACACCGGTCCCGTCAACTAGTTCCACCGCACCCCGGCCCGGAAGACCTGCCCGCCGGCAGGCCTTCCGGGCTTTTTTCTGTCCGGCGGGATGCGTAACCTGTACGGGACGTTGCAGGAAAGGCGGTGAGCGGGCATGGGGAGCAGAGGCGCCGAGGCCTATCGGAAGCGGCTGGAGCAGGCGGCGCGGCTGAAGGCCGCGGGTACTCCGGAGATTGTCGGCTACAAGCTGCCCGAGGGTCTGGGCGGAGCCGACGAAAGCGAGCTGGCGGCGAAACGCCGCAAAGTCAGCGCGGCCGACAAAGCCGATTACCTGATCCGTGATGCCATGAACCGCGGGGACTTCGACAACCTGCACTATGCCGGCAAACCGATCCCGGGTTTGGATGACCCGGACCCGGACTGGTGGATCAAACGCCTGATCAAGCGGGAGAACATCTCCGGCCTTGGCCCGCCGGCGCTGCTGCTGCGGGTGGAGGACGAGGACTTCGATGCCCGGCTGGACCGGCTGCCCTCCGAATCCCAGGTGCGCGACGCCGTCGCCGACTTCAACGCCCGGGTCATCGAGGCCCGCCGCCAGCTGATGGGCGGCCCGCCGGTGGTCACGAAGGTCCGCGACGCCGACGCGGAGGTGCGCGGCTGGCGGGAGCGCCGGGGACTGCCGCCCCAGCCACCGGTGCCCGGCACCGCTCCGGCGCCGGACACCCAACCGCCGGGTGACGCTCCCGCATCCGGCATGCGGGGCCTGCTGAACCGTTTGCGCAGGCTGTTGGCTGCCCTACCGGGCCGTTAGCCGCCCGGGGCGCCGGCTGAACTTCCGCACGCTCAGGGTGACCACCACCAGCAGCGACGCGGATGCACCGGCGAACACGAAGCCTGCCCAGGGGCCGATGAAGTCAATGGCCGCCCCGGCCAGGGGGGCGCCAAGTGCGGTGCCGGAGGTCAGCGCGGAGCCGTACCAGCCCATGGCTTCCCCCCGCCGTTCCTCGGACACAAGATCGGCGACGCGTTCCGAGGCGGCGGAAAGCACGGGAGCGCACAGCAGGCCCGCGGGGATGGAAAGCAGGGCAAGGCTGACGGTGTCAGTGGCCAGCGCCATGGGCAGGGTCAGGACGGCCATGGCCAGCAGCAGCAGCATGGGCGAAATTCGGCGGCGCATCGCTCCGTACACGAGACCGCCCACCACCGAGGCAGCGCACCAGACCGCGAACACGAGTCCCACCTGCTGGGGCTGGCCCGTGTGTTCCACCAGTGCCACAATGCCGACGTCGGAGCTGGAGAGCAGCAGCCCGGCGCCCACAGCCACGGCAAAGACCACGGCAACGCTGAGCGTGAACCAGGAGAACCCCGAACGCAGGCGGGCCCCGCGGCTCAGTGCCGCCAGCGGCTGCAGCTCCGCCGAGGCTTCGGACAGGTGCGCCGGAGCGGCGGCCACCACGGCGGCGTTGGCGGCCTCACGCTCTTGGTCTGCAGTGGCGGCCTCGCGCGGGTTTTCGGACCGGGTGGGCGGGTTGAACCAAATCAGCAGCAGTCCGGCCAGGGACGTCGTGATGCCCACCAGGGTCAGCCCCACCACGGAGGACAGCTGGGTGGCCAGCACGGCACCGAGTGCCGGTCCGCCCATGAAGACAACTTCGGTGGCGATGGAATCCAGGGCGAAAGCGGTGCGTCGCTGGTCGCCGGTGGCGAGAACTCCGAGGGACTGCCGGACCACGCTGAAGACCGGCAGCGTGAACACGCCGCCGATCAGGGCCAGGACCAGCAGCCATTCATAGCTGGCGTGCGGGGCGATGGTCCAGATGACGGCTTCGGAGATGACCGAGGGAATCAGGGCCCGGCGCAGGCCAACGTTGTCGACGCGGCGGCCGCGCCAGGGGGCGCCGAAGGCAATGCCGATGGTCACGACGGCGGCAACGGCGCCGGCCTTGGCGTAACCCATGTCCATGGTCAGAACCACGTGCAGGGTCAGCAGCACTCCGGCTGCGGAATGCGGGAACCGGGCGATCATGCCCACCAGCAGCAGCCGGCGGATGGGGGCGACGCGGAGCAGCTCCCCGTAGGCGGAAAAATTCACGGCACTTCACTTTCGGCGGTCCCCCGCCCAACAAGGTCAGCGCGTGATTTTGAGTTCCAGGGAATCCACGCGCTCAACGAATAACGGATCGGCAGCGAGCCGTTGCTGCAGCAGTCCGGCGATGCCTTGCACCGCCTGCGCGTCCAGTCCCGGTGCCAGGTGAAGAACCATTCTAAGCTCAGGACCGGCACCTCCCCCGGCCACCACAGTCCCGCGTGCCGAGCGTGTCACCGTTCCCGGTCCGGGAGCCAGCTGGACGCCGGTGACGGCCGGTTCGACGTCGACGGCTGCGGACACGGCGGCGGCCACCTCTTCATCGGCGTACGACGGCGTCCAGGTGCGCTGCTGGGCCAGCGCCCACATGGCGGGGCGGCGCACGACAAAGGTGACGTCGGCGCCCGGATCCACCACCAGCAGCTGCGCTTCTTCGGAGACGGCGGAGAGCGCCGCGCGGGCGGCGTAGACCGCAACGGGCCGCGCTTCAGCATGCCACTGCTGCAGCGCCGGCACCGAGGTGAAGACGGGCAGCGCCTTCCGGCCGTCCGGGGCGGTAAGGGTGACCAATGCCATATCGGCTTCCTTGTCCGCGGTGAGTCCGTGGCCGGACTGTTCCTCGGCGCCCAGAGTGGCCACGATGGGCACAAACACGCGTGCCGTCGCCAGCGATGCAACCACCTCCGCTTCCGAGCCGGTCCCTGCTTCCAGCGCCGCCAGGGCGGCGAGGTAGCCGGCGTCGGGTCCGCCGTCGTCAGCGTCGAAATTGTGCAGCGGGTTGCCCTCTCCGGAGAGGTCCCGGCCGGACCAGGACTGCCCCGCTGAATCAGCGGAGCCGCCCGCCCCGGCGAGGGCGGCCGCGATGTGGCCCGGGAGGTTGCGCTCAGCCATGGGTCCTAGTGCTCCGGGTGCCCGGCGACGTCGAAGGCCTGCGGCAGCGTGAAGGCGCCGGCGTAGAGTGCCTTGCCCACGATCGTGCCTTCCAGGCCGAGGGGAACGAGCTCGCGCAGCGCGGCCAGGTCATCCAGCGAGGAGATGCCCCCGGAGGCCACGACGGGACGGTTGGTCCGGGTCAGGACCTCGCGCAGCAGCTCCAGGTTGGGGCCGCGCAGCGTTCCGTCTTTGGTGACGTCGGTGACCACGTAGCGCGGGCAGCCGGCGTCTTCCAGGCGCGCGAGGACTTCCCAGAGGTCTCCACCTTCCTTGGTCCAGCCGCGGGCGGCCAGCGTGGTGCCGCGGACGTCGAGGCCGACGGCGATTGCCTCGCCGTAGCGGGCGATGGCGCTGGCGGTCCATTCCGGGTTTTCCAGGGCTGCGGTGCCCAGGTTCACCCGGCTGGCGCCCAGCTCCAGCGCCATGTCCAGGGAGGCGTCGTCGCGGATTCCGCCGGAGAGCTCCACCTTGATATCGAGCTGGTCCACCACGCGCTTGAGCAGCGGGAGGTTGGATCCGCGGCCGAAGGCTGCGTCGAGGTCCACCAGGTGAACCCAGGCGGCGCCGTCGTTCTGCCAGGCCATGGCTGCGTCGAGCGGGTCGCCGTAGCTGGTTTCGCTGCCGGCCTCGCCCTGGACCAGGCGAACCGCCTGGCCGTCCGCGACGTCGACGGCGGGCAGCAGTTCAAGGATGGGCGTTTCAACAAGTGACATGGTTCTGCTTTCGGTGGGTGTTCAGTCCGGATGGGGCGCAACGCCCGGGACGTGGGCTACGAGGTCTCGATCAGCAGGTATGCGCCGATCAGCGCCATGCCTGCCAGGACCCAGAAACTGACCGTGATGATTTTGGACATGCCCTGGCTTCGGAAGGAGATGGCACCGCCGATCAGCAGTCCCGCCAGGCCCATGAGAATAAGGCTCCACATGGCTCTAACCCAGCGTCTTCAGCCAGTTTTCCAGCAATGCCGCGCCGGCGTCACCGGACTTTTCCGGGTGGAACTGGGTGGCCGTCAGCGGCCCGTTCTCGACGGCGGCCACGAAGCGTCCGCCGTGGTCGGCCCAGGTGACCTGGGGCGCGCGCATGGCGGGCTGGGTGACGTCGAAGTCCCACTTCTGCACGCCGTAGCTGTGCACAAAGTAGAACCGTTCATCCTCGATGCCGGCGAACAACGCGGTGTCCTCCGGCGGCTGGACCGTGTTCCACCCCATGTGCGGAACAACCTCCGCCTGAAGCCGCTCGACAACGCCGGGCCACTCCCCCATTCCCGGGGTGCGGACGCCGTGCTCGACGCCCTCTTCGAAGAGCACCTGAAGCCCCACGCAGATGCCCATCACGGGGCGTCCGCCCGCAACACGGCGGCCGATCAGGCGCAGGGCATCCACGTCCTTGAGTCCCTGCATTACGGCGGCGAATGCCCCGACCCCGGGCACCAGCAGGCCGTCGGCGTTCAGCACGTCGTCGGACTTGGAACTCAGGGTCACGTTGGCGCCCACGTGCTCCAGGGCGCGGACGGCCGAGCGGATGTTGCCCGACCCGTAGTCCAGGACGGTGACGTTGCGTGAACTCACAGCGCTCCCTTCGTGGAAGGGATGCCCTCAACCCGCGGATCCGGCTCGACGGCAGCGCGCAGCGCCCGGGCGAACGCCTTGAACTGTGCCTCGACGATGTGGTGCGGGTCGCGGCCGCCGAGGACCCGCATGTGCAGGCAGATCTGGGCGTGGAGCGTGATGGCCTCGAACACGTGCCGGGTCAGGGAACCGGTGAAGTGCCCGCCGATCAGGTGGTACTCCTGGCCCGCGGGTTCACCGGAGTGCACCAGGTAGGGGCGGCCGGAGATGTCGACGACGGCGTTGGCCAGCGCCTCGTCCAGCGGAACCGTGGCTTCGCCGAAACGGCGGATGCCCGCCTTGTTGCCCAACGCGGTCTTGAGCGCTTCGCCGATGCTGATGGCGATGTCCTCCACTGTGTGGTGGACATCGATGTGGGTGTCCCCGGTGGCCTGGACGGTGAGGTCGATCAGGGAGTGCTTGGCCAGCGCCGTCAGCATGTGGTCGTAGAACGGCACCGAGGTGCTGATGTTGGACTGGCCGGTGCCGTCCAGGTCCAGTTCCACAACCACTGACGATTCGCTGGTAGCCCGTTCCAGACGTGCAGTGCGGCCGGTGGTGGTCTCCACGGTCATGGTGTTCCTTTGAAAGAAGGGGTCTCTGCTAACAGTTTAGTGGCTGCCGGCGGGGCGTTAGCGGACGCCTGCGGCCAACAGCTCGCGCAGCCGGGTCAGGAACGCGCTGGTTTCGGGCTCCGTGCCGGCCGTAACCCTCAGGTGGCCGCTGATGCCGACGTCGCGCACGAGCACTCCGGCTTCCAGCAGGCCCTCCCACACGGCGCGGGGATTCTCGAGGCCGCCGAAGAAGACAAAGTTGGCGTCCGACGGCGCCGGGGTCAGGCCCAGCGTGAGCAGCTCCGCGACGATGCGGTCCCGCTGGACCTTGATGGCTTCGACATTGGCGAGCAGCGCATCCGCGTGCTCGAGGGCAGCGTTGGCGGTGGCCTGCGTAATGGCGGACAGGTGGTAGGGCAGCCGCACCAGCCGCAGTGCGTCCGTCACTTCGGGGGCTGCGGCCAGGTAGCCCACGCGGGCCCCGGCAAGCGCGAAGGCCTTGCTCATGGTGCGGGACACGATCAGGCGTTCCCGCCCGGGCAGCAGCTGCAGTGCGCTGGGGGTTCCGGCATGGAAGAACTCGGCATAGGCCTCATCCACGATGACGATGGCCTGCGATGCGGCGCCGGCCTCATAGACCGCTTCCACCACGTCCAGCCCGAGGGCTGTGCCGGTGGGGTTGTTGGGCGTGCAGAGGAAGATGATGTTGGGCGCCTGCTGCCGGACCTGTTCGGCTGCGGCTTCGGCCGTGAGAGTGAAGTCGTCGCTGCGCACCCCGGTCACATAGCGGGTGCCGGTGCCGCTGGCCAGCAGCGGGTACATGGAGTACGTGGGCGGGAAACTCATGGCTGTCCGGCCCGGGCCGCCGAAGGCCTGAAGGATTTGCTGGAGGACTTCGTTGGAGCCGTTCCCTGCCCAGATGTTGTCCGTACCCAGTCCGTGGCCGAGGTAAGCGGCCAGCCGCTCCCGGAGTTCGGTGAATTCCCGGTCGGGGTAACGGTTCAGCCCGGTTACTGCCCGTTCCACGGAGGCAACAATTGCCTTCCGCACCTCATCGGGCAGTCCATGGGTGTTCTCGTTGACGTTGAGCAGGATGGGCACGTCGAGCTGCGGGGCGCCGTAGGGCGTCAGGCCGCGGAGATCATCGCGCAGGGGAAGTCGGTTCAGTCTTTCCAGCTGTTCAGTCACCAGTACAGCTTAAGACCCGATGGCGGGGCGGGAAGAATCCTCGTGCCGCAGTGGCGGGTTGTTACGTCCCGAGTTGTGCGTGGGGCTCAGGGCCAACTGAGCAACCGCTCTGGGGACCGCTCAGCAACCGCTCCGTGGCGTGCCCGCCCAGTGCGGAGCCGGCTGGCGCCGGGCCGCTGGTGCCGGGCCGCTGGTGCCGGGCCGCTGGTGCAGGATTGGAGGGATTGGGTCAGGACTGAATCGGGATGAAGAGCTGCACGCCGGCCGGAACGCGCTCATCCGCCAGATTGTTCAGCTCGATGATGTCCGCCACGACATCCCGCGGGTCGCGCTCCGGGGCGAATTCCTCGGCCAGACCCCAGAGGGATTCACCGGGGCTCACGCTCACCTGGAGGGTACGGGTGACTTCCGGACCACCGCTCGAGGCCACGGCCGGTGCGGTAAAGAAACCCAGGACGGTAAGGGCGGCGGCAGCAGTGAGCATCAGCGGAACTCCGATAAACACGAGCCGGCCACGGCGGGTGAGATGCAGGCGGGCGGCAGGTGCCGAAGTGTCGACCGGGGCAGGTGCCGGAGCGATGGCCGGCGCGATGGCCGGCGCGAGCGGTGAAACGGGGCGGGGCAGAGTGTGGGCTGGCATGGAAATACCTTTCCGGTTCGATGGCAGCAGCGGTGAGTCCGAAGCTGTATTCGAAGGAGTACAAACAGTGCGGTGATGAACTTTCGAAACTGTGTTCGAACTTTCTGTTGTCATTTCTAGCACCTATCTACTAACAAAGTCGAGACTCGCTCGAACAAATGTTTGAAAAGCCTGCTCCGCTCGCCTAGCGTTGAGTCCAAGAGGGAGAGGTTTCCGGGTTACCCCGGGCCACCCGGGAGCATTGGCTCCTGGAGCGGTTCGTATGGGACCACTGAATCAACTGCCTCTGACATTTCCGCTGGCACGGCTTCCGCAGCTGTTCCGGCACTCGACATCCGCCCGAACAGCTCCGGCTCCGCCGGACCAGCTGACCCGAAGGGAACCCACGTGGCCCGCAGGACTGCTTCCGAAGACAGCACCAATCAGCCAGCTGCATCCGGCACCCGTGCGCGCGCGAAAGGCCTTACTCCGCGGCAGAAGACTGTCCTGGAGATGATCCAGCGGTCCGTGAGCACCAACGGCTACCCGCCCACCATGCGGGAAATCGGGGACACCGTGGGATTGGCAAGTTTGTCCAGCGTGACCCATCAGCTCATGCAGCTGGAGAAGCTCGGCTATATCCGCCGGGATCCCAAGCGGCCCCGCGCCATGGAAATCCTGATCCCCCTGATGCTGCGCGACGGGCAGGCATCCGGGGCGGATACGTCCACCGGTCCGGCAGAGGCGAGCGGGCAGGTACCGCAGTCACCGGCCGGCACGCCCCAGGGCAGCGCGGCGGGCGGCTCCGCTGCCGGCCAGGACTCCCCTGCGCCGCTGGCCACGGTCACCGAGCTCTCCACCTCCGTGGACACCGCGATGGTGCCCCTCGTGGGCCGGATCGCCGCGGGCGGACCGATTCTCGCCGAGCAGGTGGTTGAGGACATCATGCCGCTGCCGCGCCAGTTGGTGGGGCACGGCGACCTGTTCATGCTCCGCGTCTCGGGAGACTCCATGGTGGACGCCGCGATTTGCGACGGTGACTGGGTGGTGGTCCGCCGGCAGCCCACGGCCGAGAACGGTGACATAGTCGCCGCCCTGCTGGATGATGAAGCGACCGTCAAGACCTTCCGCCAGCGCAACGGCCACACCTGGCTGCTGCCGCAGAACACCCGCTACGAACCCATCGTGGGCGACCACGCCGTCATTATGGGCAAGGTTGTTTCAGTTATGCGCTCGCTTTAGCGGTTGCGCGCAGACCACAGCACGTTTGGCCAAGATACGCGAAAGGGCGGCCGTTTTTCCGGCCGCCCTTTCGCGTATCCAATGCCCTACTTCCGCGGGACTTTCTCCTCCGCGGCAGACTGCTCCGCCAGGCGGCCCAGGACCGACAGGACCACGGACCGGTCCGTCGTGGACCAGAAGGGCGGCAGCGCTGCCCGCAGGAAGCTGCCATAGCGGGCTGTTGCCATCCGGGAATCCAGTACCGCCACCACGCCGCGGTCACCGGCAGCCCGGATCAGCCGGCCCGCCCCCTGGGCCAGCCGGACTGCGGCATGGGTTGCGCTGACCGACATGAAACCGTTGCCCCCGGCCTTGGCCACCGCGCGGGTCCGGGCGGTCATCAGTGGATCATCCGGCCGCGGGAACGGAATCCGGTCGATCAGCACCAGCCGGCACGCGGTGCCGGGCACGTCAACGCCCTGCCAAAGGGACATGGTGCCGAACAGGCAGGTATCCGGTTCCTCGGAAAACTGCTGAACGAGCGAGGACATCGAGGACTCGCCCTGGCAAAGGATCGGGAAATCCACCCGGGTCCGCATGGCGTCCGCCGCGTCTTCCGCTGCCCGCCGCGAGGAGAACAATCCGAGCGCTCCGCCGTTCGAGGCCTTCAGGAGCGCTTCGATTTCGTCCAGCTGCGCCGGGGAGGTGCCCCGTTCCGGTTTGGGCAGGTCCTTGGCCACATACAGCACACCCTGCCGCGGATAGTCGAAGGGGCTGCCGACGTCGGTGCCCGTCCAGGACGGTGCGCCGGGTCCCAGGAGGCCCAGTGCGCCGGCCACCGGGCCGAATTCGGCGCCGATGGCGAGGGTCGCCGACGTCAGCACCACGGTGTGGCCGTCAAACAGTCCCTCGCGCAGCCTGCCGGCCACGGACAGCGGTGCGACGCTGAGGGTGGCGGGTGCGGTCTCGTCCGGCGGCGAGTAACCGCCCGACGGCGAGAAGGAGCTGGGCCGTGAAGCCCAGATCACCTCGCCGGCCGACGGGGCGGACACCAGCCGCTCGCAGATTTCCAGCACGGCCAGGAGCCGCGAGCGTGCGGTTTGGCGCCCGCCGTCGGCGGTTTCTCCGGGCTCGGGCTTGGAATCGGACAGGGCAACCCGGCAGGCTTCGCGGACGCGGCCCACTGCCTGTTCCTGTTCTTCGTTCAGTCCGCTGGCCAGCAGCCCGGACGGAATGCCTTCCAGGGACTTGTCGAAGGCCCTCCCGGCCTGTGCCAGTTCCTCGACGCTGGCCGAGGTGTGCTTTCGTGCCGCAGTAACGGCGGCGGAAATGACGGTTCCGGAGAGCTGGCCGGTGACGGCACCGGTGACGCGGTCCTGCAGCTCGTGGGCCTCGTCGATGACCACCACGTCATAGTCCGGCAGCACGGCCAGTCCCTCGAACGCGGCGATGGCCAGCATCGCATGGTTGGTAATAACGACGTCGGCCACGGCAGCCCGGGCACGGGCGCGTTCGCTGAAGCACTCCGCTGCCACCGGGCATTTCTGCGCCCCCAGGCATTCCATGGAGGTCACTGAAACCTGGCGCCACGCTTTGTCGCTCACCCCGGGGACAAGATCGTCACGGTCACCGCTGTCGGTCTCGTCGGCCCATTCGCGCAGCCGCACCACTTCGCGTCCCATGGCTGAGGTGGGGGCGGGAGCGGGGTGGCCGACGGCGCGGTCCTCGCCGAGGGTAAACAGGGCGTCGGCGGGGTCCTCCTCTTCCGGGAATCCCCCGCCCGTCTTGTGCAGGCAGACGTAGTTGCTGCGGCCCTTGAGTAACGCAACGTCCACCTCGCGTGGCAGCTTGGGCTTCAGCGTCTTGAGCAGGCGCGGCAGGTCCCGGCCCACGATCTGGGACTGCAGCGCCAGTGTGGCGGTGGAGACCAGCGTCGGCTTGGTGCTGTCCAGGGCATGGTGGATCAGCGGCACCAGGTAGGCCAGCGACTTGCCGGTACCGGTGCCCGCCTGCACCAGCAGGTGCTGGCCTTCATCGATGGCGTGCGTAACTTGGCGGGCCATTTCATGCTGGCCCGGGCGGTTTTGGCCGCCCATGCCGGCAACGGCGGTGTCCAGCAGATCCAGGACTTCGCCGGTGGTGTCTTTACTCATGGGTGACGAAGGGCTCCAGTTCAGCTGCCAGGCCCTCGCGGACCATGACGTGCAGGCGGGTTCCCGCCTCGGCGTGTTCCACGGAGAGGATTTCCGTGTCCGAGCTGTGCAGCCTGGAGACAACGTCGCCGCGGTCGTAGGGCACCAGCAGCTGCAGGTCCACTCCGGGGCGGGGAATGCCTTCGGAGATGGCCTGGAGCAGCTCGTCGATGCCCTGGCCGGTCCGGGCGGACACCACAACGTGGCGCCGTTCCTTCTGGCGCAGCCGCTCCAGCACAAACGGATCAGCGGCGTCGGCCTTGTTCAGGACGATGATCTCCGGGATGTTGCGGGCGTCCACATCCGTCAGGACCGTGCGCACGGCGGCGATCTGGCCCTCGGGATCCGGGTGGGATGCATCCACCACGTGCAGGATCAGGTCCGCGTCAGCTACTTCCTCGAGCGTGGACCGGAAAGCCTCCACCAGCTGGGTGGGAAGCGACCGGACAAACCCGACGGTGTCCGCCAGCGTGTAACCGATGCCGTCTTCGGTCTGGGCCTTGCGGATGGTGGGGTCCAGGGTGGCGAACAATGCGTTCTCCACCAGGACACCGGCATCCGTGAGCCGGTTCAGCAGCGAGGACTTGCCGGCGTTGGTGTAGCCGGCGATGGCCACCGAGGGAACCTCGTTGCGCTGCCGGTTGGCGCGCTTCGTTTCCCGGGCGGGTTTCATACCCGCAATTTCCCGGCGCAGCTTGGCCATGCGCGTGCGGATCTTCCGGCGGTCCAGTTCAATCTTGGTTTCACCGGGACCGCGCGAGCCCATGCCTGCGCTGGCGCTGCCCACCTGGCCACCGGCCTGGCGGGACATGGATTCGCCCCAGCCGCGCAGGCGTGGAAGCAGGTACTCGAGCTGTGCCAGCTCCACTTGGGCCTTGCCCTCGCGGGACTTGGCGTGCTGGGCAAAAATGTCCAGGATCAGCGCGGTCCGGTCGATGACCTTGACCTTGACGATGTCTTCCAGGCCGCGGCGCTGCGAGGGAGCCAGTTCACTGTCAACGATGACCGTGTCAGCGCCGGTGGCCATCACGATGTCCTTGAGTTCCTGGGCCTTGCCCGATCCGAGGAAGGTTCCCGGGTCCGGCTTCAAACGCCGCTGGATGATGCCGTCAAGCACCTCCGAGCCGGCGGTTTCGGCGAGGGCAGCAAGCTCCTGCAGTGAGTTCTCGGCGTCGGCCGCCGTTCCTTCGCTCCACAGGCCTGCCAGCACCACGCGTTCCAGGCGCAGCTGCCGGTACTCGACCTCCGTAACGTCTTCCAGTTCGGTGGACAGGCCGGCCACGCGCCGAAGCGCGTGCCGCTCGGCCAGGTCTTCCTGGTCGCCGTCGTGCGATGAGTGCCCGACGTCGTCCGACAGGGCCTGCGCCCTGCCGCGCGGGGCGTTGCCGCCGGGAGCTTTGGCCTCCGCGGCGCTCTCCTTGGCGAGGATCCTGTCAATGACCCCCTGGATGTCCTCCTGGCTCAGCTCCGTGTTGGGCTGGGCGGAACCGGACGTGCCAGGACGGGAATTGTTGATCGTCATAATCTCCTTATAAGCCGTGTTCTCCATGGTAAGTCAGTGCACGGACATTTGGGGGCGCGATCTTCCCGCCGTTCCATCCGGTTTCTGCCGCCTGCCACAGACCCACTATTCTGGTTTGTTATGGGTTCAGACCATTACTTCAGTTCACAGCCCTCGGGCCCCGAGGTCCGCCGGCCGCTTCGCGTCACTCTTGACGGCCAGGAGCGCACACTCGTCACCTCCGGCGGGATTTTCAGCCCCGACGCGATCGACAAGGGAACCGTGATCCTGCTGGACGAGGTTCCCGCGCCCTCCCCCACCGGCAACTTGCTGGACATCGGCTGCGGCTGGGGTCCGGTCGCGCTGACCATGGCGCTCAAGTCCCCGGACGCCCGGGTGTACGCGGTGGACGTCAATGAGCGCTGTGTGAGCCTAACCCGGGACAACGCCGCTGCCCTGGGCCTGGATAACGTGACGGCGTCCCGCCCCGAAGAGGTGGATCCGGACCTCCGTTTTGACACCATCTGGTCCAACCCGCCCATCCGCATTGGCAAGGACGAACTGCATGCCCTGCTGCTGCTGTGGCTGCCGCGGCTGGCTCCCGAAGGCACCGCCTGGCTGGTTGTCCAAAAGAATCTCGGGGCCGACTCGCTGCAGAAGTGGATGTCCGATCAGCTCGGTGACGGCTTCTCCGTCTCCCGCCACAGCACGGCCAAGTCCTTCCGGATCCTCAAAATCGAGCGCACATTCGGCGACGGTTAACCGCCGGAACTTTCAGCAACTTCTTTCCATGCTTGATCCAACCGCCTTCCCGGGCTGATTATTCCTCCGGGAAGGCGGTTTTTCGTGCCCTGAAGCCTAGAGCAAGGTGCCGCGTGCCACCAGGGCAGCCGGACCGCTGAGTTCAACGTGTTCACGGCCATCCTCGGCTGTCAGGAAGCGGACGCCGACGACGCCGCCGGGCACCGTGACCGCCCATTCGTTCGGAGCGTCTCGGCCGGCCCAGAACCGGGTGGCGACGGCTGCCGCACAGGCACCGGTTCCACAGGAAAGGGTCTCCCCCACGCCGCGTTCGTGCACGCGCATCGTCAGCAGGCCCACTCCGTCCACCACCAGCGGATCGGCGGGCACCACGAACTCCACGTTGGTGCCGTTCTGCGGTTCGGGCTGAACGGAAGGCGCGGCGTGCAGGTTGGTGGCCGCAAGCTCGGACAGTTCGGCCAGTGCGACCACTGTGTGAGGGTTGCCCATGCTGACCGAGAGGCCGGGCCGTGGAACCTCCAGCCCGTCGGCGTTGACCACGGTGTCCATGGCCTTGGCGGCGGCATGGTCGGGGTGGATGAACTCCCACGGACCCATGTCCACGGCGTAGCCCTTTTCCACCGGGGTCACTGTCTTGATCCCGGCGCGGGTGCCAATGACCAGTGTTTCCCCTTCCTTAAGCCGGGCAAGGCCTTCGGTCAGCAGGAAGTGGGCAAACACCCGGACACCGTTGCCGCACATCTCCGAGATGCTGCCGTCCGAATTGTAGTAGTCCATGAACCACTCGGCTTCGGGATCGCTCTGCAGCAGGGCGCGTCCCTCGGGCAGGTGCTCCGACCGCACGGCGCGGATAAAACCGTCCGCACCAATGCCGCGGTGCCGGTCGCACATGGCGGCCACCTCGGCGGGAGACAGCACCCGCTCTCCCTCCGGATCGGCGATCAGCACGAAATCATTGCCGGTGCCGTGGCCTTTGGCGAAGGAAAGACCTGTCAGGGAGGAGGGCAGTCCGGAAGCGGAGAACCCGGAATCGGACAAGGGGGCGGAGAGTCTTGTAGTCACTGTTCAAGGATAGCGGCGGCGGCCCGGGCGGTCAGTTCCGGGTCGTCCCACTCCAGCCACGTGATCCGCGGATCCGCCCGGAACCAGGTCAGCTGCCGCCTGGCGAACTGCCGGGTTGCCACTACTGTCTGCTCCACGGCTTCCGGAACGGAGGACTCGCCGTCGAGCACCCGCAGGAACTGGGAATAGCCCAGGGCCCGGCCGGCCGTGCGCCCCTCGCGCAGGCCGCGTCCGGCAAGCTCCTCCACCTCGGCCAGCAGCCCCTGGTCTACCATCCTGTCCACCCGCGCCGCCAGCCTCTCGTGCAGCAGGCCGCGTTCGACGCTCAGGCCGAGCTGGATGGCTGGCTGGAAGTACTCACGGGTGGGCATGAAGGAGCTGAAGGGCCGTCCGGTCAGGCGGTGGACTTCCAGCGCCCGCACCACGCGGCGGCCGTCGCCCAGCCGGTCCGCTGACACCGGATCGACCCCGCGCAGCCTCAGCCGCAGGGACTCCAGGCCAGCGGACTCGAGTTCGCGTTCAAGTTCGGCCCGCAGCTCCGGATCGGTTCCGGGAAATTCCAGGACATCAAGGGCCGCCCGAACATACAGCCCGGACCCGCCAACAAGGATGGGATAGCGGCCGCGCGATGAAATGTCGGCGATCAGCCCGCGCGCCTGCTCCTGAAAGCGGGAGACGCTGGCTTCTTCGGTGACGTCCATGATGTCCAGCAGATGATGCGGAACGCCGCGGCGCTCAGCCTCGCTGATTTTGGCGGTGCCGATGTCCATGCCGCGGTAGAACTGCATGGCATCGGCGTTGATCACCTCGCCGCCGAGCTTCAGGGCCAGTGCCACGCCCAGATCCGATTTGCCCGAACCGGTGGGGCCGACGACGGCGATAACGGGGCGGTCACCGTGGATGTCAGGGGCCGCGCCGCCGTCGCCGGACGCGGAGCCCCCGGGAAGGACAGAATCCATGACGGGCTAGGATCGCGGCGGAAGCGTCGGCATGCCCAGGGACACCCCGGATTTGCCCCCTGCTGCGGCGGGTGAGGGGACGCCGCACGAGTCGGCCTGCGAACGGTCCCAGGCGTCGCCGGCGCGTGAGCGTCGCAGGCTGTAATCGGCGGCGGTGGCCGGGTCCGAGACCAGGTGGAACGACGCCGCCGAGGTGACCGGCACCGTGACCAGATCACCCGGACGCGGGACGGGGCAGCCGTCGGGCACTGAGAAGTGCACCAGGCGCTGGTCCCGGGCACGTCCGGACAGGCGCCCCGTTTCCTCGGATTTGCGGCCGGAGCCGGCGGTGACCATGACTTCCACCGTGGTGCCCACCTGTTTGGCGTTCTCCTCGGCGGCGATGCGGTCCTGGAGCGCGGTCAGCCGTTCGAAGCGTTCCTGGACCACTTCCTTGGGAAGCTGGTCCGGCAGGTCCGCGGCCGGCGTGCCGGGACGCTTGGAGTACTGGAAGGTGAAGGCCGTGGCGAAGCGGGACTTTTCCACGACGTCCAGCGTGGCCGCGAAGTCTTCTTCGGTCTCCCCCGGAAACCCGACAATGAGGTCGGTGGAGATGGCGGCCTGCGGCATGGCTTCCCGCACACTCTCGAGAATGCCCAGGAACTTCTTGGAACGGTAGGACCGGCGCATGTCCTTGAGGACCTTATCCGAGCCGGACTGCAGCGGCATGTGCAGCTGGGGCATGACGTTCGGCGTCTCGGCCATCGCGTCAATGACGTCCTGGGTGAAAGCGGCGGGGTGGGGGCTGGTGAACCGGACCCGTTCCAGACCCTCAATGTCCCCGCACGCGCGCAGCAGCTTCGCAAAGGCACCGCGGTCGCCGAATTCCACGCCGTAGGAGTTCACGTTCTGCCCCAGCAGCGTGACCTCGATGGCGCCGTCGTCGACCAGCGCCTGGATCTCGGCGAGGATGTCTCCGGGCCGCCTGTCGCGCTCCTTGCCCCGCAGCGAGGGAACGATGCAGAACGTGCAGGTGTTGTTGCAGCCAACCGAGATGGAAACCCACCCGGCATAGACGGAGTCGCGGCGGGTGGGCAGCGTGGACGGGAAAACGTCCAGGGATTCCAGGATTTCGAGCTGGGCCTCGTCGTTGTGGCGCGCCCGTTCCAGCAGTGCCGGCAGCGAGCCGATGTTGTGGGTGCCGAAGACGGCATCAACCCAGGGAGCTTTGCGCTGGATGGTGTCGCGGTCCTTCTGCGCCAGGCACCCGCCCACGGCAATCTGCATGCCGGGCCGCGTTTCCTTCACATGGGCCAGCATGCCCAGGTTGCCGTACAGCTTGTTGTCCGCGTTCTCCCGCACCGCGCAGGTGTTGAAGACAACGACGTCGGCTGTGTCGCCGTCGGCGGGCACGTAACCGGCGTCTTCCAGCAGGCCGGAGATGCGCTCCGAATCATGGACGTTCATCTGGCAGCCGAAGGTGCGGACCTGGTAGGTGCGCGGGTCCTGCAGCTGCTCAGCGGGGGCAGGGGTGGATACAGTCAAACTCACCCTCCTAGGGTACCTGCCGCGGAGCGTGGCCAGTGGTTCTCTCAAGTCCGCCCCCGTGCTGCCGCTGAGGCTCCGCCGTGATCCGGCCGGCCGCCCGGGCCTTCCGGAATCCGTCAACCACGTCCCACAGGCTGATCAACAGCACGGACGCCGCCGTGACGGTCCCGATCCAGCCTGCGGTATCCGCTCCCCACCCGACGTTGGACAGGAAGGACCAGTCGAAGACCCGGCCGGTTGCCAGTAGCCAGAGGACCGGCACCATGAACAACAGGGCCAGGGCCGCATTCACGGCGGCAAAGGCATAGGACCAGCGCCCGGCCACGTGGAGGACCACGGCGAATACGGCTTCGAGCACCAGCAGCGCAATGATGTACGGCAGCCAGAAATCCCAGAGGTCTTCCTGCAGCACGAGCACCGGCTCCCCTTCCAAGTAGAACAGCGAACCGGCCCGCTGCCAGAGCAGGAGTCCGATGAAGAAGGCCAGGACAATGACCGAGGCGATGGTGTCGCTCAGCGGAATCCCGCCGTTTCGCTGGATCTGCGGCAGCATCGCGGGTGTCCACTGTCGCAGGCCGAGGTCTTTGCGGCGGGTGCCGGTGCGCTGCAGGACCGCAAAGACGAGGGTCACCCAAAAACTGACCTGCACCAGTGACGCAAGCGACGCGCTGAGAGCCGCGCCGAACGCAGCGGCCGGGTTTTCCGGGTCGGCCGCCATCCGGATGACGGTCGTGGCCACAAAGGCCAGCGGCACGACGATCAGCAGCAGGATCTTCTGCACCCGCCACCAGTCCAGGAAGAGCTCGGGACCGATCAGATACAGCGGGCGGTCGGCGTAGCGGGCGGCCAGCCGCTGGGGGTCACCGAGCTCCGTCAGCACGGCGTTCTCGGCGTCGGCGGGTGGTTCACCCGCCTCGATCCGGGCATCGATGCCGTCGGTGATGGAGGCGCGCAGCTCCCGGTCAATGTCGCCGCGCTGCTGCTCGGGAAGGAATTTCAGAGCGGCGGAGACGTAGCGGTCAGTAAGGGTGCTCATGATCCTGTTCCTTCGTTGAGTCCTTCATTGAGCCGGCGGATGGAGGTGTGCAGGTCGTCCCAGTCCCGAAGCAAAAGGGTCAGCATTTCCCCGCCCGGCCGGCTGGTGGTGTAGAACTTCCGGGGCCGGGCCTCCTCTGTGTTCCAGGAACTGGTCAGCAGGCCCTGTTTCTCCAAGCGGCGCAGCAGCGGATAGAGGGTGTTGGCTTCCACGGCAAATCCCGCCTGATTCAGGGCTTCCAGGAGTCCGTAGCCGTAGCCCGGGCGTTTGAGGATGGACAGGCAGGCCAGCACCACTGTTCCGCGGCGCAGCTCCTGCAGATGTCCTCCCAAGAGATCCTCGTCCATGGGTAACACTATGGTGTGTGACGCACATTATTACAAGAGGCATCCCGCAGGGGGTGCAGATAACGGAGGGCGGGGCCCGCCGGAATAATCCGGCGGGCCCCGCCCTTCGTTCGGTGCTGAGCTGAGTGCCCGGGCCGCGGGAAAGCCGCGGCGGCCCATGGTCACCCTGAGCTGGTTAGTACCAGTTGTTGGCGTAATGGAAGTTCAGTGCACCGCACGGGCTTCCGTACCGGGACTCGATGTACCCCAGACCCCAGTTGATCTGGGTCTTGTAACTGGTCAGATAATCCGAGCCGGCGGATGCCATTTTTTCGGCCGGGAGGGACTGGACAATTCCGTAGGCGCCGCTGCTGGCATTGGTGGCGCTGGTCATCCAGTTGGACTCCTTCTCCCAGAGCGTGGTCAGGCAGGTCATTTCCGAAGCGGCCCACCCATGGCCGGCCAGGGCCGATGCGGCGTAAGCCTTGGCTCCGGCAGGATCATCCATGGGAACTGCTGCTGCGGCAGCCTCGGCGGCGGCAGCTTCCTCAGCGGCACGCGCCGCAGCGGCGTCCGCTGCGGCCTGTGCCGCAGCCTGTTCGGCAGCCACGCGGGCCTGCTCGTCGGCGGCAGCTTTCGTGGCGGCCTCTTCCGCGGCCCGTGCCTCTTCAGCCGCTGCGGCCTCGGCAGCCCGGGCTTCTTCTGCTGTCCGGCTTTCGTCCGCCTTCCGGGCTTCTTCGGCCGCCTTGGCCTCAGCGGCTTCTGCGTCCGTATCGCCTGCGCTTTCCACTTCGACTGTCTCAGTCGTTGAGGGCGCAGAAGCCCCGGCGGAGGCGCCGTCGGGCTTTACGCTCGATATCGGCGAGGTCAGGCTGACGAAGCCGGCGCGCAGCTGGTCATTCTGCGCGGACGCTCCGGCCACACCGAAGAATGCCAGAGCTCCGGCAACAGCCACCGCCCCGACGCGGAGCTGGCGGGTACGGCGGGAGCGCCGTCGGTCCTGAGTAATTTCGCGTCGCCCGGGGGCGTTCTTGTGGGAGGAAGTCATAGGACCGAGACCCTACCGACTGAATCTTGGCCACGGTCTCGACTTCATAACGATCTGATTGACAGCAGTGTTGCAGCAGGCTTTAATGGCCCGCCCCTGTTAGTACCAGTTCTTGTCTTCCGAGTGCTGCCAGGCTGCGCAGGGGCTGCCGTAGCGCGCGGAGATGTATCCCAGTCCCCACTCAATCTGGGTCCGGTAGTTGGTCCGCCAATCCGCGCCGGCAGTGGCCATCTTGTCGCCGGGCAGGGACTGCGGGATGCCGTAGGCGCCGCTGTAGGGGTTGTTCGCACTGGTGCGCCAGCCCGACTCGCGCTGCCACAGATTGACCAGACAGCGCTGCTGCTCGGATCCCCAGCCAAAGGCGCCCAGGCGGCCGGCGGCATAGGCCTGCGCGGCTGCCGGATCGTCGACGGGACCAGGCGCAGGGGTTGGGGAAGGCTTTGGTGCTGGTGGGACAGGAGCGGGCTGTGGGGCCGGAGGTGCAGGTTTGGGCAGTGGGATCTGCGGAGCTGGTGTGGGATTAATCACCGGCGGGATGAGGCTGGGGCGGTCTTCGGCTTCCTGTTCCTTCCGCCGGTCGGCTTCACGTGCCGCCTCTTCAGCCTCCCGCGCCTCCTGCTGTGCACGGTAGTCCGCTTCGGCCTGCAGGCCCCTCAATCTTTCCTCTTCCAGCTGGACACTGCTGTCCCGCAGGTCGGCCAGCTGGGCCAGCAGGACAGCACTGTGTTCCTGCTGCTCCCGTACGGCGGCGTCAGCGGCGGCTGCCGCGGACTCGGCGTCGCGGGCCAACTGCAGCGACTTCGCTGCGGCTTTGTCCCGCACTTCCGCAGCCGCCGATTCACTGTCTTCGAGACTGCGCAGGACGTTTGCCGCAGCCGCTGCTTCGGTTTGGAGGTTGCCGGTGCGGCTGCTGAGACCCTGGAGCGTGGTGAGCCGTTCCATGGCGCCGACTGCCGCGTCCGCGTCAAGGAGCATCAACATGCCCGAGTCCATGCCCCCGGTCTTGTAGGTCTGCGCGGCCAGCGCTCCCATCTGTTCCGAGAGTTCCTGTGCTGATGCCGCGGCTTCGGCCCGCCGGGCGGAGAGGACGTCGAGGGCACGCTTGGCGGATTCCGCTTCAGCGGCTGCCCGCTCATGATCCGCGGATGCCGCAACCGCGGTGTTCCCGAGCTGCCCGGCATCTGCGGACAGCTGGCCCAGGAGCGCCTCGATCCCGGCTGCCTGTTCTTCCTTGGCCTGAACGCTTTGCTTGGCCTGCTCCACCTCTTCCCACGAGGGAAAGCCGGTGGCGGCGGCGGGCACGGCAGTGAGGACCGCGGCAGTAAGCACTCCGGTCAGCATCACGGATCCAAGGGAAACGAGGCTTAACTTCTTCCCCGACAGCAACATAGTCAACATCGGGGTTTAGCCTACGGCACGCGCCGGAATAACCCTACGGGTCCTTACCAGGCGTCGTCGGGCTGCTGGTCGAGCTGGTCACCAATAAGCTCGTTGACCACGCGGTAGCCCAGCGACGGCGGGTAGCCCTTGCGGGCGAGCATGGAGACCAGCCTCCGGGCCTGTTTGTCGCGCGCACTTCGGTCAGAGAGGTCCACCGAGGACTGCAGTTTTCGCTGGGCCAGGGCCCGTGCCGCTGCCAGTTCATCTTCGTCGCTGACCTGCTCGAGGGCCTCTTCAGCCAGCTCTCCGCCAATCCCCTTGTCAGCCAGTTCACGCCGCAGGGCGCCGCGGGCAAGGGACTTGGACTGGGATCGGCTGGCCACCCATCTGCGGGCAAAATCCTCGTCGTCAATCAGCTGCACTTCTTCGAAGCGGTCCAGGACTGCCTGCACAACCTCGTCGGGAATGTCCTTCTCCGCCAGCTTTACCGCCAGTTGGTGGCGGCTTTTAGGCGAATTGGTGAGCTGCCGGAGCACGATGTTACGTGCGGCGGCATAGGGGTCCGCCTCGCGGGCCCGTGCAGCGGCGGGTTTTCCGGACGTTCCTTCAGGTCCGGAAAACCCGTCACCCTGCGTATCCATAATGCCTAGGAGCCCTTCGGAACGGCCTTCAGCTTCGGCTCAGCCGGAGCTTCTTCCTTGGGGCCGTCGATACCGAGCTTCTCCCGAAGACGGCGTTCCAGTTCATCCGTCAGCTCGGGATTGTCCCGCAGGAACTTCCGGGCGTTTTCCTTACCCTGGCCCAGCTGGTCACCGTCATAGGTGAACCATGCACCGGACTTCTTGACGAAGCCGTGCTCCACGCCCATGTCGATCAGCCCGCCCTCGCGGGAGATGCCGGTGCCGTAGATGATGTCGAACTCGGCCTGCTTGAACGGCGGCGCCATCTTGTTCTTGACGATCTTGGCACGGGTGCGGTTACCGACAGGCACCGTACCTTCCTTGAGCGTTTCAATGCGGCGAACGTCGATGCGGACGGAGGCGTAGAACTTCAGCGCCTTTCCGCCCGTGGTGGTTTCCGGGCTTCCGAACATCACGCCGATCTTCTCGCGAAGCTGATTGATGAAGATGGCGGTGGTGTTGGTATGGCTCAGTCGTCCGGCGATCTTACGGAGCGCCTGGCTCATGAGCCGCGCTTGGAGGCCCACGTGGCTGTCGCCCATGTCGCCTTCGATTTCGGCCCGCGGAACCAGGGCTGCCACGGAGTCGATGACCACTACGTCAACCGAACCGGACCCAATCAGCATGTCCATGATTTCCAGTGCCTGCTCACCGGTGTCCGGCTGGGACACCAGCAGCGAGTCCGTGTCCACGCCCAGGCGGGCTGCATAAACCGGATCGAGGGCATGCTCGGCGTCAATGAACGCGGCGATGCCGCCGTTCTTCTGGGCATTGGCGACAACATGCAGCGCCAGGGTGGTCTTACCCGAGGACTCGGGACCGTAGATCTCCACGACGCGGCCGCGGGGAAGCCCGCCGATGCCGAGTGCGAGGTCAAGGGCGATGGAACTGGTGGAGATGGTCTCTGCCGGAGCGCGGACCTCGTCTCCGAGCCGCATGATCGAGCCCTTGCCGTACTGCTTATCGATCTGGGCCAGCGCTGCTTCAAGAGCCTTTGCGCGGTCGACTGCTGCTGCCATTCTTCACCTCGGTTGTTGGAGTTTTACATGGCCCGAAGGCCGGGTTTCCTGCTCACCTACGACCATATGCGGCGGCACTGACAAAACAGCGGAGCGGACTGCCGTGGGGATATCGGGGATTGTTTCGCGGTCGATTAGCCCTTGTGTAGGAGCATATCGGCACCCGAACAGATATTCGAATCAACGCTTCGGCGTGTCCGCTTTTCCTGTCCTGCGGAGCACTATTTTTTGGGTGCTATGTCGCGGCCAAGGCGACGTTCCGGCGGTACATCCTGGATGTCGCACACCGCCAGCCACACGGCTTTGGGTTCAATGCCGCCGCTGAGCGCCTCGGTTGCCGTTTTGCCCCCGAGAGAGCCCAGCACCAGATCGGACGCCAGCACACGGGAGTATGCCGGACCGAATTCCTCGTCCATGAGCCGCCAGGAATCACTAAGTCGCATCGCTTAATCTTCTCACGGACGCACAGGCGGCAACGGTATGGGGTTTTTCGGCCCTCCGGCATTCGGTACAGACTCCGGGCCCCGTCGCCGGAGCCTGCGTCTGCATGCCGTGTGCACAACAACCCTAGAATGGAACCATGACCGAGCCGGTATCCTCCCCGCCCCAGCACGAAGAAGCCATCGAGACGCTGGAACATGAGCTGTCAGTGCTGTGGCGGCGTGCCCGGTCCAACTCGCACAAGGTGGCCCGCGAGGTGCACCCGGACATGGAGCCGGCAGCTTACGGACTGCTGCTGCTCCTGCAGCAGCAGGAGGCCATGCGCCTGACGGACATTGCGGCGAGCATCGGCATCGGCAAGCCATCCGTCAGCCGGCAGATTGTGATGCTCGAGAGCCTTGGACTGGTGCAGAAGCACGCTGATCCCCAGGACGGACGTGCGCAGACCATCTCGCTGACCCCGGCCGGCGCACAGGCCCTGACCCGGACGCAGTCCGCCCGGAAGGACCTCTTCCGAACCCTCCTCCAGCATTGGCAGGACGATGAACTGGTGCAGCTGGGTTCCCTCCTGACCAAACTAAATGAGTCCTACGCACGCGAACGCTGACCGCCGGATCCCGTCCATCCGCTGGCTGCCCTGCACCAATGGATCAGCGGGTACAGCTGCCCAGGTTTCGCAGGCATAAAAAAGACCCCGCCGGATGGGCGGGGTCTTTCTTTTAGTGCTTATCATGCGGAGGCATGCCGCCCCTGAAGGCGCGGCATAGCCGATGTAGGTCTACGGTGTGCGGGCCAGATCCCGGGCCATGTCCTCCGGAAATTCGCGGGCAAACTCGCGCGAGAATTCCGAGGGAACTGTGTCGGGTATGGCGATGCCTTCGGCATTCGCCACCCGGTCGCTGACCTCACGAAGCATCAGAGACAGGGGCACGTCCAGCGCGGTGCAGATCGAGGAAAGAAGCTCCGACGAGGCTTCCTTCTGACCCCGTTCGACCTCGCTGAGGTAACCAAGTGAAACGCGTGCGCTGTGCGATACCTCGCGCAGGGTGCGGCCCTGACGCTGACGGACATCGCGCAGTACGTCGCCAATTTCATGACGAAGAACAACCATTTTGCGCTCCTTTGGCTCCCGGCGTGCATCTTCCGCCAACCCTACATCCCGCCAGCGAATAACGCCGTTCACGGATACGGGTTGCTTAACCATCTGTATCGTCCTGCTCCTTATGTGGTCCGGCTGCGGCTTCACCGCAGCTATCTAAAGATCGTAGTCCGGAAACCTTGGCGGTTCCTGATACTAACAACTGAGCACCACCGGATTTTGTTCCCGGCACTGCACATGCTTTCCGGATGCCCGTTTAGGGCCGGTCCGCAAGGACCCCGGCAAGCAGTATCAGTGCTTCGTTGCAGGCCTGCCCGCGGATGGCTGCCCGGTCCCCTGAAAAGGAAAATTCCCGCACCACGGTTTGATCCGGGGCCGCCACGGCAATAAACACGCAGCCCACAGGCTTGCCGTCGTGGGGTTCGGGACCGGCCGCGCCCGTGGTCGCCACCCCAATGTCCGCTCCGAGAACCCGCCGCGCACCGGCGGCCATCTGCCGGGCCACCTCGGCGTCGACTGATCCCGCGCTGGCCAGCAGTGCGCCGTCGACCCCGAGGACTTTTTTCTTCACATTGTTGGCGTAGGCGACCACCCCGCCCAGCAGCACCGCGGACGCCCCGGGAACTGCACCAAGACCGGCAGCCACCAGCCCGGCCGTCAGGGACTCCGCGGTGGCAACCGTCAGGCCCGCCGCGGCTGCCGCTGAAACCACTGCCGCCGCATCGGCGGTGCCGGGCACCGTCACGGCTTACCCGGGTTCTGCAGGGAGGTGCGGCGCAGCTTGACGGCCTGGATGATGTAGTCGACGCCGGTCACCACGGTGATGACGACGGCGGCGGCCATGACGACGGCGCCAATCCACCAGGCCCACGCTCCCAGCCATGTGGTCAGCGGCAGGAGCAGGAGGAAGATGGCCAGGGTCTGGACGACGGTCTTGAGCTTGCCGCCCCGCGATGCGGCCATGACGCCGTAGCGGATCACCACAAACCGGAGAACGGTAATGCCGATTTCCCGGACCAGAATCACGATGGTCACCCACCACCACAGCTCGCCCAGCGCGGACAGCATCACTAGGGCCGAGCCGATCAGCAGTTTGTCCGCAATGGGATCGGCGATCTTGCCGAAGTCGGTGATGAGGCCGCGGCTGCGGGCCAGGTCGCCGTCGAGCTTGTCGGTGTAAATGGCCACCGCAAAGGTTGCCACCGCAAGCCAGCGGTACATCCCGTCCCGCCCGTCGTCGGACAGGAGCAGCCAGATAAACAGGGGAACCATCAGGATCCTGATGACCGTCAGCACGTTGGCGATGTTCAGGACGGGGACATTCCCGGAAGTAGAGTTGCTCACTGTTCCAGCCTAGCGGGATTCAGCGTCCGGTTAGATTCCAAGCGTCCTCGGAACCGTCCTCGTCGCCTTCGGCATCGCCGTCGTAATACTCGGTGGCCTGCTTGCGGCTTTCCAGGTCCTGCGCCACGAGGTCTACGGGGCCCTCCGGCTCAAAACCATGGTTGACGTTGGCATTGTCCGCCAGCGCCGCTGTCTCGGCGGCACCGGGACCGCCGGCGGCTTCTCCCCCGCTGATCGCGGCCAGGGTGGCGGCCAGGTCATCGGGCTTGACCATGACGTCCCGGGCCTTCGAGCCTTCGGACGGTCCCACGACGCCACGGGATTCCAGCAGGTCCATCAGGCGGCCGGCCTTGGCGAAACCGACACGCAGCTTGCGCTGGAGCATGGACGTGGAACCGAACTGGGTGGTGACCACCAGTTCGGTGGCCTGCAGCAGCAGGTCCATGTCGTCTCCAATGTCGTCTTCGATCTGCTTCTTGGGCGCGGTGACCGTGACGTCGTCGCGGTAGACGGCGCCCAGCTGGCCCTTGACGTGTTCCACCACGCGGTGGATTTCGGACTCGGTGACCCAGGCGCCCTGGACGCGGATGGGTTTGTTGGCGCCCATGGGCAGGAACAGGGCATCACCCTGGCCGAGCAGTTTTTCGGCGCCGGGCTGGTCCAGGACCACGCGGGAGTCGGTGACCGACGACGTCGCGAAGGCCATGCGCGAGGGTACATTGGCCTTGATCAGGCCGGTCACGACGTCGACCGATGGGCGCTGCGTGGCCAGCACCAGGTGGATGCCGGCGGCGCGGGCGAGCTGGGTGATGCGGACAATGGAGTCTTCGACGTCGCGCGGGGCAACCATCATCAGGTCCGCGAGCTCGTCGACGATCACCAGCAGGTACGGGTAGGCGCGGACAACGCGCTTGGAGCCGGCCGGTGGGATGACCTTGCCCAGTTTGACGGCCTTGTTGAAGTCGTCGATGTGCTTGAAGCCGAAGTTGGCCAGGTCGTCGTAGCGGGTGTCCATTTCCCGGACCACCCACTGCAGCGCTTCGGCGGCCTTCTTTGGATTGGTGATGATCGGAGTGATCAGGTGCGGGACGCCCTCGTACGCGGTCAGTTCCACGCGCTTGGGGTCCACCATGACCATCCGCACCTCGTCCGGTGTCGAGCGCATCAGGATGGAGGTGATCATGGAGTTCACGAAGGAGGACTTACCCGCGCCGGTGGCGCCGGCGACGAGGAGGTGGGGCATCTTGGCCAGGTTGGCCACCACGAAGCCGCCCTCCACGTCCTTGCCCACGCCCATCACCATGGGATGTTCGGTCTTGCGGGCGGCATTGGACCGGAGCACGTCGCCCAGGGCGACAACTTCCTTGTCCGCGTTTGGGATTTCGATGCCGATGGCGCTCTTGCCCGGGATGGGCGAAAGGATGCGCACGTCGGAGGAGGCCACAGCATAGGAAATGTTCTTGGACAGGGCCGTGACGCGCTCCACCTTGGTGCCTGGGGAGAGCTCGATTTCGTAGCGGGTAACCGTGGGGCCGCGGCTGAAGCCGGTGACGTGCGCTTCGACCTTGAACTGGTCCAAGGTGTTGGTCAGGGCGTCGACGACGGCGTCGTTGGCTTCGGAGCGCTCCTTGGCCGGCGGACCGGCGGGCAGGAACTCGGACGGCGGAAGCGTGTACGTGACGTCGCCGGAAAGCTGGAGCTGCTCGGTGCGCTGCGGAATGGGCGTGGCCGGAGTGAGGTTCCGGACCGTGCGGGCCGGAACCGGCGGCACCGCGGGCGCCGCGGGAAGTCCGGCCGGCGGCATGGCATCCGATGCGGACAGGCCGGCGGCGGCTTCCGGAACCATACTGATGGCTTCGGTGGGCGGCTCGGCGCCGTCGAACCCGCCGGCCGGGAGGCCCTGGTCGCGGCGGATCTTCTGGGTGGCCAGTTCGGACCGGGTGGGCCGGCGCACGCCCGGCGGAATGGCCGGTTCGGCAGCGGCTTCGGCAATGGCCTCTTCGTCTTCGTCCGCGAGCACGGCGCGTTCAAAGGCTTCGTCGCCGGCGAAGCCCCCGGGTGCCGGGTCTTCCTCGGCGTCGGAGTTGCGGCCGAACATGCGCGACTTCTTTTTCGGCGGTTTCGGTGCTTTGGCCGGCCGCTGGTCGCGCTCGTACAGGTAGCTCTGGTCGTGCGCCTCGGGATCATCCGGCGCAAGGTCCTGGCCCATGAGGTGTTCATAGAGGCCGCGCAGGCGCATCGGGATGTGCCGGAAGGGTGTGGCCGTGATGATCAGCAGGCCCACAAAAATCAGGAAGCCCAGCAGGATGGCCACCGGCCAGGTGGTCAGCGCCGCGGACAGCGGTCCGGCCACCAGGAAGCCCACGATCCCGCCGGACGCCCACAGCCGGTCGAACCCGTCCGACAGTGCGGGAGAACCGCCCACGATGTGCGTGATGCCGGACCCGGCGAAAAGCACCAGGACCAGGCCAATGCTGATGCGGCTGTTGGCGTGGTGGCGTTCGGGATAGCGGAAGAGGCGGACGGATCCGGTGAGGAGCATGAACGGCACGACGACGGCCATCCAGCCAAAGGTGCCGGCGGCACCGGCATGGATGATGTCCGCCACCGGTCCCCGCAGTGCCCACCACTCGACCGTGGCCACGGCCAGTGCGGTGAGAATGAGGAAAAAACCGGTTCCGTCGCGGCGGACCTCGCGGTCGGGAACGACGTCGGCGCCCAGCTTGCGGACACCGGCTCCGGCCAGCCTGGCCATCCCCATCCACGCACCCTGGACCGCCCGCAGCGGCAGCGGCACCTGCTCGGCGTCGGCCTGTGCCTTGGCGGAACCCGCGCGCCCGGTGGCTTTGCCCCGCGGCTGGGTTTTTCCGGAGGATTTTCCTGGGGTGCCCCCGGTGTTCCGGCTGGTGCTACGGCCGGAAGCAGCGCCGCGTGCGGCAGGGGAAGTACGAGTGGCCATAGGCTCCACGGTACCCGATGAGTCCGGGCAAGCCGCGGATTTACGCGGCCCGCCCCGGCGCCGGGCACCTGCACTGTCAGGGGCGGCCTGCAGTTGTGCCGTGCTCCGTTCCGGAGTCCGGCCTATGCTTCCAGGACCACCGGAACGATCATGGGCCGGCGGCGCAGGCGCCGGTTAACCCAGGTGCCAAGCACCCGGCGGACCACCTGCTGGAGCTGATAGGTGGTGTGGTCCTTGTTGGAGGTGACCGCTTCCTCCAGGGCCTTGCTGATCTTGGGCTTGATCTCGTCGAAGACGGCGTCGTCCTCGGCAACGCCGCGGGCGTGGATTTCCGGGCCGGAGACGATCGTGCCGGTGCTGCGGTTGACCACGGTGATGACCGAGATGAAGCCCTCTTCGCCGAGGATCACCCGGTCCTTGAGGTCGGTGTCGGTGATTTCCCCAACGCTGGACCCGTCCACGTACACGAAGCCGCACTCCACGGCGCCCACCACACGCGCCTTGCCGTCGCGCAGGTCCACCACGGTGCCGTCATCGGCCAGGATGACATTCTGCGCGGGGACACCGGTGGCTTCGGCCAGCTTGCCGTTGGCGATGAGGTGCCGGGTTTCACCATGCACCGGCATCGCGTTTTTCGGCTGCAGGATGTTGTAGGTGTAGAGCAGCTCCCCCGCCGAGGCGTGGCCCGAGACATGGATCTTGGCGTTGCCCTTGTGGACCACGTCCGCTCCGAGCTTCATCAGCCCGTTGATCACCCGGAAGACGGCATTTTCGTTGCCCGGAATCAGGGACGACGCCAGGATCACGGTGTCGCCGCGCCCGATGCGGATCCGGTGGTCGCCGTTGGCCATGCGCGACAGTGCGGCCATGGGCTCGCCCTGGGACCCGGTGGACATCAGCACCAGCTGGTCATCGGGCATGTCGTCCACGTTTTTCAGGTCCACCAGGATGCCGTCCGGAACATTGAGGTATCCCAGCTTCTCGGCAATGGCCATGTTGCGCACCATCGACCGCCCGACAAAGCACACCTTGCGGTTATGCGCCGCGGCGGCGTCCAGCACCTGCTGCACGCGGTGAATGTGGGAGGAGAAGGAAGCGACGATGATGCGCTTCCGGACTTTTCCGAACAGGGCTTCCAGCACCGGGCCGATTTCCCGCTCCGCCGTGGTGAAGCCGGGGACGTCGGCGTTGGTGGAGTCGGCCATGTACAGGTCCACGCCCTCTTCGCCGAGCCGGGCGAAGGCGCGGAGGTCGGTGATGCGCCCGTCCAGGGGCAGCTGGTCCATCTTGAAGTCGCCGGTGTGCAGCACGGTGCCGCCGGCGGTCCTGATGAACACGGCCAGCGCGTCCGGAATGGAGTGGTTGACCGCAACGAACTCACATTCGAAGGGCCCGAACTGTTCGACCTGTCCTTCGGTGACCGTGAAGGTGAACGGCTTGAGCCGGTGTTCCTGCAGCTTCGCTTCGATCAGGGCCAGCGTCAGCTGGGAGCCGATCAGGGGAATGTCGTTCTTCAGGCGCAGCAGGTACGGGACCGCGCCGATGTGGTCCTCGTGGCCGTGGGTCAGCACGACGCCCACGACGTCGTCGAGCCGGTCTTCGATGTAGGAGAAGTCAGGCAGGATCAGGTCCACGCCCGGCTGGGTTTCCTCCGGGAACAGGACACCGCAGTCCACGATGAGCAGCTTGCCGTTGATCTCGAACACGGCCATGTTCCGGCCGATTTCGCCGAGCCCGCCCAGGGGAACAATCCTCAGCGTGCCCTCTTCCAGGGCCGGCGGGGTGCTGATCGTGGTCACTGCGGTGTCAGTCATGGTTGGTTACGCCTTGCCTTCCGCGAAGTCCCGGGAGAAGTCCCAGCCCGCTTCGGCCAGGTCCGTCAGCACGGTTTCCATTTCGACGGCGTCGGGCGCCACCAGCGGCAGCCGGACACCCGCGTTGGGGATGGTCCCCTGCAGCTTCAGGATCTGCTTGGCGGAAACGGCTCCGGGGATGTGGGTCATGACGGCCCGGACCACGGGGTCCAGTTCGAAGTGGATGCGGCGGGCCGTGGCGAAGTCGCCGGCAGCTGCGGCATCGACCAGTGCGCGGAACTGCGCGGTGGCCACGTGGGCCGAAACGCTGACGACGCCAACCGCTCCGGCTGCCATCCACGGCAGCGTCAATCCGTCGTCGCCGGCGTAAACGTCGAGGGTGGTGTTGGCGATCACCCGGGTGACGGCTGCGAAGTCGGCCTTGGCGTCCTTCAGGGCCATGACGGCGGGAATGTTGGCAAGTCGGACCATGGTGTCAGTGGAGATGGCAATGCCAGCACGGCCGGGAATGTCATAAACCATGATCGGCAGGTCGGTGGCGGCGGCAACGGCTTCGAAGTGCGCGACGACGCCGGCCTGGGTCGGCTTGTTGTAATACGGCGTCACGACCAGCTGCGCATCGGCACCGGCGCGCAGCGCCCGGCGGGCCATTTCCACCGAGTGGGAGGTGTGGTTGGTTCCCGTGCCGGCAATGACCTTGGCGCGGCCGCCCACGGTTTCCGCGACTACGCGGAACAGGTCTTCCTTTTCGCTGTCCTCAAGCGTGGAGGTTTCTCCCGTGGTTCCGGACACCACCAGCCCGTCGCAGCCGTCTTCGACGAGCTTATTGGCGAGTTTTGCCGTGGCGTCAAAGTCCACGGCTCCGTCCTCGGTGAACGGTGTCACCATGGCGGTAACGAGGGTTCCAAACGGGAGTGCACGAATATCAGAGTCAGCCATGGATAAAACGTTACCTGCTCCCCGTGCCGTTGGAACAACAGGGATGCTTCACGGCGGGCATGGAAGGCCGCGAAGCACCTTCCCCGTGTGCTGTGAGACGATCGGTTCATGATCGGACGGCGGCTTACGGGCATCGATGCGGCCCGGGGCCTGGCCCTTCTGGGCATGATGGCAACCCACATCTTTCCCCTGTATGACGAGCAAACCGGAGACGCCACCTGGACGGCACTGGTGTTTTCGGGACGTTCCTCTGCCCTTTTCGCGGTGGTGGCGGGGATCGGCCTCGCACTGCTCACCGGCGGAAGCCAGCCGCGGTCCGGCCGGGCACTGTCGGCGGACCGCCGTGGGATCGCGGTGCGGGCGCTGATCATCGCCCTGGTGGGCCTGACGCTTGGCGGACTGGAGACGTCCATCGCCATCATCCTGTTCCACTACGGCATCCTCTTCCTGCTGGCCCTGCCCTTCGTGGGCATGCCTCTGCGCCGGCTCGCGGTCTGGGCCGGTGCCTGGATGCTGCTCTCCCCCGTCCTGGCCTATCTCATCCGCCCGTGGCTTTCCTCCGCTGTCGAGCCGTCGACGCTTGACTCGAACGTCAGCTGGGAGGCGTTCCTGGAACCGGGCACCCTGTTCGCGGATGTCTTTTTCACCGGTTTCTATCCGGTGGCGCAATGGTTGAGCTACCTGTTGATCGGCTTGCTGATTGGGCGGCTTAGGCTTTCCGAGCTGCCGGTGCAGGTGGGGCTGGTTGCCGGCGGGATCGCGGCAGCAGCGGGAGCGAAGTTCCTGAGCTACTACCTTCTGGTGGACCGCGGCGGTTTTGAGGCCCTGCTGGAAACGAATTCCGGGCGCATCTGGCCCCTGGCCCGGATGATGGAGGTCAATCTTGCCGGTGTCGAGCAGACCGGGTCCTGGTGGTGGATGGCGGTCAGCGGGCCGCATTCCGGCACCCCGCTGGATCTGCTGCATACGGCCGGGACCGCAGCCGCCGTCGTCGGAGTCTGCCTGCTGCTGACGAGGGCGCAGCCAAACCTGCTGCTGCCACTGTCGGCCGCCGGCGCCATGACGCTGACCCTCTACAGCGTCCATGTATGGGTCATGTCCGTCACGGATGCCCAGCCGGTGCCGCCGGATCCGGCCTGGCTGTTCTGGATCTCGGCGGTGCTGGCCGCCGCCGTCGGCATTGCCTTCACCCGGTTCGGTTCACGCGGTCCGCTGGAAATGGTCACGCACGGCGCATCGCAGCTGGCGCGGCACGGGTCGCTCAGCGGGAAATAGCGGCAGAAGCGGGATCAGCTGTTTTCCTGCGTTTTGGGATTCTGCTGCCGTTTTGGGACTTTTCGACCGTTCCGCAATGGCAGGAAAGTCCCAAAACGGTCGATTTCACCCGCTAGGAGGAGTAGAGCTTGCCCGCCCGGCGCATGGCAGCGCGGGCGCGTTTGCGGTCCCCCGCGGCGTCGTAGGCGCAGGAAAGCCGGAACCAGGCCCGCCAGGACTGTGGTTCAGCCTCAACCTCGGCCTGGTACTTGGGAAATTCGGCGTCGGCCGCTTCCCGGATGATCCGGCCGGCTGGCGTGCGGGGCAGATTGTCCACCGGCAGGCCGCCCTCGTCGGCGAGGATGTGGGCCATCTTCTCGGTCCGCCCGCCAAACTGCAGTTCCCGGATCAGCGCCCAGGCGCCCACGATGGGAAGCACCAGGTATGCAGCGCCGAGGGCCCTGGCGCTGAGCTCGTCCGTGGTCAGGAGGGTCCAGCCGCGCTGGAGCACAACCACCATGTAGAACACCAGCAGCACGGTTATCAGCAGGACGCCGATTTTGGCCTTGTTACGGAAAAGCCCGGTGAAAAATGACAACGTGTTCCTTAGTCGTTCAGGTTTAGGTAACCGTCGAGTCCGACGGTCAGGCCGGGATGGGCCGCGGCTTCGCGCACTCCCAGCAGGACGCCGGGCATGAAGGAAGCCCGGTCAAATGAATCATGGCGGATGGTCAGCTGCTCGCCCACGCCGCCAAACAGCACTTCCTGGTGTGCCACCAGTCCGCGCAGCCGCACGGAATGGACGCGGACGCCGTCGATGTCGGCGCCGCGGGCACCGGGCACTTCCTTGGTGGTGGCGTCCGGAGACGGCGCAAGGCCCGCCTCCTCCCGGGCTTCCGCAATGAGCTGCGCGGTGCGGGCGGCGGTGCCCGATGGTGCGTCGATCTTGTCCGGATGGTGCAGCTCAATGACCTCCACCGATTCGAAGTACCGGGCGGCCTTCGCGGCAAAGGCGGAGGCCAGCACGGAACCGAGCGCGAAGTTCGGAGCAATCAGCACGGCCGTCCCCGGGTGCTCTTCGAGCAGGGCCCCGAGGCGCTCCAGCCGCTCCGCGTCCCAGCCGGTGGTGCCGACGACGGCGTGCATGCCGTGCTCGACGGCGAAACGGACGTTGGCTTCGGTGTTGTCCGGAACGGTCAGGTCCACCACGTACTGTGCTCCGGCGGAGACAAGGGTCTCCAGGGAATCTCCGCGGCCCAGGGCGGCCACCAGTTTCAGGTCCGGTGCCGCTTTGACGGCTTTAACGGCTTCGGATCCCATGCGGCCGCCGGCTCCGAGGACCGCCACGGCGAGTTGCTCAGTCATACCCCCAGATTACCGGTCACTGCGGGGCGTCGCTGACACCCACCCATTCGGACGTCCCGTCGCTGAATCCCTGTTCCTTCCAGATGGGGACCCGTGCCTTGACGGTGTCCACCAGCTCAGAACAGGCGGCAAAGGCGACACCGCGGTGTGCGGCTCCCACGGCGGCCACCAGGGCGGCGTCCCCGATCTCCAGCGGTCCGGTGCGGTGCCCCACCCAGATCCGAACGCCGTCATGTGCTGCGGCAACTTCAGCGGCCACCTCGGCGATGACCTGCTCCGCTGAGGGATGGGCGCTGTAGGAGAGGCTGGCAACGCCGCGGCCGCCGTCGTGGTTCCGGACGATGCCGCTGAATCCCACCACCGCCCCGCATTCGGGAGACCAGGCGGCGTCGTGCGCGTGCTCGGCGTTCAGCGGCAGGTCCGAGACCGTTGCATTGACCACCTCGGAAGTGCCGGACGCGCCGCCGGCGTTGGCCTCAGTGTCCATGGTGTCCCTCCAGTTGTCCGCAGATGTGTCCGATGATCGGTTCAAGGACCGCCAGGCCGTCAGCCACGGCGCCGGGCGATCCGGGAAGGTTCACGATGAAGGTCCGGCCGGCCGTGCCGGCGTAACCGCGGCTGATGGCAGCCATCGGGGTTTTGGTCCGGCCGTCCGCACGCAGTGCTTCCATGATTCCCGGAACCTCACGCTCCAGCAGCGGCAGCGTCTGCTCCGGGGTGTGGTCATCCGGGCTCAGGCCGGTCCCCCCGCTGGTCAGGATCACCGCCGGTTCGAGCGCCAGCATGCGGCGCAGCGATTCGCCCACGCCGTCGCCGTCGGACACCACCTCGGCCAGCACGACGTCGAAGCCCAGGGCATAGAGCCAGTCCGACGCCAGCGGACCGCATTCGTCCTCGTATTCGCCGCGGGCGGCCCGCGTGGAGGCGATCAGGACGCCGGCGGTGCGGCGCGGCGGCTGCTGCGGCGCTTCGGGGGCGGTGTTCACAGGGACCAGTCTCCGCTCTTTCCGCCGGACTTGGCGATCACCTGGATGTCCGTGATCGACGCGTGCTTGTCCACGGCCTTGATCATGTCGTACAGCGTTAGCGCGGCCACGGATGCCGCCGTCAGCGCTTCCATTTCCACGCCGGTCAGGGCCTTGGTCTTGGCGGTGGCCAGGATGACGACGTCGGTGTCCCCGGGTTCAAAGTCCACGGTCACCTTGGTCAGCGGCAGCGGGTGGCACAGCGGAATCAGGGTGGAGGTCTGTTTGGCGCCCATGATGCCGGCAACGCGGGACACCGCCAGCGCGTCGCCCTTGGGCAGGCCGCCGTCGGACACCAGTTTCACCACCTCGGCGGTGGTCCGCAGCCGGGCCGTGGCTGTGGCGACGCGGGTGGTTTCGGTCTTGGCGGAGACATCCACCATGTGGGCGGAGCCGTCTTCGCGGACGTGGGTGAGCGCGGGCTGCTGCCCGTCGGTGCCGGTCATGGGAAGGCTCCTTGAGAAAATGCGGTTAGTTCAACAGCCATACTGTCACTTCCGAGCCGGCCGGCAGAGACTGGACCCCGGCGGGGATGTGCACCAGGGCGTTGGAGGACGCCATGGCGTGGACCAGATGGGAGCTTGGACCGCCGATCAGTTCCACCCGGCCCACCGTTTCCGGCTCAGCCGGTGCGGTGTAGCGGCCCCGGCGCACCTGGTGTTTGGCGGCCGGGCTGTGCGCGTCAGTGGTCAGGAGCGCCGGAAGTTCCGGGCGGGGCGCGGGGAGGCCGGTCAGTGCGCTCAGTGCCGGGCGGAGGAACACCTCGAAGGAGACCACGGAGCTCACCGGATTACCCGGAAATCCGAGGAAGGGAACTCCATCAACCGCCCCCATCGCCTGGGG
The DNA here is from genome assembly GCF_009192735.1 of Arthrobacter gandavensis. GTDB lineage: Bacteria > Actinomycetota > Actinomycetes > Actinomycetales > Micrococcaceae > Arthrobacter_B > Arthrobacter_B citreus. Next base: position 73,178 of record NZ_VTFU01000004.1, read on the forward strand.
CCCGCCGGGCTGCATGGCCACCGGAAGGAACTGCACGCCCTCCGCGGCCAGGGCGAGCCGGACCACCTCGTAGGCTCCCATGCTGATGCCGCCGGAGGTGAGGACCAGGTCCACCGGATGCCGTGCCAGGTCTTCGCGGAGCTGGGCGAGGAAGCGGTCCGGAGAGTCCGCGAGGATGCGGGCACGAACCACCTCGGCGCCGGCTTCCCGCAGGCTGACGGCGAGCAGCGTGGAGTTGGCGTCGTGGATTTGTCCCGGTGCCAGTGCCTCTCCCGGTTCGACCACTTCGTCGCCGGTGCTGAGCAGCAGCACCCGGAACGGTGCCCGGACCGGCACGGCGGGGATGCCCAGCGCGGCCAGCAGGCCCAGCTGCAGCGCGCCAAGCCGGGTACCGGCGGGCAAGGCGACGGTACCGGCCCGGATGTCGCTCCCTGCGGTCCGGATGTAGTCTCCCGGCGCGGCTCCGGAGGGGAAGCTCACGGTGGCCCCCGGCCGGTCCCGGTCTGCGTAGAACGCATCGGGCACGGCACGTTCAATGGGTACGACGGCGTCGGCTCCGGCGGGCAGCATGGCGCCGGTCATGATCGGGGCAGCGGATCCCGGCTCCAGCGCCGGTGCTGCGATGCCGGCGGGAATTGGTTCGCTGACGCGCAGCGGAACGGTCCGCCCCGCGGCGGCGAGGTCAGCCGTGCGGACGGCATAACCGTCCATTTGGGAATTGTCGAAGGGGGGAAGGCTGCCGGGCGCGTAGATGTCAGCGGCCAGGATTTTTCCCGCCGCCGACACGAGGTCCACGGTTTTTGTGCGCGCCGGTGCGGCGTCATGCCCGGCTTTCAGCAGCCGAAGCACTGCCCCGCGGTGTTCTTCTACCGTGCGGGTCACTGCTGGCCCCGGATCCGCCGGCGCAGCATCGTCAGTTCTTCGTCCCGGAGACCGCCGGAGAGGAGGTAGCCGGCAGCGTTCCCGTGGTGTTCGTGCACCCACGTCAGCGCCCGGTTGAGGGCGTCTTCGGGGGCACCGGTCACCAGGGCCACCACGTCAGCCGTCAGGGGAACGCCGAGGTCCCCGATCATGCCAAGCATGCGGTTGGCCCACTCCCCCGTGAGGTTGGCCTCGCTCTTCCGGTAGTCCGCCGCCACGGCTTCCGGTTCCACACCGGCGGCGCTGAGAATCAGTGCCACGGCCACTCCCGTCCGGTCTTTTCCGGCGGTGCAGTGCACCAGGGTGGCCGAACCTTCCGCGGTGCCGGCGACGGCCCGGGCGGTCTCGGCAAACACCGCGCTGCCGCCCTGCAGCATTTCGGTGTAGATGCCGGCCAGCGTTGGCAGCTGTGCAACAGCGGCCTGCACCGCCCGGGCGGCAGCCTCAGGGTCTCCGGATTGGCGGGCGCGCTGCATTTCCTGCTGGGCGGCTCCCGTGAAGGCACCTTCGAACAGCGGCAGGTTCAGCCGGGTGAAGGGCCGCGCCGCGGGCAGCCGGTCCGGTGCCATGCTCCGCTCGGCGGGGGTCCGCAAATCGATGATCACCTCGATCCGGGACCCGGCGAGAGTCTCCATTCCCCGTGGGGTCAGGTCAGCGATGGCATCCGAACGGTAGAGGACTCCGGGGGCGCTGCGGCCTCCTCCGGCCAGCGGCAGTCCGCCCGTGTCCCGGAAATTGACTGTGCCTTCCAGTGCGGTGATCGTCACAAACCGAGCCTAGCGCGCATTCACTTGAACCGTGTGCAGGCCGGTGGCGCCGTCGGGAACGACGGGCCGCTGGCGCTCATCCTGCTCGGCTCCCGTCGAGTCAATGGCGCGCACGGTGATGTTGTGGTCGCCGGCGCCCAGGTCAAGGACCGCCGACCACTGCACCCAGGTGTCCGCGGAAATCCCGGTGGCCAGGTCCGCGTCCTGCCAGCGGCCGCCGTCGTCCCTTACCTGCACTCCGCGGATCCCGGTGTGCTGCGCCCACGCCATGCCGGCCACCGTGACCGCACCGGCGTCCACTGACGCGCGGTGAGAGGGGGTGTCGATGCGGGAGGAGAGTTTGATGGGACCGCGTTCGGTCCAGCCCCGTTCGGTCCAGTAGGCAGTCTCGTCGCTGAAGCGGGTGACTTTGAGTTCGGTGACCCATTTGGTGGCCGAAACATAGCCGTACAGGCCCGGGACCACCAGCCGCACCGGAAACCCGTGTTCCAGCGGCAGCGGCTCGCCGTTCATGCCCACCGCGAGCAGCGCATCGCGTGAGTCGGTCAGCGCTTCGAGCGGGGTCGATGCCGTCCAGCCGTCGCGGCTGGTGGACAGCACCATGTCGGCGCCGTCCCGCACGCCGGCGGCGGCCAGCAGGTTCCGGACCGGCCAGCCCAGCCACTTGGCGTTGCCGATCAGGCTGCCGCCCACTTCGTTGGAGACGCACGCCAGCGTCACATAGCTTTCCTGCAGGGGCTTGGAAAGCAGTTCGGCGAAGCTGATCTCGATCTCGCGGTCCACCATGCCCGTCACCTTGAGGGTCCATTCCTCCGGGTTGACCAGGGGAACGCTCAGCGCGGTGTCGATCCGGTAGAAATCCGCAGCCGGCGTGAGCACCGGGTCCAGCCCGCTGATACCCAGTTCCGCGCCGCCCGGGAGGGGCGGGGCCGGGGTTGCCGCGGAGGGAAGGACAATGCCGTCCCGCAGCCCCACAGTGGTGATCTGCCCCGCGCGGGAGGTGCCTGCCAGGGCGCCCGCCGCCACAGCGACGCCGGCGCCGCCGCCGACCCCCAGCAGCACGTCCCGCCGCCGGGCGCCCATCTCCGCCGGGGCGGCGGCGCCCCACTGGCGGATGCGTTCCACGAAGGCCCGCAGCACCGGAATACCCACGGCGGCCGCCGCCAGCGGCGGCACCAGGGACAGCAAACTCATCTGTGACCGGGTCAGCACGGCAACGAGCCCGGCCGCCCCAAACAAGGCAATGACGACGGCGCCCGCCGGTGGCCGGCGTACCTCCAGGACCCCCGCGGCTGCGGCAAGGAGGGCGATCACGGTAGCCATGGCAACGAGGAACGCGGCTTTGTCAGCGGTTCCAAAGAGCCCGATGGCCCAGTCCTTGACCGGTCCCGGCATGGCGTCGATGACCACGGATCCCACTGCACTCACCGGCGACAGCGACGGGCTCAGCAGCGCCGCGGAGAGTTCCCCTGCGGCTACGGCCAGTCCCACCGCCACGATTCCCGCCGCAGCTGCCCAGAGGGGAAGGAACCTGTTGGTGCCGTTCATGGTGCTCGTTTCTGTTGGTGCCCAATGAAGTGTTGCCGGTGCGCCTCAGTCAGCGCGGCACCAGCAGTCCCACCCCAAGCCGGGCAAGCGCCAGCAGCACCAGGTACAACGAAATGAGGATCAGACAGATTCCCAGCGCAATTTCGGGCTGGTTGGAGTTCAGGCTGAGTTCGATCTGCAGCGGCAGGGTCCGGGTGCGTCCTTCGATGCTGCCGGCGAAGGTGATGGTGGCGCCGTATTCCCCCAGGGACCGGGCAAAAGCCAGCAAGGCCCCGACGATAATTCCCGGCAGCGCCAGCGGAATGGTGATGTGGCGCAGGATCGCGGTCGGACCCGCGCCGGAGGTGGCGGCGGCCATTTCCAGGTCATGGTCCACGGCCCGCAGGCTGCTCAGCGACGCCACCACAAAGAACGGCAGGGAAACAAAAACCTGGACTATCAGCACTGCCGCGGGCGAGTAGCCCACCCCCAGCCCCGCCGGTTCCAGGAACCGGCCCGCCAACCCCTGCCGCCCCCAGAAGTAGAGCAGGGCGATGCCGGAAACAACCGGAGAAAGCACAAGGGGTATCAGCAGGATGCCGCGGAGCACCTGCATCCACGGCCCGGCCAGCTTGCTGAACAGCACCGCCAGGGGAAGCCCGAGCACCACGCAGACCAGTGTTGACCCGACGGAGGTTGTCACCGACAGCAGCAGTGCTGTGCGTGCTTCCGGCGCGGTCAGCAGCGCACCCAGGGAGGCGAAGGGAACATTCAGCAGCAGCGCCGCCACCGGTCCGGCGCAGAACAGCAGTGCCAGCGATGCCGGGATCCACAGCCAGGCAGGGGTGGTGGCCCGCGCGCCGCGCGTCATGCCCACTGCACGTCCGGCCGCTGATCCGTGTCCCCGCCCCTGGGTTCCCCGCCGCCGGTTCCGGCCCGGCTTAGGTTCCCGGTGGCCGGAAGCCCGCGTCACGGAGGATGCCGGCCGCCTCTTCCCCTGCAAGCCACTCGTAGAATCGGACAGCTGCCTCATGCTCTGCTCCCTCCGCGGTCAGGGCCGCGGGGTACTGGTTGGGTTCGGGATCACTCACTTCAAGATACGTCACCCCTTGCTTCGCAGCCGACAGCGCATCGGTTTGGTACACCAGCCCGGCGTCCGCCTGTCCGGTCACCACTTTGGTCAGCACCGACCGCACGCTGTCCTCGCGGCTCTCGCCGGTGAGCTCCACGCCCGCGGCAGCAAGCACCCTCTGCGCCGAACGGCCGCACGGCACGGACGGCGCGCAGACCGCGGTCTGTGCCGTGCCGACGGCCAGATCGGCCAGCGAAGTGATCCCGGCCGGATTCCCCGGCGCCAGAGCCAGGACGGTGGTGTTCCCGGCCACGACCTGCTCGCGGGAGATCAGCCCCTCCGCGCGCACTGCATCGAGCGCTTCCAGGTCGGCGGTGATCACGACGTCGGCCGGCGCGCCGGAGAGAAGCTGGGCGGACAACTGTGCACTTGAGCCCAGGTTGGTGCGCAGCCGGCCGCCGCCGTCGTAGGCTTCATTTATGGCTGTCAACACATCCGTGAGCGATGCGGCTGCGAAGACCGTGACAACGGGGCTTTCCGAAGCCGCGGAACCACCGTCAGCGCCCGGCCCTGAACAGCCGGGAGCCACAACGAGCAGGACGGTGGACAAGGCGGCGGTGGACAGGGCCATGAGGTGCTGACGCCGCCGACGGAAAACACGCATTGATAGAGCCTAACCGCGAAAGGGCGTAGCCTCGACCCATGGGAATCCAGCTGGGAATGCCGTCCATCGGCGCGCCGCTGACCGGCGGACCGTCCGCGGCGTCCGCTTCAACCACCACCGCAGGGGGCTGCACGCCCGTCGACAATCCCGCAGCGGAGCCGCCCGCAGCAGCCGGAGCCGCCGCCGCTGCCGGTGTCCGGGCCGCCGACGGCCTGCTGGACCGCTATGGACGGCGGGCCACGGACATGCGGCTCTCGCTCACGGACAAGTGCAACCTGCGCTGCACCTATTGCATGCCTGCCGAAGGATTGGACTGGCTGGCCAAGGACAAAGTTCTGACGGCCGCCGAAATTATCCGGCTGGTGGGAATCGGAGTGGATACCCTCGGCGTCCGTGAGCTCCGGCTCACCGGCGGAGAACCGCTGGTCCGGGCCGATCTGGTGGACATTATTGCCGGTATCCGGGCCAACCATCCGGACCTGCCAATTTCGCTGACCACCAATGCGCTGGGCTTGGACAAGAAGGCACAGGCGTTGAAGGATGCCGGACTCAGCCGGATCAACGTGTCGCTGGATTCACTGCACCCGGACACCTTTGCCCAGCTGACCCGGCGCCCGTTCCTGGCCCGGGTGCTGGCAGGCATTGAGGAAGCGGCCCGGGTGGGCCTGGGGCTGATCAAGATTAATGCGGTCCTGATGCGCGGAATCAACGACGTCGAATCTCCCGAGCTGCTGGAGTGGGCCGTCAGCCGCGGCTTTGAACTGCGCTTCATTGAACAGATGCCGCTGGACGCCGACCACGGCTGGACCCGCGACGGCATGATCAGCGCCGCGGAAATCCGCAGCCGCCTCGAACGGGACTTTATCCTTACCCCCGATCCACGGCAGCGCGACGGCGCCCCCGCCGAACGCTGGGAGGTGCGGCGCCGTTCCGCCCCCGGGATCGTGGCCGGCACCGTGGGTATCATCGCCTCGGTCACCGAGCCCTTCTGCACCGACTGCCGCCGGACACGGATCACCGCGGAGGGAAAGGTGCGCAGCTGCCTCTTCTCCCACGAGGAAACCGATTTGCTGGCACTGCTGCGTTCCCCTGACGCGGGTGACCCCGAGGTGGCCGCCCGCTGGCAGGACGCCATGTGGGGCAAGCCCAAGGCACACGGAATGGACCATACCGGGTTGGGCGATGCGGATTATGTGCAGCCCGACCGAACCATGAGCGCGATAGGCGGCTAAATGCTGATTAGATACTTTGGCGCCGCGAAGGCCGCATCGGGCGTGGAGGAAGAAACCCTTCCCGCTGACGGTCCGGGCGGTGTTCCCGCCGGGTCTTCCCTGGATGACCTGCTGGAATTCCTGGGCGTCCGCCACCCGGAAGCACCGGCGGACACGCCCCCGCTGAAGAGTGTCATCTCCCGCAGCACGTTCCTGGTCAACGGGTTCGCGGCGCGCGACCGGTCCATGGCACTGGATGCCTCAGACACGGTGGATATCCTGCCGCCCTTTGCCGGCGGCTAAGCCACTCCGCTTCTAACCGCCCGAGTCACCGCCCGAGACAGCAGAAAGTGCGCTTCCCAGGGATGGGAGGCGCACTTTCTGGTCTAGCGGCGGAAGGTAAGTCCCGCGGAAGGTTAGAAGCCCAACTCCGCCGCGGACTTGAACGGTCCAACGATCGTGATGGTGCGCGGGGCGGCGGCCAGTTCGGCGGCCAGCGCCTGGACTTCCTCGGCCGTGACGGCACCGATCCGGGCCAGGGACTCATCGATGTCGATGAACTCTCCGCTGACCAGCTCGGCGCGGCCCAGGCGCGACATGCGTGAGCTGGAGTCCTCCAGCGCCATGACCATGCCTCCGGCAATCTGCCCGCGGGCCTTCTTCAGTTCAGCTTCGTCCACCCCGTCAGCCGCCAGGCGCTCCAGCTCGGATCCCATCAGGTCGATGACCTGGCGGGTCTTGGCCGGGGAGCATCCGGCGTACATGCCGAAGTAGCCGGCGTCGGCGTAGGACGCGGAGAACGAGTATGTGGAGTACACCAGGCCACGCTTTTCGCGGATCTCCTGGAACAGGCGGGATGACATGCCGCCGCCCAGGATGGTGTTCAGGACGCTCATGGCAAACCGGCGGTCATCGGTGGCCGTCAGCGACGGGCAGCCCATGACCACGTTGGCCTGCTCCACCGGCCGGTTGATGACCTGGACGCCGGCTGTGCCGGTGATGACGGCGGGTTCGGTGCTGCGGCGGGGTGCGGGTGACGCATCCTCGGACAGATCCCAGCCGGCCTTCTTCAGGGCGTCGAGCACCAGGGCGCAGACGTCGTCGTGCTCCAAGCCGCCCGCGGCGGTGACCACCAGTTCGGTGGGCCGGTAGTAGCGGCGGTAGTGCTCCAGCACGGCCTCGCGGGGAACGTTCATGATGGCCTCGGGAGTGCCGCCGATGGGCCGGCCCAGGGCGTGGTCGCCCAGGACTGCCTCGGCAAACTTTTCGTGGCACAGGTCCGCGGGATCGTCGGCATCCATGGCGATTTCTTCCAGGATGACGTCGCGTTCCTGTTCCAGTTCCTCCGGGTCCAGGACCGCGGAGGTGATCATGTCGGTGATGACGTCAATCGCCATCGGCAGATCGGTGTCCAGCACCCGCGCGTAGTAGCAGGTGCTTTCCTTGGCCGTCGCGGCGTTGGACTCGCCGCCAACCTCGTCAAAGGCCAGCGCAATGTCCAGCGCGCTGCGGCGCGTGGTGCCCTTGAACAGCAGGTGTTCAAGGAAGTGTGTGGAGCCGTGCCGGCCCGCGGCTTCATCCCGCGAGCCGACACCAACCCAGAAGCCGATGGTCGCACTCCGCTGGCCGGGCATGGCCTCGGTCAGCACGCGCACTCCGCCGGGAAGGACGGAACGGCGCACGACGGCGCCCCCCGGCGTTCCCATCACAAGGGAGGGATCGCCGGGAAGAATGGTCAGCGGAAGCTGGACAACCGTCCCGGATGCCGGAGCATGTCCGGGATCGGGACGGTTTCCATCAGCAATATGTGACATTTACTCTGCGGACTCGGTTTCTGCCGCTTCTTCGCCTTCGGCAACAACCGGAGACAGGGAGAGCTTGCCGCGGTCGTCGATCTTGGTGATTTCCACCTGGATCTTCTGGCCGACGGAGACAACCTCGTCAACGTTGTCCACGCGCTTGCCGCCGGCGAGCTTGCGCAGCTCGGAGATGTGCAGCAGGCCGTCCTTGCCCGGGGTCAGGGAGACGAAGGCACCAAAGGTGGTGGTCTTCACTACCGTGCCGAGGTAACGCTCGCCGATCTCGGGGACCTGCGGGTTGGCGATCGCGTTGACCGCCGCACGGGCAGCCTCGGCGGAGGTGCCGTCGGTTGCGCCGATGAGGACCGTGCCGTCATCTTCGATGGAGATGTCAGCGCCGGTGTCCTCCTGGATCTGGTTGATCATCTTGCCCTTCGGGCCGATGACCTCGCCGATCTTGTCCACGGGGATCTTCACCGAGATGATGCGCGGGGCGTACTCGGAGAGCTCGTCCGGCGTGTCGATCGCAGCGTCCATGACACCGAGGATGTGCAGGCGTGCTTCGCGGGCCTGCTTCAGTGCTGCTGCCAGCACCGAAGCGGGGATGCCGTCGAGCTTCGTGTCCAGCTGGATGGCCGTCACGAACTCGGAGGTACCGGCAACCTTGAAGTCCATGTCACCGAAGGCATCTTCGGCGCCGAGGATATCGGTCAGGGCCGCGTAACGGGTCTCGCCGTCAACCTGGTCGGAGACCAGGCCCATGGCGATGCCGGCAACCGGAGCGCGCAGCGGAACACCGGCGTTGAGCATGGACAGCGTCGAGGCGCAGACCGAACCCATCGAGGTGGAGCCGTTGGAGCTCAGGGCTTCGGAGACCTGGCGGATGGCGTACGGGAATTCCTCACGCGTCGGCAGCACCGGCATGAGCGCGCGCTCTGCCAGGGCACCGTGGCCGATTTCGCGGCGCTTGGGCGAACCCACGCGGCCGGTTTCACCGGTGGAGTACGGCGGGAAGTTGTAGTTGTGCATGTAGCGCTTGCGCGTTACCGGCGACAGCGAATCGATCTGCTGTTCCATCTTCAGCATGTTCAGCGTGGTGACGCCCAGGATCTGGGTTTCGCCGCGCTCGAAGATGGCTGAACCGTGAACGCGGGGCAGGACCTCAACCTCGGCGGTCAGCTGGCGGATGTCCGTCAGGCCGCGGCCGTCGATGCGGACCTGGTCCTTCAGGATGCGCTGGCGCACAACCTGCTTGGTGACGGAACGGAATGCTGCGGAGATTTCCTTCTCGCGGCCTTCGAACTTCTCGGCCAGCGAAGCGACAACTTCGTCCTTGAGCTCGTCGGCTGCAATGTCGCGCTCCTGCTTGTCGGCGATCGAGAAGACCTTGGCCAGCTTTTCAGCGGCTGCGGCTTCCACGGCTTCGTAGACGTCGTCCTGGTAGTCCAGGAAGATCGGGAACTCAACGGTGGGCTTGGCGGCGCGTGCCGCCAGGTCCGCCTGAGCCTCGCACAGGGCCTTGATGAACGGCTTGGAGGCTTCGAGGCCTTCCGCGACAACCTCTTCGGTCGGGGCGGTGGCGCCCTCTTCCTTGATGAGGTTCCAGGCTGCGTCGGTTGCTTCGGCTTCCACCATCATGATGGCGACGTCGTCACCGGCGATGCGGCCGGCAACCACCATGGAGAACACGGCGCGCTCCAGCTCGGAGTGCTTCGGGAAGGCAACCCACTGGTTATCGATCAGGGCAACGCGGACGCCGCCGATCGGGCCGGAGAACGGCAGGCCGCTCAGCTGGGTGGACATGGAGGAAGCGTTGATCGCGACGACGTCGTACAGCACGTCGGGGTTGATCGCCAGGACGGTGACCACGATCTGGACCTCGTTGCGCAGGCCCTTGACGAAGGCGGGGCGCAGCGGGCGGTCCATCAGGCGGCAGGCCAGGATGGCTTCGGTGGACGGGCGGCCTTCACGGCGGAAGAACGAGCCCGGGATGCGGCCGGCGGCGTACATGCGCTCTTCGACGTCCACGGTCAGCGGGAAGAAGTCGAAACCTTCGCGCGGGGACTTGCCGGCGGACGTTGCCGACAGCAGGACGGTGTCATCGTCGATGTAGACAGTGGCTGCGCCTGCAGCCTGCTGGGCCAGACGGCCGGTTTCAAAGCGGATGACGCGCTGGCCATATTTGCCGTTGTCAATGACGGCTTCTGCGAACTGAATTTCGGGACCCTCCATAGAGAGTCACCTCCGTTTCTTCGTTGGCGGAGGCATCCAGCATCGTCCCAATAAACGCGTGGACCGCTGCGAGGCGGTTCGGTTCAACACCCGGTCTTCGATCGAGGTCCACGGGCACAAACTCCCGGAGACCACTACCGAGGACCGCGAATGCTGCGATGCTGGCTGACTCCTGTTGATGTTTCCTTCGGTACTGCGGTGTTGCGGGTACTGCGGTGCTGCCTGTACTGCACAAAAGCTCAAACGGCGGGTGCGCTTCCGGTCAGGGCCGGTGTCCATGCCTGCCTGAAAAAGGGCGGCTCCCGCGAAGAACGCAGGGGCCACCCTTTCCAAAGACTACTTGCGCAGGCCGAGGCGCTCGATGAGCGCACGGTAGCGGGTGATGTCCGTTTCTTTCAGGTACGAAAGCATACGACGACGGCGACCAACCAGGGCCATCAGGCCGCGGCGGGTGTGGTGGTCATGCTTGTGCATCTTCAAGTGTTCCGTCAGGTCGAGGATGCGGCGCGACAGCACTGCAACCTGCACCTCGGGCGAACCGGTGTCGCCTTCGGCCCGAGCGTATTCCTTGATGATTTCCTGCTTGACTACGGGGTCAAGTGCCAATGTAACTCTCCTAGAGTTGTGCCGTGAGGCCCGAATCAGCACTTCGCTGCCGGGAATCTTGGCGCCGCACGGGAACGAATCCCCCGGACGCAAAGAAATTCAGCCGCCACGGACCGCAGCCGAATTTGAATCCAGTTTACCTGTCCGCGCCGCTATCTGTCGAAAGGACGTTCCGGGTGCGCGCCACGTCCAGGCGCATCTGCTCGATCAGCGCTTCGGGACCGGTGTAGGCCACCATGCCGCGCAGCCGGTCCACGAACTCCACGATGACGTGCTGTCCGTAGAGGTTGAAGTCGGTGACCTCCTCATCCGGACGGTCGATCACGTGGGCCTCCACCTGCCGGCTGACGCCGTCGAACGTCGGGTTGGAACCCACCGAGATGGCTGCGGGCCAGCGCGTCCCGGCTTCATCGACGAGCCATCCGGCGTAGATTCCGTCCGCGGGAATCAGTCCCGTGGACTCAGGGGCCAGGTTGGCCGTGGGGAAGCCCAGTTCGCGGCCGCGGGCCGCGCCGTGCACCACTTCGCCGCGCATGCGGTGGGTGCGTCCGAGCAGGCGCGCGGCGGTGCGCACATCGCCGGCGCGCAGCGCTTCCCGGATCCAGGTGGAGGAACAGCGCCGGCCCTCCGGTGCGGAAGGGCCGTCCGGCAGGGCACCAAAGTCCTCCACCGCCTGGACTTCGAAGCCGAGCCGGTTGCCCAGTTCGCGCATGGTTTGCAGGTCGCCGGCGTTCCCGCGGCCAAAGCGCACGTCGTGGCCAATGACGACGGCGCACACCCGCAGTCCTTCCACAAAGACCTTGCGGACAAACTCCTCCGCGGTCATGGACGCCAGCTGCAGGTCGTAATGCATCATGAGCAGCCCGTCCAGGCCGGTGGCCGCCAGGGCCTCCCGCCGGTCCAGCGGACCCATAATGAGCTCGGGCGCAGCGTCGGGACGGTGCACCTGGGCCGGGTGCGGATCAAAGGAAATGGCCACCGCTGCGGCATCCTTCCCGCGGGCCACCTTTACCAGGCGGTCCAGCACATGCTGGTGCCCCAGGTGGACGCCGTCGAAGTTTCCGATCGTCACTACTGTCGGACCGATGCCGGCAGGAACCTCCGCCAGGTCATTCCAGTAGTACACACAGGCTCCTTAAGACAGGCGGTTCGGTCACGGCGGTGCCGCGGCTGGTGGGCCGGCAACAGCGGAGGCTGAAACCGGACCTAACCATTATTGCCGAAAATGCCGCCGGAAAAGACTCAGCCCTGCGCACCCGCCGCCGCGGCACCGTCTGCACGGCCGCTGGAACCCTCGCTGAATTCACGCTTCAACTCACTGGTTTTGGCGATAAACCGGTGCCACACCAGCAGGGCGGGCGGGAAGGCCAGCTCCAGGATCATCAGGATGATCATGGTGTAGTGGGGCGTTCCGCTGAAGGCCCAGGAGAGCACGCGCCCAATTCCGCCCAGGAAAACCATCAGACAGACGAGCCACAGCATGTTGGCCCATTGGAACTTCACCGCAATGGCGATGAACGCCGCGCCAACGCCCACCATCATGGCCGAGAAGAAGCGGAACTGTGATTCCAGGGACGCGTTGACCTCTCCGCCGCCGGTGTCGGCAACCCCGGCCGTGCCGGTGGCCAGGTAGTAGATGCCGACGCCGGCGATCAGGACCCCCACACCGATCACGACGGCGCGGAAGACGCCCCAGTCGTCGCTGCTCTTGTACGGCTTGGTCTTGGGTTTGGCCGGTTGCCGGCCGTCCTGCCCCGCGCTGGTGCCGGCGCGCTTTTCGGTCTTTGGAAGCTGAAGCTTCTCAGTGGGCCGGGTGGTCTGGGCGGAAGAGGGTACCGCCGGTTTCCGCCCTGTTGTCCCGGCTGAAGGAGAAGACGGTTGACCGGCGGGCGGCTGGGAAGGCTGTCCGGTGGGGGGCTGGGCGGGTTGCTGTGAACCCGTTCCGCTGTGGCGATCGCTGGGTGTTGCTGCCGGGTTGCTCATTTTTCCCCCTGAAGGAGTGGAAAACCTGCCGTGTGATGCATTCTCCTGCCATCGTCTCACGCAGCACAACGTCAGGGCGCCACACGATGCCGGCGGGTTTTACACGCCGGCATCGGCGGATCAGGAGCGGGCTGCACCCGTGCGGTGACGGTACAGCCACCACAATCCGAGAATCGGAAGAACCAGCGGAACGTAGCCGTATCCGGCACCGAAGCCGGACCAGACGGTGTCATCCGGCAGCGCGGCCGGATCCACGAGGCCGAAGATGCCCACGGCCAGCACACCGAGCATTTCGATGCCCACCGCAATCACGGAAACCCGGTAGGACTTCGGGCCGGACCGGGCCAGGCCCACGGTGGCGACGATGTAGACCACGGCGGCAAAGGCCGACAACAGGTAAGCCACCGGCGCCTCGTCAAACTTCGTGGCGATCTGGAACAGGGCGCGTGCCGTGGAGGACAGTGCAAAGACGGCGTAGACGGCTACCAGCAGCCGGCCCGGGCCGGCGTTGCGGCCCGCGGGTCCAGCTGCTTCTGATCCGTCCGCCGGGCGGGAGGACTCTGGGCGGTTGGACCCGGAATTGTTCATTTTCATGCGAGGGGTGCTCCGTCCCAGATTTGTTCCATCCGGAACAACATGACAAATACGGTGATGCCGACGGCGCCAAGGACCAGGTTGCTCCAGCGGCTGCGGTCCATCAGCGACCACCAGATGGCGCCGGCCGGAATCAGCAGGGCCGTGAAGAGGTACCCCCAGAACTCCCATGCCTCGCCGGCCACGGCTTCGCCGCCCATCTGGCGGATGATCCCGAAGACTGCATAGACCAGCAGGAACAGCTCGACGGCGGCGACTGACAGGATGGTGAGGTCGTTGGGCCCCTGCTTCAGGATTGCTGCCCCGAAGCAGAGCACCAACGACACCAGGCACACGATGGTGCCCACGATGAACATCGGATCCACAACCATTTACGCCTCGTTTCCCGGTGCGAAGACCAGCAGGGCCTTGGCGTAGGCGGCGGGAAATTCGGCTCCGGCGGGGCCGCGGTTCTCGAGCAGTGCCACCAGCGTTCCGCCGGGGGCGAAGGCAGCGACCGGTGCCCCGCCGTCGGAACCCGGCGGGCCGGCCGGCGACGGCGGAACCCGGCGGCCGTGGGAAAGGTCGGTTGCTTCAGCGGCAGTGAGCTCACGGACCGGGAACAGCGCCCGGGCGGCGTCGTCGAGCTCAAGGACCGTAAGGTTCTCGGCCAGCTGCTCCAGGGTGGCCGCCTGCTCGACGCTGTACGGGCCAACGCAGGTGCGCCGCAGCGCGGTGAGGTGCCCGCCCACTCCAAGGGCGGTGCCCAGGTCGCGGGCGAGGGCGCGGATGTAGGTGCCGGAGGAGCATTCCACGGTGACGTCGACGTCGCGCAGCTTGCCGCCGGCCTCCCGGCGGATGTCGTGGACCTCGAAGCGGGACACCGTGACGGGGCGGGCGGGAAGGTTGACCTCTCCCCCGGCGCGCACGCGTGCATAGGAACGTTCGCCGTTGACCTTGATGGCACTGACGCTGCTGGGAACCTGCTGGATGTCTCCGGTCAACTCCGCCACCGCAGTCATGATGTCCCCGTCCGTGACGGCGGCCGCGATGGTCTCCGCCGTGATGTCGCCCTCGGCGTCGTCGGTGACGGTGGACTGGCCGAGCCGGATGGTTGCTTCATAAGTCTTGGATGTGCCCACGATGTAGGTCAGGAGCCGGGTCGCCTTGTTGATGCCGACCACCAGCACTCCCGTGGCCATCGGGTCCAACGTGCCCGCATGCCCCACTTTTCGGGTTCCCGCTAGTTTCCGCAGGCGGCCAACCACATCGTGGCTGGTCCATCCCTGCGGCTTGTCAACAATAATCAGCCCTGAACGGACCTGCCCGGAATTCACGCCTTTCAGTATATGCGGCGCGGGCCCCCGCTTCCTGACGCTGGCCCCCGCAGGCGTCCTCGCACGGGGCCCGCGGGCAGCGATAGCATGCGGGTATGCCAGAACTTTCGCCCCACGTCCGGAACGCCGCCGCAAACCAAATCCGCGAGATTACCCAGGCGGCGTGGGCGCAGCCGAACGCCATTGTCCTCAGCATCGGCGAACCCGGTTTCCCCACCCCGCCGCACATCCTGGAAGCAGCGCAGGCCACCCTGGGCCGGGACGAGACCGGGTACACGCCCAACGCGGGCATTACCCCGCTGCGGGCTGCGTTTGCTGACCGTGTCAGCCGCCAGAACGGGCGCGAGGTGGCCCCGGGCAGGGCGTTTGTGACCGCGGGCGCCCAGCAGGGGCTGCACCTGGCCATGAGCATGCTGCTGGACGCAGGAGATCAAATCCTGATCCCCAACCCCGGGTATCCCACGTTTGCCATGACCGCGCGGCTGCTCCATGCCGAGCCGGTGGAGTATCCGCTGTATCCCGAGCACGACTTCCAGCCGCGGATCGCCGACATTGAGGCGTTGATCACCGACCGCACCCGGGTCCTGCTGCTGAACTCGCCGTCAAATCCCCTTGGCGCCGTCTTCAGCCCGGACCTGGTCCGGGATCTGGTGGAGCTGGCCCGGCGCCGGGACCTGTGGATCATCTCCGACGAATGCTACGAAGCCTTCACCTACGATGTTCCGCACGTGAGCCCGCTGGCGTACGACGGCGATTCCTCTTCCGGCGGTGAACGCGTCATCGTCTCGGTGACACTGTCAAAGACGTACGGCCTCACCGGACTTCGAATCGGAGCCCTGATCACGCCCGCCGGCTTGGAAACCCGGATGAGTACCGTCATGGAGTCGATCGTCTCCTGTGTGGCGTCGCCGTCGCAGTATGCGGCCCTGGCGGCCCTCACCGGCCCCCAGGACTATGTCAGCAGCGCTGCCGCCCATTACCGCACCAACCGGGACGCGGCAGCGGCGGTGCTGGATGCCAAAGGCATTCCGTACCTCAAGGCGCAGGGCGCTTTTTATCTCTGGGCCGACATGTCCCATGCCACCGAGAAGAACGTGCGGGCCTGGACGCAGAAGTTCCTGGCCGAACAGGGGGTGGCCGTGGCGCCGGGCACCGCCTTCGGGTCCATCGGCGAAGGGTGGATCCGGGTTGCGCTGTGCGGCAGCACCGAGGACCTGGTAACGGGCCTGGAACGTCTTCCGGCACGGCCGGCAGCGATCTCCCAGGGCTGACAGTGATCTCCCAGGGCTGACAGCGCATCGCCTTGCCGGTGCCCTACTCGCTCCCGCGTCGTGGCGATTACTTCCGCAGTGGACGCTTACTCACTACTTGCCCTGCTCCCCTTGGACGGCATTTCCCGGAGCGAATCCTGACATTTACGTGTCCAAACCCCGGGATTAGGCTGTGAGGGCTTCCTCCGGGGGCGTGGCTGGGAACCGCGGATTTTGGGAAGCGAGTCTCGCATTGCACCTACCAATGCTGAGGAGTTCCCGTGAAAAAATCATCCCGCACCTTTGCCGCCCTGACCGCGGCGGCCGCCCTCGGACTGGGCGCGCAACCGGCGTCCGCCGGGGGCTGGCACCCTGATCCGCCGGATCCGCCGGCAGCGCCCGCGCCCGGCGATGTCGCCACAGTCGCCGACGGACTGGTCTCTCCCCTGAGCTTCGCCGTCGGACGCGGCGGGGACCTGGACGTGGCGCAGTCAGTCCTCGGACAGCTCACCAGAGTCGATGACGGCGCCGCCGAAGTCCTGGACACCGCTCCCGCGGGATACGAGTCCTCGGCCGTATCGCGCTCCCGGGGGACCACCTATTACACCTTCACAACCGGTGCCATGACCCATGACCCGGCGCTGAATACCTCACTGCTCAAGTCAATTGACCGGGACGGCAACATTGAGACCATCACCAACATTGCCGAATATGAGTACAGCGAAAACCCGGACAGCGTGAACAGCTACGGCTTCGAGGATCTCGATCCGGCCTGCGCCGCTCAGCTCCCTCCGGAAATGCCGGCCAGCTACACCGGACTGCCGGACTCCAATCCCTATTCGACGCTTCCGACCGGCAACGGCAGCATCCTCGTGGCGGACGCAGGGACCAACGCCATACTCGAGGTGGACCTCTCCGGCGGCAGCATTTCCACCGTGGCAGTCCTTCCGCCGGTCCCGGCCACCATCACAGCCGAGGCAGCCGCCGCGGTTGCGCTCCCGGCCTGCACGGTGGGCGAGACCTACAATCTGGAACCCGTCCCAACCGACGTCGAATGGGGCCCGGACGGGGAACTCTATGTGACCTCACTGCCGGGCGGTCCCCCGAACCTGGGACTGGCCCCGGGATCCGTGTTCCGGGTCAACGCCGATGACGGCAGCTCTGAGCTGGTGGCCACCGGCTTTGCTGCCGCCACTGGACTCGCCGTGAGCGACAATGGCGACATCTTCGTGGCGGAGCTGTTCGGCAACAGGATCTCGGTCGTGCCCGCCGGATCCGATACTCCCGAACTGTTCTACGAAGTCAACCAGCCCGCCGCCGTCGAGCTGCGCGGGGACGTCCTCTACGCTTCAGTGGATGCCCTGCCTCCCGGCGGGCCGGAGGAAGCGGGACCAGAGCAGCCGCCCGCTGCGCCGCCAGCCGATCCGGCTCCCCCCGCCGCCGGCCGGATCATCAGCATTGAGCTCGATTACGGGCAGGACGACTGCTACGGCAGGGGTCACTGGCGCCATGACGGCGCCGGTCACACCCACCGCGGAGCCGACGGGCACGGGGGCGAAGAATAGGAGCGCCAATGCAGGAGGGGACGGCTCCTGCTGGAGCCGTCCCCTCTCAATGCGGATACAGCCGCTTCCTCAAAGAAAGAGCTGAACCTGGTGCTTATTTGCTGTCGGAACCGGCGGGAGTGTCCTCGTCGTCGTCCTCGTCGAAGTCCTCATCCCTGCGGTACGGGTCGGCGTCGCCGGCGTACGTGGCGCCTTCCTTGAGGGTTTCGAGTTCCGCATCACGCTTCTTGGCGGCACGGATGAGTTCCTCCAGGTGGCTGGCGTTGACCGGAATTTCGTCGGGAACGAATTCCAGCGTGGGCGTCAGGCGCACGGTGATGTTCTTGCCCACCTCGGCCCGCAGGACTCCGCGTGCGGATTCCAGGGCTGCCTTGGTGTCGGCCTGCTGGGCCTCGTCGCCGAAGACCGTGTAGTACAGCGTGGCGTGCTGCAGGTCGTTGGTGACGCGGGCATCGGTGAGGGTCACAAACCCCAGCCGGGGATCCTTGATCCGCCGTTCCAGCGCCTGGGCAACTACAACCTTGATTCGGTCAGCTAGCTTCGCAGCGCGTGCTGGATCTGCCATTACCTCTCCTTAACTAAGACTCTTCGGATCGTACAACGACGGCGGCAGGAGCCGGCACATCGCGTACGTCATGTGTTTTGCGCGGGCCAACGGCGGCGCGGAAGCGAAAGGGCCAGCCGCCGTTGGCGTTGGCCCTCCCGCTGGAGGCGGGGCCGCCGGAAACCGGCAGCCCCGCCTCAGGTACTGCTAGACGCGCGGCTTCTCCCGCATTTCGAAGGTCTCGATGATGTCGCCTTCCTTGACGTCGTTGAACGAGCCCAGGCCGATACCACACTCGAAGTCCGTGCGGACCTCAGTGGCGTCGTCCTTGAACCGCTTGAGCGAGTCAACGGTGAGGTTGTCACCGATAACCTTGCCGTCGCGGGTGACCCGTGCCTTGCTGTTACGGCGGATAACACCGGAGCGGACGATCGAGCCGGCGATGTTTCCGAACTTGGAGGAACGGAAGACTTCGCGGACCTCGGCGGTGCCGAGCTGGACCTCTTCGTACTCAGGCTTGAGCATGCCCTTGAGGGCGAGCTCAATGTCATCGATTGCCGCGTAGATGACGGAGTAGAAGCGCATGTCGACGCCTTCACGCTCTGCCAGATCGGCAACACGCTCGGCCGGCTTGACGTTGAAGCCGATGATGACGGCGTTGTCCACCGTCGCCAGGTTGACGTCGTTCTGCGTGATGGCACCGACGCCGCGGTGGATGACGCGCAGCTGCACGCCTTCGCCAACGTCGATCTTGAGCAGCGAGTCTTCCAGGGCTTCCACGGCACCGGAAACGTCACCCTTGAGGATGAGGTTAAGGGTGTCAACCTTGCCGTCGGCAACGGCCTGGTCGAAGTCCTCGAGGCTGATGCGCTTGCGGCGCTTGGCCAGTGCGGCGTTGCGGTCCGCAGCTTCACGCTTCTCAGCGATCTGGCGTGCGGTGCGCTCGTCGTCGGTCACGAAGAACGTGTCGCCGGCGCGGGGAACGTTGGACAGACCCAGCACCTGGACCGGACGGGAAGGTCCGGCCTCGGAGACGGTCTCGCCGTTCTCGTTGAACATTGCGCGGACGCGGCCGTGAGCCGTTCCGGCAACGATCGTGTCTCCGACCTTCAGCGTTCCGGACTGGACCAGCACGGTTGCCACCGCGCCGCGGCCCTTGTCCAGGTTCGCTTCAATCGCGATACCGCGGGCGTCCTTGTTCGGGTTGGCGCGCATGTCCAGGGCTGCGTCTGCGGTCAGCAGCACGGCCTCAAGCAGGGCGTCAATGTTGAGGTTCTGACGTGCAGAGACCTCCACGAACATGGTGTCGCCACCGTATTCCTCGGGAACCAGGCCGTATTCGGTCAGCTGACCGCGGACCTTCTCCGGGTTGGCGCCTTCCTTGTCGATCTTGTTCACTGCAACCACGATCGGCACATCCGCAGCCTGGGCGTGGTTCAACGCCTCAATGGTCTGCGGCATTACGCCGTCATCGGCTGCGACAACCAGGACGGCGATGTCGGTCACCTTGGCACCACGTGCACGCATGGCGGTGAACGCCTCGTGGCCCGGGGTGTCAATGAAGGTGATCGGACGCGTGGTGCCCTCGTGGTCGAACTGGATCTGGTAGGCACCGATGTGCTGGGTGATGCCGCCGGCTTCACCTTCGACAACCTTGGTGTTCCGGATGGCATCCAGCAGGCGGGTCTTACCGTGGTCAACGTGACCCATGATGGTGACTACCGGAGGACGTGCCTCCAGCTGGTCGTCGCCTTCGGCTTCAAGCTCAGCGTCGAAGTCGATGTCGAACGTGCTCAGCAGTTCGCGCTCTTCGTCTTCCGGCGATACAACCTGGATCTTGTAGCCCAGTTCCGAACCCAGGACGCCAAACGTCTCTTCGTCCAGGGACTGCGTGGCCGTAGCCATTTCACCGAGGTGGAACAGAACGGTCACGAGTGCTGCCGGGTTTGCCTCAATCTTGTCGGCGAAGTCCGTGATGGACGCGCCGCGGCGGAGACGGACAACAGTGTTGCCGTCGCCGCGGGGCACCGAAACGCCACCCAGCGACGGAGCTGACATCTGCTCCAGTTCCTGCCGCTTTGCCCGCTTCGACTTGCGCTGCTTGCCGCGTCCTGCGCCGCCCTTGCCGAAAGCACCGGCAGTGCCGCCGCGTCCGCGGCCGCCCTTGCCGAAGCCGCCGCCAACGGGTGCGCCGCCGCCTGCGCCGGGACCGCCGCCGGGAGCGCCGCCCGGACCCCTGCGGGGTCCGCCGCCGGCACCACCGCGTGCCGGGGCTGCCGGACGCTCAGTGCGGTTGGGCATCATGCCCGGAGTGGGACGGGGTCCGCCGGGACCGGCGGGACGTGCCGACGCCGGACGGGGTGCGCCCGGACGGGGTGCGCCGGGACGCGGTGCGCCCGGACGCGGTCCGCCGGATCCTGCTGCCGGACGGGGACCGCCGGCGCCCGCTGCTGCGGGACGCTCGGTGTTCTCGTCACGGCGGCCCGGACGGGGCATGCCCTGGGACGGAGCGAACGGGTTGTTGCCCGGACGAGGTGCGCCCGAACCACGCTCGTTCTCGCCGCGGCCACGGGGGCGCGGCATGCCCTGGGAGGGAGCAAACGGGTTGTTGCCCGGACGCGGTGCGCCGGGACGGGGTGCGCTGCTGCGGGTACCGCCGTCAGCGGTGGCAGCAGGCTTTTCGGCTTCGGGAGCCTTCGGACCCGGACGTGCGCCGGGCTTGACGGACGACGGCGCGGCTGCCGGCTTGTCAGCGGCCGGTGCCTTCTGCTCAGCGGGTGCTGCCGGAGCCGGTGCTGCCGGCTTCTCGGCGGCGGGTGCGGCCGGAGCCGGAGCTGCCGGTGCAGCCGGCTTCTCGGCGGCGGGTGCGGCCGGAGCCGGTGCAGCCGGTGCTGCTGCCGGGCGCGGGCCGGGGGTGCCGGCCTGTGCTGCGGGCTTGGATTCGGCCTGTGCGGCCGGCTTGGAATCGGACGCCGGGAAGGCGCCGCGAAGCTTCTTGACTACGGGTGCCTCAATCGTTGATGAGGCGGAACGGACGAATTCGCCCAGTTCCTGCAGTTTTGCAACTGCGTCCTTCGAGGTAATTCCGAGCTCTTTAGCGAGCTCGTGTACGCGGACCTTGGCCACATTTCTCCTGTCTCGGTCCGCACCGAGCCAGGTACGAACCGTCTATTTCCTGCGGGCTTCCACTGCAGTCACAGCAAAGCCCATAGCAGAGCACAACAAAGCACTCATCGCTGGGTACTCATCGGGTTTCCATCAGATTTCTGACCCGCTTTCAGGTTGGACGGTTTCGAGCCCGCTCCCGGTCGGAGCTGACTCAAGAGCCTTGAACCAAGCTTCCGCGTCCGCGGTGTCCACCTGTCCCCGAAAGGCCCGGTTGAACGCGCGTCGCCGAAGCGCTGCTGCAAAGCATGCTGATCCGCGGTGCACCCAGGCCCCGCGGCCAGACATGCGGCGGTGTTCGTCGACCTGGACGGCAATCCTGCCATCCATGTCCACACCTACCAGCCGCATCAGAACAGCCTGGTCATCCGTTTCCCTGCACCCGATGCATGTCCTTTGCGGCACATGCGCTGCAGCGCCTGAGGCTGCAGGGGACAAAAAGAAAGCGGACGGCGACCCGGCCTCATTCATTCTAACGCGTTTCTCACGCTGTGCCGCATCCAACCCGGGACCTGCCTGCTTATGCGGTCTTGGCGTCGGAAACGATGTCAATCCGCCAACCGGTCAGCTTCGCTGCCAGCCGGGCGTTCTGCCCCTCTTTGCCGATCGCCAGCGACAGCTGGTAGTCGGGAACGACAACGCGTGCCGAGCGGGTGTCTTCGTCGGTGATCGTCACCGAGTTGACGCGCGACGGCGACAGGGAGTTGGCGATGAAGGTGGCGGGGTCCTCACTGAAGTCCACAATGTCGATCTTCTCGTCATGGAGTTCGGTCATGACCGCGCGGACGCGGGAGCCCATCTCGCCGATGCAGGCGCCCTTGGCGTTGATGCCGGCAACGTTGCCCTTCACGGCGATCTTGGTCCGGTGTCCCGCTTCGCGGGCCAGCGCCACGATCTCAACGCTGCCGTCGGCGATTTCGGGAACTTCCAGTTCAAAGAGCTTCCGGACCAGGCCCGGATGGGACCGGGACAGTGTGATGGAAGGGCCCTTGAAGCCGCGGCGGACATCGACAACGAAGGCGCGCAGCCGGGAACCGTGGGTGTACTTTTCGCCCGGAACCT
The DNA here is from genome assembly GCF_009192735.1 of Arthrobacter gandavensis. Taxonomy (GTDB): domain Bacteria; phylum Actinomycetota; class Actinomycetes; order Actinomycetales; family Micrococcaceae; genus Arthrobacter_B; species Arthrobacter_B citreus. The sequence goes on from NZ_VTFU01000004.1 coordinate 95,456, forward strand.
GCTCCGTGGGAGGCAGCAGTGCCTCCACGGCACCCAGGTTCACCTGGATCATGTGCGGATTGTTGCCCTGCTGGATCTGTCCGGAGACAATCTCACCCTCACGGCCCTTGAACTCGCCCACGATGGCGTCGTCTTCGACGTCGCGCAGCCGCTGCAGAATGATCTGGCGGGCGGTGCTGGCTGCGATGCGGCCAAAACCGGTGGGAGTGTCGTCGAACTCGCCCACTGCCTCGCCGTCGTCGTCGAGCTCAGTGGCCCAGATCGTCACGTGGCCGTTCTTGCGGTCCACCTCGGCGCGGGCCCTGTCCTGCGCTCCGGCAGTCTTGTGGTACGCCACCAAAAGCGCCTGCTCAATGGTCGGAACCAGCAGATCCAGGGGGATCTCCCGTTCGCGTTCCAGCAGCCTCAGCGCACTCATATCAATATCCATCTAGGCCTCCTCAGCTGTGGTTTCTTCATCACTGTCGGCGATGCCGTCCAGCGGTACGTCTTCGATGTGCGCGAATTCAACTTCCACGCGTCCCTTGCGGATGTTGCCGAAGGGGATGCCCATCTGCTCGCCCTGCTTTGCCTTCATGCCCTTCTTGACCGGCAGTTCCGGTATCAGGGTGATGCCGTCAGCTTCAACGGACACCAGGCGACCCTTGACGTCGTCGCCGGTCAGGACGTTGACGCTGACCATGCGTCCCACATTGCGGCGCCAGTGGCGCGGCTCGGTCAGGGGACGCGACACTCCCGGAGAGGAAACCTCCAGGCTGTACGGACGCCCGTCGTCGTGCGGGTCTGAATCCATGGCTTCGGAAAGCGCATGGGCGACATCGGAAATGCGGTCGAGGCTGACGCCTCCGGCTTCCCCTTCGGGAAGGTCCACGATGACATGCACGGTGCGGCTGGCACCGGCCAGTTTGATCTCAATGTCCTCGAGGAAAAGCTGCTGCTGTTCAACCGTGGGAGCAAGGAAATTCTTGAGCCGCTGAGTTTCAGCAGCGATTTCTGCCTGCATGGCCTTCTTGCGGTAATCCGATGACGTGTCTTTTTTGGGGCTGGGCCGAACCGCCATAGGTGCCTCCCACTAGATGATGTTGTACCTACTAGCGTACCGACTTTCCTGAGTCCCAACGGCATCGCAGCAGACGAGGGCCCGTTCATGGCATCATCAGATGTAGTGAAAAAGCCCCCGTCCCGCAGAACGCCCGCGGCCGGCCGCGCCGGACGGGCGATGGCGGTCCTGGGCGGAGTGAGGCGTACCACTGTGTTGCTGGTCCTGGCCGCCGTGGTATTGAGCCTGGGAATGGTCGCCGGAAACGGATCCGGCGAGGACCGGACCGCAAGTTTTTCCGAGATCGCCCAGACTGATGCGAGGGCTGCGGCCATCGAGCTTTCCCGGCAGGCCGCAAGTCTCGCGGAAGCGGAACGCTCCAAGCCGCTGACGGCGGAGCTGCTCCGGCAGGCTGAAGTCCTCACTGAACAGGCCGAGCTGCTGACCTGCACCGGCAGTTACCGCCGGGGCATCCCGCCCTTTCCCGTTGCTTCTTCCGAAGCCGCTCCCGCTTCCGAAGCCACCCCTTCCGGGACTGCCCCTTCCGGGGCTCCCGCGTCCGAAGCCGCCGCCGAATATGTGCGACTTCTGGCCGTTTCAGCACGCTCCAGCTTGGACGGCGCGATGCGGGCGGACGCCGGCACCGCCCGCATGCTTGCGTCCACCGGGGCAGCCCAGCAGGTGCTGGCCTTCCGCGCTGCCGAAGCCGCCGGGCTGGATGCTCCCGAACCATGGGCACCCGTAAGCCCGGCAGGCGGAAGCAGCAGCTGCTCTGCCGAGCAGACGCCGGCGGCTGCCGCCGAAAGCGGGCCGTCCGGTGACGCTGCCGAAGCTGCTTCCGATGCCGCCGCCCTGCAGGCCGCGGTCGACGCGGAGTACGGTGCGGCCTATGCCTATGAAGTTGGGATGGCCCGCACCTCGGGCACAGCCGCCCGCACAGAACTGGACGCGCGCCGGGAAGATCATCTGGCGGCCGGAGCCGAAGCAGTGCTCCTCCTCCCGGAGGTTTGCATGCCTGCCCTGACCCGGGCACCGGCGTACTCCCTGCCAGCGTCATTCGATGCGGATCCGGCGGCGGCCCTGGAAGACCTCGAAGCCGCCATGCCCGCCGTTTACGCGGATCTGGCGGCTTTGGGAAGCGGAGCCGTCCGGGCATGGGCAGCGGAACGCCTGGCAGAGCTGAGCGCCGGACTCTACGCGGATGAAGATTCCGTTCCGGCGGCACCGGGACTGGACCTGGAAGCGGCGGCACTGCCGCACGTCCCCGGCACCCCCTAGCCTGTACTCATGCAGCTGCACCGAAACCCTGCCCGAGACACGCGTACAGCCCTCCCTGCTGAGCCGCGGGACACGTCCCGCCGCGCCCCGCGGCGCCTCCGGAGCCAAGCAGGGGCGGCGGCATGACGGCGCCGGTGGCCATCCCCGGCCCCCTGCAGAGGCAGTACACCCGGACCCGTGCCGGACGCGACTGGATCACGGCCCTGCCCGGCCTCATCGACGCAGCCCTGCGCCGCTGGCACCTCTCAGTGGACCTGCAGGGACGGGAACCGTGGCACGGCAACGGCGCCCTGGTCCTCCCGGTCGCATCCCCGTACGGTCCGGCGGTGCTGAAGGTTGCCTATCCGCACGACGAGTCCCTCACCGAACCGGCGGCGCTGGGCCTGTGGTCGGGATTCGGGGCCGTTCGGTTGTTCGCGAGCCATTCCGACAGCGGCACGCTGCTGCTCGAACGCCTCGACGACCGGCGGAGCCTGATGGGCGTGGATATGGACACTGCGGTGGAGGTATGGGGCGGGCTGGTCCGGAAGCTCTCGCTCCCGGCGGCGCACTTCCCCGGCTGGGCCGGGATACCGTCACTGGCCGAACGGGCCGAGCAGCTGTCGGACGAGCTTCCCGCCGCTTGGGAGGATCTGGGGCGTCCCGTCGACCGGCGCCTGCTTGAAGCGGCGCTGGAAGTCTGCCAGACCCGGGGCGCCGTGGGCCGGCGCAGCAGCAATGACGTCCTGGTGCATACGGATCTGCACTTCGAAAACGTCCTGTACCGCAACGAGGGGGCCGACGGGCACGGATTCGTGGCGATTGATCCTCAGGCCATGGTGGGGGAACCGGAATTTGCCGCCGCTCCCATGCTGTGGAACCGGATCGGGGAGCTGGACCAGGGACGGCCGGAGGCGGCCCTGCGGGAGCGGCTGGAGCGGCTGTGCTCAGCCGGCGGACTGGATCCGGACATTGCCCGGCAATGGAGCGTGCTGCGCGAGGTCGCCAACTGCATGGACTACGCGCGGGACGGAAAGCGGAAGGACGCGGAACGGTCTCGCTGGGTGGCCGCCGCGCTCGCCGCCTGAGACCTGCAAAACCGGGGCGCCGAGCACGGACGGCGCCAGCCCGCACACTGGGGCCTCAGCCGCGGATGTTCTCCGCCCACACGTCATAGCCGAGCTTGCAGATCAGGGCACCGACCACCACGAGGAACACCACGCGGATAAACTTGCTGCCCTGTTTGACGGCCATCCGGGCTCCGATGTAGCCGCCCACCATGTTGGCCAGGCCAAGAATCAGGCCGATTCCCCACAGCAGGGCGCCGTTGGGCAGGAAGAACGCCAGGGCGCCGAGGTTGGTGGCCATGTTCACGATCTTGGCCTTGGCACTGGCGGCCAGGAAGTTGTACCCAAGGAAGGTGACCATGGAAATGATGAGGAAGGAGCCGGTCCCCGGCCCGATCAGCCCGTCATAGAATCCGATCGCCAGTCCGATGGCGCCGGCGGTTCCATAGTGCCGGCGGCCTTGGTGGCGCAGCTTGGTCAGTTCGCCAACGGTGGGCTTGGTGGCCGTAAAGACCGCCACCACTATCAGGGCGACCACGATGATCGGTTTGAACACCGAGGACGGCAGCGACAGAGCGAGCACCGCGCCGCCGAAGCTGCCTATCAGGGCAACGCCGGCCATGGGCAGGGCCGTGCGCAGGTCCGGGTGGGCGCGGCGGTAGTAGGTGATGGCGCTGGTGGTGGTGCCGAAGATGGAACCCATCTTGTTGGTGGCCAGTGCCTGCACCGGGGTTATCCCCGGAATCAGCAGCATCGCGGGCAGCTGCAGCAGTCCCCCGCCGCCCACCACCGCATCAACCCAGCCGGCGGCCAGGCCCGCCACCACCACAAGCGCGATGGTGGCGAGCTGGATCTCCTCGAGACCGGAGACCACCTGGTGCTACTGCGCTGCGGCGCGGCGCACGTACTCCACCGCTTCAGCCACCGGAACGTTTTCGGCAACGCCGGTGGCACGGTCCTTGATCTCCACGACGCCGTCGGCCAGTCCGCGGCCGACCACCAGGATGGTCGGAACACCGATGAGCTCGGCATCGCCGAACTTCACGCCCGGGGAGACCTTGGGCCGGTCGTCGTAAATAACTTCCAGTCCCGCGGCTTCCAGTTCCTCGGACAGCGCGGCGGCAGCGGCAAAAATCTCCTCGCCGCGGCCGGTGGCCACCACGTGGACATCGGCCGGTGCGACGGAACGCGGCCAGACGATGCCCTTCTCGTCATGGTTGGACTCGGCCAGGGCAGCGACTGCACGGGTAACGCCCACTCCGTAGGAGCCCATGGTCACGGTGACCAGCTTGCCGTTCTTGTCCAGGACCTTCACACCGAGAGCTTCGGCGTACTTGCGCCCGAGCTGGAAGATATGGCCCATTTCAATGCCGCGGGCTGCTTCGAGCGGACCGGATCCGTCCGGAGCTTGGTCGCCCTCGCTGACCTCGACAGCCTCGATGACGCCGTCCCAGGTGAAGTCGCGTCCGGCCACGAGGCCAATGACATGCTTCCCGGCCTCGTTGGCGCCGGTGATCCAGCTGGTGCCGGAAACAACGCGCGGGTCCACCAGGTACAGCAGGCCGGTGGCTGATTCGGTGCCGAGGACAGGTTCGTCCACGGAGAGTCCCGGGCCGATGTAGCCCTTGACCAGGCGGGGATGCTTCTTGATGTCTTCGTCCGTGGCTGCATCGACGTCGAGCTCGCCGCCAATCTCCACGTGCTTGGCAATGTTCGCTTCGATGCGCTTGAGGTCCACGGCGCGGTCCCCGGGAACACCGACGACGACGATCCGGCGTTCGCCGGTGGGCAGCGTCACGGCAAGGACAACGTTCTTCAGCGTGTCGGCGGCGGTCCATTCGCCGGACTCCCGGGCGAAGCGGGCGTTGACATCGGCAACCAGGGTGTCGATGGTCGGGGTGTCAGGGGTGTCCACGACCTGCGCCGCAGGTGCATCGGAGAAGTCGATCTCGGCCGGAGGCACCGTGGTGACGGCCTCGACGTTGGCGGCGTACCCGCCCGCTGACCGGACGTAGGTGTCCTCGCCCACCGGTGTCGGGTGCAGGAATTCCTCGGACTTGGAGCCGCCCATGGCACCGGAGACAGCGGACACGACAACGATCTCCAGGCCCAGGCGTTCAAAGATGCGCAGGTAGGCGCCGCGGTGTGCCTGGTAGCTTGCTTCCAGGCCGTCGTCGTCGATGTCGAAGGAGTAGGAATCCTTCATGATGAACTCGCGGCCGCGCAGCAGGCCGGCGCGCGGCCGGGCCTCGTCGCGGTACTTGTTCTGGATCTGGAACAGCGAGACCGGCAGGTCCTTGTACGAGTTGTACAGGTCCTTGACCAGCAGAGCGAACATTTCCTCGTGGGTGGGGGCCAGCAGGTAGTCGTTGCCCTTGCGGTCCTGCAGGCGGAAGAGGTTGTCGCCGTATTCGGTCCAGCGGTTGGTGGCCTCGTACGGTTCGCGCGGCAGCAAGGCCGGGAAGTGGACTTCCTGGGCGCCGATGGCCGCCATTTCCTCGCGGATGATGGTTTCCACCTTGCCGAGCACCCGCAGTCCCAGCGGCAGCCAGGAGTAAATGCCGGGAGCGGCGCGGCGGATGTAACCGGCACGCACCAGCAGGCGGTGGCTGGCGACGTCGGCGTCGGAAGGGTCTTCACGCAGGGTGCGCAGGAAAAGAGTGGAAAGTCGAAGGACCACGCTGGGTATCCGTTTCTGCAGCCCGTGGCTGCATTCAAGCTGGGACAGTGTTCAAGCTGGGAGAAATAGGGGAATAACGCTCCCCTCTAATCTAGCGCGTGCCGCCGCCCGCGCCGGACAAGACGGCACGACGGCGGCGGGGCCGGACCCGCTTGGCAGGCCCGGCCCCGGTTCGCACGGGATTTGCGCGTGCCGTGCTACTTCTTTTCGAGCTCGCTGAGCACGGCGTTGATCGTTTCCTCGGCTTCAGCCACAGCAGCGTCCGTGTCCGTGGGATCAAACAGAGTGACGCTGAGGTTCAGTGTGCCCGAAAGGCCGCTGACCTGGATGGTTGATGCTTCCCCGCCGTCTCCCCGGGTGATGGTGGTCCGGTAGGCCTGGGTGGACGGCGCATCGGTGGAAGCCTCGATGGCCTCCGCCGAGCCGCCGATGACTACTCCTTCAAGCTCCATCTCGAAGTCGGCGCAGTCCTTGATCAGCTGTTCACCGCTCTCCACCTGCTCCTCGAGGACAGATGCGTCCTCGTAGCTGATCAGCATCAGCCCGTCGCCGCCGCTCAACCCCACCGCCGCGAGGTTGCCGTCCGCGATCTTTTCGTCCAGGAGGGACGACACGAGGATGTGGCACTCCTCGGGGGTGGTGGTGATGCCGGTCACTGTGGCATCCGCCAGCTGGGCCTGCAGCGTGGCGTCATTCTCCACGTCACCTTCGAGCCCCTGGCTTTCCTTCACCGCCGTGAGAGCTGCTTCCAGCTCGTCCGCCGAATACTGTTCCTGGCCAACCGCCAAGGTGGGCGTGGGTGTGGCCGAGGCGGTGGCAGGCGAATCGGCCGCAGCTGATTCGTCGGAGCTCCCGCAGCCCGAGAGTGCAAAAATGCCGGCGGTCAGCAGCGCCGCGGTTTTCATGGACTTGTTCATTACTTCTCCAGTTCGGCGAGCACGGCGTTGATCAGTTCCTCGGCGGCACCCTGGGCGCCCGCCGCGTCAGCGGGGTCGCTCATGCTGACGGTGATGTTCGTGGTGCCCGAGAAGCCGCTGATCTGCAGGGTTGTTGTTTCCTGGCCTTCCACGTTGATGGCGACGCTGTAGGCCTGCGTGGTGACTGCGTCCGTGGAGGAGTCAACCTCTTCGGCGCTGGCGGAAAGCACCTGTCCGCCCGTTTCCATCGTGAATTCCGCGCAGTCGACCATCTGCTGCTCATTGTTCTCGACCTGGCTGTCCATCAGCGATGCGTCCTCATAGCTGATGACCGTCAGCGAGTCCGTTTCGCTGAGCTGCATGATGGCCACAGTCGAGCTTTCGATCTTTTCCGAGAGGTTCGCCGTCGCCAGTGCGCTGCATTCCTCGGGCGTGATCACGATGCCCGCGAAGGCGTCCTCGACCCCCGCCAGTTCAGGGCGGACGGCCGCATCATTGGCGATCTGCCCGGTCAGCCCCTGTTCCTCCTTCACGGCGGTGAGAGCTGCTTCCAGCTCGTCCGCCGTGTACTGCTCCTGGCCAACGGCAAGCGTGGGCGTGGGAGTCGGTGTGGGCGATGCCGATTCGGCAGAGGCCGAAGGTTCCGACGCAGCGGCTTCCGGCGAGTCGGAGCTGCCGCAGCCCGAAAGCGCAAAAATGCCGGCGACAAGCAGCGCGCCGGCTTTCAAAGACTTGTTCATTTCTGTGAGTCCCCCAGTGTTTTCCCGCTGCGGGCGTTAACCCCGCAGCGGATGTTGATGCTCTAAGCACTTCCGCTTGATCGGAAGCATACTGAGCATCCTACTGAGGTGGCCGCTGTCACAGGAAATCAGAACAGGATGGTGGCGAAGGTGCCCACTTGCTCGAATCCCACGGTCTCATAGGTGGCGCGGGCGGGGGCGTTATAGGAATTGACGTAGAGGCTGACCACGGGTGCAACCTGCCGCGCCGCCTCCACCACCGCCGACATGTAGGGTGCGCTCAATCCCCGCCCCCGGTAGGCGGGATTCATCCACACACCCTGTATCTGGACAGCGCTGCTGGATACGGTGCCAAGTTCGGCCTTGAACACCACTTGGCCGGCGGCGTCGAAGTCCACCAGCGACTGCTGCCGGGCAATGAGTGATTTGACCCGCTGCCGGTAGTGGTGGCTGCCTCCGGCGACCGGCGAGTATCCGACCTCTTCCTCGAACATGGCAGCGCAGGCGGGCAGCAGGACGTCAAGCTCCGAAGGCTGGGCGTAGCGCAGCCCGGCAGCGGGCTGGACCTGCGACACGGCGGTCATCTGCAGCAGCGGCTGCTCGGGGCGCACGTCAAAGGGCTGCGGGCTGGAGTGCTGCAGCTGGGACCACATGGAGAGCACTGCCTCGGATGGTCCGAAGATGGACGAGTACCGGCGGCCGGACCGGGCCAGATAGGCACCAATTTCGGGCCCGGTGTCGGCGGTCACTCCCACGGGCACCACGTTGACGCCAACCCAGCATGCGGCGATGAGTTCACCGTCGTCGAAAACGCCCACGACCCGCCCGCCTGCCGGGGTGGGGGCGGCGGTACGGGTCGCTTCAAGATGGGAGAGCACGAAGATGTTGGCCACCGGGTCAGTCTCGGCCAGGGCCCAGAGCGCATCGGTGTCGCCGGCGTCCAGGACGCGCAGCGTCCCGGAGCCGCCGCTGCGGATTTCCTGTCCGCTGCGGTCGGTAACGCCGTTCTTAGCCGACAGTAACCATGGGGCCACCCGTGCCAGCATTTTCGCCATCGGACTCCCCCATGCTCTCTGCGATCTTCATAGCTTCTTCAATGAGGGTCTCAACGATCTGGTCTTCGGGAACAGTCTTAATGACTTCTCCCTTCACAAAGATCTGGCCCTTGCCGTTGCCGGAGGCCACTCCGAGGTCAGCTTCCCGGGCTTCGCCCGGACCGTTGACGACGCAGCCCATGACCGCGACCCGGAGCGGAACTTCCATGCCTTCCAGTCCGGCAGTGACCTGCTCAGCGAGAGTGTACACGTCCACCTGGGCTCGGCCGCAGGAGGGGCAGGACACAATTTCCAGCTTGCGCGGACGCAGGTTCAGCGACTGCAGAATCTGGTTGCCCACCTTGATTTCCTCCACCGGAGGAGCGGACAGCGACACGCGGATGGTGTCACCGATGCCCTTGGACAGGAGTGCGCCAAAAGCGGTGGCGGACTTGATGGTCCCCTGGAACGCCGGACCGGCTTCGGTCACGCCAAGGTGCAGCGGCCAGTCACCGCGTTCCGCGAGCAGTTCGTAGGCGCGGACCATGACCACAGGGTCGTTGTGCTTGACCGAAATCTTGAAGTCGTGGAAGTCGTGTTCCTCGAACAGCGACGCTTCCCATACCGCCGATTCCACGAGGGCCTCGGGGGTTGCCTTGCCGTATTTGGCGAGCAGGCGCGGATCCAGCGAACCGGCGTTGACGCCAATCCGGATCGAGGTGCCGTGATCCTTGGCAACCTGGGCAATTTCCTTGACCTGGTCGTCAAACTTCCGGATGTTGCCCGGGTTGACGCGAACGGCAGCGCAGCCGGCCTCGATGGCAGCGTAAACGTATTTGGGCTGGAAGTGGATGTCGGCGATCACCGGGATCTGCGACTTCTTCGCGATGATGGGCAGTGCTGCTGCGTCATCGGCGCTGGGGCACGCCACGCGGACAATGTCACACCCGGACGCCGTCAGCTCTGCGATCTGCTGCAGGGTGGCGTTGATGTCCGTGGTGGGCGTGGTGGTCATGGACTGGACGCTGATGGGCGAATCCGATCCAACCCCCACCGACCCCACTTTGATTTGGCGGGTCTTGCGCCGCGGCGCGAGGGTGGGCGGCGGTGCTGCTGGCATTCCAAGGTTGACCGAGGTCAAAACGTCCTCCATGTGCCTCATAGGCAATTATTCGGCTAAAGCGCACTGCGGATGCGCTAATCCATTATCCACCCGCACCGATGCGGGATGTGCGGATATCGTTCAGGGCTTAGACGAGGTCGGCGAAAGCGCCGATGACCGGCTTCCATTGCGTGGTCTTCATTCCCGAGATGGCGCCAACGGATGCGAAGGGATCCTGCTTGAGCAGGTTGGAGAGATCAACCTCATCCTCAGCAGTAAAAATCAGCAGCGCGCCGGCACCATCGGTAAACGGACCCGAGGCCAGCAGGCGTCCCGATTCCGTCAAGCCGGCAAGCCACTCACGATGGGTGGGGCGGTGCTCGTCACGGATGGAGGCGGAATCGGCGTCGTATACGTATTCAACTGCAAAAATGCTCATGCGCTCAAGCCTACGGGATCACGGCATCAGAGCAGGAAGGCGCGGGCGGCGGCAGCAATTCCCACCGCCCACAACATGGAGGTCAGCGTCCCGATGATAAAGCGCTCGGCCGCCGCCGGTGTGTCTTTAAGCTCGGCGTACCTTCCGAGTCCCTTGATCGCCACCACATAGGCAATGGCCACCGGTTCGGAGGCCAGCACCGACGCTGCCACGGCCAGGCGTTCGAGGACTCCGATCACCAGTCCGCCGCGGAGCACGGACCCCGGCACTGGGGCACTGCGCGGAATCCTGCCCGATGTTCCGCCCGGGGGCCGGCCGCCCCGGGCAACCGAGGCCCCTGCGGGCACGGGATGCCCGAACCGGGGATGACCTGCGGGGACACCGGCTCCGGCACTGAATTCGGCGTCCAGGTCCTGGTCCGCGGCGGGGTCCGTGTCAGAGAACGGCGGACCTGAGTTTTCCACCGCGCGCGCCAACCGCAGCACCGCCGCCGTTACAGGCCAGCCCAGGAAACCCGCGGCGGCCAGGGTCAGGACTATCCAGAGAAACTCCATCAGCTGCCTGCCTCTCCCCCGTCGGGTTGCCCGTCGGATTGCCGGTCGGGTTGCCGGCCGGATTGCTGGTCCGGCTGCCGGCCTGATTGCTGGTCCGCCCGGTTCAGCAGGACGGCCGCAGCGGGGCGGGCCGCCCATTCCTCCTGCCAGCCGGCACGGGCTATGGTCTTGCCCACTGACTGCGGGCTGATGCCGAGCTTACGGGCCGCGGCGCTCTGGGCGCCCCAGGTTCCGGGTTCAACATGCTCCAGGATCCGCCACTGCTCGGCGGTCCGGTCGCGGATAAGCCGTCCAATGAGCACCAGGACGGCTTCGGCCTCGGCGGCGCCGGCTGGGCCCGTGACCGCCACCGGAGGGCGGTCTCCGGTTTTCTTGGCACGCTCCACCGCATTACGGGCGGCAACAAACGCCGGACCGGAGGCCTCCCGTGTACTGGCCGGGAGTGGTTCATTCACGTCGCCGACGCCGATGCCGACCGACCAGTGGCCGTCCCGCAGGGCACGCAGGGCCGCGTCCACTGCCGTGCCGGCGTCAGTGGTAAGCCCCTGGACCTCATCCCCCACCGACCGCTCGAACGGCAGCTCCATGGGCAGGCCGCCCAGCAGGTCCAGGAGGTCCGGGACACGGTCCCGGCCGCTGCGGCTGCCCTTTTGGTCGATGGTCAGGACAAACATCAGCGCACGGACTGCCGGTTGAAACTCATATTGAAACCGTAACCGGCTGTAATTAGAAAATCAACCATATGTGGCTTCAATTTTGGCGCGGAAGCGACGGGCCGGAAGCGCCGCTAGTTGAACAGGCTGACCGGCTTCACGATGTCTGCATAGATCAGCAGCGCGGTCATTCCCATGAACAGGATGGCCACGGCATAGGTCACCGGCAGCATCTTGGCCAGGTCAAAGTGCCCCGGGTCAGGACGCTTGAAGAGCTTGGCCACACGCCGGCGCAGGCCCTCCCAGAGCGCCCCGGCCACATGTCCGCCGTCGAGCGGCAGCAGCGGAATGAGGTTGAAGACGAAGAGCGCGAGGTTCACGCTGGCCACCAGGCCCAGGAGGGAGGCCACCCGGCTTTCCACCGGCACGTCTTCCAGGGAGGAGATTTCGCCGGCGATCCGGCCAACGCCGACCACGCTGATGGGGCCGTTGGGATCGCGCTCCTCCGACGAGAACGCCGCCTGTGCCACGTCAATGACACGCTGCGGCAGATTGATCACCACGCCCGCAATGCTTTGGAGGTTCTCCCCAACGGTGGGCAGCACCTCGGATCCCGGCTGGCGGACCAGCTCGGTGGAGGCGGCAACACCGATGAAGCCGACTTCCCTGGTGATGGGGTTGCCGGCATCGTCCACGGCCGGCGCGCCGTCGTCGTCGGTGACGGGGCGTTCGGTGAGCAGCGGGGTGATGACCGTGTCCCGCTCGACGCCGTCGCGCGAGTAGGTGATGGGGACGGACTGACCGGCCGCTTCCCGGATCCGTGCGGACAGGTCATTCCAGGACGTGACGGGGCTGCCGTTGAAGGCCGTGATGGTGTCCCCGGGCAGCAGTCCGGCCTCGTAGGCCGGCGCAGCCGGATCCGCGTCAGTGCATTCCGTTTGGCCCTGCTCGGCCTGGTCGGAGGTGATCACGCATTGGTTGACCTCGGCCAGCGTGGTGGTGCTTTGGGCGGTTCCAAAACCCATCAGCAGGACGGCGAACAGCACCACGCCGATCACCAGGTTCATGAAGGGACCGCCGAGCATCACGATGATGCGCTTCCAGATGGGCAGGTTGTAGAACACCCGGTTTTCGTCGCCGGGCTGAAGCTGCTCCGCGGCTACGGCCCGGGCATCGGTGGCCAGTTGCTGGAACATGCCGGTGCTGGAACTGCGGACCGTTCCGTCGGCGTCGTTGGTGGTATTCGGCGGGTACATCCCGACCATCGAGACGTAACCGCCCAGGGGCAGGGCCTTGACGCCGTATTCAGTCTCACCGCGGCGGCGCGAGAAAATGGTGGGGCCGAACCCGATCATGTACTGCGTGACCCGCACTTTGAAGGCCTTGGCCGGAACCAGGTGGCCAACTTCATGCAGCGCAATGGACACGGCGATGCCCACCGCCACGAACAGGACGCCCAGGATGAAGAGGAGAACGGTCAACGGATTTCCTTTGGATCAAGCGGGTCAAGCGGACTCACGGCCGGCATGGTCAGCGTCCGCAGCGTTTCCGCGCGGCGGCCCTGGCCCACGTTTCGGCGGCCAGCACCGATTCCAGCGTGAGCGGTGCCGTGTCGGTGTGCTCGGCCAGTACGGCGGCGATCGTATCAACGATGTCTGTGAATCCGATGAGACCGTCGTGGAAGGCATCCACCGCTTCTTCATTGGCGGCGTTGTAGACAGCCATGCCGGTTCCGCCGGCCGCGGCGGTGCGCTTGGCCAGCGCGACGGCGGGAAAAGCCTCCTCGTCCAGCGGTTCAAAGGTCCACGAGGTCGCCTTGGACCAGTCGCAGGGTGCGGCCGCGCCGGGCACCCGGTCCGGCCAGCCCATGCCCAGCGCAATCGGCAGCCGCATGTCCGGCGGGGATGCCTGGGCGATGGTGGAGCCGTCCACGAACTGCACCATGGAATGCACGATGGACTGCGGATGAACGACGACGTCGATTCTCTCCAGCGGCACGTCGAACAGCAGGTGCGCCTCGATGACTTCCAGGGCCTTGTTAACCATGGACGCGGAGTTGGTGGTGACCATCCGGCCCATTTTCCAGGTGGGATGCGCCAGCGCCTGGTCCGGTGTGACGTCCGCCAGCTCACTGCGGGACTTGCCGCGGAACGGGCCGCCGGAGGCCGTGACGATAAGGCGGTCCACTTCCTGCGCCGTGCCGGAGCGCAGGGCCTGCGCCAGCGCTGAGTGTTCGGAGTCCACGGGGACCAGCTGTCCGGGAGCGGCGGCGCGCTTCACCAATTCACCGCCCACGATCAGGGATTCCTTGTTCGCCAGGGCCAGCAGGTGCCCGGCTGCCAGCGCAGCGAGCGTGGGCTCCAGTCCGATGGAGCCGGTGATGCCGTTCAGGACAACCTCGGCTTCGGGCCAGGCGGCGATGGCCGTGGAGGCGTCGGGGCCGGTGAAGAGTTCCGGATCGTAATCGGATACTCCAGCGGCGGCTGCGGCGGCCTGAACCGCCCGGTGCAGGGTGGCGGTGTCCACAGTGGCGGCACCGACGGCTGCTGCGCGGGTGTGGACCGCCTGGCGGGCGAGCAGTTCCAGGTTCGAGCCGCCGGCGGCCAGGGCCACAACGGTGAACCGCTCCGGGGCGGCGTCGGCCACATCAATGGCCTGGGTGCCGATGGAACCGGTGGAGCCCAGGAGCACCACGCGGCGCGGAACCCCCTCGGTGCTGCCGAAAGGGCGGGGAGCTGCTGCTGCGGACGGGGTGCCGGAAGACGCTGAAGGCTGCATGGTTCCAGTATCGCGCACCGAGCCGGCCGGCATGGCCCGCACGGGGCACTGGTTCCCACTCTTCGGGGCTGATGTTGGCTCTGAGACCCCTTTGGTCCCGCTGGGGCTCCAACAGTGGGAACCCGTGCCCCTGTTTGGGCAGAGCTAGAGCCCTCAGTCAGAGCTAGAGCGTAATGGGAAGCGCGGCCACGGCATCCGGAATATTGGTGGATCCGGAGACAACCGAGAGCACCTGCCGGCTGCCGCGTCCGGTGTTAATCAGCTCCGCGAGGACGGCGGCGACGTCGTGCCGGGGGATGTCGCCCGCTTCCTCCACCGGTCCCAGCTCCACCAGTCCCTCGGCCGCGTCATTGGTCAGGTGCCCCGGACGCAGGATGGTCCAGTCCAGGTCGCGGGTTTTGAGGTCCTCTTCGGCCGCCAGTTTGGCCACGAGGTAGGCGTAGAAAACATCGTCGATACCCTCGGGCCGGGCACCTCCGCGGACGGAGTCCAGCCCCGACGACGAAATCTGCACGAAGCGTGCCACACCCGCCTGCTCCGCCCCGTCCGCGAGCAGCACCGCCGCGCCGCGGTCGACGCTGTCCTTGCGGGCAGCGCCGCTGCCCGGCCCGGCCCCGGCGGCAAAAACAGCGGCATCGGCACCGGTGAGGACCTGGATGACGTCGTCGCTGGTGCTGTTCTCCAGGTCGATGATGACCGGGGCCATGCCGTCAGCCTCGATGTCGCCCGCCTGGTCCGGGTTGCGGATCAGTCCGGCGACATCATGGCCCGAGGCGACCAGCAGCCGTCCCAGTTCGCGGGCAATCTGTCCATGGGCTCCTGCAATGACTATGCGCATCTTACGAAGGTAGCGCAGCACCCCGGCAGCTGTCCGGACTCAGGGATGAAATCCGGACTTCGGGGCGCAAGGATTGTCTCCCTCAGCGCCCGGCGCGGCTCAGCGTCTGCTGCGCCTGCTTCAGTAACGGCCCGTCGATCATTTCGCCGCGGAAATTGAACACGCCGCCGTGGTTCGCCGCTTCAGCGAGGACCTCGGCCGCGTAGGCAACCTCGTCGTCGGACGGCGCGTACGCGGCGCGCACCGCCGCCACCTGTCCGGGATGGATGCAGGCCTTGGCGGCGAACCCGGATGCCGCGGCATCGCGTGCCTCGATCTCCAGCCCGCCCGTGTCTTTGATGTTGCCGTAAATGGAATCAACGGCTCCCTTGCCAAACGCTCCGGCCGCCAGGAGCACCGTGGCCCTGGCATGCTGTGCAACGCCCCGATAGGTGCCGTCCGAACTGCGGCTGGACTCGCCGCCGAGCGAAGCCAACAGGTCCTCGGCGCCCCACATCAGGGCCCTCACGCACGGGACCTGCGCAATTTCCGCCGCGCGGACCACGCCCAGTGCGGTTTCCACGAGGGCGACGACGGCGAAGTCCGCGAGCGCGGCGCCGATGGCCGGCGCGTCTTCGGCTTTGGCCAGCATCAGTGTCCGGTACGGAGTCTGCCGCACTGCGGCCAGGTCCTTGTCGAAGTCCCCGGTCCCCAGTGGGTTCACCCGCACGATGGTGGTCTCCGGGTCCAATTCCGAGGCGATCAGGTTTCGCCTCGCGGCCTCCTTGTCTGCGGGGGCGACGGCGTCTTCCAGGTCCAGGATCACCGCATCAGCCCGGTCGGCTGCCTTGGCGAACCGTTCAGGGCGGTCCGCCGGGCAGAACAGCAGGGCAGGTCCCATGGGGAATGTTGTCACGCGGGTTTCTCCTTCACGTCCGGGGTTCGGGTTCCAATCTATCTGGCGGCCTGTCTGCGGGCGCAGCTCACGGTTGCTGCTGCTCACCGCCGGCCTGCGTCCAGACCAGCGCGGTGCGGGTGCAGCGCCCCACAACGTCGCCGTTTTGATTCCTGCCCGTGTGCGCCAGCGTGACGATGCCCTGTCCGGGACGGGAGGAGGACAGCCGTTTCTGGACCACCCCGGTCTCTGTGTACAGCGTGTCCCCGTGAAAGAGCGGATGCGGAAAGCTGATCTCGCCGAGCCCCAGCTGCGCCACCAGGGTCCCCTGCGTCAGCTGCCCCACGGACTGGCCCACCATGGTGGCCAGAGTGAACATGGAGTTCACCAGCCGCTGCCCGAACGGCTGCCCGGCACTGTAGGCGGCATCAAGATGCAGTCCCTGGGTGTTCATGGTCAGGGTGGTGAACAGGACGTTGTCCGCCTCGGTCACCGTGCGTCCTGGGCGGTGCCGGTAGACCGCACCGGGCTCAAACTCCTCGTACCAGAGCCCGCGCTGTTCGATGACCCGGGGGGCCATCGCCAGCTCCTCGGTTCCGGCGTCGGGCTCCTCATACGTCAAGGGAGACCTCCAGCGGCGCTCCGGTGGCGGCCACCACCTGCTCCACACTGACCCCGGGTGCGGTTTCGCGCAGGATCAGCCCCTCCGGTCCCACCTCGATGACGGCGAGGTCGGTGACAATCAGGTCCACGCAGGCGCGTCCGGTCAGCGGCAGGGAGCATTCGGCCACGATCTTCGGATTGCCGCTGCGGTCCGTGTGGTCCATCATCACGATCAGCCGCTTGGCTCCGAACACCAGGTCCATCGCTCCGCCCATGCCCTTGACCATTTTTCCGGGGATCATCCAGTTGGCCAGGTCCCCGTTGGCCGCCACTTCCATGGCTCCCAGCACGGCCACGTCCACATGCCCGCCGCGCACCATGCCGAAGGACGCAGCGGAGTCGAAGAAGGATGCCCCGGAGTTGACCGTAACGGTTTCCTTGCCGGCGTTGATCAGGTCCGGGTCCAGCTGGTCTTCAGTGGGATAGGGGCCGACGCCGAGCACCCCGTTTTCGGAATGCAGCACCACTTCCACGCCCTCGGGGATGTAGTTGGGAATCAGCGTCGGCATGCCGATGCCGAGGTTGACGTACTGTCCGTTTTCCAGCTCGCGGGCCACCCGGGCGGCGAGTTCATAGCGGGTCAGTGCCATGTCAGGAGTCCTTTCCGGTGGCTGTCACGGTGCGCTTCTCGATGCGTTTCTCCGCCGGGCCGGAATGGACCACCCGCTGGACAAAGATTCCCGGAACATGCACGGACGCAGGATCCAGCCCGCCCGGTTCCACCAGTTCCTCCACCTCGGCGATGGTGATCCGGCCGGCCATGGCGCACAGCGGGTTGAAGTTCATGGCGCTGGCATGGAACACCAGGTTGCCGTGCCGGTCGCCCTTCCAGGCATGGACCAGCGCAAAGTCCGGCGTCAGTGATTCCTCCAGCACGTACTCCGCTCCCCCAAATGACCGCACTTCCTTGGGCTCCGAGGCCTGCAGCACCCCGCCGTCGCCGTCGTACTTCTGCGGCAGCCCGCCCTCGCTGACCTGGGTGCCAACCCCGGCAGTGGTGTAAAAAGCGGGAATACCGGCACCTCCCGCGCGCAGTTTTTCCGCCAGGGTTCCCTGCGGGGTCAGGATGACCTCCAGCTCGCCGGCCAGGAACTGGCGGGCAAACTCCTTGTTTTCCCCCACGTAGGAACTGACCGTCCGGCGGATGCGGTGGTCCGCCAGCAGCCGGCCCAGGCCCCAGTCATCGACGCCGCAGTTGTTGCTGACGGTTTCCAGGTCCGCCGCGCCCTGGTCATGCAGGGCGTCGATCAGTGTCACCGGGATGCCGCACAGGCCGAAGCCGCCCACGGCCAGGGACGCCCCGTGCGGAATGTCGGCCACCGCAGCAGCTGCAGTGGGTATCACTTTGTCTATCATCGATCCATCCGTTCGTTCGTCTCCGTTGACCAACCTGCCGCTGCCGGCACACCGGCGGCGGGCACCGGCAACCGGCGCCCGGTCCGCCTATCCTAGAGGCCCAGCTCGCGGGCAATGAGCATCAGCTGGACTTCGGTGGTGCCCTCGCCCACTTCAAGGATCTTGGAGTCGCGGTAGTGGCGGGCCACCCGGAACTCGTTGATGAAGCCGTAGCCGCCGAAAATCTGTGTCGCGTCGCGGGCGTTGTCCATGGCCGCCTCACCGGCCACCAGCTTGGCCATGGCGGCCTGCGTCTTGAACGGCTTGCCGGCCAGCATCCTGGCCGCGGCGTCGTAATACGCAAGGCGGGCGGTGTGGGCCCGGGTCTGCATGCGGGCGATCTTGAAGGAAATGGCCTGGTTGGTGCCGATGGCCGCGCCGAAGGCATGCCGTTCCTTGGCGTAGCGCAGCGCCTCCTCCACGCAGCCCTGGGCGGCGCCAGTTGCCAGTGCGGCAATCGCGATGCGGCCCTCGTCGAGGATCTGCAGGAAGTTGGCAAACCCGCGGCCTTCGGCGCCGAGCAGGTTGGCCCCTGGCACCCGGACGTTGTCCAGGGTCAGCGGATGCGTGTCCGAGGCGTTCCAGCCCACCTTGTTGTAGGCCTTTTCGGCGGTGAAGCCCGGAGTCTCGGTGGGCACCAGGATGGTGGAGATCTGCTTCTTGACCTTGGTGCCGCCGGCGCCGTCCGGAACTTCGGTGCTGCCGGTGACCGCCGTGACGGTAACCAGCCGGGTGATGTCGGTGCCGGAATTGGTGATGAATTCCTTGCTGCCGTTGATGACCCACTCTCCGTTGTCCCGGCGGGCATTGGTCCGGGTGCCGCCGGCGTCGGATCCGGCCTCGCTTTCGGTCAGGCCGAAGCCGGCGAGCGCTTCACCGGACGCGAGCATCGGCAGCCACTGCTGCTTCTGTTCCTCGGTGCCGAACCGGTACAGCGGCATGGCGCCAAGTGAGACCCCGGCCTCCAGCGTGATCGCCACGGACTGATCCACCCGGGCAAGCTGCTCCAGGGCCAGCGCCAGGGCGAAGTAGTCTCCGCCCATGCCGCCGTATTCCTCGGGGAAGGGCAGCCCGAACAGGCCCATCTCCCCCATCTGTGCCACCACTTTATAGGGGAAGCTGTGCTCTTCGTCGTGCTGCGCCGAGACCGGGGCAACCACGGTGTCCGCGAAGTCACGCACCGTGTCCACCAGGTCCTGATAGTCCTCGCTGAGTTCAAAGTCCGGCATGTCCTGCTCCTTTAGGAAGGCGTTGCATCGGTTTCGGTGGTGCTGTGTTCGGTACTGACTGGTCCAGCGCTGCCGGGTCCGGCGTCGGTTGGTTCGTCGTCGGTTGGTTCGTTGTCGGGCGTCACCACGGCCAGCACCTGGTCGGCCTTGACCAGGTCTCCTGGCCTCAGGTTCAGGGACACGGTGCCGCTGACGGGAGCCGTGAGCTGGTGTTCCATCTTCATCGCCTCCACGCTCAGCAGTGGTTGGCCGGCGGTGACCTGCACCCCGTCCGCCACGGCCACGGCGGTCACGGTGCCGGGCATCGGCGAGCGGAGCACCGGGTCGACGGCGCCCGCAGCCCGCCCGGCCGCCGCACGGTCCGCGGCCAGCAGTTCGGCACGTGTCCGCGCCCGCAACTCCGCGGCATATCCGGCGTCGGCAATCCACACCGTGCCGCCGGCCTCCGCCGTCCCTCCCCCCGATGTCCCGGAGTCCACCGTCAGCGTGACCGGATGAACCACTCCGTCCAGCGTGACCATGGCACGCTCTCCGTCCCGCAGCAGCGACGCGCGGTGCTGCGGCCCCCCATTGATGCTGAGGAGGGTGTCCGGTGCGCTTCCGTCCAGGGTGACGACGTCGTCGTCGGTTCCCGACGCGGCGGCGGCAAAAGTGAGGGTAAGCGGCTGCCGGACGCCCATCCGCCATCCGTCCGCGCGCCGCCAGGGCGAGGGCGACGCCGTGCCGGAAGTCTCCGGAGCAGCCAGGGCAGCTGCCTGGACCAGGGCAGCTGCCTGGACCAGGGCCGCGGCCGCCAGCTCCGGCTCCGACGGTTTGCGGAACTGCAGCTCCGGCAGCTTGCGCTCAATCATCGTGGTGTCCAGCCGTCCGGCCCTGACGTCCGGGTCATTGATCAGCAGGCGCAGATACTCGGTGTTGGTTCCAATGCCCAGGATTACGGTCTGTGCCAGGGCGGCGTCCAGACGGTCCAGCGCCGTATCCCGGTCCGGGGCCCAGGCGATGACCTTGGCCAGCATCGGGTCGTAGCTGGAGGACACCGTCAAACCCTCCAGCAGGGAAGAATCCACGCGGATGCCTTCTCCCGCGGGCTCGTGCAGTGTTTGGATCCTGCCGGAGGTGGGCAGGAAGTCCCGCGCCGGGTTCTCGGCGTACACGCGGGCCTCCACCGCATGGCCCGTGAGCCGGACATCGGCCTGCGACAGCTGCAGCTTTTCTCCGGCCGCAATGCGGATCTGTTCCTCCACCAGGTCCAGGCCGGTCACCATTTCCGTCACCGGATGTTCCACCTGCAGCCGGGTATTCATTTCCATGAAGAAGAACTCGCCCGGCGCTGCGTCCGAGACCAGGAACTCCACAGTTCCGGCCCCGGTGTAGTCCACGGACCGGGCGGCATCGCAGGCCGCCTCGCCGATCCGGGCCCGGGTAACCTCGTCCAGCAGCACCGACGGCGCCTCCTCGATGACCTTCTGGTGCCGGCGCTGCAGGGAACACTCCCGCTCCCCCAAATGGATCACGTTGCCGTGCGTGTCGGCCAGGACCTGCACCTCTATGTGCCGGGGCACGCTGATCAGCCGTTCCAGGAACAGGGTGTCATCACCGAATGCCGACGTGGCCACCCGCCGGGCAGTCGGGAGCACGGAGGGCAGGTCCTCCGCCCGCGCCACCGCGTGCATGCCCTTCCCGCCGCCGCCGGCCGAGGGCTTGATCAGCAGCGGAAAGCCGATGTCCGCTGCCGCAGCAATCAGCTGCCCGTCGGTCAGGCCAGGTTCGGCAATCCCGGGCACCACGGGAACCCCGTACGCGGAGACATGGTTCTTGGACCGGATCTTGTCCCCCATCACGTCCAGGGCATTGACTCCGGGACCAATGAAGACGATTCCGGCGCTCTCCAGCGCCCGGGCAAATCCGGCGCTTTCGCTGAGGAATCCATAGCCCGGATGCACGGCGCCGGCACCGGTTGCCCGGCAGGCGGCCAGGACTGCCTCCACGTTGAGGTAGCTCTCGCGCGGGGCGGCCGGACCGAGCCGGACAGCGACGTCGGCCTCGCGCACGTGCCGGGCGCCGGCGTCGTCGTCGCTGTAGACGGCGGCCGAGCGGATGCCCAGCCGGCGCAGGGTGGCAATGATGCGGCAGGCAATCTCGCCCCGGTTGGCCACCAGGACCGTGTCAAAAAGTGGTTGTGTCATTTCCTGGCTCACATCCGGAACAGGCCGAAGGAGGTCTCCGGCAGCGGGGCGTTGGCGCACACGTCCAGGGCCAGGCCCAGGACGGTGCGGGTGTCCGCCGGGTCAATGACGCCGTCATCCCACAGCCGGGCCGTGGAATAGTAGGGGCTGCCCTGGGCCTCATACGTGTCGCGGATGGGAGCCTTGAACGCTTCTTCGTCCTCGGCGCTCCACTCCTCGCCGCGCGCTTCGAGCTGATCCCGCTTGACGGTGGCGAGCACCGAGGAGGCCTGCGCGCCGCCCATGACCGAGATTCTCGCCGCCGGCCACATCCAGAGGAACCTCGGGCTGTAGGCGCGGCCGCACATGGAATAGTTGCCGGCCCCAAAGGATCCGCCCACCACCACCGTCAGCTTCGGAACCCGTGCCGTGGCGACGGCGGTGACCATTTTGGCGCCGTTCTTGGCGATCCCGCCGGCCTCATAATCCCGGCCAACCATGAAGCCGGAGATGTTCTGCAGGAAGATCAGGGGGATCCCGCGCTGGTCGCACAGCTGAATGAAATGTGCGCCCTTGAGCGCGGACTCGCTGAACAGGACGCCGTTGTTCGCCACAATCCCCACCCGATGCCCGTGCAGTCTGGCGAAGCCGGTCACCAGGGTAGCGCCATATTCCTTCTTGAACTCGGAAAATTCGCTGCCGTCCACCAGCCGGGCGATCAGTTCCCGCACATCGTAGGGTGTCTGCAGGTCGGCGGGCACGGCGCCGTAGATTTCACCTTCGGAGTACGACGGCGGCCGGCCCGGCAGCACTTCCCAGGCCGGGTCCTGCTCGGGGAAGGTTTCCACGATGCTGCGCACGATTTCCAGGGCGTGGTCATCATTTTCGGCCAGGTGGTCGGTGACCCCGCTGACCCGCGAATGGAGGTCTCCGCCGCCAAGCTCCTCCGCAGTCACGATTTCACCAATCGCAGCCTTCACGAGGGGCGGGCCGCCCAGGAAGATGGTTCCCTGGTTCCGCACGATCACCGTTTCATCGCTCATTGCCGGAACATACGCGCCGCCGGCGGTGCAGGATCCGAGCACCGCGGCAATCTGCGGAATCTTCCGGGCCGACATCTGCGCCTGATTGAAGAAGATGCGTCCGAAGTGCTCCCGGTCCGGAAACACGTCATCCTGGCGGGGCAGGAACGCGCCGCCGGAATCCACCAGGTAGATGCACGGCAGACGGTTTTCCAGGGCAATTTCCTGTGCCCGCAGATGCTTCTTGACCGTCATCGGATAGTAGGTGCCTCCCTTGACGGTGGCGTCATTGGACAGCACCATCACCTGCCGGCCCTGGACCAGGCCAATTCCGGCGATGAGTCCGGCGCCGGGGCACTCGTCGTCGTACATGCCGTTGGCGGCAAGCGGTGATATCTCCAGGAAAGGGCTGCCCGGGTCCAGCAGGCGGTCCACGCGTTCGCGCGGCAGCAGCTTGCCGCGGGCGGTGTGCCGCTGCCTGGACCGCTCGGGTCCGCCCAGGGCAGCGTCGGACAACCGCTTGCGCAGCTCCTCTGCCAGGTCCTTCTGGGCTGCGGCGTTGCGGACGTACCCGGGGGAAGCGGGGTCCAAACGGGTTACAAGGGTCTCCATTGACGTCTCTCTCTCAGCGGGCTGCCGCAGGTTTCCGAAGGATCCGCTCTCAGTTAATATCCGCTAACTCAAAACAGGTTATTGGTTATTAACTCAGCTGTCCACCACAATGGAAGCTGCTCGTGAATAAAAAACTGCCGGAAAGGTTGGCATGGACGCAGCGAAAGAGGAAGCACCAGCAGCCCCGCCCAAAAGGGACCTGCCCCCGCCACCCGCCCACGCCACCGGCCGCAGCCTGGCCAAGGCATCACGCCGCGCCGCCATGCTCGACGCCGCCGCGGCCCTTTTCGCCGAACGCGGGTACAACGGCGTGTCCATCGAAGAACTTGGGGCGGCAACCGGCGTCAGCGGACCTGCCGTGTACCGGCATTTCAGCGGCAAGCCGGCCGTGCTGTCCGCCCTGCTGGTCGGGGTCAGTGAAGATCTCCTTGCCGGTGGCAGCGCCGTCGTCGCCGAGTCCGCCACTGCTGATGCCGCCCTCCGCGGACTCGTGGAATTCCACGTGGACTTCGCGCTGCGGCAAGCCAACGTTATCCGGGTCCAGGACCGGGATTTCAGCAGCCTCCCGCCTGATGATGAACGCAGGGTCCGGTCGCTGCAGCGGCAGTACGTGGAGGTGTGGGTTGATGCCCTGTCCGCCATCCACCCGGACTGCGGCCTGCCGCTGCTGAGGCACCGGGCGCAGGCGGTCTTTGGACTGATCAACTCCACCTCGCATACGCTGCACGGAAAGATGAAGGCCCGGGAGACTGCGCGGCTGCGGTCGCTGCTGGAGACAATGGCCTGGGCCGCCCTGAATGCCTAGTAGTCTGATCTAAACCCCTCGAGCAGAAAGACCTGCTGTGATTGAGCTTCGTGCCGTAGTTCCCGCCGATTTGGATGAGTTCTTTTCCCATCAGCTGGATCCAAGCGCCAACCATATGGCTGGCTTTGCCGCCAAAAATCCCTCTGACCGCGGTGTCTTCGATCACCACTGGCAGAACATCCTGAATGACCCCACCATCACGGTGCGCACCATCGTCGCCGACGGCGACGTGGTGGGCAGCATCATGGCGTACCGCGAAGGCGGCGTCCCGGAGATCAGCTACTGGGTGGACACTGCCCGCTGGGGCCAGGGCATCACCACGGCCGCCGTGGGACAGTTCCTGGAGGAGTTCTCCGAACGCCCCATCCGGGCACGTGCCGTGGCGGACAACGCCAGCTCCATTGCCATCTTGGAGAAATACGGTTTCACCGTTGTCGGCGAGACGCAGGGCTTCGCAAACGCCCGCGGCGCCGTTGTGCGTGAGCTCGAGCTCGAGCTGGCCTAGCAAGCACCAATTCGGCCAGCCAGAGCCGATACATGGCGGAAGGTGCGCCTCCCAGACCTGGGAGGCGCACCTTCTGCCATGTGGTGACGGGGTTGCAGCCGTTGGCAGACGCTACATCAGGGTCAGTGCCATCGCCGGCTCCGCAAGGACGGCCCCGACATCGCTGAGGAACCGCGCGCCCTGCTCGCCGTCCACCAGCCGGTGGTCGAAGGACAGGCTCAGGGTCATGACCTTCCGCAGCGCAACAGTTCCCTCATGGGCCCAGGGCTGCTCCCGGACGGCCCCCAGCGCGAGGATTGCCGCTTCGCCGGGATTCAAGATGGGAGTACCGGCGTCCACGCCGAAAACGCCAACGTTGGAAATCGAAAAGGTTCCGCCGGCCAGGTCCGCCGGCGTGGTTTTGCCGGCCCTCGCGGTCTGCGTCAGGGTTCCCAGTGCTGCCGCCAGATCCCGAAGCCCCAGTGTGTTGGCATCCTTGATATTGGGGACCATCAGCCCCCGCGGAGTGGCTGCGGCGATGCCAAGGTTCACGTAGCGGTACTGGATGATCTCCCGGGCAGCCTCGTCCCAGCGGGAGTTCAGCGTCGGGTGCTTCCCCAGCGCCAGGCAGGCTGCCTTGGCGGCGAGCGTCAGCGGCGTGAGCTTAACGCCGTCGAACTCCGGCTTCCGGCGCAGGCGCAGCATCAACTCAGTGGAGGCGGTGACGTCCACGGTGAGGAACACCGTCACATGGGGCGCGGTAAACGCACTGGAAACCATGGCTGCGGCCGTGTGCTTGCGCATCCCGGCAATCGGAATCCGCTCCTCGCGGACGTTTTGCCCGTCCTCAGCAGGCGAAGGCCCGGCCGGCGAAGAAACCGAGGGTGGGCCCGACGGCGGCAGCCCGTGGTCTGGGGCCGCTGACTGTCCATGGACTTCCGCCGCCGCGGTGACATCGGAGCGGACGATGAGGCCGTCGGGACCGGTTCCCTCAACAGACTCCAGGTCGATGCCCAAGTCTCTGGCCAGTTTCCGGACCGGAGGGGTGGACCGGGGGCGTTCCGGCGGAGCGGCGGCGGCCGTGGGGGCAGCCGGCGGAGCGGCGGGGGCCTTGGGAGCGGGCGCAGCCGTGGCAGCGGGCGCAGCCGGCTGGTCCCCGGTGATCCAGCGCCGCCGGGCCGGGCGTCCGGTCTTTTCCGGAACCGCTCCATAGCCCACCAGATTCGGTGTCCGTTTGAGGGGTTCGCCGTTGGCGGGTGCGGCGGGCGCGATGCCAGCTGCGGTTCCACCTGCTGCGTTTCCGCCTGCTGCCGAGCCACCCGTTGCCGATCCACTCGGTGCGGGCGCAGCCGGGCCGGGGGCCCCACCCACGTCAAAGGACACGATGGGCGAGCCGACTTCCACCACGGTGCCGGCCGCTTCATGGAGCACGGACACGATGCCTTCATACGGCGACGGCAGTTCCACCACGGCTTTCGCGGTTTCCACCTCGGCGATGACCTGGTTCAGGGTGACCTTGTCCCCCACCGTCACATGCCAGCTGACAATCTCGGACTCGGTCAGGCCCTCGCCCAGGTCCGGAAGCCGGAATTCGCGGATCATCTGCCCGCTCCTTCCAGCGCGCCGACCGTGGTGCCCCGCGCAGCCTCGGCGCCGCTGAGGGAGTTGGGACGCCGCAGCGCCCGGTCCACGCCGTCGAGCATCCGGTCCAAGTCGGGAAGGTGGTGATGTTCGAGCTTGGAGGACGGGTACGGAACGTCAAAGCCGGTAACCCGCACCGGCGCGTGCTCGAGGTAGTCAAAGCAGCGCTCGGTGATGGACGCCGAGATTTCAGCACCCACACCGCCGGACTTGCCGGCTTCGTGGGTGATGACCAGCCGTCCGGTCTTCCGCACCGATACTTCCACGGTGGCAAAGTCCACCGGCGACAGCGAGCGCAGGTCGATCACTTCAACGGACACGCCCTCATCCGACGCTGCAACTGCGGCGTCGACGGCGGTCATCACCAGCGGCCCGTACGTCACGAGGGTGACGTCGCTCCCCTCCGTGACCACGCGGGCCTGTCCCAGCGGCAGGGCACCGTCGAGGGTTTCCTGCACCTCGCCCTTGACGTGGTAGCGCCGCTTGGGTTCGAAGTACAGGACTGGGTCGTTGCTGGCGATGGCCTGCTGAATCATCGTGTACGCGTCCTGGGGATTGGACACGCTCACCACGCGCAGCCCCGAGGTGTGGGTGAAGTACGCCTCCGGGGACTCCGAGTGGTGTTCGGGGGATCCGATGCCGCCGCCGAAGGGCACCCGGATGGTCAGCGGCATGTTGACCGCGCCCTGGGTGCGGTAGTGCATCTTGGCAACCTGGCACACGATCTGGTCAAACGCGGGATAGATGAACCCGTCAAACTGGATCTCCACCACCGGCCGGTAGCCGCGGAAGGCCAGCCCGACGGCGGTGCCCAAGATTCCCGATTCGGCCAGCGGGGTGTCAATCACGCGCGATGCGCCGAAATCCTTCTTCAGCCCGTCGGTGATGCGGAAGACCCCGCCGAGAGTGCCGATGTCCTCGCCCATCAGGACAACCTTGGGGTCGGCGTCCATGGCGGCGCGCAGTCCGGCGTTGATGGCGCGGCCAAACGTCATGGTGCTCATGGGGTGTTTCCCTCTTCTTCGGTGCCCACCGGATCGGTTCCGTGCACGTGGACCGGGTGCGGTTCGTCCTCTTCAGTGCCGTACACGGCCAGGTAACGGGAGTATTCGTCGCGCTGGTTGTCCAGCCAGGAGTTCGGTTCGGCATAGACGTGGGCAAAAATGTCCAGCGCGGCCGGCGGTTCCATTCCAATGCAGGCGGCGCGCAGTTCCGCGGCAATGGTGTCGGCGCGGGCAGCAACAGCGGCGGCAAACTCGTCGGTGAACAGGCCCTCGGCGCGCAGCAGGGCTTCCACCCGGCTGATCGGGTCCTTGGCGCGCCACTCCTCGAGTTCTGCTGCGTCGCGGTACCGGGTGGGATCATCCGCGGTGGTGTGCGGTCCCATGCGGTAGGTCACCGCTTCGATGAAGCTCGGGCCTCCCCCGCTGCGGGCACGGTCCAGGGCTTCACGGGTTACCGCCATGACGGCGAGGACGTCGTTGCCGTCCACCCGCACGGAAGGAATGCCGAAGCCGGGTGCCCGATTGGCGATGGGCACCTGCGCCTGCAGGCCCACGGGCTCGGAAATGGCCCAGTGGTTGTTGGTGCAGAAGAAAACGACGGGCGTGTGGAAGCTGGCGGCGAAGACCATGGCCTCGTTCACGTCGCCCTGGCTGGTCGCGCCGTCGCCAAAATAGGTGATGACGGCGTCGTCGGTTCCATCAGCCACCACGCCCATGCCGTAACCGGCGGCGTGCAGTGCCTGGGCACCGATGATGACCTGGGTGGGAGCCATGTTGACGCTGAAGGGATCCCAGCCGGCTGCCGCGTTGCCGCGCCAGACCCGCATCAGGGACTCGGGATCGACACCGCGGCACCAGGCCACGCCGTTCTCCCGGTAGCTGCCGAAGACGAAGTCACTGGGCCGCAGGGTGCGGGCGGAGCCAATCTGTGCAGCTTCCTGGCCAAGCAGCGGCGGCCACAGGCCGAGCTGGCCCTGGCGCTGCAGCGCTGTGGCCTCGGTGTCGATCCGGCGGATCACCACCATGTCTTGGTAGAGGCTGCGCAGCTGGTCCGGGTCGACGTCGTCCACCCAGTGGTCGTAGGAGGATGCCACTCGGGAACCGTCGGGACGGACCAGTTGGACGTAGGGACCGGCAGCGGTGGCGCCGGCGTCGTGCGGGGGTCGAACAGGAGTATGCAGAGACACGTCGGTACGCATCCTTCCGTGTTGGGCCCCAGGGATGGCGGGACCGAACCGATGCCCGAGCGCCGTTGCCCGGATACCTGTGACCCTACTCACACTCAGCAGGCGGCACAACCACAGCGGGAATCATTGAGCATTGTGCCCTGCTATTGGAGATGCGGCCGTGCTAATCTTTCGCACTATGCCTCTCCTGGACAGCACCGACACCCGACTTTTGCTTGCCCTCGCGAAGGATCCGCGGCGCACCGTGGTGGCGCTGGCCGCCGTACTGGGCCTGTCGCGCAACACAGTGCAGGCCCGCATGGCGCAGCTGGAGAAAAAGTCGGTGTTCCTGTCCTTTGAACGCAGGATCAGCCCCGCGGCACTGGGCTATCCCCTGATGGCTTTTGTGCACGTCCACGTCCAGCAGCAGCAGCTGGCCGAGATCACCGCACAGCTGGCGCTGGTCCCCGAGGTGGTGGAGGCCCACGGCCTGACCGGCACCGCGGATATCCTGCTGCGCGTGGTCGCCGCCGACGCCGAGGATCTGTTCCGGGTCAACAAGACCATCCTGGCGGTCCCCGGCGTCGAGCGCTGTGACACCAACCTGGCCATGGGTGAACTCATTCCCTTCCGCGTGTCGCCGCTGCTCGAGCGGGCGGCTCCGGGCGCCGGCTCCTGACTCCATCTGCCTCCAGCTCCGGCCATCGCCTCGGAGCGGGCCCGCTATCTGGCCAGCCAGCCGCCGTCGACGGGCAGCACCGCCCCGTGGATGTAGTCGGACGCCGCTGATGCGAGGAAAACCACGGCGCCGGCGATGTCCGCGGCGTTCCCCCAACGTCCAGCGGGAATCCGGTCGGAGATTTGCCGGTGCCGGACCGGATCCGCGAGCAGGGCTTCGTTCATCTCCGTTGCAAAGTACCCGGGAGCAACGGCGTTCACGTTGATGCCCCGGGGAGCCCATTCATTGCACAGGGCTTTGGTGAGCTGGACCAGTGCCCCCTTTGACGCGGCATAGGCCGGTACCCGGAGCCCGCCCTGGAAGCTGAGCAGTGATGCCAGGTTGATGATCTTGCCGGAGCCGCGCTCAAGCATCCCGGGGGCAAAACCCTGGCACAGCTGGAAGACCGCCCGGGTATTGACCTCCATCACCCGGTCAAAGTCCGACAGCGGGAAATCCGTGGCATCGTGGCGGATTTGGGTGCCGGCGTTGTTCACCAGGATGTCCACCGGGGTCTTGGCAACGGTGGCGGCTATGGCGTCAGCGACAGATTCTTCGCTGGACAGGTCCACGCTCTGTCCGCGCACCATGGTTCCGGTTTTGTCGGCCAGCTGTTTCAGCGATTCCGGCACGTCTCCGCGCTGGAAGGCGGTGACGCTGGCTCCGGCCCGCAGCAGCCCTTCGGCGATGCCCAGTCCGATGCCCCGCGATGCTCCGGTCACCACCGCGCTGCGTCCGGTGAGATCGAACGGTCCGGCCGTCATCCGTTAAGCCTTTCGGTGCCGGCCCCGGGATTTCCCGGAGTGACAAGCACCTTGAGCACCGGCCCGGCGGACATGGCCAGTTCAAAAGCCTCTGCTGTCCTGTCCAGGTCAAACACCTGCACCGGCAGCCGGCCCAGCCCCAGCGCGTCCGCCTCCAGCAGGCCAACAGCATGTTCCACATCGGCGCGGGTATAAACCCGGACCCCGACGACGGTGAGCTCGGCAAACGTGATGGCCTGCAGGTCCACCTCAGCAGGTTTTTTGTGGACGCCCACGAGCACCACCGTTCCGCGGACCCGTGCAGCGGCCGGCAGCACTGCGGCAACTGATGGGTGGCCGGCCGTGTCAAAGACGACGTCGGCGCCGTCGCCACCGGTGGCTGTCCCCACGGCCTGCACGGGGTCCGCGCCTGCCGGCACCGTATCGAAGCCCAGTATTCGGGCAGCGGCGGCGCGTTCGGCGCTGGGCTCGGAGATGAGGACCGACGCGCCGGCCTGCCGGGCGACCATTGCGGTAAGGATGCCGACGGGTCCGGCACCAAAAACAGCCGCCTTGTCCCCGCCCTTCAGGCCCGAACGGTTCACTGCGTGGACAGCGACAGCCAGCGGTTCAGCCAGGGCAGCTTCCCGTGCGGGAACATGCGCCGCCACCGGGACCAGCGCCCCGGCGGGCAGCGCCAAGAATTCGGCCAGGCCGCCCGGAGCATCGATTCCGTACAGTCCGAGGTTTCGACACACGTGCGGATAGCCATCCCTGCAGGGACGGCAGTGTCCGCAGGTGATCAGGGGCTCCACCACAACCCGGGTGCCCGCCGGCGGGCCGCCCGCGCCGGGAACCTCCACCACACCGGTGATCTCATGGCCCATGATCAGCGGAGCCTCCGCCCGGGGATGCGTTCCCTGCACTATGGAAAAGTCGGTTCCGCACAGGCCGGTGTACTCCACGCGCACCAGGGCGGAACCCTCGGGCAGCTCCGGCAGCGGCACGTGGCGGGTTTCCAGTTTTCCCGGTCCAACCCATACCGCCGCTGCCATGCTTCCGTTCATGACTGCCCCGAAACCGCGTTGAGTTCCGCTCCGGCGCCGGGGTCCAGCACCCCGGGATTGAGGATGTTCCGGGGTCTGCGGCCGGCACAAACATCCAACACGTTCTCCAGGGCGCGGCGCTTGAGCTCGGTGTAGGATTCCTCGCTGTACCAGGCCGCATGCGGAGTCAGGACAGTGTTTTCGCAGCTGATCAGGCCGCTGGTCACGGGCAGCGGCTCCTCCTCGAACACGTCCAGCCCTGCGGATTGGATGGTGCCGTCCCGCAGGGCGTCAACCAGCGCCTCCGTGTCCACCACCCCGCCGCGGCAGGTGTTCACCAGCATGGCTGTGGGCTTCATCAGTGACAGGGTCCGGGCGTTTATCAGATGGCGCGTGCCGGCAGTCAGCGGCACGTGCAGGCTCACCACATCGGCTGTGGCCAGCAGCTCCTCAAACGCGACAACGCGCACGCCGTCGCCGGTCTCGGTTCCCGCCTCGAGAGTTGGGTCGGAGCCAATTACGGAGTACCCGACACCTCGGGCCTTCCGCGCGGTGGCGGAGCCGATCAGGCCGAGGCCGACGACGCCGAAGACGCGGGTGAGGGTGCGGTGCAGCGGCCGGACCGGGGCCAGCGAGCTTTCGCCGGCCCGCAGGTTGCGGTCCAGCTGTCCAATCCCCCGCCCCAGGGCCAGCGCCAGTGCCAGGGCGTGGTCGCTGACGTCTTCGGTCCCGTAGTCCGGCACGTTGCAGACCGCAACGCCGCGCCGGGTTGCTGCGTCCACATCCACGGTGTCCACGCCGACGCCGTACCGGCCAACGGCCTTGAGCCGGGGAAGTTCAGCGAGCACCCGGTCAGTGACCGGGGCGT
This sequence comes from Arthrobacter gandavensis, assembly GCF_009192735.1. Taxonomy (GTDB): domain Bacteria; phylum Actinomycetota; class Actinomycetes; order Actinomycetales; family Micrococcaceae; genus Arthrobacter_B; species Arthrobacter_B citreus. The sequence goes on from NZ_VTFU01000004.1 coordinate 126,989, forward strand.
ACTGGACCAGGATTCCGTCCGCATCGCGGGCGGCGGCGATGACCTCCTCCTCCGTGCGGCATTGTGCGAGCGTGAGCCGCGCACCATCCTTGCGTGCCGTGGCTTCCTCCACGGCGATCGACTCATGGTCGCAGTCAGTGATGACGATATTGGGGTGCTGCATCAGCGGGCGTCCTCCTCGGACAAAAGATCACGGTCAACGGTTTCGGGCGACATGAGGGCGGTCACGAAGCTGATGCCCATCATGAACATCATGTAGAGGGCCACCGGCCACCATGCGCCGGTTGCGGCGGTGACCAGGGCCGAGCAGATCAGCGGCGCGATCCCGCCGCCGAAGACTGATGAAAACTCACGGCCCAGCGCCACGCCGGCGTAGCGGTACCGCGAGCCGAAGAGCTCGGGCAAGTACGCCGCCTGGACGCCAACCGTGCCCTGGGCGGCGAAGATGAAGCCGAGCACAATCACCAGTCCAATGAGGAACATGCTGCCCGTGTTCAGCAGCAGGAAAGCGGGCACCGGGAACAGGAGCAGGAAACCGGTGGCAAAGAGGTACATCGGACGCCGGCCGAAGCGGTCCGAAAGGGTGCCGAAAACGACGGCGGAAACGCAGGCAAACAGGGCTCCGATGAGGAGGATTCTGGGAATGAACGTGGCGTCAACGGCCAGCTCGGTGATCAGGTAGCTGCCCAGGAAGACCTGGAAGATGTAGGAGTGCGCGTTGGCTCCGACATTCATGAAGAACACCCGTGCAAGTCCCCGGCGCCCGTTCCTGACCACATCCGAGACCGGAGTGCGCCGGCGGACCGCTATGCCTTCGTCCTTCAGTTCCTTGAACACCGGCGACTCGTCCATTTTGCGGCGGATCACGTAGGCGGCGATGGTGACGAAGATGGAGCTGAAGAACACCAGGCGCCAGCCGTAGGACAGCAGCTGCTCCTCGGGCATCAGCTGGACCAGGATCCACACGACGGCGCCGAGGGCCGTGCCGGCGGCGGCACCCACAAAAACCAGCGACGCATACCGGCCGCGGCGGCCTTTCGCGGCCGTCTCGGTCAGCAGCACCACGCCGCCGGCCTGCTCGGCACCGGCCCCGAAGCCCTGGAAGAAGCGGCAGGCCACCAGGAGGAGCGGAGCCGCGATTCCCACCTGGTCATAGGTGGGCAGGAGCCCGATGGCAAAGGTGGCGATTCCCATCAGGAAGAGCGTTGCAACCATTACCCACTTGCGGCCGAGCCGGTCACCGAACTTGGAAAAGAAGAGCCCGCCCAGTGGCCGGGCGCCAAAGCCAACCGCGTAGGCGCCAAAGGAGGCAATGACTCCAATTGCCGGATCGACATTGGGGAAAAAGATTTGGTTGAAAATGATCGCCGAGGCGGTCCCGTAAATCACGAAATCGAACTGCTCCAGTGCGGTGCCTATGAGCCCTGCCCAGGCCGCCCGGCGGACATTCTTTTGGTTGACGGGCAACGTGCCGCCGGCTGCGGGCGGGCGTTGAACGGCATTGTTCTCAGTCATGGTGATCACCCCTGACCCCGATAATCGGAACCCATTCCCAATAATTGGGCATCACTGTAGCGCACAATGGTGATCCCGGTAACGGCTTCCTTTGATGGCATTTATTCGGCAGCGGGTCCGGGCGGCGGGAAACGCGGGAAGGGACCCCGCACCGAAGTGCGAAGCCCCTTCCCTCCGGACCCGGTGAAGGCCGGGAACTGCTTTTGCTGCTAGTGGTCGACCGCCTTTTCGGCGCCGACGCCGGTCAGCGAGCGGACTTCCATTTCCGCCTGCTTCTGCGGGGACTCGTCGTCCTTGCCAAGCACGGTTCCCAGCCAGCCCAGGAAGAACGCCAGCGGGATGGAGACCAGGCCCGGGTTGTTCAGCGGGAAGATGGAGATGTCGATGCCTGACACCATGGACGTTTCGGCTCCGGAGAAGACCGGGGACAGGATGATCAGCAGGATTGCCGAGCCGAGACCGCCGTACATGCTCCAGATGGCGCCCTGGGTGTTGAAGCGGCGCCAGTACAGCGAGTACAGGATGGTCGGCAGGTTGGCGCTGGCCGCAACAGCGAAGGCCAGTGCCACCAGGAAGGCAACGTTCTGGCCCTGGGCGCCAATGCCGCCGATGATGGAGACGACGCCGATCACGATGACGGTGCGCCGGGCCACCTTGACCTCGCCGTCGGCGTCCACCTTGCCCTTGCGGATCACGTTTGCGTAGATGTCATGGGCAAACGATGCCGCCGCCGTGATGGTCAGCCCGGCCACCACGGCCAGGATGGTCGCGAAGGCCACGGCTGCAATGAGTCCGAGCAGGACCGGCCCGCCAAGGGCGAAGGCCAGCAGCGGAGCCGCGCTGTTCACGCCCCCGGGAGCGGCCTTGATGGTTTCCGCCGGAATCAGTGCAGCGGCGCCGTAGCCCAGGACCAGGGTGAACAGGTAGAAGATGCCGATCAGCCAGATGGCCCACACCACGGAGCGGCGGGCTTCCTTGGCAGTGGGCACGGTGTAGAAGCGCATCAGCACGTGCGGCAGGGCGGCGGTGCCCAGCACCAGGGCCATGCCCAGGGACACGAAGTCCAGGCGGGTGGTGCCGGTCTTGCCGTACTGCAGGCCCGGGTTCAGCAGCTCGGGGTTGCCGGACATTTCGACGGCGTTGCCCAGCAGTTCAGAGAGGTTGAAGCCATTGGTGACCAGGACCCAGATGGTCATGATGCCGGCGCCGGCGATGAGCAGGCAGGCCTTGATGATCTGGACCCAGGTGGTGCCCTTCATGCCGCCGATGAGCACGTACATGATCATCAGGCCGCCAACGACGGTGATGACCAGTGACTGGCCCAACCGTCCGTCGATGCCCATGAGCAGGGAGACGAGTCCGCCGGCGCCGGCCATCTGCGCCAGGAGGTAGAAGAAGCAGACAGCCATGGTGGTGATGGCTGCGGCAATGCGCACGGGACGCTGCTTCAGCCGGAAGGAAAGCACGTCGGCCATGGTGAATTTGCCGGTGTTGCGCAGCATTTCCGCGACCAGCAGCAGTGCCACCAGCCAGGCCACCAGGAAGCCGATGGAGTACAGGAAGCCGTCGTAGCCGTTGATGGCGATGGCACCGACAATGCCCAGGAAGGATGCCGCCGACAGGTAGTCCCCGGCGATGGCCGTTCCGTTCTGCGGCCCGGTGAAGGACCGGCCGGCGGCGTAGTAGTCAGCCGCGGTCTTGTTGTTCCGGCTTGCCCGCAGCACCACCACGAGGGTCACCGCCACGAACAGTCCAAAGATGAGCATGTTCAGCCAGCCGGTGTCCTTGACCGCCTCGGCGGTGACCTCCGCGGTCACGTTGATGGTGTTCATTTGGTCTCCTCCGGACGGCGGACGCCCTTGGCCTCAAGTTTCTCGCGCAGGTCCGCGGCGATGGGGTCCATCCGGCGGTTGGCGTAGCTGACGTACCACATGGTGATCCCGAAGGTGGTGACAAACTGCAGCAGGCCCAGGATCAGCCCGATGTTGATGTTGCCCCACACCTGGGTGGACATGAAGTCATGGGCGTAGTCGGCCAGGAGAACGTAGGCGAAGTACCACAGCAGGAACACCAGTGCCATGGGAAAAATGAAGCTGCGCTGGCGCTTGCGGAGCTCCTGCAGTTCGGGTGACTTTTGGACTTCCGTGAAGTCGACCGGCGCCGCGTGGGCCGCGCTGGATCCTTGGGGATGATTTTTAGCCATCGCTCCTCCTTGAGTTGGGGCATGTCCGCACGGCGCTGCCCGCCGTTTGCCGACAAACCGGCTCCAGGCACCACACACGCACAAACTGTGATCCCCATCACCTTGCTACGGGTGCCGCCCGCGGCACCAGTTCCAGCGGCCGTGCCTCGCCAAACGGTCATTCCCCTGCGGTGAACGGTTCCTGCGGTGCCGCGGCTGGCTCCTTCGGGCCGCCGCCGCCGGCTGCCGCTAGGGTGGGGGAATGTTCAGCCCTGCAGTCGACATAGCCGTGGTCTGCGCCGTCGCCGTCCTGACCGTGGCCCTGGTGGCGGCCCTTGGCCACCGCCTGATCCGTTCCCAGCGGGACTTGGGCTCGGACCGGGAACGGGCCGTGTACTCGGCCCTGCACACGGCCAGCCTCGCGTCCCGGCACCTCCGTTCCGGCCTGACGCCCTCCGGCGCGAGCAAGGCCGGACGCCACCTGCGCACCCTGTTGGGCTGCGACACCCTGGTGCTGGCCGACGCCGCCGCAATCCTGGCCTGGGAAGGATCCCTGCCCGACACTCCCGCGTCCCGCACCCGGCTGCTCGATGCCTCCCGGACGGTGCTGGAGAGCGGGCGGACCAAGGTTTTCCGCGGCGCTTCCCTGCGTTCGCTGGGGTTCGACGACGACGCCGGCCTGCAGCTGCTGGTGTGCCCGCTGCAGGTGAACCGCCAAACCGTGGGAACACTGGCAGTGTTCACCCCCTCGGTCAGCGCGGGGCTGGTCCGCGCAGCCAATGACGTTGCGGCTTGGGTGGCCGCGCAAGTGGAACTGGCTGAACTGGACACCTCGAGGACCCTGCTGATGGAGGCCGAGGTCCGCGCACTGCGGGCACAGATCAGCCCGCACTTCATCTACAACTCCCTCAACGCCATCGCTTCCTACATCACCACCGACCCGGTGCGGGCCAGGGAGCTGGTGGTCGAATTCGCGGACTTCACACGGTACACCTTCCGCCGCAGCGGCAACTTCACCACGGTGGCCGAGGAGCTGCAGGCCATTGACCGTTACCTACTGCTGGAGCGGGCGCGGTTTGGCGACCGGCTCAAGATCAGCCTGCAGGTGGGTCCGGAGGTCCTCGGTACGGTAATCCCGTTCCTTTCACTGCAGCCGCTGGTGGAGAATTCGGTGCGTCACGGACTGGAGGCCAGCGACGGCGAGGGCCACCTCACCATCACGGCCTCCGATGCTGGAGCACAGGCGGTGATCACCGTTGAGGACAACGGTTCCGGCATGGACCCGGAATATCTGCGGGCCGTCCTGGCAGGCCATGCCGATGGTGACCATGTTGGCCTGCGCAACGTGGATGTCCGGCTGCGCCAGGTGTATGGCGATGACTACGGCTTGGTCATTGACACGGCCCCGGGCGCCGGCACCCTCATCACGCTGCGCATCCCCAAGTCGCAGCCGGATCACCACGCATAAGTCTTGTAACCTGTATCACATGTCCGCACCAGGTAAAGCGTCGTCCCGGCAGATCTCCGTGGTAGTTGTCGATGACGAGCTGCCCGCGGTGAACGAACTGGCGTTCCTTCTGGGCCGGGACTCCCGGGTCGGCGAGGTGCACCGCGCCTCGAGCGGTGCACAGGCCCTTCACGCCATCGAAACCAACACGGTGGACGCCGTGTTCCTCGACATCCACATGCCCGCACTGTCCGGCCTGGACATCGCCCGCGTCCTGTCCGGCCACGACCGTCCGCCGGCCGTGGTGTTCGTGACGGCTGACGAGGAGCAGGCCCTGGCGGCCTTCGACCTGGCCGCCGTGGACTACCTGCTCAAGCCCGTCCGTCCGGAGCGGCTGGCCGAATCGGTTCGGCGCATCTGCGACGTTGCCGCGGAAGCGGCCGGGGCCGGCGGCGAGGTCGTCAGTGTGGCCCAGGGCGGGACCACCCTCCTCATCCGCCGGGACGAGATCCGCTATGTGCAGGCCCAGGGCGACTATGCCCGGCTGCACACCGCGGAATCCTCCTACCTGGTCCGGGTGCCGCTCGCGGATCTGGAAGAGCAGTGGGCAGAGGCAGGATTTGTCCGGATCCACCGCTCCTATCTGGTGTCCCGCTCCCACATTAAGCAGGTCCGGGTGTCCGGCGGCCACGCCAGCATCACGGTGGGCTCGGCGGAGCTGCCAGTCAGCCGGCGCCACCTGCCCGGGGTGCGCAGCACACTCTCCGCCAGCCGGGTCCGGCCCCGCGCATGACGGCGGAACCGGAACCTGAGCTCTCCGTGACCGCCGCTCCCCCGCCCCCTGCGCGCGTCCGGGTTACCGCCCCGCGCAACGCACCGGCGTCGGCGGATCCCAACTCGGTGTCCCGGGAACTGGATGAGCAAACCGAAGTCGGCGAACTGTTCACTGGATCCCTGATCCGTTCCCAGCTTCGCCTGGCCATGGTGGTCGCCGGAGGTTTCCTCCTGATCCTGCTGGGGGTCCCGGTGCTGCTGGCTTTCCTGCCGGTCATCGCGGATCTCACGGTCTTCACGGTCCCGGCGCCATGGATCCTGCTGGGGGCGGGCGTTTACCCCCTCGTCATTATCTGCGGGGCGTTGTATGTGCGCAGCGCCTCCCGCAATGAGCAGCGTTTCCTGGATTTGGTGGACGATGAGTAGGCGCAGCGGAGCTCACAGATGAACCCGATGACCGGATATGCCGCGCTGGCCGCCGTGACCGCGGCAACGCTGCTCATCGGCGTCTACGGGCTGCGCATCTCCCGGACCACCGGGGATTTCTACGTGGCGTCCCGCACCGTGCGGCCGTGGTGGAACGCTTCGGCCATCGGCGGCGAATACCTTTCGGCGGCCAGCTTCCTGGGTGTTGCCGGGCTGATCCTGGTCTCCGGCGTCGACGCGCTCTGGTTTCCCATCGGCTACACGGCCGGTTATCTCATGCTGCTGCTCTTCGTCGCCGCACCGCTGCGCCGTTCGGGCGCCTACACCATCCCGGACTTCGCGCAGGCGCGGCTGGGCTCGCTGGCCGCCCGGCGGATCACCAGCCTGCTGGTGATCGCCGTCGGCTGGCTGTACATCGTTCCGCAGCTGCACGGGGCCGCGCTGACCATCCGCATTACCACCGGGTTGCCGGGCTGGGTGGGGTCGGTGGCTGTTGTGGTGGTGGTGTGCCTGAGCGTGGTCACGGGTGGAATGCGGTCCATCACCTTTGTGCAGGCCTTCCAATACTGGCTGAAGCTGGTGGCCATTGCCGTGCCGGTGCTCTTTGTCCTCTTCCGGCTTTCCTCGGCAGGCCTGCCGTGGACCGACGGCGGCGCCGTTTTTGCGGCGGCCCTGAATCCGGAGACCAAAGCGTCGCTGTACCGGAACATCTCGCTGAGCATAGCGCTGCTGTGCGGAACCCTGGGCCTGCCGCACGTCTTGGTGCGCTTCTACACGAATCCGGACGGGCCCTCCGCCCGGCGAACCACCCTGATCGTGCTGGGCCTGCTGTCGCTGTTCTACGTCTTTCCGATCATCTACGGCGTCCTGGGCCGCATCTACACTCCAGAACTGGCGGCGGGAGGCGCGGATGCCACGGTGCTGCTGCTGCCCGGACGGGTCTTTGACGGAGCGCTGGGCGACCTGCTCTCGGCTCTGGTGACGGCCGGCGCGTTTGCCGCTTTCCTCTCCACGACCAGCGGACTGGTGGTCTCACTCGCCGGCGTGGTCAGCCAACAGTTCTTCCGCGGCAGCGTGGGCGGTTTCCGGCTGTCAGCCTTCCTGGCCGCCGTCGTGCCCCTGGGCCTGGCGCTCCTGACCAGCTCCACGGCGCTGGCCGGCAGCGTCGGGCTGGTGTTCGCCTTCACTGCCTCCACTCTGTGCCCGCTGCTGGTGCTGGGCATTTGGTGGCGCGGGCTCACCTCCCCCGGCGCAGTCTCCGGCATGCTGACCGGAGCGGCACTCTGCGGCGGTGCCATGTTGGCCGGCGGCGCACTGGCCACGATGGGGCGGGCTGTTCCGGTGTGGCTGGAACAGCCGGCGGCATGGACTGTTCCCGCCGCGTTTGCGGTGACGGTTGCAGTGTCCAAGCTGCGGCCGGATCTGGCTCCGGCCGGTGCCGCCAAAATCCTGGCCCGGCTCCATACACCGGAACGACGGAATTAGCGCCGCGGCCGGGTGGCCGCAGGGCGAAACTAGTCGATCGACGCCATCAGCTCGACAACGCGGTCCAGGAACGCATCCACCTGGGTTTCTTCGTATCCCTCCGGGCCCTTGGCCTCGCGGAAGACCGCCCGGCGGACAACGTCCACGCTCAGCGGCTTGTCGTTCTCGAAATACCCCAGCAGTTCATTGCACAGCGCATCAACGTCTTCGACGTTGTAGCTGGGCACCTTGCGCTTGCTGGGCCGGCGGAACCGCTCTCCGGGCTTGCGGTGCAGGCGGGCGCGAAGGACGGCCGACGTGCGGCCGATCTGCAGCAGCCAGGCTTCTTCGCCCTTGTCCTGGATGAGCTGATCCCGTTCACGCTGCGCAAACACGTCTTCGAGCCGGTCCAGTGCCGCATCCACGGCCTGGGGCTCATAGCCGGCCTTTGCCGGGTCAAACGCCATGGACCGGACGCTCCGGCTGGTGATGGGCTTTGCGGACGGGCTTTCGGCGTTGTAGTAGCTCCGGGCCATTGCCAGGAACTCGTCAACCTGGCGCGTGTTGTAGCCGTATTCCCGACGCCCCACACGCTCAAAAGGGGCGCTGGCCTGCCGCGCTTCGTCCATGTCTTAACTGTTCCTCTGTGGTCGTGCCGCTTGTGCCGAGACTGTTGGTAAAACCTGTATTCATCGTACGTTGCCGCTTTTTTGGGCCGCGGCCTGACCGTGGCGGAGCATCCGTCCGCCGGAACCGGCTACGCCCCTGTCAACAAGACAGAAAGCGTGAACACCACCGGCGATGCAAAGACCACCGAGTCGAGCCGGTCCATGATGCCGCCGTGGCCGGGCAGCAGATTGGACATGTCCTTCACGCCCAGCTCCCGCTTGATCATGGACTCCGAGAAGTCGCCGGCTGTTGCTGCGGCAACCGTGGCCACGGCAAGCACCAGGCCAAACCACCACGGCTGGTCCAGGAAAAAGAGCGCCGCAACGATTCCCACCACTGTGGCGCCGGCAGCCGAACCTGCGAATCCTTCCCAGGACTTCTTCGGACTGATCTTCGGTGCCATGGGATGTTTGCCGAAGATGGCGCCCACCAGGTACCCAAAGGTGTCATTGGCGACCACCAGGAGCAGCAGCACCGCAACGCCGATCTGGCCGTTGGGCTCGCCCAGCAGCAGCAGGGCGAAGCTCAGCAGGAACGGAACCCACAGCACCACAAAGATGCCCGCAAAGATGCTGCGGACCGCGTCCTCGGCGGTGTCGATGGCCCGCCACAGCAGAATCGCCACCACCGTCGCCACCAGGGCAAAGGCCAGCGATTCGCTGCCGCCAAAGTAGGCGGCAAAGGGCAGGGCAACGGTACCGACAAGGACCGGAACCAGGGGAACCTTGATGCCGCGGACTTCCAGGGCACGGCTGACTTCCCACACACCGACGGCCGCAAACACCGTGGCGATGGCAACGATGGCAAAGGGGAAGAACAGCAGGCCGGCAAGAAGGCCACCGAGCAGGATCACTCCGACGGCGGTGGCCGCCGGGAGGTTGCGTCCCGCTTTGGACGGCTTAGCCGGGCCCTTGGGCGGCTTGGGCGCCTTGGGGCCTTTGGCTGCCTTGGGTTCCTTGGCTGTCTTGGGCTCCTTGCCGGCGTCGGGCTTTTTGGCCGCAGACGCCACCTTGCCCGGTGAAGTCTCCTTGCCGGCGTCGGCCCCGCTGCCTGCGGGGGTCTCCCCCGGCTTTCCGGATGAACCGGCATCGCCGCTTGGCTCAGCGGCCTTACGGCCGGGCACAGCTCCGTCAGTAGCACTCATGTCCGTAGCCTTTGCTGCCGGGTCGGTCTCAAGGGACGCACCGCCAGCCTTGTTGGAAGGCAGGTCTTTCGTCATCAGACCTCGAGCAGCTCGGCTTCCTTGCGCTTGAGCAGATCGTCAATGGCGTCGGTGTGGGCCTTGGTCTGGGCGTCCAAGTCCTTTTCGGCGCGGGCGCCGTCGTCTTCGCCAATCTCGCCGTCCTTGACCAGGCGGTCCAGGGCATCCTTGGCCTTGCGGCGGATGTTGCGGACGGAAATCTTAGCGTCCTCACCCTTGGTCTTGACGATTTTGACGTATTCCTTGCGCCGGTCCTGCGTCAGCTCCGGCATGATGACCCGGATGACCTTGCCGTCGTTCGAGGGGTTGGCACCAACCTCGGAGTCGCTCAGGGCGCGCTCGATGGCCCGCAGCGCGGAGACGTCATAAGGCGTGATCAGCAGGGTGCGTGCGTCGGGGGTCGCGAAGGAAGCGAGCTGCTGGAGCTGGGTGGGAGAGCCGTAGTAGTCCACCAGAACCTTGGAGAACAGGGCCGGAGTGGCGCGGCCGGTGCGGATGGTGGAGAAGTCCTCTTTGGCGACTTCCACCGCCTTGTCCATTTTGTCGGTGGCCTCGGCCAGGGTTTCTTCGATCATGGTGTCTCCTAACACGCAAAAAATGTCCACTCAGGCGGTGGCTGGGCTCTCATATTCATCCTAAGCCAAAAGCCCCGCGGTTCCCTGCACGAGCTTGCGGCGTTGGGGCGCCTGCGCCTCCCCGGCCGCACGCAGCAGGCGCGGCCGGGGACGCAAGCCCCGCAGCCGGGAACCAGGGCTGGAGGCGAGGCGGTGCAACCCTAGTTCGAGACGATGGTGCCGATCTTCTCGCCGCGGATGGCGCGGGTGACGTTTCCTTCGCCTTCCATGCCAAAGACCACCATGTTCAGGTCATTGTCCTTGCACATGGTCATGGCCGTCTGATCCATGACGCGGATGTCCTGGCGCAGCGCGTCGTCGTAGGTGAGGGTTTCCAGGCGCACCGCGCTGGAGTCCTTGTTGGGGTCCGCGGTGTACACGCCGTCGACGCCGCTCTTCGCCATCAGCACCTCGTCGGCGTGCACCTCGAGGGCACGCTGGGCAGCCACGGTGTCCGTGGAGAAGTACGGCAGGCCTGCGCCGGCGCCGAAGATGACCACACGGCCCTTTTCCAGGTGCCGGATGGCACGCCGGGGAATGTAGGCCTCGGCAACCTGGCCCATGGTGATGGCGCTCTGCACGCGGGTCTCGACGCCGGCCTGCTCCAGGAAGTCCTGCAGCGCCAGGCAGTTCATGACGGTTCCCAGCATGCCCATGTAATCCGCCCGGGAGCGGTCCATGCCGCTCTGGGAGAGCTCGGCGCCGCGGAAGAAGTTCCCGCCGCCCACCACAATGGCAACCTCAACCTCGCCGACCGTCGCGGCAATCTGCTTAGCCACGGCACGCACGGTGTCCGGATCCACGCCGAGCTTCCCGCCGCCGAATACTTCACCGGAGAGCTTGAGCAGTACGCGTCGCCGCGCCAGATCGTTTTCTTTCAGGACGTGGGCCATTGTGCCTCCCGGGGCGTAGTACGTGCTTGATAAATAGAGTAGAAAGCTGTTTTGGGCAGACAAAAGGGGTGGCCACCTCGGTGACCACCCCAATTGTTCATGATGACGTGTCCGTCAGGTCCAGGCCTTGTTGGCTAGGCGCCTACGCGGAAACGGGCGAAGGCGGACGGTGCGGTACCGGCCTCTTCGAGCACCTTTGCCACGGTCTTCTTGGCGTCCTTCGCGAAGGGCTGGTCCAGCAGGACAATCTCCTTGAAGAAGCCGGTCAGGCGGCCTTCAACGATCTTGTTCAGTGCGGCTTCGGGCTTGCCCTCGGCGCGTGCGGTCTCGTCAGCAATGCGGCGTTCGTTCTCGACCGTCTCAGCCGGAACTTCGTCCCGGGTCAGGTAGGTGGGAGCGTAAGCAGCGGTGTGCACGGCAATGTCGTGCGCAGCGGTCTTGGCTTCTTCGCTGTCACCGTCAACGGCAAACAGAACGCCAACCTGGGCCGGAAGATCCTTGGAGGTCTTGTGCAGGTAGGCGTCAACGGTCTTGCCCTCGATGCGTGCAACGCGGCGGACGACAACCTTCTCGCCCAGGATTGCGCCTTCTTCGACAACAACCTCGGACAGCGGCTTGCCGTCGACGTTGTAGGCCAGCAGCGTTTCGGCGTCGGCGGCAGCCGACTCCACAGCAGCGTCCAGGACCTTGTCTGCCAGTTCGATGAACTTGGCGGACTTGGCAACGAAGTCGGTTTCGCAGTTGAGCTCAATCATGACGCCGACCGTGCCGTCGATGACCTTGGCAGCAACCAGGCCTTCGGCAGTGGAACGGCCTTCACGCTTGGTGGCGCCCTTCAGGCCCTTGATGCGAATGAGCTCCATGGCCTTGTCGGCATCGCCGTTGGCCTCGTCGAGAGCCTTCTTCACATCCATCATGCCGGCGCCTGTGCGCTCGCGCAGAGCCTTGATATCAGCAGCGGTGTAGTTCGCCATTTGGACTCCAGTCCTCCCGTTATAAGTTTTGGTGAGCTTCCGCCAGCGCGGCTGGCCGGATAACTCCGGCCAGCCGCGCCAGCAGATACCCCGAAATCACCACAGCCTGGCCGTGGTGATTCGGGAACTTCTATTTACTTCTCTGTTGCGTCCGCGGCGGGTGCCTCGGCAGCGGCTTCGGCCGGAGCCTCAGCTGCTGCAGCCGGAGCGGCTTCTGCTTCCGGAGCGGCTTCAGCGGCGGGGGCAGCTGCGCCTTCGAGGAGTTCGCGCTCCCACTCAGCAAGCGGCTCAGCCGGTGCTTCGGTGTTACCGGACTTGTTGTGGCGGGCGATCAGGCCCTCAGCAACGGCGTCGGCGATAACGCGGGTCAGCAGGTTGACGGAGCGGATGGCGTCGTCGTTACCCGGGATCGGGAAGTCAACGTCATCGGGATCGCAGTTGCTGTCCAGGATGGCCACAACGGGGATATTCAGCTTCTTGGCCTCGTCAATGGCGAGGTGTTCCTTCTGGGTATCAACGATCCAGACCACGGACGGAGCCTTGGTCAGGTTGCGGATGCCGCCGAGGTTGGTCTGCAGCTTGGTGAGCTCGCGCTTCAGCAGCAGCAGTTCCTTCTTGGTGTGACCGGAACCGGCAACATCGTCGAAGTCGATCTCTTCGAGTTCCTTCAGACGCTGGATGCGCTTGGCAACGGTCTGGAAGTTGGTGAGCATACCGCCGAGCCAGCGCTGGTTCACGTAGGGCTGGCCAACACGGGTGGCCTGCTCGGCGATGGCTTCCTGAGCCTGCTTCTTGGTACCGACAAACAGTACGGTTCCGCCGTGGGCAACGGTGGCCTTGACGAATTCGTAGGCGCGGTCGATGTAGGACAGCGACTGCTGCAGGTCGATGATGTAGATGCCGTTGCGCTCGGTGAAGATGAAACGCTTCATCTTCGGGTTCCAGCGACGGGTCTGGTGTCCAAAGTGGACGCCGCTGTCGAGCAGCTGGCGCATTGTAACGACGGGCATGTCGTCACTCCTTCCGGCAGCAGCAGGCGTGCCGAAGCACAGTGACTCTGCTGCCAATTGACGGTTTATAGCTGTACGCCCGGGCGGGCGAAGCTCCTGGTGCCCATCAGCTGAAATCTCAGCATGCCTCCCCTTGCCGGCTTACCGGACCGATGGAAAGGCACCCGCGGCAATTCCAAGGAATAGCCGGGATAATTGGGACACGCGTAGTCAGATTCCTGTACCGGAAGCCGCTTGGGATTCGGTGAAACCAAGGCGGCGCCCTCCCTGCGGGCAGGGAACATGGCACAGCAAACTGCTTCGTCAACTATACACCAGCACTGCGGTGAATTTGTCCTCCCCGGCCCTGCCTCCCGCATGGTTTGGCACAGGTTGTCCACCGCCGCAACCGGAAGCCCTCCCCGCTGGAAGTATCAGGACCAAACTCTGGGGATGCACCTTTCCCCTCAACGTCCAGCCAGCTCACCCGGATCAGCACTTCAGCGGTGCAGTCCCCGGGTGTGGCCGCGCCGCCGCGGGATGTTGCCCGGCAGGACGCGGCACAGTCACCGGGTGCGGAACCGGCTGGGACCGCTGGTCCGGGCCGCCCTAGTGGCGGCCCTGGTCCTCACAGCATCCGTCCCGCCCGCCGGAGGGCTTGGAAGAGCACTTGCAGGCCCGGCGGCCGCCGGCAGCTACGAACCGGAGTGGAGCTGGCCACTCTCCCCCACGCCCGGCGTGGTCCGCCCTTTTGAGGCGCCCCGGCAGCGGTGGTTGGCCGGACACCGCGGCGTGGACCTGGCGGCAGCGCCCGGAACACCTGTGCTCAGCCCGGCAGCCGGAACCGTGTCTTTCACAGGCTGGGTGGTGAACCGTCCGGTGCTGACCGTGGATCTTGGCGATGGACTCCTGGCCAGTTTTGAACCGGTGCTTGCTGAAAAATCCACCGGGGACGCGGTGGCCGAAGGTGAGGTGCTGGGACAGCTGGCCGATCCTGAGGCAGCGGTCCCCGGCCACTGTGCCGCATCCTGTTTGCATTGGGGGGTTCGCCTGAACGGGGACTACGTGAATCCCCTGAATTACGTCACGGATCGGAGGCCGTCGGTGTTGTTGCCGCTGCGCTGAGGAGATCCCCCGGACGGCACACCCCGGCACACAACGGGAAAGCTGTTAAAGCAGGAAGGTGGCCGGCGCCTGCCGGGACTGGCCACCTTCTCACTGCGGGCTGATCCTAGACGAACGCCGCCACACCGGTGATGGCGCGGCCGGTAACGAGGGTGTTGATCTCGTAGGTGCCTTCATAGGAGTAGATCGCTTCGGCGTCGGCAAAGATCTTGGCCATGCCGTAGTCGGTGACAATGCCGTTGCCGCCGAGGATGCTGCGGCCCATGGCGACGGATTCGCGCATGCGGGCCGTGGTGAAGGCCTTGGCCAGCGCGGACTGCTCGTCCTTGGCCTGGCCGAGGTCTTCGAGCTGCGCCAAGCGGACCATCATGCCCAGCGAGGCAACGGTGTTGCCCAGGATCTGGACAAGCTGGTCCTGGACCAGCTGGAAGGAAGCCAGCGGCTTGCCGAACTGGTGGCGCTCCACCGCATACTTGCGGGCAACGTCAAAGGCTGCCATCTGCTGGCCCACTGCCTGCCAGGCAACGGACAGTCGGGTGACCTTGAGGACCTTGTTGGTGTCCTTGAAGCTGTTGGCGCCCTTGAGGTGGAAGTCGTCGCTGACCACCACGTTGTCCAGGACAATGTCGGCGTTCTGCACGGTGCGCAGGGCGATCTTGTTTTCGATCTTGGTGGCGCTGTAGCCCTTGGTCTTGGTGTCCACCAGGAAGCCCTTGACCTGGTTGTCGGCGACGTCGCGGGCGTAGATCACTACCCAGTCGGAGAACGTGGCGTTGCCGATCCAGCGCTTCTCGCCGTTGAGGATCCAGTTGTCGCCGTCGCGGCGTGCGGTGGTGCGGGTTCCGCCGGCCACGTCAGAACCGCCCAGCGGTTCCGTCAGGCCAAACGCGCCGATCTTCTTCATGGAGTAGATGTCCGGCAACCATGCCGCCTTCTGCTCTTCGGATGCCAGTGCTTCGATGGAGCCCGTGAAGAGGCCGTCATGCACGCCTAGGAAAGTGGCGAACGAGGTGTCCGCGCGGGTGAACTCGGCGTGGCACAGGCCGGCAAAGAGGTTGGAGTGGCCCTGGCGGTAGACCGGGCTCATGACGTCCAGTTCGGCAATCTTGGGGATCATGTGGTGCGGGAACTCGCCGGCGTTCCACCAGTCCGCAGCGTGCGGCGTGACCTCGGCCTTCAACCATGCCCGGACCTCGTGGAGGCGGTCCCGCTCTTTGTCCGAGAGCAGGTCCTCGAATGCGTAGAAGTCGCCGTCCGCGTACGGAAGATTGTCGACGTCGATAGTTGCCATGGAGATATCCTTCGTTGCTGATCATCGATGATCCGGGACTGTGAATCCGGTCTCACCTATGTTACTCGCCAGTAATATGATCCACAACACGGGTCGGAGGCGGCGGCTGCCACATCGGCTGGGACTCGTCGGCCCATCAGCGGGCCCGCAGCCATGAGCGGCCCCAGGCACCACGCGGGCAAAAGAAAACACCCCGGTCCGAAGACCGGGGTGTTACCGCTGCCGCGACTCATCCGGAAACGATGTCTCGGCCCAAAAAATGTAGGGCTGGTGGGGCTTGAACCCACGACCCACGGATATGGTGCAGCGTTTCCACGCAGAACCACACCGATCCCCGCATCACCACCACTGCCGCCCGCAGTAGCGCTGAGCACTCCACTCGAAACCACGTGGCCACACGCTGCTCCACCGACTTTATGAAGACTTTGTGATGACTAAGTGATGACTAACCGGTGCTCTTCGGAAGCGGCGCGAACTGGTCCAGAATGTGCGTGGAATCAGGGGCGAGCTGGTTCCGCTCGATGTAATAGCGACGGGTAATGACATCGGAGGAATGGCCCAGCTGCCGCGACGCGGTCAGCGACCCAAGCTCCCTATCCAGGAGCGTGGCCACGGCCTTCCGGAAGGACGAGGGCTTCACCCATTCGAACTCCTCCCCGCGGGCAGACCTCCACTGCCGCCGGAAGTTGGCCGGATCCACTACTCCCCCACGCTGCGAGGGGAAAACGAGGCCGGTCGGATTCTTTGCTGGATCATCGGCCAGCTTGCGGCCGGCAAGCATCGCCGCGGCGAACGCCGGCAGGGTCAGTACGCGCAGGCCGTGCTCCGACTTAGGGAACGGCTGCCGGTAGAGGCCTGTGCTCGTAGTCCGGCGCACCGTTCCCGTGACGTAGATCGTCGGAGGAGTGGCGCGCAGGTCGACGTCTTCCCAACGCAGGGCCAGCAGCTCCCCCGGGCGCAGGCCAGTTGCGACGAAAAGGTCAACCTTGTCGGAGAGGTCCTGAGACTTGTGCCCGTCGGATGCCTGCCATTTGATGACGTTCTCGCGCAACCGGTTCAGCTCTTCCAGGGTGAGCGCCCGGATCTTGGTTTCCGGCAGCTCTGGCCGCGTCGATTCACGCACAGGGTTGGACTCAAGCGCGTCGTAGCGAACAGCCATGGAGAACATCAGCGACAGGACCACACGGCAGGCCTTCGCCGCATGCGGGCCGCCGCGCTGCACCGTCATCGGCCGGCCATTGCTGCGGACCATCTTCACCATTCGGGGCTTATTGACCTCCGCCACGAAGTCCTCGACCCTGCCTGTGGTGATTTCATTCAGGCGCACGTCACCGAGCAAAGGAATGATGTGAGCATCAAGGGCCTGCCGGTAGACATCCATCGTCCCGGGGGCCCTCTTCAATCGCTGCAGCGTCGGATACCACTTGTCCGCCAGCTCCTCTACGCGGGAGGAAGCATTGAGCGTGCGGTCACCGCCGCCGTTCACAGATTTCAATTTCTCGTTTAGGGCTGACGTCGCAAGCGTCTTCGTCCTGCCCTGGGCTGTGATGAGCTTCCGTTTGCCGTCCCGGCCGCGTACCCAGGCCTGAGCCCGCCAGACTGCTGGCGTGGTCTTAGTCTTCTCCTTGATCTCTTTCGCGGAGATATTCCCGTGAGACCCAATCGCCAGAGTCGGGCGCCCGGTGCGTGGCATGACGTGCTCCTAACAGGATTTGATGGTGCTCATTACTTCCATGAGTTGTTCAAATATTCGGTCATCCATTGAGCCGAGATATGTCTCGACGTCTGCCGGCATCACTTCCAGGATGGCCGCGATACCGATATGAGTGTCCGCACCGAATGCTGCTTCGAGGAACGCAGGAGCGTCGATCAGTTGATGCGCTGCCCAGATCGAGGCCTGCTGCTCCATCCTGTGCGAGGTACCAACATGCCGGTAGAAGGCATGCCCGAGTTCGTGGGCGAATACGTGTTTGTGCTGGATGGGGGCGAGCCCTGGAACGAGAGTGATGGTGTGGATCCTATGGTCATAGGCTCCCCACCAACCGTGAGGCAACGGGCCCTCACAGAGACTGACCCCCAAGTCAGCCGCTATTTTGTCTAGCTTCATGGCAACTAACGGTAGTTGGAGACGGTGACACTTCCGGGGAGACTGCCACGGAAGCGTCGCTGCATTACTGAGATGCGGACTTGGCCGGTGCCTTGGTACCGGTCCCCCAGTCGCCGCCTTCGCCGACTGCGTAGGCGTTGAGTAGGGTCTGGCTCATGGTCATGAGTGTTTCCTGCGCTTCGGCCGGGAGCTTCTGGGCGCCGGGCAGTGGGAGGAAGTCGGGTTCCTCGGCGGTGCCGATGTCGAGACCGAGTGACCGCGCATAGGCGTGCAGCACCTCGCGGGCCGGGACTTTGAGGCCGCGGGCCAGTCCTTGGATCGTGTCCACATCCGGGAATCCTCGCAGTTCGCCCTGCAGGATCTTCCAGATTGCATTGCCCGTAGGTCGGCCGCCGCAGTCACGGGAGAGAGCCTCGTTCGAGCGGTCGCCCTTGCGGTCAAGGATGAGGTTCTGGATCCCGCCTGGCTGGCGGAGGTTCGCTTCGGTCACTGTCTATTCCTATTCGTAGGGCAGATCATCGGGGCCAATATTCCGGTCGCCTTTGTGGGCGGCCAGGTCGAGCATGTCTTGCGTGAGACCTTCGTCCGAAGTCGGCTGTGCGGGGTGTTGCTTGGCCAGCGCTTCATTGCCTTCCACGAATGCCCGGGCTACGGAGATCAGCAGCTGCTGGCGTTCGATCGGCAGTGTGCCGGCCTCTTGTAGGACGAGTGCGGTGTCGTCTGTTGGTGAGACTCGGATACCTAGGGAGCGGGCGGTTGCCAGGACTATCTCCGTCGGAGAGACGTTCAATCCGCGAGCGAGGTTCTTTATGGTGTCCGGGTCCGGGAAGTTCTTCATTGGCCGGGAGACCATCTGGTGGAGGCGTTTGCCGGTGGGGCTTCCCCCGCACGCTCGGCTGAGTTCGTCAAAGGAGCGGTCGCCTTTGTGGTTGAGGATCAACGCCTCAAGTCCGCCCTCCGTTCGCGTTTCGGTCATAGGAAGAACTTCCCTCACTGCTAGAAACTCGTCAACACTTGGATGACAACCCCTGCCTACCGCTGGGATCGCTGCAATTCTACCGTTCCTGCCTACCAAATCCAGTGCTGCGAGACGTCTTCCGCGTAGCGACTTGGGATTACGAGAATTACACGCTTGACAGCCCGCCTACCGGTAGGCGATAGTTTACCCATCAGCGGTTGACAGGTAGCCGCCTACCACGAGAGACTAAGGGAGACGAAGATGGCAGTCATAATGATGCGCAGGAAGCGCAACGTGTGGCCGGAAGGGACCTACATGCGAACCAGTCAGGATCGACTCAGGGCATACGTCCTCACAAAGGACGACATGAACCTCATCAACTCCGGGCGGCAGGACCTCGTGGATGGCCGGAAGATCAGCCAGCGACTCCTGGCGGAACGCGCCCAAGTTTCCGCCAGCTTCATCAACCACCTAACTGCAGGGCGCAAGCGCAGCTGCACTCCGGAAGTGGCCCGGCGCATCGCGGAGGGACTCGAAGTTCCCCTGCGTGCCATTTTCGACCCCGAAGAATCGCCTGTCGCTGGACCAACCATCAATCGTCAGGCGAAAACCACTCAGCCGATCGCCGCATAAATGGCTCAGCTGACAAAGACGTCACCAACCCAGGCCCTTCGAGACCTCATCGAGGACTCGCGCAGCGGGCTGGCCGACGCCGGCGACCTGCACAACGCATTACTCGAACTCGAGAGGGCCCTCAAGCTGCCCCTCACAGAACCGGAAGAAGGCTGACATGGCTACTGCAGCAGTCCTCGAAGAAGTAGACACCACTTGGAAGGGCGACGCACTGCAGCTGCTCGCCAAGGTCGCCGAGTCCGGGGCTGACTTCGACGCCTACACCCTGCAGGAGGAGCACGGACTCCGGCAGCCACCGCACCCCAACATGTGGGGCGGCCTGTTTCAAACCGCATATAAGGCACAGATCATCACACCCATCGGCTTCCATCAGTCTCAACGGCCTGGCCGGTCGGGCGGGGTCTGTCGGGTTTGGCGAGGGCTCCCGAACGGGACTTATAAGAAGGCGGCCGCCTGATGGGAAAGCTCCTGACCACCGAGGAAGTAGCGGAAACGTTGAGCGTCGCCCCGGGAACCGTCGAGAACTGGCGGTACAAGCAGGAGGGCCCGGCCTACGTGAAGCTCGGCAACAAGCGCCACAGCCCGGTGCGCTACCGCGAGTCCGATCTTGAGTCCTACATGAACTCCCTGCAATCCGCAGCCTGACCCACCAAAGAAAGAAGCCCCCGGGGTGCGACCCGAGGACTTCACAGCCATCAACCCTTTAGGAGTACTGATGACCATCATCCAGCATACAGAGCCGCTCAACCGGATTGAGGCCGACATTGTTGTCCGCCAGCTTACCGGCGAGTTCCACAACCAGCACGGCGTCGACAACGACATGACCGAGGACAGCACCTTCCGCGATTTCTGCCGCAAGCTGGCCTGGCAGATCGGCGGGAACGACACCCGCGACTTCCGCGACTACGTCGTGGACTCACTCCACGCCTTCGAAGGGCTGATGGACATCTACTGGGGCGACAAGCCCCACGAGCACCGGGACGCCTACGAGTCCGCGCTGAATGTGGCGGTGAACGGGGTGCTGGTGTCGGCCGGCCTCGAGTCTTCCCATATCAACCGCTCCGGTGACCAGCGGGAACTGGCGCTGCTGCCGGTGGCGGCATGAAGCGGCACGCAGCGGCATGGACGCCGTGGCGCCGCCTCGCAGACAAGTACATCGGCAGGTCTACTCCCGGCAAGCATCACCCCATCTGGGACCTGGACCTCCAGCCCAGCGGCCTGATCCGTGACCTGCCAGCATTCACCGCCCTCGCCCGACAGCTGGCTGCGGCGTGATCCCCGACAGCGTCCCCTTCGTCCTCCTGATACTCACCGTCTTTTTCGGCCCGGTCTCCTATGGCCGGGCCAAGGCCCCTGCAATGCGAAACTCTCAGAAAGAAGCATCCAAATGAGCAAGATCATCAAGCTTGAGGCCAACAACTTCAAACGCCTGCGCGCCGTCGAAATCAGCCCGGACGGCAACCTGGTCGTCATCGCCGGCCGCAACGGCCAGGGCAAGACCTCAGTGCTGGACGCGATTACCGCGGCGCTCGGCGGGAACAATGCCAAGACGCTCCCCCGGCCGATCCGTGACGGCGAGGACAAAGCGTCCATCGTGTTGGAGACGGAAGACCTGATCGTGACCCGCACCTTCTCCGGTACGACGTCGAAGCTGACGGTCAAGGGTAAGGACGGGGCGACCTTCTCCAAGGGGCAGGCCAAGCTGGACCAGCTGCTCGGCCGCCTGTCTCTGGATCCGCTGGCGTTCACGCAGCTCTCCGACAAGGAGCAGCTGGCCACGCTGATCGACCTGGTCGACCTGCCCTTCGACCCGACCAAGCTGGAAGCCGAACGCGCCAAGGTGTTCGCAGAGCGCACCGACGTGAACCGCCGGGTCAAGGAGCTGCAGGGGCAGGCCGCCCAGTACACGATTCCCGCCGACGTGCCGGCGGAGGAAGTCAGCGTCTCCGCGCTGCTCTCCCAGTACCGGGAAGCGCAGGACGCCGAGCGCGGACAGCGGAACGACCACGACGAGCTGCGGAACGCCATCCAGCAGGTCGAGGCTATCGACGCACAGATTCAGCAGCTGCAGGCTAAGCGTGCGGAATGGATCAAGGACATGGAGGTGGCTGCCTACACGATCGCAGCGCATCCGGAGCTGCCAGACCTCGAGGCGATCCAGTCCCAGATTGACACCGCGGAGCAGGTCAACAGCAACGTCCGCGCCGCGCAGGGCCACCGCCAGATCGTGGAGCGCTTGACGACGCTGCAGGGTGACGCCGAGTTCCTGACCGCCCAGCTCGCCGCGATCGAGAAGCGGAAGGCTGAGGGGCTGGCCGCCGCCACCTTCCCGGTGGACGGGCTGGGCTTCGACACCGATGGCGTGACCTATCAGTCCGTTCCGTTCAAGCAGGCCTCCGGCGCCGAGCAGCTGCGCGTCTCCCTCGCCATGGCCATCGCACTGAACCCCGGGCTCAAGGTCATCCGCATCGCTGACGGGTCGCTGCTCGACTCCACCAACCTGCAGCTCATCGAGGAAATGGCCGTCGCCAACGACTACCAGGTGTGGATCGAAATGGTCGACGAGTCCGGCGACTTCGGAATCACCATCGAAGACGGGTCGGTGGCGGCATGAGCATGGTCGGTTTCGCCCGGGCCGAGGCGGCCTACGAGAACGCCGAGCCTGACGACCGCGAGGTGTGCGACGCCTGCAGTGAAGAGGACTGCGGGACCTGCGACGGCATCTGCTGCGACGACTGCACCTCACCACCCTGCGGCGGCTGCAGCCCCCGATACGCCCGCGCCTGCGACCACTGCTCTGACTACGACGGATAGGACACGACCATGAACAAGCACCACAAAGACGCCGCTGAAAATCTGACGCTCGTGGATTTTGCTGACGACTACCGAGAAGAACGCCTGCAGATTCTGATGGCCGCCCAAACCGAAGCGACCCTCGCCGTCGCCTTCGAGCAGCGCACAGCCAACCTGATCGCAGCCCTCGGGCAGGTTGGCCCACAGGATGCCATTGCCCGACAGATCGAAGAAAGGCTGAACCTCGCATGAACCCGAAACCCACTGCCCCGCCGGTCCCAGCGGGCCTGGTCTTCACGCACAGCGGCCACCGGTACAAGCTCTCCCAGAAGCCGGGCCCCATCGGTCCCGACAACAAGTTCCTGCCCGTCACCGGTGTCACCACCATCCTCAATGGCGGCATCCCGAAGCCGGCACTCGTTCGCTGGGCGCCGAAGGTCGTCGCCGAGTGGGTCGCCGACTCGAAGAACCGCGAGCAGCTGGACACCCTGCTGGACGGGGATCCGGCGGCCGCGGTGCGGGAGCTCAAGGAGCTGCCGACGAAGGCCCGCGACGAGGCCGGCGTCCGTGGCACCGCGGTGCACAACCTGGCCGAGACTCTGCACTCCACCGGTGAGGCTCCTGACGTGCCCGACGAGCTGCTCGGATTCGTGGAGGGCTACGTCAAGTTCCTGGACGACTGGCAGATCACGCCTGTCCTCGCGGAACGCCCGGTCGGAAACCGGAAGGACTGGTGGGCCGGAACCTTCGACCTGCTCTGCACCTCACCGTTCCTCGCCGGCGGAAAGCTCGTGCAGATCGACCTCAAGACGTCGAAGGGCGTCTACGGGGAGACCGCGCTGCAGACCGGCGCCTATTCCAAGGCCGAGTTCTACGTTGACGAGCACGGCAACGAACAGCCCATGCCCGAGGTGCACGCCACCTACGTCGCCCACGTGACCGCCGAGGGCACGCACCTCTACACGCTGGGCGCCGACCGGGCAGCCATCGACCGCCATTACGCCCTGTTCCTGGCCGCGGCCTTTACGCACAAGACCACCAAAGAGCGGGACGCCATCATCAGCGAACCACTCACCACCCCGAACACCGAAATGAGCGCAGCAGCATGACCGAAGTAGCTACAGTCCCCCAGGCAACAGCCCTTGCCGTCCCGTCCGCCGCCGGCGCCCCGGCGCTCAATCTGACCGCCACCACCGTGTCACTGCTGGAGTGGGCGCAGGAGCTCGATGCCGCGCACCGCCTCGGCACCGCACTCTGCGGCACGGAGTTCGTCCCGGCATCCTTCCGCGGTAAGCCCGACGCCGCGGCCGCAGCCATCTTGGCCGGCAAGTCCCTCGGCCTGGATCCGATGAACTCCCTGTCCAACATCTTCGTGGTGCAGGGCCGCCCGGCCATGTACGCCCGGACCATGGTGGCACTGGTGCTCTCCGCCGGCCATGACATCCGGCGCACCGCTGCCACACCCGAAGCGGTCACCATCCTTGGCCGCCGCAAGGGCCAGCAGGAGTGGCAAGAATTTACGTGGACCATCGACCGCGCACGGCAGGCCGGGTACCTCAGCAACAAGAAGTACACCTCCGACCCCATCGCCATGCTCACGGCAAAGGCCCAGGCAGAGGCGTGCAGGACCATCGCCCCGGACGTGCTCACCGGGGTGGCCGCCTACTCGGTGGAGGACGTAGAGCTGGAGGACCTGGGTGAGACGCCCACCGCTCCGGCCGCGGCGCCCGCCGTCGCGAAGCCGGCGCGCACCATCAAGCGGCGCGCCGCAGCGCCGGCGCCTGAGGTTCCCGACGTCGTCGCCGAGCCACCGGCACCCGAGGAAGAACCGGAGCCCCCAGCCGGGCCGGTCGACACCGAGACTGGCGAGTTGCCGCCCGAGCGTGACTGGTTTGCCGAGATTGATCTGGCCGCCGGTGACGTAACCGCACTCCGCGCTCTCTGGACCGCTGCCCGCGACGCCGGGGCCGACCCCGAAACCCTGGACGCCATCGCGTCTGCCGCAACTGCAGCAAAGGACCAGTAATGAGCACGACGATCAGCAAACTGCAGGAGCGAGCCTACCGCCAGTCGGCAGACAAGGGCTTCCACGACAACGAGCCGACCGAGGGGCGCGCACTCCTGTCCCTGAATGCGGAACGGATCGCCCTCATGCACTCGGAACTGTCCGAAGCGCTGGAAGAACTCAGGAACGGGCGGGCGACCAACGAAACGTACTACCCAAGCAACGATTTGGGCCTCAAGGCGAACAGCCCCAAGTACATCGGAACCTTCAAGCCTGAGGGTGTGCCGTCTGAGATGGCTGACGTCGTCATTCGCGTCCTCGACTTCTGCGGTGCCAACGGGATCGACCTCGAGGCAATGATCCTCGAAAAGCTCGACTACAACGCAAGCCGTGCCCGCATGCACGGCGGAAAGCAGTTCTAACCATGTCAGGCGAGACCTATATCACCGCCGTTGGGCGGGTCACCGCGGACCCCGAACTGCGGATCCTGCCGAACGGCTCGGCCGTGGCCAGCTTCAAGGTGGCCGTAAACCCCCGCAAGTTCAACAAGCAGACCAACGAGTGGGAGAGCAAGTCCGCCAAGTTCTGGCAGTGCCAGGCATGGAACACCGGCAAGCAGACCCTCGCAGACAACGTCATCGAGGCTGTCCAGAAGGGCACCTCGGTCATCGTCTACGGCGAGTTGGAGACCCGCGAGTGGGAGACCAAGGAAGGCGAGAAGCGGTCCGCGGATCAGCTGCGCGTCATCAGCGTCGGCAAGGATCTGACTTGGCATCAGGGCAACAGTGCTCCTCCGGCTGCGGGTGGCTATGGCCACCCGACCGCCGCGCCGTCGTCCGACCCGTGGGGCTCACCCGCGTCCGCCGGCAACGGCTGGGGCGCCTCGACGCCCGACGTCGCCGAGCCTCCCTTCTAACCCACCCCTCTTTCGTTGTGCCGCCCGTCTTGCCTGACGGGCGGCACCCTTTCCACCACCAGGAGAAAACAATGTCGATTCCCACGCTCGCCCTTCGCCCGCCCGTCGCCATGCCGCCCAAGCGTCAGCGGCCAGCAGCCGAGAACCAGTGCACCAGCTGCGGCTACATCCTCTCCCCCACCGGCGAATGCATCGGGTGCTCCGAATGAGCTACGTCCGCGGAGCATCGAAGGTGCAGCCCTTCCGCGTACTCCGCTCTTTCGAAGTCCAGATAATCGAGGCTCGGAACCACCTGATCGGGCTGCAGAAGCAGATCGCCGAGTCCAAGGCTGAGGCATCACAGGTCCGGCATATCGCTCTCAGGGCCCGGCTCCGGAGCGCCGTGGAGTACCGCCCCATGACGCCCGAGCAATTCCAAGCCGAAGCGCAGCGGTCCTACGACCATGCGATGCGGCTCCACCCGGACAACGCCGAACTCGGCCGGTTCCGCCTGGCGGAGGCGACAGCCGAAGCCTACGAAACCGAAAGGGCAGCTGCATGAGCATCATGGCCACCCGGATCCGGCCCACACGCGAACTCCGCAGCGAGGAGCACATCTGCCGGCGCTGCGGCATCGACTTCAACGGCCGTGCTGGCTCCGAGTACTGCAAAGACTGCCGCTGGCACGTCACGCCATCCACCAATCAGAAATAAGAAGCGAGCAACAAATGAGTCTCACCCTTACCGACATGTTCTGCGGCGCCGGCGGCAGCTCCACCGGGGCCATCATGAACCCGGGCATCGAAGTGAAGCTGGCCCTGAACCACTGGCAGCGCGCCATCGACACCCACCAGCACAACCACCCAGACGCCGACCATGCCTGCGCCGACGTCCAGCACATCGACCCCCGCTACACCCCGAAGACCGACCTGCTGTGGGCATCCCCCGAGTGCACGAACCACTCGAATGCCAAGGGAAAGAAGCGGCCCAGCAATGACGCGCTGCTCTTCACCGATGGACTGCCGGATGAGGCTGCCGAGCGGTCCCGCGCCACCATGTGGGATGTGCCCCGGTTCGCCGAGCAGCACAACTACCAGGCGATCATGACGGAGAACGTCGTCGAGGCCGGGAAGTGGGGACCGTTCCCCGCATGGCTCTACGCCATGGAAACGCTCGGCTACGAACACCATCAGGTCTACATGAACTCAATGCACGCCCAGGCATTCGGAAAGGGCGCCCCGCAGTCACGCGACCGCATGTACGTCATCTTCTGGAAGAAGGGCAACCCGCGGCCGGACTTCAACAAGCTGCGCCCCTACGCCGAATGCGCCAAGCACGGGCGCGTGCAGGCCATCCAGGCATTCAAGGGCCAGCAGTGGGGCAAGTACCGCACGCAGTACCACTGGCGCTGCCCGCGCACCGAGTGCCGCAACGCCATCCTCGAACCCGCGGTGGAAGCTGCGGCCACGGCCATCGACTGGACCCTGACCGGCAAGCGCATCGGCGACCGCGCCAAGCCCCTGGCGGAGAAGACGCTCGGCAGGATCGTCGACGGCCTGAACAAGTACCCGGCCGCCAACAACCTGCTCATCACCTACTACGGGAAGTCCACGCCGGCCACCGCCGACCAGCCCTACTCCACATTCACCACCCGGGACCGGCACGCACTCATCGTGCCGCTGCGCCGGAACGGCAAGGCCAAGCCCGCACTGACCATGCCCTACGACACCTTCGCCGCCGGCGGCAACCACCACTCACTCGTGGAATACGACAGCCCCGAAGTCACGGACGCGCTCATGCGGATGATCCAGCCCCATGAGCAGTCCTGGGGGATGGCCTTCCCGCGGGAGTACCAGATCCTCGGAACCATGAAGGAGCGCACCATGCAGGCCGGAAACGCCGTCACGCCCCCGGCAGCAAGGGACTTGGTTGGAATCGTCGCCGAGTCGCTGGAGGTGGCGGGGTGAAATCATCGATCCTTCGTTTTGGCACGGACCTCCTCGACTTGCATGGCAATGAAGAACAAATAAAGGACCACAGCTGCCAAGTAAAAGAAGATGTTGATGGTTACCATCGTTCCGTTCACATCCTCTTCATTTCCGGCGCCGGTAACCTTCAGCGCATAAATCGTCCCAAGAAAGCAAGCGGACACTGCGATCCACCGGACAGTGATTGCAACCGCAACCCAGCCTTTGGCCAGGCCCCCGTAGCTAATGTAGCGACCCTCAATGGCCAGCAAGACCAGGAATACAGGGAAGATCTGCGCGACCACCGGTGCTGCTTCTGCTCCAAGGATCATCCAAAAAACCTAACCCAATGCAGCCAGCATGTCAGGAGTACTAGGTATGGCTTGGTTCAACGCTGACGACAAAATGCACTCCCATCCGAAGCCCCGCAAGGCCGGCCTGGAGGCTATGGGCCTCTGGCTCGTCTGCGGCACCTACTGCACGGATTACCTCACGGACGGCGTCGTGCCGGCCTGGTACGTGGACTCGTGGCCGAAGGGTAAGCAGCTGGCTCAGAAGCTCATCAAGGCCGGGTTCTGGGTGGACGACGAGGAGGGCTACAGGTTCCTCTCGTGGGACGAATACCAGCGCACGAAGAAGCAGGTCGAGATCGATAAGGCCAAGGCCAGGGAGCGTAAAGCGGCATGGCGGCAGAACAGGAATGGAACGGAGGAGGAACAGTAATGTCCCGCATGTTGTCCCGTGGGACAGAACGCGTCCGGAACGTGTCAGGAACAATGCCCAAGACCAAGACCAAGACCAAGTACTTAAAACCCACCTCTTGGGGGTGGTTGGCTTTTAAAGAATCTGGGGAGACAAGCAAGCAATCGTTGAGGACTTTACGCGTGGGGAGACGGACGGTTGCCTGCTGAAATTCCCCTCACAGAGCTCCAAGCCACCCACCTGGCGAACATCCTCCACCAGCTCCGACCGGAGTGGGGCATCAGCTCGATGATGACACTGTTCGGCAACAACCGAACGTTCGCCCCCTTCCCCGCACTGGTCGAAGCAGCCGTGAAGGTCGCCAGGAACCCTGCGAAGAAATACCCGAACGTCATCTTCATGACCGGCTCCCACTGGGACACCACGGCACCGGACATCGGAGCCCAAGCCCCAGCAGGGCCACCCTGCGAAGACCACGACACCGAACCAGCTCACAACTGCCGGTCCTGCATCGCAGACACCAAGGTCGGGCAACGGCCCGTCACCCACATCGGCAAGCACTACACACCAGAAAGCGAGACAGCAGCATGAGCATCAACCACGCAGACCCGTACGCAGCCAGCCACAGGAGTTTCATGGCAGGCGGCGGCAAGTACCCGATGACGATCCTGCACGACGACGGCGTCTACCGGCACCTCCGGTTCGACAAGCCGAAGGATCAGGGCTTCAACGAGCCGTTCCACATCATCACCTGGCCGGGACGCCTCACCATCGCCGGCGGCCACGGCACCTACACGTTCGCTCGCATGCAAGACATGTTCGAGTTCTTCACCCCCGGCCCGTGGAGCATCAACCCGGGCTACTGGGGCGAGAAGCTCGAGGCAATCGACAAGAACGCCGGCTACCGCGAATACGACCCCGCGATCTTCAAGGAATGGCTGCTGCAGGACTTCTGGGAGCGCCGCACAGAGTACCCACCCAATCAGGCCCGTGAGATTTGGGAAGACCTGCGGTACCAGCTCTTCGCCTACGACGAAGACAGTGACGGCGACTATGCCCGCGGCGTCCTGGATCGCTTCAACACGAACGGCTTCGAGTACGACGACCTGTGGGAGGTCGACTGGGACGGATACACCTCGCACTACCTCTGGTCGCTGCACGCCATCGTCTGGGGAATCCGGCAGTACCGGGCAGCCAAGGCGACCCTCCCCGAAGGGGCGACCGGAACCAACCAGGAGCCCACCCCTAGCACCACCCCGGAGGCACGTTCGTGAACCCCGTACCGTGACCCATGCCCGCACTGTGGCCTGTCAGTCGACACACTGACGCCTGGCAGGCCATCGACCCCCGGTTGGGATGATCCCCCGTCCCGACCCAAACGAACCCCGCACAGAGGCGCACAGCGCCGGAACGGAACGACCATGACCCGCATCCAGATCACGACGGAATATCAACCCCTTTGCGACTGCGGCAACACATACGGCGACGCGATCAACAACGAGGCCGAGGCACTGAGGTTCATCCGCGAGTTTCCTACCTGCAGCCAGTGCGAGGTGGACCAGTGACCATCACCCTCACAATCCCGGCGCCGGCGAAGTGGCTGAACTCGAACGACCGGATGCACTGGCGGCCCCGGGCGAAGCTCACGAAGGCCTGGCGCCAGGCAGCGCAAGTGTATGCCCGCCAGGCGAAGCTCCCCAAGGGGCTGGCCCGGGTCCGCATCGACGTCCAGGTGCACAAGACCACCCCGAACCGGTACGACGCCATGAACCTCTACCCGACACTGAAAGCCGTGGTCGATGGGCTCGTGGACTACGGCCTCGTGATGGACGACAACAACGACCATGTGACCGGCCCGTTCATAACCGACGGCGGTCGGGCTGAAACCGCGAAAGTGGTCCTAATCGTGACCGAGATATTGCCTGACAGTTGATGCTTTATGGACTGCCAGTTGATAGACTGAGCGGACACGTAAAAGGCCCCGCGGGTGCTGACACACCCCGGGGCCACGGCCGAACAATGACCAAGAAAGTTCGACATGAGCAACGATAGCAAGACCACTGAGGCAGCTGTTGAGGCAGCCGCTCAAGCGCTGTGGCAGGTCCAGCCTCTGACCCGCGAGAACGTACGAGCAGCAGCACGGCGTGCATTGGAAGCCGCCGGGCCCCGCACCATCACGACGGTCGAGGAAGTCTCGGCCCTCCCGAACGGGTCGCAGATTCAAGACGCTGACCCCGCCCTGTGCGAGAAGGTGAATGGCCGCTGGTACATAACCGGCAGTGACTACGACTATGGCGACATTCATATCACCCTCCCCGCCACTGTCCTTCACGAGCCGGAAGCCGAGGCCACCCGATGAGCGCCGAGTTTCAGGCCATCGGCGAGGCAGCCATCCGCGCCACCGCAGACTTCCGCCGTTTCGCCAGAGCACTTGGCCGGCTTCGGGCCGACCTCCGGAAGTTCAACAAACAGACCGACATCTACGACCGCCGAACACGCCGCAACGAACGGCAGGCCAACCGCCGCCCCGCACTGATCCACAACGGCGGCAAACCATGAGCGCGGGAATGGCCGGCGTGATCGAGACGCACCGGTACAGCTTCAATCGCATGGGATGTGTCTGCGGAGGCTGGGATCAGGCCGAAAGCGCGCCCAGCCACGCCGCCCACGTCGCCGAGGAGCTGGCCAAGGCCGGGTGCGGGAACGTGCAGGAAGCGAAGGCGGAAGCCCTCACCGATGCCGCCAACTGGCTGCTCAACGGCGAAGCGGCCGGCATCATCGCCTACGACGGGCCGAGCAACCGCGGCGAAGTCATAGCCGCATACGACGCCGCACTGGAAGACCCCGAGAACTGGTTGCGGGAACGGGCCAAGGCCGCACTCACCGTCGATCCCGCGGACCTGCACCGCGAAGAGCGGGACGGCATGGCGGAAGCCTGGCGCGAAGGACGCGCCGCAAGCCCCGACACGCTCAACCCCTACGAAGACTGGCCCTCCACCCCGAACCCTCTTGCTGCCGCCCTGGCAGACCCAGAAGGCCACGCACTCGTCAAAGCCATCCACGACCGGAAGGTGGAAGGGTGAGCGTCATCCTCCTGTCCGTAGGCTGCAGCACGGCCGCCGTGAGCTTCTGGCTCCTGTACACGGCCATCCGCATGAACCGGAGGAAGCCCTGATGGGCGCTCTCGTCACCGTCATGGTGTCCCCGCACCTCACTGACGGGTGCGCCGTCGCCAAGGACGCGGCCGCCTGGTTGATCGCCAACGGGTGGACTGAACCTGCCGATATCGAAAACAAACCAGAAGGAGCCACAGCATGGGCCTCGCCAAACAGGCTTGCGTCCTAGATGGCGGAGGCATTCTTCCTGGCATCAGCCTTGCTCTTGAGAGCCTGGAGCTTGGCAGGATCCTGATAGACCTCGCGAAGGATCAAGTCCATGAACTCAAGAACCCCCTCGGCATCCTCGCTATCAAGCGGAACGCCAAAATCGCCGTGCGCCATGTCATTGCCGAACGCTCTGATTACGTGGGCTGTTTCCCTGGTGAAGTCCTTGATCAGGTTCTTGGCCGAGAGCTCATCGATCTTCTTGACCAATGGACCCTTCTCGATGCCATGATCTTTGGCTACTGCTTCAATAACCGAACGTGCCATCAAAACGGCAGAGCTAATAGCCCCGATACTGAAAGTCTTGTGCGCCTCCGACGCCGGCCCGGCAATATGGGCTGGCACGTCCGGAAAATCCTGACCCTGAACGAATCCAGGCCACCATTCCGACGGACTCCTGGAGTCCCAAAACTCCAATGCGATATTCGGCGTGCTGGTCCAATAGGTGGGAACGCTGGGCGACCTTGCGCTACCGATATTGAGGCGAAGGCACGCATCGCACCGGAACGCAGACTCCAGCGCGAAGTTGGAAGTCGTCCCCGTAACGATATTGGTGGATTGGACCGTCATATGCGCGTACACACCGCATCGACCACAGACCCGACTAGCCAAAACTGCCCCCATCATTCTTTAACCTGTTGATAGAAAGAAAGGCTACCGCCCGTGAGTGACATTTCCGGTCCGCAGCTCTCCACCTGCACTGCCGCCGCCTGCAGGGTGGAGCTGAACGATGGCATCACCCTCTGCCATGAGCACACCACCCAGCTCGAGGAAGCCCTGCGCGAAGTCCCCAGTGCCTGGCAGAGCATCTACGTGAGCGCGTGCAAGCTCGACGTCGGCGCCGGCAGTGTGGGTGGCATGGGCGGGGAAGCATCCGGAAGCGAACCCGCGAACCTGGACGCCCTCGACAAGGCGGAAACCCTCGAGGCGATCCTCCGCGGCTGGGCCGGACAGATCAGTGTCGTGTCCCCGCGGTTCGATGCACCGAAGATCGCCGTCCGCCTCTACGGGCAGCTGCCATGGATCCGCCGGCAGGACTGGGCCGGGGACCTGCTGCAGGAACTCAGGGACGCACTCAACGCCTGCGCCCACACCACTGACCGGGCAGGCTCCAGAGTCTTCGCCGGCATTTGCCCCACCATCGCCGAGGGCGGCACACCCTGCAACCAGCCGCTCTACGCACTCAGCGGCCGGCCCTACTCCCGCTGCCGCAGCTGCCTCCAAGAGTGGGACGTGTCCGACTGGCGGGAACGTGCACTCACCGCCGCCGAACTCCACACCGGCACCGCAGCAGAAATCAGCCGCATGCTCTCCGACCCCGTCACCCGTGAAGCACTCCCCCAGGACACCATCCGGAAGTGGGCCAAACGCGGGAAGCTCGAACCCGTCTCCTGCGACCTCGCCACCAAACGCAGCCAGTACGTCGTCGCCGATGTCCGCAGCCTGTGGGTGGCAACAAAGGCCGCCGGCTATAGGCGTGCGCAGCTCGTGGCCTGACAGGAAAGAAAAGATGGCCCAATGGTTGATATTCCGGGATTTGTCCCGTAGTCTTTTCTCATAGTGCGATTGGTGACTTCACCCGCACGCACGAGGCCCCGCCGGTACCCCCATGACCGCGGGGCCTCACCCAATTCTTGGTGTTGTTGCGTCAAGCCCGGCCCACGGTGTGCTCACTTCCGGGTAAGGCCGTTCGGCGGTCCCCTGATCATGGGTCTTTCTGCCGCTGCCATGAACGCGACCTGCGCAACAACACCCCACACTTGACGGCGAAAACCCCCGGCCCACCAAACCGATGCGGGGAGAGCGAGTAACCGTCAACCAATTTCCACAAGGTGATTCGCTCCGCCTGGATGGATGAAAGAAGCAGGACCAACCGAAAGGTGGTGACTGTATCTATGCCTCACGTCGAGAGACGCAGGCACCAGGGAGTAGAAGAGGCAAGGTGCCAGGGCTGACTGTAAATCGGTCCACGGCAGGTTCGATTCCTGCTGCTCCCACGGTCCAAAAGACCCCTTAGCCAGCCCGGAAACGGGCGGCTCTGGCAAGGGTCTCTAGCCCAACCGGTAGAGGCAGCAGGCTCAAGCCCTGCACAGTGTTGGTTCGACCCCAACGAGACCCACTCGCCCTGAGCAAGGCATAAAAGGCTCACCCCAAATCCACAGCCCGGAGGTGACGATGTGCCCGCAAGCAGATACACGCAACAGCAGCGCACAGAAGCACTCAAGCTGTACGAAGCCGAAGGGCCAACCGCTGTAACCAAGCAGCTCGGCATCCCCAAAGGAACAGTCACCGGCTGGGCCAAGGCGAACGGAACGCGAACGGTTCGGACCGAACGTACGCGTGACGCGGTAGAGGCCAAGGTGGTCGATGCGAAGCTGCGGCGCGCCAACATCGCCGACCGACTCTACGGGCAGGCCGAGAAGATCCTGGACGACCTTGAGGCCCCGGAGTTCCGGACCATCCTCAAGGCTGCGATGGGTGAGGAGCGGCCGGAGACGCTGGACTTCATCCCTGCCAACGAGAAGAAGACCCTGCTGCAGGCTGTCGGCACAGCGATGACGACGACGGCGAAGCTTGAAGCGGTCGACACGGACAACGGCGTGCAGGGTGCTGTTTCCATGCTGGACAAGCTCATCGAGCAGATCGGGGTGAATGGTGGCGACAGCGGTGTCCCCGAAGCAGCTCCAGTTCCTGCAGCGCAGTAACGCCCGCGTCAACATCCTTGAGGGCGCGATCCGCTCAGGCAAGACCATCATCGCGTTGCTGCGGTGGCTGATGTTCGTGGCACGCGCTCCTAAGGGTGGCGAGCTGCTGATGATCGGCCGGACCAGGGACTCGGTGTGGCGGAACATGGTCGCACCATTGCAGAACACGGACCTGTTCGGGGAACTCGCCAAGCACGTCGTAGGGAACTACGGTGCGCCGACGGTGAAGATCCTCGGCCGGGTCGTGCACGTCATGGGTGCCAGCGATGCGAAAGCGGAGCGGGTCCTGCGAGGCATGACTGTGGCCGGCGCCCTCGTTGATGAGGTGACGACCATCCCGGAGGAGTTCTTCACCCAGCTCCTTGGCCGCATGTCCGTGGACGGCGCGCAACTGTTCGGCACGACCAACCCGGACTCCCCCGCGCATTGGTTGAAGAAGAAGTTCCTCGACCGCATCGGCCACCTCAGGAACCCGCTCAAGGACTGGACGCGCTGGTCCTTCACCATCGACGACAACCCGTCCCTGAAACCCTCCTACGTGGAGGCGATCAAGAACGAGTTCACCGGCCTCTGGTACCGCCGCTTCATCCTCGGCGAATGGGTGGCCGCTGAGGGCGCTGTCTTCGACTTCTGGAACCCCAACTACCACGACGCCGAGAAGGACCCAGGGCAGGTCATCCGGTGGACGCAGCTGCCCCAGATGATCCGCCTCTTCGGGGTCGGCATCGACTACGGGACAACGCACGCCACCTCAGCGATCATGCTCGGCCTCGGCACGGACCACCGCCTCTATTTCGTGGACGAATGGCGGTACGAAGCCGGGCAAGCCCAGCTGCGCATGACTGACGCCCAGCAGTCCGCCGCGATCCGTGCCTGGCTGGACGAAGACCACCTGCCGTATCCGTCCCACCTGAAACCTGAGTGGACCATCGTCGACCCGGCCGCCGCATCCTTCAAGGTGCAGCTGGCAGCCGACGGGCTGAACAACATCATCAACGCCGACAACGACGTTCTCTACGGGATCCGCACCATGTCGTCCCTGATGATGGCCGGCAAGCTCCTCGTCTCCGACCGGTGCGCAGGCATCATCCAAGAGTTCCCCGGCTACTCATGGGACCCGAAAGCGACCGAGCGGGGCGAGGACAAGCCGCTCAAGGTCGCGGACGACTCCATCGACCCGGGCCGGTACGTCATCACCACCACGGAAACCAACTGGCGCCCGTACGTAGACCTGGCCGCATAACCACCCGAAGGAGGCCCCTGTGGCTTTACCCGCCAACGGCACCAAATGGCCTCCCGCAGCTCTGGCCGACATCCTGCCCAAGCTCAACGAATACGGCGCCTGGTACAGCAACCGGACGGACAACCTGTCCACCATCTACGCCGGCAGCGGCCGCACTGGCCTGCTCGGCCGGATCCGCACATGGTTCCTCGGAGCCAAGGCGGACCCGCAGGCCGACAACAACCGCATACACGTCTCCCTCGCGCAGGAGATATGCCGGACCAGCGCCAACCTGCTGTTCTCCGAGCCTGCCACCGCGACAGTGGAGGGTGAGAGCGTGGAGAAGGTGCAGGAACGCCTGGACCTGATCGCGGGCCCGTACTTCGAGCAGACCATCGTCTCGGCAGCCGAAATCAGTGCAGCCCTCGGCGGCGTGTACCTGCGCACCGCATGGGATGTGAAGTCCCCGCGGCAGCACGCGTTCATCACCAAGGTCGACGCTGACATGGGACTCCCCCAGTTCTCCTGGGGGCAACTGGTCGGCGTCACCTTCTGGCGGACCCTGCACACCGAGAACAACACGGTGTGGCGGCACCTCGAACGGCACGAGCTGGACGAGCAGGGCGTCGGCGTCATCTACCACGGCCTGTATCAGGGCATGGCAGACAACCTCGGCCAGCTCGTCCCACTCACCGAACGCCCCGAAACCATGGGCATCCCGGTCGACGCTGACGGCAAAGTCTCCACACTCACGCCCGGCCTCGCCGTCGCCTACGCCCCGAACATCCTGCCCTCCGCCCTCTGGCGGCACGACCCGCTCGGCGCGCACTACGGCCGCTCAGACCTCGAAGGCATCGAACAACCCCTCGACGCGCTCGACGAGCTGTATTCCTCCTGGCTGCGCGACATCCGGCTCGGCAAGGGCCGGCTCATCGTGGGTGAGTCAATGCTGCGCGACCTCGGCGCCGGTGAAGGCATGGGCTTCGACCTGGACAAGAGCATCTTCACCCCCGTGAAGGTTGCCCCGTCCTCGGCTGGGTCCGAGAAGATGGCCATCGAGAGCGTCCAGTTCGAAATTCGGACTGAGGACTTCATGAAGGCCATCGACCACTTCCGCCGCATCATCCTCGGGGCTGCCGGTTACTCGCCGCAGACCTTCGGCATGGTGGACGACGGCGGCGCGGTTACCGCCACCGAGATCGGTGCACGGGAGCGACTGTCCTTCATCACCCGCAAGCGGAAGGTCCTCGGCCTGAAACCGGCGCTGGAGTACATCCTGCAGAAGACCCTCGCGGTCGACGCCGTGGTGTTCCCTTCTGGCGGTGCCAAGGACCTGCCGGTGACCGTTCAGTTCCCTGACGGTCTCTCTGATGATCCGGAAGCCATCGCACGCACCAACCAGATGGACTGGACCTCGCAGTCCGCCAGCGCGGAGACCCGGGTCAAGCGAGCCCATCCTGACTGGGACGACATCCAGGTCAAGGAGGAACTGGCACGCATCAAGGCCGAGTTCGACCTTGGCGAGTCTCCGGACCCGGACGACTTCGGCCGGAACGGTGCCGGATTGTCCACACCACCTGTTCCCGAGCCGGATCCCGTCGGGGCCGCAGAGTAGGATTCACGGATGGCGATAAGACCGGATGACGCGGCGATCCTCGCAAAGGGAATCCGTGAGTCCTTCCAGGAGGCGGAAACGCTTCTGCTGCAGCGCATCGCCAACGCCCTGGCCGCCGGTGGGGACGCACCGAACTGGGTGGAGCAGAAGCTGCAGAACATCCAGTTCCTGCAACGCCAGATGGACCGCATCCTCGCAGACCTTGAGAAGGGTTTGCCGAAGGCTGTGGAGAAGGCTGTCGGGTTCGCCTACAACCGCGGCGTAGCGACTGCCGGCGGAGAGCTGACAGCTGCGGGCTACGTCTACGGGGCGTTCGATTCGGTCCAGCCCACCAGTGCTGTGGCCGTGCTCATGGCCGAGACCATGGACCGGCTGGAACCGATGATCTTCCAGATCAGCCGGGCATCCATGGACGTCTACCGGCAGGTCATCACCCAAGCCACCACCCAGGCGGCCCTCGGCACGGTCACACGCCGGGAAGCATCACGACTCGCGCTGACCCGGTTCGCGAAGCAGGGCATCACCGGATTCCGCGACACCGCGGGACGCAACTGGAACATGGCGTCCTACGCGGAGATGGCCGTCCGTTCATCCACGGCCTCGGCCATGCTGCAGGGCCACACGGACCGCATCGTCGAACTCGGCGTGGACACGGTCATCGTGTCCAACGCGCCAGAGGAGTGCAAAATCTGCCGGCCGTTCGAGGGGAAGGTCCTCTCCCTCAGCGGGAACGACGTCGGGAAGCGCCTCTCCGACGGCAAAACCGTGGTCGCTTCCTTGGCGGATGCTCGGCGTGCCGGGCTCTATCACAACAACTGCCGGCACTCCCATGCGATCTACCTGCCCGGAATTACCAGAGCACCCAAAGATACTGCGGACGCCGTCGGGGACGCACTGCGGCAAAAGCAGCGCGCCCACGAACGGCGCCTCCGGGAACTCAAACGCGAAGTAGCTATCGCCGAGCCATACGGTCCGGCCGAAGCGACCAAGGTGCGAGCCAAGCTGCGCGCCAAGCAGGCCGAGTTCAAGACCTTCCGCGACGACAATCAGCGCAAGGACCTCAGCTACCGGATGAGCATCAAAGCCCGCTAGTTGAAGTACCTACCGTTCACAATCTTGCCATCGGTACCCGGCGTCCCGCTGATGTTCCCATCAAACCTTGTGCCATTGACGCGGATCCATGCATGCGGCGGATACTCAGCTGAGACAATCCACTTTTCCGAGTCATTGCGCTCAATTAGCCGCAAAATCCCATGTTCGGACACTGCATATCCCGTCGTAGTTGTCTTTTCGACGGCTGATGAACCGTCAGCAAAGTCGATTTCGTAAGCCATACGTTCCCCCTGTTGATGTAAGCCAGCTCACCTATTGAGCCGGCAGCACCGCAGTCTATCGAACTCATTTCATCCGCACGGCCCGCATTTCTGGTGTGGGCCTTTTTCATGCCCGATTCCCCTTGGAGGAACCATGCCCCGCAAGACCATCCACGGTATCGACCTGACCGCTCCGGGCGGCCTCGAAGCCCTCTTTGCCTTCCGCCGCGCACAGTTCGGCGACGCCATGATGATGGCCGACGGCGGGGACGGTGGCGAAGGTGGCGACGGCGCTGGCGCTGGCGCTGGAGACGGTGACGGTGACGCAGCCGCTGCTGCCGCTGCCGCCGCCGCGGCGGATGCCGCCAAGGGCGCCACCGCATGGGACGGCAAGATCGAGTCCCTGCCCGCCGACGCCCAGAAGGTCATCGCCGACCTGCGCAAGGAAGCCGGAGACGAGCGGATCGCCGCCAAGACCCTGGCTGCGATCCAGAAGGCACTCAACCCCGATGCCAAGGACGAGAAGCCCGACGCGGCCGCGCTCACCAAGGCCCTCAATGACCGCGAGGCCGACGCCAAGCAGGCCAAGACCGAGCTGGCCGTCTACCGGCTGGCAGGCAAGAACGGCGCCGACCCCGACGCCCTCCTAGACTCCCGCGGCTTCCTGGCGAAGCTCGCGGACATCGACCCGTCCGACACCGCCAAGGTCACCAAGGCGATCACGGACGCGGTCAAGGACAACCCCAAGCTCAAAGCGGTCCTGGCGGCCGGCGCGAGCGGCGCGGACCTCTCCGGTGGATCCGGCGAGAAGCGCAACCGGAGCAACGTCACCCTCGACAGCGCTCTCAGTACCCACTACGGCAAATAACAGGAGAACCCCATGCCCGTAACACTTGCACAGGCCGCCCAGAACGCCACCGACGATGTGGATCTGGCGGTCATCAACGAGTTCCGCACGAACTCCCTGCTCGACCTCATCACCTTCGATGACGTCGTGAACCCGGCAGGCGGCGGCGCGACCCTGACCTACGGCTACCGCCGGCAGATCACCACGGCCACCGCTGACTTCCGAGCCATCAACTCGGAGTACGTGCCGCAGGAAATCACCACTGAGCGCTACACCACGGACCTCAAGGTCCTCGGTGGCTCGTTCCAGGTGGACCGCGTCCTCGCCAAGGTCGGCTCCGCTGCGACCGGTGAGGTTGCCCTGCAGTCCAAGGCCAAGATCGAGGCCGCGCAGGCCAAGTTCGGCGAGGCCATGATCCTCGGTGACTCGGACACCGACGAGGATTCCTTCGACGGCCTGTCCAAGGCGCTGACCGGCTCCTCCACCGAGGACACCACCGGTTACGACTGGTCCGGTCCGATGGACCAGGCCAAGGCCTTCCAGATCCTCACCAACGTGGACGACCTGCTGTCCCAGCTCGACGGACAGGCCGGTGCGCTGATCGGTAACCGGCGCCTCATCCAGCTGGTCAAGGCTGCTTCGCGCTACGCCAACCAGTACGTGGAGAGCGTCGGCCCCCGTGACACCGTGATCGGCTCCTACGGGAGCGCACGCCTGATCGACGCAGGCTTCAAGGCCGGCGCCGCGGACCCGATCATCCCGATCACCGGCACCACGAACAAGATCACGGACCTGTACGCGGTGCGCTTCGGGCTGGATGGCTTCCACGGCATCAGCACCGTCGGCGGCAACCTGGTCTCCTACTACGCCCCGGACTTCACCACCCCCGGTGCTGTGAAGACCGGGGAAGTGGAGCTTGGCCCGGTCGGCGTCGTCCTCAAGAAGACGAAGGCCGCTGCTGTGGCTCGCAAGATCAAGGTGGCCTAAGTATGGCTGACCCTCGCGACTACGTTGTGCCCACGAGGCAGGGCACCCCGCTCCGTGATGCCGCAGTGGACCCGCGGGCATCCGACTTCCTGGCACCGTCCAACGCGGGCGCTGCCGGGGAGCTGGGCAACCCGCACGGCCCGCACGTCATCTCCCCCGGCCTGCATGGTGACGAGAGTGTCCGGACCATCCGTCCGGGTGCTGTCGGCGCCGCACCCGACCCGCAGGAAGCCGATGAACTGGCGAACCTGATCGAGTCCCAGCCGACGGCAGCCACACCGGAGCCCACTCCGGAACCGCCTGCACCCACCGAGTAACCAAGGAGGCCCGCATGCATCTGTACGCGACCGAATCTGACCTGTCCGAGTGGATGGCCCCGGAGCCGGTCCCGGCCAATGCTGCGGGCCTCCTGCGGTCCGCCACCAACCTCATCCGGCACGAGACCCGGCTGGCACGCTACAAGACACACGGCGGCCAGCCAACCGAACCCGACATCCGCGAAGCGTTCAAGGACGCAGCCACGGAGCAGGCCCGGTACTGGGCAGCCAACGGGCTAGACCCCGCGGCCGGAACCCTCACCGAGGCGTCGGGGAAGGTGGTCAGCTCCAAGGCGATCAAGGGTGCGTCTGTCTCCTACGACACGGCGTCCGCAGCACAGGCCCGGCAGGCGCGTGTGAATGCGCTCAGCACGCTCGCTCCGGAGGCCTGGCAGATCCTCTCCAACGCCGGGCTTTTGGGCGGGGACGTGAGGCTGCTGTGAGTGCTACTGAGGACCTGGAGGATTTCTACGTCCACACGGTAACGGTCGACGTCGTCACGAGTGGCGGACCGTGGGGCGATGAGGTCGCCACCTCGGGGCCGCTGCGCTGCTTCGTGGACGACTCCCGGTCCTTCGTCCGCGACTCCAACGGCACGGAGGTTGTGTCCTCCACGACGATCACCGCGCCCCCGGAGTACCGGGAACACTTCACCCCGGGAGCGACCGTGCACCTGCCCCACCGTGACGCCCAAGTGATCGCGGTGGCCGTCGCCGACTCCGCGGCCCTGGACCTGCCCGACCACATCGAAGTTGCCCTCACCTGATGGCCCGCGGGTGGAAGACCAACATCAATCCGTCCGCCAAAGCGATCCTCTCCGGCGCCGCAGCCCGCGGCCTGGCACTGGCCGGCGAACACATCCTGCAGGTCTCCAACACCAAGGTTCCCATCGAGGAAGCCACGCTGGAACGCTCCGGTGTCGTCTCCACCGGCCCGGAGAACTTCACCGCCACCGTCAGCTACGACACCCCGTATGCCGCCCGGCAGCACGAAGAAATGAACTACCGGCACGACAACGGGCGGTCAGCGAAGTTCCTGGAGAACGCCTTCAACTCCGAAACCGACGCGGTCCGCACGATCATCGCCCGAACCATCAGCGGGGAGCTGTAGATGTCCTTCGAAATCGACCTCCTCACCGCCGTCGGCCAGTACCTCGACGCCGCGGGCGCCGGCCGGTGGCTCACCAAGGGCACCTACGCGGCTACGGACACAGCCATCAGCATCGACGAGCTGCCGATAACACCGGACCGCGGCATCGCCATGAGCCTCTACGACGTCGAGGACACCGCCGGCACTGACTCCGTGGTCGGGCTGCAGCTCTGGATCCGCGGGTCCAAGAACAAGGCCAGCGCCAAGGAGACCAAGGACGCTGTCTTCGACGCCCTGCACAACCTGCAGCACGTGACCTGGGCGGGCATCCCCATCGTCCGCATCTGGCGTCAATCCGGGGCGAACCTCGGCTTGGACGGTAACGGCCGGCAGGAAATCAGCCAGAACTACTACCTCCAGCTCACCCGAACTGGACCCAACCGCACCGATTAGGAGCCTCACCATGGCAGATCCCACCCCCATCACTCCGGGCGTCGTCTCGGACTGGGTGCTCGAAGTAGCACCCTACACGACCGGCACCGAGCCCTCCGACTACACGCGGGTGCGCGGCATCACCGACTTCACTCCCCCGGGCGTGGAGAAGAACCTCGAGGACGACTCCGACTTCGACTCCGAAGGCTGGGCCTCGCAGGTCGCCACCGGGTTGGAGTACGAAATCAGCGGCACCGTGAAGGTCCCCCGGGCCTCCATGACCACCGACCCCGGGCAGGCCATCCTCAAGACGGCAGGCAAGGGCCTGGCTGAGTCGGGAGTCGTCCACTTCCGCACGTACAAGCGTGGCGGCACGGAGGGCGTCAAGGGCACCGCTGATTGCTCCTTCACCGAAGGCGGCGGGAAGCGCACCGACCTGACCACCGCTGAATTCACCCTGGCCGGCCGCGGCGCTCTGGTGGACTACACCATCGCTGCCGGCGCCGGAGGCTAACAAACTCCCTGCTGCGCCGTTTCCAAGGGCGGCGCAGCAGGGCTACACCCCTCTCCCTTGGACCCCTACTTACCTTGGAGAAACACGCATGTCTGAACTCAAAGAACTCGGCTCCTTCCTGGACCCCATCCTCGCCGTCCCCTTCCGCGACAAGGTGTACAAGGTGCAGGCCGTCGACGCTGAAACCGGCCTCCGCCTGCAGAAGCTCCTCGCCACCGGCGTAAAGGCCGCCCAGGATCAGAAAGTCAGCCCCGAAGACATCGAACTGGTCTCGGACGCTGAGGAGCTGGGCTTCTACGAGTCCCTGCTGGGCGACACATACGCCGAGCTGACCGCCGCGAAAATCCCCTACCAGGCGCTCAAGATGATCGGTTCCGCCGTCTTCCTCTGGACCGTGCAGGACTTCGACAAAGCTGCCGAGTTCTGGAGGGCAGAGGGAAAGGCACCGACGCCCAACAGGGCGGCGCGCCGAACGGGGACCCGGACAAATACGGGCGCGGCGACTACGACCCGGAAACCGGCCTCTCGGACTACTACGAGTACCCCGAAGGCCACGGCAAAGGCCGCCCGTGGAAAGACATCCTGACCCACTGGAACCTCATCGAAGCTGACCTGCAGGACGCCGGAATCGACACAGGTTCCGGCATCCTCCGGCAACGCTCCTGGCCGTGGCTCGCGGTGCGCATAGCTGGCCTCCTGAACAAACCCCCGGCCATCACCCCCGACGGGCGGGTAATGCCCTCCACCCGGCTCGGCATGCAGCTCAACCCACCGGACGCACCACGCAAAAGATAACTCAATAGGAGGCCCCCATGGCGCTGAACATCGGCGAACTATTCGGCACCATCGGGCTCGACGCCTCCAACTGGGACAGGGAACTCTCCCAGGCGCAGGGGAACCTCTCCAAGTTCGGGATCGCCGGCGCGACCATCGCAGCTACTGCAGCTGTCGCCATCGGCGCGGCCCTCTCCAAGGGCATCGCTGAATCCATCAACGTGGAGGCCGGCAACGACAAGATCCAAGCCCAGCTAGGCCTCACCGAAGAGCAGGCAGCAGTTCAGGGCAAGGCCGCCGGTGCCCTGTTCGCCAGCAACTACGGCGAATCCATGAAAGACGTTCAGTCTTCCGTCGGCGTGGTCATGTCCTCCATCAAGGGCATGCGCGACGCCTCAGACACCGAAGTCGCCGCAATGACCGCCAAAATGATGACCCTCGCCACCGTCATGGAGGTGGACATCGCCCGGGCCTCACAGGTCGCCGGCCAGATGATCACCTCA
Organism: Arthrobacter gandavensis; assembly: GCF_009192735.1. GTDB lineage: Bacteria > Actinomycetota > Actinomycetes > Actinomycetales > Micrococcaceae > Arthrobacter_B > Arthrobacter_B citreus. The sequence continues at coordinate 170,314 of NZ_VTFU01000004.1, forward strand.
GGGATCGCCGTCGACGGAACCCACGCCGCGGACCTGCTGGCCGATTCGCTGCAGAAGGTCCCGGCAGCTCTGCGCGAGGACATCCTCGACGCCGTCGACGAGTACGGGCCCTTCATGTCCCAACTGGGCATCAAGGGCGAGGAAGCCATGGGCATCCTCGTGAACGCCTCCGAAAAGGGCATGTACGGGATCGACAAGGTCGGTGACGCCCTCAAGGAATTCACCATCCGCTCCACCGATATGTCGAAGGCAACCGGGGAAGCGTATGACGCTCTCGGCATGAACCAGGAGCAGATGTCCGCCGACCTGCTGGCCGGCGGCGAGGTTGGGGAAGCCGCCTTCGCCAAGATCATCGGCGGCCTGCAGGAAATGGATGACCCGGTAGCCCAGTCAGCGGCAGCCCTTGCCCTGTTCGGGACCCCGCTGGAAGACCTCAGCGTCAACGAGATACCCCAGTTCCTCGGCCAGATCGATCCCATGGGTGACGCCTTCGATTCAGTGGCCGGCGCCGCTGACAAAATGGGCCAGGATCTGGCTTCCAATGCTGCCTCCGGATTTGGCAGCTTCAAACGCCAGGCACAGGCGGCGCTGGTCGATTTCGTGCAGGTCAACATCATGCCCTCGGTCAGCCAGCTCGCAACCTTCCTCAGTACCACCGTCGGGCCAGCCATCACCGAGCTCGGCGGATGGATTACCACCAATCTGATGCCGGCCCTGCAGTCCTTCGGTGGCTGGTTCTCCGAGAATCAGGGAACCATCGCAGTGGTCGCCGGAATTATCGGGACGCTGCTCATCCCGGTGTTCATCCGGCTGGCCGTGCAGGCCGCGATCACCGCGGCCGCCACCGTCGCTGCGTGGGTGATGATGGTCGCCGGCGCAGTCGGAGCAGGTATCTCCTACGCCGTTCAGTCCGCCATCGTTGTGGCCTCGTGGGTGCTGATGGGCGCTCAGGCCTTGCTTGCCGGCGCACGGATGGCTGCCGCATGGTTGCTTGCGATGGGTCCGATCGGGCTTGTCATCGCCCTTGTCGTCGGTCTGGTCGCGCTGATTATTGCCAACTGGGACACGGTGAAGGCTGGGACGGTCGCCGCCTTTAATGCCGTGGTCAGCTTCATTGCCAGCATCCCCGGTCGCATCATGGCCGGCCTTGCTGCCCTCGGTCAGCTCGCCGGGAAGATGGCCGAATGGGTCGGCGGAATGTACACCTCAGCCGTTACGAAGTTCGGCGAAATCGTGTCCTACGTGTCTGGAATCCCGGGCAAGATCCTCTCCAGTCTCGGCGATATGGGCAGCCTCCTCTTGGATGCTGGCGGGCAAATCCTCCAGGGATTCCTCGACGGCCTCAAAGCAGGATTCGAAAACGTCAAGGACTTCGTCGGCGGCATCGGTTCCTGGATCGCTGACAACAAGGGGCCGAAAGCCTACGACCTGGCCCTGCTGGTTCCAGCTGGCGGGTGGATCATGGACGGCCTCGATAAGGGGCTGCAGTCCAAGATGGGCATGCTCAAGGGCACGCTCGGGGACGTCTCAAGTGTCATCGCGTCAGGCATCCAACCGGAGCTCGCAGTGACTGGCTCCTACACGGGATCGGGTGCCGGTGCGCTGGGCTCCGCCAGCTCAACCATGACGGCGCCGGCAGCACCGATCACCATGAAGGTTTACATCACCGAAGCCGACAATGCGGACGCCACCGCGCAGCGCGTCTGGTCAAAGGTCCAATTCAAGATGCAGGAAGCCGGGGTCCGCATTGGCTCGTAGCAGCGTCATTTTGGGAGGCCAAGTCCTCCACGGCAGGGATCATTTTGGGGACTGGAGAGTGAGTAACCTCGACCCATGGTTCGAGACCCCCGCGGTGAAGGGCGAGTCGGTGGAAAGGGGGAATGCAGATGGCGAGTTCGATCTCCCCACGAACTACGCAGCACGCATCATCCCCTTCTCAGGCCGGCTCCTTTGCTCGGGTCCCTCACAGGTCCGGGCCGCAGCGAATCGCCTGGCAGGGCTGCTCCATGGAGGCCTCGTCACCATGCAGGTCACGGACGCCGGCGGCACCACATGGGCGAAGGTTAAGCGCAACGGTCCCACCGTGCCGGTGAAGGTCAACGACCGCATGCTGCGCTTCCAGTTCGATCTGAAGGCACCGGACCCGCGCAAGTTCGGCGCCGTGCAGTCGGTACCGGCCGGCGTCGGGTCAGCCACCCCTATCCAGAACCGCGGGAACTACCCTGCGACTCCGGTGATCGTGGTGGCAGGCCCAGTGTCTGCTGGAGGCTATACGGTCACGGGCCCGGGCGGTGAGGTCTTCACAGTGACGACTTCACCCACTGCAGGGATCACGCATCTCATCAACATGCATGATGGCCTGCTGCGCGTGAACGGCAGCATTTCGGCCGGCGCCGGACTGGTGTCTCGGGCGGATACGTTTACGATTCCACCGGGCGGCAAGCTCAACGTGACTCTTTCCAAGGGTGGACGGGTGGAGCTCTATGACACGTACATCTGAGGTGGTCTGATGGCTTGGCGTATTTGGTCTTGCGACACCCGGACTGGCAGGAAGCAGTCCGTGTTGCCGGCGTCAGACTTCTCCTGGAAGAACGTACTCAACTCTGAGGGGTCCGGGTCAGCGACGTTCCGACTGTCCGCCAAGGAGGCTGCAGGCTTCAACTGGCGGTCATTGTGCGAGCCGGTGAACCGTACGCTGGTTGCCGAGTGGGATGGTGAGCCCGTGTATGCGGGCATCATCTGGGATTGGGATTACGACTTGGACCGTCGGGTGCTCACGGTGAAGCATGCCGACTTCTGGTCGATTCTGTCTCGGCGCCTGCTATTCACCACGGACCTATCCAAGATTGCCACCCAAAAGTTGGTCCACGCTTCACGTTCACTCTGGGACTTGGCGCGCAAAACGGTCGAGGCTGGCACGGTTGGCGTGTTTTCGCTGCCGGTCGTCTACCAGGGCGGCGGTTCTGGCGCCCACTCCCGCACCTATTACGGGTATTCGCTGCCCCGGGTGTTGGATGCGCTGGAAGAAATTATGAACATCAGCGGAGGCCCGGATGTTGTGTTCGATCCGCGGTGGTCTGCTGACGGTTCATCCCTTGAGTACTTGATGTGGGATGCGGCAGATCCGGGCGGGGCGCTGGAGTTCAATCTGTCCGCTGAGTCGTGCGGGTTGTTTGGTGTCCGGGTCCGCAATGACGCACAGAATATGGCGACCATTGTCATCGGCACGGGCGAGGGTTCCGAGAAGAAGATGCTGACTCGTGCGGCGACTACAGCCACGACTGTGCATCTCATGGGGGATGCGTCCTTCCCTCAGGAGAAGGAGTTGGCGGTCCTGCAGCAGCGCACGGATGCCAAGTTGAACCTGCTCAAGAGGCCAACGGAGCAGTGGTCCGCGAAACTGTTGGCATCTGCCACGCAGCGCGTGACCCTGCTCAAGCTGGGTCGGACGATCCGCGTCTACACCAAGGGCGACCCCATGATTTCGGATGGTTACCGCACCCTTCGACTCATCCAATACTCAGGCAGCCTGGGCGAAACTATTGACCTCGAATTTCAGCAGATCGGAGCGTGACCGGTGGCGGAAATAGACAACCTCTCGAAGGGTGAACTGGGCAAAATCTGGGCCGCCATCCGTGAGCTGCGGTATGCCTCGCCGGTAAACAACACCGCAATCGGCCGCGATGGGCTGACCGTGTACGACGGCGGTGTCATCACCATCGAGAACGGCGGGCTGCGCGTCACGGGAACCGCCGAAATCATCGGCCAACTGATCGCATCCGGGAGCATCACCTTCAACGGCCCGGTTAGGATCACTGGACCGTTGGACATTACCGGCTTGACTCAGATCATGGGCGACCTCAGCCTGCAGGCCGGCGGAAAGTTCACGGCGGGCACTATCGAGCTCAACCCTGACGGGTCCGCGAAGTTCGGGACGCTGACCATTGACCCAGCCGGCAAGCTCACGAGTGGGCAGGCAACCATCAATCCTGATGGATCCGCCAAGTTTGGCACCATGACCATCGGGGCTGATGGCAAGATCACCAGCGGCGACGCCGTCATAAATCCAGACGGTTCCGCCACTTTTGGGCTGTTCGACATCGCAAGAAGTGGTGATCTCAAATCCAAGGGCTCCCTCTCTATCGAGGGGTTGACCAGTCTCAAAAATAACCTGACCGTGGATAAGGGCTTCAAGATTACGCTCGGCGGGCTGGTACTCGAAAACCAGGATGCCAACACGGCCACGATTCTGGTTCCGGGTGGCGGCATCGCGGCAGACACCTCGCTCGGCATGTCCCTTAATCACAACAACATCATGCTGATCGCCCAGGTGGCACTCACGCTCCTGTCGCAGAACGTGAACGTTGACGGGCGCCTCAACGCTCTCGGGCATACGTACCTCAAAGGCAACCTATACTCGGACGCCACCAGCAACTTCCGCGGCCCAATCATTCATTCAGCCATCACTAACAACTCGAACGCGGCAAACCTGCACGTTGACGCGAATGGCCGCTTCTGGCGCTCCTCATCTGCGTCCAGATTCAAGATGGATCAGCAGCGCATGGAGCTTCCGGTATCACTGCTGCGTCCGGTGATGAAGGACTGGATTGACGCGGGATCACAGGACCGTTTCGACCAGCTCGAGGCCGAACCGCGCCCGTTCCGTGAGAATGACCAGATGGAATACGACTCCATCAGTCTGCGGCGCGTGCCCGGCATGGTTGCCGAGGATGTGGAGGCGGCAGGAGGGGCAGCCTTCGTCACCTATGACAGCGCCGGCAATGTTGAGGGCTTCTCCTACGACCGCTTTGCCTTGGCCCGCACGCAGCTTCTGGCGGATCTGGCGGCCGCGGATCGTAAGCGCATTTCCGCATTGGAATCACGCCTGCAGAAACTCGAAGCCCTTCTAGCGTCATAGAACCCCACCCCTTATGCCGTCACCTTGTTGGCGGCTTTTCTTATGCCCTTACTCGGGAGGTAACCCCACATGGCGACAGCCACACTAACTGGTTCGCTTCGCACTTTTGGCGGCACAAACTTCAACCACCTTGACCCTGTCATTATCTTCCGGCCTGACAGCGCCCACCTGAATCAGAACAACATTTTCTCAGGCCCCGACATTCGGGTGACTCCGGCTCCTGACTCCACATTCACCGTGGACCTGGAGCGCACGGACGTAATGCTGGACGCCGACGCCCACTACAAAGTGCTCATCGAATGGCGCAACCCAGGGGTTACCGGAGACACGGGTTCAGGCGTGGCGCAGCACGACACGGGGTGGCAGGTGTCCGTCCCGAACGGCAATGGTGGGCCTATCGGTGACTTCGCCAGGCCACCGCGCCCCAACTTCCAGATGGTCATTGTTTCGCTGACCTCGCCGCCCAAAATTTATGGGCTGGGCGCCATGTGGCTTCAGTCGGACCCAAGCGACTCCAACAACCCTGCCAACACTGGCATCCTTCACCAACTCGACTGGGAGAACTGAAACATGGCTCTATTCTGGAGGCCAATTGCGAACCTCAAGGGCGCCAAGGGCGATGTCGGCACGTATTACAAACGTACGATAACCGCCGACGATGACATCTTCACACTCCCGCCGGGTTCTTACAGGGTCGCGGGTGCCGGCTCGACAAATGCGCGACTCCCGGTAGCGCGATACGGCGATTTGATCGTGCATTCTGAAGGTGGACCGCGAACTCTTACCTTCCAAACCAATGACCTCGGCGCCACACGCTTTGAAACTCGTGCATTCGTCATTGGTAGCGACAATTCGGGTTCCTTCACAGGCAAGACGTGGCGCGAACTGACCACGTCAGCCCGTGGGCGCCCCGCAAACCACGCAATTGACGTATGGGCTAAGGAGCCGGGCTACAACGGTTCCTACGCTATTGACCTCCCATCCGTCGCAACGGCGGGCTCTGTTGGCCCGACCAATTACGGCTACATTCTCGAGCATGAGACCCAGCCCGCCGGTGGGACTCGGCAGGTGGCCTATGCAACCCACGTTGACGACCAGGGCGTCTACCACCGCGGAGAGACCGCCACAGCTTCTGGGGAGCTCACACCATGGAAGCGGATCATGGATGAGCGCATGTCTCCGGCGCTCAACCGTGGGCAGCTGCTGTTCGATGAGATGGCGGCGGCTAACGGTGGCAAGGTGTTCACCGGCAACGCGGTGCCGGTAGCGCTCACATTTGACGATTTCCCTCGGGACTTCCGCGACACAGTCATGCCCCTTCTACGGGCGCGGGGGTTACCCTGCACCATAGGGCTGTCCTCGAAAATGTACGAGCCGACATCAACCGGTATATACGCGGGCGCGACAGGGACGACATGGGCGGAAATCAACGCTTGGCCGTCAACCATAACGATCGCGAATCACTCCGCTACCCACAGCAGCGCAACGGACCGTTTCGGCATGTACGCGGAGATTGTCCACAGTCTCCGGGATCTCCGTCTGGCGCTCCCGGGTAAGAAAATCTACACATGGATGCAACCCTCGGTAACCTATGACCCGCGGTTCGAAAATGGCGGGTCCACTGAAGCGTATGCCTCCACGATTGCGGGCCACCTGCAGTTGGGCCACCATGCCTTCGTGACGGGCTCCATCCGGTACGGCGGTTTGCCTACGGTGCCGATGATGGGGAATCGGATCCCGCATGGAATTGGGCGGGTGTGGGTTGATTCATCTAATGGGATTGCCAGCGCACCGAAGACCATCACCGATGCACGAGCCATCAAGCACGGCCTCATCTTGGGCGCCCACGCGGACCGCTTCGGCAAGCCGGGACTTGCAACCGTAGCCGAACTGACCGGGCTCCTGAATTGGTTGAAGGCTGAGCAGGACGCAGGGCGGGTTAAAGTGCTGACCCTGGAACAGTTCGCCATCGCACAATACGGGTCACTCTAGTGGTCGTCAGGCAGTCCTTTGCTGCCTGGATCATGGGACCGTCCGCATTAGGCCGGCGTACCTGCAAGCCATAGAGTTTCCTACTATGACTCGAGTATTCATTTACGGTAGCTGCGTGACCAGAGACGCAGAGCCTTGGTTCAAAGATTTCGACTTTGAAATGGTGGGCTACGTCGCACGCCAGTCTCTGATATCTGCTTTTAGCAAGGCGAACGTTTCTGAGTACGACTTCTCAAAAATTAGCTCGAGCTTCCAATCTCGCATGATGCGCGGCGACGTCGAGGGAAGATTGCGGTTCGACATTCAGGCCTCGAAACCGGACATCGTTGTGTGGGATATTTGCGACGAGCGGTTGGGCGTGAAATCAGCGGCAACGGGTGGGATGGTCACTCATGTCCGGGACCACGTCGCGGATGGGATTCATCCTGGACCTTTCGGTTCATTGCTGCGCTTTGGTGACGATGCTCATTTTGTCTTGTGGGAGCGAAGCCTCGATCAGCTGCTTGAAGCGCTGAGCAGGTATGGCCTGGCTGGCAAGCTCTACCTGAACGCTACCCCTTGGGCCATCGCTGACGAGCAGGGCAATGACCATAATGGGCAGGCCGCAAAGGCTGAGGAGTTCAATCGTGCCGCGGAGCGGTACATTGACCTTGCGCGAAGTAAAGGAGTTCATATCGTTGCGATTCCGCAGGGGGAAGCTATTTCCCTAACGGACGGGCACCGTTGGGGCCCAGCCCCCTTTCACTACGTTGACGACACGTACAGCAGGATGCTCGAAACCTTGAGTTCCTCAATTCGTCAAGTCGCTGTGAGTCATTAAAGGAAGGCCCTCATGCCTGTGAGGGCCTTCGATATTCCAGCTGTCAATTTAGCGCGTTGAAAGGCGCGCACGGCAGCTTGAAGCACCTCCGCGAGCGGGGGTGCTTTTCTTTTACCCAAAAGCGGGAGGTCCAAACACTTTGGCCCTCCCCAGACCCCCACACCGTCAGGAGGCCTCGTTGCCTACCCACGTCTACCAACCCACCCGCAACCCGCCCTCGTGGATCGACCGGCTACTGGTTCACCCAATGGACGCGACAGTCGCCGCCGTGTCCGTGATCTTCGGACTCCTCGCCGCAGCATCACTCATCGCGCCCGACTTCATCCCCTCCAAGAGCATGGAGCAAATGCCCCTGCTCGTGGTCGTCCTCGTCTCATCGTTCCTCGCCGCCGGTGGAGTGCTATCCATCATCGGACTGAACTGGTCTGGTGACGACGTATCGACCGGTTGGGCGCTTGAACGCTTCGGGCTCCTGCTGTCCGGCGGCGGCTTCGTCGCCTACGCAATCAGCGTCTCCTGGCACTATCCGGAGTCCGTCTTCTCATGGACCGTCCCGCTATTGCTCGGCCTCGGCGGATTCCTCCGATTCGCGTCCGTCCTGATGATTGAACGGCGCACGCGCCGCACCATCGCAGAAGTGAAGGGCGAGATCCTTTGACCCCCGAAGCCGTACTCTCCATCATCCTTGGCACCCTCGGCGTGCTCGGCAGTGCAGGCTTCTGGGGATACAAGCAGTCCCGCAAAGAGGCCCCCATCAAGAAGAGGGATGCCGACCTCGCGGTTGCCGAGACCTCCCAGCAAATGGCCCTCGCGGTGGCCATCGCCGCACGCGAAGACAATGTGACGCTGCGGGCGGACCTCGAAAAGGAGCGTGGCGCTCTGCAAGTCCTGAGTGGCCGAGTGGATGAACTCTCCACACAAGTTCGCGAACACAACCGGACCATCAGCCGGCTCCGTGAGGCGTTGAGCGCCTTCTCCACGGCGTGGGATGAGATGGCCGCCCAGTGGGCCATCGTTCGTCTCAGCGATGAACCACCGCCCAAGCCGACAGTCAAAACCCACTAAGCCCCGAACCCCGGGGCTTTTTTCATGCCCTACCGACGCCCTAGGAGGGCACATGGCACTACTGACCCATGACAGATGGGCCAGCCTTGTCTCCGGTCGCTACGTTGATATTGACGGTGCGTACGGCGGCCAGTGCTGGGACACGTTCGCTGACTACTGCATCAGCGTCCTGGGCATCAAGCCCATCAACACGCACGGTGGCAACTGGCACGGCTGGGCCTACGCGATCTGGGACCAGTACGAAGTGAACGGCGCTAAGAATCACTTCGACAAAATCAGCCCCGACGAGCCCGCCCGCAAAGGTGACACGGTCATCTGGACAGACCGCCACTGGTACTACCCCGCCTCACACATCGCCATCGTGGAGGCCGACGCGGACAGCAACGTCTACTGCATGAGCCAGAACAGCAGCCCGGCACAACCATGGCTCCCCGGCTACAGCACAGCAGCCACCGGGCCAAACATCCGGCAATACCTCACCAAGCAGGGCCTCGCCGGATACCTCCGGCCCAAGACCCGATTCACCCCAGCAGCGCCGCCCGTCGTGGTGGCACCCGTCAAACCCAAGGAGTGGGACGAAATGGCAACACGCGAAGACCTCAAGGCCGCATACCGCGAAGTACTGGCCGAACCCGCAGTGCTCGACCGGATCGCCCTCGCCATCCTCAAGCGGGACTGCTACCTCGTGGACCCCTCCGGCAAGAGCGGCAAGGTAGTTGGCACCACCAGCCTCGCCAAGAAGATCAACTGGATGGCGCACAACGACGCCCAGCAGCTCGCACTCACTGCACTGGTAGGCCAGAACGTTGAAGGCATCGCGGGGCTCATGGCGGAACACACCATGGAGCTGCCGGACGGTGCGCCTGTAACGGGCGGCATTGTCCCGTCCGAGAGTGGGCTGCAGGACGCCGAGTTCATCAAGTCCGCAACTGAAGTGAAGGAGTCCTAATGTTCACCCTCATCTTCTGGAAGGCGACGTTCGAGCGGGCCATTTCCACTGCGGCACAGTCCGCACTCCTGGTTCTCGGTGCCGATCAGATCAACGTTGTCTCCGTGGAGTGGCCTGCCGTTCTCGGATTCGCTGCAGGTGGCGCCGTGCTGACCATCCTCAAGTCTCTGATCGTCGGTGCGAGTGACGGCAACCCGTCCACCATCAACGCCGAAACACTGGCAATCCCTGACGGCACAGGCAAACGCCGAGCACCCCAAGCATGACAAAGCGCCCCTAGTCTTCGGACTGGGGGCGCTTTTTGTCGTTTAGCGCCGAGGCAATCATCCTCATATGGATGGTTAAGCTATCGGGCTCTCCTGAGCGTCTTTAAGTAGGGTAACTCGGCGGTTCAAGAGATCGGTCTTGAGTGATCTGAGGGCAGAGAACTGGGAAAGCGCCAGCGCAGTTTGCTCGTCACTATCCGTCCACGCAGACCCCTCCTTGGCATACGGTGCGGTGGCCGCAAAGAGCCGGAATTCAACCAGCCGATCAACGTCTAGGTTGAACATCCGGAAGTCCGAACTCAACCACTTACGGCTATCAGCGCTGTCACGTGCGGTACTACGACGGCTAGTGAAACGCGACGATGACTGCCTATGCCTGTTATATAAGAAGACAGAATGACGGGCATCAAGCAAAGCCACTGTCTTGCCGGTCCGCTCCGCCCATCCCAGGAGAGTATGGTGTCCGCCTCGGGCGAACCCATGGACATCCTCAGCAAGCCCATATGCGACATTCACAAGCAGATCATGGCGCCCTTCAAGGACTAGTCGCTCCACGGGGAAGAACTCAATAGCGCTCGTTGCAGACATAAAAAGCTTGTCGCCCTCGGTGCGCAGCGCCAAATCTAGGAAAAGGTCAACAGTGTCATGCCGCAATGCATCATCGTCATCAATGCGCGTGAGATACATCGGGCCGCCAGGCATGGAAAGCCTGAGCCTATCCTCCAAAGCATCCGCTACTTCGAACGCGTAGCGGACAAACACCAGCTCGATCCGGCTAGCCGCAGGGTTGGCATCAACCAGCGCACGAAACTCCCGCAAGCGCTCTAGAGGCATATCCCGGTCAAGGAAGATGAACCATTTGTCTTCGGGCCGCAACAGTCGTGAAACTGAGGGAAGAGTGATTGCGCCGAAGGCACGAATCCGGAAGTCAAGCCATGATTCGTCAAAGACACCAATGCCGAACCTGGTGTAAAAAACGAAAGGCGCGTAAAGCTTATCGCTGTATGAGCTCATGAAGGTTCAACGCATAAAACGGGTTCCGGGGAACCGTCCGGAGAGTGCCTACGCCCGCATGCCGGGCATTCGAATTGCCCCGCATCCTCAAGTAGTTCTATTTCAGTTGGGTTCTCGAAAGACATGTATCGAATCTTACACGTCACGCCTGCCGCGATTCCGGGTCTCTCATGGCGGCCAGCTCAGCCCTGCTGTCTACGTCAGTGCCAGGTGACAGGATCACCGGCGTGAATAAAGTGGATGTTATGGAAGCGCGGCAGAGGCTTCACGGGACCGGCGGCAGATCACCAGCCGGAAAGGTCACGCACGCCCCCTACAGGCGCGAGCCGTACGTTAGGGCCCAGCTCCCCCAATTCGGGACGATAGACGCTAAGGCGGCCGCCTGGACACGAACGCAGGTACTTCTGCACTGGATCGATGAGAACGGAAAGGCCCACAACGAATGGGCGCTGGCTGTGAGGGTCCGAAGGATCACCAGGGCTGAATCTGCTTGGCAGGATCCGTACGACGAGGAGTAATCCACTCGAGTCCACGGACTTTGTGATGACTAAGTGATGACCGGGGACCTCCGGAGCGTAGTGGAACCTCCGAAAATCCCCGGTATCGCGTAGGGCTGGTGGGGCTTGAACCCACGACCCACGGATTATGAGTCCGCTGCTCTGACCAGCTGAGCTACAGCCCCCAGCACCCCTGAGGGGCTGGTTGCCCGCGAGGGCAATAGGAACATCCTAGTGGCAGCCGCGCCGGTCCTGCCAATTGGCGCGGGCCCCGGACGCCCCGCTAGATGCTGCGCTGCGCCACCGGACGCCCGTAGTACAGATCCTCGAATGTGGACAGGGTGGCATCCAGGCTGTGCCGCTCGACCATCGCCCGGCTGTGCGCACCCATCTTTTCGCGGTCATCCGGGTCCATTTCCAGGATGGAGGTGAGCTGTTCGCAGAGTTCATCGCTGTTGCCCGGCGTGAACAGGTAGCCGTTCCGGCCCGGATCCACCAGGTGCGGCAGAGCCATGGCATCCGCCAGGAGCACCGGAGTAGATGCGGACATGGCTTCCAGCGTCACCAGGGACTGCAGTTCGGCGGTCCCCGGCATCACGAAGACATCGGCCCGCTGGTAAGCGCGCCGCAGTTCCTCGTCGGACACCAGGCCGTGGAACACGACGCGGTCCTGGAGCCCCAGCCGCTTCACCTGGGCCTGAAGGGCTGCCTTGACCTCTCCCCCGCCGACGATTTCGGCATGAACGTTCAGGTGCGCCGGAGCCTTCGCGACGGCGTCGATCATCACGTCCACGTGCTTTTCCTCGGCCAGGCGGCCAACAAACAGGACCGTCGGAAACTCGTTCCGCTGCACGGATTCGCCGGGCTTCAGTTCATAGACCGAAGCGTCAATGCCGTTGGAGAGGGGCAGGACGTCGTGCAGGAAGGCGTGGGCGTGCATGGCCTTCGCTGCCAGCGGCGTGGGAGTGGTGACGACCGCGGCCCTACCCATGACCTTGCCCATGTCCTTCCAGGAGTTCTTGGCAACGATGTCCTTGAACCACCGGGGAAAGGGCAGGAACGGATCCAGGTTTGCGGGCATGAAGTGGTTCGTGGCGATGACCCGGATACCGCGCTTCTCCGCCTCGTACAGGGTGTACTCCCCCACCATGTAGTGGCACTGGATATGCACAACGTCCGGCTTCACCCGGTCAAAGAGCAGGCTGATTTCCTTTTTGATCTGCCATGGCAGGCAGATGCGCCAGTAGTCGTGCGTGGGGACGCCGTGGGAGCGCAGGCGGTGAACCGGCCAGTCGCCGTCGAGGTCGGAGCGGCTGCCGCCGTCGACGTCGTTGGGAGCCAGGACGTGCACGTCGTGGCCCCGTCCGTGCAGGCCCTTGGCAAGGCGGTAGCCGAACTGTGCCGCACCGTTCAGGTGGGGTGGATAGGTGTCGCAAGCAATGAGGATGGTCAGCGGTTTTTCGGCCGGTGCGTCGGTCAAAGGGAGCCCCTCTTTTGGTCTTTTCCATTTTTCTCGGCTGCCTGCTTTTGCCGGTGCCTTGCCTCTGCCCGCCGCTGGATGACGTCCGGATGATAGCGGGAGAGCGCGAACACCCCAACGATAGCAACCAAAGCTGCCACCCCCATGGCAACCGCGGCCACAGCGGGCACATTCGGCTGCAGCTCATGCAGGACACCGATGCCGATCGCGATGCCCACCATCGGGTCGATCACGGTCAGCCCGGCAATCACCAGGTCCGGCGGACCGCTGGAGTAAGCACTTTGCACAAACCACGCCCCCAGACCGCCTGCCACCGCAATGCCGACGACGGTGTACCAGGGAACATTGAGCAGGAACCGGCCATTCGGGTTGAGCAGGTCGGCGGCGATCACCTTGGTCAGGACCGCTACGAATCCGAAGAGGACCCCGGCGCCCACAATGAATCCGATGGCACCGATCCTGCGCCCAAACAGGGCGTTGAGTGTGCCGAAGAACACTACAACCACCGCCAGGATCAGGACGATGATCAGCTCCTGGGCGGGCCTGACCTCGCCGGGATCACGGGTGACGCCGACGGCGAGGGAGACAAAAAGTGCGCTGCCGATGACGCAGGCCACGATGGCAACGATGGTCACGCGGTTCATCCGCAGGCCCTGGTCGCGGGAGTTGACCACCGTGGTGATCACCAGGGCTATGGAACCGATGGGCTGCACCACCGTCAGGGGCGCCAGAGTCAGTGCTGTGACATTGAGTGCCGTCCCCACTCCCAGCAACAGCAGCCCCAGCAGCCAGCGGGGATTGCGGAGCAGCCGCAGCAGCTGGGATGACTGCAGTTCCAGGCCGCCGGTGTCAGCACTGACCGCGCTTCCCTGGCGCTGGGCGCCGAAAGCCAGGAACACTGCGCTGGCCAGAGCGCAGGCGATGGCTATACCAACCATCAGCCGTTCCCGGCCGCACTGCGCCTCCGGGCGTATTTCGCCCACGAGGCCCGCAGATATCCGACCGCTGCAATGAGATGGCCGACGCAGCCCAACAGCAGCACGGCATTTCCCGTGGTGGACAGCCAGTCATAGTCAAAGCCCGGCACCCGCTGCAGCAGCAGGAGCGGAGCGCCCAGCAGCAGCAGCGCCGTCCGGATTTTTCCAACGTTGCTGACCGGCAGGTCGGGACTGCCGCGGAAAAGCACCAGGGCGTTGACTATCAGGATGGCATCGGGAATCACGATGCACAGAACCAGCCAGGCCGGGGCGATGCCGTTCACCACGAAGGTCACCGCCACCACAATCAGTGCCAGGCGGTCCGCGACGGGATCCAGCCATTGCCCCACCCGGGACACCTGGTTCAGCCGGCGGGCCAGGTAGCCGTCCACCCAGTCCGTGGAACCAACCACCACGAGGGTGACAAATGCCGGTCCGTAGTCTTCGCGCACAATAAACGTGACGAAGAGTGGAACCCCCAGAAAGCGAAGGACCGTGATCAGGTTTGGAACGGTCCAGAAAGTGTCCACGACCGTTAGCGTGCGGCCGGGACGAGTTCCTGCACCGATCAACCTGATCACGGTCCACTCCCCCTATCAGCGATGGTGGGACCTACTTGGCGGAGAGCCTGCGGATCATAATGGCCATGGCCAGCAGCGACGCGGCCAGCACAGTCAGCGGCTGCCACCGCTCCTTGATCATGGACATAATGTCATCGGCCGATGACGCTGTTGATCCGCCCTGATCCGAAGTTCCTCCCTTGCGCTGCGAAGCGGCGCGGCGGGCCTTAAGCTCGCGGATCTGCTCCTTGACGTCAACCTTCTCACCAAGACCGTCGCGGACGGCCGCCATGTGCTCACGGCGCTGGCGGGCGCGGGTGCGCAGCTCTTCCGGCGTAGCCTGGGCAGGCCCGTCCTCAGCCTGTTCCTTCTTCTTCTTTTCCTTGTCCTTGTCCTTGGGTTCCTTCGGCTTCTTCTCCAGCGTGGCGGGATCGAAGCTGCGGCCTTCCTTCAGGACACCAAGGTCATAACGAAGACCGTAAATGGCTTCCTCGGGCAGCAGGGGAAGGGTTTTCTTGAACCTGCTGACACCAATCAGTGCTCCCACGGCTGCAATAACCAGGAAGAGCAGTGCCACCAGCAGGGCGGCGAGCCAGCCCGGCATAACCGTACCCAGTCCGAGGATCGCAGCAACGATGAGCGCGATGGCCAGAGCTGCTGCGAATAGCAGCGCCACGACCATGAACGCCGCAGCCATCCCGGCTTTGACGCCCTTCTGCTTCATCTCTGCTGTGGCGAGGGCGAACTCGTCATTCAATTGACGGGGGGTCAGGCGGGCCATCACCTTCGCCAGGCCCACCAATGACGAACTCCCTGCAGTCCTTCGTGTGCTAGCGGAGCGATTCATGCGCTCTGCCTCCGTCCCCTGATCATTCTTCGCCATTGCCATTACCCAAAATTACCATTCTCCTCACGTTTCACATTGTGAACAGGCATTTGCGCCCCCTAGGACGCTCCCAGCCCTTCACGGTCCTCCAGCGCCCGGCCGGAGAACTCGGGGAGCTTGGTCTTGACGAACCAGAAGGAAATCACCGAGAAGATCGTGAAGATCGCGTACATGATCCAGACTCCGAAGTTATCGCTCACCCACGGGAACGACAGGGTGACGATGAAGTTGAAGATCCAGTTGACCATGGCGCCCAAACCGAGGGCGAGCGAGCGGATGTTGTTCGGGAAAACCTCGCCCAAGGTGACCCACATGACCGGTCCCCAAGTGGCGGCGAAGAAAATGACAAAGAGGTTGGCGCCAACCAGCGCGACCGGTCCCCAGATGCCCGGCAGGGAGACTTCGTCGCCCATTCCTTCGGCCTGCGAGAACGACAGGGTTGCCATCAGCAGGCCCACGAACATTCCAGCGGAACCAATCATGAGCAGCTTCCGGCGGCCGATGCGGTCCACAAACGCAATCGCCACGAGTGTCATCACCACGTTGATGATGGAGGTGATGACTGAGGTCGTGAATGAGTCGCTTTCGCTGAATCCCACGGACTTCCACAGCGTGGTGGAGTAGTAGAAGATCGCGTTGATGCCCACCAGCTGCTGGAAGGCGGCAATGGCCATGCCCACCCAGAGGATGGGCTGCAGGCCGAACTTCGGGCCGCGCAGGTCCCTGAACGTGGCCTGCTTGCTGTTGAAGCTTTCGCGGATCTGGCGGATCTTCAGGTCCGTATCGGTGACGCCCGAAACATCGCGGAGAACCTTGGCCGCATCCTCGTCGCGGTCCTTGCGCACCAGGTACTGGGGCGATTCCGGAATGGTCAGGGCCAGGACGCCGTAAACGACGGCTGGGAGCACGCCCACCAAGAGCATCCAGCGCCAGGCTGCCAGGCCCCACCAGAGTTCGCCCAGGGCGCTGCCCGCGGAGTCCGCCAGGAACGCGTCGGAAAGCAGCGCCGCGAAGATGCCCAGCGTGATCGCCAGCTGCTGGACCGAACCCAGTGCGCCGCGCCACTTGTTGGGGGCAACCTCGGCAATGTAGCCGGGCGCAATCACGGAGGCAGTACCGATGGCCAGGCCGCCGATGAGGCGCCACCACATCAGGTCCCACTCGCTGAACGCGTAGGCGGAGCCAATGGAGTTGGCGGCGAACAGGATCGCCGCGGCAACCATGACCTTCTTGCGTCCCAGCCGGTCCGCCAGCTGGCCGGCGAACCAGGCGCCAACGGCGCAGCCCAGCAGCGTGATGGCAACCGTGAACCCCAGGACGCCGGGGCTGAGTGTGAATTCCTCACCGATGGCATCCACTGCGCCGTTGATAACCGCGGTGTCGAAGCCGAACAGCAGACCGCCCACCGCAGCCGCCACAGTGACGGCAATTACCTTGAAAGGATGGGCCACCTTCTCAGATTCACCCGGATTAGGCCTTGGCTGGCTCGCGCCCATGGAAGGTCCCTCTAGTCTCTCGTCGCTTATTCTGTAAGTTCCGCCCCAAACCTAGTAATCCTACGCATAACCCTAGGCAAGACGCGCGGTGGTGGGAACATGTAGGGGGCATTTCACCTCGTCAGTGGGGTGCCGTTGGCGCCGGTCCGAATGACGTTCCCAGGAAATGCGACAGTTCCAAGCGCACCGCTGAAAGGTGCTGAGAGCAAGCCTGCGGAGCCGCGGGATGGAGAATGAGCGGCCAGAAAAGCTCCGTCAGCAGGATGATGCCCACGTCGCGCCGGCTCATATGCGGGATACCCGTTTTTTCTTCCAGGCGGTGTATTTCCGCCCTGTCCATCTCGCTGAAAAACCGGTGTTTTGCCATTAGGTGCATTGACAGGAACGCCACGAGCTCACCCATCCGGCAGAAACATAAACAGCAACTGGGGTGGACCCAGGGGACGCAACCCGTGGGTCTTCGGGGAGGCTGCCAGCCTTGGTCCCGCGGGCGGTGCCAAGCAAAGAAAAATGAGGCCCTGACCGGCGTAATGCCTGGTCAGAGCCTCATTATTTGCTCCTCCGACTGGACTTGAACCAGTAACCCTTCGATTAACAGTCGAATGCTCTGCCAATTGAGCTACGGAGGAAAGCGCGAGTTCTACTATACAGGGTTTTTGCAGTGCCCGTGTCCGGTTTTGGTGTGTTCCAACTCTCACTCGTTTAGGGAGCCCGGCGGTGCGCCGGAGACGACGCAGGATGTGCCCGGTGAACGACTCAGCACAGATGACTCGACCATCGGAGCAGGTTTTCCCCGGCCGCTTCCCCGTCCGGCCACGGCCCCGCGGTGAAAACAAATGAGGCCCCGACCGGCATACCCGGTCAGGGCCTCATTCATTTGCTCCTCCGACTGGACTTGAACCAGTAACCCTTCGATTAACAGTCGAATGCTCTGCCAATTGAGCTACGGAGGAAAGCGCGTGTCCTACTCTACAGAGGTTTCCCGGGGAAGCGAAATCGGCGCCGTGACACCGATTTTTCGCTCCCCCCCTGAGGACGCCTACTGGTCTCCGCGAAGAGCCCGCCGCTGCATTTCCAGCTCCATCAGGTCCCGGTTCAGCTGCTGGAACAGCGCCGGGTCCGCGGTGGGGTCCAGACGCTGCAGCTGCCCGAGCTTCTCCGCCTTCAGATGCGTCACCTGCAGTTCGAAGAGCCGGTTCAGGATGTCCCGGCAGTAGCGCTGCAGGGCATCGTCGTCGCGGGCGTGCAGCGGAGTCACCGCCAATTCGCTGACAAAATCCCGCAGCGTGTCCGGCAGTTCCTGGCGGACCTGTTCCACCCACTGGGCCGGAGCGGTGCCGGCATGGCCTGCGGCGATGATGGCGTTGTGGACGGCCAGGTACGCCGGAACTGAGAAACGGGCCGCCTTGAAACGCTCCCACTGCCCCTCGTCCAGCATGCCCGGCTGCTGCAGAGCAACTTCCAGCGCCTGGCGTTCCATCCGGGCGGCAGGGTCGCGGGGATCCGGCCGGGAGAAAGCCGGCGGTTCCAGCGTGGGCTCCGGAACCTGCTGCTGGTATCCGCCGTGCTGGCCCGGCTGGGGGCCGCCCCGGCCATCCTGCTGGCCCCAGCCCTCACGCTGGGCGCCGCGGCCGTCGTCGTGCGCTGCCCCCTGCGGACTCTTGCCGTGTGCGGTCTTCCCGGCGGCAGAACCCTCACGCAGGCGCTTGGCTGCTCCGGCAACGGCGCGGGTGACGTCGTCGACGTCGGTGCCCAGCCAGCCGGCGAGCTCGCGCGCATAGGCAGGACGCATGGCCGGGTCGCGGATCTCGGCCACCACCGGTGCGGCGGCACGCAGCGCCTGCACCCGGCCCTCAACGGTGTTGAGATCAAACTTGCGCAGGGTGGAACGGATCGAGAACTCGAACAGGGGCCGGCGGGAGCGGATCAGCTCGGCAACGGCGGTGTCGCCGTGCTTCTGCCGGATGTCGCAGGGGTCCATGCCCTCGGGGTCAACGGCGACATAGGTCTGGGCCGTGAAGCGCTGGTCCAGGTCAAACGCCCGCAGTGCGGCTTTCTGGCCTGCGGCGTCGCCGTCGAAGGTGAAGATGACCTCTCCCCCGCTGCCGTCGTCTGACAGCAGCCGGCGGGCGATCTTGATGTGGTCCTCGCCAAAAGCGGTCCCGCAGGTCGCGACGGCGGTGGTGATGCCGGCCAGATGACAGGCCATGACGTCGGTGTAGCCTTCGACGACGACGATTTGCCGGTCCTTGGCGATTGACCGCTTGGCCAGGTCGATGCCGTAGAGCACCTGCGACTTCTTGTAGAGGGCTGTCTCCGGGGTGTTCAGGTATTTGGGCCCCTTGTCGTCCTCGTAAAGCTTGCGGGCCCCGAAGCCGATCACGGCACCCGTGAGGTCGCGGATGGGCCAGATCAGGCGGCCGCGGAAACGGTCATAAAAGCGGGAGGCATCCGAACCGGTGGAAAACATGCCGGTGCCGGCGAGCTCCTCGCGGGTGAAGCCCTTGTCCGTAAGGTGTTTCAGCAGCGAGTCCCAGCCCTGCGGGGCGTAACCGACGCCGAAATGGGCTGCGGCGGCCGGATCAAAGCCGCGCTCCTGCAGGAAGTCCCGGGCAGCCTGGGCACCGGGAGTGCGCAACTGGGCGGCGAAGAACTCCGCGGCGATCTTGTGGGCGTCCAGCAGGCGCTGGCGCTTGCCCACATCCTCGCGGCGCGGACCGGTGCCGCCGTCCTCGTAGCGCAGTTCGTAGCCGAGCCTGGCAGCGAGCTTCTCCACTGTTTCCGAGAAGGTCCCGTGGTCCATTTTCTGGACGAAGGAGATGACGTCGCCGCTCTCGCCGCAGCCAAAGCAGTGATAGGACCCCACCTGCGGGCGGACATGGAAGGACGGGGAGCGCTCGTCGTGGAACGGGCACAGGCCCTTGTAGGAGCCGATGCCGGCGGACTTCAGCGTCACATAGCCGTCAATCACGGCCTTGATGTCGGTGCGGGAGCGTACTTCGTCAATATCTTCGCGTTTAATCAGACCGGCCATACAACCAAGTCTATTCTTCCCGTCCTAACCGGCCTGGCATTGCGGAACCGGCACCGGCCCGGGTCAACCGCACGTCACGCCGGCCCATGCCCGTTACCAGAGAGCCGGGACCGGGCCGACCAGTCGTTCATGCAGGGCAAGGGCTGATCCGTCAGTCAGGGACGCCACCTGGTCCACCACCACGCGCAGCCGCGCGCCGTCGTCGTCCGCCTCGCGCCAGTCAGCGGCGAACATCGGCTCCAGGTGCCGGTCCCCCGTGGCCGACAACTGCGCGACCAGGGCGGTCAGGATTTCCCGCTGCCGTTCGTAGAGGGGCTGGCGCTGGTCCGTGGTCATCACGAAGGTGGTGGCCAGGCCCTTCATCACGGCGATTTCGAGCTTGGTGTCCTCGGGCACGACCATTTCCGCGTTGTAGCGCGTCAGGGGATCCGTCCCGTAGATGCCGCGGGTGGCTTCCAGTGCACTGTTGCAGAACCGGCCGATCAGCTGGCTGGTCATGTCCTTCAGCGCCGCCATTGCCCTGCGGCTGCCGTCTGATTCGCGGACCCAGATGGGCTCCGATTCAAGGCGTTTCAGGGCCTCCTCGATGGCCGCCCCGTCGGTTCCGGGCAGGTACCACTGCTGCGTGTAGCCAACCACGCGGGCCCGCTGGTCCGGATTGTCCAGCCATTTGAGCTGGACGTGGCCGGCGACAATGGCATCCTCGACGTCGTGCACCGAGTAGGAAATGTCATCGGCAAGGTCCATGACCTGGGCCTCGAGGCAGGAGCGGCCGGCGGGGGCGCCGTCGCGGAGCCAGGTAAACACCGGCAGGTCGTCCTCGTAGACGCCGAACTTGGTGGTGCGGTGCCCGTTCACCAGCGGCGCGTCCGCAATAGGCCAGGGGTACTTGGTGGCCGCGTCCAGGGAGGCGCGGGTCAGGTTCAGGCCGGCCGGTCCGCCGTCGGGCGCAATGATCTTGGGCTCCAGCCGCGTGAGCAGCCGCAGGGTCTGGGCATTGCCCTCAAAACCGCCGATGGCATGGGCAATGTCATTCAGCGCGGTCTCGCCGTTGTGCCCGAAGGGCGGGTGACCCAGGTCGTGCGAAAGGCAGGCGGCGTCGACGACGTCGGGATCGCAGCCAAGCGCGTTACCCAGCTCGCGGCCCACCTGGGCCACCTCCAGGGAGTGCGTCAGCCGGGTCCGAACGAAGTCGTCAGTGTCCGGAGCCACGACCTGCGTTTTGGCCCCCAGGCGGCGCAGGGCCGAGGAGTGCAGCACGCGGGCGCGGTCACGGCCGAACTGGGTGCGGTTGGTGTTCTTGGCAGGCTCGGTGACCCATCGTGCAAGGTCAACGTCGGTATAGCCTGCGGTTTGGAAAGCCTGCGGAAAGGTCATGGGTGTCTAGCCACCTGAAATGTTGAGTTCGGCTGCGGAAATGACTGACTTCTGCGCGGAGTTGAGCTCCCGCGACTCCAGCCAATTTTCCGGCAGTGCGGTCTTCTTGGGGGATCCGGCGCGCCCGCGGGGGCCTTCGGCGTCGGCACCGGGGTACGGGGCCTCGGGATCCAGCTGGTCCAGCAGTTCGCGCAGGACTTCGAGCGTGGGCACGGTGGCCAGCTGGGCGCGCAGGTCCCCGCCCACCACGTAGCCCTTGAAGTACCAGGCCATGTGCTTGCGGATGTCGCGCAGGGCCATCATTTCCCCGCCGAAGGTTTCCACCAGCAGTTCAGCATGGCGGTAAACGCTGTCGGAGACTTCCTTCAGGCCCGGACGGTGCCGCAGGTCGCTGCCTTCGAAGGCGGCCTGCAGGTCCCCGAACAGCCAGGGCCGGCCCTGGCAGCCGCGGCCGATGACGACGCCGTCGACGCCGGTCTCGCGCACCATGGCAATGGCGTCCTCGGCGGACCAGATGTCCCCGTTGCCCAGGACCGGGATGTCCGGCAGCGCTTCGCGCAGTTCGGCAATCGCGGACCAGTCGGCCTTGCCGGAGTAGAACTGCGATGCCGTGCGGCCGTGGAGCGCGACGGCGGCAACGCCGGAGTCCCGGGCGATGCGGCCGGCGTCGAGGAAGGTCAGGTGGTCCTCGTCGATGCCCTTGCGCATCTTGATGGTCAGCGGGATGTTGCCCTTGGAGGCTTCCTTCACCGCGGTCTGCACAATGGCCTTGAACAGGTCCAGCTTCCAGGGCAGGGCCGAGCCGCCGCCCTTGCGGGTGACCTTGGGGACCGGGCAGCCGAAGTTCAGGTCGATGTGGTCGGCGCGGTCCTCCTCCACAAGGATGCGGATGGCTGCACCGACGGTCACGGGGTCCACACCGTACAGCTGGACGGAGCGGACCTTTTCGTCGTCGTCGTGCTCAATGATGCGCAGCGATTCCGGCGAGCGCTCCACGAGGGCGCGGGAGGTAACCATTTCCGTCACGTACAGGCCACCGCCGTATTCACGGCAGAGGCGGCGGAAGGCCTTGTTGGTAATGCCGGCCATGGGAGCCAGGATTACCGGTGTGTCCACGGTGATGGGACCCAGCTGCAGCGGGGGCAGCTCGAGCTTGAGTTCTGGGGATGAAACAGTCACACCCCCATTCTCTCAAGCCCGTGCAAATCCTGCTGCGGTTGTAGGTTTCACACCCCGACAGCCTTCTCTCGAGCAGGTGCTGGCCCTTCAGACTTCCAGATCCGATCCATCGCGGAGATAACGGGCCCAAAAGCCGGTTTTCGGGCAGTCTGAGCCCCGGATCTGCACTATGGATTTCCGGAAGTCCCCTGATGTGCACGAAAGATGTTGGACCTACTCCCCCGCTCCAACGGTGGCGGCCCGCGGCTGAGCCGGATCGGCAGACGACTTATGACCACCGCGCGCAGTGTTAGACTGACTGGTCAGATTAAACTGACTGGTCAGTACAAAAAGCCTGACCGGTCCTCACCGGGGTTCTCCCGGACTCCCTGAAAGGCACCTGTGCAACCGGTTATTACAGCGGAAGGCCTCAGCCTGACCGCCGCCCGGGGTCCCGTATACGGACCGCTGAGCTTCGGCGTCGACGGCCCCCTCAATGTCCTTTACGGTCCGGCCGGAAGCGGCCGCACCAGCCTGCTCCTCACACTGGCCGGCCGGATGAAGGCTGAAAACGGCGACCTTGAGGTCCTGGGCCATGCCCTCCCCCGGAATGCCCGGGAAGTCCAGAAGCGCACGGCCATCGCCGGCTTCGCGGACATCGACAGCCTCGAACCGGGCGTCACCGTTGGGCAAGCCGTCCGCGAACGCCTCGCCTGGCTGGCCCCCTGGTGGTCCTTCCTCGGCAAGCCCACCGACCGACAGGTCTCCCGGGCCTGCGCACCGGTCTTCGGCGGGATGGAAGTTCCCCCCGCCTCCACCGTGATCTGGGACCTCGGCGAGGCCGAGCACTTCCTCCTGCGTCTGTCCCTGGCCATGCTCAGCGAACCGGACATCCTCTTCGTTGACGACATCGAGCAGGTGCACAGCGCCGAGGCCCGCCGCCTGGTCTGGGAACGCCTGGCCGCCGTCGCCGCCTCCGGCACCACCGTCGTCGTTGGCGCCGCTTCCCTTGAACCCGGCCTGTGGGAGGGCCTGAATCCCCAGCCTTCCGCGCTGCTGCTCGTCCAGGAGACCAACTGATGTTTGCACTGTTTTCACCCGGCACTGAGCTGGCGCGGTTCCGCCGCGGCACCCTGCCGAAGATCGCCGTCGTGGTGATGCTCTTCATTCCCCTGATCTACGGTGCGCTGTACCTGTGGGCCTTCGATTCCCCGGACAAGCACGTGGACGGACTCTCCGTGGCCCTGGTCAACGAAGACGCCGGCAGCACCAAGGACGGCGAATCCCTCAACGCCGGCGATGAGCTGGTGGACAAGCTCCTTGACGGAGCGGACCTCGACTGGCACGCCACTGACGCCGAGGATGCGGCGGAGGGGGTTGAGGACGGAACCTACTACCTCTCCCTCACCATTCCCGAGGACTTCTCAGCCAACGCCGTTTCCGTCGGCACGGACAACCCTGTCCCGGCAAGGCTGAATGCCACGTACAACGACTCGAACAACTTCCTGGCCGGTGTCCTCGGCAAGCAGGCAATGGCACAGGTCCAGGCGGCGGTCTCCTCGGAGCTGGGCGGCCAGGTGGCCTCCACCCTGCTGGTCGGCCTGAACGACGCCGGCACCGGGCTCCGTGACGCCGCCGACGGCGCGAACGAGCTGAGCACGGGCATCGACTCGGCGGTAGACGGTGCCGGTCAGCTGGTGACCGGCCTGGACAGCCTCGCCTCCGGAACCGTTACCCTCCAGGACGGAGCCCTGCGCCTCTCCTCCGGCGCCGGCGAACTGGCAGCCGGACTCTCCACCCTGTCAGCGGGAACCTCCTCGCTGGCTTCCGGCAGCAACGATCTGTCCACCGGTGCCGGCTCGCTCGCCGCGGGAACCGCCACCCTGTCCGAGGGCGCCGGCAGCGTCGCCTCCGGTGCGGCAACGCTGAACGCCAACCTCGGAACGCTCTCGGAGAAGATGGCAGCGGCCGTCCCCCAGGCCGAGTCCCTGACGGCCGGCGCCACCCAGGTCTCGTCCGGGCTGGACCAGGTTGTTGCCGGACTCCAGGCAGCTGATCCGGAGAACCCCCTTCTGGCGCAGCTCCAGCCGCTGGCCGCAGGAGCCCAGCAGGTCTCCGCCGGAAACTCCGCCCTCCAAGCCGGCATCTCCGATGCCGCAGCCGGGAGCGGACAGCTCGCAGCGGGCAGCTCCTCGCTCGCCGCCGGAGCCGGTGAAGTAGCCACCGGAGCACAGTCCGCCGCAGCCGGCGCCGCACAGCTCTCCGCTGGCGCGGCTGACCTGGCCTCCGGCGCCGCACAGGTGGACGCCGGCGCGCACAGCGCCGAAGCCGGAGCCGGTGAACTTGCCGCCGGCGCCAACACGCTCAGCGGCGGCACCAATGACCTGGCCGCCGGTGCGGGCGAACTGCGCGACGGCGGAACCACTCTGTCCGCCGGGGCCGAAAAACTCTCAGTGGGCAGCCACACGCTCGCCGATGCCCTGGCCGAAGGAAGCGCCGCCCTGCCGCAGGATTCGGACGACCTGATCAACACCAAAGCCTCAGTCACCGCCAATCCGGTGGAGCTGGACGCGGACTACTCCACTGAAGCAGCCAGCTTCGGTGAAGGGTTTGCCCCCTTCTTCCTGGCCCTGGCGACCTTCGTCGGAGCACTGATCACCTGGCTGCTGCTGCGTGCCCTGCCGACCCGTGCGCTGGCCGCCGGTGTTTCCGGTTTCCGTGCGCTGGCCACCGGGCTCATGCCGGCACTGGCGATCGGGCTTGGCCAGGTGGTCATCATGATGGCCGTCCTCGTCTGGGGCCTGGATATCCATCCCGCCTACCTCATCGGCACCGGCGCGTTCCTGTACCTGACCACGGTTGCCTTCCTGGCCCTGCAGCAGATGCTGATCATCGTGCTCGGCACGGCGGCCGGCCGCGTTGCCTCCCTGGTCCTGCTGATGCTCCAGCTCAGCTCCTCCGGCGGAACCTACCCGGTGGAAACCACCCCGGGCTTCTTCCAGGCACTGCATCCGTTCATGCCCGCAACCTACGTGGTCAACGGCCTCCGTGCCCTGATCACCGGCGGCGTGGACGCCCGGATGTGGATCGCCGTCGCGTTCCTGGGCATCCTGGCCCTGGTCTGCATCGTCATCAGCTCGGTAACAGCCGGCCGGCAGCGTATGTGGACGATCAAGCGGCTGCATCCGGAGCTGCACCTCTAAGATCAAAGGGAACCAACGCTCAACAAAGGACAACATTCGATGCCACGCGTATCAGGCACCAAGCGGTCGATCCTCGATGCCGCCTTGGAGCTGGCGTCCCTGAACGGGATCACCGGCACCACCATGGAGGACGTGGCCGTTCGTGCCGGCGTTGCCAAGGGCAGCGTCTATTACAACTTCTCCTCCAAGGACAAGTTGTTTGAGCAGCTGCTGCTCGATGGTGTTGGGTCCCTTGCCGAAACGCTGCGCTCGGCCCGCGGAAACAAGACCGGTGCCGCGGCGCTCGGGGCCATGGTGCACGCCATGCTGGAGGCCATTTCCGGCAATCAGCCGCTGGCCAAGCTCATTGCCGCGGAGATCTTTCGGACCGACAGGTCATGGCAGACCCCGCTGCAGCTGGTGCGGCGCGAGGCACTGGCGGAGCTGGTGCAGGTGATCCGGCAGGCGCACCCCGAGCGGCAGGATGCCGAGCTGGTGGCCGGAACAATCTTCGGCGCGGTCCTGGTGGGCGGCATCGAGTGGCTGGTCTTCAGCCCCGACCGCTCACTGGCCGAGGTCGCCGATTCGGTGATGTTCACCCTGTCCGGCCAGCTGACCGGCTAGGGCTGCCCGCCTGGGCGTGCGAACGACGACGGCGCCGGTCCCCTGTGCGGGGGCCGGCGCCGTCGTCGTTAAGCCGTCGCGGTCAAGCCGAAACGGTGCCGGCCCAACGCCCCTATGGGCGGTTCCGGAGCGAGCGGCGGGTTGGGAGGCTTGAGGTTCCGGCGTCGGCCGGCTGCCCGGCGGGATCCGCACCCGCAGGATCGGCGGCGGTCGCAGGAACCGGGCTGCCGGCCGGCGCGGCGGCCCTGTCATCTTCGGTGGACAGGTTCTCCGCGGGCGCACCCTCCCGGGCATCCGGCAGGCCGGGCGCACCGGGAGCCGCCTTGATCCCGACTGCTTTGACCACCAGCACGGCGATGGCCGTGGTCACCGGGATGGCCAGCACCAGACCCACGGAGCCGACGAGCGTGCGGATCACCTCCTCGGCCAGTTCCCCGCCGGTGAGGCTGTCCAGGAACGGCCGGTCGTACAGCGAGACGAGGATGAGCACCGGCAGGGCAGCCCCGGCATAGGCGAAGGCGATGGTGTAGACGGTGGAGGCAATGTGGTCCCGGCCCACCCGCATCGCGCCGGAGAACAGCCGCTTCGCGCTGGCGCCGGGAGCCAGCTCATACATTTCCCACACCGCTGAGGACTGCGTGATGGTGACATCGTTGAGCACGCCCAGCCCCGAGATGATCAGCCCGCACAGGATGATGCCCGAGACCGAAATGCTCTCGGAGGAATTGATGAGCGTGTACGCATTTTCGTCGTCGACCCCCACCAGGTGCGCGGCGTCGGTGGCCCACGCCGCCAGGCAGGCGGTGATCGACAGCCCGAACAGTGTCCCCAGCAGCGCGGTGGAGGTTCGGGCCGTAAAGCCGTGGGCAAAGTACAACACCCCGAACATGATCACGCTGGATCCCACCAGCCCGAGCAGCAGCGGCGGCTGGCCCTCAACCAGGCCGGGCAGGATGAACCCGGCCAGCACCGCGTATGCTCCGGCCAGGCCCACCAGCGCGCGAAGTCCGCGCCAGCGTGCGACGGCGATGACCACGCCCGCATAGAGCACGGTCAGCGCCGCCATTGGAATGGAACGGACGAAGTCCACGAAGACGTAGGGCGGGGCTCCCCCGTTGTCCTGCATCACCGCTTCCAGGTTCAGGTACCGGATGCTGTCCCCGGCTTCGATGGCATCCCCCTTGGCCACCTCGGGCGGAACCTCCACCTGGATGGTCCCTCCCCCGGCGTCGGGAACGGTGTAGGCGACCAGGCACTGCTGGGCGGTGCCGCCGGCTTCGACAAGCGCGGCGGAGGACGGGCAGTCCTCTTCACTGACCCGCTGCACCTTGCCGGTATCGAAGGTGACTCCGTCGGCGGTGGCGTACGGATCCGCGACTGTGACGCTGGAGCGGTCCCCGGAGGGCCACATCAGCAGCATCGCCACCACGGCCAGCAGGCCCAGCGGCACCAGGATGGCGGTCAGCAGGAGGTTGGCGCGCCGCCGGGCGGCCAGGGCAACCGGAGACGGCGGCTCATCGGAGTGCGGGGAATGGCTGTGTCCCATGGGGTCCTTTGGCGGTGGCAGGGCGCTGCAGCCCGGATGATACGGACGCAGGAAACACGGTCGGCATCATTGTCCCAAGTCCGGCGGCATTGTCCCAAAAAACGTGTGGCCGGAGACCCCCTAGATGAAAAGGTCGCGCCGTGCGGCGTCGAGCCCCTCCACCGTGAGGTTCCACTTCGGACGGACAAACTCCGCACGCTCGAGCCGGACTTCCCGCTGTTCCGTCAGCTCGCCCGGCCTGGCGACGACGCGTTTGATCCCGCCGTTCCGGTAGCCAAGGCTGCGGGAAACACCCAGTGAGGGTTTGTTCCACACTGCCGCCGCGGATTCGGCAATGTCGGCTCCCAGATGGTCAAAGGCCAAGAGCAGAACGGCGGCCCGCATCTCACCGCCAAAGCCCCTGCCCTGATACTCCTGCGAGAGCCAGGAACCGGTGGTCACCGTTTTCCGGACCGAGAAGTGCGCAGCTGACAGGTCCTGCATGCCGATCGGGATCCCGTTGTGGCTGACAACAAAATTCAGGGCCCAGTTGTCCGGCCCCACACCGGCTCTGATCCGCCACTGGTGCTTTGCCGTTTCCCGGATCAGGACCTCCCGCGGAGCATCGGTCCAGGGCACGTCAAACGGCATTTCGCCGGGATCATGGATACCCGCCAGGGCAGCATCGATGACGCCCGGCAGATCCTCGTCCCGGACCGGCCGCAGCTCCAAGCGGGGCGTGAGGATCCGAAGGCTGAACAGCGGCCACACCTGCGACAACGTAGTCATGAGCCCAACCTACAGGGGGGCAGGGCCGGCTGCGATCGAGGAGGATCGCCGGCAACATGTGTCGGACGGTTGGAACACCCGCTTAAACGCCAACGACGGCGGGCGCCGGCTCCCGAAGGAACCCGCGCCCGCCGTCGTCGTACAGCAGGCTGCCGCGGCAGCCGGCGGACCTACGTGCTGACGATCTCAGTGGCCGGCCCGACTTCGCGGGCGGCACCCTTTTCCAGCAGCGCCTGGATGATCCGGGCCAACGGTTTCATGGACTCGTCCACCTCCAGCTGGATCGGATACTGGTAGGTCAGCAGGGCCAGCAGCGATTCGAGCGCAGCCTCCTGCTCCGACTGTTCCAGCGAGGGATCGTAGCCAAGGAACACGTCGGCCGGCTCATCCGTGCGGTTCTGCGTGTAGCTCACGGCAAAGGCAGCGATCTTGCCGCCCTGCGCCTTGGGCGCGTCGCGCAGGACCACCGCTCCGGCGGCGCCGGTGGCGTCATTGAGCAGCATCTGCTGCGCCCGGCCGAGCGTCATCTCGGACCGGTCCCAGCCGTGCACGGCGTTGTAGAACTCCACCACGGCCTGAGTCAGTTCCACCGAGCCGGTGGCGGCCTCGTCCAGCTGGGGTCCGGCGTCGTCCTGGAAGACCGGAAGGGTGATCCGCCCGGGCTCCACCACCACAACGCGGGACCGCTGGATGCGGGAGAAGCCGGCAGCCTCGGCGAAGGCCGCGCCGGAGGTTCCCGGCTCCACCTTCGCGCGCATGGCGGTAACGCCCGACGGCGCCGCTTCGGCTTCCCGCCGCAGCATTGCCAGCAGCGTGGAGCCGAGGCCGGCGCGCCGGTTTTCCCGGGCCACTTCCACGTAAACCCACAGCCGGTCCGGATGCAGCGATGTTTCGTAAACGACGCCGGCGGCCACCGGAATACCGTCATCTTCAGCCACGATGCAGCGGCTCCACGGCTCGTTGGAGGAGGGCCGCAGGACCGCCCGGAACTGGCCGGACAGCACCGTTTCCGGATCGCCCCAGAGCTGGTTCAGGGCCAGGTCGTCATCTTCGCGCCATTCGCGGAACGTCAAGGCCATTACGCGCCGATCAGCCTTTCGGCGAGGTAGCCCTCGACCTTGTCCAGGCTCACCCGCTCCTGGGCCATCGAGTCACGCTCGCGCACGGTGACGGCCTGGTCTTCGAGGGTGTCGAAGTCCACGGTGATGCAGAACGGGGTGCCGATTTCGTCCTGGCGGCGGTAGCGGCGGCCAATGGCGCCGGCGTCGTCGAAGTCGATGTTCCAGCTGCGGCGCAGCTGGGCGGCCAGGTCCTTGGCCTTGGGCGACAGGTCCTCGTTGCGGCTCAGCGGCAGCACGGCGGCCTTCACCGGTGCCAGGCGCGGATCCAGCTTCAGGACGGTGCGCTTGTCCACGCCGCCCTTGGCGTTGGGGGCTTCATCCTCGGTGTAGGAGTCCACCAGGAACGCCATGAAGGAACGGGTCAGGCCGGCGGCAGGCTCAATCACGTACGGGGTGAAGCGCTCGTTGGTGGCCTGGTTGAAGTAGCTCAGGTCGGTGCCGGAGTGCTTGGAGTGCGTGCCCAGGTCAAAGTCGGTGCGGTTGGCGATGCCTTCCAGCTCGCCCCACTCGGAGCCTGCGAAGCCGAAGCGGTATTCGACGTCGGTGGTGCCCTTGGAGTAGTGGCTCAGCTTTTCCTTCGGGTGTTCGAACAGGCGCAGGTTCTCCGGGTCAATGCCCAGCTGGGTGTACCAGTTGAACCGGTTTTCGATCCAGTACTTGTGCCATTCCTCATCCGTGCCGGGCTCGACGAAGAATTCCATTTCCATCTGCTCGAACTCGCGCGTGCGGAAGATGAAGTTGCCCGGGGTGATTTCGTTGCGGAAGCTCTTGCCGATCTGGCCGATGCCGAACGGCGGCTTCTTGCGCGACGTGGTGAGCACGTTGTTGAAGTTCACGAAGATGCCCTGCGCGGTTTCCGGACGGAGGTAGTGCATGCCCTCTTCATTGGCGACCGGGCCCAGGAAGGTCTTGAGCAGGCCGGAGAATTCCTGCGGCTCAGTCCACTGGCCCTTGGTGCCGCAGTTGACGCAGGAAATGTCGGCCAGGCCGTTTTCGGGGGCGTGGCCCTTCTTTTCCTCGTAGGCCTCTTCGAGGTGGTCGGCACGGTACCGCTTGTGGCAGCTCAGGCACTCAACCAGCGGGTCGGAGAAGACCTCAACGTGGCCGGAGGCCTCCCACACCTGGCGCGGCAGGATCACCGCGGAATCCAGCCCGACGACGTCGTCGCGCCCGCGGACCATGTGCTGCCACCACTGCTTCTTGATGTTTTCCTTGAGCTCAACGCCCAAGGGGCCGTAATCCCATGCGGACCTGGAGCCGCCGTAGATCTCACCCGACTGGAAGACGAACCCCCGGCGCTTGGCGAGGGAGATGATCGGATCCAGTTTGGATTTGGTCGAAGCCATGGAATGGTACCGCCGTTCTTTCGTGTTTACAGGGCCGCTGGGTGCGGTCCGCTCATGGTCCCGTCCGCAGTTTGCACCGGCAGGTTGCGCGGCGAGGAACTCACGGAGGGCAAAAGCTACAACTACCAGCTTAAGGTGAGGGAGCCCAAACACTGCTACCGGCACCGGTAATGGTCCGGCGGAGCGGCTCAGCGCCGGCGGAGCAGCCCGGGCATGTTCCACGGCAGCGTGGCCACCACGATGGCCACCAGGGTCAGCAGGGTCCCCAGCACGGTGGCCGCAACTACCACGCTGCCCGGGGCGGGAAGAAAGATGTCCAGCAGCAGGGAACCAATAAGCTGGCCCCCGATCAGGCCCAGACTGGTCAGCAGCACGCCGAGGCTGCGCACCAGGAGCGCACTCAGCCCGATGAAGATGCAGCCCATCGGCCCACCCAGATACAGGTACCACTCCCCCGGAAGCGGCTGGCCAACGCCGGAGACTGCCACCTTGACCAGCCACATCAGGCCCAGCACGCTGGTGCCGATGATGAAGTTGACCAGCGTTGCGGTGATCGGGGTTCCGTAGTGCATGCCGGTGGTTCCGTTCATGGCCTGCTGGAAGCTCATCAGCATGCCCGCTGTCAGGGGCAGCAGCACCGGCAGCAGCAGGTCGGCGGCCCCGGACGTGCCCGCCAGCTTCGGGCTCACAGCCCAGGCGACCGCCGCGATGGTCAGCACGGCCCCGACCACGCGCATGACGGTGAGTGCTTTTTTACCGGCGGGGCCGATACCCAGCCGGTCCACCACCAGTCCGGTCAGCGTTTGACCCGCGACGGCAGCCACCGTGAAGACGGCAACGCCGAGCACGGCGACGGTCAGGGTTTGGGAGAGCACAAAGTAGCCGCCGATCGCTCCGGCCAGCACGTAGTAGCGCGGGAACCGGCGTTCGCGCAGCGCCGGCAACAGCCGGGCGGCACCGGCACGGCCGCGCGGCAGCGTGGCTGAAATGAGGATCATGACCACGAGCCCCACCGAGAAGCTGACCAGCGCTGCGGCCAGCCCGTCCTCCAGCTTGGCGCCGAGGGCACCGTTGACACGGGATTGGACCGGCATTGCTGCTCCAGCAACGATGGCAAGGGGAAGACCGATCAGGGGATTGAATCGCACAGCTTTTGGCACGGACCAACACTACGTCAGGGTTTCGCCGGTTCCGGCATTGGTGGCGGACAGTTTCGGGCAGAATGGAGGGTATGAGTTCCCTTGACCCCCAAGATCTTCCCATCCGCGACGACATGATCCGTCTGGGGCAGCTGCTCAAGCTGGCCAGCCTGGCCGAGGACGGCATCCAGGCCAAGCAGCTGATTGAAGACGGCTTGGTGAAAGTCAACAACGAGATCGAGGAGCGGCGCGGCCGCCAGCTGCACCCCGGCGACGTGGTCTCCGTTAACGGTGAAGCGATCCGCATCGTCCAGGAGGGATAGGCTCCCCATCCTCGAAGAGGACCAGCCCCGGCACGGGACTGGTCCTCTTTTCCGCCTTTTTCCGCCTCTGCGTTTCTCCGGCCGGACGCTTAGGCCTTGAGCACGGTGTGCGTGAGGAACTCCTTGACGTGTCCAAGTTCCTGCATGTTGATCCCGTGTCCCATGTTGGAGTAGAGGATCTTCGTCAGCGCGGTGTGCTCGTTGAGCCACGCATGGGTGAACTCGATGCGCGGTGCGTCAATCACCGGGTCGGCCTGGTCGCGCCCCCAGAAGAACGGCACCTTTCCGCCGGCCAGTTCATCATCCTTGAAGAACGGGTTGCCCTCCGCGGGCACCACAAAGCCCGAGAGCCCGACGACGGCCGCGAAGTCCGCGGGCCGGTGGCGCAGCAAGGTGCTCGCCACGGCCATGCCCATCGAGAAGCCCAGCAGGGACACACTGCTGTGCGGGTCCTTGATGCTGTCCAGCCAATCGGACACATCACTCACGGCGTCCGCCACGCGCTGCACTGAGAAGTCCGGTTCATTCATCAGCGGGAACCAGGTGTAACCGGGTCCTTGGGCATGGGGTGCGCGGACGGAGGCAATGGTGAATTCGGAGGGAAGGTAATCCGCCAGGCCCATCAGGTCTTCCTCATTGGCGAGGTAACCGTGGAAAAGGACCAGCAGCGGCGTTCCTTCACGCTCGGGTTCGGGCTTGGACCAAAGGACGGTGGGGTTCCAGGGAGCTGTTGTAGGCATGATATTCATCATGGCACGGGCGGTTCGGGAACCTACGGTCGCGTAGCCAGCCCCCTCCTTGGCAGGATGGAGCGGTGACTTCTCCTTCGATGCCCCAGAATCCCCCTTCCTCCTCCATCCCCGCCGCTGAAGCGCCCGCCGTCGCCGGTTCCGCCGCGGAGGCAGCACCCGAGGAGCATCCGGTGCATCCCTGGACCCGCTATGTTGCCATCGGAGATTCCTTCACCGAGGGCATCGGCGACCCCAATCCGGAAAGCCCCGGCGGGCACCGCGGCTGGGCGGACCGCGTTGCCGAGGAACTGGCCCGCGACGCTGAGAACTTCGCCTACGCCAACCTCGCGATCCGGGGACGGCTGCTGGATCAGATCATCAGCGAACAGCTGCAGCCGGCCCTGGACCTGAACCCGGATCTGGTCACCATCTGTGCCGGCGGAAATGACGTCATCCGCCCCGGCGGCGACCCGGACAAACTGGCCGAAAAAATGGACGCCGCGATCGGGCGCCTCAGCGGCAGCGGCGCCACCGTGGTCCTCTTCACCGGCCCTGATCTGGGCACCACCCCCGTGCTCGGCAGCGTTCGGGGACGGGTGGCCGTCTACAACGAAAACCTGCGGACCATTGCCGCGCGGCACGACATCATCATCGCTGACATGTGGGCGCTGCGGGAGCTGAGAGCCCGTGACATGTGGGCGCCGGACCGGCTGCACTTTTCGCCCCTGGGGCACCACACCATCGCCGCCATGGTGCTGGACACCCTGGCCGTCCCCCATACCTTGGAACCGCTGCAGCCAAAGCCCCTCCCGGTCAAAAACTGGCGTACGGCCCGGACAGAGGACCTGACCTGGGCGCGGGAATACTTCATGCCGTGGGTGGTGCGCCGGGTGCGGCACCGGTCCTCCGGCGACGGCATCGCCGCCAAGCGTCCCCTGGCCGGACCCATCTTTGGCGGTTCAGGCATGCCCCCGGGTTCAGCGGACTAAGACCGTTTGCCGCGGGGCCTGCGGCGGCCCCCGGCCTGCAGTCCGCCCCAGAAGGCAAACAGCACGGCTCCCGCCAGCACCAGCAGCGCACCCGCCCGCATTCCGCGGCTGAACAGCATCACGCCGCCGGGCAGTCCTTCCTCCGGCAGCGGGGTATAGGCGACCCAGCTGATCTCCGTGGGTCCCGGCCCCTGGGCCAGGAGCAGGACACCGGACAGGACCAGCAGGAGCGCCGCAGCCGGCATCCACATCAGCAGGAACAGGTTCCGGGCGCGGCCGGCGGCGGAACCCGTTCTCCGGCGGGCACCCGAAGCGCCCTTGTCCTGACTGTCGCCACCCTGGTCCGTCATGCCGGAAAGGCTAGCACCGCGCCCGGCCCGGCAGCGTCAGGCGGGGGACCCTTTCTCGGCCAGTCGAATGAGGGTGGCCAGATGATCGCTCCAGTCCCCGGTATGGGTCCGGGCCACCTCAGCTCCGTCGGTAAGGCTCCCCAGTCCGCTCTCAGTCACGACGACGTCGGTGTAATCCGCTTCCGCATCAGGCCCAGCCCCGGCATCCAGCGTGAAACTCACAATCGTATGGCTGTTCCAGCCGGGCATGGTCCAGCGGAAGGACAGCAGCCGCTCCCGGGCCACGGCCAGCACCGTTCCCGTGGCACGGGTTCCGGGGCCGTTGCGGCCGTCGCTGTCGCTGCCGTCGTCGCGTCCGCTATCGCTGCCGCCGCCGTCGCTACCGCTGCCGCCTCCGTCGTCGTCGTGCGCGCTAAACCGCTCCGTCAGCGGAGCGCCGGGACTGGCGGTAAAGTCCATCTCCGGCCACCACGCCGCCCGGTGATCCACCAATGCCTGCCACAGCTGTTCCGGCGAGCACCGCGCCTGTGCCGCAACCCGAATTTGATCGCCCATGGTTTTGTTCTTCCATGTCCGCGGCTTCTTGGCAAGGGAAACCGTGCACTGATGGCGGCCTGCACCGCGTCATGATCAGGAGCATGCCCCGGCCGTGCCCTACGTTGGTGAAGAGAGCAGGCACCGTCGGCAACAGATCAGCTGCCGACGCCGCCATCCAATGAAGGAGATCCCTTGACCACCACCCTGATCCGACCCGTCCGCCCGTGGGGCCGCGCACTCAGCGACGTCACCCTGACGGACGGCATCATCACCGCCGTTGCGCCGCACCACCCCGCCGGCGGCGCCGGCACTGCGGGTTCGCCCGGTGCGGTTTCCCCCGCTGTGTCCACAGGCGCCACCGTGGTGGAGGGCCGCGGCCGCCTGTTGCTGCCCGCTTTCTCCGACGCGCATGTGCATCTGGACTCGACCCGGATTGGCCTGCCCTTCCGCGAACACACCGGCGGCCCCGGCGTATGGGAGATGATGCTGAACGACCGCCGCAACTGGCGCACCGCGGAGGTGTCCCTGCAGGAGCGGGTCAACGAGACGCTGGGCCGGATGATCGCCCGCGGCACCACCCGGGTGCGCTCGTTTGCCCAGGTCGATGTGGACTGCCGGCTGGAACGCTTCGAGGCCGTGTCCGCTGCCCGGGAAACCTTCAGGGACCGGGCCGCCGTTCAGATCGTGGCGTTTCCGCAGGCCGGGCTGCTCCGGGAAAAAGGGTCGGTGGAGATGCTGGAGGAGGCGCTGAAAGCCGGCGCCGACGTCGTCGGCGGCATTGATCCCTGCAGCCTGGACCGGGATCCGGCGCAGCACCTGGACCTCGTCTTCGGACTGGCGGAGAAGTACCAGGTGCCCATCGACATCCACCTGCACGAGCCCGGAGCCCTCGGTGTGTTCAGCGCGGATCTGGTGCTGGAACGCACCCGCGCCCTCGGCATGCAGGGACAGGTGACGCTCTCCCATGCCTATCAGCTGGGCAGCGTAAGCGAAGCAACCACCAGCCGGCTTCTGGAAGCCTTTGCGGAGCTGGATGTGTGCCTTACCTCGGTGGCTCCGGCGACCTCAGGCCAGCTGCCCCTGACCCGCATGGCGGAGGCCGGCATCCGCTTCGGACTGGGCGAAGACGGCCAGCGCGATTACTGGTCCCCGTACGGAAACGCGGACATGCTGGACCGGACCTGGCAGCTGGCCTTTACCCAGGGCTTCCGGCAGGACGAACTGATCGAGCATTGCCTGGCCGTCGCCACTGTGGGCGGAGCAAGCATCCTGGATCCGTCCGCCGTCCGGCTCAAGGACACCGCCCACCGCCCAGGCCTTGATGCCGGCGACCCGGCGGATCTGCTGCTTGTCGGCGGCGAAACCCTCTCCTCTGCCGTGATGGACCGCGGCACCGACCGCACTGTGCTCCGCGCGGGACGGATCGTGGCGGACCAGCTGGAGCTTGTTTCCTAGCTGAAGAAGAGTTTCCGCAGCGGCTTTCCGAGCTGCTCGACGTCGGTCAGGAAGCCGTCATGGCCAATGGGCGCGCTGATGGTGTGCACCCGGACATCGCCGGGAAGCGCGGCGGCCAGCACCTCGGACTGCTGCGGGAAGTAGAGCCGGTCCGAATCGACGGCCGCAATGAAGAACTCGGCCGTAACGGCGGACAGGGCCTCCTGCAGCGATCCCCTGCCGCGTGCGACGTCGTGGCTCATCAAGGCTTCGGTCAGCACCAGGTAGCTGTTCGCGTCAAAACGCTGCACCAACTTCCGGGCCTGATGATCCAGATAGCTCTCCACCGCGTAGCGGCCGCGTTCCGCCGACAGCGCCGACCCCAGCGGATCCTCCCGCCGCTGGGGCGCGTTCCCGAACCGGTACTCCAGCTCCGCCTCGGAGCGGTAGGTGATGTGCGCGATCCTGCGTGCCAGTCCCAAGCCGGCGGTCGGAGCGGTTCCGTTGTAGTAGTCCCCGCCGTTGAAGTGCGGGTCCAGCCGGATCGCCTCGAGCTGCGCCTGGCCAAAGGCGATCTGCTCGGCCGAGCTCGCCGCCGTGCAGGCGATCACGGCGCAGCGCTGCACCCGGTCTGGTTCGGTGACGGCCCATTCAAGGGCCCGGGCACCGCCGAGCGACCCGCCCAGCACGGTGTGCCAGGTACGGATTCCCAGCAGATCCGCCAGCCGGGCCTCGGCGCGGACCGCGTCCCGGATGGTGACGAACGGAAAGCGTGAACCCCAGGGCAGTCCCTCGGGATCATTCGAGGACGGCCCGGTGGAGCCGTAGCAGCCGCCGAGCATGTTGATCGAGACGACGAAGAACCGGTTGGTGTCCACGGTTTTCCCGGGACCCACGAGGGCGTCCCACCAGCCGTCCTCGCTGCTGCTGCCGCGGGCAACGTGGGTGCTGCCGGTCAGGGCATGCGCCACGAGCACAGCGTTGGACCCGTCAGGATTCAGGGTTCCCCACGTTTCATACGCCAGGGACACCTGCGGCAGGTGCCCGCCGGTTTCCAGCTCCAGACTGCCGACTTGGGCATGCCGCAGCACCCCGTCCCAGGCAGGGGCGGGGTGCTGCGGCACCGTGGACGGCAGGGCCACGCGAATCGTTACGCTCCCTTGGCCGCGCGGAAGCCGGCGTCGAGGTCGGCAATGATGTCGTCGATGTGCTCGATGCCCACGGACAGCCGGACCAGACCGGGGCTGACCCCAGCGGCGAGCTGGGCTTCGGCGCCGAGCTGGCTGTGCGTGGTCGACGCCGGATGGATCACCAGGGAGCGGACGTCACCCACGTTGGCCACATGGGAATGCAGATCCAGGGCATCCACGAATCGTTTCCCCGCCTCGATGCCGCCGGTGATGTCGAAGGAGACAATGGCGCCGGTGCCGCGCGGGCCGTACTTGCGGCCGCGCTCAAACCACGGACTGGATTCCAGGCCCGCATAGGCGACTGAGATGACGTCGTCGTGCGCTTCGAGCCAGTTCGCGACGGCGACGGCGTTGGCAACGTGCCGTTCCACCCGCAGGCTCAGTGTTTCGAGACCCTGGGCAATGAGGAACGCGTTGAACGGCGACACGGCGGAACCGAGGTCGCGGAGCAGCTGCACCCGGGCCTTGAGGATGTAGGCGAGGTTGGCGCCCAGGACGCCGTCCGCGCCGAGGTCGCGGGCGTACACCAGCCCGTTGTAGCTTTCATCCGGGGTGTTGAACCCGGGGAACTTCTCCGGATCAGCGCCAAAGTCGAAATTGCCGGAGTCCACGATCACCCCGGCGATGGAGGTGCCGTGGCCGCCGAGGTACTTCGTGGCCGAATGCACCACGATGTCCGCGCCCCATTCAATGGGCCGGATCAGATAGGGGGTGGACAGGGTGTTGTCCACGATCAGCGGAACGCCGGCCTCATGCGCAACGGCGCTGATGCCCTCAATGTCCAGGACGTCCTGGCGCGGGTTCGAGACCACTTCGCCGAAGAAGGCCTTGGTGTTTGGCCGCACGGCGCTGCGCCACTGGTCCAGGTTGTCCGGGTCATGCACAAACGTGGTCTCGATGCCGAACTTCTTCAGGGTGTGCTTGAAGAGGTTGTAGGTGCCGCCGTAGAGGCTGGGGCTGGCGACGATGTGGTCTCCAGCCTCGGCGATGTTGAGGATGGCGAAGGTTTCGGCGGCCTGTCCGGAGGCGAGCAGCAGCGCCCCGAGGCCGCCTTCGAGGGATGCGATCCGGTTCTCGACGGCTTCCTGGGTGGGGTTGCCGATGCGGGTGTAGATCGGCTCCAGCTCGGCCAGCGCAAATCGGTTGGCTGCTGCCTCGGCGCTGGGGAAGACGAATGACGTTGTCTGGTAGATCGGCAGGGCACGGGCGCCGGTGACGGCGTCAGGCTCCTGTCCCACATGGATCTGCCGGGTTTCGAATGACCAGTTTCCTGACATGGAGTGCTCCCTATTAACCAGGGGCCGCACCGAGACTTCCAGCCGGAAAAGAGCCGGCAGCCACGTGTGACCCGCGCTTGCCGCACGTCCTCTTAACGTGCAGCCAGGTCTTCACCCGGGGCACCCCACCGCGGTTGGAGGGTTGCCGGCCAGCAAGCCGGGGCTATCTGCTGGCACTCATGACCTATTCCCACTATGAAAACGGATAACCCCGAAGCCCGCAACCTCTGTGACGGTTCATTTCCCCGAGTCTCAGAGGCGCCTTCCCCCGCATGCTCCGCGCTGCGCAGAGCGCTCCCTGCTCGGCTCGCCCGGGGATTTGCCGGTCGCGGTCAGCGGCGCAAACGCCCCGAATCCCCCCACCAAAAAGGTAAGCATGCTCAGTTAGGCTTACCTTGGTCGAGAGGTTGGTCACAACGTGCCATTATGGGCCGCATGCGCTTGGACCATGTATCTTATGCCTGTGAATCCGACGGTCTTTTGGCCACGACAGAGAGGATTGCCTCCGCTCTGGGAGCCGACTTCGT
Organism: Arthrobacter gandavensis; assembly: GCF_009192735.1. Taxonomy (GTDB): domain Bacteria; phylum Actinomycetota; class Actinomycetes; order Actinomycetales; family Micrococcaceae; genus Arthrobacter_B; species Arthrobacter_B citreus. Next base: position 209,887 of record NZ_VTFU01000004.1, read on the forward strand.
CAAGGGCGGAGTGCATCCGCGTTTCGGCACCCGCAACATGATTCTTCCCCTGGCCAACCACCAATATGTTGAGGTGGTCGAGGCCCTGAGCCATCCGGCGTCGGACAAGGCTCCGTTCGGCCAGGCCGTGCGCCAGCGCTCCGAGTGCGGCGGCGGCTGGATGGGCTGGTGCGTTGCAGTGGACGACCTGTCGCCGTTCGAAGAACGCCTGGGCCGCGAGTCGGTTCCGGGTAACCGCAAGTTCCCCGACGGCCAGGAACTGACCTGGCGCCAGATCGGGATCAACGGCCTGATCGCCGACCCCCAGGTGCCGTACATGCTGCGCTGGGATGACGGCACCGAGCCGCTGCACCCCTCCGCCGCGCTGCCCGGAATGCCCGGGGCCGTAAAGCTGAACTCGCTGACCATTGCAGGATCCGCGGAGCGTGTGGCCGACTGGCTGGGCACCCCGATTGAAGAGCCGCTGGAAAATGTCGGCGTCACCTGGATCTCGCCCAAGGGAACCCCCGGCATCATGTCGGTCACGTTCAACACGGCGAACGGCCTCGTCGAGATCTAGCACTGCCGATTCCGTCCGGGGCGGGTTTCTGCTGCCACTTTGGGTTTCTGCTGCCACTTTGGGTTTCTGCTGCCATGGCGCAGTGGCAGCAGAAACCCAAAACGGTCGATTGTGCCCAAAACGTACGGTTTTCCACAGATTTCCGGCTGCTCTCCCCCGAGCTGAAGCACTCCCCCACTCTGGGCGGATGGATCCGGAGTTCCTTTTTGCGGCCGATGCCGAGCATGCCGGCGTCAACAGGCGTCAAATAGCCCTGCGGTGCGCATCCGGAGAACTCGTCCGGGTTCGGCCAGGCGTATACGTTTGGTCCGAGTTCTGGCAGAAGCTGCCCAAATGGGACCGGGACCATGTGCGGATTCTGGCCGCCGTCGAACAGGGCGGAAGTCCCCGGATTCTCGTTCAGCAGTCGGCCGCGGTTATCTGGGGCATCCCCGTAATCGGAGGGTCATCCGAAATATTGCTGCTGGCCTCTGATTCTTCACACGGCCGTCGCCGCGGCGAGCTCCGTTGGACGACACGGCGGTTACTGGAGCCTGTCACGTCCCGAAACGGCCTACAGCTTACTTCGCGTGCCCAGACGGTCCTGGATATGGCGGCCTACTTGCCGTTTGAACGCGCCGTGCCCGCCATGGACCATGTGTTGCGGCCAGACCCGGGCCAGCGCCATCCGCCGTTGACCAAGGATGCCCTGCGGGAGCTGTCGCTGCTGCTGCCTGACCAAGCCAAACGTGCCAGGGCTCTGCGCGTCATCGACTTCGCGGACAGCAACTCGCAATCCCCCGGCGAGTCCTATTCCCGTGCAAAACTCCATCGGTTTGGATTCCCGCCCCCGGAGCTGCAGCACGAGGTCATCACGCCCGCAGGCCAGTTCAGGACTGACTTCTATTGGAAGAAGCACCGTCTGGTGGGCGAGTTTGACGGTGCCGTGAAGTACGGGGCGAACGGCTCCATGCTGGCTCCCACGTGGGAGACGCTCACGAACGAGAAGCGAAGGGAAGACGCCATCCGGGCCACGGGGGCCGCCTTCGTCCGCTGGTCGTGGGGCAACATCACCAAATCGCCGCAGGACCCCGACGGACTGGTGCAACGGCTGGTCCGGGCGGGTCTTCCGCGGTCACGGCGCGGCTAAGCACCCCTCCCCGATTCTGCTGCCACTTTGGGTTTCTGCTGCCACTGCGCAGTGGCAGCAGAAACCCGAAACGGTCGATTTCACCCAAATTGTCTAGCCCATCGAAGCCCCAGCAGCCCGAATCAGCCCGGCGTTGAGCTCCCGGACCGTGCCGGCGTCGATCTTCACCACCCGCCGGTCGTAGGTGAGCAGCCCGTTCACCTCGTCCTCCACATCGGTGAGCTGGGTGTAGACCGTGGCCGCGAGCCCCTGCGCCACGGCGGGTTCGATCTGCCGCCGGTGCAGCTTTTCGTACGCCTGCCGCAGGGCATCCCGGGTCTTGAACCGCCGGTAGCCGAATTCCTTCTCGTTGAAGGTGTGGCCCGGAACACGCAGGCTGTACCCGCCATATTCGGAAAGCACGACGGCGCGGCCGTCCCGCAGCCAGCCCCGGCGCAGCTTGAAGGGCACAAAGTAGACGTGCACGCTCTTGAGGTCTCCCCCGCCCTGGTCGTGCCACCCGCTGGCGTGGTCGATGCTGCGGGTGGGGTCCAGCCCGCGCAGCAGCTCCGTCGCCGCATTCGCGTCGAACTGGCCCCACCCCTCGTTGAACGGCACCCACACGGCAAGCGAAGTGCAGTTGCGCAGAAGTTCAACGGTGGAGCGCAGTTCGGCATGGAAATCTTCCCGGCCCTGCTCATCCGCGCGGCCGAAAGCGGCGTAGTCGCCGTCATTGCGGTGCGGCATTCCCACCGCCGGTGCCGTGACGACGGCATGCCGGTAAGACCGTCCGCCGTTGACCAGGTCCTGCCACACCAGCATGCCAAGCCGGTCGGCGTGGTAGTACCAGCGCAGCGGCTCAATCTTGATGTGCTTGCGCAGCATCGTGAAGCCCAGGTCTTTGGCGGCCTGGATGTCGTAAGCCAGCGCCTCGTCCGACGGCGCGGTGTACAGTCCGTCCGGCCAGTACCCCTGATCAAGCAGCCCGGCGTGGAAGTACGGCTTCCCGTTGAGCAGCAGCCGGGCATGGCCGGCGTTGTCCGGGCCGACGCCGAAAGTGCGCAGCCCGGTGTAGCTGCTGACGCTGTCGATGTCCACGCCCGCCGCGAGCAGCGTCACTGACACGTCATAGAGGAAAGGATTCTCAGGGGTCCACAGCTGCGGATCGGGCACCGGGATGCGGGTGGGGACACCGGGCACGACGACGGCGTCCGCCACGGCGCGGCCGCCCGCGGACACGGTAACCGCCGCCCGCAGATCAGCGTCCGCGGATGTGCCGCCCGAACCACCCTCATCCGGCCGGCCGCCGGCGATGTGGACCGTCACCGAGACGGAGTCGAGGTCCGGCACCAGCTCCAGCCGGGAAATGCTGGTGCGCGGCACCGATTCCATCCAGACGGTCTGCCAGATGCCGGATTGTGCGGTGTACCAGATGCCGCCTCGGTCCAGTGTCTGCTTGCCGCGGCTGGCGTAGCCGGTGTCACTGATGTCGCGGACCCGGACGATGATTTCGTGCTCGGTTGCGGCGGCTGCAGCGCCGGAGGCCGGCTCGGCTGCCTCAGCGGCCAGCCCGGCGTCACGGCTCCCGGCGGCCAGCGCGTCGGTGATGTCCAGGGTAAACGGGAGGTATCCGCCGTCGTGCCCGCCCACGGCCACACCGTTGACGGTGACCGTGCAGCTGTGGTCCACGGCGCCGAAGTGCAGCAGCACCCGTTCGCCCGCAAAGCCCTCGGGCAGGCGGAGGGTGCGCCGGTACCAGAGGATCTGCTGCGGCTGCAGCTGGCGGTTCACGCCGGACAGCGGCGCCTCCGGGGAAAACGGCACCAGAATCCGGCCGTCCCATTCGCCGTCGGCCGGCGGTGCATCCCGGCGCACTGAGGTGATGGCGTATTGCCAGTAGCCGTTGAGGTTGAGGTAACTGTCGCGGACCAGCTGCGGGCGGGGGTAATCCTGCAGGACGACATCCGGATCAAGGTCCGCTCCCCAGGGTGTTGTGAGTGTCACGGGGCGGTGCTCCTTGTCGTTTTGGGCGGCGTGCATCCCGAAATCCTAGCGTGGAGTGCAGCCGCACCTCCGGCGCATCACGGGGTCAGTCGCCAATGCCGATCGCCGAACCGAACAGCGCAAAGCCGACAAACCCGGCAATGTCCACGAGGGCGTGCGCGATCACCAGCGGCATGACGCGCTTGGTCTTGGTGTAGGCGTAGCCGAAGAGCAGGCCCATCAGGAAGTTTCCGATGCCGGGCCCGATCCCCTGGTACAGGTGGTAACTGGAGCGGATGAGGGCGCTGGTGATGATGATCGCCGGGGTGCTCCAGCCCAGCTGCCGCAGCCGGATAAAGAGGTAGCCCACCACTATGACTTCCTCCAGCACAGCGTGCCGCAGGGCTGACAGGATAAGCACCGGCAGCGTCCACCAGTAGGTGTCCAGGGCGGCGGGCACCAGCGCGGTGGTGATGCCCAGTGCACGTCCCGCCGCGTAGACGCCCAGCGTGCCGACGCCAATGACCGCTGCCAGCCCGAAGCCCAGCGCAAAGTCCCGCACCGGTTTGGCGAAGGTGAAGCCGAGGCGCCGGAACGCGCTCTTGCCCGGTTCGGTCAGCAGGAACAGCACCAGGGCCACCGGCAGCAGCGAAAAGAAAATCCCCAGCAGCTGGTACACCAGGTCGAACACCGGATTCTCGTCCAGGACCGGGTTCAGGGTGGTCGTCTGCCCGGCGAGCGGACCCTCGGCTGCCTTTTCCAGGAGCTCGACGACGGCGTATACCCCTGATCTGCCCAGCGACAGCCCCAGGACAATCAGGATTTCGAAGACCAGCATCTTCCGCGCCCGCGGATCCAGGGCGTCGGCGGGGGCGGAGGGGAAGGCGGCACGCATGGTCCCATTGTGCCGGACTCCGCCGGGTGTTCCAGCTGTCGCAGGCCGCTTGGACCCCTGCGGTTCGCGGGTCGGGGCGGACCCACCCCTCCGGTTCAGCGCACCCGCACCCCGGCCCGCCACACGGAACCGGTCAGCGGCATGCCCGGCCGGTACGCCAGATGCGCGGCCGAGGGAGCGTTGAACAGCTGCAGGTCCGCCCGGTGCCCGACGGCGAGCGAGCCCACCGCGCGCTCTCCGTCCCGGTCGGTGCCGCGGTGGACCCGCAGGGCGAGGGCTCCGCCGTACGTTGCGGCCCGGACGGCTTCCTGTACGGTCAGGCCCATCTGCAGCACGGCGGTAGCAACGCAGAAGTTCATTGAACTCGTGTACGAAGTTCCGGGGTTGCAGTTCGAGGCCAGCGCCACCGGCACCCCGGCGTCGAGCAGCCGGCGGGCTTCGGCCAGCGGCGCCCGGGTGGACAAGTCGCAGGCGGGCAGGCAGGTTGCCACGGTGCCCGGAGTGCCCGCTCCGGGATCCAGCATGCCCCCGGCATTCCCGCCCCCTTCGGACCAGGTCCCGGCGAGCGCGTCCACGTCGTCGTCGGACAGGTGGTTCACGTGGTCCACGCTCGCCGCTCCGAATTCCACGGCAAGCTGCACCCCGGCACCGGGGCCGAGCTGGTTTCCATGCACCCGCAGTCCGAGCCCGGCGTCCCGGCAGGCGGTCAGTACGCGCCGCGACTGGTCCTCGGTAAAGGCGCCCTTCTCGCAGAACACGTCAGCCCACTGCACATACGGGCGAACAGCGGTGAGCATGTCAGTACAGACCAGATCGGTGTACTCATCCGCGTCCACGCCGTCGGGCACCAGGTGCGCGCCCAGATAGGTGACGGTGTCCGCGACCGTGGAGGCAATGCGCGCGTGGCGCCGCTCCTCCTCCACGCTGAGTCCGTAACCGGTCTTGGTTTCGAGATAGGTGGTGCCGCCCGCTGCTGCTTCGGCCACGCGGGCCAGCAGCAGCCGGGTCAGGTCGTAGTCGGTGGCTTCACGGGTGGCTGCGGTGGTCACGGCAATGCCGCCGGCGGCGTAGGATTCCCCCGCCATCCGCGCCTCGAATTCGGCGCTGCGGTCGCCCGCAAACACCAGGTGCGTGTGCGAGTCCACCCAGCCCGGCAGGCCGGCCCGTCCCCCTGCATCCACCGCCGTGTCAGCGGCCGGAGCGTCGGCGGCGGCACCGATCCAGCTGATCCGTTCCCCCTCGAAGACCACCGCCGCGTCCTTCAGCACAGCGGTGGCTGCTCCTTCGGTGCAGTCCTGCGTGGAGAGTTCGCCGATGTTGGTGATCAGGGTCGAACCGGTGGTGTGCGGTGTAACCGGGCTCATGCGCGGGGGCTTCCTTCGAACGTAGTGGTGCGGACGGCGTCGACCGCCGCGATGGCGGTGCCAAGCAGGACGGCCGGGTCGCCCAGCACCGTGTGCTGTCCGTTGCGGGCCAGGATCCGGCCGCCGACGACGACGGTGTGCACGTCTGCGGCGGTGGCAGCGAGTGCCAGCTGCCCGGGGCGGGACCCGGCGGTGCGGATGCTGGACGGGTCCACGCACATCAGGTCACAGACCATTCCGGGTTCCAGCCCCGGCTCGGGCCGGTCCTGTGCCCGTGCCCCGGCGGACGAAACCGCAGCGTGCAGCTCGGCGGGCCCAAAGCGGCCGCGCTCCCCCGAGGACAGCCGCTCCCCGTGTTCCAGGGCACGCATCTCCAGGAAGGGATCGACGACGGCGTGCTGGTCGGTCCCCAGTGCGATCCGCGCCCCGGCTGCTTGGAGCCGGGCGGCCGGACCGATTCCGTCCGCCAGGTCAGCTTCGGTGGTGGGGCACATGACGACGGTGGCCCCGGCCTCCCCCAGGACGGTGATGTCTTCGCCGGTGAGGTGGGTGGCGTGCACGGCGGAGAGGCGGGGACCGATCAGTCCGTGTTTTTGCAGCAGCATCGTCGGGGTGAGGCCGGTGGCCTGCAGGCATGCCGCGTTTTCGGCGGGCTGCTCCGAGAGGTGGATGTGCAGGGGAATCCCGTCCGGCAGACCGGCGGCAATGGTGGGCAGGGCAGCTTCGGGCACGCCGCGCACCGAGTGCAGCGCCGCCCCCACGCTGACCTGTGCCGGATCGAACTCAGCGGCGAAGGCCTTGCGCAGGGATGCGAGGCGGTCCAGCCAGCCCTGCGCATCGCGGTCGCCGAAGCGCTGCTGCCGTCCGTTCAGCGGAACCCCGAATCCGCCGGCCAGGTAGCAGGTGTCGAGCAGGGTCAGCCGGATGCCGGTTGCGACGGCGGCGCGGGCCAGGGCTCGCTCCATGGCGTGTTCTTCGCTGCCGGGCCCGCCGTAGGCACTGCCGTCCGGGTGGTGGTGGACATAGTGGAACTCCGCCACCGACGTGAACCCGGTGGCCACCATTTCGGCGAAGACGGCGGTGGCCAGCTGCTCGTACAGTTCCGGCGTCAGGGCACCGGCGGCCTCGTACATCTGCTCGCGCCAGGTCCAGAAGCTGCCGGGACCGCCGGCGTGGGTGCGCCCGCGCAGGATCCGGTGGAAGGCATGGGAATGAGCGTTCGACGCCGCCGGGAAAGTGACGCCGGACAGCCGGCAGTCGCCGTCTTGGCCGGGCACCCCGGTTTCCGTTCCGGCGACCACACCCGCGCCGTCGACCTCCAGCCGGACGCCCGGCACCACGGCGCCGTTCACCCAGCCCTGCTCACACCAAAAGAAGCGCACCCGTTCCGCGGGCTCCGCGGCGGCCGCCCCGACGCTCGGGGCGGCAGCCGGGACCCCGGCCGGGACCCCGGCCGAACCGGTCACAGCAGGTCCTGCAGCACGTCGGCCAGGGCCTGCACAACGATCTCGGCGTCGTCGTCCTCCACGTACTCCTCCGGCGAATGGCTGATGCCCGAGGGGTTCCGGACAAACAGCATGCCGGTGGGCACGCTGGCCGCGAGCACCCCGGCATCGTGTCCGGCTCCGGTGGCCAGGACCGGGGCGCCGGGAACGGTGCGGGCAACCGACTGCGTCAGGGCCCGCTGCAGGGCCGGGTCAAAGTGGACGGTGCCGGACAGCGTTTCCTCGGTCAGCTGCACGCTGCAGCCTTCAAAGGCGGCAATCTTTTGCGCCTGGCCGTGGATTTTCTCCACCAGCGCCGCGGTCACGGCGTCCTCGGGGTGGCGGACGTCCAGCCAGAGATCCACCCGGGAGGCAATGACGTTGGTTCCGCCCGGGACAGGTTCCAGCCGGCCAACAGTGGCGCGGGCATCGGCCTGGGCGGCTGCGGTCTGGCGCACGGCCACGATCAGCTGTGCTGCCGCCACCATGGGGTCGGACCGGTCCGCCATCAGGGTGGTGCCGGCGTGGTTGCCCTGGCCGCTGATGGAGAACCGCCAGCGGCCGTGGCCCAGGACGGAGCCAGCCACCGCGAGGGCGGGTCCGCGTCCGGCGGCATCGGTGAACTCTTCAGTGTTCAGGCCCCTCCCCTGCTCCACATGCAGTTCCACGAAGTCGCCGATGAGGCCCAGCGTGGCATCATCCCGGCCCATGGCGTCGGGATCGAGGCCATGGGCACGGGAAATGTCGGCAAAGGTGTTGCCGTCGGCATCACGCAGGGCCAGCGCCTTGCGCGGCTCGATGGCGCCGGTCAGCAGCCGGGACCCGAGGCATGCCACCCCAAACCGCGAGCCTTCCTCCTCCGGGAACACCGCGACGGCGAGCGCCCGGTTCCGGAGCATCCCGCCGGTGCTTTCCCGCTCCTGCAGGATGTCCACCGCAGCGAGGGCGCTCGCCACGCCCAGCGGCCCGTCAAAGGCGCCGCCGCCGGGCACGGAGTCCAGGTGGGAGCCGGTAACCAGGGCGCCCCGGCGTTCCGGAGCAGCGTCGCTGCCGGCCCCGCTGCCGGGCAGGTCCCACCAGGCCCAGAGGATTCCGTTGCGGTCAGTCTCCACGGACAGTCCCCGGCGGGAAGCCTCGGCGGTGAACCACTGGCGCAGGTCAAGTTCCGCCGTCGAGTAGACCGGACGGCTGTAACCGCCGCGGCGGCGGTCGCGGCCGGTGTCTTCGATGGACCTCAGGAGCGCATTGACGCGTGTTGTGTTCACCCTGTCCATGTTCCCACCAGCAGGAACGCCACCGGCGTCGTGATGATGAGGCTCAGCGCCACCCGCTCGGCCCAGATGACCAGCAGGTGCCACACCTTGATGGGAATCCTGGTGGCCAGCACGCACGGAACCAGCGCCGAGAAGAAGATGATGGCCGAAACGCAGACGACGGCGATGACCAGCCGGAGGACCTCGGACTCGTGTCCGGCCACCACGGTGGCGGGCAGGAACATCTCGGCGATCCCGACGGCGGAGGCTTTAGCCGCCAGCATCGGATCCGGAAGCTGCAGCACCAGGGTGAGCGGATAAAAGAGGTAGCCGAGCCAGTCGAACACGGGAGTGAACCGGGCCAGCAGCAGACCGAGCAGGCCCACCGACATAATCGACGGCAGGATCGCCATGGACATGAGCAGGCCGTCGCGGATGTTGTTCAGCACGTTCCGTCCCAGCCGCGGGGCGGTTTGCAGGGCGGACATGGCTTCGTTCCAGGCCGCGGCTCCCCGGCTGCCGGTGACTTTCGCTTCGGGCTGCGGTGTTGCGCCGGGATAGTAGTCCTCCGGAATGCGGCTAAGCGGCGGGATCCGCACCGTAATGGCCGTGACCAAAAAGGTGACCGCGAAGGTGAGGAAGAAGTACGGCAGCCACAGGTGCATGATGTCCAGGGTTTTCGCGACGATCAGCATGAAGGTCACGGACACCGTGGAGAAACCCGTGGCGATGATGGACGCCTCGCGTGCCGTGTAGCGTCCGCTCTGGTACACCCGGTCGGTGATCAGCAGGCCCAGCGAATAGCTGCCCACAAAGGAGGCGACGGCGTCGACCGCCGAGCGTCCCGGCGTCCGCCACACGGGACGCATCACCCGCTGGACCAGGACTCCAACAAACTCCATCAGTCCGTAGCCCACCAGCAGGGCCAGGAAGATCGCACCGATGGGGACAATAAAGCCCACCGGGATGACCAGCTTGTCATACAGGAACGGTCCCAGGTCCGGATCGAAGAACCACTGCGGACCGATGCCGAAGACCAGCATGGTTCCCGCGATGAGTCCCACAATGTTCAGCAGCGCGAAGGTCCGCTTCAGCGGCGATTCCCGCCACCGCCCGCTCGCGAACGGATAGACGGTGCCGGCCAGGATCAGGGCCAGTGCGATGTACCGGGTCAGTCCGCCCAGTCCGCCGGTGATCCATGTGACCAGATGGTCCAGCGGAATGGTGTTCTTGCCCCCGAGGGTGATCGGGATGAAGAACATGAAGATGCCGATGCCGCTGTAGACAAAGAACCGCCAGGCGCCGGTCCGTGTCCCCGGGGCATCCGCCGGCGCGGGGGCCGTGCTGCCGGAGCTGTGCTGGGAGGCTTCCATGGGGATCCCCTTACTCTTTCATCGGAATGCGGATGCCGCGCTCGGCGGCAACCTCGGAGGCGCGGTCATATCCCGCATCAACATGGCGGATGACGCCGGTGCCCGGATCATTGGTCAGGAGCCGTTCCAGCTTGCGCGCGGCCAGCTCGGTTCCGTCGGCCACGCAGACCTGCCCGGCGTGGATGGAACGTCCAATACCGACGCCGCCGCCATGGTGGATCGATACCCAGGTGGCCCCGGAGGCGGTGTTCAGCATCGCGTTCAGCAGCGGCCAGTCGGCAACGGCGTCGGAGCCGTCAGCCATGGCTTCGGTTTCCCGGTAGGGAGATGCCACGGAACCGGAGTCCAAGTGGTCCCGGCCGATGACGATCGGAGCGCTGACTCTGCCCTCGGCCACCAGTCGGTTGAACAACAGGCCCGCCTTGGCCCGGTCTCCGTACCCGAGCCAGCAGATCCGGGCCGGCAGCCCTTCGAACTCAACATGCTCCGCGGCGGCGTCCAGCCAGCGGTGCAGGCGTGCGTTGTCCGGAAACAGCTCCTTCATCGCGGCGTCGGTGACGGCGATGTCCGCCGGGTCGCCGGACAGGGCCACCCAGCGGAACGGGCCCATCCCCTCGCAGAAGAGCGGGCGGATATACGCCGGGACAAAGCCGGGGAACTCGAAAGCCCGCTCGAAGCCGCCCTGGCGTGCCTCGTCGCGGATGGAGTTGCCGTAGTCGAACACTTCCGCGCCGGCGTCCTGGAAGCCCACCATGGCCGCCACTTGCCGCGCCATCGATTCCCGGGCCTTCTTGGTGAAACCCTCGGGATCGGCGGCGGCTTCGGCCTGCCACTGGTCAACCGGGATGCCCGCCGGCAGGTAGCTCAGCGGATCGTGGGCCGAGGTCTGGTCGGTGACAATATCCACGGTCAACTCCCCCGCGGTGTGCCGGCGCAGCAGTTCCTCGAACACCTCGGCGGCGTTACCCACCAGGCCCACGGACAGGGCACGCTTCTCGGCCTTGGCGGCCATCACCTTGGCGACGGCGGTGTCCAGGTCGGTTTCCACCTCGTGCAGGTAGCGCTTGCCCGCGCGGCGGCGCAGCCGGGTCTCGTCGACGTCGACAATCAGCACCGCTCCCCCGTTGAGCGTGACGGCCAGCGGCTGCGCGCCGCCCATGCCGCCGCAGCCGCCGGTCAGGGTCAGGGTGCCGGCCAGGGTGGCGCCGGCGTCATTGAACAGTTTCCGGGCGACGGCGCCAAAGGTCTCGTAGGTGCCCTGGAGGATGCCCTGTGTGCCGATGTAGATCCAGGATCCGGCGGTCATCTGCCCGTACATCATCAGGCCTTCGGCCTCCAGCCGGCGGAATTCCGGCCAGGTGGCCCAGTCCCCCACGAGGTTGGAGTTGGCCAGCAGGACCCGCGGCGCCCACTCGTTGGTCCGGAAAACGCCCACTGGCTTGCCGGACTGGACCAGCAGGGTTTCGTCATCCTCCAGCGTGGCCAGGGTGCGGGTAATCGCGTCGTAGGCTTCCCAGCTGCGGGCTGCCCGTCCGGTGCCGCCATAGACCACCAGGTCTTCGGGGCGTTCAGCAACCTCCGGGTCGAGGTTGTTCATGAGCATGCGCAGCGGAGCCTCGGTCTGCCAGCTCTTGGCGGTGAGGGACGTGCCGCGCGGTGCCCGGATGCTGCGGGAAGGATCGGAGATAGTAGCCATCTCCAGACCGTAACGGCGGCGTGTTTCCCGTATGTGAACACCGTCACAGTGTCTGGCATCCCAGACAGGTGCTGTGTCCCGCCCTTGAATACCCGGCCTTGGATACTTGGGCCAGCGCGAGCGGTGCGGAAACCGCCTAAGCCGGTTTTATCCGGCTTACGGCATGCTGTTTGCGCGTGCGGCTCCGGACTGCACGCCCAGCCGGCGGGAAATCTCCGCGGCGCACCTGACCAGCTCCGGAAGCACCAGATCAGCAAACTCGATGATCTTCCGTCCCGCCGGTCCGGCGGCGGACCGGGAGGCCCGCCCCGCCGCAGGCCCGGCTGGCAGGGCATTGGACGCCGTCACCGTCACACTCGCGACGGCGCGGCCGGACCGGTCCAGGACTGGCACCGCGATGGAGGAGAACCCTTCGGTGACTTCGTTTTCCTCCCAGGAATACCCCAACTCCCGCACCATCCCCAGCAGTGCGCCCAGGGCCGGACCCGCACGGCCGGACCTCATCGACGCCGGGTCCGGATACAGCGCCTGCAGCTGCGCCTCGGTCATTTGCGCCAGCATGGCCCGGCCGCTGGCTGTCCGGTGCGCCGGAAGCCTGATGCCGGCGTCGGTCACCAGCGGCTGCTGGTGGGGGGCGCGTTCCTCGATCACGTAAATCACGTCGGTCCCCTGCAGCACGGCCAGGTGCGCGGTCAGCCGGGTGCGGGACACCAAGGTGCGCAGCGGATAGCGCCCGATGCGCTGCAGCGGCGCCTGCCGGGCATACCCGGTGCCAAGCTCATGCGCCGTCGCCCCCAGCGCGTATTTGCGCTCTTCCGGAAGATGCACCGCAAAGCCGTCCGCCACCAGGGCGGCCAGCAGGTGGTAGGTCGTGGAGCGCGGAAGGGAAAGATCCCGGGCAATGGCAGTGGCGCTCACCGGGCCGGCCTGCATTCCGAGGTGGCGGAGTATCGACAGGACCTGGGCAGCGGCGGGGACCTGCACCCGGGAATAGCTTTCTGGCATGCCCAGATCCTAGGCCACTGTCTGGGATCCCAGAAACAGAATCCGGTCCCGGCTAGGCCGCCCCGCCAACTGGTGCTTCGATGGAAGCTGCGGCACCAGATCGGAGACGTATCTGGAGCGAAGACGGGGAGAGATGAAAACGACTGAGAACACAGCCACGTTCGTAGAACTGGGGACCGGCCCCCTGGCGGCCGAAGAGATTGTTGCGGTGGCCCGGCATGGAGCGGCAGTGTCGCTGGCACCTGATGCCATTGCCGCGATGGAGTCCTCGCGCGGGGTCATCGAGGAGCTGGCAGCCGACGAGAAGCCGCACTACGGCGTATCGACCGGATTCGGTGCCCTCGCCGTCAAGCAGATCGTTCCCGAGCAGCGCCGTCAGCTGCAGCGATCGCTCATCCGCAGCCACGCGGCGTCGTCGGGCGCGGAGGTGGACCGCGAAGTGATCCGCGCCCTGATGCTGAACCGGATAGCCACCCTGGCCACCGGCCGCACCGGGGTCCGGCCCGCTGTCGCCATCGCCTATGCCGGGCTCCTTAACGCAGGCGTCACGCCCGTGGTTGGAGAGTACGGCTCGCTGGGATGCTCGGGCGATTTGGCTCCGCTTTCGCACTGCGCCCTGGCCCTGATGGGTGAGGGAAACGTGCGAACGGACGACGGCGAACTGCTTCCCGCCGCCGCAGCCCTGGCCGCTGCGGGGCTGGAGCCGGTGGAGCTGCAGGAAAAGGAGGGCCTGGCCCTCATCAACGGCACCGACGGGATGCTGGGCATGCTCACGCTCGCCATCGCCGATCTTCGCCGCCTGCTCACCACGGCGGATCTCTCCGCGGCCATGAGCGTGGAGGGGCTGCTGGGCAGCGACGCCGTTTTTGCCGCCGATCTGCAGGCCCTGCGGCCGCAGCCCGGGCAGGGCGAATCCGCCGCGAACATCCGCGCAATCCTGGCCGGGTCAGCGCTGATCGAGGAGCAGAAAACGGGCAACTTCACCCGGGTCCAGGACGCCTACTCGCTGCGGTGCGCGCCCCAGGTCCACGGCGCGGCCCGGTCCACCCTGATGCACGCCGAGAACGTGGCGGAGTGCGAGCGCGCATCGGCCATCGACAATCCGGTGGTGACCCTTGACGGCCGGCTGGAGTCCAACGGCAACTTCCACGGCGCACCGGTGGGCTACGTGCTGGATTTCCTGGCCGTCGCCGTCGCCGATGTTGCTTCCATGAGCGAGCGGCGCACCGACCGCTTCCTGGACCGCAACCGCAGCCACGGGCTGAACGCTTTCCTGGCCTTCGATCCCGGCGTGGACTCGGGCCACATGATCGCCCAGTACACCCAGGCCGGCATTGTGTCAGAGCTCAAGCGGCTGGCCGTGCCGGCGTCGGTGGATTCGATTCCGTCCTCGGCCATGCAGGAGGACCACGTGTCGATGGGCTGGGCCGCCGGCCTGAAGCTGCGCCGGGCGATCGACGGCCTGGCCCGCGTGCTGGCGATCGAGCTGCTGACGTCCGCGCGCGCCCTGGACATGCGCGACGGCGGGATCGACACCTCCCGCAGTGCCCCGGCGGTCACGGCGGTGCGGTCCGCCCTGCGGGCAGTGGTTCCCGGACCGGGTCCGGACCGCTATCTTGCTCCGGAGATCGAGGCTGCGCGGCTGCTGGTGGCGGACGGTTCTCTGCTTGCCGCTGCTGACGCGGTATTGGGCGGGCCCTTACTCTAGGCCCGCCGGCGGTGATCCCCGGTCAGCCCCGGTCCGAGCGGTGCCGGGTCACCGCGTCCCTGGTCCGGCTAAGGGAGTCGTTGACCGTCTCGAACAAGCTTTGGACAAGCCGCACAAAGAGCACGTCGGTGATGGCCAGCTGGGCGGTGCGGCTTGCCGTGGCTCCGGAGCGGAAGGCATGTTCCTGTGCCTGCGTCCTGAGCAGGATGTCGCACAGCCCGGCCATCGGTGATCCGGAGTCGTTGGTGATGCCGATGGTCGTGGCTCCGCTGTGTCCGGCCTCGCGCAGCAGTCCCAGGATTTCCGGCGTCACGCCTGAATGCGACACGGCGAGGAGCACCCCGCCCGGCCGCAGCAGCGCGGTCGCGGACAGCGCCAGATGCACGTCGGCGTGATGGGAGCTGCGCAGGCCAATGCGCTGCAGTTTCATATTGAGGTCGCGTGCGGTGAGTCCGGAGGACCCGAAGCCGGCGATGACCACGTCGGGGGCGTCGGCGAGGGCGTCGCGGGCCCGGTCAACGGCGGCAAGGTCCAGTTCGCGCAGGGTTTGTTCAATAGCCTGGGTTTCCTGAAAGAGCACCTTCGCAGCGACGTCGGCCGCACTGTCCGCAGGATCGATGTCACCGGTGGAGACGTTCGAACGGTCAAGATCGGCCTGGTCACGGCTGGTGGTGCCGACGACGTCAAACCGGAATTCGCGGTATCCGGAGTAGCCCAGGCTTTGGCAGAACCGGGCAACGGTCGCGGCTGAGGTGCCGCAGAGCTCGGCGACCCGGTTGATCGGGTTCTCCACGACGATCTGCGGGTCGGCGAGGATGGTGGTGGCCACCTTCGCCTCAGCGGTGCTGAACCGTTCGAGGGAGTTCTGGATTCTGGTCAGCGCCCGCACTAGCCGGCCACCGACTCGGTGATGGCTGCCCGCAGGAAACCGCCGTTATCTTCCAGCACCGCGATGGCGGCTGAGGCCGGAATCCCGGCCTCAAGCGACAGGATGGCAGCTTTGACCCAACCGCCGCTGGCTTCCAGGGATGCTGCGGCAGTTTCAGGATCGGCGTTTGTCGCGAGCATCACGGTCCGTTCACTGCGGGCCCGCAGTTTTTCATTGGTGGCGCGGAGGTCAACCATGAGGTTGCGGTACACCTTGCCTGCCCGGACCATGGCACCGGTGCTGAGCGTGTTAAGGACAAGCTTCTGCGCGGAACCAGATTTGAGCCGGGTGCTGCCCGTCAGCAGCTCCGGACCCACTTCGGTTTCAATGGCAACATGGGCCGCGGCCCCGATCGCTGAGTGTGGGTTGCAGGCGTGGGCGACGGTGAAGGATCCGCGCTCCCGCGCACGGTTCAGCGCGCCCACCACGTACGGTGTCCGGCCGGACGCCGAAACGCCGACCAAAGTGTCATTGGGTCCGAGGTTCAGCTCGTCAACGTCCCGGGCGCCGGCGGCGTCGTCATCCTCCGCGTTTTCGACGGCGGTGTGGATCGCTGTGGGGCCACCGGCAATCCTGCCGATGATGACATCATCCGTGATGCCGAAGGTCGGAGGCGCCTCGCTGGCGTCGAGGATGCCCATGCGTCCGGCCGTGCCGGCACCCATGTAGACGAGGCGGCCGCCGCGGGCCATTCCCTCGACGATCCCCTCAAGCGCCGCGGTGATTTGCCCGGCCTGCGCTGCGACGGCATCGGCGACGGCCCGCTCGCTGTCAATCATCGCGTGAACCAGCTGGCTGCCGCTCATCAGGTCGAGATCGGGATATCGCTCGTCCACCCCCTCGGTTGGCAGCGTGCCAAGGAAGTCGCGCAGGTGCGACCGGTCCTCGATGGGGTTCGGGTTATCCACGAATGATCCTCTCTTCGTATCCCAGGCCGATGCGCGTGATGATCAGCGCTGCTCCGTCGAGCGCGCTCCCGCCGGAAGGAATGATGGTGATGCCGGCTTGCGCCAGCGCTGCTGTCAGTTGAGCGGAAAAATACGGGTGTTCAGTGACGCCGCCCCAGACAGCGAGCTTGGCGGCTCCGGCGGCGCGGGCAGTGGCGGCAAGCGCAGTACACGCACGACTGACAATATCCCGCGCCACCAAATCGCCGCTGCCGGCTGCCTCAAGGACGTCGGGAGTGAAAAGGCCCAGACGACGGGCGGGATTTCCCTCCGCGGCCACCCAGGCGGGCATTACGGCTAAATCACCCACGAGGGTTCGCGCGCGGGCTGTCAGCTCCGTGGGGAGTCCCCGGCCGTCAACATCACGCAGCGCCGCAAGCAGCCCTTCCTGCCCAATCCACCGTCCGCTGCCCTCATCCCCGAGCCAGGGACCCCAGCCGTCGATCTGACGTGTGGTGCCGTCATCAGCGACCGCGTAGGCGACCGCTCCGGTGCCGACCACCAGGAGAACTCCGGCGCCGCCGTCAAAGGCGCCGGCGTGCGCCGCGAGGGCGTCATTGATCAGGGCCACCGGCGCGCCAGTGAATTCCCGGACCCCGCGGACGAGGCAGCGGGCTGCCGAACGTGCGGCTTCCACTCCGGCTGCGCCGATGCCAACCCCCGCAAGGCCGGTCCGCTCGGTTTCGGACAGCTGGAGAAACACAGTGCGGATGGCATCCGCGGAGAGCGCCGCCCCGTCCGCTTCGGCGATACCGGGCGCACCCGGACCGCGTTCTTCCGCGATGACGCCGTCGTCGTCAAAGAGCCGGATCCGGCAGGAGGTCTTACCAAGATCCACCGCAAGGCGGCGAGGCTTTGTCATAGTTGTTTCTCCGATTGGTGCGGTGCCGGGCTGCCGGGGACGGTCTTCATGCGGGCGCTGCTGCACAGATGAGCCGGGCGGCCAGCCGGGCGGACAATGCAGAGCCGGCGTTTGCGTCCACCCGGTCCAGGCGGCTTGAATACCCCGTTCCGGGAACCACACCGACATTGACGACGACGGCGTCCGGGCGGACCGCGGCGATCAGGTCGAGGGCTTCGCGCTGCGCCCCCGGCACTCCGATGCGGTCGACAAGCACCACCAGGTCCGCACCGTGATGGGCGTCGAAGGGCACTTCTGCCGGATCGGCGTGCGGGTCATTGACGAGTGACGACGTACCTGAAAAAAACTCAAGCTCGCGGTGGGCGGCAAATGCCTGCCGGAAGGCATCGGATTCTGAGGCAACGGCGATGGTTGCCCGGGCACGCAGATCGAGCAGCGCCAGGCGTGGGCGGCTCCGTGCCACGGTGCCGTGGACATCGATCCCGGCCGACAGGCTGAGCGTCCAGTCCGGCTCGGGGGTCCCTGCACTGGCGGGCGGCCCTGCTTCCGCCAGCTCCCTGCCCAGCGCGCTGACCCGGGCGCCCGCCCGCCGCAGCTGATCCAGGGTGAGCTCCCCGGATGTTACTGCTTCCAGCAGGGCATCCCGCACCTCCAGATAGTCCTGGTGGTCGGCGTCGGCGGCACCGGAACTGCCGAGGTTGGTCCTCGGGTTGCCAATGCACAGCAGGTCCGCCCCGGCTTGGATCGCTGCGACCGCTCCCGGCCCGGCTCCCACGCTCTCGCGGATAGCCGCCATGTCCAGGGCATCGGTCACGATCACGCCGGCAAAACCCAGCGAACGGAGCTTGCCCAGGATTACCGGATTCAGCGTCGCCGGCGCCTCTCCCCAGGCCGGAACCCGGATGTGGGCCGTCATGACGGCCCGGACACCGGCGTCGACCGCCGCGCGGAAGGGTTCAAAGTGCACGTCTTCAATGTCGCTGACGTCCAGATCCAGCGTCGGAAGCGCGAGGTGTGAGTCGGCATGCGTGTCGCCGTGTCCGGGGAAATGCTTGGCGCAGGCCGCGATATCCCCCGGGGCCTGGATGCCCCGCACCGTTGCCGCAACATGACGTGCCACGGCGGCGCCGTCAGCACCGAACGAGCGCACGCCGATCACGGGGTTCGCCGGGTTCGTGTTCACGTCGGCAACCGGACCGAGGACAAGGTTGATGCCCGCGGCACGGGCCCGCGTGGCTATCGCAGTGCCCACCGCAGTGCTGAGGGCGGTGTCGTTGATCCGTCCAAGCTGCGCCGGACCCGGAACCGTGGACCCGTGGTCCGCTTCCAGCCGCGTTACGGTGCCGCCCTCTTCGTCGGTGGCGATGAGTGCGGCAGGCTGGTGTGAGCGGATGGCCGCGGACAGGTCCGCGGTGTTCTCCGAGATGTTCTGGCTGAAGTACACAACGCCGGCCAGTCCGGCGTCGAGGGCTTCACCGAGCCAGTGCGGCAGCTCGGTGCCGAAGAACCCCGGAAGGATGACTCCGTTGACCGCAACAAGCAGCTCCTCACCGGCTGGGTGTTCGGCGCCGCTCATCCCTTCACCGCTCCCGCAACGAGGCCCGAGGAGAGTTTGCCCTGGACGATGATGAAGAAAATCATGACGGGGAGGGTGATGAGAGTGGATGCTGCCATGACGTTGCCCCAGTCATTTGAGTTCTCCCCGAAGAATTGTTTGAGGCCGATGGCCACCGTGTAGTTTTCACTGGCACCGCCGAGCAGGGTCATGGCGAAGATGAACTCGTTCCACGCCGTAATGAAGCTGAAAACGCTGGTTGCCACCAGGCCGGGCATCACCAGGGGAAACAGGACCGAACGGAACATCCGCCACCAGGTTGCCCCGTCGAGGAAGGCCGCCTCTTCCAGTTCCACCGGGACGGCGGCGACAAAGCCGCGCAGCATCCAGATACCGAACGGCAGCGAAATGGTGATGTAGACGATGATCAGGCCGAGCAGCGTGTTGAGCAGCTGCAGGTCGCGCACCTGAACAAAGAGCGGGATAACGAGCGCTTCCAGCGGCACCATCTGCACGATCAGGATCATAAGCAGCATGGAGGTGCGGAATTTGAACCGGAATCTGGCCACGGCAACGGCGGCCAGCAGCGAGAGCACGGCGCTGCAGCCAACGACGGCGGCCGCAACTATCAGCGAGTTGCGCAGGAAGACCGCGAATCCGCCGTCGTTCAGCACGAAGGCGAAATTGTCCAACGTAAGTTCCGAGGGAAAGAGCCCCTGGCTTCCGCTTGCGGCGTTGGCATCGAAGGCGCTTGCCATCATCCAATAGGCGGGAAAGAGGGTGAAGACCAGGAGAAGTGCCACCAGCACGCCCAGGACGGCGTTGCGGCGTACTCGGGCCGCGGTGAGGTTGGAACTCACAGTTCGTCCTCCTTCATGAGCACCCGGATGTAAATGACGGTGATGGCCAGCAGCACCAGGGTGAGCAGTACGGCGATGGCTGAGCCGAAGCCGTACCTGTTCTGCCCGAAGGATTCGACATAGGACCAGACGCCGAGGTTCAGCACGCTGCGGTTGGTGCCCGAGCCGCCCGGCATCAGGTACACCTGTCCGAACACTTTGAAGTCCCAGATGGTCGAGAGGATGATGACGACGGCGAAGACCTGGCGGAGCGAGGGAAAGACAATCTGGAAGAACCGGCGGAAGGCGCCGGCGCCGTCCATCTCGGCGGCTTCCAGCATTTCCTTGGATACACCGAGCAGCCCGGCCATCACGGTAATCGCGACAAACGGGAATCCGTGGTGGACGACGTTGATGAGCACGATCAGGTAGAAGGTCCATCGGTTGGTGAACCAGTTGAAGGGTTCGTCCATCAGCCCCGCGCCCATGAGCAGTTGGTTTACGATGCCGTTGTCCGCATCGAAAATCCATACCCACACGTAGGTGCCGGTCACTGCGGGCATTGCCCAGGCGACCATGATGGCGCTTCCCACCACGGTCCGCCAAAAGACCCCCAGATTGGTCATCAGGATGGCGACCAGCGTTCCCAGGACCACGGTGCACAGCACTGCGGTCACGGCGAACAGGATCGTGTTGGGCAGGACGACCGACCACAGCTGGGAGTCGGTCAGGGCCTCAACATAATTGCCTGCGCCAATAAAGTTCGTTTCTCCGCTGACAATCTGCCGCAGCCCGTAGTCCTGGAACGAAAACAGCACGACGCGGATGAGCGGCCACAGGAGCAGCAGCGCCAGGACTGCCAGGGCCGGCGTCAGCAGCAGCCACGGCCTGGCGGACGCGATGGCAGCCGCACCGGACCGGCGGCGGGAAGGGCCTCCGGCCGACGAGGAGCGCGGGCGCCCTGCGTCGGCCGGAGACTGAACCTTGGTGGTCATAAAGGAGGTTCTTACTTCTCGTTGAGGATTGCGGTCATCTCGGAGGCGGCGTCGGCGGTGGCCTGTTCCACCGTCTTCTCACCCGACAGGATGGACTGAAT
This sequence comes from Arthrobacter gandavensis, assembly GCF_009192735.1. Lineage (GTDB taxonomy): Bacteria > Actinomycetota > Actinomycetes > Actinomycetales > Micrococcaceae > Arthrobacter_B > Arthrobacter_B citreus. The sequence goes on from NZ_VTFU01000004.1 coordinate 230,542, forward strand.
CATGGTGTTCGTGGTCTTCTTGGCCTGCACCGCGCCGAACTTCGGCGTGACGGGCAGGGCCGCGCCGGCTTCCACCATCTGGTCCGCGAACGCCTTCGTGATGTCGTCGGCTTCGGCAACCGTTGCATCGAGCGCCGAGGTCTCACCTGGGAAATAGCCGCTCTGCGTTGCCCATTCGGTGGCAAACTCTCCGGTGGTCATGAGGTCCATGAATTCCCACCCGAGGTCCTTGTTCCCGCTGCTTTCAAACATGGCCAGGTGTGATCCGCCGAGCATGGACGGGCTAATGCCGCTGTCCTGTCCGGGAATGGGGAACGAGCCGATTTTGCCTTCGAGTTCGGGATTCTTCTCGAGGATGGTCGCGGGGGTCCAGGAACCCATAATCGCCATGCCAACCTTGCCCTGGGCGAAGTTGTCGAGGATATCCGTCTCTTTCCAGGTGGTCGCACCCGCGGTCGAGGTGCCGTCCTTGAGGGCCAGGTCCGTGTAGAACTGGATTCCTTCACGCGCTTCGGAGCTGTCCAGCCCTGAAGTCCAGGTGTCGCCCGATTTGGTGGCTACTTCGCCTCCTGCTCCCCAGACCCAGGGGTAGGCGAGGTATTCGGCGTCACCGGCCACCGGGAAAGGAATGATGTCGGGGTTGCTCTGCTTGAGCGCCAGTGCTGCGTCCTGGAACTCGGCCCAAGTGGTTGGCACGGCGACGCCCGCTGCGTCAAAGAGATCGGTGCGGTAAACCACGGAACGCACGCCGGCGTACCAGGGCATGCCGTAGAGGGCGTCGTCCAGCGTTCCGGATTCCACGAGGCCTTCCACGAGCTTGCCGTCAAGGCCGGCGTCCGCGATGTAGTCGTCGATGGGGGCGAGGGCTCCCGCTTCTGCGAACTCCGCGGTCCAGGTGGTGCCTGTTTCCGCGATGTCAGGGGTGGTGCCGCCGGCGATGGCCGTGACGAAGCGGTCATGGGCATCCGCCCACTGCACCATCTCCACGTTGAGCGTTGCACCGGTCCTCTCGTTGAACGCGTCCGAGACGCGGTCAAAGAAATCGTCGGACTCCGTGTTGGTGCCCTGCATGATCCATACGTCGAGAGTCTCGCCCTCGGCGTCGGTTCCGTTGTTGCCGCCGGAAGAACATGCACTCAGGCTGAGTGCAGCCGTGGCCAGAATGGCAATTGGCAGATGGCGCTTCTTCATCGAAGTCTCCTCATAGAGGGCAGGTGCCCGTGGTGGTTTGAAAATAGTATTCACGCATGTGACCTAGTGCGCAAGTTATTTTCATCACGGCGCAACACTCAGTCTTCCCCAGCTGCAGGCAGGACAGCCGCTGACGCCGCGCCGGGCAGCCCGTTATGGTGGGCCCATGACGCCTTCGGACTCAGGTTCATCCCAGCACCGCCGACTGACCGCCCGGATCACCGGAGAAGTTCAGGCGGTGGGGTTCCGTTACCGAACCCTGCAGCAGGCCATGCGGCTTGGCCTCACCGGGGTGGTGTCCAACAGCCCGGACGGGTCCGTGCAGGTGGTGGCCGAAGGTCCGCAGCCCGCGGTCGATGCATTACTGGAATGGCTTGGCTCCCCCGCCGCGCCGGGCACCGTCCGTGGAATCGAGGAGACCTTCTCCGACGCCACCGGCGAGTTTCCCCATTTCACCACGGGCTAGCAGGGACACGGGTCGATCCCGCAGCCCAGGACTGCGGGATCGACCCGTCACGCATCAGCCGCCCGGCTTCGCCGTGCTTATGGAGCCTCATCCACCACCGAGGTGGTGACTGCCGTCCACGAGACGGCTGTTCCGGCCGGAACCCCGTCGCGTGCTTCGAGGAGGACCTCCCGTTCACCGATCAGGAGACCGGTGTTCGGATCGATGATCATCTCCGTGCGCGCACCGGACCGGGTATCCATGCCCAGAGCGACCCCAACCCGGCCATCCATGGTGGCTTGAGGATCCACAACAGTCACACCGGGCACCAGGGCCGCCGCTCCGTACAGCGCGGCCCGAAGGTCGGCGGGAATGACCCCCGTCCGGAGCGTGTCTGCGATCGCGTTGAATGCTGCCTCGTCCGTTGTTGGTCCGCTGCCGAGCGTCTGTTCGTAGATAAGGTCCAGCAGCTCCCGGGGATCACGCGGGGCGCTGCCGAGGGCTTCTTCGAGGGGGATGTTTCCCAAGATGCTTGGCCCCGAACCATAGAAGTTACCGGCAGGACCCCGCACGAGTTCCCCGTCGTACAGCCCATCGCGCAGCTGTGATTCGGCCAGCTGCCGCGATGGCTCGTCAAAAAACTGGACCGGGACGCGGGGCTCCCGGTTCCACACCCATTCAGCTGAGAGATCCGCCGGCACATAGACTTGGCCATCCTGGCTCTCCAGCCACACATACTCTCCGGTCTCGGTGCTGGTGGTGGAGGAATAGACGGCCGTGGTGTCCACGAGCAGATATTGCCCCGGGCCAACCACCGGGTCCGACGTGGCGATGGTCGCCGCCGCCGCATCACTAAGGACTTCCGCTGCTTCAGCGCTCGCTCCCGGGCGGTCTCCTGCGCCAACGACGTCGGCCACCACGAAGGAAGCGGCAATGGCTGCCGCTGCGGCGGTGGCCAGAACAGCACGCCGCCAAGGGCGCCGCACCGGCAGGGTGCGGACACTGGAGCCTTCACCGGCGGTTGTTTCGGCTTCAGCAAGTTTCATAAGGCGTGCCCGGCCCCGGGCCAGGACTGCGGGTGGCACGGTGCCGAGGTCGTTACGCGTTTCGCGGAGCAGCTGCAGGTCGTCCATAAGTGCTTTCCTTACCGGTGAGAAGAGTGGGACCCAGATCGGCACGGAGTTTTCCCCGGGCACGGTTGATACGGGACCGGACAGTGCCAAGGGGCACCCCGGTTGCGGCAGCGACGCCTTCATAGGAGAGACCAGCCCAGACATGGAGCAGGATTGCCTCGCGGTCAATCGGTTTCAACGCCCGAAGTGCTTGACCGATACGGGCACGGTTACCTGCGGCGTCAAGACGTTTTTCCACGTCCTCCATGCCGTCCGGGGAGTCTCCGGGACCACTGCGCGCCAGGGCGCGCAGCATCCGCGCTTCGGCACGGTGATGCCGGCGCAGCAGGTTGGTGGCAATACCGAAAAGCCATGGCCTCACCGCTTCCGCGGGTCCTTCAAAGCTGCTGCGGCTTTGAAAGGCAACCAAGAAAGTCTCGGCCATCACGTCCTCGGCGGCGAAGTCGCCGGCGCGGCGCGCCGCATAACGGTATATGTCCGGACCGTGCCGGTCGTACAGTTCCCCAAAGGCTGCCGGGCCGAAGCGCGACTGCTCAATTATCTCTGCGTCTGTGTTCACACCTGGTAATGCCCGATCACTGGAAAAAGTTCACGGGTTCCCCCACATTTCTTTAAAAAGATCCTTGCCCATCCTTCGCTGCACCTGCCGGCCGGCGGCAACTCAAAGGTGACGGCAAAAAAATGGGCTGCCTTCCGGCAAACGGAGTTCAGCCTAGCCTCTCCGTGGTAATCCTGCGGAGGAACGTGCTCTGCGGCAGCAAATCCGGGCAAAGAAAAACGCCGGCAGACTGTGGGTTGGTTGGGGGAGCAACCCTAGTCTGCCGGCGCCGGATAGGTCACTACTCTATCCATTCATCACTCGCACCCTTATGAGGTACCTACTACGTTAATCTGCTCTGCTGGACGGAATCTGTAGGAAAGCTGGCAACTCCCTGAACGTGATGGCGCGAAGGCTGCACGTCACGGCCCAGGGGTCAGGAAGCCCGCTTGCGGCTGTCCGGAACATGCTGCTGCCGCGGCTGCGGCATGGTGTTGCTGGAGGCCAGGACAAGCGCCGGGCGTGCCGGTTTCTGCGGTGCACTGCACGCCTGGTCGCCGGAGCCAATGGAGCCGGCACTGTCCTTTGTGCCCTGCTGCTTTTTCCCGGGCTGCCGGTTCGCGGAACTGGCGGTGCCTTTTGCCGGCGTCGTCGCTGATCCGCCGTTGTTGCCGGGACGGCCCTTGGCCTGCACTGTTCTGCCCTGAGGAGCTTTGGACGGACCCTTGGCCCGCTGCGCCGACTTCACGCCGGCCTTGCTCAGGCTTGATTTCGCCGGAACAGTCTTACCCGGTGCCGGCTGCTTGCCCGCAGCATTTTTGTTGGGAACTGCCTTGTTGAGGGCTGATTTTGGCGCTGACTTTCCCGGGCCGGTCTTCTGCTTTGCCGGGGCATGCTGTTTAGCCGGGGATGTCTTGCCGGTCTTGGCGGTCGGCGTGCCGGGCTTTGCCGCTGCCGGGGCCTGCTTCTGAACGCTCGGCTTGGATCCCGAGGAGGTGACCGAGGCGGCAGTGGTCTCTGCGGAGTTCCCGGACACGGCGGCGCGGACAACCCGGGGACTGGCCGCCGCCGGGCGTCCGGTGGCAGCCGCCGGACGCAGTGCTGCCAGAAGTTCTTCGGTCGCTGATCGGGCCGTGTCGACAAATGCCACCGCTGCGGTGTCATCCGGTGCAGTTTCCGTGCGCTTGACCGCCGAGTTCTTCACGAGGCGGTAAATGGCGGCGATCACCACGATCAGCGCAGTGCCCGTGCCGTACAGGAGCACCAGGGACAGGGCCAGAGATGTTGTCCCGCCTGAAAAGAAACCGACCCCCGTTATCGCCAGCAGAAGCCAGATGATCGAAACAATGGTGAGGGCCGTTCGTACTTTTACATAGAGGGGACGCTGATGCACGCCAACCAGCTGTGGCGGCAAAATATCTGGCACTGGGTCAGACCTTTCAAGCAAAAAGGTGGATCAAAAAAGGAGAGGAAGCCGACTTGGCTTTGTCCTTCAACTTTAGGCACCGGAGGCAGAAAAAAAGACCATACGCGCCCCTCTAGGCTAATTCGTTACGCAGCGGGGGTGAGATCTTGGTCACAGCGTTGCCCGGGCGGGATTTAGTGCCTGAACGGCCGCCGTTTCGGGCGTCTGTCCGAGCAGCAGGGACGCGGCAAGTTCGGCAATTCCGGACGATGTCTGGAAGCCGTAACCCCCTTGGCCGGCCAGCCAAAAGAACCCCGGGACGGCGCCGTCGTATCCCACCACCGGCAGCCCGTCGGCCGCTTCGGTCCGCAGGCCGGTCCAGGACCGGACCACGTTTCCGATGCCCATGGTGGTCACGGAATTGATGTGTTGAACCAGTGCATCGATGTCGGCCGGCCGCGGCTGGGCATCCATGGGATCGCTCGGCACTGTCTCGGCCGGGGAGATCAGCACGTGATCCCCCTCCGGCCGGTAGTAGAAGGAGTCGTCGGCGGCGGCCACCATCGGCGCGCCGGTCTCCAGCGGGTGCTCGACGGCGACAACGGCGGCAGTGCGGCGGTAAGGCTGCAGTCCGAGCGGCCTGGCTCCGTACAGTCCGGCGAGCTGGTCGACCCATGCTCCGGCCGCGTTGACCACCACGCGTGACCGGATCTGGAGAGGTCCCGCCTCGGTGATCCACTGTCCGGTGCCGGTGCCGTCTCCCCCGGATTCATGGGATGTGCCGATGGCACGGCGCACGGGGTGCCCGGTCAGGATCTGCCCGCCACGGTCCAGGATGCGCTGCCGGTGGTAGCTCATCAGCGCATCGGTGTCACAGCCAACGGATGTCGTGTCCAGGCCGGCGGCGGCGAACACTCCGGGCTTCAGTTCCGGAGCCAGCGCCTGCACCTCCCCGGGTGCAGCAGGACGCATGTGGCCGCTGGCCCGGTCCCGGACGCTTTCCTCGTCTCCCACCAGCAGGAAGCTGCGCGGGGTGAGGACAGGTTCGGGAAGGTGGACTTCCAAGGCTCTGATCAGCGCCAGGGTGCGGATGGTCAGGTCCTGGATGACCTCCGGCCCGTAACTCGGAATCAGCTGCCGGGCTGAACGCGAGGACGTGTGATAGCCCAGGGACTGCTCGGCCTCCACCACCAGCACGCCCGTCCGGCCGGCCAACGCCGAGCCGAGGGACAGGCCGGCGATTCCTCCGCCGACGATCAAGACATCAACTTCCGCAGCGTTGTTATTCAACAGGTGCCTCCTTTGCCCGCAGCAACATGAATAGTCCGGCGCCGTTGATCCCGTTACATCCCATTCCCGGCGTCGGTCAGGATTTCCATCAGGGTTTCCGATCCCATCAGGTACATGCCCGGATGATCATCCGAGTTCGCCAGCAGGGCCGAGGCCATGCAGACCGCCCAGCCCTGCGCCCTCCCCCAAATGTATGGATCGGCGTCGTACTGGTTCCCCAGCGATCCGCGGAAGCCGCGGCGTCCGGTCTGGTCGAACACGAGCCATGCGGCGGCGAGATCGGTTGCCGGATCCCCGGCGGTTAGATCGCCGAAGTCAATCACGGCTTCCAGTCCGCCGTCCGCTCCCCCGACAAGATTGGCTGGATGCAGGTCACCGTGCAGCCACAGCGGCGGGCCTGGCCACGGCGGAAGGTCGACACTGGCTTCCCACAGCTCCCGCACGCGGGCGGCGTGCGGGACCATGCCGCTGTCGAGACGGCTGCGGACGGCGTCGTCCCGGCTGGCGAGCGGAACGCCGCGCACGGGATTGCGGGGATAACCGGCCGGGGCAGGCTGGTGAAAGGCGTTCACGAATCCGGCCAGCGGGGCGGCCAGCTCGATGTTCCGGTCACGCGGCAGCAGGGATACCTCACTGCCGGAAAACCAGCGGGTGATATTCCATGGCCAGGGAAACGCATCGGAGGGCGCGCCGGCAAACAACGGAGATGATGTCCCCACGGACAGGTCAGCGGTCAGGGCCGGCAGCCATTCCTGCTCATTCGCGGCCAGCTGGGCTGCGGCCAGGCGCCGGGGCAGCCGGACGGCATAGTCGGTGCCCAGGCGGAAGATGTAGTTGTCCCAGCCGTTGGCCACTGACTGCAGAGGCTGATCCGCCAGGGACGGATGCTGCTCGCGCAGCAGCTGCCGCACCAGGTCCGCATCCACTGGTATTTCTGCGGGAGGATGATTGGCCATGCCTGAACCATACCGTCAAGACAAAACGCCGGCCCCGGGGAAACCCGGAACCGGCGTTCGTTACTGCTTAGTTGCCAGCGGCGCTCAGCCCTGCACGCCGAGGCGTTCCAGGATCAGCTCGCGGACGCGGCCGGCGTCGGCCTGACCGCGGGTGGCCTTCATGACGCCGCCAACAATGGCGCCGACAGCCTGGACCTTGCCGCCGCGGATCTTGTCCGCAACGTCGGGCTGGGCTGCGAGGGCTGCGTCGATGGCTTCGAGCAGGGGGCCGTCGTCGGACACCACGGCCAGGCCGCGCGCCTCGATGACTTCCTCCGGGGTGCCTTCACCGGCAAGGACGCCGTCGAGGACCTGGCGGGCCAGCTTGTCGTTGATCTTGCCGGCCTGGATCAGGCGGTCCAGTTCCACGATCAGTTCCGGGCTGACGCCAACCTCGGTGGGCTCCACTTCGGCTTCCTTGGCGCGGCGGGAGACCTCGCCCATCCACCACTTGCGTGCCACCTGGGCGGAGGCACCGGCGGCGATGGTCTCTTCAATGGAGTCCATGACTCCGGCGTTGACCACGTCGCGGAACTCCGCGTCCGAGTAGCCCCAGTCTGCCTGCAGGCGCTTGCGGCGCTCGGCCGGCGGCTCGGGCAGGCGGGAACGCAGCTCTTCGATCCATTCCTCGGTCGTGACCACGGGAACGAGGTCGGGCTCCGGGAAGTAGCGGTAGTCGTCGGCGTCGGACTTGGGCCGGCCCGACGTCGTCGAGCGAGTGTCCTCGTGCCAGTGCCGGGTTTCCTGAACGATCGAGTTTCCGGATTCCAGGACAGCGGCGTGGCGCTGGATTTCGTAGCGGACGGCGCGTTCGACGGCGCGCAGCGAGTTCACGTTCTTGGTTTCCGAGCGCGTGCCGAACTTTTCCTGGCCGTACGGGCGCAGGGAAACGTTGGCGTCGCATCGCACGTTGCCGCGTTCCATCTTGGCGTCGGACACGCCGAGGTTCTTCACGATCTCGCGGACCGCGGCCACGTAGGCCTTGGCCAGCTCGGGTGCGCGGGAGCCGGCGCCCTCGATCGGCTTGGTGACAATCTCCACCAGCGGAACGCCGGAGCGGTTGTAGTCCACCAGCGAGAAGTCGGCGCCCTGGATGCGTCCGGTGGCGCCGCCCATGTGGGTCAGCTTGCCGGCGTCCTCTTCCATGTGGGCGCGCTCGATCTCGACGCGGAACACTGTGCCGTCCTCGAGCTCGATGTCCAGGTAGCCGTCGTACGCAATGGGATCTTCGTACTGCGAGGTCTGGAAGTTCTTGGGCGTGTCCGGGTAGAAGTACTGCTTCCGGGCAAAGGTGCAGGATTCGGCGATCTTGCAGTTCAGCGCCAGGCCGATCAGGATCGAGTACTCCACAGCGGTCTTGTTGACCACCGGCAGCACGCCCGGCATGCCCAGGCACACCGGAGTGACGTTGGTGTTCGGCTCGTCGCCGAAAACGTTGGGCGCATCGGAGAACATCTTGGTGTTGGTGTTGAGCTCCACGTGGACCTCAAAACCGAGCACCGGATCGTACTTCTCCATGGCCTCTTCGAAGGACAGGGTCTCGTCCTGGATGTGCACAGACATTACTTGACTCCTCCGAGTACGGGTGCGGAAGCCAGCAGCGGGCCGCCCCACTTCTGTTCCAGCAGGCCTTCCAGGGCTGCGCCGGCGCGGTACAGGCGGGCGTCTTCCCGGACCGGGGCCAGGAACTGGATGCCCACGGGCAGTCCGTCGGCGAGGCCGCCGGGGATGGAGATGCCCGGAACGCCGGCCATGTTGGCGGGGATGGTCGCGACATCGTTCAGGTACATGGCCAGCGGATCGTCGAGCTTCTCCCCCAGTTTGAAGGCCGTGTTCGGCGAGGTCGGGGAGATCAGCACGTCAGCTTGGGCAAACGCGGCGTTGAAGTCGCGCTGGATCAGGGTGCGCACCTTCTGGGCCGAGCCGTAGTACGCGTCGTAGTAGCCGGCGGACAGGGCATAGGTGCCCAGGATGATGCGGCGCTTGACCTCTTCGCCGAAGCCGGCGGCGCGGGTGGCGCCCATAACGCGTTCAATCGTCATGGGGCCGTCAGCCGGCAGGGCACGCAGGCCGTAGCGGACGCCGTCGTACTTGGCCAGGTTCGAGGAAGCCTCGGACGGCATGATCAGGTAGTAGGCACCCAAGGCGTACTTGAAGTTGGGGCAGGAGACCTCAACAATTTCCGCTCCGGCGTCCTTAAGGAGCTCAAGGCTCTCCTGGAACCGGGCCAGGACGCCGGCTTCGTAGCCTTCGCCCTGCAGTTCCTTGATGACACCGATGCGCATGCCGGCCACGGTGCCGTTGCGGGCAGCCTCCACGAGGTTGCCCACGGGATCGGGCAGCGAGGTGGAGTCGCGGGGATCATGACCGCCGATGACTTCCTGCAGCAGGGCGGCATCCAGCACGGTCCGGGACACCGGGCCGATCTGGTCCAGCGAGGAGGCCATCGCAATGGCGCCGTAGCGGGAAACCCCGCCGTAGGTGGGCTTGACGCCAACCGAGCCGGTGACGGCTGCGGGCTGGCGGATGGAGCCGCCGGTGTCAGTGCCCAGTGCCAGCGGAGCCTCGAAGGCAGCAACGGCGGCAGCGGACCCGCCGCCGGAACCGCCGGGGATGCGGTCCAGGTCCCACGGGTTGTGGGTCGGGCCGAAGGCGGAGTGCTCCGTGGAGGAGCCCATGGCGAATTCGTCCAGGTTGGTCTTGCCCAGCATCGGCATGCGGGCGGCGCGGATGCGGGTGATGACCGTGGCGTCGTAGGGGCTCATCCAGCCCTCAAGCATCTTGGAGCCGGCCGTGGTGGGCTGGCCCTTGGTGACGATGAGGTCCTTGATGGCGATCGGCACACCGGCGAGGGTGTGCAGGGATTCTCCGGCTGCGCGGGCCTTGTCGACGTCGGCCGCGACCTGCAGCGCTTCGTCGGTGTTGACGTGGAGGAAGGCGTTGACGGCGCCGTCGACCTCGGAGATGCGGTCCAAATGGGCCTGCGTAACTTCGACGGCGGATACCTCGCCGGCTGCGAGCTTGTCCGCCAGGGCGGCAGCGCTCGAGGTGATCAGTTCATTCATGGAAGTCTTTACTCCTCATCCAGGATGGCAGGGACCTTGAAGCGGCCGGCGGCATTATCGGGTGCACCGGAGAGCGCTTCTTCATTGGTCAGCGTCTGCCCCACGACATCCTCGCGGAACACGTTGGTCAGCGGGATCGGGTGGGAGGTGGCCGGGATGTCCTCACCGGCAACTTCGCTTACGGATTTGATCGAATCAACAATGACATCCAGTTCACCGGCCATTTTGGCCAGTTCGTCCTCGGTCATCTCAATGTGGGCCAGATGCGCCAGGTGCGCCACAGCCTCACGATTGATCTCAGACATGAGTCTCCCATGCGTCTTTTACGGATAAAAAGGTATCCGTTCCAGTCTACGGCGTTTGCTGGCGCGGTTTTCCGTGTGACCGCCGGGACTGGGGCCTGGCGGCGGGGGTTGGGCCGGGAGCTGAGCCTGGGCCCGGGGAAAATACGTCAGGGACGCATCGACGGACGCTGCGGTCCGCTTGGAGTCCTCTGCGGGCCGCAAACCAAAGGCCGACGACGCCCCTATCCCCGAATCATGCCCGCGGCTCATCCCGGAGACAGCTTCCCAACATCCTTCGTGCAGATAACGGGGCTTCCCCGCACCCTTTGTGCAGATAACGGGCTCAAAAGGGCCGATTCCGACGTTTTGAGCCCCTTATCTGCGCGAGAGAATTCCCCAAGGCCCGTTATCTGCACGATAGATCGTGCCTAGGTCCGCCATCTCCGGGGCGTGGCCGGGGTCTGGCCCGCCGCCCGGAGGCAGAGTGCTAGAGCTCCAGGCAGAAGACCCAGAGAATGATGTCCTCGTTCGGCACGTACCAGTCGCGCTCGGGGACGCGCTTGAAGCCCATGGACTTGTAGAGGGCATGCGCGTTGGTCATCGGGGTCATGCTGGTCAGGCTGACGGTGTGGATTCCGTCGAGGCTGCGCGCGTGCTCGATGACGGCGCCAACCAAGGCGCGGCCGACACCCCCGCGCTGAAGCTGGGGATCCACGGCGAGCATGCGGAATTCCAGCTCACCCTCGATGGCGATGTCGGTGTACGGCTGTCCGGCAAAGGTGATCGCGGTCGACGCCGCCACCTTGCCGTCCAGCTCTGCAACCCAGACCAGCGCGTTTGCCGCGCGGTCCTCCACGTTTTCCAATTCCTTGACGTAGGGGTTGTCTGCTTCGATGAACCCGGCGCTCAGGTACGCATCGCGGGTGATCCGGCGGATGTCGTCAAAGTCTGCCTCGGTGGCCTGCCGGACGGTGATGCTCATGCGTGTTACGAATCCTTACGTGGGGTCTTGATTTCCAACGTAGATTCTATCCCCGCCAAGGCACGGCCATACGCCGGTGGTGACCCCGGACACGGCGCGACGCCAGGTTACCGCCGTCGTGCCGCTGCGGCGCAGGAGACGCAGAACCGGGCTTCGGGCCGAATCTCCAGGCGCTCGGCGGGGATCGGGTTCCCGCAGTTCTCACACACTCCGTAGGTTCCCCTGTCCAGGCGGATGCGGGCGTCCATCAGTTCCACGAGCGATGACTCCGCCGCCGCCAGCAGCGCCATTTCGTTGTTCCGCTCCACGGAGACCGTGGATCCCTCGGGGTCATGCTCGTCGTCGGCCGGGGTGTCCTTTGCGGCGAGAGTCACTTCGCGGATGTCCGCGAGTACTGAATCGATTTTCTCCCGCGCCTCCGCGATGTGTTCATCCAGGAGCTGGGCGAAGTGTGTCGTGTCCAGGTCGGCCGGGGTTGCGGGCCGGGGAGCCGGGGCGCGTGTGCCTGTCGCGGCCGGGGCTTTGCGGGCAGCAGCGGTAACTTTACGGGTCATCGGATTCCTCCGGTCCATGAGTGGCAAGTTTCACCATTATCCGCGCTCACCTGCTCAAACACCCAGGGTCGGAAGGCTGCTTTCCTCAGGGCTTAATCGCGTTTTCCTCAGGGCTTAATCGCGGCGGCGGCCATAGCTTTCCGCTGGCCCCCACCGGCATCAATTAACATGGCGGAACCAAGACGAAGGCCGCCCGGACCTCTTTCAGCCGGCCGCACAGGGGGAACTGCATGGTGGACGCACATTACAACGAGCCGCGCCTGGTGGCGCTCTACGACGAGGACAACTCCGGCCGTTGGGACACCGACTTCTACGCCGGTCTCATCGGGGACGAACCGCGGCGCGTGGCCGACGTCGGCTGCGGCACCGGCAGCTTCGCCGTCCGGCTGGCCCAGGCCGGGCACGCCGTGACCGGCATCGATCCCGCCGAAGGAATGCTGGCCGTAGCCCGGACGCGCGACGGCGGTGGGCTTGTCACTTGGCTGCACGGCACTGCGGTGGACCTGCCCGAGGGCCCCTATGACGTGGCTGTCATGACCGGCCACGCGTTTCAGTGCCTGCTCACCCAGGCCGAGATTCTCGAAACACTGGAAGCAGTGCGCAACCGGCTGGCTCCCGGCGGCACCTTCTGCTTCGAAACCCGCAACCCCGCAGCCAGGGCCTGGCTCGATTGGGACAGCGCCGCCGCCGGGCCGGAAGTGCAGGAGTCATCGGCCGGAACGCTGGAAGTTGAGTGGGAACTGGTCTCCGTCCGGGAGATGCCGGACGGTCCCCTGGTCACCTTTGAGGACCGGACCCGTTTCCTGGCCGACGGCGCAGCCTTTGCCAGCCGCAGCACGCTGAAGTTCGTGCCGGCGGAGCTGCTGGCCCAGCTGCTGGAGCATGCGGGCTTCAGCTCCGTGGACTGGTACGGGGACTGGGACGGCGGCGCCTTTGTGGAAGCGACGAGCCGGGAAATCATCATCGCAGCCCGGTGCCGGACGGGTGCCCGGGCCGCCAGGGGCGTCCAGGGAACCGGATAGGCCATCATGGTGCCATGACCGCCAATCCCCCCGGCCCCCGCTGGCCCGTCATCACTCCCCGCCTCACTATCCGTCCCGCCGAAGCCGAAGACCTGCCGCGCATGTTTGAGTACCGGCGGAAGCCCGAGGTCGCGCAATGGATGACAGCCCAGCGCACGGACGTGGACGCCTTCGTGGAACGGCTCCGGCAGCCAGAGCATTTGGCAGCCACCCTTGCCGTGGAACAGGCCGGAGCCCTGGTTGGTGACCTGTAGCTTGCCCGTCAGGACGCGTGGGCGCAGCAGGCCGACAACACCGTTTCCTGGCGCGTCATGGAAAAGTGGGGATGCGGTGTGAGGGGCGGTTCCGCCAGGGATCCCTCCACCGATCGGGGCGGTGGCTGGATGACCTCCGCTATGCGCTCCTGGCCGATGAATGGCGTGCTTCCCGGGACGGCGGAAGTGCCGTGGCAGAACCACCCCTCCACACCTAGCCCAGCAGCGCAGCTCCGGCCGTCGTGAAGGCAGCCTCGCGTTCGGCATCGTTGCTCGGCTTCGCGGGCCGCTGCACCGGCACACCGGCCTCCTCGGCGATCAGCGCCCCGGCAGCATAGTCGTACTCATTCAATCCGCGCTCGGTGTAGGCATCCAGCGTCCCGTCGGCAACCATGCACAGGTCCAGCGCGGCCGAGCCCAGCCGGCGCACGTCCGCGAACTGCCCGGCCAGGGCCGGCAGCGCGGCGTACTGCTCATCGCGCACGGCAGCATTGTAGGAAAAGCCGGTGCCCAGCAGTTTGCCCGCCCGCTCCGGATCCGGTCCGCGAAGCTGCCGGACGCTGCCGTGCTCGGCCAGCCAGGCGCCGTGGCCGCGGGCCGCCGAATACACGCGCACCAGGGCCGGCGCGTGCACGACGCCGGCCAGCCAGTCGCCGTCGTCGTTCACCGCTGCGACGGACGTGGCGTAGTAGACAATGTTGCGGATGAAGTTGGTGGTGCCGTCCAGCGGATCAATGGACCAGCGGATGCCCGAAGCGTGGATGGGCACGCTGTCCTCCAGCTCCTCCCCGGTCACGGTGTCCTGCGGTCGGCGGCGCGCCAGGACTTCCCGGACCGCCTGCTCGGCCGCGGTGTCGAATTCGGTCACCCAGTCACCGTCGGCACTCTTATTCACCGCGTTCAGTCCCTCAAAGGTGCGCCGCGCCAGCACTGCCGCACCCGCAGCCGCCGCCTCCCGGGCGACGTCGAGCAGCTCCAGCGGATCTGCACCGGGCACGCCAACCGGATCCGGAAGTGGGCTCATGCCTGGTCCTCTTCCAGCCGGCCGGCCAACAGCTCACGGAAACCGTCCTCATCCAGCACCGGAACACCCAGTGATTCCGCCTTGTCCAGCTTGGTGCCCGCATTCTCACCCGCCACCAGGTAGTCCGTTTTTTTGGACACCGATCCGGATGCCTTGCCGCCGCGGGTGATGATCGCTTCCTTGGCCTCATCGCGGCTGAAATTGGGCAGTGTTCCCGTGACCACAATCGTCATTCCTTCGAGGGTCCGGGGTATGGATTCATCCCGTTCATCCGCCATCCGGACCCCGGCGGCTGCCCACCGGTCCACAATCTCGCGGTGCCAGTCCTCGGCGAACCATTCGGTCAGGGCCGCGGCAATGGTGGGGCCGACACCGTCGACATGCGCCATCTGCTCTTCGCTGGCCGCGCGGATGGCTTCCATGGAGCCAAAGGCGGTGGCGAGCGCCCGGGCCGCCGTCGGGCCCACATGGCGAATGGACAGTGCCACCAGCACACGCCACAGCGGCTGGGTTTTGGCCTTCTCCAGTTCGGTGAAGAGCTTGCGCGTGGTGGCTGTGGGCTCAGAAGGCTTCTTCGCCGTGCCCTTGGAGTAGAAGTACGGAACCAGTTCGGTGCCGTCCACCACGCCCTTGACCCGTTTGGGCCGTTCAATCCGCACGTCAGCGAGGTCTTCGACGGTGAGGTCAAAAAGCCCCGCCTCGCTGGTCAGCGGCGGCACTTCGGGTTCCGCGGGCTGGGTCAGCGCAATCGCCGCCTCCCAGCCGAGCGCCTCGATGTCGAAGGCTCCGCGGCCGGCCAGATGGAAGACCCGCTCACGCAGCTGGGAGGGGCAGGACTTGGCATTGGGGCAGCGAATGTCGACATCGCCCTCCTTGGCCGGCTTCAGCTCCGTGCCGCAGGAGGGGCAGTGGGTGGGCATGACGAAGTCGCGTTCACTGCCGTCACGGAGCGCGACGACGGGGCCCACGATTTCCGGAATGACGTCGCCTGCCTTGCGCAGCACCACGGTGTCGCCGATTTTCACGCCCTTGGCCTTGACCACGTCCTGGTTGTGCAGGGTGGCCATCTCCACGGTGGACCCCGAGACCAGGACGGGCGTCATCATCCCGTAAGGGGTGACGCGGCCCGTGCGGCCCACGTTCACCCGGATGTCCAGAAGCTTGGTGTTCACTTCCTCCGGCGGGTACTTGTAGGCCACCGACCAGCGCGGAACCCGCGAGGTGTGCCCGAGGGCACGCTGCAGCGCAAAGTCGTCGACCTTGACCACGATGCCGTCAATCTCGTGGGCGAGGTCGTGGCGGTGCTCGCCGTTGGTGGCGATGAACTCCAGGACTTCTTCATAGGAGTCCAGGACTTTGTAGTACGGCGACGTGGGCAGGCCCCACTGCTTGAGCAGGTCATAGGTTTCCGACTGGCTGGCAGCGCTCAAGCCCTCCCGGGCGCCAATCCCGTGCACGTACATGCTCAGCGGACGCTGCGCGGTGACTTCGGGGTCCTTCTGCCGCAGGGACCCCGCCGCGGCGTTGCGCGGATTGGCGAAGGGCGCCTTGCCTGCTTCCACCATGGTTTCGTTCAGGCGCGCGAACTCCTTGGAGGGAATGAAGACCTCGCCGCGGATCTCCATCTCGGCGGGCATGTTCTCGCCCTTGAGGACCCTGGGGATGGACTTGATCGTCAAGACGTTGTGGGTGATGTCCTCACCCGTGGTGCCGTCGCCCCGCGTGGCAGCGCGGACCAGCTCGCCGTTGCGGTACAGCAGGTTGACCGCCAGCCCGTCGATCTTGAGCTCGGTCAGCCACTTGATCTTCGCCCCCGGGGCAATATTCGCCACGGATGCCTCGGCTTTGCGGACCCAGGCGTCCAGCTCATCGAGGGAGAACACATCCTCGAGGCTGTACATCCGCTGCAGGTGCTCCACCGGGGCAAAGGCAGCTGATACTTCGCCGCCTACCTCCTGAGTGGGCGAATCATTGGTGACCAGCTCGGGGTGCAGAGCCTCGATTTCCTCAAGGCGGCGGTAGAGCCGGTCAAATTCGGCATCCGACACCAGCGGCGCGTCTTCGTTGTAATAGGCGAAGCGGTATTTCCTCACCTGGTCCGCGAGCGCCTCGTATTCCTCGCGGAGGTCCCCTGATGGAGGGGTTTCCGCACCGAGGGATTCAACGGCGGCTTCGGTGTCCGATAGTTCCGGGGATGTCTTGGCTGTGCTCACCTAACCAATCTTGCCCCATGGCGCCCGCCGGCGGGAGCCGTACGGCGTTGCTGAGCCGACGGCGGACACTGCGTCCGGCGCTACCCGATGTTCTGCACTGCGCTTCTGGCACGGGCTCCCGCGCTGGATGCCGTCTGGTCGTTCAGGTTCAGGGTTTGCTTGACGAGGGCAATGATGTTCCTGGTCTCATTGGCTGCGTTTCGAAAGCGGTTTTCAACGGCCTGGTATTCCTCGGAGACACCATCCGCCTGGAAATCCGACATGGCGGAATTCACCGCTTTCTCCCGCTCGCCGATAAGCGATTCCAGGCGGCCCACAATGGACTGGATATCTCCCTGCACGGCGGAGGAAGTGTCAGTGTCGTAACTCAAACGATCCTGGGACATGGCAAACCCTTTCAAAAGACAGACGGGAAATCAGATCAGGCAAAACAACGGCAGAAACCAAGCGATGTGGTGCAGTATTTGGTCACGCGGCCCGCTCAGGGCGGCGGAATCAGCGGGAGGACCCGAAGCGGGCAGCATCAAAGCTTGCGGACCCCTGCTGCTGCTGGGCGTTATCGGCGCTTTCCTGGTCACCCAGGTGAAAGGACCTGTCCATCTCGGACTGTCCCGTAAGAATGGCTGCCAGGGATCCGTTCAACTCATTTGCCACTTCATCGGTTCGTGCCTTGAATTCGTCGAACTTCACCCGGCCTGTTCCATTGAACTTTCCCTCCAGCGGAGCCACCGCCTCCACCAGGGCACGGACCAGCTGACCAAGATCCTGGTTGGATGCTCCCGTCTGCTGTGTCAGCGTCCCGAGTGTCTGTGAACCCATATCAAATTTCATCACTGCCCACCTTCAGCGCCCTTGCGCCCTCGTCGGTTCGGTCCGGCGCTCTCCGGTGCTTCCCTGCGGATGCCCCGTTGGCCTGCCGATGGCTATATCCAACGCGGCCGCCCGGGGAAACGCCATGCCCGCTCCCTGTCTGTGGATAACTGCGGGCGGCTAAGAAGTCAGGCGGGCAGAAAAGCCTTCCGCCGCGCGCGGGGCAAACCTTGCTATGGGGTGCAGCACCTGCTAGGCCTATTCCTACGGATGTGGCGGGCCTGTCCGGGATGCTCCGGATCCCAAGGCTGCCGACGACGGATGGTGAAGGGAAGTGCGGAGTGGCACGGAAGGAACCACGCGTTGAAAACGTGGATGAAAAGGACATAAAGGTCAAGTCCCCCAAATCATGGGCGGCGGGAGTGCCGGGGGTCTACAACTCGCTGAAGCCGGCAATCCAGCACATGGGCGTGAAGCGGACGCTCGAAGCCACGTTCAAGATGAACCAGAAGGACGGCTTCGACTGCCCCAGCTGCGCGTGGCCGGATCCGAAC
Organism: Arthrobacter gandavensis; assembly: GCF_009192735.1. Classification (GTDB taxonomy): domain Bacteria; phylum Actinomycetota; class Actinomycetes; order Actinomycetales; family Micrococcaceae; genus Arthrobacter_B; species Arthrobacter_B citreus. The sequence goes on from NZ_VTFU01000004.1 coordinate 248,301, forward strand.
CACCGCAGCAATTTCGAGTACTGCGAAGAAGGCGTCAAAGCAGTCACTTGGGAGGCCACCCCGGTGGTCATCTCCTCGGATTTCTGGGCGGACCACAGCATCAGCGAGCTTCGCGGCCGAACGGAATACTGGCTGGGCATGCAGGGCCGGCTAACGGAGCCGGTCTACAAACCTGCGGGAGAGGACCACTACCATCCCGTCAGCTGGGACGAGGCGTTTCGGATTGTGGCGGACAAGCTCAACAGCTTGGATTCACCGCACGAGGCAGCCTTCTACACCAGCGGCCGCACCTCCAACGAGGCAGCCTTCCTGTACCAGCTCATGGTGCGGGGCTTCGGGACCAATAACCTTCCGGACTGCTCCAACATGTGCCATGAGTCCTCCGGATGGGCCATGGGCCAGACGATCGGAATCGGCAAGGCCACCGTGACCTACGATGACTTCGGCGAGGCGGACCTCATCATCCTGATGGGACAGAACCCCGGGACGAACCATCCGCGCATGCTCACCGCCCTCGAGGGCTGCAAGCGCAACGGCGGCAGCATCGTCGCGGTTAACCCCCTCCCCGAAGCCGGCCTGCGGCGGTACAAGAACCCGCAGAAGGTCCGCGGAATCGCAGGCAAGGGCACGGAGCTGGCCGATCAGTTCCTGCAGATCCGCCTCGGCGGGGACATGGCGCTGCTGCAGGCCATTTCCAAACGGGTTCTGGAAGCTGAGGAACGCAACCCCGGCACGGTCCTGGACCACGACTTCCTGGAAAAGCACTGCGAGGGCCTGGAAGACCTTAAGCAGCACCTTGCTCACCTTGATGACGCGACAGTGGTGGAGGCCACGGGCCTTCCGATCGAGCAAATCAACGAACTGGCCGAGCGGTATCTGAAAGCCGAAAAGGTCATCATCACCTGGGCCATGGGCATCACCCAGCAGAAAAAAGCCGTGCCCACCATCAAGGAAATGATCAACCTGCTGCTGCTGCGCGGAAACATCGGCAAGCCGGGCGCCGGAGCGGCTCCCATCCGCGGCCACAGCAACGTTCAGGGCGACCGCACCATGGGCATCTGGGAACAAATGCCCCCAGCCTTCCTTGATGCGCTCGGAAAGGAATTCAACTTCGATCCGCCGCGGGACCACGGCACCGACGCCGTCGAAACCTTTTACCGCATGCACGAAGGACGCATCAAGGTTTTCGTGGCCCTTGGAGGCAACCTCATTTCGGCGATCTCGGATACGCAGTTCGCTGAAGCCGCCATGCAGAAAACCGACATGACGGTCCAGATCTCCATCAAGCTCAACCGGTCACATCTCATCACGGGACAGGAAGCACTCATTCTCCCCACCAAGGGCCGGACAGAACTGGACATCCAGGAGACCGGGCCGCAGTTTGTCTCAGTGGAGGACACCGTGTGCGCAGTTCACGCCTCGCGCGGAAACCTGACGCCGGTCTCCGACAACCTGCTGTCCGAACCGGCCATCGTATCCCGGCTGGGCGCGCTGATCGTCGGCGACAGGATCGACGCCGACTGGGCAGGATACGAGAAGGATTATGACCTGATCCGCGACCACATCGGCCGCGTGGTGGAAGGCTGCGACAACTACAACGAGAGAATCAGGCACGAAGGCGGGTTTGTGCTGCCCAACGGTCCCCGGGATTCGCGGACGTTCCACACGCCCACGGGCAAGGCGGTGCTGACAGTCAATGATCTGGAAGCCGTGGAACGCCCCGAAGGCACCCTCATCCTCCAGACGCTGCGCTCCCACGACCAGTGGAACACCACCATTTACGGACACAACGACCGGTACCGCGGTATCCGCGGCGGACGTCATGTGCTGTTCATGAACGCGGAGGACATCACCGAACTGGGCCTGAGCGACGGACAGTACGTGGACATCCACGGTGTCCACCACGACAACAAGGAGCGGGTGCTGCGGAAATTCCGCGTCGTCTCCTATCCCACACCTCGGGGATGCGTTGCCGCTTACTATCCCGAGGCCAACGTGCTGGTACCCATGGATCACGTCGCTGAGGGCAGCCGCACTCCCGTGTCAAAAACCGTGCTGGTGCGGGTGGAACCAAACCTCGACCCGGCCGCGGAGCAGTCCGAGGACTTCAAGACACGGACCCCGGTCTAGGCTGTGCCGGGCCGGCCAGAGCCGGGGCGGGGCGACAAACCCCGGGCCGGAGTGCCCGGCCCGGGGTCGGTTCGCTACTGGGCCGAGTCTTTCCACCCCGGCTGGTCCGGCCCGTCCAGGCCGGTGGCCGCCAACTGGAAAGCCGTGTCCGCTGCGCTGCGGACGGCGTCCTCCGCTGCCTTCCGGCCACTGGTCTTGGACAGCCCGGCCGCATACCCCACCACAAACGTGCTGATCAGCCCGGCGTTGGATCCCACCGTCTTGGAGGACTTTTCCGCCAGTTCCACGAGCATCTTGTGGTCAACTTCCAAGTCCAGAATCTGCAGGGCCTGGGTCAGGCGCCGGCTCCATTCACTCAGCGTGCGTTCTTCTGTGTCAGGGTTCGAACTCATGGCATCTCCTTCGGTGCGGACTCGTGCATCAAGGATTAGCACCGGCCGCCGCATTGCACAACGCCTGCGCCTCCCGCGCGTCGCTGTGCTGAATCCCGTCGTCGTGCTGAATCCCGTCGTCGTGCTGAATCCGTGAGTTATCCCCAGACCGTGAATCCCCCGGGCGGGACAGAGCCGCCGGTGCAAGGATGTACGCAACGTGTCCAAAGGGCGAGGGGACCTCAATGGCCAGCGACTATGACAACCAGCTCATCGAGTCCGTCACCGTGCGCCGGCATCGGCTGCTGACCGCCCTGCTCTTCGGGGAGAATCCCCATGAGCGGCGCTGGATGGACAGCATGCGGCTGTTTATCCTCAGCTTCGCAGCCGCCGCGGTCATCGCCACCGTCTGCGTCGGATACTCCTTCGTCAGCAACCTGCTGGCCGAGAACCGCACCAAACAGGAACAATCCCCGGCCCCCGCCGCGGTAAGCGTTCCGCATGGGTACCCGGCAGGTGCATAGCGATATGGCCCACGCCTTCACCCGGGTCACACTGGTTGGCCCACGCACCCATGTTGATCTGCTGCTGCCCTCCCACCAACCCGTGGGCCTGCTCCTGCCGCAGGTGCTGAACATCCTGGAGGACCAGCCCGCCGAGGCGGTCGCCGCCAAGGTCCTGGTATCGGCCGACGGCACGGAACTGAGCGCCGATGCTTCACTAAACCAGTCCGGCGTCATGGACGGAACTTCTTTACTGCTGTGCAATGCTTCCGAAGCCCCTCCCGCGGCAGTCGTGTACGACGTCAATGATTTGGTGGTCGGGGAGACGGAAACTGTTGCCGGCCGGTGGGACCGCCGCTGGCGGGACCTCACGGCGGGAGCCTTCGCTGCGGCCGGATTCTGGGCGGGGGCGGAGATCATGCTGTCCTTCCTGGAACCGGAAGCGGCCTGGTGGATGCTGTTCCTGCTGTCCCTGCTCGGGCTGGCCGCAGGGTGCGCGGCAAACCTTCGTCCGCGCCGCTCGCCCATCGGCTCAACGTTTCTTGCGGCCGGCTGGCTGACCGGTCTGGGCGGAGCTGTCCACCTGTACGACGGCGTGCCGGAACGTCTTGCACCGGCCGTCATGGCTGTGGCGGGGCTGTCCGTCCTGACTCTGGCCGCTTTCGCAGCAGGTGCCGCCCAACCCCGCGCCTGGTTTAGCGGCGCCGCCACGCTGGCCCTGGCCGCCGGATGGTGGACTGCCGCCGGCGCGTTCACCGGCGATTCCGTTCGAGCCGCGGCCATCGCGGCGCCGGCGAGCCTGCTGCTCCTGGGGCTGCTGCCCAAACTGGCCCTGGCCTCATCCGGACTTGCCACGCTGGATGATCAGCGCGCCAAGGGCGGTTCCGTCGCACGCGGCAATGCCGTGGAGGCGATCGCAGCGGCTCACCGCAGCCTGACCCTCGGAACAGTTGCCGCTGCATGTTCCCTTGCGCCCGGCCTGTGGCTGCTGGGCACTGACACCGACAGCCAACGGTGGACGCTTCCCCTGCTCCTGGCACTGACGCTGGCGGTTTTCCTGCGCACCCGGTCCTTTCCGCTGGCGGCACAGCGAACCGCCCTGTATCTGGCTGTCGCCGTGGGCCTCAGCGCCGCAGCGCTGGCAGCGCTGCGGTTCCTCCCCGGTCAGCCTTGGGTGGTGGGTCTTGCTGTCCTGGGAACCGCGGTTTCCGCTGCCGCGGCGCTGACCCTCGTGTTTCCGGACCACACGCTTGCCCGCTTCCGACTGGTGGCCAAACGAATGGAATCAGTGGCCATTCTGGCGTCGATTCCGCTGACTGCCGGGCTATTTGGTGTCTTCGCCCAGCTGCTGGGGAGCTTTTAGATGAGCGGGGTCTTCAACCCACTTCCACCCGAGGCGTACGGCGACCCGGCGAAGGACTCCGCCGAAGGCTTTGAGTCCGCTCCGCAGCTGATGCGGCGTGCGCTGCGGACCCGTCCGGCGCAATCGCCCCTGCACCGCCTCCTGACCGGTTCCGCCGATCTCTTCCGCGGCGACGACTATCCGCAGCGCTTGGCGGAACAAGCCGCGGGAACCCAGCTGCCGGTGACCACAGGGCGCCGCATCGCCTTGGTGGGCACCCGCGGCGGAGCCGGCAAAACCACGGTCGCCGCACTGCTGGCGCGGATCTATGCGGCCATGCGCGCCGACACCGTCGCCGCCGTCGACCTCGCTCCTGGAACCGGAACTCTTGGGCTGCGCCTCGGAGTTCCCCATGCGCCGCCCTTGGAGAGTGCAGCCGCCCGGCTCCAGGCGGGAACTCCCGATTCGCTGCGCGGGCTCACAGCGCTCCTCGCCGTGGCGGAGCCGGGAAACCTGCTGGTAGCCGGGCGGCGCCGGGTCACGGATATCAGTGGAGCCGGTGGGACGGAAGCGTCCGCCGCTCACGTTTGGACTCCCGCAGGGCCGCATTCGCCGGATTGGACTCCGGGCGGCGGAGCCGGTTCCCTCTCCCTCCGGCCCGGAGAGGGCCACACTGGACAGGACCAGGACCACCCCGGGCAGAACATTCCGCTGGAAGTGCCCGACGGCGTTTCCCGGATGGCCCGGAATATCTCCCGCTACTGTCCCATCACCATCTTCGACTGCAGCACAGGGCTGACCGATCCTGCCACGCGGTGGGCGGCCAGCCACTCACATGTTGCTGTCTTCGTGACGCCGGCCAGCGTTGCCGGCTTGGAGGACGCGCTGGAATACGCTGCCGCATGGCGGGGCAATCCCCTGTTCGCCGGCACTCCCCTGCTGGTTCTGGTGGTCCAGCCCCCGTCCGACAGGACTTTCAGCGCGTCACGGGAGGCCGGCAGGCTAAGCCGCGCCGGTGCGCCGGCCATCGCGTTGGGCCATGACCGGCATCTGGCCGCCGGCGTTGAAGTGAGTCCCTCCCTCTTATCCCGGCGCTCACGCCTCGAAGCTGTAACTGTGGCATCACGGGTCCTGTCCGCGGCCATACCCAGCCCCATGCCGCAGCCGGCGGCACATCAGCCAACCCGTCGAAACGCACACGCATGAGCACGAGAATCCTGCACCGGCCCGCGCGCACCACCGCCCCCGCCCGAACCATGGAGGCCTTCACCCTCGACGCACCTCCGCCGCTCGAAGGCGGCAAGACCGGCATGAACATGATGTCCCTCGTTCCCCTTCTGGGGGCTGGGGTCTCGATGACGGTCATGATGCTCTTCCGCGGATCTCCCCTGGCAGCCGTGGGAGCGCTGATGATGGTCGTCACCATCATCGCGTCGGTAATCATGATGCTCAGCCAGCGGGGCCGACAGGGAAAGCAGCGCCGGGAGCAGCGGGAAAATTATTTGGAGTACTTGGAGCGCTCACGGGCCACCCTTCGAGCCGACGAGCTTGCGGCCCTTGCCGTGGCCCGCGCCGCCAGTCCGCCGCCGGATGCGCTCTTCGACATCCTCCGCAACCCGCGGCGGATCTGGGAACGCCGCCGCACCAACGAGGATTTCCTGCACGTGCGGATCGGCACCGGTCCGCGCCGCAACCGCGACATCAACATCATGAATGCCGGATCGGCGCTCGCCCAGACGGACGCTTTCATGACCACCGAACTGGAAATCCTCAAACGCCGTTACGAGTCCAGCCCCGAGCTGCCGCTCACCGTGCCGCTGGACTGCGCCGGCAACGTGTCAGTGGTGGGTTCGCGCAGGTTTGTGACCACAGTCGCGCGGCTCCTGCTGACTGAAGGCACAGCATTCCATTCCCCCGAGGATCTTCGCCTGGCCATGATTCTTCCGGAGGATCGGCGGGACGATTGGGAGTGGACAACGTGGCTGCCGCATTTGGCGGACCAAAAGAATGTGCATCACACCGGGCCGGTCCGCCGGCTCGCTCCCTCAGCCGCTGCATTGGCAGAGGTCCTCGCCGAGGATCTGGATCTCCGCTCTTCCCTGGCCGCGGAATCCCGAAAGAACTTCCTGCGCGGCGGCGTGGGCACCTCACTCCCCCGGCTGTTGGTGCTCAGTGACTCGTACGGCCTGCTGCCGGAGGAGCTGCAGCTGCCGGACCAACAGGCCTCCGCCGCGTCGCTGGGCATCACGACGCTCTTTCTCGTCGCCGACCGGGAGCAGGAACCGGGCGAGGTGGCGGTGCGCATCAGCGAGGAGCCCGGCGGAGGGTTCCTGCTGGAAAACTACCGCGCGGACCCGGTCAGTCCCACCGTCGAATACGGCAACCTGGATACCATCCCCGTGCCGCTGGCCCAGGCCCTGGCCCGGGAACAGGCTCCCCTGCGGCTGGCACCTGACTCCCTTGAACACGACACCGCCGAGAATGCCCAGGGTTTCCTTGAAATGCTGGGGCTATCGGCCAACCTGGATGCGGCGGACATCCGGCGGCTGTGGAAGCCCCGCGGCGAAGTCGATTTCCTTCGGGTGCCGCTGGGCCCCGATGACCGCGGCCGGCCGACGCTGCTGGACCTGAAGGAGTCGGCACAGTTCGGCCACGGGCCGCACGGTCTCTGCGTGGGTGCCACCGGCTCGGGCAAATCGGAGATGCTGCGCAGCATGGTCGTGGGGCTGCTGGCCACCCACTCCCCCGAGGTCCTGGCCATGGTGCTGGTGGATTACAAGGGAGGGGCCACCTTCGCACCATTTGCCTCCGCACCGCAGGTAGCCGGTGTCATCACCAACCTGTCCGACGACGTCAGCCTGATAGAGCGCGTCTATGCAAGCCTCGCCGGGGAGATCCAAAGGCGCCAGGAGGTGCTCAAGGCAGCCGGTAACCTGGCCAACATCACCGACTATCAGCTGCACCGGCAGGAACTGAAAGCCGCCGGCCGCGACCTGGCGCCCCTGCCTCACCTGGTGGTGATCATTGACGAGTTCGGCGAACTGCTGACAGCCCGCCCCGATTTCATCGAGTTGTTCCTCTCCATCGGCCGCATCGGCCGCTCAATCGGGGTACACCTGTTGCTCTCCAGCCAGCGGATTGAAGGCGGAAAGCTGCGCGGACTGGACACCTACCTCAGTTATCGGATTGGACTGCGCACCCTCTCCGAAGCGGAATCCCGAACTGTCCTGGACACCCCCGATGCCTTCCATCTGCCGCCGGTGCCCGGGTTCGGCTACCTGAAGGTGGACACCACAACGTATACCCGGTTCAAGGCCGGGTACGTGTCCGGTCCGCTGGAGTCCGCACAGCAGGCCGACGAACCGGACGGAACAGACGATTCTCCCCTTGTCCTGCCGGTTCCGCGCTACGCGGCTTCCCTGACGGTTCCAGCCGCTGCCGGGAACTCCGACGCCGGAACGGGAACCGGGCCCGGCGTTGCCGCATCTGCGCCGTCGTCCACCCCGTCCTCCAAACGCACCACCGGGCCCACGGTCCTGTCCACGCTCATGGCCACCCTCTCCACCTTTCCGCGTGCAGTGGCTCCCATCTGGCTGCCGCCGCTGCCGCGGGGAATCTCCCTGGACCAGGCAGCCGGCGGACTGACCCGGGTTAAAGGGCTGAGGCTCGCCAGCGGCGGATCACTGCGGGTCCCGGTCGGTTTGCTGGATGATCCGGCCAAGCAGTGGCAGGGAATATGGGAACTGAATTTAACCGCAAACGGCGGCAACGCGGCCATCGTTGGCGGGCCGCAGACCGGAAAGAGCACCGCCCTGCGCACCATAGTGGCGGCCCTGGCGCTGACGCACAGCCCGGCTGAGGTGGGTGTCTATGCCATTGACCTGCTCGGCAGCAGCCTGCTGCCGCTGGATGGGCTGCCGCAGGTGGGCGGGGTGGCGGTGCGGACAAACCGCGAAGTGGTGCGCCGGACCGTGGACGAGCTCCTAAGCATGCTCGCCCACCGCGAGCACGTGTTCGAAAAGTATCAGGTGGATTCCCTTCCGACGCTGCGCCGGCGGTGTGCGGCCGGGGAAATCCCCGAGTTGCCCAGCGCTGACATCGTGCTGGTTTTGGACGGATACGGGCAGCTCAGCGATGAGTTCGAGGACATTGAAAAAGCGGTCCACACGCTGATCAGCCGGGGCGCCGGGTACGGCATCCATGTGATCGCCACCTGCTCGCGGATGAATGAGATCCGGATCTCCCAGCAGAGTTTCTTCGGCAACCGCATCGAACTCAGGCTCGCCGATCCGGGCGAATCAGCCCACGGGCGCAAACTCGCCGAGGCGGTGAGCACGGACAGCCCGGGCCGGGCGCTCATGGACCGAAAGCTGCAGGGACACTTCGCCCTGCCGCGGCTTGATTCAAAGTCCGACGGCGGTTCGGCCACCGAGGGCCTGCGCGAACTGGTGAGTGCGGTGGCTGCGTCCACAACGGAACGGGCAATGCAGGTCAGGGTTCTTCCGGCGATGGTCTCCGCCGCCGCTGCTCCCACCCCCGACGCTGCGGCAGCCGTGCCGCTGGGTCTCCGGGAAAGCGACTTGGGGACGGAAATCCTGGATCTGCACGGCCGGGAACGGCACCTGCTGATCATGGGAGACGATGGCTCCGGCAAGACGAACGTCATGCGGTCGGTGATCCGCCGGGTCCTCGGGCAGCACCGGCCCCAGGACGTCGTCTTCGCGGTCTTCGATCCGCGCCGCAGCCTGGCCGGCGAAGTCCCGGGCGATTCGCTCGGCGGCTACGCCACCAGCGCCGCGTTGGCTGACCAGCTCGCCGCCGCTGTCGCCGGGGAACTGCAGAAACGCAGCACGGCAGCACCGGAAGAGCTGGCGGGCCTGCCGCGCATCGTGCTCGTCATCGACGACTACGACGTCCTGACCGCCGGAGGAGCGTCACCGCTGAGCCGGCTGACGCCGTTCCTGCCGCTGGCACCGGAAATCGGCCTGCACGCGGTCCTGTCCCGGAGAGTCCGTGGAGCCAGCCGCGGCATGTACGAGGCGTTTTTCAGTTCCCTGCGGGATTCCGGCAGCGCTGCCCTGATCCTGTCCGGAGACCGCGCTGAAGGAACGCTGATTAATGGTGTCAGGGCCCGCACGCTGCCCCCGGGACGCGCCCAACTGGTGCAGCCGGGCAGGCCCGTCCAGGTGCTCCAGCTGTTCCACAACGACGACGAGAGCCGAATTCCCGCAGGCTCTTGATTCGGGAGAACCACAGGTAGCCACGGATTAACCACCTGCGGCCTGCCAGCCACGCCCCGGGCTTCCCTAGAGGGAGCGGGGCCGCTGAGGGCTGGACGGACCAGGTGTCACGAGTCTGAGTTACCTGGGGCTGGTTCGGTGTCGCCTAAGCCGGGAACCGTTGCAGCGGCCGGCACGCTGCCTTGAAAAGAGCCCTCAACATCGACGACCAGAACGGTGACGTTGTCGCGGCCACCCGAACGCAGCGCCGCCTCCACCATGGAAGCGCAGGCATCCTGGGGATTGGCGATGGAGGTGAGCATCTGCTGCAGTTGCCCGTCGCTGACCTCACCGGTCAACCCGTCGGAGCACACCAGCAACCGGTCGCCGGGTTCCACCGGAATCAGCCAGTAATCGGCTTCGGTATCGCTTCCGGTTCCCAGGGCGCGGGTAACCACGTGGCGGCGGGGGTGGATCAACGCTTCATCCGGCGTAATCTGGCCCATATCCACCAGTTCCTGAACCTCGCTGTGGTCCACGGTGATCTGTTCCAGCACGCCGTTGGTCAGGCGGTAGGTCCGGGAATCGCCCACGTTGAAGACCAGCCAACACGGCCGGGCGGCATCATCACGGACAAGGACGGCTCCGGTCAGCGTGGTTCCGGCGCGGCCGCCGGTCGCTTCCCGGATCCTGTCGTCGGCCTCGCGGAGCAGGAGCCGGAGATCCGAAGCACTGACGCAGGGCAGGTGCTCCCCCACAAAAGGCGCGTCACCCAGTGTGCGGACGCAAATGCTGCTGGCCACTTCCCCGGCTTCGTGGCCTCCCATGCCGTCCGCGACGGCAAAGACCGGATCCGCGGCGATCAGCGAGTCTTCATTCTGGTCACGGCGAAGGCCGCGGTCGGAGGCGTAGCCAAAGACGGCACGGACCTCCAGGTCCGGGGATGTCGTTTCGTCGGAGTTCATTCACGCCCTATCCGGAAAGCTGCCCGCTGTGGTGGTTCACAGTAGTGACACATATTACGCATTTCTCCTGCTTACCCTAGCGGAATGCGCCGCACCTATGCCCCATGCCGGGTGGCAAGCCTCCCTGGCACTGCCCCCGGGACCCGGATGTCCGGATCACCGGGACAGCCGGACCGCCGGACCGCCCGGAAGGATCAATCGAGGATTAGTCCCGGGCCCGTTCCCCGGGCCAGAGTCACAGGATGGATTTCCCCGAACCCTCGGACGTTGCGCGGTTGGTGCGGAATGAGCACAAACCGATCATTGTTGCGCAGGGCAGCTGCCGTCGAGGCATCCGTCAGGACCGTGCCCGGTTCCGCCAGCGAAGTCAGCCTTGAGGCAAGGTTCACGGTGGGTCCGTAAATGTCGCCAAGCCGTGACAGGACCCTTCCCCAAACCAGGGAAACGCGGGCGGCCGGCAACAGCTCATCCTCGGTGAATGCCTTAGCCAGGGCCAGCGAAATCTCAGCACCCGCTTCCGGGGTCTCAGCGTTGAACAGCACTTCATCGCCGATGGTCTTCACGAGCCTGCCGCCACCCACCGAAATGATCTCAGCGCACTTGTGCTCGAAGCGCTGCACCATTTGGGCCAGGGTCTTTTCATTCATTTGGCGCGACAGCGAGGTGTAGGACACCAGATCCGCGAAGCCGACGGCGCGGGCCAGCGGGAGCGGATTGTCGTCGGAGGCGGATCCGTCGTGGCTCGCCAGTCCGGCCTCAGCCCGCAGCGCCAACCGCTGCACAGCAGAGTTCATCTGCCGTTTCCAGGCATACACGAGCGTCTTTTCCAGCGGTTCGATCAGTGCCGGGAGGGCGGCCACCAGCGCTTTTCTGGCCTCGGCGTCCGGAATGCCGCGCTGGACAACCATTTCCTCCACCAGGGCTTCAACCTGCCACACGACCATGCGGTCCGTCATCTGCCCGATGGACCGCATGATGGAAATGGCCGCTTCTTCGGTCAGCTGCTCGTCGCGGACCAGTTCGATCACGGTGGTCAGGGCTTCGCGGTCCTGCTCGGTGAAAAATACGGCGTCGTCGTCAAGATTGGGAAAACCCATGGCCCGCCACAGCTTGCGGGCCGAGAGCAGTGAGACCCCCGCTTCGGCTGCCGCCTCGCGCCGCTTGAGGGTTCGCGGGCCGCCGATCAGCTGGGCTTCGAGCCTGCGCACGTCCTCACGGTCGATGGCCGCCGAGGACGGCGATCCGTCGGCTGGGGGCTGGACCCGGGGAGAAACGGTGGGCATGGACAGGGTCATGGGCTCAGGATCCGCTGTCGGGTCAGCGTCGCGGCGTTCCTCACTCATTTCCCCTCCCTTCGTAGTCGTAATCCCCATCTCCTTCAATATCTACACCATCAAACATGGCGGTCAGCGGCAGCTCTTCTATGGCGGCCAGCACAATGGCCTTGAACTTGTGGACCTCGGGAACGTGTTCGTAGTGGACCACCCGGTCATAGCCGACGTCCACCGCCAGTGTCCCCGAGCGCTGCATGCGGTCTGCAACGGTCTGCCATGCCTCCAGCTGAAAGACCGAGGCCAGCGCCAGTTCGCGTTCGCGCCGGCGCAGCACCCCCTGCCGGTGAATCAGGCGGCGGTTCGTCACGATGTACCGGGCGGAGGCCCAGCGCAGCACCGGCGGCATGCTGAACCGGGCCAGCAGGACCAAGGCGACGGCGACGACGGCGGCCTGCAGGTAAGTGTGCCAGTCGGCGACCTGCCCGGGAAGGGAGTCACGATCGAGATAGCCGTAGCCGAACCCGGCGGCGGCACAGATCAGCACTGCCAGGACAACAGGCCACACCAGCTGGCGGGCGTGCGGCCTGCTGGCCACGATGATCCGTTCCCCCGGCGCCAGTTTCAGCCGGATGCTCACGCCTGCACGGGGCGCAGATGGACCACGTCGCCCGCCACGACCGCATGGCGCCCGCCGAGTTCGTCGACGAGGATCAGCGATCCGTAGGCGTCCAAAGCCACGGCCCGCCCCGCCAGGGTCTTTCCTCCGGGAAGCTCAGCCCGGACTTCCTGGCCCAGGGTGACCATGCGCGACGTGATTTTTTCCAGCAGCGAGGTCCCATCCGTCCAAGCCGCGGAGGCGTCGCCGTCAACGGCACGGAACTCATGGTATTTCGCGGCGAGTTCGCGCAGATAGTCCTCAAGGAGGATGTTGCGGTCAGTGGTGGCGGCATATTCCATCAGCAGGGAGGTGGCTGTGGGAACAGGCAGGTCTTCGTCTGTCAGCGAGACGTTCATGCCGGCGCCGACGACGACGGCCGGTGGAGCGCCGCTGGAGTCCATCACGAGCTGGGCCAGGACACCGGCGAGCTTGCGTCCGTCCACCATGACGTCGTTGGGCCACTTCAGGCGGGCTTCGACGCCCGTGCGGCGGGCCACTGACTCGGACAGTGCGAGGGCGGCAAGAAGGGACAGCCAACCGTAGGACTGCGTGGGCAGGGGCCTGCCGGCGGAGTTGACCGGCCGGAGCAGAACACTGACAAACAGCGACGAGCGCGGCGGGGCCACCCAGGTGCGGCCCAGCCGCCCCTTGCCGGCGGTCTGCATTTCAGCGGTCAGGACTGAGAGGTCCGGAACGTCCAACGGGCGCAGCCGCGCCTCATCAGCCAGGTCCGAGTTCGTGGATCCGGTTTCGGTCACTACATCCAGTCGGGACAGGGGTCCCTGCGGCGCCACGAGGGCATCCCTCAGGCGCTCTTGGTCGAGCCCTGGTCTTTCCATGCTGGAGTAACGCAAATGCATGCTTCCGATCTTACGCGGGGTGCCGGACATTACAGGCTCCGCGGGCATCGGAACCGGAGGGAGCCGGTGATTCCGGCCGCCTCCGGCGAAGCATCCCCGTTAGAGGAAGAAGTCCTGCATCAATTTGTCCTCCGGCGCACCGAGGCTGTACGGACGGAAGTCGGTGACGCCCTCTTCGGTCAGCACCTGTTCGTCCGTGTAGAAGTTGCCGGTCGCCCCGCGGCTGGGGCGGGTCAGGATGGCATGGGCGGCATCGGCCATGATGTCGGTGCTGCGCGAGGCGGCAGCCATCGTTTCGCCGCCGAGGTTACGGATGGCAGCGGTGTCGATCGCGGTAACGGGCCAGAGCGAGTTCACGGCAATGCCGTCGTTCTTCAGTTCTTCCGCGAGCCCGAGGGTCGTCAGGGACATCCCGTACTTGGCCATGGTGTAGGCCAAGTAGGAGCCGGCCCACTTCGGATCGAGGTTCAGCGGAGGGGAAAGCGTGAGGATGTGCGGGTTTTCGGACCGGCGCAGGGCGTCGAGGGAGAATTTCGAGAGCATGAACGTGCCGCGGACGTTAATGTCCGCCATCAGGTCATAGCTCTTCATCGTGACGTCATCGGTGTTCCGCAGGTCGATGGCGGAGGCATTGTTGACCACGATGTCGATGCCCCCGAAACGCTCCACGGTTTCCGCCACGGCGCGGGCGACGTCGTCGTCGTTGCGCACGTCACCGATGATCGGCAGGGCCTTGCCTCCGGCTGCCTCCAGCTGCTCGGCCGCGGTGTAGACCGTGCCCTGCAGCTTCGGGTGTGGCTCGGCCGTTTTGGCCATGATCGCGATATTCGCTCCGTCGGCCGCAGCGCGCAGAGCTATGGCCAGCCCAATGCCGCGGCTGCCGCCGGACATCAGGATGGTGCGGCCGGCGAGTGAACGGGTCTGAGCATCAGGTGTGAGAGAAGTCATGGGAACAGGCTAATACATCTCCGGCACTTATGTTACTGACCAGTAACATCGTGTTTCCACATCCGTTGGGTCCTGCGGCACAGGAGCTGTTATTGCTGCCCCGTGCCGATGGGCGGGCGGCGGATCCTGCGCCCGCTAGCTCCGCACGAGATACACGGCAAGCAGCACCGCAGCTGTTGTCAGTGCCAGCCGCAGCAGAAAGAAGCCCTGGGGAAAACGGCGTGCCGCCCGAAGCCACAGCCCGGATTCCCCTGCGGGCCAGGACCGGGATTCACAACGGATCACGGTGAGGGTAAAAACGGCTGCGCCGGCCACCCCGCACACCGAGGTCAGGGCACCCACCAGGTTGGCGTTGCCGGCCAGCCCTCCGGCCAGCAGAACGCCAACCGCCAGGCCGAGCGAGCTTCCGCGGCCGATAAAATCCAGGTACCTTGCCATCCCCGGCAGGAAGGCCGCGAGAAAACGCCGTGGCACCTCGCGGCGCAGCAGCTTGCCGGCGGCAAGCTGCAGCACTTTCCGGGTGCGGGCAAGCTCCAGGACAGAGCCGGCGGCGGCGACGGCATCCACGACGCCCGAGATCGCCTCCTCGGTAACCTGCCGCCCGTTTGGACTCAGGTCGGGGCGGCGCAGCAGCTCAAGCAGCGCCCGCTGCGAGGCTGCACGCTCCGCCGGCGACGGCCGTGACCGCAGGGTGCGCCGGGTTCGGCGAAGATACTCTGCTTCCTTCCGCCCAAGGGATCCAGCCGATCCCCTGAGGAAGCCGACCGGCGGTGACCCGCCGCTGACCGTAACCGTCCGCAGTCCAGCACCGGCGGTGGGGCGCACCGCACCCAACTCCTGCAGCCGGTCCTCGACCGCCTGCAGGTACGCATCCTGCACGGAGGGCATACCGGCGTAGTCCCAGCAGGCCCGCGCGAGGATCCACACACCGAAACCGGCCGTCACCAGGGCAGCAGTCTGGACCACCAGCCAAAAGTCCGTTTCAAACACGTACTGAGACTCCTCCAGCCAAGGACCGCACCCGCTGCGGCTGGAAGGATCCTTTCACGGCCCCCGCAGTGTTACGCGAAAGCGCCTTCACAAAGGTGCCTCGACAAGCCCCCGCCGGCATCCCCGTCCACACCTCATGGGGCGGTGAACGGACGCGCCCTCCGCCCCGGCACCTCCCACGACCAAGCACACCAGCACGAAATTGTAGGATCCCTACACCCGGACTCGGCAGGAGGCCTCACTAGACTGGACTAGTTGCCGTGCGCTTTGTGCAGTTCCTACTTAACGCGCAGCAACCGCCCCATCCACTCAGCATTCCGGAGACCAGATGAGCATCGACCAGGACCTTGATCTGCAGACGACAGCCGGCAAGATCGCTGAGTACCGCCGCCGCCAGGCGCAGGCTGAAATGCCGTCCGGCCCCGCAGCGGTGGAGAAGCAGCACGCCCGTGGCAAACACACAGCCCGCGAGCGTATCGAGATGCTCGTGGACGCCGGATCCTTCGTTGAGCTCGACGCCCTGGCCGTCCACCGCTCCACAGCCTTCGGCATGGAAAAGAAGAAGCCGCTGGGCGACGGCCTCGTGTCCGGCTACGCCACAGTGGACGGCCGGCCGATCGCCGTCTACAGCCAGGACTTCACGGTCTACGGCGGATCCCTGAGCCAGGTCAACGGCGAGAAGATCGTCAAGGTCCAGGAGTATGCCCTGCGCAACGGGTGCCCCGTGGTCGGCATCCTCGACGGCGGCGGAGCCCGCATCCAGGAAGGCGTGGCTTCGCTGGCCATGTTCGCCGACATCTTCCGCAACAACGTCCATGCCTCCGGTGTGGTCCCGCAGATCTCGCTGATCATGGGCCCGTCCGCCGGCGGCGCCGCCTACTCCCCCGCCCTGACCGACTATGTCGTCATGGTGGACAAGACCAGCCACATGTTCATCACCGGACCGGACGTCATCAAGACCGTCACCGGCGAGGACGTGGACATGGAAACCCTCGGCGGCGCCCGGCAGCACAACACCAACACGGGCACCTCCACGTATCTGGCCTCCGATGAGGAGGACGCCATTGAGTTTGTCCGCGAGCTGCTGGACTTCCTGCCTTCGAACAACCTGGCCGAGGCTCCCCTGGCTGCTTTCTCGCAGGACATGGAGCTGAACGACGGCGACCTCGCCCTGGACGAACTGATTCCGGATTCCGCGAACCAGCCCTACGACATGCGCGCGGTGATCGAGCAGGTGCTCGACGACGGCCACTTCCTGGAAATGCAGGCGCTCTACGCGCCCAACGTCATGATCGGCTACGGCCGCGTCGAGGGCCACACCGTGGGCATCGTCGCCAACCAGCCCCTGCAGTTTGCCGGCACGCTGGACATTGCCGCCTCGGAAAAGGCGGCACGTTTTGTCCGCAACTGCGACGCCTTCAACATCCCCATCCTCACCTTTGTGGATGTTCCGGGGTTCCTGCCGGGCACTGACCAGGAATTCCAGGGCATCATCCGACGCGGCGCCAAGCTGCTGTACGCCTACGCCGAGGCGACCGTCCCCAAGCTCACTGTCATCACCCGCAAGGCCTACGGCGGAGCGTACATCGTCATGGGCTCCAAGAAGCTCGGCGCGGACCTGAACCTGGCCTGGCCCACTGCCCAGATCGGTGTGATGGGCGCCCAGGGTGCTGTGAACATCCTGTACCGCAGCCAGCTCAAGGCAGCGGCCGACGCCGGTGAAAGCGTTGAGCAGGCACGCGCGGACTACATCGCGCAGTACGAGGAAGAGCTGCTGAACCCGTACCAGGCCGCCGAACTCGGCTACGTGGACGCCGTCGTCGCGCCGTCGGAGACCCGGCTGCAGCTAATCCGCGGGCTGCGGGCGCTTCGGGACAAGCGGGCATCACTGCCCGCCAAAAAACACGGGAACATGCCGCTGTGACGGCCTGGGACCTGCCGGATCCGTGGAGCCGGACCCCGGAGCCGGCCGCACCGAAGCCGCCGCTGTTCTCCGTCCTGGGCGGCAATCCGTCGGCCGAGGAACTTGCTGCCCTCACCGCCGTCGTCATGGGCCTGAACTCCGCTGCGGAAGGCTCCACCGGCGCCACGCCGGAGTCCGCCCGCCGGACCTGGAACCGGCGGCGGATGCTCAGCCTTGCACCCAAGCCCGGACCGGGGTCGTGGCGGCGCAGTTTCCGCTGATTCCGCCAGGCAACCCCCGCGCTGCGGCGGGACGAAGGTTACTTGTGTGACCAGTGGGAACTTTGTGCAGCCGGTGTTGGCGTTAGGCTTCACCTGTGACCCAACAGACTCCTTCATCAGATCCCCTGTCCTTCGCCGGCGCGCAGTACCGCCAGCCGACCGCCATCGACGCCGTTGCCGATGCCTTCACCGAGACTCTGCTGCAGCTGGATCCATCCCTCGCCACATCCCTGGGTATCCCGGGGCATGAGACCGATTACGCCGATTACTCGCCCGCGGGCCAGGAATCAGGAGCCGAAGCCATCCGCGAGACGCTGGAACGGCTCGACGGGCTGCAGCCGGCCGACGACGTCGACCGCGTTACCCTCGATGCGATGCACGAGCGCCTCGGCCTGGCGCTGGAAATCCACGAGTCCGGCTGGAACCTGTCGGACCTGAACAACATTGCCTCCCCCGCTCAGGAAATCCGCTCCATTTTCGACCTCATGCCCACTGCCACGGTGGAGGACTGGCAGAACATCTGCGGCCGGCTGCACAACGTTGACGACGCCGTGTCGGGCTACATCACTTCACTGCGGGCCGGCAAGGAGCGCGGCCTGCTGCCGGCAAGCCGCCAGGTCCAGATCGTGATGGAACAGACCGCCAAGTACGCCGAGGACGGCGGCTTCTTTGACGACTATGCCACCAGTGCCGCGCTGTCCGGCGGCGAGTCCCTTCCGGAGAACCTGGCGGCGGAGGTGCGTGCCGGCGCCGAATCAGCCCGTGCCGCCTACCGCAGCCTTGCCGCGTTCCTGGAAACCGAGCTGCTGCCCGCAGCCCCCGAAAAGGACGCCGTGGGCAAGGAACGCTACTCCCTGATGTCCCGCCTGTTCCTGGGCTCGGCCGTGGACCTTGAGGAGACCTACCAGTGGGGCGTGGAGGAACTGGACCGCATCATTGCCGAGCAGGAGGCCGTTGCCGAGCAGATCAAGCCCGGCGCCACCGTCGAAGAGGCCATGGCCATCCTGGACGAAGATCCCGAACGGCAGCTGCACGGCACCGCTGAGCTGCAGGCCTGGATGCAGGGCCTCGCCGACCGCGCCGTCGCCGACCTCGCCGGAACCCACTTCGAGATCAACGGGCCGATGCGGCAGATCGAATGCATGATCGCACCCACCCAGGAGGGCGGCATCTACTACACCGGCCCCAGCGACGATTTCTCCCGCCCGGGCCGCATGTGGTGGTCCGTTCCCGCCGGCGAGGACACCTTCACCACGTGGAAGGAAACCACCACCGTTTATCACGAGGGCGTTCCCGGCCATCACCTGCAGATTGCGACGGCGACCGCCGCCCGCGGGCTGCTGAACAACTGGCGCCGCAACATCTGCTGGGTGTCCGGCCACGGCGAGGGCTGGGCGCTGTACGCCGAGCGGCTGATGGACGAGCTGGGCTACCTCAGCGATCCCGGCGACAAGATGGGCATGCTCGACGCGCAGCGCATGCGTGCCGCCCGTGTTGTCTTCGACATCGGCGTTCATCTGGAGCTGGAGGTTCCCGAGCGCTGGGGATCCGGCACTTGGACGGCGGACAAGGGCTATGAGTTCCTTCGGCAGAACCTTGCGATCTCCGAGGGACAGCTGAACTTTGAGTTCACCCGCTACCTCGGCTGGCCCGGGCAGGCTCCCGCCTACAAGCTGGGCCAGCGGCTCTGGGAACAGATTCGGGACGAAGTCCGCAGCCGTGAGGGTGAGGACTTTGACCAGAAGGACTTCCATACCCGCGCCCTTGCCCTGGGCTCCGTAGGCCTGGACACCCTTCGGCGGGCGCTGCTGGACGCGTAACCCCGGCAGTCTCAAGGGACATTCATCACAGTGATCCAGGGAATAACCCCCGGGGTGCGGCCACTGCCCGCCACATTCCGGGGGTTTTGCCTTTATGTGGCGCGGAACGCGCCGGTGGCTCCACGTAACATTTCGCAATAGGCAATCTTCTCTGGTAAGCGTCCCGGTCTAGTATTTTCACCGTGACCTCACAGACTTCCTCCCCCAAGACCTCCACCGGCCGCAGGCTGCCCCGGTGGGTTACCGCCTTCGGACCGCAGATCATCGCCGCCCTCGTGGCTGGCCTGCTGCTGGGCCTGTTGGCCAAGAGCATGGGTACT
The DNA here is from genome assembly GCF_009192735.1 of Arthrobacter gandavensis. Taxonomy (GTDB): domain Bacteria; phylum Actinomycetota; class Actinomycetes; order Actinomycetales; family Micrococcaceae; genus Arthrobacter_B; species Arthrobacter_B citreus. The sequence continues at coordinate 267,885 of NZ_VTFU01000004.1, forward strand.
GTCGGCGACGGCGAGCCCAACTGGCTGACCACAACCCTGAACACCATCGGCACGAGCTACGTCTCGCTGCTGAAGGCCGCCGTCGTACCCCTGATCTTCACCGCCGTCGTCAGCTCCATTGCCAACCTGCGCGCTGTCTCCAATGCCGCACGGCTGGCATGGCAGACCCTGCTCTGGTTCGCGATCACGGCTCTGATCAGTGTGGTCATCGGCATCCTGCTGGGCGTCATCCTGCAGCCGGGCAACACCTCAAACGTCCCTGAGAAGGAGTTCACCGGCAGCCAGGGCAGCTGGGTCGGATTCCTCACCGGTCTGGTGCCGGGCAACTTCCTCGGTCTGGGCGCCAGCTCCAAGGTTGCCGAGAGCGGTGACGTCAGCACCAGCATCAGCTTCAATGTGCTGCAGATCCTGGTCATCGCCATCGCCGTCGGCATTGCCGCCCTGAAGGTGGGCAAGCCCGCTGAACCGTTCCTGGCCCTGAATGCCTCGGCCCTGGCCGTCATCCAGAAGGTCCTGTGGTGGATCATCCGCCTCGCCCCGGTCGGCACCATCGGCCTGATCGGCACCGCCGTGGCCACTTACGGCTGGGACACCATCGGCTCACTGGGAATGTTTGCCGTGACCATCTACGTGGGCCTGTTCCTGGTCCTGTTTGTTGTCTACCCGGTACTGATCAAGGCGCACGGCCTGTCCGTCCGCCAGTGGTTCTCCGGCGCCTGGCCCGCCATCCAGCTGGCCTTCGTCTCCCGTTCCTCGGTGGGCACTCTGCCGCTGACCCAGCGGGTCACCGAGCGCAACCTCGGCGTCTCTCGCGCCTACGCTTCCTTCGCCGTGCCACTGGGCGCCACCACCAAGATGGACGGCTGCGCCTCGATCTACCCGGCTGTCTCCGCGATCTTCGTGGCACAGTTCTTCGGAATCGATCTGGGCTTCACCGATTACCTGCTGATTGCCCTCGTTTCGGTGCTGGGTTCGGCCGCAACCGCGGGAACCACCGGCGCCGTCGTCATGCTGACCCTGACATTGTCCACCCTGGGCCTTCCGCTGGCCGGCGTGGGCCTGCTGCTCTCCATCGACCCGATCCTGGACATGGGCCGCACCGCGGTCAACGTGGCCGGACAGACCGTGGTCCCGGCAATCGTCGCCAAGCGCAACGGCCTGCTGGACCTGGCGATGTACAACGCCAAGCGCAACGGCGACCCGTTCGCCGACGACTCCTCCGAGGTTGAGGCACCGGTGCTGGTCTCCGCCGGCGCTTCGGCTCCTGCCGCCGATGGTTCCGCCACTGACGGAACAACGACGGCCACTGCGGACGGAACGTCCGCTGCCGGCATCAACCTGCCCGGCTCAGCCGGGGGCGCGTGCGCAACCGGTCCGGCGCCGTCGTCCAACAGGCGCTAACCTCTCTGCACCACCTCTCGAAGGCCGCTCCGATGTCCGGGGCGGCCTTCGGGCTGTCCGGGCCCTCCCCCGGGCGCACTAGGCTGGAGAGGTGACTGACCTGAACCTGATCCTCGCTTCCGCCTCCCCCGCCCGCACCAAGCTGCTAACCAACGCGGGAATAGCCCATTCCGTGCTCGTGTCCGACGTAGATGAAGACGCCGTGACCGCCCGATACGGCCTGACCGATCCGCACGACACGGCCCTGCTGCTCGCCCGGGCCAAGGCCGAAGCGGTGGCCTCCCTGCCCGAGGCTGACGGCTCCCTGGTCATCGGCTGCGACTCGGTCTTTGAGTTTGACGGCGAGGCGCACGGCAAGCCGTGGGAGCCCGAAGTTGCCCGCGAACGGATCCGCCGGATGAGCGGCCACGTGGGCGTCCTGCATACCGGGCACTGGCTGGTGGACTGCCGGGATACCGACGACGACGGATCGGGGGCAACTCTCGGCGGCGTCAGCTCCGCTTCGGTCCACTTTGCGAAGCTGACCGACGAGGAAATCGATGCCTACGTAGCAACGGGCGAGCCGCTCCAGGTGGCCGGTTCCTTCACGATCGACTCCCTCGGCGGCGCCTTCATCGAAAAGGTCGACGGCGATCCGCATGCCGTCGTCGGGCTCTCCGTGTCGATGCTCCGCGAGCTGCTGGCCAGCGCCGGCGTGAAGATTACGGACCTCTGGGAGAAGTAGCCCTGGTTTTATCTGTTTTCCGGTTCTGGTTCCGATCCTTCGTGCAGATAACGGGCCCTCAACACATCCTTCGTGCAGATAACGGGACCAAGACCCCGGAAAACGCCCTTTTGCACCCCTGATCTGCACGAAGGATTCCGGGAAAGCCTCTGATCTGCACAATAGATTCAGACCTCACCCGGAAGACCCCTCTCCCACTTCCATCAGCTAGGTTCTGGACGCCAGCCGCCAAGAGCCAGACCACGACGAACTTTGGCCACGACGAACTCCCTTCCCCGCCGAAAATCGTCCCGGGCAATCTTCACCTGGACCCACCCTGCTTCGGCGGTTGCCAGATCCCGCTGATGATCGCTGGACTGCTGCGCCGGAGTCAGGTGGTGTCCACCGTCGTACTCCAGACAAGTGCGAAACCCCACGCAGGCCAAATCCGTCCACACCACCGGCTGCCTGTTCCTGCCCATGACGGGGAAGTTCGGGACGAACTCGGGCAGTCCGGCGTGATGCAGAAGCAGCCGCAGCCGGGATTCCGGCGGCGAGTCCACCCCCACGCGCACGAGCCCGAGCGCGGCACGGGACCGTTGAAGGTTCGGCAGCCACCGTTTGGATTCCACGTAGGTGGTCAGTTCCGCGAGGGAAACAATGGCCCGCCGAGGCGGACCGAACGAGCGGCGAGACTCGCTGACAATATGGTCCCCCGCAACAACCAGCTCATCCACGGTGAGCATGGCTGCCAAGTCCAGCCAGGTCCGTTCGACCGACGTCACCGAGACTCCGGCGACCGGCACAACCTCGGAAGCGTCAAGCGCAAGCCGGTGGCCCTCAACACCGCGGCGCCGCGGCGGTGCCTCTGACGGAGCCCTGGAGAGGTGAATGGCTGCGTCAGCTTCCAGCCGGGCGGGCAGCGGTAAGTTGTGGATCCGGGCTGCGGTTGTGTGGCTGACCACTGCTCCGGGGAGGAGCTCAACGTACGGTCTGCAGTGTTCGGTGAGCGTGGGTTCGACGCCGAGCGGCACACGGATCGCCCGGCTCGTTGCGGCAAGGTCCCTGCCCCGGAGCCGGTCCCGGCTCAATCCTGCAGCCAGCCCCTGCGGCAGGGTAAAGGGCAAAGCCAGAGGTGGCGGAAGCGGATGGCGTCGGGCAGGCATGCCTCTATTAGGCACCGGAACCGAGCCGCCTGCAGGCGATGTCCACAGGCGCCGGAATCCACAGGTCCCGGCCGCAGTTTCAGGAGCTGCTGGTTTGCCCCTGAGCACTGCTGCCGGCCTTCCGGGACCTTTCGTTGTGCCGAATGACCAACGAAGCTCCGACCAGGGCCGCGGAGAACGGCACACAGAGCTGCACCAGGAGGGAATAGACCGTCGTGACGGCCATGCCCACCGGCGCAATACCCCAAAGCTGGGCTGTGGAGGCCCAGGGATCCCCCATCCCGAAGTTCCTGATGATGAAGGGGCCAAGGATGGTCAGCGCCGCGCCGACTATGCCTAGGGCGACGCCGAACCGCATGGTGGTAACCGCTGGGGACCGCTCAGACATGACACTCCTCTGGTAGTACCGGACGTTGTCCGCACAGCCAACCACATATTCCATCCTTCAGGCCCTCACCAGTGCTTGACGTGTTGCGCCTGGAGGCACCCCGGTCCAAGTACAGGTGATCACTCGGCGAGCTTGCAAGGCGCGGAAACCCCAGCGGCGCAGACCGTTCCAATGTGCGTCTGTCTTGTAGGGTCCCCACAACGAAATGCCTCTTCCCACGCACAAACAGCACGCATTATGGCCGGAGACCACAAAACCGCGCTAGGCTCCGAAGAGATCAAAAGGAGCCAGTGCATTCAATGAGCCAGTTCAACCCCGCGCCCGCCGGTGACCAGCAGCACCTGCAGCCAACCCGCAGCATCACCAAAGTCCTGATTGCCAACCGCGGTGAAATCGCGGTCCGCGTCATCCGCGCGGCGCGCGACGAGGGCCTGGCATCGGTTGCTGTCTACGCCGATCCGGACCGCGATGCACTGCACGTCCGCCTCGCCGATGAGGCCTATTCCCTGGGCGGCAGCACCGCTGCCGAGTCCTACCTGGATATGGGCAAGATTCTCGACGCCGCCCGCAAGTCCGGTGCCGACGCCATTCACCCGGGCTACGGTTTCCTCTCCGAGAACGCCGAGTTTGCCCAGCGCGTCATCGACGCCGGCCTGACCTGGATCGGCCCGTCCCCGCACGCCATTTCCCAGCTCGGCGACAAGGTGCGGGCCCGCCACATCGCCGCGAAGGTCGGCGCACCGCTGGTTCCCGGCACCGCCGATCCGGTAAAGAACGCCCAGGAGGTCCTGGACTTCGCCGACGCCCACGGCTTGCCGCTGGCCATCAAGGCTGCCTTCGGCGGCGGCGGCCGCGGCATCAAGGTTGCCCGCACCCGCGATGAAATCCCGGAAATGTACGAGTCCGCCGTCCGCGAGGCCACAGCAGCCTTCGGCCGCGGCGAATGCTTCATCGAGCGCTTCCTCGACGCCCCGCGGCATGTCGAAACCCAGTGCCTGGCCGATGCGCACGGCAACGTCGTCGTGGTCTCCACCCGCGACTGCTCGCTGCAGCGCCGCAACCAGAAGCTTGTGGAGGAAGCTCCGGCTCCCTTCCTCAGCGAGGAGCAGAACGAGCGCCTGTACACCGCGTCCAAAGCGATTCTCCGCGAGGCCGGCTACCAGGGCGCGGGAACGTGCGAGTTCCTGGTCGGCACCGACGGCACCATCTCCTTCCTCGAGGTGAACACTCGGCTGCAGGTTGAGCACCCGGTGTCCGAGGAAGTCACCGGCCTGGACCTGGTCCGTGAGCAGTTCCGTTTGGCCCGCGGCGAAGAGCTCGGCTACAGCGATCCCGAGATCCGCGGCCACTCGTTCGAGTTCCGCATCAACGGCGAGGATCCGGGCCGCAGCTTCATGCCCGCCCCCGGAACGGTGGACACCTTCAAGGTTCCCTCCGGCCCCGGCGTCCGCGTCGATTCCGGCATCGAAGCCGGTGAGACGGTGGGCGGAAACTTCGATTCGATGCTCGCCAAGCTGATCATCACCGGCGCCACGCGAGAGCAGGCGCTGCAGCGTGCCCGCCGCGCCCTGGCCGAAATGGAAATCACCGGCATGCCCACCGTATTGCCGTTCCACGCGGCAGTGGTGGCACATCCGGATTTCGCCCCCGCGGCCGGATCCTTCAAAGTGCACACGCGCTGGATTGAAACCGATTTCGACAACAAGATTCCGGCTTGGTCGGGTGAGCAGAACCCACGGCACGACGACGACGGCGGCTCCCGCCAGCGCGTCACTGTTGAGGTGGGCGGCAAGCGGCTCGACGTCGTGCTGCCGGCCGGCCTGGGCGGATCAAACGGAAGCAACGGGTCCGGACGCGCGGCCGGAGCCAACGGAAAAGCCCGCAAGTCCTCCCGCACCCGCGGCGGCGCCAACCCGGCTGCCACCGGGGATGACCTGACGTCTCCGATGCAGGGCACCATCGTCAAGGTGGCCGTCCAGGAAGGCGCGCAGGTTGCCGAGGGTGATCTCGTCGTCGTACTCGAAGCCATGAAAATGGAGCAGCCGCTGACCGCGCACAAATCCGGCACGGTCACCGGCCTCACCGCTTCGCCCGGCGCAACAGTCTCCGCCGGGGCCGTGATCGCCTCGATCCTGGACTAGGTCCCCGCCCGGACCGAAGCCGGTCCCGCAAATGCCAAACGGCCCGATCCCCGCATTCCGGGGTCGGGCCGTTTGGGTTGTGCTCACTGGGGTTAGCTGAGCTGGAGACGCTTAGCTGGAGTGGTTCGTGTAGTCGACGTCCTTGGTGTCCTTGGTGACGAACAGTGCGATCAGCGTCAGCACCGCCATCGAGGAGAGATAGACACCCACCAGCCACGGGCTTCCGTCGGCCGCCTGCCACAGGGCCACGGCAATGAACGGGGCCACGGCGGCACCGAGGATCGACGAAACGTTGTAAGCGATCGCGGAGCCGGTGTAGCGCACGTTGGTCGGGAAGAGCTCCGGCAGCATGGCGCCCATCGGCCCGAAGGTCAGGCCCATCAGCGTGAAGCCGATGATCAGCAGGGCCATGACCCCCACCGTTCCGCCGTCGAACAGCGGCGAGAAGGTGAAGCCGAAGACGAAGATTCCGGCGGTCACGGCCAGCAGCGTCTTGCGGCGGCCGAACTTCTCGGCCAGCGGACCGGAGACGAGCGTAAAGATTCCGAAGAACACGACACCGACGATCAGCATGATCAGGAAGTCGTTGCGGGCGTAGCCCAGGCCGGCGGCGAAGGTTTCCGGATCGAAGGCCTTGCCGGCCTTTTCGGCTGCGGCGCGCGCGGCTTCCTCGCTCTTGGCGGCGGTGCCGTAGGAAAGCGTGAACGTGGTCATCAGGTAGAACAGCACGTAGGTGGCCAGCATGATGAACGTGCCGGCAATCATCGGACGCCAGCTGTACTTGAAGGCACGGCTCAGCGGCAGCTTGCTCACTTCACCGGAGTCCACAACCTTCTGGAAGGCCGGGGTCTCCACCAGCTTCAGCCGCACGTACAGGCCGATGATCACCATGACGGCGCTGGCCAGGAACGGAATGCGCCAGCCCCAGGCGTCGAACTGATCGGCATCCAGCTGGAAGCTCAGCAGCAGGAACAGGCCGTTGGCCAGGATGAAGCCGATTGGCGCACCCAGCTGCGGGAAGGTACCCCACACGGCGCGCTTGTTGGACGGCGCGTTCTCAGTTGCCAGCAGCGCTGCTCCGGACCATTCACCACCCAGGGCGAGCCCCTGGGCGAACCGCAGAACCACCAGCATGGCCGGGGCCAGGATGGTCCAGCCGTCGACGGCGGTGGGCAGGCAGCCGATGAGGAACGTTGCGATGCCCATGGTCAGCAGCGACGCCACCAGGGTTCCCTTGCGGCCGACCTTGTCTCCAAAGTGCCCAAACACGATCGAACCGAGCGGGCGGGCAATGAACGCCACGCCAAAGACAGCGAAGGAGCTCAGCAGCGCAGTGACGCCCTCGGCGTTAGGGAAGAAGAGCCGCGGGAACACGAGGACTGCTGCGGTGGCATAGACGTAGAAGTCATAGAACTCAATGGAGGTTCCAACCAGGCTGGCGATGATCACCCGGCCCTTGGAATTGGCCTTGGCCGGCGCCGGTGCCGGATCCGTGGAGGGATTCGTAGTAGACATTTGGGAGTCTTTCGGAAGGTGGGAGTGACGTTCTCGACAATCGTAGGACTGCCGGTCCACCATCCGGACATTCTGTCCACTATGTGGACAGATATCGTTTTGAGCGCATAAAAAAATCCCGCCTCCGGACGGAACCACCAGGGAATCGGCGGTTCCGCCCGGAGGCGGGCGGACAGGAAAAGCCCTACATGTGCACGTGCAACCGGCGCGCTGCCTCGGAAATGGAACCGGTCAGCGACGGGTACACGGTGAACGTGTTCGCCAGGTCGTCGACATGCAGCTTCTGCGTCACGGCGATGGCAATCGGGAAGATCAGCTCGGAGGCGCGCGGACCCACCACCACGCCGCCGATCACAGTGCCGGAGCCCTTGCGCGAAATGATCTTCACGAAGCCCTCCTTGACCTCCATCATTTTGGCGCGTGCGTTAGTGTGCAGCGACAGCTTGATAACGTCGCCCTGGTACCGGCCATCAGCGATTTCCTGCTCGGACACGCCCACGGATGCAATTTCGGGCGAGGTGAAGATGTTTGAGGCGACGTTCTTGAGCTTGAGCGGCTTGACGCCGTCACCCATCAGGTGTGCGATAGCGATGCGGCCCTGCATGGCCGCCACCGATGCCAGGTTGAACACTCCGGTGCAGTCCCCCGCGGCGTAGACATTGGAGGCGGTGGTGCGGGACACGCCGTCAACCTTGATCTGGCCGCGCTCGTCCAGTGCCACTCCGGCCTCCTCCAGCCCGATGCCGGCGGTGTTGGGAATCGCGCCCACAGCCACGAGGCAGTGGCTGCCCTCCACCACACGGCCGTCTTCGAGGGTGACCACCACGCCGTCGCCAGTGTTCTTCACGGTTTCGGCGCGGGAGCGGTTGAGCACCGTCATGCCGCGGGCCTGGAACACGTCCTCCAGCACGACGGCGGCGTCTGCGTCTTCGCCTGGCAGCACGCGGTCGCGGCTCGAGATCAGGGTGACCTTGGTGCCCAGGCCGTTGTAGGCGGAGGCGAATTCGGCGCCGGTGACGCCGGAGCCGATCACGATCAGGTGCTCGGGAACCTCGGTCAGGTTGTAAATCTGCTTCCAGGTGAAGATGCGTTCGCCGTCGGGCATTGACGTTTCGAGTTCCCGCGGCCGGGCGCCCACCGAAATCAGCAGCGCCTCCGCCTCAACCGTTTCGGTGCCGTTCTCGGTGACAACCTCGATGGTCTTGTTATCCAGCAACCGGCCTTCGCCAATCTTGACCTTCACGCCCACCCGCTCCAGCGTGCGGCGGATGTCGTTGGACTGTTCCTTCGCCAGAGCCAGCAGGCGGTTGTTGACCATCTTCAGGTCGGCCACCGCGGGCTGTCCGTTGTCGCGGAAATCAACGCCCAGGGAAGAGGCCGAAGCGAAGCGCGTCATCACGTCCGCGGTGGCGATCAGGGTCTTGGAGGGGACGACGTCGGTCAGCACGGCTGATCCGCCCAGCCCGTCGCGCTCCACGATGGTTACATCGGCGCCGAGGGAGGCAGCCACCATCGCGGCTTCGTATCCACCGGGGCCGCCGCCGAGGATGGCAATTTTTCGGGCAGTAAAATCAAGTTGGCTCGTCACAGTTGTCCATTCTGTCCCATCCCCGCCCGCCGCTCAAACGCCGGGACGGACCCCGGAGGTTCCGTGCTCCTGCAGAGCAGGCTAACTCGCGGTAGGTTGGATCAGTGAACAACGATCCCTTTGAACTAGCCCAGCAGGCCGCCAAGTACATTGCCGAGAAAACAGGCGTGCCCAACCACGACATCGCCCTGGTCCTCGGCAGCGGCTGGGGCGAAGCCGCCGAACTGATCGGTGAGACCACCGCAACCCTGGATGCGAGCGATATTCCCGGCTTCTCCGCTCCGGCCGTTCAGGGGCACGTGGGCACCATCCGCTCCGTGCTGACGCCGTCAGGCAAGCGCGCGCTGGTCCTTGGCGCCCGCACGCACTACTACGAGGGCAAGGGCGTCCGCGCCGTCGTCCACGGAGTGCGCACCGCAGCGGCTGCCGGTGCCAAGGTGATGGTCCTGACCAATGGCTGCGGCGGCCTGAATCCGGACTGGAAGCCCGGCACGCCGGTGCTGATCAGCGACCACCTCAACCTCACGGCCACGTCCCCGCTGGAAGGGGCCACGTTTGTGGACCTGACCGACCTGTACTCCTCCCGACTGCGGGATCTGGCCCGCACCGTGGACCCCACGCTGGACGAAGGCGTGTACGCGCAGTTCACCGGCCCGCACTACGAGACGCCCGCGGAGGTCCGCTACGCCAAGACCATCGGCGCCGATCTGGTGGGCATGTCCACGGCCCTCGAGGCCATCGCCGCCCGGCACGCCGGCATGGAGGTCTTCGGCATCTCCCTGGTCACCAACCTGGCCGCGGGCATCAGCCCCGAACCGCTCAGCCATGCCGAGGTCCTGGAATCCGGTGCTGCAGCCGGACCACGGATTTCCCGCCTGCTGGCTGACATCATCGGCAAGCTGTAGCCGGCTGCCGTTCCGTCCTCCATCCCCGATTCCTAGGTACACCCCATGACGTTGAATCCCACCGAGCTTGACGAGCTCGTGACCGCAGCCCAGATGTGGGCCGATGAAGATCCCGACGCGGCCACCGCCGCGGAACTGCGTGCACTCCTCGCCTCCGTGACGGCTGAAGGGGCCGCCGGAGCAGCCGCAGCCGAAGAACTGGAGGACCGTTTCGCCGGCACCCTGGAGTTTGGCACCGCCGGCCTGCGGGCCGCCCTGGGCGCCGGTCCGCGCCGGATGAACCGCGTGGTGGTGCGCCGCACCGCCGCCGGCATCGCGTCCTTCCTGCAGGACACCTCCGGCGACCGGTACACCCCCAGCGCCGTGATCGGTTACGACGCGCGGCACAACTCCCATGCGTTCGCACTGGAAACCGCCGCCGTCTTCAGCGCCGCGGGCATCGAAACCTTCCTGCTTCCCTGCACGCTGCCAACGCCGGTGCTCGCCTACGCCGTCCGCGCCCTGGACACCGACGCGGGAGTGATGGTTACCGCCAGCCACAACCCCGCGGCCGACAACGGCTACAAGGTCTACTTGGGAGGGCGCACTGTAAAGGGCCCGGGCAAGGGCGCGCAGATCGTCGCGCCGTACGACGCCGAGATCGCCGCGCGCATCGATTACTCGACGCCGCTGAAAAGCATCGACACCGCGCCGGAGGGCTGGACCGACGTTTCGGAGTCCATCGTTGCGGACTACATCAATGCCGTGGACCGTCTGGTGGCCCGCGACCGTTTTCCGGAGCGGGACCTGAAGATTGTCCTGACCTCCCTGCACGGAGTCGGCGGGGAAACCATGAAGTCCGTGCTCAAGGACGCCGGCTTCCGCAAGGTCATTCCGGTGGCCGCGCAGGCGGAGCCGGACCCGGACTTCCCCACCGTCGCCTTCCCCAACCCGGAAGAGCCCGGCGCGCTGGACCTGGCGCTGGAGACCGCCGTCGAACACGATGCCGATCTTGTCATCGCGAACGACCCGGACGCCGACCGCGTGGCCGTGGCGGCGAAGAACCCCGCCGACGGACAGTGGCGGATGCTGCGCGGAGATGAGGTCGGCGCCCTGCTGGGCGGGCACCTGACCCGCCGGATTGCCTCCGGACACTGGAGAGTCCGGGGCGAAAAGACCCGCAGCGGCGTTGTCTTCGCCAACTCGATCGTGTCTTCACGGCTGCTTGCCCGCATCGCTGAAACTGCCGGGTTCGCCCATGTGGAGACCCTCACCGGCTTCAAGTGGATCTCCCGCGTGCCGCACCTGACGTACGGATATGAAGAAGCGCTGGGTTACTGCGTGGCGCCGGGCATGGTCCGCGACAAGGACGGGATTTCAGCCGGCCTGCTCGTCGCCGAGATGGCTGCGGCCCTGAAGGCCGCCGGCCGCACCCTCTTTGATGAACTGGATGATCTTGCGGTGCAGCACGGCCTGCACCTGACCGATCAGCTCTCCGTCCGGGTCTCGGACCTGGGGCTGCTGGGCTCCATGATGGCGCAGCTGCGCGTGGAGCCGCCGGTGTCCTTCGCCGGATCTCCGGTGGAGAAGGCCGTGGACCTGTCCCAGGGCAGCGCCGAGCTGCCGCCCACCGACGGCCTGTTGTACCTGACCCGGGACAACACCCGCGTGATCATCCGACCATCCGGCACCGAGCCCAAGCTCAAGTGCTACCTCGAAGTGATTGTTCCGGTCGAGTCGGCGGCGGACCTTCCCGCCGCCCGCGCCGCCGGGCGCGCACAGCTCGACGCAGTGCTCGCCGATGTGAACGCGGCCCTGGGGCTGTAGGAATTATCCGGGAAGGCTGATGCCGGCCTGCGGGAGGGTCGTTCCCTCCCGCAGGAGGATGCTCACCTGTTCCGGAGGCAGTGGGCGGCTGAAATAGTAGCCCTGGCCGCTGCAGCAGCCCATTTTTTTCAGCTGCTCGGCCTGCGCGGCGGTTTCGATGCCTTCAAAGACAGCTTCCATGCCGGCGGACCGGATCAGGTTGTGGACGGCATCCACGAACCGCAGCTGGCCGTCGTCGTCGTTGATGTCCGCTATCAGCAACCGGTCCACCTTGACTGTGTCCACCGGCAGCCTGCGGAGGTAGCTGATGGAGGAATATCCGGTGCCGAAGTCATCGATTTCGAGTCCGACCCCCAGCGCGTGGAGGGACTTCAGCGAATAGGTCTCGACCTCGCCCCCGGTAATGAACGCACTCTCGGTGATCTCCAGGATCAGGGCCGACGCCGGAACACCCGTCTCGCGCAGCGCCCGGCGCACGTAATCCACCAGATCCATGCTCTGCAGTTCGGAGGCCGCCAGGTTTACCCGCATCTGGAAGCCCCGGTGGACATGCAGCTTGTCCCGCCAGCTGGCCAGCTGTTCCAGGGCGGCCCGCAGCACCCAGCGGCCAATGCCGACAATGAGTCCGGTTTCCTCGGCGAGGGGAATGAAGGAGTCGGGCATGATCAGCCCGCGGACCGGATGTTTCCACCGGACCAGGGCCTCGACGCCCTGCACGACGCCTGTGTCCAGTTCCACGACCGGCTGGTACGCAAGCTCCAGCTCACTGCGCTCGACGGCGTGGCGCAGTTCCCCGGCCATTTCCCGGCGCAGCTGGCGGCTGTACAGCATGACGGGTTCGAAGAACTTGATCCGCTGCTGCGCGTCGTCCTTCGCCGCATACATGGCGGTGTCGGCCCGCAGCAGGATGTCGCTGCCGTCCTCCGCCGGGGCGGCCTGATGGATGCCGATGCTCGCGCGCGGCCAAACGTCCAGATCGTCAAGCTTGATCCGGCGCTTTAGCGCCTCCATGATTCTGACGGCCGTGGTCCGGGACTGCTGCGCGGTCGACACCGGCAGCAGCACCGCGAATTCGTCCCCGCCCAAACGCGCGACATCGGCGTCGGGTCCCGCCGCCGACACGAGCCGAACAGCGATTTCCATCAGGACCAGGTCTCCGGCGTGGTGGCCAAAGCTGTCGTTGATGTCCTTGAACCCGTCCAGGTCGATCATCAGCACCGCCGGACCAGGTGCCCCGTCCTTCCGGGCCTTTACGGCCGCGTCGAGCGCCTGCCGGAGGGAGGACCGGTTGCCGACGCCCGTCAGGGGGTCGGTCATGGCCATGTGCTGCATCTGTTCGTGGGCTTCGCGCAGCTCCTGGGTGCGGGTTTCCACCCGGTCCTCGAAATCGGCGTAGACCTCGCTGAGTTCCCCGGCGAGCAGGTTGATGCCGGTGATCACGGCATCCACCTGGTCCCGGGCCTTCGACGTCGGGATGTACGTGCTCAGATCTCCGGAAGCCATCCGGATAATGCCTTCGACCACCTGGCTCAACCGGTCGTCGTCGGGCACCTGGAAGGCCGAGACGGCCGGATCAGGCAGCATTCCGCTTGCGCTTCAACCACGCCAGGGCTTCGGACTCCGTGGAAAAGTAACGGGTGGGGCAGGGCTGGATGTTTCCTCCAAGCAGGAAGTTTGCAATGACCCGGTCCACCGGCGACACACCGAGAACGGCAACGGCTGCAAGCGAGCCGGCACGGCTGAACACTGTTCGGGCGTCCCTGGTGATGGCCTCAACTCCAGTGAGAACCAGCAGCACCGGCATCTCTCCTCGCCCGGCAAGGCGCTCCACCTCCGCAGCGGCGGCAGCTGCCATGGAACCAGTGATCACTTCCCCGGCAGGCAGCACGAGGTGGACGTGCCCCTCCGGCGCAATGCTCACCGCCGGAGAAGCAGCGGCGGCAACTTCCGGAATTTGGTCCGTCTCCAGTGTGCTAGCCAGGGCTGGCTTTGATGTGCACAGGTCCCCGATAGGATGGACCGTTGAGCGCCCGCCGGATAGAGCGTTGTTCACCTCTGGCATAGTCGATCGCTGCTGCGTCATGCTTCCCCCCAGAACAGACAATTTGTTTGCTGCCTGCACTATTGTCGTCGCTGTCTTCATGAACCCCACCGACGCACCATACAGGCAATGAAGCGGTCTTAGGTTTTTCCGGATTCGTCTCTAATAACTTGGACGTTGAACAACGAATTATCCGTTCAGCGCTTCGATGCTGTCAATCAATAAGCGAGCTTTTTGCGCTCTCCTGCCAGCGCCTAAGATTATGAAGGTTTTTTCGCTGTGTTGGACCGCTCCCAATGCATCTTCATGCCTTCCAAGTTCGAAGAGCGCTAGCGCCAGGAGGTACTCGGTCTCCGCGTGCGTGTGGGTTGGCAGGAGATCACGCTGCTCAAGAATCTCAGTCAGGCGATCCACCGATTCCTGCGGTTCACCCGTCAAGAGCAACCAGTGGGCCCGGGCCAGCGCAATTTCCAGTTGATCGATTGGACTTCCACCCGTCACTGAAATCGCCAGCTCAGCTCTTTCAATGCACACCAATGTTGAAGGTTCCAGCAGGCCGGCGTCCAAGCGGACATGCGCCGATCCCTTATTGAACAGAGCCCAAAGATTCACGTCATTACTCGGCGAGAGCATCTCACTCGCGAGATCATGATGCTTGACGCCTAAGTCCCTCTCTTCCATTAGGAACGCAACATTGCCTATCGCCCAGTGGGCTAGGCCTGCTGTCCGTGCGGGAGTATGGGGCGTAATGAGCCTCTCCATAGCTTGGGCCGCCACCCAAGCTCCGGAAAGATCACCGCATTCAGCCAAAGAAGCGACCAGTGCGTGATGGGTATCAAAATTGCCTTGCTCAGGGCTCCCATCCTGAACATCAATCGCGGCAGCTTCCTGCGCCACGCTCAACGCTTCGCCCACCAGGCCAAGAGCATGTAAAGCCCTTGCATAGAGAGCTTTAGCCCTTGCTTCCATGGCTGGATCAGAACGAATCGATCGATCTTCGGCAAGTTGCTTAGCACTGATCGCGAACTCTTGGATAAGCCCCATCTCCAGCTGGCATTCGGCCATTAGGAGCGAAGTACGCAAATATGCGAGCTTATCACCAGTTCCCAGAGCTTTTTCTGCTGCAACTGCAGCTTGCTCCATGGCCTCTTTGTATTCCCGGCGCTCCCAAAATTGCCGAGCACTGTACTCGTTGATCATGTAATCTAGGGAGTTTTCCAAACCTAAGGCCCCTTCTTTACGCAAGTTATGCGTGTGTCCAAGATCAGAATACCCTCACCCAAGGGTCCCGCCCGGACATGAGATCAAACATGTCGTCGAGCCTTTCTGGATTCCAGGGAACGCCGACGGAACGGAGAATCGGAGTCCGAGGTTGCGTAGACACACTATGCTTCAGATTGTTCGATTAAACACCTATTCCACCCCCAGGAGAACATAATGAAAAAAGCAGGCATTACAGTATTGCTCGCCGCGTCCATGGCCATCTTCGGTCTAGCTGCTCCTGCTTCCGCAGCTGCTGTGGATTCAAATGAAATCGCTAAGCCTTTGGTCGGTATTTGGCCGAACCCTCGCTGACAGCTGTGGCCGGGAGGAAACTGCTGCTCCCTCCCGGCCACCGGTTCTCGCAGCCGGCACTAATCCGGCAACTGGCCTTTCCGATGGTCTTTCCGGCGCTCAGGGACAATCCTCCCCTGTGGCAAGATAGTGGGCATGTCTACACCCATTGCGTCCTACATTGACCACACGCTCCTCAAGCCCGAGGCCAGCCGCGAGGACATCCTGAAAGTCTGCGCCGAAGCAGCCGAATACGGATTCAAGTCCGTCTGCGTGAACCCGCTCTGGGTCGGCACCGTGCGCAACGCGCTCAAGGGCAGCGGCGTCCTCACCTGCTCCGTCATCGGTTTCCCGCTGGGCGCCACGACCACTGAGGTGAAGGTCGTGGAGGCACGCGGCGCGCTGCAGGACGGCGCTGACGAGATCGACATGGTCATCGACATCGCCGCAGCCCGCCGCGGAGATCACGACGCTCTGGTTCGGGACATTGCGGCAGTCGCCGATGAGGTCCACACCGGCGGCGGCATCCTGAAAGTCATCATCGAAACATCCCTGCTTACGGACGAGCAGAAGGTCCTTGCCTGCCGGGCGGCTGTCGAAGCCGGCGCCGATTTCGTCAAAACCTCCACCGGCTTTAACGGCGGCGGCGCCACTGTGGAAGACATCGCACTGATGCGCCGGACGGTCGGTCCGGACCTGGGAGTCAAGGCTTCCGGCGGCGTCCGGTCGCGCGAAGACGCGCAGGCAATGATCGACGCCGGAGCCACGCGTATCGGGGCCAGCTCAGGTATCGCTATTGTTAAGGGTGGGAACGCCGCGTCGGACTACTGATCCGCCGGCTACTGAAAACTTTTTGAAACGGAGAACACCATGGCAGGAACACGGTCCAAGCAGCCCACGCACTCGGGTGAAGGGCACCTTGTCAGCAACCTCGTCACCTTTGTCATCTTCCTCGCGATCTTCCTGGTTGGGCTTTACTCCCTGACCTGGCTGACCCTGGACAACGTCTGGCCGATGGCCATCTGCCTGGCGCTGGGCACCCTGGCATACTTTGTTCCGTTCCTGATGGGACGCTCGGACACCGCCAAGGTCCTGGCCGAAGGCCGCGTACCGAGCGAGTAAACACGCACCAGAGGGATTTCGTCCACGCAACCATGTCAGGTTGCGTGGACGAGTGCTTTAACGAGTAGACCCCGCAGAGAAGGCACGTACTGATTACGCTAAAACCGGGGTACCGGCCCGTTCTATATTCAACCCATGAGTACCACTATGACGCGCCGCGAATGGCGCCAGGACCGGGCACGTCAGCAGCGGATCAGCCGCATCGGATATGGAATAGTGGTCGCCACGGCGCTGATGTGCGTAGCTGTCCTGATCGTTGCCCTCACGCAGGGCGCCGGCTAATCCTCAACCGCCACCCTGCGCGCCGCCCCTATCCGACAAGTTCCGCGCCTATTCCTTGAAGACGGCGTCCACGACCTGCTGCGCCCAGGCCAGGATCTCGGCGTCGACCAGGTCCCGTCCGCCAATCCGGGCGGTCTTCGGCTTGGGAACAAGCACAGCGTTCAGTGCCGGCTTCACCTGCGCGCCGGGGTACATCCGCTGCAGGCGCATGGTCCGGGATTCGGGCAGGTCAGCGGGAGCGAACTTAATGAAGTTCCCCTGCAGCGCCACGTCGGTGAGGCCTGCCTCACGAGCGTTGACCCGGAACCGGGCCACCTCGATCAGGTTCTTCACGGCCTGCGGCGGCTCGCCGTAGCGGTCCACCAGCTCGGCGAGCACTTCGTCGATTGCCTCGTAAGTGACGGCCGACGCCAGCTTGCGGTACGCCTCCAGCCGGAGCCGCTCTCCCGGAACGTAGTCATGCGGCAGATGCGCGTTGACAGGCAACTCGATCTTCATTTCGGCTGCCTTTTCCTCGGCCTCGCCCCGGTAGTCGGCCACGGCCTCACCGACCAGCCGGATGTAAAGGTCAAAGCCCACACCGGCAATGTGTCCGGACTGCTCCCCGCCGAGCAGGTTGCCCGCTCCGCGGATCTCGAGGTCCTTCATGGCCAGCTGCATACCGGCGCCAAGCTCGTTGTGCGTGGCAACGGCCTTAAGCCGTTCCAATGCGACCTCGCCCAGCGGCTTCTCCGACGGGTACAGGAAGTACGCGTAGGCACGTTCGCGTCCGCGGCCCACGCGTCCGCGCAGCTGGTGCAGCTGGGACAGGCCAAAGTGGTCGGCGCGGTCCACAATCAGCGTGTTGGCATTGGAGATGTCCAGGCCGGTTTCGATGATGGTGGTACACACCAGCACGTCAAAGCGCTTCTCCCAGAAGTCCACAATGATCTGCTCCAGCTTGGACTCGCTCATCTGCCCGTGTGCGACGGCGATGCGCGCTTCCGGGACCAGCTCCTGCAGGTGCGCGGCCGTGCGGTCGATCGAGGATACCCGGTTGTGCACGAAGAACACCTGTCCTTCGCGCATCAGTTCACGGCGGATCGCAGCCGAGGCCTGCTTGTCCGTGTACGGGCCAACGTAGGTCAGCACGGGATGCCGCTCCTCCGGCGGCGTGGCCAGCGTGGAGGTTTCGCGGATGCCGGTCAGGGACATCTCCAGGGTGCGCGGAATCGGGGTGGCACTCATGGCCAGCACGTCCACGTTGGTGCGCATCTTCTTCAGCGCTTCCTTGTGCTCGACGCCGAACCGCTGCTCCTCATCGACGATCACCAGCCCCAGGTCCTTGAACTGGACCTCCTGCGACAGCAGCCGATGCGTGCCGATCACCACGTCCACAGAGCCGTTTTTCACGCCTTCAATGGTTTCCTTGGCCTGCTTGGCGGTCTGGAAACGGGACAGCGATTCCACCCGGACCGGGAAACCGGAGAAGCGTTCCCCAAAGGTTTCCATATGCTGCTGGGCCAGCAGCGTGGTGGGCACCAGCACCGCCACCTGTTTGCCGTCCTGCACCGCCTTGAAGGCGGCGCGCACCGCAATCTCGGTCTTGCCGTAACCGACATCGCCGGAGACCAGGCGGTCCATCGGGACTTCCTTCTCCATGTCCGCTTTGACCTCATTGATGGTGGTCAGCTGGTCGGGCGTCTCCACGTACGGGAATGCCTCCTCCAGCTCGCGCTGCCACGGGGTGTCCTTCGCGAAGGCGTGTCCCCTGGAGGCCATCCGCGCCGAGTAGAGCCGGATAAGCTCGCCGGCGATCTCCTTGACCGCCTTGCGCGCCCGGGACTTGGTCTTGGCCCAGTCGGACCCGCCCATCTTCGACAGCACCGGGGTTTCCCCGCCGACGTAGCGGGTGATCTGGTCCAGCTGGTCAGTGGGGACAAACAGCCGGTCGCCGGGACCGCCGCGTTTGGCCGGAGCGTATTCCAGCACCAAATATTCGCGCACGGTTTTGCTGGCCCCGGCGCCGGTGGCCCGCTGGATCAACTCCACAAACTTGCCGACACCGTGCTGCTCGTGCACCACAAAATCGCCTTCGTGCAGCTGCAGCGGGTCCACGGCGTTGCGCCGCTTCGATGGCATCTTGCGCATGTCGCGGGTGGAGTAGGCGCTGGCCCGGCCCAGCAGATCGGCCTCGGTCAGCAGCCCGGTCTTGAGCCCGTCAAACACATAGCCGCGGCCGGCACTGGCGGTGGTGATGGAAATGATGCCCGGCACGGGTTCGGTGTCCAAGGATTCGGTGAGCGAGGCCGGGATGTCGTTGTCCTTGAACAGCTCGGCCAGCCGCGATGCCGGCCCGGGGCCTTCGGTGACCACGACGACACGCCATGCGTCACGGACCCGGGAGCCGATGAACTCCATCATTTCGGCCACGTCGCCCTGGTAGCCGCGGGGCTCGCGCGCGTTGATGGTGAGGGTGTCGATGTCCAGGACCGTCTCGTCGTCCGGGTTGAAGGAGGTGATGGACCACCAGCCCACCGAGTTCTCCAGCGCTGCGGAGCGGGTGTCGGCCAGGGACCGGAAGCTGGCAGCCTCCAGGTCCGCACTGATGCCGGCGGACAGGTCCAAAGGCGCCGCACCGCCGTCGGAGGCGGTGGCCCAGGCGGCGGCGAGGAACTCCTCATTGGTGGCGGCCAGGTCGTGGGCGCGGGCTCGGACCTTCTCCGGCTCCACGACCACGGACAGCGATCCGGCGGGCAGCTGGGCCATCAGCGGCACCATCTCATCCACCAGCACCGGGGCCAGGGACTCCATGCCTTCAACGGCGATGCCGCCGGCGATCTTTTCCAGCATGTCAGCGGCGGCAGGCATCTGGCTCTGCAGTTTTGCGGCGCGGCTCATGACCGAGGGGGTGATGAGGATTTCCCGGCAGGGCGGTGCATACAGTTCCGTGGGATGCGTGATGTGCGGGCCGGTGAGGGTGCGCTGGTCCGCGACGGCGAACCAGCGCATCGAGTCCACCTCGTCGCCAAAGAAGTCGATGCGGATCGGATGGTCCTCGGTGGGCGGAAAAACATCGAGGATGCCGCCTCGCACGGCGAACTCACCGCGGTGCGAGACCATGTCCACCCGTGCGTAGGCGGCTTCGGAGAGCTGCTTGACGACGGCGTCGAACTGGCGCTCCTCCCCCACCTTCAGGGAAACCGGCTGCAGGTCACCGAGTCCGGCCACCAGCGGCTGCACGACGGCGCGTACCGGGGCCACGATCACGGAGATCGGGTGGCCTTCGGGATGGGCCAGCCGGCGCAGCACCGACAGGCGCCGGCCCACGGTGTCCGAGCGCGGAGAGAGCCGTTCATGCGGCAGCGTCTCCCACGAGGGGAATTCCTCGATCCCGGCCAGCGGCAGGTAGGAGCGCAGTGCTGCGGCCAGGTCCTCGGCCTCACGGCCCGTCGCGGTAATCGCCAGCACCACGGGAGGTGCCGTGCCCGCGTTCGTGGTTCCGGCGCCGTCGGCCGCTGCGGCGAGACCATCCACCATCTCCGCCAGCAGCGCCGCCCGCATGCCCTGCGGCGCGCCAATCTGCAGATCCTCGCTGCGCTGCTCGGGCGTGCGCGATGCGAGGGTTCGCACCCGTGCGTAGGACGGGTCTTCGGCCAGTGCGGCGCGCAGTCCGTTCAGGCTCATGGGCAGAGAATCTCCTTGGCTGAGGCGCGCAGCCGGTGCGGCTGCAACGTGGATGTGGCTAAGCAACGCAAATACCCGAAGTTCACTAAGGAACCCCGGGGCTTTTCTTCCAGAGTACCCGCTGCGCAGCGGGTGAAAATGCTCCGTCCGCTCCCGGCGGATGCGGCTGGCCGGGGGGCTGGGGTGGTCCCGGACGTCCCGGCCGGAGTGGCGCCGGATCGGCTACTGCTGCCGGTTTGGGTTTCTGCTGCCGTTTAGGGATTCTGCTGCCGTTGCGCAGTGGCAGCAGAATCCCAAACCGGTCGAATTAACCCCAAACGGAGACAGCAGCAGGCGGAAGGCCAACCTGCCCGGCCTTCCGCCTCCGGCCTCAAGGCCGACGTTCCCCCGCCCGTTGCCCGTGTTTCGCCCGACGGTTACCTCAGCGCCTCGTCGCCCCGGAATTGCAGGTCGACGCCGGCCGGTGCCAGCCGCTTGGACCGAACGTCGCCGCCGCCGCGCAGGTCCGCGTCCGTCCGGGCGAAGGTCAGCACGGCATGCGCCACGGCGTCGGACATCTGGTCCAGTCCGCGGCGGTTGATGTTCCCGAGGTCATCGCATTTCTGGTGGTAACAGGGGTCGTAGGCTTCCCCCGCCGTTCCGCCGAACAGCGCAGCTTCCTCCTCGGTCTTGAGGCCCTCGGCACCGCTGAACAGCCCGCCGGCCGGAATATCGTTGTTGATGAACGCCGAGTAGTCGGAGCGTCCGCTGAACTCAGTGGGAGCCGAGGCCAGCTCCTGTCCGGCAAAGTATTCTTCGAAGATCCTCTCAATCTCGTCCGAACCGACCGGCCGCGGAGCGGTACTGTCCGGGAACGCAGAGCCATCGCCGTCGTACACAAAGCGGACCAGGTTGGGCGAGCCCAGCATGTCAAAATTCAGGTTGGCCAGTGTGCCGTCCAGGCCTGCCTGATCGAGCTGCGAGACGTAGTGGTTGGAGCCCTGCAGCCCGTCCTCCTCCCCGCCCCAGAAGGCAAAGCGGACCCGGTTCTGCAGCGGCTGCCGCTTGGTGGACTGGGCGAGCTGGATGGCGGTTTCCAGGATGGCCGCGCTGCCGCTGCCGTTGTCATTGATTCCCGGGCCCACCGGCACGGAGTCCATATGGGCGCCGACGACGACGGTGCGGTCTGCGGCGCCGCGGGTGTCCGCCAGGATATTGAAGGTTTCGATGGTCCGCAGGTTCGATTCAACGGTCATGCGCAGCTGTGCGCCCCCGGCGGCAGCCAGTGCCTCCCCCAGAGCGGTAGTGGCGCCGACAACGGGGATGGTTGACACCTCATCATCGCCCACCCCGTCGCTCAGGGTGCCGTTGAGCAGCCCGCTTCGGTCCTCCCCCGGTGCATCGCCCATGTTGAAGATGATGACGCCGGATGCGCCTGCCGCTGCTGCGTTGAGCGCCTTAATCTCAAAGGAGCAGCCCCCGCGCTGGATCAGCGCAATGTCGCCGGCGGCAAAACCCGCGAAGTCTTCAGCGCCGCAGCCCGAGGTGTTGACCGTCCGGTCGCCGGTGAGGATGAGGTCCACCGGGGCAACAGCCGCCGTCACGTCCCCGGAACCGGAGTAGCTCATGGTGGAAAAGTCGGTTCCCGCAGTGTAGACCGTGGGTGTTGGCGCGGTCTGTTCCAGGGCTTCGCTGTTCAATTCGAACTGGTCGTAGGAGAAGTCCTGGCGCACCGGGTTGTAGCCGGCCCGGCGCAGCTGGTCCTCGATGTACTGCCCGGATGCCTCGTAGCCGGGAGTGCCGGAAGCACGGTTGCCGTCATTGGCATCGGCGGCGTCCTGCAGCCCCTCCAGATGGTCGAAGACGTTGTGGAGGGTGACGGCGGCACGCAGCTTGGCGCTCTCGTCCTTCACGGGCTTGACCGGTTTACCCGGCTTGCCTGGGTGGCCTGGCTTGCTCGGGTGGCGCCCCTTGCCGCCGCCGTCCGTCGTGGAGGCGGTGCCATCCGTAACCGTAGTGCGGACCGAATCGGGCCCGGCGAACACCGGTCCGGCGGTTCCGGCGGTGAGGACAACAGCGGCTGCGAGCGCAGTTCCGCGGAGAATACGTGTTTTCATACTTCCCCTCATGGGTGCGAGTGATTCTCTGTGCCGGCGGCGCAGCAGCGTTCGCCGGATTCCGGCCCCTCCCCCGGAACGCCGTGCCGCAGACGGTAAGTTACGGAGCCGCCTATCGAAAGCGAAGACGGGGCCCCCGGCCCGCAGTCGGCTAAAAAACCCGGCCGTCGCCGTCGTACCCGTGACGCGGCATGCCGCCGCCCGCTAAGTTGCCGAGTTTTAGTCCCGCTCATCCCCCGGACGGCCAAATGCGCGGGCCGCCCATGGATTTTCACCGGACCCCCTGCCACGCTTGAAAGGCACGGGCACTCACCAAGCTGCAGACCCCACGCCACGTAAGGATCGGCCCATGGCACGCAAAATTCTTCTGCTGATTTCCGCGCTTACCCTCTCGCTGATGGCCCTGACCGGGTGCAACAACGACAACGAGTCCGGGGGCAACTCGTACTCAGCCGACAACGAAGAATCGAACCCAACCGCCAGCCCGGAGTCTTCCGGCAGGGACACGGCTGCGGCCTGCGCTTCCGCGTCTCCGGGCAGCGCGGCGCAGGAAAGCTGCGAGGCGCAGGGCGTGCCGGGAGTAACGGAGAACCCGGAGCGGTGCGGCAGCACCACTCCCAGCCCGATCGCCAGCGGCATCATCCAGGGGACCTTCGGCCCGTGGTGTGAGAACGCCATTGCCAGCAGCTATGATTCCTCCGCCGTGCCGGATGGAGCGGACACCACCATCACGATCTCCGAAACCGAGGCTGACACCACGCTGGAGATGATCGCGCGCGGCTTCGCGCCCAACACCGAGTTCAACGCCAGCTTGCGTGAGCGCCTGTGCGGCGCATCCCCCGCGGATGCAGGCGAGGAGTATGAAGACACCCGGAGCCAGGAGTCGGATGACCTGGACCTGGACTTCACCACCGATGAAACCGGCGGCTCCACTGCCAGCGTCACCGTGCCGTGGGTCCTGCCCGACGACGGCATTGGACGGTCGCTGCTGATCACCCTTGACGACGGCGAGACCCCGAGCCCGAATGCGACCGACGACGACAAAGCCGTGGCCTGCGTGAGTTTGGAACGGTAACGGCCCGCCGGATCCGGAGTCTTACCGGCCCTCCCGGAAGGAAGCAATCATGGCCTGAATCTGGGCATGTTCCTCCGTCCCGGCATAGGCCTGCGCTTCCCCGAGCGTCCCGAAGTCACGGGTGGAGGTAAAGAGGACGGTGCGGTAGGTGGTGCCGTTGCCGGCAACCACGCCTGTTTCAACGAGTCCCAGCCCATACATCAGCCCCGGCATCAGGCGGGCGGGCGGCGCCTCGGTGTTGGAGGACAGCGAAGTAACAACCCGCACGTTGTCGGTCCAGCTGTAGTTTGACCTGTCCTCTGGTGAGTCGGTCAGATCCATGGCCAGGGACCGCACGACAAAGGGCCCGGACCGTGTCAGCGGGGCTTGCCCTGGCACATCGCCAAAGTGAACGACAGGATTCCCTTCACAGTCGCCCATCGCGCACTCCGCGCCCCACGCAATCAGCACGCCCAGCGAAGCCAGCTGGGTTCCGTCCGGGCCCAGGACCGACACCGTCCCGGCTCCCTGTCCTTCGGCAGTTGTGTCCTCCACTGTCCAGTTCGAGGGATGGTCGAAGGAGTACTGCACGTCCTCCCACGACCCGGAAAAGGTACTCAGCGCCGCGGAGGACGCACCCGACGGCGGGGCGGACGGCGGCTCGGTGGTCGGCAGCGAGGCGGCCGGCGTTGCTGTAGCCGACGGTGAAGACCTATCGGGAAGTGCCGTGTCTGAAGGCTGGGAAGCGGTTGGGCCGCCGCACGAGCAAAGGGCAACTGCCAGGCCCAGGACGACCGCGGGTAAGACGGATTGGACATGACGTTGCATGAGGGGCTCCTTTGGCCCGTGGTAACCGCTCGAAGGCTAGCAGATTCGTGCCCCGAGGATGCCGGACACACCGGTAGTACGCACGCCGTCGAGCTCCGGTACTGGTGCTCTCCAGCGCTGCCCGGGGTGCCGGGCCGTTTCGGAGCTGAAGGCCCGTGCGGATTAGGATGATTCCGGGCCGGTTGAACTGTGCACCTGTGCACAGACCGCCGGCAAACCGACATCCCTTATCTGGAGGACCCATGGCCCTGAACGCCTCGACCACCCTGCCCTACGACGCCCGGACAGTCACCGACACGTTCGCGAACGAGGATTTCCTGCGCTCCGTCAGTGAGCACGTGGGCGGTTCCCTGGTTTCGGTGACCGTCGACGGCGAGACGGCCGGCGCGTTTGTCCTTACCGCCGTGCGGACCCTGCCGACAGACCGCCTGCCCGACATTGCCAAAAAGTTTGTCGGCGCCACTTTGACCGTGACGCAGAAGGAGAACTGGGCGGCACCGGCTGCCGACGGCTCCCGCGAGGCCAGCATTGACCTGTCGGTGGGCGGGGTTCCGCTGAAGGTCAACGCCACGCAGCGCCTGGTCGCCGTCGGCGAAGGCACCCGCGTGGACGTTGATGGCAAGGTCAGCTCCTCCATCCCGTTCCTGGGCGACAAGATCGCCAAGCAGGCCGAGCCGATGATCGGCAAGGCCCTGACCATCCAGGCCGGCCAGGCCGGCAAGTGGATCGAAAGCCGCAAGGCCTGATCCGTGGATAACGGCATTGTCCTGCCCACCGCCCTGGCGGTCATCCTCATCATTGGCGGCCTGTGGTCCCTGATCGTTTGGCCGCCGTACCTGATCGAGGCCTACAAGAGCCCGAAGGCCCGCGATGAGACGGGCGCACCAACCCGGTACCTGACGGTGAACCTGATGAAGGTCACCACCTCCATGGTGTTCGGATTGGTGTCGATCATTGTCGGTTTCCGGGGGCTGATGGGTTAAACCCGCCGGGCGGTGCCAGAATGCGGATATCCCGTTTTTCTGTCTGAGGAGTTCCATGGCACCGGATCATCAGCATCAGCACGACGGCGGCGCGCCCGTACCGCCCAAGGCCGCGGGCAGCACGATTCTGGGCCGCGCCAGCTATCCGGAAGTCCAGCGCATCGGAGAAATCCTGCGCAAGGAAACGGTCGGCGGGATCCTGCTGCTGATCGCCACGGTGGCGGCGCTGGTCTGGGCAAATTCACCGGCGTCGGACTCCTACTTCACGATCCGGGATTTCGAGTTTGGCTACGAACCGTGGCATTTAAAGCTCAGTGTCGGCGAGTGGGCCGCTGACGGCCTGCTCGCCGTCTTCTTTTTCCTGGTCGGGCTGGAGCTCAAGCGGGAGTTCGTGGCCGGTGACCTGCGCCAGCTCAGCAAGGCGATTGTGCCCGTGGCTGCGGCGGCCGGCGGCGTCGTCGTTCCCGCAGTGATCTATGCCGTGGTCAACGTGGTCTCCGGATCCGACGGGCTGCGCGGCTGGGCCATTCCCACCGCCACGGACATCGCCTTTGCCCTGGCCGTGCTGGCCGTCATCAGCTCGCATCTGCCCTCTGCGCTGCGGATTTTCCTGCTGACCCTGGCCGTGGTGGATGATCTGCTGGCCATCACCATCATCGCGTTCTTCTACACCGAAGACCTGCACCTGCTCTATCTGGGCATCATGCTCGTGCCGCTGGCCCTCTTCCTGTTTTTGGCGCAGTCCAAGCGCCGGATCTTTGCCACGCATCCCGCGGCCGCCTGGCTGATCCTGTTGCCGGTCGGGGTGGTGGTGTGGGCGCTGATGCACGCGTCGGGGGTGCATGCCACAGTTGCCGGCGTGCTGCTGGGCTTCTGCATTCCGGTGCTGCGCCGCGGCCCCGACGGCAAACCCGTGCAGCCGGAACCGGGCAAGCCGGGCCTGGCCGAGATTTTCGAGCACCGGTTCCGGCCAATCTCCGCCGGTTTCGCCGTTCCGGTGTTTGCGTTCTTTTCCGCCGGCGTCGCGATTGGCGGGATCAGCGGTCTCGGCTCGGCCCTGACCGACCCGGTGGCGCTCGGCATCCTGGCCGGGCTGGTGGCCGGCAAGCCGCTGGGCATCCTGGCCACCACCTGGATCCTCACCGCCGCCACCCGGGCGCGGCTTGATGCCACGGTGAAATGGATCGATCTGGCCGGCATCGGCATTTTGGCGGGCATAGGCTTTACGGTGTCGCTGCTGGTGAATGACCTCAGCTTCGATCCGGGCACTGAGCACAATGACCACGCCAAGGTGGCAATCCTGGCGGCCTCGGTGACCGCTGCTCTGCTGGCCTCCATCCTGCTGCGGATCCGCAACCGGATCTACCGCCGCATCGAGGAAGAGGAAACCCGCGACGAGGACGCCGACGGGATTC
The DNA here is from genome assembly GCF_009192735.1 of Arthrobacter gandavensis. Taxonomy (GTDB): domain Bacteria; phylum Actinomycetota; class Actinomycetes; order Actinomycetales; family Micrococcaceae; genus Arthrobacter_B; species Arthrobacter_B citreus. The sequence goes on from NZ_VTFU01000004.1 coordinate 294,539, forward strand.
CGGATGTTTATGAGGACGACGGCGGGCGGTAACCAGTCAGCTGCGTTACCAGCACTCGTGGCTGTTTTTCCCCCACTGGTAGGTGAGGTACAGCGGATCGCCGGCCGCGGCACCGATCATCGGCTGGACCCGGACGGTGTACCTGGCGAAATAGGGTGCGGCGTCATTCTCGGGCAGCGGCCGCATGACCCGGAACGCAGCCTGTGTTCCCGTTACCGACAGTTCTCCGCCGTAGCTCCTGTCCGCGTTCACCATCGTGACCGAGTAGCTGGTGGCACCGGACGAACGTGCCCAGCTCACCGGCAGATCGGAGTAGCCCCCGGCCCCGCGCACTGTTACAGGCGCGGCACAGACCAGCGGCGCAGCACTGCCCACGGGTGCGTTCCCGGTGGGTTCACTCCAATAGCAGTTGCTGCTGTTGTAGTGCTCGTACTCGTAGGTAAAGTACAGCGGATCTCCCGGCACGGTTCCCGCCATCGGCATCACCCGAACCGTGTACTTGGTGTAGAACGGGGACGATGTTCCCACCGGTTTCCCGTACTGATCGGACTTCAACCGTCCGAAGCGAAAGTCGGCTGTCTTGGTCTTGACTGTTTGGGTCTGGTCGTAGGAAAAGCCGTTGGTGCCCTTGACCGTAATGACGTAGCTCGTGGCGCTTGCTGCCCCTGCCCAGGAGAACCGGACATCCGCGAAATCCTGTGAGCGCATTTCCTCGTCACTGAGCAGCGCGGCACAGGCGGGCCCGGAAGGCGTGCCGGGTCTGGCCGCAAGGGCCGGCTTCGCCGTCAGTCCCGCTGTGTTGGCCGGGAGCGTGCTCGGCGGAGGCACGGGCGGCTGCTCGGGCCGTGTGGTTCCCGTGATTGCGGTGCTCGTGCTCTGGCTCCAATAGGCATACGCCGCGGTGCCGCCGATCCCCAGGACGACGGTAAGCACAAACGCCACAACCGCCGTTCGGAAACCCGGTTGGGTGCGCAGCCGTCCGTACCATCCGGGCTTCGTTCCCGCCTCCGGGCTGCCCTGCTCGCCCGGCGCAGCCCCCAGCTGCTTCTCTGTCATGCTCGCCTATTCCGTATACGAAGTGCCACTGCAGCGGTGAAAACCACAGACATTGCTATCAGGAGCGTACCGGAGAGCGAACGGATGATTGGTTCCACGGTGCTTTGAAAACCGGCCGCGACAATGCCCGGATCAGCATCCGGCGACGTGGCCGGTGCTGTGTCCGGTGCGGTGTCCGGGGACGGCTGTTCCTGCGGACCAGGGCTTTGGGGACTGCGCCCTGCCGGCGTGGTGCCGGCACCCTGGCTGACCGCAATGCCCGCATTATTCGATGCGCTCGACGACGGAGCCACCGTTCCGGGCAGGGTCTGCAGTTCCGCTGTTCCCGGCCCGGTTTCCGCCGGAGCCGCAGCGCAGGCACTGCGCGGAGCGATGTCCTTGGACTCCAGCAGGAAGAGCAGATCAACGTCGGCAGTTTGGTTCATGGCCGCGTTGGGGGCGTCAATTGAGAGATCCATGACAAAGCTCAATTCGCGTGCCTCACCGGCGCCTAGTTCCCCGATGGGGCCAAGGTCCGTACAGGTGCCCTGCGGCCCCAGAGCCGCACGGTCCGATATGTCGGACGCCGGCCCGGCCTGCATGCCCAGGTAGTTGCTGAGTTCCGGCACCGAACGAACAATTTCGGCTGCCAGGGAAAGGGACGCGGGTTCACTCCCGCTGTTTCGAACCCAGATGGTGGCACTGCTTGAGGCGCCGGGAACGTAGGAGACCGATTCATTAAAGACGGGGCCCCGGAGAGTGGTGGGCCAGGTTTGGCCGTCACGGCTGATCTGCAGATGGTCGTCGGCTGCGAATGCCGGAGGTGTTCCGGTGAAGAGCAGGGCGCCAGCAGCAGCACCCACGGCGGAGACACCCAGTATTCGCAGGCCCCACCCTCGTGTGGATGCTGGAAGCCGGCTCATCAGACGGTGGCATGCTTTCGGTCAGTGAACCGGTCATGTGCGTGGACGCGGTCATGCGGATGGTCGCAGCCGTCGCAGTCGGTGAGGATCAGGTCGTCACTGATCAGGTCATCCTCGTGGGACAGCTCGGCTTCCCACTCCGTTGAGGCGCCGAAGCCCGGGAAGAGAAAGCCGTCGTCGTCTGCTTCCGGGCCGTGTCCTTCAGAGTCCTCGGTGCCGGCATCATTGTTGCGCTTCTTGGCAAGAGCGCCTCGGACCATACTGATGACTCCGTATCCCATCAGGGCAACGGCGCCCCACTGCGCCATGGCACCGCGGTCGGAATTCCCCAGACTGTTGGCGGCAAACCCGACAAACGGAACGGCATAGGAGAGCTTGCCTTTGACCTGGACCTCACGCACGGGCGCTTCGTCCGGGAGGTCGTTATTGTCGCCCTTGGTGATGAAGACAACCTCACCGCTCTGTTCCGCGCTGACAGCGGAAATGCGGTGGGTGATGACAGTGGGGGAACCCGAGTCGATCTGGTAGGTGATGATGTCGCCGACCTTCAACTCGTTGAAGGGCACGGGCTTGACGACGAGAAAGGTTCCGGGAGCGTATTTCGGAGCCATCGAGCTGGTGAGAACACTGTAGGTCTGGGATCCGGTGACCATGGGAATAACCACCAGTGCCAGCGCAGCCAGGGCGGCGACGCAGAGTGCAATATAGCTGACGCCGGTGCCGATGAAGCTCAGGGGGCTGGCTGGGGCTTTTGCTGTCCTGCGACCGCTCATGGGTTCTTTCCTATCCTCGTATTACTTGGCTGCAGCGGGCGCAACCTGCGCCACGCTGAGGCTGACCGGAATTTCGACGTTTGCTCCGAGCAGTCGTGCCGGGGTGGCGCTGCTCAGTTCCACTTTGAAGCAGATGGTCTGTGTCGCTTTGATGCCCAACACCGGGAGCTGCGGGGCTCCTGCTGCGTACGGCAGGTCCGGGGTGCATGTTGCTGCGCCCTGGATGACGGCGGACTTGACCGTCAGATTTCCCTCGAAGGTGTTCACGGGATTAAGTCCAGTGACTGAGGCCTGCAGCACCAGTGGGGAATCGGCAGTCACGTTGACGGCGTTCGTCACCACCAGCGGCACGTAGGCCGGCTTTCCCCGGGTCAATTCACCAACGGTGAGGGCCGGCGTCGTTGCCATGTTGACGTTGTTGACCAAGATGTTGAAGTCTGCTGCCTGAACTGTTCCGGGGGTGACACTGAATGCCGCGTTCCACAGTGCGTAGCTTCCCTGGACCGTCATGAGTCCGAGTACCACGGCGGCGAGGATCAGACCTGCCGCTTTCAGTGCTCGAAGGCTCTTCACGAAATTCGTCTCCAGGGGAACAGGCTGTGCGCGGAACGTGCGCACCGCGCACAGCCAGGGGTTGGAACAAGGTGGCGTTGGCCGGTACTACGGAGCGGTCGGGAGCGTTGCCGTCGGCGCTACCTGGTCCAGCTTGAAGGTGACCGCCTGGAAGGTGGCCGCAGCGTTGACACTGCTCTGGGCCTGGTTCGCCCGGTTGTTGAAGGTGAACGACGCCGATGCGACGACTTCTCCCGAATCCTTGGGGAGCAGAGTCTCGGGAAGGGCCTTACCGTCCTTGGTGAGGGTGGGAAGCCCAACGGTGACGTCCGCTGAAGTGAAGGTGCTGGTGAAGGTGGGCTGCGTCATCGTCAGCTTGGCTGCCATCAGGTCACCGGTCAGCTTGACATCCAGTTTCTGGGTGTAGGTCAGGACATCGCCCGGAACAACTTTGTAGGTGGCCAGGTCAACGGTCTTGCCCTGCAGGTTGGTCCATTTGCCGGCACCATCCTTGGCTGTGGCCAGCTGCAGATCACCGGCGGCGATCTGGCCGGCCGCGGTGGTCTCGGCGTCGTTCCAGACTGCCAGGGTTCCGCCGCCGCCGAGGAGGAGTGCCGCGCCTACGCCGATCGCCAGTGCGCCTTTTGCCATCTTGTTCATTGTGTTCCCCTTGTTCGTTTCAAGCTTTTCGGCCCAGGAAGGTTTTCCTTGCCGCTGGGTATTACTTTGCCGTCGCGCCCTCAAGAAACAACGCGTTCTTCCCGCAGGGTTCTTGCAACGTTTAGCCAAGCCTCAAGGGGCACACAAGGTAGCCTCAACGAAAGCTCAATGAGTCGGGAAAACAGCCCGGAGACAGTGTGGCCAAGTACTGAAAGTCCCCACAACACATGGGAGTCCGATTGATGGCAGCCCCGAGAGCACTTCCGGGACGTCCCCGTCCGCGCCCGCGGCGCGGCTATCTGGCACTGCTCTTCCTCCTTTATCTGGGGACTCTGGCGTTGATTGTGGTCTGGCCGTCCCCCGTGGACCGGGACTCCGCCCACGTGTTGGAGGCCGTCCTGCGCAGGCTGCAGGGTATTGGAGCGCCCGGGTGGATCGATTACGCATTCATCGAGAACCTGGCCAACATCCTGCTCTTTATTCCGTTTGGCCTGTTGGGAGCCGCGTGGCTGAGTGAGCACCGAATCTGGTGGGCAGCAGTCTGGGGAATTGCCGCCTCGTGTGTGGTTGAATCCGCGCAGGCTGTCCTGCTGCCCAGCAGGTTTGCCACCATTTACGACGTCACGGCTAATTCCCTCGGCGCAGCACTGGGCTGTCTGGCCATATATGCGTGGCGCTCCCGCCAAAGGGGCAGTAAGGGAAATTCTGACAGCTGAGACCTGCAGCTGCTGCCACTTCGCGGGTGGCGAAAGCCCTGTCGGAATCTTGCCCTGATCTTTCGGTTTCCCCGGGGCAGTTCCTGAGCTACCGCTGACAGGCTGATAGACATCAAGTTCCCTTACGATTCACCCGACCACGCCGCTCCGACAGCGGCCCGAGCGGAGGACCCCCCCCATGGATCCGACAGCATCCGCTTTTCCCTGCCCGTTCCACCTCACCAACGGATTCCCTCAATGATGGCCACCGCCCAGCACGGTCCCGATCTGGTGGCCCGCCAGCAGCTGCTGGCCCTGAGCGACCAGCTGGGGCCGGCCACCTGCCGCGAGTTCATCAGCAATTACACCTCCCTGTGGGATTCCCGCTACGACCGCCTGTACCGGGCCGTAACGCTGGCGGACGATGATTCCGCCATGGACGTGGTGCTCAGCATCAAGATCTCCAGCGAAATGGCCGGGGCACACCGCCTCGCCGAGTTGGCCCACGGCGCCCAGCAGAGGCTGGCGCACTACGGCGCCGCTGAGCTTGCCCCCATGCTCAACGCTTTTGCCGCCTGCGGCCGGGAAACCATGGCCTACCTTCTGTCGTCCCTGGACTAACCGGCCGGAGCCCGCCACAAATCGGGCGGCGATGGATCAGCGCCCGGAAAATGACCCGTGAAATAGACGGGTACCCTGAGAACACGGCAGTAAGGCCAATCAGGGGGAAATTCACCAACAATGTCACGGCTCGGCACGCGCATGCTCTCCCTGGTAGGGCTCGACTCGGATTTCCATGAGCTGACCCTCCCTCAGCGGGTGCGGATCAGCCAGGGCCCGCTGGTGGTTACGGTTGGCCTGCTCTGTATCATTTATGCGTCCCTGCTCCCGGCCATCATGACCCGGCCGCAGTTCCAGGCCGGGTTGGTGCTGCTGCTCCTGATCACCATTGCCACCGCCGTCATTCCATGGGACCGGCTCTGGTATCCCTCGTACTGGTTCGTGCCGCTGCTGGACTTCGCAGCCATTGGCCTGCTCTACCACGGTGGCTTTGGCCTGGCGACGGGCATCTACCTGCTCTGTGTTTTCCCCGTCTTCTGGCTGTCCTGGTCACGTGTTTCAGCAAAGGCCGCCCAGTTTTTCAGCTTCATCTGTCCGCTGATCATTGTCTGGTACCCGGTGTTTGCCTCCACGGAACCCATCACCGGGCAGCGTCTGGCTGCCCCGATCCTGGGGCCTCTTGTAACGCTGGCTGTCGCCGTCACTGTCACGGTTATCCGTCAGGACATGGACGCGCGGCAGCAAGCCCTGGCCTGCAAGGACCAACTTTTGGAAGACGCGCTGGCCGAAAGCACGGAGCGCTCCCAACTGCTCGACGTCGTCCTGAACGCAATTGACGTCGGTGTTCTCGTGGTCGGTCCGAACGGTTCTCCCGTACATAAGAATGAACGGATGCGGGCTTTGGATGACCGGCTCCGGCCCAGCGGAATGAAACACACCCAAGAAGGGGACCTGCTCTTCTTCGGCTCGGACCGCACCACCGCCTTGACCCGGGAAGAGCGGCCCATTGGCCGCGCGATGAAAGGCGAAGCATTCCAGGACGTGCTGATTTGGGCCGGCGAGCCGGGAGACCTGATGGCGCTTTCCTGCTCCGCGCGCATCATTAGAAATGAGAACGGGTTCAACGGCGCCGTCATCGCCTTCAATGACGTGACCGCCCTGACTGAAGCCCTGCGGGCCCGGGACGACTTCGTTTCCAATGTCTCTCATGAACTGCGCACCCCGCTGACCTCGATCATCGGTTATCTGGAGCTGGCGCAGGAAGAGGTCGAGGACAGCGGCCTCACCGGCACCATTCCGCACGCTGTGGAGGTGGCCCAGCGCAACAGCGAACGGCTGCTGCGGCTGGTTTCGGATCTCCTTGCGGCAGCGTCGGGGAGCGTAGCTTTAGAGCCCCATCGGTTGTCCGTGGAGGAAATCATCAGCGCGGGGCTCCGATCAGCCACTCCGCGGGCCGTCGCCGGCGGCGTCAAGCTCACTGCCGAGTATGCGCCTCACCTGACCGTGCACGGAGATCCGGTCCGCCTGGCGCAGGTGCTCGACAATCTGCTCTCCAACGCCATCAAATACTCACCCGAGGGCGGCACAGTCACCGTGCGTGCATGGTCCGAGCCCGGTAAATCCTTCCTCGAGGTCCAGGACGCCGGCATGGGCATGAGCGAGGAAGACCAGCGGGAACTGTTCACCAAGTTTTTCCGCACTGGCGCCGTACGCCGGGCCGGAATTCCCGGAGCCGGCTTGGGGCTGGCCATCACCAAGAACATCATCGAGGCCCACGGCGGGACGATTTCGCTGGTCAGCGCCCCCGGCCAGGGGTCCACGTTTACGGTCTTCCTGCCGCAGCCGTCGTCCGGTGACGAAATGGACGTGTCTCCGGCCGACGTCGAAATTGCCGGAACTGCTTCGTCCCTGGAGTGAACGCAGCCACAATGGCTGTGTTGCAGGAAACGAAGGAGAACCACCATGGCCAAATACCTCTTGTTGAAGCACTACCGCGGCGCTCCAGCAGCCGTGAATGATGCGCCGATGGATCAGTGGACGCCCGAGGAAATCTCCGCCCACATGCAGTACATGCAGGACTTCGCGGACCGGTTGACGGAAACGGGCGAGTACGTCGACGGTCAGGCGCTGTCGCCGGAGGGAACCTTTGTGCGGTACGACGGCGAGGGCCGTCCGCCGGTCACTGACGGTCCGTTCGCGGAGACCAAGGATCTGATCGCCGGCTGGATGGTGCTCGACGTCGACAGTTACGACCACGCTCTCGAACTCGCCGGTGAGCTCTCCGCGGCTCCGGGCCGGGCGGGTCAGCCGATTTACGAGTGGATCGAGGTCCGTCCCTTCCTCACCCCGCCGCTGACCGTCACGGAGTGAGGCCGTCATGGCTGATGAGGTGCTGCTGCGCACGCTGACCCCTCAGGTGATAACCGTCGTCGTCCGCCGCGGAGCCAACTTTGCGGCTGCCGAGGACGCGGTGCAGGAAGCCCTCATCGAAGCCCTCCGGACATGGCCGCTGCAGCAGCCACGGGATCCCAAAGCGTGGCTGGTCACTGTGGCCTGGCGAAAGTTCCTCGACGCCGTACGCGCCGAGGACTCGCGCCGGCGGCGGGAGCTGCAGGTCCATGCCGAACGCGCTGCAGTTCCCTCCGGTGCAGCCGATGACAGCCTCCAGCTGTTTTTTCTCTGTGCCCATCCGGTGCTCAGCCCGTCGTCTGCGGTGGCGCTGACACTGCGGGCGGTGGGCGGGCTGACAACCCGGCAGATTGCTGCCGCCTATCTGGTGGGCGAGACGACCATGGCGCAGCGGATCAGCCGGGCCAAACGTCTGCTGGCCGGGCAGCGCTTTGATGCTCCCGGAGATGTGGCGACCGTGTTGCGGGTGCTGTATCTGGTGTTCAACGAGGGGTACTCCGGCAACGTGGACCTGGCTGCCGAGGCCATCCGGCTGACGCGGCAGCTGGCCGCCGGAATCGACCATCCGGAAGCGCAGGGACTGCTGGCGCTCATGCTGCTGCATCACGCCAGGCGCCCCGCCCGCATTCGATCCAACGGACAACTGGTTCCGCTGGCCGAACAGGACCGCAGCCGCTGGGACACCGCGCTGATCGCCGAGGGGGTTCAGATCCTGCAGCGGGCGCTGGCCCGGGACCGGCTTGGCGAATTCCAGGCCCAGGCGGCGATTGCCGCCCTGCACGCCGATGCCCGGGCCGCCAACGAGACCGATTGGCCGCAGATCGTGGAGTGGTACGACGAGCTGGTGCGTCTCACCGGCAGCCCGGTGGCCCGCTTAAACCGGGCGGTTGCGGTGGGCGAGGCGGACGGACCGCGCGCAGGCCTGGCGGCCCTGACCGCGCTGGACCCCGCGCTCCCCCGCCACACCGCCGCCCTGGCCTACCTGACCGAGCGCGACGGCGATCCTGCGGCTGCGGCGCGGCTCTATGCCGAGGCGGCCGGTGCCGCTGCCAATGTGCAGGAACGGGACCACCTGACGCTGCAGGCGGCGCGGCTGAATGCTGCGCTGCGCGGGTGAGGCGTCGACGCCGAACAGCCGGTTCAGTGACTCCAGGGCCAGCTCCGGGTCGTCGGTGAACGGTGCCGGCTGCGGCCGGAGCGTTCATCAGCATTCACGCCGGCCGGATGACTGAGAAGCGTTCCTAGCGCTGGGGCGCCATCCGGTATCCGACGCCGCGCACCGTTTCCAGCCATCGCGGCGAGCGGGAGTCGTCACCGAGCTTGCGGCGAACATTGCCCACGTGCACTTCAACGGTGCGTTCGTCGGCCTCGCTGATGAATCCGCCGGAGTCGTACTCATCTCCGCGCAGCCTCCGCACCAAATCGGTTTTGGTGCGGACCCGCCGTCCGCTTTCCATCACCGCGTGCAGCAGCTCAAATTCTGTCCGGGTCAGTTCCACCTGCACGCCGTCAACCTCGGTGGTCCGGGTGCCGAAATCAAGGCTGAGACCGTTGTGCCGGAAAAACCCGGGCTCGTCAATGGCTTCGACCGGACCTGTATATACGGGAGCCGCAGCGGGAGTCGTGCCGGGAGCCGTAACAGCGGGAGCCATGGCCGGTGCGTCAGCAACGGCACCCCCGCCGGCCGCTGCAGCCTGCGGGTCCGTTGTCGCCTCTTCCTCGCTTGAACGGGGGCGGCGCAGCATGGCTGAGATGCGGGCGCGCAGCTCGCGGGGGCGGAAAGGCTTGGTGATGTAATCGTCTGCGCCGGCCTCCAGGCCCATGAGGGTATCCAGTTCCTCGGCGCGCGCAGTGAGCATGACGATGTAGGCATCGGAGAACAGGCGCAGCTGGCGGATGACTTCAAAGCCGTCAATATCCGGCAGGCCCAGGTCCAGGGTGACCACCGTGGGATTATGCGTTCGGACGGCTTCCACACCTTCGGCCCCGTTGGGGCTGGTGAAAACCTTGAATCCGGACTGCTGCAAGACCGCGTTTAAGAGATCGCGGATATCCTTATCGTCCTCAATAATGACTGCAACGCGCTGTGTTTCCATACGGCTGTAATTTTTCCATCCTGCGAGACCTTCGAATAACCCGCTCCCCTACGCAGTGATACTACAGGCTCCCCCCTATAATCGCTGCTATAGCTACCAGGATTCCGGGGGTCCACTTTTTGTCGAGTTTCGAGCGCCGCGCGTTGGCTCTGTTGGGTATTCAGCACGAATTCCACACATTATCCCTCCGCCTTCGCGTGGCCGCCAGCCAGTTACCGCTGGCGCTGTCCGTACTGGTTGCCCTTCCCCTTGTTGCCGTGGTCAGTCCGGCCACCTTCTCCCAGGATGCCTTCCAGCTGGGGATCCTGCTGCTCGCCGCCACCACTATCGCATCGATAGCCGTCCCCTGGGACCGGGTGTTCGTCCCTGGGTATTGGGTGATTCCCCTGTTGGATTTCGCAGTAATCGGCCTGCTCTATACGGGCGGCCGCGACTCGGTGACCGGGCTGAGCCTGCTGTGCGTATTTCCGGTTTTCTGGTTGGCCTGGTCCGGAGCGGCCAGCCGCTTGGCTGCTGCCCTGAGTTTCGCCGGCACGCTTCTGGCCGTCTGGGCACCGGCAATCATTGCCGGAACGGCGTCGCTGAATGATCTGGCCAGTCCGTTGCTTATCCCGTTCATCATGCTGGCGATCTTCACCACCGTGGCAATAGTGGAAAAAGACACCAGCGCCCAGCATGAGCGCCTCCTGGCCGCCGAAAACAACCTGCAGGGCAACCTCCAGGAAAGCCGGCTCCATTCGCAGCTGCTCAACGGTGTCCTGGAGACGGTGGACGTCGGGGTGACGGCACTGGATGCCAGCGGCCGCACCATCCTCATGAACAACCGGCAGCGGGTAAACCACGCCCTGGCGGGCCTCGACGGTGATACGGACCCGGGAGGCGAGGCCCTGATCTACGCCCTGGACCAGGTCACGCAGCTGACACACGCCCAGCGCCCCACCCAGCGGGCGATGCGTGAGGAGTCCTTTTCCGACGTCATCGTGTGGGCGGGGGCTGGGAAAAACCAGCGCGCCCTGGCGGTGTGCGCCCGGGCGCTGCGGGACAACGGCAGGTTCGCCGGCTCGGTGCTGGCCTACAGCGACGTGACTGACGTGGTCAATGCCCTGAACGCCAAGGAGGACTTTGTCTCCAGCGTCTCCCACGAGCTGCGCACTCCCCTCACATCGATCATCGGCTACCTCGATCTCGCGCTCGATGACGCCGAGGACCAGAATCTGCAGGGGCCTGTCCGCACCGGGCTGCTGGTGGCCCAGCGCAATGCCGAGCGGCTCCTCACCCTGGTCTCAGACCTGTTGACCACTGCCTCGGGCGTCATATCCCTCAGCAAGTCCACAACCGATCTGGCCGAACTCGTTACCACGGGGCTGCACTCCGCAGCGCCGCGGGCTGAAGCCGCCGGGGTCCAGCTGCTCCCTCACGTCTCGGATGCGCTGCCCGTCACGGTGGACCCCGGGCGCATCCTGCAGGTTCTGGACAACCTGCTTTCCAACGCCATCAAATACTCGCCCGACGGCGGCAAAGTCACTGTGCGCGCCTGGGCGGAACCTGACGGGGTGGTCATGGAAGTTGCTGACAACGGCATGGGCATGAGCGACGAGGACCAGATGGAGGTCTTCACCAAGTTCTTCCGCACCGGCCAGGTCAAGAAAGCAGCGATCCCCGGCGTTGGCCTGGGCCTGGTGATTACCAAGTCCATCGTGGAGGCCCACGGCGGGAAGATCACTTTCACGTCGGCCCTGGGGGCAGGCACCACTTTCCGGGTAAGGCTGCCGGCAGGCACTGTTCCCCAGCGGATATCCGCCTGATAAAGGGGCGGCCCTGCCGGGCAGCCGGAGTCAGTTGGCCGCCAGCAATGCTTCCTCCAGCGCAACCCAAGCGAGCATCGCGCACTTGACCCGCGCCGGATAGCGGGAAACGCCGGAGAAGGCCGCGGCGTCGCCGAGCACCTCTTCGTCCGCCTCCACCGTGCCGCGGGAGCGCATGACCTCGCGGAAGTTATCCACCAGCGCCATAATCTCGTCCCGGGGCAAACCGGCGGCAAGATCGGTCAGGACCGAGGCCGACGCCATCGAAATCGAACACCCCTGCCCCTCCCAGCTGATCCCTTCCACGGAGGCTCCGCCGTCGGACTCCGGGCTGGAACCGGCCAGCACGGCGCGCAGGGTGATCTCATCCCCGCAGGTGGGGTTCAGCTGGTGGCTCTCCCCCGACTTCGCTCCGGCCGGAACCTCCGCCAGCCCGGCGCCGTGCCGGGCCTTGGCATGGTCCAGGATGATCTGCTGGTACAGCTGCTGCAGCTCGGCGCTCATTTACTTCACTCCAAAGAACGGACGCACGCCGGCCACCGCGTGCAGGAACGCGTCGACGTCGTCGGTGGTGTTGTACAGGTAGGTGCTGGCGCGGGTGGTGGAAACCAGGCCGAGACGACGGTGCAGCGGCTGCGCGCAGTGGTGGCCCACGCGGACGGCAATGCCCTGGTCATCGAGGAACTGTCCGACATCGTGCGAGTGGACGCCGTCGACGTCGAACGCAGCCAAACCGATCCGTTCCACGCCGGCCCGGGGACCGAGCACCCGGATGCCGTCGATCGCTTCCAGGCCGGCGACCAGCCGCTGGCCCAGTGTGGCCTCCCACGCGTGGATCCGGTCCATGCCGGTTTCGCGCAGGTAGTCCACCGCCGTGCCCAGTGCCATGGCCTGCGAGATGCGCTGGGTTCCGGCCTCGAAGCGCTGCGGCGCCGGCAGGTACTCGGCCTTTTCCATGGTCACCGTGGTGATCATGGAGCCGCCGGTCAGGAACGGCGGCATCGCGTTGAGCAGTTCGGCCTTGCCGTAGAGGGCGCCGATGCCGGTGGGGCCCAGCATTTTGTGTCCGGAGAACGCGGCAAAATCCACATCCAGCGCCTTGAAGTCCACCGGCAAATGCGGCACCGACTGGCAAGCATCGAGTACGACGAGCGCACCCGCGTTGTGCGCAAGGCGCACCAGGGTCTCCACCGGGTTGATAGTGCCGAGCACGTTGGAGGCGTGGGTGAAGGCCAGGAGTTTGGTGCGCCCGGTAATCAGCCGCTCGGCTTCCTCCAGCCGCAGCCCGCCGTCGTCGTCAACCGGGATGAACCGCAGCGTCGCGCCGGTCCGCGCGGCCAGCTCCTGCCAGGGAATCAGGTTGGCGTGGTGCTCCATTTCCGTGACGAGGATTTCGTCGCCTTCGCGCAGCGCAAAGCGGCGGGCGGCCTCTCCGCCGCGGCCGGCGGAGGCGTTGGAGAAGGAGTAGGCGATCAGGTTGATCGCCTCGGTGGCGTTGGAGGTCCAGACAATCTCATCGGGCCTGGCGTTCACGAAACGTGCCACCTTGGCCCGAGCATCCTCGTACACATCCGTCGCGGCCACCGCCAGCGTGTGCGCGCCGCGGTGCACGGCGGAGTTGCGCTGTTCGTAGAACTCCTGCTCGGCTTCGATCACGCTGAGCGGATTCTGCGATGTTGCTCCGGAGTCCAAGTACACCAGCGGATGGCCATTGACCTGCTGGTGAAGGATCGGGAAGTCGTTGCGGATGCGCAGGACCTCGGCGTTGTCCATCAGCTCCACTGCGGGCTTGAGGGTATCGGGGGTGGAAACCACAGGCACGGGAAAAACTCCTTGGCTGGCCGTCGGGGATGCGTGCGGGTGTCCGACACCATTACGCAACACAAGTCTGTGCTAATCATCCCACTGCATGGCCCTGAGCGCACCTGAGCAGTGCCTTAGTTGTTCGGCCCACCCACCGGGGGCCTTGCCAGGCGGTGAGCGGTTCGGGAATTTCGGTTACGTAATCCCCACGGATATGCCACGATTACGGCAATTAGAGGAGGAAGTGTGTCAACTGGGGACAATTCCGGCAGCGCGGGAAAACAGCGGTTAGCCTGGATCGATTTTTCAAAAGGTCTTTGCATGGTCTTGGTGGTTCTGTATCACCTGTCCCTGTGGATGGAGACGGAGATCCACAGCGGCCCAGGCTTCTGGTGGGTTATCAGCGATGCGCTCAATCCCCTCAGGATGCCGTTGTTCTTTTTTATCTCAGGCTATTTGAGCATCTCAGCGCTGCGCCGGCCGTTGGGCAGTTCCCGGTCCCGCACGCTCGGCTTGTACTACGTCTATGTACTGTGGACCGGGCTGTTCCTGCTGCGCAGGTGGCTGCCTTTCCTCTCCACCGACACCGAGCCGGAAGTGGGGCAACTGCTCCTGAGCCTGGTGCTCCCCACATCATTCTGGTATTTGTACGCCCTGCCCGTGTTCTTCCTGTCGACGAAATTCCTCCTGCGGGTACTGCGGAGCCGCAGCGCCTATGCCCTCCTCCCACTGGCAGTGATGAGTGCGTTGTCTCCGCTGGTGCAGCCCTATACCCAAGGGCTGCTGACCGAACCGTTCGATGCCGCGAAAATCCCCTCAGTCATGGCCAACTTCCTTTGGTTCTATCTGGGCGTGCACGGCACTGCGCTGTGGGCGAGGTTCAGCCGCCGTCGGAGTTATACCCTCCTCGGGCTGTCAGCTGCCCTCTACATTGCTGTTTATGCGGTGATGACGATGTTCCGTCTGGAGCTGCTGCTGGAAACTCTGCTCTCCTGCTTGGCCTTGTTCGTCACGGCGCAGCTTGTATCCCGGATCAACATGGACTCACGGGCGGGCCGCGGCCTGCGCCGGGTTGGTTCCCAGACGCTGCCCGTCTATATCTTCCATATTGTCCTGATTTCCGCGCTGAGCGCGGTGGTCAAATTGACCGGCCTCATGCCTGTGCTGCAGAGCGCACCGGGAGTGGCAGCCGCCATCGTGCCGCCCCTGCTGGTGCTGCCGACCATACTCCTTTGCCTGACCGCCGGATCGCTGATCAAGCGCTCGCCCTTCCCCTGGCTTCTTGATGCCCCGTCCTTCCTCATAGGGACACGAAAGCCCAAACAGGACATGGGTCGCGAACCGGCCGCCGACACCCCGAATGCGGGGCTGAATCGATAGATCTGCCGGGGCAGTTCCACCGATTCAGCCCCGCCGAAACATCGGGAAGAGCATTCCAGGTGTCTCTTTAAAGAGGTGTCCTTGGATCCGGGTGCCCTACTCGGACATGGTGCTCAGCAGCACCGGTGCCAGGAAGCGGGAATATGCCGGCGTGATGTGAGAGGTGTCCACGCGTACCGGGGTGGTTCCCACAAATCCCGGGCACTCACCTGAAGCGTCGCAGAACCACCTGTCGGTGGCGACGTAGCGTGCACCTGTGGATCCCGCGGCGCCCTCCTGCGCCTCCTGCATCTCGCGCCACTGTTCGGAGACAGTGCTCACGCAGTCATCCGGGGCTCCGACGCGCGTTACACAGTCCTGAAGGTTCCGGCCGGCGGGCGGCGGGGCGAGCACCAGCACCTCGCCAACGCTGTCCTGAACCGCGGCAATGGTGTCCGACAGCCCATCCTCCACCTCTTTAACCGCGGACGGAGTGCCGTCCCCGCCCGAACCGGAGGCTAGACGGGAAAGGGTGTTGTCAGCGTCCGCAAGGATGAGGAGGTCCGGCTTGATCTCCCTGACTTGATCCAGGGCCCATTCCCGGTGCTCACCGCACTCCGGATAATCCGTGCCGCCGTCCCGGGTCACTCGGACCGATGCTGCCGGGCACTGGCCTTTGGTCAGCGGTACCACCCGGTAGTTGGCGCCCTCGGCAGCCGCACGGATGCCAGGCATCCAGGCGATCGCATAGGAATCGCCCAGTACGGCGATGGTCTTGACCGGCGTGGGAGGTCCTTCGGCGCACCCGTCGAAGTTTCGGGCAGTGATCTCGGCACAGCCCTCGCTGTTTACCTCGTCAATCCATGCTGAGGTGCCAAGGGACTCGACCGATGGCGAAAACTCAGGGAACTCTCCCACAGCCAAAGCGGCTGACACGGCTGCTGCAACGTCCGCTGCAGGTTCTGGCTTGGCAGCGGTGCCGGCGGAGGTGCCGGCGGAGGCAGTCGCCGTAGGCGTGCCCGTGACTGTGTCCGCTGCCAGTGACGAACTTGAAGAGGCGTCAGCTCCGGGACCGGCGGGGTTCAGGAGCAGGGCAACGGCAAGCACGGCCGTGAACACGCCTTGGCAGGCAAGGGCAACGGGCTTCCAACGGGGAGGTGCCCAGCTGGACATGCCCCGCCGCGCCTCGGATACCCGGGCTGACCCCGCCCGGCCGGAACGCCGGATGGGATCCTCGACGAGATGGAAGGAAAGGATTGAAAGGACAGTGGTGACAGACAATACGGCGAGCGCGTAAGCCGTCCCCGAATCGGGGAAGAAAACGCGCAGCAGGATGATGGCGGGAAAGTGCCAGAGATACAGTGAGTAGGATATCCGGCCGAGGTATTGGGACACCGGGTTGGTCAGGAGCAGCATGCTTCGTGAAGTGTGTCCTGTTCCACCTGCAATCACCAGGACGGCCCCGAGCACGGGAAGTGCAACCCCGGGAGCTGGAATCCCGCTTTCCGGATGGACAACGAACAGGCTGGCCAGGATCATCATCAGCCCTACTACTGCCAATCCGCTGCGCATCCTGGTGGTCAGCCGTCCGAAGAGCGGCAGGGCCAGCGCTGCCAGTGCACCGGCCGCGAGTTCCCAGGTGCGGGTGAACGTCGAGAAGTAGGCCCAGGTGGGTGCGGCCGCCACCTGCCACAGCGCATAGCCAAACGATGCTGTTGCCACGAGCACCATCAGCCCAGCCGTAACGGAAGTTGGGGAACGGCGGCCCGTCCTCATTCCAATATACGCGGCGGCTATGATCAGCCACGGCCAGAAGAGATAGAACTGTTCCTCAACCGCCAGCGACCAGTAATGCTGCAGGGGAGACACCACGCCGTCGGTCTGCCAGTAGTCCGTTCCGACGGCCGCGAAATGCCAGTTCGCGGCGAACAATGCAGCGAAAATGCCGTCCGTCCGCACGGATGCTCCCCTGGCTGAGTTGTAGAGCAGATATGTGGCCGCCACCGTGACCACCACCACCAAAAGCGCCATGGGAAGAATTCTTCGGGCTCGCCGGACGTAAAAGGCGACAAAGTCGATCCGGCCGCTCGCAGCGACCTCGCGCACCAGCAGTCCCGAGATGAGGAAGCCGGAGATGACAAAGAAGACGTCTACTCCGACAAAGCCGCCCACAGGCCACTCGAAAAGGTGGTTAAGGATCACGGCTACAACAGCCAGGGCACGCAAGCCCTGGATATCGCGCCGTTGCCGGGAGGCCCGGTGGGTTCCCGCCGGACCGGACATCCCGGCTTTGCCCTTTTGGGATTTATGCGATCCGGACAGTGCATGGCTATTCATGCTTTCTCCTTAGCGAAGGTGCCATCGGACGGCAACAAATGCGTGGCAATTCTGCTCCGGTACAGCTCCGGGCTGTGGCGGCTGGCCGCCAGAACCGCATCCGCAGCGGCAAGGCCGGAGTACCGGTCCCACTGGGCCAGCATCTTGTCCACAGCCTCGGCGATGGCCGAAGGGTCCGACGGCGGCACCAGCCGCACACTGGTGTAATTGCCGGCAGCCTCCCGCAACCCTGATGTGTCGCTGACCACGGCCGGCCGCCCGGCGAGAATCGCTTCGACGGCAGTGTTGCCAAACGGTTCATCAGCACGGGAGGGCACCAGCACAATGTCCGCCTCGGCCAAATACGGCCAAACGTCAGGTTGGAATCCGTGCAGGTGAACACGGTCCTGCAGTCCCAGATCCCGGACGGTCAGACGGAGCTGTTGCTCATACCCCTCATTGCCCGGATAGACAGCCCCAACTATGTCCAGCCGTGCTGCGCTTCCAGCGGCCACGAGCTCTGCGAACGCCTCCACGGCCACGTCCACTCCCTTGCGGTGCGCCAACCGGCCCACGTAGGTCAGCCGGGCGTCGCCTTGCACTTCCCGCCGCAGCGACAGCGGGGTGGAGGGCCCCGGGACAGCATTGTCCACAACGGTGGTTCGGCCCCTCAGCCGCGGCTGGGCCGAATGCAGGACGGCTTCGCTGAATCGGCTGTTGACCAGTATCCGGGAGGCAAACAACAGCGGGGCTGCCAAAGCCCGCTTTACGAGGGGTCGGGCAGACTCCTCACCCTCATGGACGTGTACAACCACCCTGAGCCCAAGCAGCCGAGGCAGAACCGACCACAGGGGCAGCGTGAGCGTGCTGACGTACACGCTCTGCGGCTTCAGCCTCCGAAGCAGCATCAACATTCGCCCGGTTGCCGCAACGCAAGCGGGCAGCAGCATCGGCAGGGAGCGCGGGGACAACAGTGCCTTGCGCAGCACGACTGTCCGGCAGAGCACCACTTCGGCGCCGCATTCCAGCAGCTCGGAGACAAGCGGACCTTGGGCCGGAACCGTAACCACCACGCGGGCGCCTCCCTCCAGCAGCCCTCGGACGCTCTCCAGCAGCACCCTGTCCGATCCGTAGAGCTCTGCCGAGGGATGGGCGACCAGCACGGTGTCCCTCTGCCCTGCCCGGACCGTCATACCAGGTCTCCTGCGGAGGCCTCAAGGGGCCGCACGGCGCTTATAGCCGCCAGGGCACGCCGGAGCGCCGTGCTGGAGGTGTGAACGGTATAGGGAAAATAGACAACCTCAGTGCCGACGGCGGCAAAGCGCCTTTCCAGGTCACGCCCCTTAGCGGTTCCGCGCCAGTCGTCCCCCTTGAAGAAAACGTCAAACCGCAGCTCCTCCCACGTGCTGAGCCGGTCCGATTCAACCTCTGCGTAGGCCCTGTCCACACATTTAATGTTGCCGACAATTTCCAGGCGTTCGGCCAGCGGAATAATCGGCCGGGTGCCTTTGGTGCTTTCACACAACTCGTCTGACACCACACCGGCAATCAGGTAGTCGCAGTAGCTTTTTGCGTGCCTCAGGATATTCAGGTGTCCAATGTGAAACAGGTCAAATGCTCCGGCTGCGTAGCCGACGGCATACTTTTTCATAGCATCCCTCTCAATAACATGTTGGCAACGAAGCCGTTTTTATGGTTGACTTCAGGAGGTTTCGATTGATCAATTTTTTCGTTTGTCTGTAGCTGGGCGGCAGGCCTACATGAGAGACCTCTATGAATCCCCCTTCTTCCAGCTCCCTCCAACGCGTCCGAAAACGCGGGCACCTTCCCGTCCTCACGGCAGTGCTGCTGAGCCTTGTCGCCTTTCCGGCGCCTGCCTCTGCAGCGGACCCGCCCGACTATGTGCCGGATACCCCGCTCCTTCGTGACAGCATGTCCCGCTCTGTTCAGGACGGCTGGGGTGAGTCCGAGAGCGGAACCGGGTACACCACCAGCTGGCTGCCGTCCCTTGCGGTATCCGGAGGCACCGGTACCGTGGAAATCCCAGAGCCAGGCACGTCGCGCACCGTGGAAGCAGGCGTGTCCCCCGCCGTCGACATGTCGGCGTCCTACGGTGTTTCGGTGTCTGAAATCCCGACGAGCGGGGGCGGGGTCCATACCGGGCTCCAGGTGCGTTACAGGGACGGATCCTTCTACCAGGCCACTCTCCGCGTCCTGCCGGGCGGCGATACCGCCCTGGATATCTCCCGAACCAATGGCGGACCGGAAACCAAAACGGCGTTGTCCCGCCCAGTGGCCCTGCCTTTCCGCGTTGACGCGGGGCAAAAGGTGAATGTGGAATTGCAGGCCACCGGGAGTTCGCCGGTGGAGATCAAGGCCCGCGCATGGCTGGCAGGCGCGACAGCAGGCGATTGGCAGCAAACCGCCTCGGACTCGGGCGATGCCCGGATCACCGATGCGGGCACGCTCCGGATCACCACCTACGTCTCCGCAGCCAGCCAACCCGCGACGGTAGCCTATGACGATCTGGCCGCGCAGACGCTGCGGAAGGCAACGGGACCCGTTGTGCCACCGCCGGCACCGGCACCGGTACCGCCTGTTCCCCCTGTGAAGCCGCCGGTCAACCCCGCACCGCCCACTGTGCCCGAGCCGCCCACCTTGCCCCAGCCGCCCACCGTGCCGGAGCCACCGGCAGAACCCGGCTCCCGAAACGCGACAGGTTCCGCCCCCGTGGGAAGCACCTCGTACCCCATTCCCTCCCGCGCAGTTTTCGCAGCGCCGGGTGGATCTGACTCCGCTGCCGGCACGCTGGCTTCTCCGCTGCGCACCATCGGCGCCGCTATTGCCCGCGCACCCCAGGGCGGCACAGTAGTTCTCCGGGGCGGGACCTATCACGAGGAGGTGACCATCCCGGTTAACAAGCCGTTGACCATTCAGGCCTACCCCAATGAGGCCGTGTGGCTGGACGGAAGCCGTCAGGTCAGCAACTTTGTGCCGACCGGCAAAGTCTATGCAGCTGCCGGTTGGACTCCCACCTTCGATTCGAGCCCCACGTACCAGTGGGGAAAGCCGGGAACCGAGCACGGAGGTTCCTTCGTCGACCCGGCCTATCCCATGGCCTCGCACCCGGACCAGGTGTGGATCGACAATGCAGCGCAGAAGCAGGTGGGCTCCCTGTCCGAGGTTACGGCTGGGACCTTCTATGCGGATTACGCTGCCAAGAAGCTCTATGTGGGGACGAACCCGGCAGGAAAAACCGTCCGAGCCAGCGCATTGGCCAAGGCCATGAGCGTCCGCGCCGAGAACTCCGTGGTTCGGGGAATCGGCATCCGGAGATTCGCCACGTCGGTACCGCACATGGGCGCTGTTACTGTGGAAAAAACCGGCGTCGTTTTTGAGAACGTTTCCATCACAGACAATTCCACTACCGGTATAGCTGTAGGGGCCGGAAAGGTCACCCTCCGCAATGTCACCTCTGCCCGGAACGGGCTGATGGGTGTCAGCGTGGTGTACGCCGACGGATTGACGGTTACCGGATTGGACGCCAGCGGCAACAACGTAGAGCGTTTCAAGACCGCGCCGGTTGCGGGCGGCATGAAAGTCGGACGAACGCGCGGCGTCAGCGTCCAGCAAAGCACTTTCCGCAATAACACCGGCACCGGGCTGTGGCTGGATGAGTCTGTGTACAACGCAGACTTGGCCGGCAACGCCATGACCGGCAATGCGAGTCATGGCGTATCGGCCGAAATCTCCGCCAAGGTGCGGTTGGTGGACAACGTCATCGCCGACAACCGGAACTTCGGCGTCAAGGTCAACAACACCAGCGAGGTGGAGATTTGGAACAACACCTTCAGCGGCAACGGTCGGCAAATCAATATTGTCCAGGACAAGCGGCGGGCCAGTAACCAGTCGACTCCCGGACACAATCCCCGCCAGCCCTTCCCTGACAAGACAATGACGTGGATTAACGGACCGGTAACCGTCCGCAACAACATCATCGCTTCCACTTCCGCGGCCGGAAACTGTCTGTTGTGTGTGGAGGACTATTCCAGGGAGTTCACCGCTGAGCAGCTCCGGGTCACAGCCCAGGGCAACGTGTACCACCGGGTCAATGCTCAGCAACCCAGCTGGGCAGTGGTGTGGTCCGGAGGCAAGTCCAACGCCAGTGTGTACACAGGTATCGCGGCATTCCGTGCGGCCACCGGTCAGGAAAAAACGCATCTGGAGCTCACCGGCCCAAGTCCCCTGGCACCTAACACATTTGCCGCCAACCGCACGGTGCAGGACCAGGCCGGTGCAGTTGCCGTTCCATTGCCGGCTTCCATTGCCGGCTTGGCCGGGCAGCCTTCGGGAGCACGTCATCTGGGCGCCTTTACCAACTGAGGCACGACGGAAATCGGTGGCCTGCTGATTACCGTGTAATCCCGGGTGGGAGCAGCCTCCGCTGCCCCCGCCCGGGGTTCCCAGACCACCAGCGAAATGGCAAAGAACAGGAGGAAAGAGGTGCTGACCTCGGTCAGCCCGTTCTCGAGGAAGCTTCGCAGCAGCAGAAACAGCAGCATGGCCGGCAGAAATGAGTCCGGTGCCCTTCTCAGACTGCGGGACAGCAGGGAGAAGGCCCACATGGCCAGGACCAATGTGCCAAGGACGCCGGCCTGGGCAAGCGCCGAGATCCAGCTTGAGTCCAAAACCTGGGAATCCCAGTACTGCCCTTTGACGGCCACCGTCTTGATCGACAATCCCCCGCCGACCCACCGCTCCCATGTGCGTGCGGAAGTATCCAGGACGGTCTCCCACGCCAAGGTACGCGAATTCAAAGTCAGCAGGGATGCGCTCCCGGGCCGCATCACCATGTTCATCAATGCAGGGGTATACAGGAGCGCCGGGAGCATAACCGTTCCGAGCGCGAGCAGCCCAACGGCTACCGCACGCCGCATCCTCCTGAGGGCGAGACCAATCATGGCGGCCGCCAGAGCAAGGCCCAGCAATGCTGTCCTGGACTCCGTGGCAAGGACTGCCCCCAGCAACACTCCGAGGAGGCCCACCTGGACAAAGGTTCCTTTGCCCCGGAGGAGGTTGTGCGCCAGGGCAATGGCAGGAACTCCACACAGCATGGCAATTGCGTTCGGCCGAAGCGGGGGGATGACGCCTGCAAGCCGTTGGCCGCTCAACAGGCCGGGCAGGCCAGTGGCCGCACTCACCAGGCCGACGATCGCCATAGCCACGAGCAGCGGTTTGAGCGCGGCTGGGGTGGGAGAAGCAGCCAGCAGAAATCCCACGGTCGCCGCCACTAAAAGCAGCCGCGCGGCCAGGACAACTGAGGCTCCCACGTCTCCAACGGCAACAGCACCGAGCAGCGAGACCGAAACGAAAAGAAACAGCAGCAGGAACGGCCGACCCGGGATCTTCCGGCGCTTCGGAGCGTAGGCCGCAAGCGCAAAGGCAAGGAGGCAAGCCAGAGCCTGGCAGGCAGCCTTTGCCAAGACCACTCCATCCGCTCCGCCGTCGTAATAGAACCCCTTGCGCCAAGCCACCGTGCTGCCCAGAAGCAAAAGCCAAATCGCGTACGGGGCAGACTTGAGGATCCAGGCATTCACCGGCGTTCCTCCGTGGCGACCACCGGCGCCACCGGGCGGGGCCTTAAGACACCTTTGAGAACTCCGGCAGGCACATCGAGCATGACGATCCCCAGAGGTTCAATGCCCAGGGAACGCATTTCCATGACCTCTGCATCCAGCTGGGCGTCAGTTGTTGATCCGTATGAGACCAGAACCAGCGCACACTGTGACACGGCGCCCACCATTTCCGTATTCAGCGGCTCCGAGGAAGCAGCAGTCAGCGTGAGCAGCACATCGAAGTCTTCTGCGAGTTCTTTGATCAGGGTTCCCGCGTTCCGGCCCGTGTCAGCTGCCGGGAGGGAAGGGCCAGACCCGGCTGTAACAGTGAAGAGTGAGCCTGTGCCTACTTGGCGGACCACCTCGCCGGCCTCCACGGCGCCGGCGACCAGATCGGTGAACCCGTGGCTGTCACGCGAAAGCCCGAACGGAGCTTGGACGGCTCCATCCCCTTGAAGGATGCATACCCGTCGCCCGCTGTCGGCGATAAAGCGGCCCCACTCCTCGAGCATCATCTCTCCGGACACCGTGGAACGCTGGCATGCGCCCGTGGCCAGCACGATGCGGGGCAGCTGTCCTCCCGTGCGGAGCAGAATGCGCGTCAGCAGGGAACGCAGCTCCGTGTCCGGGCCTACCTGCTTGCGCAGTGGAAAACGACTGCTTCTGCCCAGGACCGGCATCCGTCCGATAAGTTCCACCCCTGAAGCGGTGACCACGTCTTCCGCAGAATGCAGGGCAGCGCCCCTGCGGTCCATAACAATGGCCGCTATCAGGCCGATGAACAACCCGCCGAAGGCACCCAGCACCAAGTTGGTGACGATATCCGGCGACGAGGGATGGGCTGGAGGGGCAGCGGGGACCGTGATCTGGGGGTCGACTACTGCGGCGCGCGAATCCTCATCGTTCTCCAGCAGCCGGATCTGGTCTGCCAGGCTTTCTGCGACAAGATTCGCGGTGGTGGACGCTTCCTTGCCCGATGCGGCGGAAGCCGTGACCCGTACATACACGGTGTCCTTGGGATTTTCGGCGCTGACCCGGCGGGCAAGGCTGGAAGCCGTCACACCATTGCCGAGTTTTTCGGCCACTGGTGCCAAAACCTGTGGACTCCTCACCAGATCCGGGTAGTTTTTCACCCGTTGCAGGGTGAACTGCGAGTCCTCATAGGACGAGCTGCTGGAGGACTGGGCCTTTACGAAAAGATCCGCGCGGGCGTCGTAAGATTTGGGGCTAACCCAGCTCACCAGAATCGCGGCGTCCACAGCAAGAAACACAATGAACAGGATCAGCAGCAGGCGCCTGCGGAAAAGCAGCAGATATTCACTCAATTCCATGACTTCACCTCCCGGTACCACTTGCCCAGGGCCAGAACGAGAAACCCAGCGGTGCAGGCGAAGACGAACACATACAGGCCGGTAAACAGCCAGGGAATACAAAGCAGAAGCGACAGTACGCAGATAACGCCGAAATCCGTGGGCAGCACTGCCAGTGAATACAGCAGAGAGGAAGAGCGGTTCCCGTCAACCGGCGCTTTCCCGGCTGCACTAAGGCTGCGCCGGAGCTGGTCCATCAGCAGAGTGGAGAAAAAATGCACGGTCGCAAGTACCTGGAACAGCAGCGGCAGCAGCAGCCACCCGGCGTCGAGGTCATAGAACCGCCACCAACAAACCAGGAAGGCGAGGTGGATGGAGCCGACCTTGAAGGCATCGACAGTGTGGTCCAGCCACTCCCCCGCCATGGATCCCCTGCCGGTCAGCCGGGAGAGCTGACCGTCCGCGGAATCCAGGGCGTATCCCAGCACCAGCAGTAGTGACACTGCCAAGGACGTCAAGAAAGTTGGCTGGACGGCAACGATGATTCCGATGCCGCTGAAGGTCGAAAGTGCGCTGAGCGCTGTCACCTGGTTTGGAGCCAAACCTGCGGTGCAGGCTGCCGCAGCCAGATAACGGCCAAGGCGCCGGTTGACGTAGCGGGAGTATGCAGGTGCGCCTTTGGCGCTTTTTTGGGCAGTTGAAAGTCCGTCCAGTGCTTCTCGGAATGTTGGCTGCGCCCCAGTTCGCAGTGTCATTGACTACCTCGTTCTAGTTTGGGCGACATCAGTCGCCGGGCGTGATTCTGATCCGGTGGGTATGCGTGCGGACGCGGGAGCAGGTTCCGGCACGACGTCGTGAAGGGGCGCCGGCCCGTCAGGACCGTGCATCTTCCACCCGGACTGCGGGTTGCGTCTGGCCCGGGGGTTCCTTGTGGTGCTTCCGCTGGCCAGATCTTTCGCGAGCCGCAGGTAACCTTCGGCGACGTCGTCCCAGCGGTAGGCGGCCTGCGCCCGCTCCCGGGCGCTGGAGCCCATGGCCCTCGCCCGCCCTTCATCGGCGTCCAATTCTTCGATCAGCCCCGTCAGGCGCGCCGGACCGTCGAAGTACCGTCCGGCCTCTGGGCCGAGTACCTCGCGGTTGAAAACGACGTCGTACGCCAGGACCGCGGTTCCCGAACCCATTGCGCGGAGCAGAGAAGGATTCGTTCCACCGACGGAATGGCCGTGAAGATAGGTCCGGGCGTGGGAATAGAGTTGGCTCAGCAGTTCCTGGTCCCAGACGCCGCCCAGCAACCGGATTCGGTGGTCCTCTGCGGCCAGGGATTTGATCCGCTCCGTGTACGCTGCGGCGTAAGGCGCGGATCCCACCACCACCAAAGGCAGCTGGGCCTTACTGCTCCGGTATCCCTCCAGGATCTGGTCAACATGGTTTTCCGGTTCGAACCGGGCCACGACTAAGTGGAAGCCGTCCGGGACCAGCCCCGCGGCGCCCAGCTTGTCGAGGGCTCCGTTGCCTTTTTCCGGCGCCCCGTAAACCAGGAGCCGGGTGTCGACATCGAACTCGCTGCGGTAGTAGCTGGCAATACCTGCCGCATCGGCGATGAGCGCATCCGCTCCGCGGACGGATGCCTGTTCCGCCCAGCGGTAGTAGCTTCGGCCTTTGCCGCCCCACTTGGATCTTTTCCACTCCAGCCCGTCCACGTGAACCGCCACACCCGTGGCGGAGCGGCGCAACAGCGGCAGAAACGGTGCATTGGCGGCGTTGAACAGAAAAGCCGCATCGAACTTGGGCCCACGGAGCATGTGCATGGCGGACAGGGCCGTATGGCTGAGCGTCTCACCTGTTTTCAGCCGAAGCGCCGGCAGGTGCACCAGTTTCATACCGAGGTGGCGGGGAGGGCGTTCGTCATTATGCGGACGGCAATAGACGGTGACATCCACTCCCCGCTCCACCAACCGGGAGCCGATTTCTTCAATGGCCGTCTCGAACCCTCCATAGTGCGCTGGCACGCCGCGCGTGCCGACCATGGCCACCCGGAGCTGGCTGTGTTGGGTACTCATGTTGCTGTTCCTTCTTTCGGAGGGTCAGGGTTAGTGAGGGGGGAAATGAACCGGAATCAGGGGCGCGGCTGGCCGGCCCAAAGGTTGTCCGAGAATCCGGAGACCGGAGCGTTCGTGGACGACCCCGAGAGGTAACCCCCCAGGCCGATCCGGCCGGGGGCCTGCAGCGCCGCTGTGGAGTCGGTCGTGGAGAGCTGCCACTGCGCTGGTTCGGCCTGACCCGTCTTCCACACCTTGGCCCGCAGTGTTGTGGGTGAGGTGCCGACGGCCTGAACGCGTACCGTCAGCCGGTCACCGGGCCGGTAGGTCAACCCGGTAATGGTGGTTTGCGGGACCAGATAAACATCGCCCCGGTTTAGGCTCACTCCCACGGTGCCGTTGGACATGTACCGGACTTTTGCTGAGTAATTGCCCTTTCCAGCGATGTCGCGTGCATAGACCGATTGGTAGACGCCGCCGCCTGTGGGTGCTTTGTCCAGGCCCATCTCCACCTGCACTTCTGTGTCCGCTGCGTTGACGCTGGACAGGTAAACGGTGAGGCCTGCACCTGCCGTACCGAGACGAAGGCGGCCCAATCCGTCTGCGACGGTGAAGTTCGCAGTCGAACCGACGTGGGTGTACGCGCCGCCCTGCTCCGCCGTCATCCAGCCGATGATCGAGGTTCGCCCGAAGGAATCCTGGGCATAGACCATCGGTACAGGGCTCGCTGTCCGGATTTGGCCGGTCTGCGTAGCGGTGGCGCCGTTGGAATCCGTGACGGTCAGCGTCACGGTGTATGTTCCGACACGGGTGTAGGTGTGCGCCGCGGTCCTGCCGGTGCCGGAAGAACCATCACCGAACGACCAGGCATAGCTTGCCGGTGCCCCCTCCACGTCCGTTGAGCCGGAGGCATCGAACGATACCGAGAGCTCGGATACAACAGAGGTGAAAGCAGCAACGGGAGCGGCATTGACGGCCCGAATACTCTGGGTTACGGATGCCGTGGCGCCGTTGGCAGCGGTTACTGTCAGCCGCACTGCGTAGTCCCCGTCAACGGCGTAAAGCCTTGTGGGGGCAATGCCCGTCCCGCTGGTTCCATCCCCGAAGTCCCAGGAATAGGTGGCTCCGGTTCCTGCATCCTCTGCCGAGAATCCGGCTGACCGTCCGTTGAGGCTGGAGTTGAATGCAGCCACCGGCGCAGGATTGCTGACCGGGATGGTTTGTGAGACGGAATCGCTCAAACCGGTGCTGTCTGTGACTGTCAGCGTGACGGTGTACTGCCCGCCCGTGGCATAGTCGTGGACCGGGTTGCGTCCGGCCCCTGTGGAACCGTCCCCGAAGTCCCAGGCGTAGGTGATGATGCTGCCGGTGCCGGCGCTGGTCTTCGAGGCGTCGAAACTGGCCCGAAGCGCACTGACGGATGACGTGAAGGCTGCCGTGGGGCCGGTGGGGGCCGGCGCCTGCGGACTGGCTGTGGCCGTTGCTGTGCTCGCAGCTCCGCGGTTATCCACGACAGTCAGCGTGACGAGGTAGTCCCCTGCGGCTGCGTAAACGTGGGTTGGATTAACTCCGGTGCCGGTGGTGCCGTCGCCGAAGTTCCAGGCGTAGGAACTGATGGTCCCGTCCGGGTCAGTGGAGGCTGCGGCATCAAAGATGACAGCAAGATCCCGGACCTGGGTGGAGAATGACGCGGTTGGCGTCACGTTTGTGCGGTCAACCGTTAGGTCGGTCTGGACGGTTGCTTTGGCGCCCAGGTTGTCTGTGACGGTCAACGTGACAGTGTAGGTTCCCGGCGCCCGGTAGGTGTGGCCCGAGGTGGCGCCGCTGCCGGTGGTGCCGTCGCCGAAGTCCCAGGCATAAGAGCTGATGTCTCCGTCAACATCTCCGGAAGCGGCAGCGTCGAACGTGGCGTCCAGCCCCGAAGCCGAGGATTCGAACTGTGCTGTGGGAGCGGCATTGACCATCGTCACGGTTTGTGTGGTGGTTCCTTCACCGTCCCTGTTGTCAGTGACGACCAGCCGGACCGTGTAGCTGCCGGCTGCGGCGTAGGTGTGCGCTGCCGTGGCCCCGGTGCCGGTGGTGCCGTCGCCGAAGTCCCACCGATAGCCTGTGATTTGTCCATCGCTGTCGGCAGACGTTCCTGCATCAAAGGTCGCTGCCAGTCCCTGCGCAGTGGCTGTGAAGGCCGCTTCGGGCAGGGCATTTGCTCCGCTCGTGACGACGGTTGCCGTAGCCGTGGCCTTGGCCCCCGCGTCGTCGGTCACGGTGAGGGTGACAACGTGCTCACCCGACTCCTCAAATGCATGTTGAACCCGTTCCCCCTCGGCGGTGACACCGTTGCCCAAGTCCCACTGATAGGAAACGATCCGGCCGTCCGAGTCGGTGCTTCCTTCTCCTGACAGCACCACATTTGCACCCTCAGCAATGAAGGTGATCTTCGCAACAGGAGCTGCGTTGGCCAACTCGCTGGCGTTGTAGTGGGCGCGGATGCGATCCTCGGTGAGGGCTGTGCCATACACGGCAGCTTCGTCGATGGTTCCGCGGAAGAAGGGGCTCGAGGCACCGCCCCAGGTCCGGTCACCGCCAATACGCCAGAACCCTGTATACGGCTCCGCTCCAGTTTGCGGGTTGGTACCCGCCAGCACGCCGTCCACGTAGAGCTTCATTCCCTCCGCTGACTGTGTGGCTACCACATGGTGCCACCGGTTGTTGTTGTAGGAATCAGCGGTGATGATCGTGTTTTCGGATCCGGTGTAGGTGCCGAACGTCAGCTTTCCGTCATCCCGCATATACACGTGCCGGTCGTAGCTGCTGGACAGCCCGGTGTTGGAGTTGCCGAATCCGATGATCTTCCCGCCCACGTTCGTGTCGGTCTTGAACCAGGCCTCGGTGCTGTACACCGACGGGTTATTGGCCGATGCCCCGGCAGCTGCTATGCCGTCCGAGCCGTTGAAGGCAAAGGTGCCGCTCCCTCCGACTCCGCCGGAGGTGTTCCTCGTGACTCCCCCGGAGACCAGGGCATCGTTCATGGACAGGCTGGTGTCCAGGGCTGTTGCCGTTCCGCTGTCATTGAGTCGCCAGAAGATCTGGGGCGAGTCACTGTAGACGGATTTCCCGTAGCTGTCGGTGGGGACGGCGGGGATTCTCGGGCTGCGGCCGCTGGCGGTGTAATGATCGGCCACCCGCTGCGCAGTCAGCGCGGTCGGGTAGACGGCAACTTCATCAATGTTGCCGGTGAAGCTGCTCGTGGCGGGCTGGCCGGGCCAACCGCCGATGTTGTCGCCGCCGATCCGCCAGTATCCGTCGTATTCCTGTCCCGTGGTGTTGTCAGTCCTAAAGGCAGTGCGGACCCCGTCGATGTACAGTGTCATGCCGGCGGAGCTCATGGTGGCGGTGACATGGTGCCATTCGCCGTCATTGTACGACTTGGCAGAGTTGACCGTTACCGTCCGGCCCGGGTAGGCACCGAACCAAATCCGGCCCGAGTTGTCCATATAGATGCTGCGGTCGTGTGAGGACGAATTGCCCGTCCGCTGGTTGCCGAAGCCCAGGATTTTTCCACCTGTGGTGGTTGTTGTCTGGAACCAGGCTTCAGCCGTGAAGGTGTCCATGCCGGGGGTGAGCGCCCGGTTCGCTATGGAGGCTGTGGTGCTGCCGTCAAAGCGTGAGGCCGCGTTATTGGGCAGGGCGCCTGTGGCGCCGCGGGTGATGCCGGCCCCCAAATCGCCGTCGTCGTAACCCACGTGGTTGTAGGCAATGCTGCCCGCCTGCTCGTCCAGGGGGTAGTACAACAGAGCGCCGTCTTCTTTGACCATCCGTGAATAGGCCGAGGGGGTGGAGTTGGAGACCGTCACCGGATCTGAGCGCGGGCTGATGTACTCATTTCCGGAGGCATCCTTAACCCGGATGCGGTAGGTGTGCGTGGCCCCGGGTGTGCGGCCCGTATCGGTGAACCCCAGGGCCTGACCCTTCCACCACACGGAGCGTGCGTCCACTGAGCCGATGGCAGTGAGGCTGTTATCCCGCAGCACTTCGTAGGTGAGGACGGCGTCGTCGTAATCCCAAGTGTTGGGCCACGCCACGCGGACGGTACCTGCGGTCGTTGAGAGGGGTGAGGGTTTGAGCGCAGCCGAGTATACGGGCGCCACCTTGTTGGGAGCGATTGACCTTTTGGCGAAGACGGCAAGTCCCTGCTGGGCTTTACCGTTGACGGTAGTGAATTCGCCGCCCTCAACCAGATAATTGTCGTTGTTGTCCAGCGCCCATCCACCCTGGAACTGTCCGGTGAAGAAGCCGGTGTTGATCGAGGGGTACCAATGCAGCAGCGAGGGCACCGGCTGCCCGGAGTACTTGCTGTTGCTGCCCGGAGGCGCCTGGTCAGTGCCGGTTGCATAGATGGTTTCCGCCAGGCTCCGCCGCCAAGTTTGAGGACTTGTTTCGGGGAATTCGCCCAGCGACGAGCAGTCATGGGCGTGTGAAACGCTGTAGAGCACTTCGCCCATGACGGCCACGTCCGTGGATGCTCCGTAGCAGTTGTCCAGCCAGACAAGGTCGCCGGTCCAGAAATTCGCGGCGAAGCGGCCGTCGAACCAGTGACCGCCCATGCCGTTGGCCGATGCGTAGATGACGCCGTCCTTCTCGATCATCTGAGTAACCCAGGAGGTATTCTTAGTCGTGCCCTGCATCTGCGACTGGGGGATGGGTGTGCTGGTCCACAGCTGGCTCTCGCCGGATGTTCCGTCCACGGCGCCTATGCCAATCTGCAGGGAGCCGTTAAGCGTTTGGAACCGGCCACCAAGCACGACCCGGCTGTTGTCAGCGGACGCCACGATGCCGTGCACAATGTCGTCTGCCTGCGGCGCCCACGGCAGCAGGGCTCCGGTGGAACGGTTGAAGGCAGCGGCATTGCCGCGCGGCTGATTTCCGGCCTGCTTGAATGATCCACCAACGTAAAGGGTGGTTGCGGTGGTGTAGACCGTTTGAACGCTGCCGGCAATGCTGACGCTGAAGGGCTGGAGCGCTCCGGATGATGCGGAGAAGATAGCCAGCTTGCTGCGGGGCTGACCACCCACAGTGGTGAAGCTGCCCCCGACAATGATCTGTGAGTTGTCTGGACTCATTTCCACCTCCAATGCCTGCGCATTGAGGTTCGGGTTCCACGGCAGGATCTTCCCGGTGGAGATTTCAAAAGCCATGGCGTTGTTGCGCACCACTTCCCCGGCGCCTCCCTCGGGAACACCTGAGGGACGCGCTCTGGTGAAGCTGCCCACGGCGTAGGCTACGTTTCCATTGACCGCGGTGCTCCAGACAACGCCGTTGATCTGCGGAGTGGTGAGAAGATCAGCGCTGAGGGTCTCGGGGTGCTCCCTCTCCAAGGCCGCCTCCGGCGTGGCAGCGTCAGAGACTGCTCCCGGCTGCACAACCGTTGCGGGAAGTGGCGTGGCTTGGGCCGGAGCCACTACCAGGCTCGTTAGCAGGGACGCCGCCCCCAGAACTGCCAGAAATTTGGTGAGACTTTTTCTGCTGGCTGCTTCCCCCCGAGAAGACTCCGCCCAATTTCCTTTACGCATTCTTTTCCAGCTCCCTTTCATGGGGCGTGGTGCTGACGATTGTGTTTTTTGTTTCTGTGGTTCGCAGCGGGACCAGGAGAATCTGCCGGATGGCAAGCCCTCCCAGCGCCGCCCCGGAGGCTGCAGCCAAAGGAGCCAGAGCAGCATTTGCGGTGAAATGGACGATTAAGACGACGGCGCCCAGGGACACCACCGTGTCGGCGGATCGGATGAGGAAGATCCGTGAAGGGTTGGACCTCACGGCTGCCAGGACCCCGTACGGGGTGGCGGCGGAAACTGCTGCGGTGTAGGTCAACCAACCGGCCACCGCAGTCAGTTCAGGCAGGCTGCCGAGCAGGAGCGGCGCGGCTGTGGGCAACGCAAGCACGGCCACGGCGGTACAAACCGCAGTCATGCACAGCAGGGCCAGCACACCGCGGTCCGCTCGCCGGAGCAACTGTTCCAGGGGGACGGTGCGGGCGCGGGCAAAGGAGGCGAAAAGGTACGAGGAGATGCCTCCCACCACCAGCATTGCGGGCGCCGCGTACACCCGGGCGAGCTCCAGTGCCCCGCTCGCCTCGAAGGCAACCAGCATGACCACTGCACTTCGCAGGGCGGTCAGCAGGGCTGGGCGAAGGGCCTGCTGTGCCGCGCGCCAGCTGCCGTAGGATGCGACTGCCCGCCACTGCGCACCGCGCAGACTGACCAGGAAACGTTCGGCGGTGGGAAGCGCAACCACTCCGGCCACCATGCCGGCGGCCTGGCCGAAGGCGATGGCAGCCAGGAATGCCGTCACCGTCAGTTCCGTCTGCTGCCCCACCACCAGTAGGAGAAGGAGAGCTGCCGCTATGACTGTCAGATCCATCAGCACGATTCGTTGGAAAAGCAGGCACGCCATATGCAGGCGCCGGAGCACGTCCTCCAACAAATAGGCTGCAATAGCGAGACCGAGCAGGAGGGCCTGCATCGGGTCGACCAGGCCCAAGGCCCAAACCGCCAGCGGCACAGCGACGGCACACCCGGCAGACAACAGGAACAACCACAGTTGGAGTCCTGCGCGCAGCGAGTTCAACTGGCGGTCCAGCACAGTCAGGGAATCACCGACAAACCCGCTGGTAGTTGCCGCCGAGAGCACAAGCAATCCATAGAGCAGGCTCAGCAGGCCAAGGCTTCCCAAGTCCAGCGAGCGGGCCGCGACAGCGAGTATCAGGAAGCTGCCCAGGGCCTGGCTCGCCTGGGCTCCCACAGCCCCGACGACTGCACCGTAACGGGTGGCGCCGCGGGAAAGGGTGGCACTGCGGGTCATGGCAGATCACCGCGGAAAACCAAAGGCTCATGGGACCCGTTCAGATCCAAATAGAGAACGGGGTCTGTGGCTCCCGCCGGCAATTGGAAAGCGTACTCGGCTTCGGTTGATGCACCGGGTTCCAAGGAACCCGTCAGGTCGAACGCTTCGACACCTCTGTATAGGGGGGCTGCAGACACGCGGTCCTCCCCGTGCAGCAGTGTCGGAACGACTGCGGTCAAGTCCAGGTTCTTTGAGGATCCGTTAAGCACCGAGACCGTAAACACGATGTACTCGGCTCCTGCCACCACGCCGATGCCCTCTTCATCGACAGTCCCCCGCCGGATGTTCGATGTTGTGGCGACGACGCCATCCTCGTATACGGCTTCCCCGTCAAAGGATGAGGGCTCCACCGAAACCGGGTTGGCAACAGCATCATTGCGGAGAACTACTGGTGCTTCATCGGCAGTCTGCGCGTTCTCCGGCTCGGATGCCGGCCCGCCCAACGGTCCTGCGATTTCGTCCGGTTCAGGAGTTGGGAGCGGATCCGCCGGCGCGGCTGACACGGAAGTTTCAACTAACGCGGACGGCCCAGGATCGGGAGCCTGCATGGTGTCGATGGAATTCCCGGAACAGCCCGCCAGCAGCAACGCGATTACACCCAGCAGCACGCGCTGATACTTGCGGGGGTCATGGCCTGGATTTGCACCAGCCGTCATTCTGTTACCCATTACGAGACCGCTTATCTTTTGAATTAATCGATATGTAGAACCTGAAACAACTTATCTTTCTCAGGAAGATCAGCGCTTGAGTATCGACTACTGCCTTAAATGTTTTTCACTCTGCATCGGCGGAGTAAATTACTTGGTTTGGTTTTCGATTTACTCACTTCGCGGAAGCAGGCTGGAGCTGCTCGCCGGTGGCCGGATTTAGTAGGCGCCAACAGGTCGGAACATTTGCGCCACCGTCCGCCAGAGGATGATGATGTCGCCGGCGAGGGACCAGTTCTCCACGTAGTAGAGGTCCAGCCGCACTCCGTCTTTCCAGTTCAGTTCGGAGCGGCCGTTCGTCTGCCACATGCCCGTGATCCCGGGTTTGATGTACAGCCGCCTGTGCACGCGGTTCTTGTATTGGTCCACCTCGCGCTGCAACGGCGGTCGCGGCCCGACGAGGGACATATTTCCCAGAAGGACATTCCAAAACTGTGGCAACTCGTCCAGGGAGTACTTGCGCATCCAGCGACCCACGTCCGTGACCCGCGGGTCATGCTGCATCTTAAAGAGCACGCCACTGCCTTCGTTACTGTCCAAAAGGCCGGCGAGATCGTCCTCCGCGGTTTCCACCATCGAGCGGAACTTGTACATCAGGAACTTCTCACCGCCGCGCCCCACGCGTTCCTGGCGGAAGATGACCGGCCCGGGGCTGTCCTTCTTGATGAGCACACCGAGGAGGATAAGCACGGGAAGAAGCACCAGCAGGGCCAGACCGGACATCACAATGTCCAAGGTTCGCTTCAGGACGTGGCGGGCACCCGTATACTGCGGCAGCTCCACGTGCATCAGCGGCAACCCCTCCACCGGGCGGGAGTGGATTCGGGGACCGGCAACGTTGGTCAAGCCAGTTGTCAGGATCAGCTGCGTGGCGGACTCCTCCAACTCCCACCCCAATTCCTGAACGTAAGACGTCCCGCCCTTCATGGGACCAGCTACGATGACCGCGTCAGCCCGTGCCTGCCGGACCGCGGATACTACCGTGTCACGGTTTGCTATCACGGGGATTAGCTGCCCGTTCACTGACAAGGAACCGGGCCTGTCCTGACCGGAGGTCAATGCAGCTCCCACAACCCGGTATCCGGATCCGGACTTCCGCTGAATCTGGTTCGCCACGTATTTGACGTCCTTGGCTTTGCCAAGCACAACTACTTTGAACAAATATCGCCCCCTCTTTCGCTGGGCCATAAGCCAGCGTCGAAGCATCCACCGACTGAGAATGAGCCCAAAGATCCCGGTGGGAAAGGCCAAGGCAAAGAAGCCTCGGGAGATGTCTATGCCAAAGACCAGACAAGCCATGGCCAGGCTCCCCAGGAGCGTGACGGTTGCACCCACCACCCTCTTGTACTCATCCACGCCATGACCCACGATTCTGGCGTCCCGGCTGCCGTATCCGGACAGGGCTGCTAACCAGAAAACAACAATCGCCGCCGAGATCACTGTGTACGGGACGGCCACGGGTCCGGCGTTCACTGAGGGCTGGGTCAGCCCGAACCGGGCAATGTGCGCCAGGACCATCACTGAGACGACCACCGCGGTGTCGAACGCCAGCAGAATTCTGCGGTAGCGGTTGGTCCATCTCAGGCTGTCGCTGGCCACCCTCCGACTGGCAGGAACAAAGCTCCTGAAGTCGGGAAATGTAATGGGTGCGGTAGGAAAATTGAGGTCCAGACGGACCCCGGGATCTTTCAATTCAGTCATTGGAGCCCCTCAAGCCCAGAGCCATCCGAAGGGGCCGACGACGGCTGGGGGGAAGCCTTGGTCTCAAGAGGCTTCGACGCCGTCGACCCCGCTCGGGGGACCGGCGCCGGAGGCGCCGGATGATTGATCGCGGGCGAACAATTGGAATATGCGAAATATGTTCACTCTGGGAAATACCCGGGAAATACCGCTCCATTTATGTTCACATTTATTACCGCCGAACAATCAACACAACTAAGACTAGAAGGGGCGTATATCCCTGCCACGAGTAATGCTTACTCGAGTCCCAACGGTGACTTCTCACTTTGCCGGAGATATACCTGCTACTACTTGGCTTGACCACATTCATCCAGGCGGTGAAGCCAGAAGTCAGGTGTGGGTGCTGGCTTGATTAATCTCCCGCAAGGCACTTTGCAGGACTATCGGGAGGGGCGTCTTTAATCCATGACCGCAGGGCTGACACCTGGTTCGAGCGCCAAGTAGGCCGCTTCCAGGTCCGCACGCCGGCTGATCCCCAACTTCACGTAAATCCGGTAGACATGGCCCTCCACTGTCCGTTGGGAAAGCGTGAAGTGCGCCGCCACGTCCTTGGTGCTGGCCCCGGCCAGAAGAAGGCCTATAATCTCGTGTTCCCGCCGGGTGAGCCGCACCAGGTGAAGCGAGGGGCTGAGGTAGGAGACGGTGACTCCTGCCAGCTCCCCGCGGCGGCGGCGCAGCTGCTGGATGAGGGCACGTTGCCGGCGCAGGTTGCCATGAGTGCCGTAAAACCGAATAGCGTGGCCGATGCTCTCTACTGCAATAAGGTACTTCCGGTGCCGAACTGCCTCGTCCGCAGCAGCAACCATACGGTCAGGACTGCCCGATGCCACCGCCTCAGCGTAGGCATGAAGCGCTTGCGCCTCGCCGCCTTCGAAGACCGCACTGACCTCGACCAGCCTGCTGGCGTGCCGCAGGTCGCCGACTGCGAGGCACAACTCGAGGATGTCCTTCTCCGCGGCAAGGAATCCCTCAGCGCGTGCCTGTTCTGCAACTTCTGCCAGTTGTTCCGGCAGTTTCTCCGGTGCGCCCGCGTCGGAATCGGAGGAAGCGAGCGCTGCGGCAGCATATGCCTGACCCACCAGCCAAAGCGGCCTCGGCCCGGTGTATCCGACACTACGCAGTTCCTTCGCGTACCTTGCTGTTTGGGCATGGTCCCCAACCACCGTGGAGGCGTAGCCGGCTAATCCCAACGCATACGGCAACATCATTTCGGGATCTGAGACCCGCAGGGCTTCCACGGCAGGGTGCAGGCGCTGCAGCCCTTCCCGCAACCTGCCCTGATGGATTTCCACCGCTCCTTCGAAGACTCCCATGGTGCCCCCATAGGCAATCAGGTACTGCGGCGGGGCACCCAGCTTGGCCTCAAGGAGACTCTCCAGTTCAGCGAATCGTCCACCGTGCAGCAGCGCCTGAGCATGCCGCACGAGTACTGCACCGCACTGTGTCTGGAGCTGTCCGCCGAGACGCCTGATCAGTTGGAGAGCCTGGTCCGTGTGCTCGAGGGCAGAGCTGATTTGTCCGTTCGAGACCAGGAGCTCCGCCAGTAAGCCATGAATGGCAACGCTCCCCCGGAATTCGGGGTTGCCGGACGCCAGTGAGGCATTAAGTCTGGCCAGTGCCGCGGCGTAGTCACCCCCCACCATCAAAGCGACGCTGCGCAGCAGTTCGGCGTACCCCGCAAAGGTGGACCCCGTTTCGCTCATACCGGCGCTGGGCGATGAGAGTTTGCCCGATGCGGCGCTCCAGGCGCCTGCAAGCTCTTCCAGTTCATGCCCGGGCAGGCCTGAGAGCTGATAGATGCGCGTCAGTGCCAGCGCCGCGCGGTTCAGCGTTTCGCCGTCGGGCGCCGGGGTTGGCTGCCCGAAGCCAAGGATGCCTTCCAACAACAGCCGAGCCTGCGCAAGGTCTCCGGTCTGGGCAGTGGCCACGGCGGTTTCGACCTTTGCCTGGATCAGGTGCCCTGCGCCGCGGACAGCGCTTCCAAAACGGCGGGCTTGCGCTGAGCGGGAAGAATCGTTGGCCTTTCGGGCAGCCTTGAGCAGCAGCTCATCCGGGACGATATCGCCGCAGTCAAGGCCCCACTCGATCCGTCTCAGCCAGGCTTCTTCTTCGAATGGGAACGACGGCGCGAATCCGTCAGTGTTTCGGGTGCCGATGCCCGTGGCTGCGCTGCTCCCGGCGAAGCTGCCGTCGAGCTCGGCCAGGACGCGTGAGCGGATGGCGGCGCTGCGGACAGTGGGCACAAGGGACCTGATGACCTCGGCGTGAAGCGGCTGGGACAGGCACAGAAGATCACCCATTCCCGGGCCGGAGTGCAGAAGCCCGTCGGCCATCAGGGCGTGGACCGGCGCTGGCCCGCAGACGCTGACAAGAACGGAGCGGGGCAGCAGCTTGGCCAACGCCAGTGTCTCGAGGGCAGCGCGCTCCTCCGGGGTCCGGCTCGCCAGCTGGCCCTTGACCAGGTCCACAACAGAAGCGTCCAGTCCGTCAGGTTCGGCTCGCAGGTACCAAGCCCCGTTGCCTTCGGCGAGTGTTCCCAGCCTGCGCGACTGGGCTAAGAGAGCTCTCAGGTACAGCGGGTTGCCGCCTGAGGCCACGGTCAGCAGCGCTGAGGTCGCCCGCAAAACGGGTCCACCCAAGACACCTTGGCAGACTTCATCGACAGCTTCCGCCGATAAGGCGCCGAGGTCGATGCGGGCCAGCAGGCCATCCCGGGCCAGCGAGAGCAGCTCGTGGATGCTGCGCGCACGGGGACGGGTCAGAACCAACAGCCGCAACTCTCCGGACATTGCGAGCTGCGTCAGCACATGGCAGCTGGATTCATCGAGGTGGTGAGCATCGTCAACGACCAGCAGCGGCTGCAGACTGCCAACCTCTCCAATCCTGCGGAAGTGCCGGCGGATCGTGCGGAGCACCGCCAGCGGCGAGTCCATGTCTTGAGGCCCGGCCGACTCCAGGTAAGGAGAGAGCACACCGTACGGCATGCGGGACAACACCGGACTGCCATGGATGTAGGAGGCACTGACGATGCCGTCCAGCCGTTCGAGCACATGGTCAGCAAGCGCGGATTTGCCCATGCCTCCAGCACCGACGATCACGGCTCCGCGCAGCCCCGGCTCGAGCAGCCGGGAGCTAACCTCCTGCACTTCCCTGTCCCGTCCCAGCAACAGGGAGGATGGACCGCGCCCTTTCAGAGGGACTGTGCTCATTTCCGGGCTCCCGACTTATCGGCGATGACCTTGGTCAGTTCTCGCCTGCTGCCAACATGGAGCTTCGCATAGACTTGGTACAGGTGCCCTTCGACCGTCCTCACTGAAATGTTCAATTCGGCGGCAATGGCTTTATTGCTCGATCCCGCCGCTGCCATCTTGGCAATCGACCGCTCGCGAAAGGTCAGCGACCCGAGGTATTCCTCGACAGAATCAGGCCGCTCCGCTGTTCCCGCGCCCACCGTTCCGCGTCGACTGCGGTGGATGAACCGCACTGTAGCCCGATCACCCGCCCCCGAGGCAACAGCCAGTGCCCGTTCAGAGGCTTCCCGGGCAAAGAGCAAATGGCCCGTGGCTTCCCCCATCTCCGCCGCTTGGATCAGCAGCTGCGCATCGCAGGTGCCCACACCCTTGGCATACGTCTCGGACATCCTGGCGAACGCCCCCTGCTGGTGAGCGGCCACTGTCAGGATACGGTCCAGGTTATCCAGGTCCCCCAGCCGCACTGCATGCAGCAGGGACAGGAGTTCGTATGAGTAGGCGCCCCTCCTGTGGTCATGAGCGGCTAGGTCGAGGAAGCGTCGGGCGGCCTGCGGAGAAGCCTGCGCTGCGTCGGCCAGTGCGGCGAAGTGCCGCGCGCTGCGGCGCAACGTCCAAGGACCGCCGTCAGAGGCCTTGCTGCTGATCTTCAGGTACAAATCCGTCCCTGCACTGTCATTCTGCAGCGCCAGACAGTAGGCAGCAGCCGCTGCCGCCAGCGGAATCAGGGACTCCGGTCCGCCCGCCCGAAGCTGTGCAACGGCTGGAACGAGGCATCCCAGCGCGCTTTCCGGATCACCTGCGTAGGCGCAGAGCAGTCCTTCGCCCAGCTCGCCGAACATTCCCGGGAAGTGCGTGGCCTGTACGTGCTGCCGCTGGGCAGTGAACAGCCTCAGGGCCTCGTGGAGTGCGCCGATGGCCAGGTAGACGTGGACTATCCGCGCCAATGATGTGCTTCGGTCCCATGTGGCGACGTCGGGCTCCATCAGGAGGCGCTCCAATTCCTTTGCCATTTCAAGGGCTTCATCTTGTCGGTCCGTCATGCCCAGCGCTTCGCAAAGCCATGAGCCAACTAGGACGCGGTAGCCTTTGTCTCGGACCGAAGCGCCGGCCTGCAGCGGGGCAAGAAAGGCGGCGTTTTCCAGAAACCGCCCGTGGTTCGAGTTGCATTCAGCACGGGCCAGTGTCAGATCGCGGCTCAGCACAGCGGCCTCCGTGCGGCCTATTGTTCCCGCTGTTGAAAGTTCGACCACGCGCTGTTCCGCCCTCTGCAGCAGTTCGTCATGTTTCTTGGCGGCACCGGGCGGAAGCTCATCAGCGGGCAGCGAACCCGAGAGGGCGCCGGTCGCGGCCATGCACAGCACCCGGTTTTCAGCGAGTAACAGTCGAACCTCCTGCGCCGGCGTGGCTTCCGTTCCCCGCCGTCGGTAACTCCTGAGAACCGCCAACGCAGCGCCATACTCGGCCCTGGTCATCCGTGCCGCAACGAGCTCGAGCACCGCCGAAGGGTCGGCGGCACCGTCTTCCCGAAACGACAGGAAGCGGATTGCCTCCGCCGGATCCCCGCAGGCGTTGGCATCGCGCGCCCCGGCCACGGCTGCCTTGAGAGTCATCGGTTCTCCGCTGTCCAGGCGCCAAGCGGCCAGACGGGCCGGTTGCAGGACGGCTTCAGCCGGATCCTCTGCGAAAGGTCCAGATGGATTTGTTTTTGCACCCGATGCCTGGATCGGAGGTGAAGCAGCGGCAACAGCCGAGCGCAACTGCTGGAGCAGTCGGCCGCGGTCCGAGGCATCGAGTGAGAGGCAGACGGCGTTGGCCAGCACGGCATCCCGGATTCGAACCCGAGGCACGCTATGCCTTTCCACAACCAGGATTCCCTGCTCCTGCAGGACATCCACTTCGACTGGGTCGGCATCATGCAGTGCTAGCCCCAAGGGCAGGGTGTCAGCAAGCGCCACGGTCCTCACCAGCGCCATTTGCTGTTCAGTCAATCCGTCCAGCCGGCCGAGAACAGATTCGGCAACGCGTCCTGCCGGTGCGGGGCGTTGCAGTTCCAAGACCCAGACCTGCCCACTACGCCGGAGCCTTCCGCTCTCTCTGTAGTCCTTGCATGCGAGGGTCAACAGGTGCGGGTTCCCACCTGTATGCCGGTGCAGGTCATCCACGGCAGCTCCAGAAACGGGCCCGGCGAGTTCAGCCGACACCAGCTCCGTGCTTTCCCCCAGGTCGAGGGGTCCCAAGTCCACACGAGAGAGGATGCCCTCCCGCCACAAGCCGGTGAATTCCGCGGGGGCACGGCTGAAGTCACGGAAGCAAGCCAAGAGTCCCGCGGTCCGGCTCAGGACCATTTGGCTTAGGGCCATGGCCGAGAACTCGTCGAGGTCCTCACCGTTGTCAACGGCCAGCAGAACGGTTCTGCCTTGGGCACGCTCTTGGATCAGCCGAGTTAGACCGCGCAGGATCAATACCGGGTGGGCGGAAACGTCGGAGTCCAGCTCGGACAGGAGGAAGGTCAGGGCACCAAAAGGGGTGCGGCCTGAGAAGGCGGAACCACGAATGTGGACCACATAGGTGTCTGGGCTGCACTGCCGCAGCACATGATGGATCAGTGCAGTCTTCCCGCTGCCGGGTTCCCCCACCAGTATGCAGCCCGAGCCCCCGCCTGATGCCAGCCGCTCTTGGATTTTCCGCGATACTTCCCGCCGGCCGATGAAGCGGGGCGGTGCGGCCTGCTCCTCCCTCACCGCTTCCTCCGGACGCAGACCCTGGCCAAAGGCCGTGGCAGCCACGGAATCCTTCGAAGGGTTTGAACGGGAAAGACGAGGCTGGTGAATGCTCTGGTGCACGGTGAGACCCGATTCTGCCGGTGGCCCACCCTATCGATTTCCAGCTGGGTGAGCCTCGTGTTCAATGTCTGCCGCAAGAGTAAGAGAGAAAAACAGTAGTAACACGAGTACCGGTCACCAGCGGAATACAGCCACTACTCAGGTTCAGAGTGTGCTGCGCACCACAATTACTCGAAACAGGTGCAGGGTATTACCCGGCATAAGGTGGTGTTGGGACGGGCTTGGCGCCGAGGACTACTCGGATACGAGTGCAAGGGCGTTTCGTAAGTCGGTTCGGCCAGAGACATGCAGGCGCGCGAAGACCCGGCCCAAATGCCAGTCCACGGTCCTGGCTGAGAGATGGAACCGGCTTCCCAGCGCGGAACTTGTTTCCCCTGCAGCGGCCCGCAACGCCAGATCACGTTCAAAGTCGCTCAACTGGGCGAGCCCGTATTCGACGCTGTTCACCGGTGTCAGCGAACGAAACCCCTCATATTCCAGTTGCCGTGCCCGCCTCACCAGCGCGCGGGAGGCGCGTCCGGCGCCCAGAACGCGGGCGGCACGGGCCGCTCCATAACCCAGAGAGCTGTTTTGCTGCTTCAGTGCTGCCTCAGCGGCAAGGATCAGGGCCGTTACATCTTCGGTCAGGAGGCCACGTGCAAGCTGGCCGTACAGATATGCCGGTGCTCCATCAGCAGCATCTGCGGTGACCATAAGGTCCCGCATTGCGGCTCGGTTTCCCCGCATGGCGGCCGCTGAAAACCCGAGGAGTGCGTTGGGGATATCGCCCGTGGCCAGCTCATCCACGGCAAAACGGTGAAACTCAACCGCAGCCTGGTTCGGTTCGTCAAAGAAGGATGCCAGGATGCGGAAGTAACGCACCTCGGATGCCGAGCTGGGATCAGTGCGGCCGCCGCTGTTCTGCGGGGCCGGAAACTCCGCATCAGCGTTCGATTCCCGCCGCTGCAGAGCGCAGTATGCTGCAGCGGCCGCAGCCAGGGGCAGCGTGTCGTCAGGATCTTGGGATTCAAGTTGCGCCACCGCCGGTTGCAGAAATTTGATGGCTGCATCGCCGCGTCCTGCGAACGCATGGACCAAACCGATGGGGAGTTCGATGCCAGTGGCTGTCGCCAGGCCGGAGCTTTCCCCGTTCTCCGCAGTTGTGAGAGAGAGGTCCAGTGCGGTTTCCAGCTCACCGCACCGAATAAGCAGAAAAAAGAGGTGGTGGAAAAGCAGTTCGCGTGTGCGGGTACCCATGTGAATTCCGGCCGACAACCGGCCGCGGATTTTGGCGACGAGTGAGACAGCTTCCGAGAACCGGCCGGCGGCAGCACATTGCTGCCCCCACCGGATACCCGCCCAGAGGCGGTTGGCGGGCGGGATGGCGGGATCAGCGAAATCATCTGCCAGTGATGATGGCATGCCGCTGAACCTGCGGTTCAGGGAGAGAACCTCGGCCCGTGCCAACGTTACTTCCACGCGGGGACCGGGGCGTGCACCGGTGTCCTCGGGCACTAGGCTGCCGGCCAGATACAGCAACTGGTCAGGGTCATCCCGGGACCCCGGAGTTCGGGCA
This sequence comes from Arthrobacter gandavensis, assembly GCF_009192735.1. Lineage (GTDB taxonomy): Bacteria > Actinomycetota > Actinomycetes > Actinomycetales > Micrococcaceae > Arthrobacter_B > Arthrobacter_B citreus. The sequence goes on from NZ_VTFU01000004.1 coordinate 337,483, forward strand.
GCACTCAGGGCACGGGCGATGAGCACCCGCAGACTTAGTTCAACCCCGGCGCTCCCACTCTCCTCCACTGCTGCGAGAAGCCGATAGGCCTGAGAATGCCTGCCCTCAGCCCGCAGAGCATCGGCCTCCTCCGCAATCGCGGCCAGGGGGCGCGGTTCAGCGACAGCACGCGCATAGCGGAGGGCCGCATCGGTGTCCCCAACGCTGTTGGCCCAGTTGGCAGCGGCGACAGCGGTTTCGGGATCCGGCGCAACCCCCACCGACAGGGACCAAGCAGCCAGGCCGGCGGCAGTTTCTCCGGAGAGTGCCCGGGGATCGACTATCCGTGTCACTTCGGACCACAGGTCCCGGCTCCGGCCGAAGGGAATCCTCGCTGCGATAGTGGCGGGCTGCAGATGCCAAGCTAGTCTCACGGGCTGGCCATGTCCGCCTTTAATGACTAGAACCGAAGCTTCTTCCAATGCATCGATGGTGTGGGCAGGCACAAGCTGCAGGACACTCTTCGCCGGAAGCTGGCGGCAGAGGGCCAGGATTTCGACGGCGCGCCGCTCGTCCGGGGTGAAGCGGCGCAGCACAGTCTCCACCCGTTCAGGCAATTCTCCCGAGTGGACCAGAGGACCGGCCCATGTCCAGTAACCCCGACGGTGAATAAGCGAACCGGCGCCAATGTGGTCACGGCAGAGCAGGGAGGCCAAGAGTGGATTTCCCTTGCTGTGCCGCCACAGCATGAGCTGGGCGAGGCTGCTCAGCGGGTCCCCGGCACTCACAGCCAGCAACTCTCCGGTACGTGCCAGATCCAGCGGGGCCAAATCAACGCGCTTGAGCAAGCCGTCCGTCCATAGCCGGATGTATTCCTGATGACAACGAATAAGGTCGCCGCAGATGAGAAGGAGCGCCGCTGTCCCCCGGCGGCACAACTCAGCGGTGACCAACACGCCAAGATCATCAATTTCTTCTGCGTTGTCTATCACCAGGATGATCCGCCTCCCGCCGGCTTGCTTAACCAGCAGCGTTTCCAGTGCACGCACCACCAAGACGGGGCTGGCGAGCTGTTTCTGGGGAAGGTCGCTGAGCAGCCATGCCAGCGCACCGTAGGGCGTCTGCGCCGAGAGGGTGCTCCCGCGCAGTTGAACGCTGAATCCGCCGTAGCGGCTTACACTCTCCCGGGCCAAAGTGGTTTTGCCGATTCCCGCGGCGCCCAGTATGACGGCGCCGGGACCGTCGAGCGCATCGATCACCGCCCGCCGCACGGCATCGCGGCCATCATCGGCTTTTTGGGGGCCCTGCCGCCCGCCTCCACGGGCTTGTGTCAGACTCGCCGGACGCGGCTCATGGGCACTAGCGGCGACTGGCTCGGTGGATGGGCTTGGATGTTGAAGCGTGCTCATCGGGAACCTTAACAATTGACAGCGCGCTTTGCGCGGCTGGGGATTCGGCCGGCTAATTTCCTGAGAACTTGCTGACCCTGCAGGAAACAGCCCCTCGAGGTTCACCCCAACGCTAGGCTCTTGGCCCGCCGGCAGCACGGGTATCACCTACCCGATAATGCGGACCACGGATAGGTGGAATTACTTTATGCGGGGCTCCCGGTACTGCTCATTTCTGGCCGTGATGGGTCAGGGCTTCCTGTTTCAGGTCTTCCCGGCGACTAATTCCGAGTTTCTCGAAGGTGCGGTAAATATGGCCCTCGACGGTTCGAACGGAGAGGAAAAGCCGCTCGGCGATTTCAGCGTTACGGTAGCCCTGCACCACCAACGCCGCAATGTCGCGCTCCCGCCGAGTGAGCTTGGGGACCCCATCCTGCTGCTGCCGTGCATCGGACTGGCCGTTCTTCTTGTTGAGCGTTCGCTGAACTCTGGCAAGGGCAGCCCGGTCTCCACCCGCCCTTGCCAGCCTCATGGCTTCCTCACGGCACCTTCCGGCCAGGCGTGCCCAACCCGGTTCCACCTCGCCCCCCGCGATCCGCAGAAGCAGCTCAATGTCTTCATCAAGAAAGGCCCTTGCAATCAGCGCCGCAGTCTCCGCATGCTGGCCCTCGAAGTCCCCGGTTATCTTCACCAGCCTGCTCAGCCCATCCAAATCTCCAAATGTCAGTGCCAACAGCCTTAGTTCAAGCTCCACGGCAATGAATCCCGAGTCCTCGGCCACATCAATAAGCCCCCGCAACCCTAGAGGTATATCCCGCTGCATAGACAGCACCGACCTGGCGCAAGCGGCGAACCCACGGGCAAGCAAGCGGTCCGCGGCCGATCCCCGCGGACCGCGGGACAGTCCCTCTGCCAGGAGGTCCTCAGCCGATTTCCGGTGCCCCAAAGAAGCTGAAACAAAGGCGCCCAACGCCAGTGCCAGCGGAAGCTGCCCCTCATTGTCGTGAGTTCGCAGCCCTTCGACGGCGGCGGACAGATGAGTAAGTGCTGCCTCCGGATTGTCGTTTCTCAGATTCATGACGGCAACTGCCAATTCAACCACCCCCGCAACCCGAACGAGGGCACCGAAGACTCCGGCTGTGCCGTGCTGCACCGCGGTTTGAACGCCGTCCCAGTCCCCCAGCCACAGCAAGGCAGCCAAATGGCGGTGGAGGACAAATTGGTAGTAGGACATAAACCGGTGTCCACCGTTGTCCAGCACATGCATCGCGTGCCGACTCATTTCGTAGCTGGCACTGACCCGGCCAGTGACCGTCAGGATTTCGGCGAGCAAAGCCTCCGCAACAAGAACGGCTTCATCATCCCCAGCCGCATAGGCGTCTTCGCGGATAAGGCTAAGTTCCTGTTCCGCGGGCTGCAGTTCACCAGCGGACACCCGGCCCATGAGGGACAGCAGTCGTGCGCCGCGGCGCGAAGACAGCAGGTCAGCGGTCAGCTCGGCGTCCAGGTTCCCATTCGCTTCGATGCGGTCAACGCCGGCGAGCCAGTCTTCGGAGATGGCCGCCAGCCCGGAAATCTCCGACTGCTCCTGTAGATCCAGTTGGACCCGGATCAAGACAGCCATCTTTAGGGTAGTCAGGTCGGCTGCGGCCCCGGTGACGCCATCGATGAGTTCCCAGGCTGACGTCGGGTCGCCGTCCTGGTAACAGGCCCGTGCTGCCTGCACCCGTGCCGCCAGCGAGTATTCAGGTCCCTTCACCGCCCCGGCGGCACGAAGGGCACCAGCGCTGTCGAAGGCATTATTGGCCCGGTAAGCAGCCTCCACAAGATCGGCGTCGCTTACCTGGACACCGCAGTCCAGCGACCAGCTCACCCACCGGAGGAGGTTTTCCCCGGTGGCACCGGAGGCTGCACCGGAGGCCAGCAACCGCTGACGCAGGCGTGCGCTGCGGGCCGCTGGAACCAGCCTGCGCACCACTTCTCCATACAGGGGGTGCATAGGCTGCAGGAGGCGGGGCGACCCGGAAGTAATCTTGACCAGTTTCGCTTCAGTCAGCGCGTCTACTGCCCGATGCAGCCCAAGGTCAAAGGCAGCGGAAGCCGGCAGCGGCTCCGCCAGTGAAATGATTTCCAAGGCCTCACGCTCATCTTTGGTCAGGCCGGATAACTGTGCCCTGAGCAGATCACCCAGTCGACCGTCCGACGGAAGCATCTGGTCATGCAGGAGCCAAACACCGTGGCGTTCCGCAAGGCTGCCCACCCGTGTAGTTTCCGAGAGCAGAGCCAGAACCAACATGGGGTTTCCCCCGGATGCCCGGGCAAGATCGGTGCTGGTGCCGGTCAGCACAGGCCCGCCAAGCACTTGGACACAAAGTTCATGCACCTGATCATCCGTCAGTGGCTGCAACTCGTGGCGCGACAAGACGCCTTCCCAGACTTGATTCGAGATTCCGGGGGGAACATCTGTCAGCCGACGGGCTAACAGCAGGATGCGGATCTGGGCCGATGCAACCAGTTGCGCGAGCAGGTCCGCTGTGGCTTCATCGAGGAAATCTGCGTCGTCCACGATCAACAGCGGCGCTGCGGGAGGCTCAGCCGGGTTTCCCCTGTCCAGGTAAAGGCGCCTCAACAGCGAACGCATGACTGCAAGCGGAGAATCGCTGTCCTGCGGCTCCACATCGAAGATCAGCGGGGCCAGTGCTCCGTACGGTACATGCGAGAGCGAGGAGCTGGTGTGGATCCTGTGCACGGGAAGGCTTCCGTCCAACTTTGCCGCAAGAACACCTGCCAAGGCGCTCTTTCCCATCCCTGCGTCCGCCACCACGACAGCGCCGTGACCGCCCGGACGCAGGACGCTGTCCAGCACGGCTTCCATGACCGCTTCCCGGCCAACGAACGGCCGCGCCCAAAACGCCTGCATTACGAGTTCCCCCTGGCTTCCGGCATCCCACGCGTTTAGCGCAGAACCTCGCCGAGTTCCGAGCGCCCCGAAACATGCAGCTTGTCGAAGATCTTACCCAGATGCCAATCAATCGTGCGCGGCGACAGATGCAGTTCGGCACTGATTTCTTTGCGTGTCGCACCTCGTGCCGCGCGGTGAGCGAGGTCCGCTTCGAAGGGAGTCAGCGCTGCCATGCACGACTGGATGGAGTTGGCATCACGCAAGTTACGGAAACTGCCATGCTCAAACCTGAGCGCAGTTCGTGCCTGGGCCCGGCTCTCGCTCCCTTTATGCCCCTCGAGGAGCTGAAGGGCTGCCCGTGCTGCCGTGTTGCACAGCAGATCGTTGCCGAGTTCATCCGCAAGGGCAGCCGATTCCAGCAACAGCGATGGGCTCTTCTGTTCGAGTCCGGAGCCGTAGCAGTAGAGCGCCGACGCCCAGCGGCCGTTGGCTGAGGCCGCGGCAGTGACAAGCTCCTGAACCGCCGCATGGTCACCTCTGCCGGCCGCTCTGGTCAAGCAATAAAGGGCGATGGGAACCATGCCCGTCTTCAGGCTCTCCCGGGCTATGGAACGCAGTTCGCCGCACAGTTTTTGCGTATCTGTGGCCCATTTGGCTTCTAACCGCAGCACATGCGACATCAGCCGTATCAGTTCCTGGGGGTGGTGCCTGAAGTCCGCTGCATCCGGTACCGAGCCTTCGACAGACTGCGTGTTCCCCTGAACGGCCCTGACGCTCGTGGATAGAGCCTGCACGAGGGGCAGCACGTCGAAAGGGTCCTGGACCCTGATCTGGCTTGTCGCGCTGGTCAGTGAGGCAAGCGCTTTGTCCCCTCTTCCGGCGAGTGCATGGATTACTCCGGTCACGACATCCCCTGCGCTGCCGCGGAAGGCACGGCGGTTGGCACCGTCCACAAGATCCGTTACCAGTTGTTCAGCAAGCTTGTGCTCCCCGGCGGCAACCACCGCCTGCATGATCCTGATATGCGCGGAATGCATGGTGTTGTTACCCAGAGTGCCCTGAAATTCATCCCTAAAGGGTTGCACCACGGTGAGCATTTTTTCGAAGTCACCGGACATGGCGAGGTATTGGGCCTGCAAAGCCAAGGCCTGCATGCGAACCGGCGCGCCCAGAGTTCCGTCCTCCACCAAGGATCCCAGTTCCTCGGGGACCTCTTTTGGGCGCCCGGCATCGATGGCCAGGGCAGCATGCGTCATCAGTACCCTCGCCTCCCACATTCGTTGGTCGGTCCTGCCTGCGTAATCCTGAATAGTGCAGGAAATCCTGCGCAGGATCTCAGCCGGGTCCCCGCGATGGGGCAGAAACTGGAGCAGCGCCGCTTTCCTCAGCATGATTTCCACCCAGCTTTCCGGTTCCTCTGGATCCGCCGAAGACAAAAGACAATCGAGTGCGAGAAGTGCGCCCAAATAATCTCCCGTTTCCGTCAGCGCCTGTACCTCGGCCAGCAGCATTGCGTGATTCAGCTTTTCCGGGGGGACTGCCCGAATGTACCGCAGCGCAGACTCGGGGTCGTCGTACGCCATTGACAGACTGGCCGCACGGCTGGCAGTTTCCGGATCCAAGGTCCCCTGGCTGGCCAGGGTCCACCGGGCAAAACGGATAACGGCGCCGGGACGGAGCATCTTCGGATCCAGCAGTACCGATACTTCTTCCCACAGCTCCCTGCTGCGCCCGGGTGGTATCGCCGCAGCAATGGCTGCGGCTGTGCCGGCGCTGGCGAGGTGGATTGCCTGATCGGTTATCTCCACGACGCGTGCTTCTTCCAGCGAATCAATGGTTTCGGCCGGGAACAGTTTCAGCACTACAGGCAGCGGCAAATCGGAGCACAGGGCCAAAAGTTGCACAAGCGACCTCTCGTCCGAGGGAAGCCGCTTGAGCCGGGCAGTAATGACTTCCGCTGCCTGCCCCGAGAATACCAGCGGCTTGGCAAGCACCCAGAAGCCGTCCTGACGAACGAGTGAACCCTCGCCGGCCTGGTCCCGCGTCAAGAGGGTAATGAGCTGTGGATTCCCGCCCGAGTGACGCTGCATCGATTGGGCAGCCATTGTCGAGACCGGTCCGTCCAGAAGGTTCTGCATGAGTTCCCGGGTCTCTTCCATGGCCAGCGGCGTAAGATCCACGCGGTGCAGCAGGCCTTCAGTCCACAGTGCCAGAAGGTCCGGGGCCGAATCGGAAAAGTTTTCGGCTGCGGCAAGGACCCGTGCACCCGATCTTCGAACCAGCTGTGAAACCGCCATGCCCGTCCAGTTGTCGAGCCACTCAACGCTGTCCAGCAGCAGCAGGATTCTTTTTCCGCCGGCACGCTGAGCCAGCAGGGAGTCCAGCTCATGGAGCAGCTGCTCGGGGCGCGCTTCAACGTCCTCGGTCAGTTCGGAGATTAGCCAGGCCAGTGCGCCGAAGGGAGTTTTGCCGGACACCCGGCTTCCACGGATGGTCACCGGGTAATAGGCCGGGTCGGCCGCGGCTGCCCGGATCAGCGCAGTCTTTCCGATGCCGGCCGGACCGATCACAACGGCACCTGCCGCTGCCTGCAGACCATGTGCAAGCTCGGCCAGAGCCTCGTCCCGGCCGACCAGGCGATCTTGAACTATTTCCGTTCTCGACAACATTCCTACAACCACGCCCCCAGGCATCCCCACAAATACTGCTTCAACAACTCCGGCTAAACGGAAGTTCCTGCGGTTCTCCCCCGCGGGACGCCCTCATTTGGTGCTGGTTTTTGCTCAATACTGTTTTCAAAGCATGGTTATGGTGCCGGTACTGCAGTGAGCGTACCGCCCCATGCCGGAATTAGTCCAGAAGATATTAAGGCATGGACTTCCGTGTCGAAAGCCGACCGGTGTCCCGGCGCCCATAAAAGACATTCACTCATTCATCGGGGCGGCGCCGGATAAAACATAAAAAACCGGACACCCGCTGTCCAATGACAGCCGGTGTCCGGTTATCGTATAAGGGACCGGCGCCGGGATGGGGGTGGCCCAGTCTCGGAGGCCTCCCGACGCCGGCCCCAGCTTTGCATGCCCGAGGGCATGCCTAAATTCTAGGCCCGGGGCAGGGGTCCAACAATGGGTTACGGCATCTTTGCTGTGACGGGAGCCGTACCCGTCTTCCGCGGTGGATTACTTGCCGGCCGCAGGGCGTTGCGGACGCGGATCTGTCTGGCCGGTCCAAGCGCACCAACAGCGGCGGCCGAAGGGAGGCGCCGTTCGGGTGCCGGCTAGGAGGCTGCTGAGTGGAATTTCTGCTGGGCCGCAGTGAGGCCTTCGGTCAGCAGCAGCTCGACGGCGTCGGCCGCATCTCCGATGAGGAAAGGAAGCTCTTTGGCTTCAACCGGCGGAAAGTCCTTCAGGACGTAGTCTGCTGTCTCCATCCGGCCGGGCGGCCGTCCCACGCCGACGCGGACACGGAAGTAATCCTTGGTGCCCAAGGCCCGGCTCATGTCGCGCAAACCGTTGTGGCCGCCTTCGCCGCCGCCGGATTTCAGCTTGATGGTGTTGAACGGAATGTCGATTTCGTCGTGTACTGCCACAACGTTTGACGCGGGGATGTCAAAGAACTTGCTCAGCGCCGAGACCGGCCCGCCCGAGAGGTTCATATACGTCAGGGGCTTGGCCAAGATCACGCGCGGTCCCCCGATGCCGAGGCGCCCTTCAAGAATCTGTGCCCGGGACTTGTGGGTCTTAAAGTTCCCGCCCACGCGGGAGGCCAGGTCATCGAGGACCATCTGGCCGATATTGTGCCGGTTACGGCTGTAGCCGGGCCCGGGATTCCCGAGCCCGACTACAAGCCAGGTAGTGCTGTTCACTGCAGGTACTGCTCCTTCGAAAAGAACCGGACGGCTCCGTTACGGGGAGCAGACCCCGGAAGTGGATTACGCTTCGGCGCCAACTTCGGCAGCTGCATCGGCGATCTGCTCGTCGGACGGAGCACCCAGGTCCTGGACGATGGACTCGGAGATGTTGATGACCATGGTTTCGGGATCCAGCAGCAGCTCGACGCCGGCAGGCAGTTCGAGGTCGGAAGCGTAAATGTGCTGTCCGGCTTCGCGGCCTTCGATGCTGACGACGATCGTCTCCGGCAGGTTGGTGGCGTCTGCGGCAACCAGGACCGTGTTGGCTTCCTGGTTGTAGACGGCCGAGCCCGGAGCCAGTTCGCCTTCAACGTGGACGTTGACTTCAACCTCAACCTTTTCGCCCTTGCGGACGGTCAGGAGGTCGATGTGCTCGATGATCTGCTTGATCGGGTCGCGCTGGATGTCGCGGGCCAGGGCCAGGTGCGATTCGCCGTCGACGTCGATTTCCAGCAGGGCGTTGGCGGTGCGGACAGCCAGCGTGGTGGCCTTGGCCGGAAGCAGGATGTGCATAACCTCGGCGCCGTGGCCGTAGATGACTGCCGGGATCATGTTGGCAACGCGTGCCTTGCGGGCAGCACCCTTGCCGAATTCGGTGCGGACGGTTCCTGCGAGCTTCTGCTCAGACATTTCAAACTCCTGAAGATGGATGTTCCGTGGTTGCCGGGACGAAGGCGCCGGTATGGGAACAGCGCCGCACTGCTGGACGGTCCGAAGACCATGTCCGTGCGGTCAGAAGTTGCCAGCCACCGTCGATAACGGAGTATTGCCCGGATCTATCCGGACCTCTCCCTCGCCTAGGCATCGCAGACCATCCTACCAGCAGCACGCTGCCCGTCCGAACCGGGGTCCAAACGGGCAGCGTGTGCTTGATGCGGAGGTGATGCCGCTGAAGGCTAGGCCTTGCCGTCGAACAGGCTCGTGACTGAACCGTCTTCAAAGACTTCCTTGATCGCACGCGCAATCAGCGGAGCAATCGAGAGGACGGTCAGCTGGTCGAAGCGCTTGGCGGCCGGAATCGGCAGCGTGTTGGTCACCACGACTTCGCGGGCTCCGGATTCGGCCAGCGTGCGGGCGGCCGGATCGGAGAAGACGGCGTGGGTGGCGGCGATGATGACATCCTTGGCGCCGGCCTCCTTGAGGACGCGCACGGCTCCGGCAATGGTTCCGCCGGTGTCGATCATGTCGTCGATCAGCACGCAGGTGCGTCCTTCGACCTGGCCCACCACCTGCTTGGAGACGGCCTGGTTCGGCACGGTGAGGTCCCGGCTCTTGTGCACGAAGGCCAGCGGCGCGCCGCCGAGGCGCTCGGCCCACTGCTCGGCAACACGGACGCGGCCGGTGTCCGGGGACACCACTGTGACGTTGGTGACGTCAACGCGGGTGCGGATGTAGTCAGCCAGCAGCGGGATCGCCATCAGGTGATCCACGGGACCGTCAAAGAAGCCCTGGATCTGGGAGGTGTGCAGGTCAACGCTCATGATGCGGTCGGCGCCGGCCGTCTTGTACAGGTCGGCGATCAGGCGGGCGGAGATGGGCTCGCGGCCGCGGCCCTTCTTGTCCTGCCGGGCATACGGATAGAACGGGGAAACCACGGTGATGCGCTTGGCGGAAGCCCGCTTCAGCGCGTCAACGGTGATCAGCTGTTCCATCAGCCAGTTGTTCATCGGCGCCGGGTGCGCCTGGATCACGAAGGCGTCAGTGCCGCGGACGCTCTCACCGGGACGGACGTAGATCTCGCCGTTGGCGAAGTCATAGGACGCCAGCGGAAGCAGGTCCGTGTCGAGACAGCGCGCGATCTCCTCGGCCAGCTCCGGGTGTGCCCGGCCAGTGGCAAGGACAAGCTTCTTTTCACCTTGGGCGGTGATCTCGCTGCTCATTAATGATCGCTTTCTCGCGTGGGGGTATCAGTTTCTGAGGAAGAGGTTTTGGAAGCCGTGGAGGCGTTGGCCGCAGCTGCCGCATCGGCCGCCGCTGTGCCGGGACGGTTGGTCAGCACCCAGCCGTCGAGGTTGCGCTGAGGCGCTACGTTGATGGCCAGGGAACCGGCCGGAACATCCTTCCGGACCACAGTTCCAGCTCCACTGTACGCGCCGTCGCCCACTGTAACGGGTGCCACATACATGTTGTCGCTGCCCATCCGGACGTGCGATCCGATGGTCGTATGGTGCTTGTTTACGCCGTCGTAGTTGACAAAAACGGAGGCTGCGCCGATGTTCGACTGCTCGCCGATGGTGGCGTCCCCCACATAGGAAAGGTGCGGAACCTTGGAACCGGCGCCGATGTCCGCGTTCTTGGTTTCCACGAAGGTGCCGATCTTGCCCTTGGCTCCCAAGACGGTGCCCGGGCGCAGATAGGCAAAGGGACCGACGTCGGCGCCTGCGCCCAACCGGGCATCGGAACCATGGGCGCGGATGACCTTCGCGCCCTCCCCCACCACCACATTGGTGAGCGTGGTGTCCGGGCCGACGACGGCGTCGCGCGCCACCGTGGTGGTGCCGTGCAGCTGCGTGCCGGGGAGGATAGTGACATCCTCGGCCAGGGTGACCGCCGCGTCGATCCATGTGGTGGCGGGATCCACGATGGTCACGCCGGCGCGCATCCAGCGCACCAGGTTCCGCCGGTTGTGCTCGGCGTTGAGCGCGGCCAGCTGGACGCGGTCATTGGCACCTTCAACCTGCCAGAAGTCACCGGTGACGACGGCGGCAACGCGGCCGCCGTTGGCCCGGGCCAGGCCCAGCACATCGGTGAGGTACATCTCGCCCTGCGAGTTGTCGGAGGTGACCTTCGGCAGCGCATCGCGCAGCACTGCGGCATCGAAGGCGTAAATCCCGGAGTTGATTTCGGTAACCGCACGCTGGGCTTCGTCAGCATCCTTGTGCTCGACGATGGCGGTGACGGTGCCGTCTTCCGCGCGCAGGATCCGGCCGTAACCGGTGGGATCGTCCAGGTGCGCGGTGAGGACGGTGACGGCGTTGCCGTCCAGCTGATGGACTGCCACGAGTTCGCGGAGCGTGTCTGCCTCGAGAAGCGGAACGTCGCCGTACGTTACGACGACGGTGCCTTCCAGCGCTGCAAACGCATCCAGTGCCTCCAACGCCACCTGGACGGCACGGCCGGTGCCGGGGATCTCGTCCTGGTCCACGATGAGGGCCCGCGGAGCGGCGGCGGTGACGTGCTCCGCCACCCGGTTGCGTTCATGCCGGACGACGACGGCGAGCGCCCGGGGATTCAGGGCCTCGGCGGCGGCCAGGGCATGCCCAACCATGGAGGTGCCGCCAACCGGGTGGAGGATCTTCGGAGTACGGGACTTCATCCGGGTGCCGGCTCCGGCCGCCAGGACTATGACTGCTGCGGGTCCCCCGCTGCGGGCACTTTCGGTGGATTCATCCTGTGTGGTCACGAAGAAGCGCTCCTGATTGTGAGACGGCTGGCGATCGGGCGGGCCGGCATGTGGACCGGCGCTGCTGCCGTTCCGCCCATAGGATTCGAACCTATACTCCACGGCTCCAAAGGCCGGGGTGCTGCCATTACACCAGGGCGGAAAATGTACGGGTCGCCCCGCACACAAGAGTTTAGTTTGCCATGCCGCGGGACACCGGCGCGACTTGAGGTCTTTTCGGCACGGTGGCCGGCGGGAGTGCAGCACGTTGCGCCAGTCCGCGGCCGCTGCGCACCCAGGCCTTAGACTGTGGTGGTGGTAAGAATTCCGGCTGGCGGAGCACGCCTGCGCATGACCGGCGTGCAGCGGCGCGCACAGCTGATAGTCGTGGCTCGAAGCATGTTTGCCCTGCGGGGCCTCGACGGCGCCACCATTGAAGATATTGCCGCTGCGGCCGGTGTTTCCAAGCCCGTGGTGTACGAGCACTTCGGATCCAAGGAAGCGCTGTACACCGAGGTGGTGGACGGCGAATTTGACCGTGTTCTCGAGGTCATCACCGATGCCCTCAGCGCGGACGCCGGTCCCCGAGTCCTGATCGAACGGGCGGCCTACGCGCTGCTCGACTACATCGAAAACCACACCGACGGGTTCCGGATCCTGGTGCGGGATGCACCGCCGTCGCAGCCGGAGGGCACCTTCGCCACGCTCCTGTCCCGGATCACCGGCCACGTGGAGCACATCCTGTCCAAGGAGTTCGCCAACCGGGGCCTCAGCGCAGAAGTTGGCGGCATGTATGCCCAAATGCTGGTGGGCATGGTCGCGATGACCGGCCAGTGGTGGCTGGACGCACGGACTCCGGACAAGGCAACGGTGGCGGCACACCTGGTGAATCTGTCCTGGAACGGATTGACCGGCCTGCAGAAGGATCCCCAGCTGCGGCATATGGATCCGGACCATCCGCACGGGCCGCCGGTTGTCCTGACCCTGTCGGCGGTGCTCGTCCGTGACCCTGCCGGCCGTATCCTCCTGGTCCGCAAACGCGGCACCACTAAATTCATGCAGCCCGGCGGAAAGCTTGAGCCCGGCGAATCCTTTGCCGCCGCGGCGGCAAGGGAAATGAAGGAAGAGATCGGCCTAGACGTTCAGGAATCGGACCTGGAATCCCTCGGCGACTGGTACGGTCCGGCGGCCAATGAGGACAACACCTTCATAAACGCCGGCCTGTTCGCCTATTCCCTCCCGGACACCGGCGGCGCTCCGGGCGCCGGAGCAGTGGCTGCAGCCGAGATCGAAGAACTGCTGTGGATTGATCCGGCCCAGGCGCTGGACCGCGACGACATTTCACCGCTGCTGCGCGACCATATCCTGCCGCAGCTGCTTGCAGAGGCCTGACCCCGGTCTGTTCCGCCGGCTAGCTCAGGCTGCTGACGGCCACTGGTTCCCCTGCCTTTTGGGGTTTCTGCTGCCGTTTGGGGTGTCGCTGCCGTTGCGCAGTGGCAGCGAAACCCCAAAACGGTCGAGTTCCAAACCGGAGGGACCCGAGCCCTACTCGAGCTTCTCCGAAGCCTCAAGCCACTGCATCTCCAGGTCGTCCTGCTCGGCGGCCAGGGTCTGCAGCTTCTTGTTCAGTTCAGCCAGCTGCTCAAAGTCTGCACCGCCGGCCTTTTCAGTGGCGGCGCTCATCTGCGCGTTGACCTTCTCGATCTGCACCTTGAGCTTGGTCATCTGCCGGTCAATCCTGGTCAGGTCCTTCTTGGCGATCCGCTTCTCAGCCTCGCTGGCCCCCGGGGAGGCACCGGATCCGGAAGCGACCGCAGTGGCCACCCCGCCGCCGGAACCGGGACGGGAGGAGCCGGCCGCCGCGGCGCGGGCGGCCTGCGACGAACCGCGGGCGGCGGTTGAGGCTGAGGAGTTTGCGGCCAGGGCCTGCCCGCGCAATTCGAGGTACTGGTCCACGCCGCCCGGCAGGCCCCGCAGCTTACCGTCGCCGAGCAGTGCCATCTGGTGATCAGTCACGCGTTCAAGCAGGTACCGGTCGTGGGAAACCACCACGAGGGTTCCGGGCCAGCCGTCCAGCACATCCTCCACGGCGGCCAGGGTGTCCGTGTCCAAGTCGTTGGTGGGCTCATCGAGCATCAGCACATTCGGTTCGCCCACCAGCAGGCGCAGCAGCTGCAGGCGGCGGCGCTCACCGCCGGAGAGCTCCTTGACCGGAGTCCACTGACGCTGCGCGGAGAAGCCCAGCTGCTCCACCAGCTGGCCGGCGGACAGCTCGCGGCCGCCCACGTTGAACACGCGCTTCTCGTTCTCGATGACCTCGATGACGCGCAGGTCGGCAACTTCGTCGAGTTCCTTGACCTCCTGCGTCAGCACGGCCGTCTGCACGGTCTTGCCGCGCTTCAGGCGCCCCTTGGTGGGTTCAATTTCCCCGTTGAGCAGGCGCAGCAGGGTGGTTTTGCCGGCCCCGTTGACGCCCACCAGGCCCAGCCGCTCCCCCGGCGCCAGGCGCAGGGTGATGTTCTTGAACAACTCGGTGTCGCCCAGGGTCAGGGACACTTCCTCGAGATCCAGCACGTCCTTGCCCAGACGGGCGGTGGCCATCTTATTCAGGGACAGGGTGTCGCGCGGCTCGGGCACGTCGGCGATCAGGTTGTTCGCCGCCTCGATGCGGAACTTGGGCTTGGCGGTTCGGGCAGGGGCGCCCCGGCGCAGCCAGGCCAGCTCCTTCTTGACCAGCTGCTGGCGCTTGCCCTCGATGACGTTGGCCATGCGGTCGCGCTCCGCGCGGGCCAGCACGTACGCGGCATATCCGCCGTCGAAGGGGTCGATGACCGCGTCATGGACTTCCCAGGTGCGCGTGCAGATTTCGTCCAGGAACCACCGGTCGTGGGTCACGACCAGCAGTCCGCCGGCGTCGGAGCGCCAGCGGTTCTTCAGGTGCTTGGCCAGCCACGCCACGCCTTCCACGTCCAGGTGGTTGGTGGGCTCATCCAGCATGACGACGTCGTCGTCCCCGGTCAGGAGCTTGGCCAGCGCCACGCGGCGCTTCTGTCCGCCGGAGAGCGAGGAAACCTGCGCGTTCCAATCCACTTCCTGGATCAGCCCGCTCATCACGTCCCGGATCCGGGCGTTGGAGGCCCATTCGTAGTCGGCGGCGTCGCCCACGATGGCCTGGCCAACGGTGAGGTCCCCGTCGAGTACGTCGGACTGGTCCAAGTAGCCCACCGTGACGTCGCGGCGGCGGGTGACACGGCCGTCGTCGGGCGTCTGACGCTCCGCCAGGAGGCGCATCAGGGTGGACTTGCCGTCGCCGTTGCGGCCGACAACCCCAATGCGGTCCCCCTCTTCCAAGCCCAGGGAAACCCCGTCCAGGATCGTGCGGGTGCCAAAGGAAATGCTGAGGTTCTCAGCACCAAGCAGGTGTGCCAATCGGTACTACTTTCTTGTGATGTCAGGAATGTTTTCTACGGTGTGGGTAATATCAGCCGGCGACCGCGGGAGCGGTCCTTGCGCCGGGTACCGGACCTTCAACGGCCAGGGCCCGGTGGCCTTCAGCACGCAGGGCGCTTTCCAGGTCCGACGCCGCCGCCGCGTCTTCGGTCAGGAAAGCCACTGTGGGGCCTGAGCCGGACACCATGCCGGCGAGCGCGCCGAGCCGCTCTCCGGTGCGCAGCAGCCCGCCGAGCTCGGGGGCCAGCCGAAGTGCCGCCGCCTGGAGGTCATTGGAAATAACGGCTGCGAGCTCCCGGGCATTCCCGGAGCGCATGGCCGCCAGGATTTCCGCGTCCACTTCTTCCGGCTCCGCGGCCTGGACCTGCTGCTCCCTGCGGAGCTCGTCAAGCGCGCCGTACACGGCCGGGGTGGAGAGACCGGCGTCGGAGGCGACCAGCACCCAGTGCAGCGGCGTTTTGGAAATGGCCGGGGTGAGCCGGTCCCCTATGCCAAGCCCGACGGCGATGCCGCCGAGCAGCGAAAACGGAACATCAGCGCCAAGGCCGGAGGCAATGCCGGCAAGCTCTTCGCGGGACAGGCGGGTGTTCCACAGCGCGTCGCAGGCAACCAGTGCCGCCGCCGCGTCGGCCGATCCGCCGCCCATGCCGCCGGCGACCGGAACACGCTTAGTAATGTGCAGATGCACCCCCGAAGGATTTTCGGCGTATGGCGCGAGCGCCGCAGCTGCCCGCGCGGCCAGGTTGTCCGGTCCCAGGGGAATGCCGCCAACGGGGACCTGCAGTGCGCCGTCGCTGTCCACGGTGACCGTGATGCCCGGACTGTCCGTTACCGTGGCCCGGATCTCCTCGAACAGGGACACGGCAAGGTAGACGCTGGCGACCCCGTGGTAACCGTCCGGTCGGAGCGGTCCCACCCGCAGGGACACGTTGATCTTTCCCGGGGCGCGGACCAGCACGGAAGAAGGTGCCGCGGCCGGAACCTGTGCGGGAGGAAAGTTCACTGCGCTCATACCTTCCAACTTAGAGGAAGGGCCACCATCGCCGTTAATGCGCGGACCTGGAACTAGAGCGATGCTGCGCCGTCCGCGCCGCCGTCGGCTGCAGGCGCGGAACCGTCAGCAACGGACGCCTGACCGTCGGCAGTGGTGGTTTCGGCACTGTTGGCTCCGGCGTCCTTGGCTTCGGCAATCCGGGCAAACGCGTGGATGTCGATGACCTCGCCGCGTGCCTTCGGGTCCACTCCGGCCGCCACGAGCGCATTCTCGGCCTGCGCCGGGCTGCCGGCCCAGCCGGACAGCGCCGCACGCAGTGTCTTGCGGCGCTGGGCGAAGGCGGCATCGATCACGGCGAAGACCTCTTCACGGGTGGCCGTCGTTTCGAGCGGTTCATGCCGGGTGAACCCGACCAGCCCGGAAGCGATCTTGGGTGCCGGCCAAAAGACGTTCATGCCAATGACGCCGGCCTTGCGCATGGTGGTGTACCACGCCGCTTTTACCGAAGGCACTCCATACACCTTGGAACCGGGAACGGCGGCCAGGCGGTCGGCCACCTCATCCTGAACCATGACCAGGCCGTGCCGCAGCGACGGAAAGCGTTCGAGCAGGTGCAGCACCACGGGCACGGCCACGTTGTACGGCAGGTTGGCCACCAGGGCCGTCGGCTCAACCGGCAGTTCCGTGATCCGCATCGCGTCGCCGAGCACCACGTGAAGATCGTCGGCCTTCTCAGGCCGCCAGGACTGGACCGTCGCGGGCAGGCGCGCAGCCAGGACGGGATCGATTTCCACGGCGACCACCGATTGTGCAGCGTCCAGGAGTCCCAGGGTGAGTGACCCCAGGCCCGGACCAACCTCCAGCACCGTTTCATCAGGTCCAATGCCTGCCGCAGCGACTATCCGGCGGATGGTGTTGCCGTCGATGACGAAGTTCTGCCCGAGGGTCTTCGTGGGGCGTACTCCCAGCTCGTCAGCAAGGGCGCGGATATCAGTGGCACCCAGCAGCGGTTTTACCGGTGGACGGGAGGCGGAAGCGGATTCAGTCACTGAGTAATACTAGCCGAGCATGCCATCACGGTTCCGGGCGGGAACCCGCACACCGGCGGTCAACGGGGGCTGATGTGTCCGTCAGTCCGGCCAGTCCCCCACCGCCGTAGAAGCCGCTGCCAGCCGTTCAATCGTCTTCATCGTGTTTCCTTCCGGAATCGGCATGCACTCTGCCACCCCCGCTGGACGCTCGGTAGCATTTGGCTCGGAGGCACAGTTCAAGTGTCCCGCGGCCCGAGATCGGCGGAAACAACAATGGGCAAAACCTTCGGAAAACGGCTGCAATCCGTGCGCATGGACCGGCGGCTGACCCAGGCGGAACTTGGCGGCGACATGTTCCGGGCCCGTGATATTTCGCAGCTGGAAAAGGGCCGCAGGGAGCCCACGGGCGGTGCGGTGCGGCTGCTGGCCGAGCGGCTCACGGCGGTGCAGGGCTTCCCGCAGCCCCATCCCGGAGAGGACAGCCGTACGTTTCTTGAGTTCTCCGCCGCGCAGGCCTGGGATGAGCGGAATTACCCGGCATCGCGCAGATATTCCCAGCATGCTGCTGATGCCGCCCTGGCCGACGGCGACCCGATGGGCTGGTGGGAGCTGAGCTTCCTCGCCGCCGCATGCCTGCGCAGGATGCACCAGTATCAGGAGTGCATGGCCGAGGCGGAAATGCTGGCACTGCATCCGCTGGCAGCCGAGGGCCAGCCCCTGCGTCCGCAGGCCGAGACGCTGTTGGCAACGGCGTGCCAGGGATCCGGCCGCCTCCCGGAAGCGGTGAACCACGCACGGCGGGCGCTGGAGCTTGGCTTGTCGGCGAGGTTGGGCGCCGACGAGCTCGTCGAGGTCTACCAGGCGCTGATTGCGGCGCTGTCGGAGAGCGGCTACCAGGACGAGGCCTGGGGATACTGCCAGACCCTCCTCATCCCGCTCTTGGAGGCAACCCCTGACCGCCAGACGTGCGGCAAGGGGCACTGGGCCGTGGGAAACGTCGCCTTCCGCCGGGGGGACGCTGCCGCCGGAATCCGCCACCATACCCGCGCCGGCTCACTGCTGACGCCGGACGCGGATCTGGAGGTCTGGGCAGCGTTCAACCGTGCCTCGGCCGCGATGCGGCTGGCGGAGGGACTCCACGACGACGCGACACGGGAGTGCATGGTGCATGCGGAAACCGCCCTGTCGGTGGTGGGCGGCACCGAAGAAGAGGCACTTTCCCTTCAGCACAGCCGCGGCCGGTGGCTTCAATTGAGGGGAAACCACGTAGCGGCCGCCCGGGCACTTGGTGATGTGTACGCACACCGGGACGCGCTGTCGCCGCAGGATGCCGGTGAAGTGGCCCTGCACCTGGCTATCAGTGTTGCGGCCCTGGGCAGGTGCCGGGAAGCGGTTGATCTGTTGGATAAGAGTGCAGCGGCCTTCCATGCCGCAGGGGCCGTGGCACGGGCGGGCCATGCCGGCCGCCTGGCAGCGGAGGCGCGGACCGGAACCTCGGTGGACTTAACGAACCGGACCGGGTCCTGGTGAGGTCCCGGTCCGGATTGTTGCAGAGGCTTAGCGTGCCTGCCCGCTCAGAGCAGGCCCAGCTTGGCGGCGCAGGCCGGCCAGTGGCCCCATCCTCCGTTGGCGCGCAGTTTCTCGGCGACGGCAATCTGCTGTTCCGGGGTGGCGTCGGCGGCGATCGGCGCATACTGGCCGCCTCCGGCTCCGAGCCAGCTCGAAACGCTGAACTGCAGGCCGCCGGAATAGCCGTTTCCGGTGTTGATATGCCAGTTTCCGTTGGACTCGCACTGCGCCAGCGCGGCCCATGTTCCACCGGAAGGTGCGGTGCCGCCGGGTGCCGACGGAGCGGGAGCGGCAGGCTTTTTCTTGGTGCCCACTGCAATTTGTTCCGCGACCGGCGGGAGGGCAACGGTTTCGCTGACCAGGGTTCGGCTGGCCTCCACGCCGTCGACCAGGACGGTGCTGAACACGCGGACGATCTCGCCCGGGGTTCCCTTGGCAGTGACCTTCTTCTCGCCCTCAAGCAGGTTGGGGTCAGGGACTTCGGTGGATTCGTAGGGCACCGGCTCGGTGACGGTGTCCTGCTCGCCGGGCTGCACGCGGGTAATCTTCAGCGCCATGCCGTCCACCAGGGCAGTGCTGGCCGGGACGGTCAGGCGGTCTGTTGCGGCCAGGGTGATGCCCGCTTCATCGAGCAGTTCGGCGACGGTTCCCGATGTCGTCGGGCGGTCATAGGACGTGCCGTCCATGACCATCGTGACCGTCTTGGGGGTGGAAATCGAAAGCCGGTCATTGAGCCCGTTCAGCGCGGTGTCCAGCGAAGCGGACACCGCCGAGTTCGAGGCGACGCGAAGCTCCGACACCAGATCGGCCACGGTCTGGCCGGTGGTGCTGACCGTGTGGCCTTCACCGTCCAGCGTCACGTCAACCGTTTTGGCCTTGAAGACCTCGATGGCGGTCCCGTCGGTGACCTCCTCGGTCAGGGCCGGACTCACGCGGTCCGCCGCGGTGACCTGTACATCGGCCTTTTGAAGGACCTCGGCAACCGTGCCTCCGAAGGTCATCACGTCAGTGCTTTGACCATCGACGGTCAGGGAAACGGATTTGTTGGTGCCGATGAACGCCACCAGCCCCAGGATGAGGGCAACCATGACGACGGCCTGCCCGGTCAGTTTTACCCCACGCCTCACGAGTGCATGTGCCACGAAATTCCAAACGTTATGAGCGTCCGGGCACGGGGATAAGGGCGCGCGGCACCGTTCTCCCCGGATCGCACGGGGCGGAGCTTTGCACAGGCGTGGAACCGCAGCCGGAACCGGGCACAGGGGCATCGCCGCATCTCAACTGAAATGAGCGCGCAACTGTTCACAGGACGGTGCGTGGTTCAGTATTAGTTCCGGTGCCTTCCCCGACCCCGGCTAATAGGTCCCTACCGTAACCGAACCGTGATGTGAGGGCAACCCGAGTATTTTGAGGTTTTTGTGACGCAGGTGACACAAGTGGTTTGGGTCACGGCGCCGCCGTCCCGTGCCACCGTCCTTCTCCATTGCCTGTAAAGGGCAGTGCTTAGAGGGCGGAACCGTCCGCCCAGGAGCCGTAGACCCGAACCGTATTCTCGACCAAATCGGTACCGAGTTCAGCAACATCCACTCCCAGCTGGGCAGCCATGAACCGGACCGTGAATGGCACCATATAGCTGGCATTTGGGCGGCCACGGTACGGATGCGGGGTGAGGAAAGGGGAATCAGTCTCCACCAGCAGGAGCTCACGCCGCGCCACTGCAAGGGCCTCACGGAGGTTTCCGGCGTTCTTGAAGGTGAGGGTGCCGGCGAAGGACATGTTCCATCCGTTTTCATTACAGATCCGGGCCAGATCCCGGTCGCCGGAGAAACAGTGGAAAACGACGTTCTCCGGGGCTCCCTCCTCCAGCAGGACCCGCACGACGTCGTCGTGGGCGTCCCGGTCGTGGATCTGCAGGGCCAGGCCCAGCCGCTTGGCGATGTCGATGTGCCGGCGGAATGAATACTGCTGGCGCTCGACGCCGTCGGAGCCGGTGCGGAAATAGTCCAGGCCGGTTTCACCGATGCCGCGCACCCGGGGGTGCCTTGTCAGTGCTTCGATTTCTTCCAGCGCGGCGTCCAGCGAACCCGCCGCCGCCAGCACCGGAGCGTCATTGGGATGGATTGCCACCGCACCGAGCAGCCGCGGTTCCCCGTCCAGGACCCGAACCGTAAAGCGGGACGATTCCAGATCCGTTCCCACCTGCACCGCACCGCGGACACCCGCCGATTCGGCTGCGTCCATGGCCTCGCGGACGCCAGCGGTGCCGGTCTCGCCCGGGGCAAAATCCAAGTGGGTGTGGTTGTCAATAACCGGCACCGGAAGCGGTTCCGGCGCCGGAGGGTAGGGTTTCCCCGAGCCGGAAGCAAAGTCCAGATAAGCGGCGGGGATTTCGCCCGGAACATAACCACTGTCATTACACATGTCCTTAACCCTAAGTGAGCTTGTAACCTGTACAGACATAGGCCGCCGCCTAACCGGCGGAGCCTTTTCAGCGTCGCTAGCGGCTCCCGTCCCGGGTTCCCTGCGATCCCCGGCTTGGAAGGTATCCATGGACGCTCGAAATCCCGCAGCCACCGCACAGTATTCCGGGAACGTCCCCGCAGCGGCGGCACCCGGGGAACCGGCCGCTTGGAACCGCAGGGCAGAGACCCCTCCGGATGCCGAGGCGTTCCACAAGGCAGCATCGGGCATCCTCGCATCCATCAACACCGTCATTGACGGCAAGGAGGAGGCAGCGTCCCTGGTGCTGACGGTCCTGCTTGCCCAGGGACACGTGCTCTTGGAAGACGTTCCCGGAGTCGGCAAGACGCTTCTCGCCAAGACGCTCGCGCGGACCATCGACTGCTCCGTCACCCGGATCCAATTCACTCCGGACCTGCTGCCCTCGGACGTCACGGGCGTTTCGATCTACAACCAGGATTCCCACCGGTTCGAGTTCCGCCAGGGACCCATCTTCGCGAACATCGTGATCGGTGATGAAATCAACCGCGCCTCCGCCAAGACCCAATCAGCCCTGCTGGAGTGCATGGAGGAACGCCAGGTGACGGTGGACGGCGGCACGTACCGGCTGGCCGAGCCCTTCATGGTGGTGGCTACCCAGAACCCCATCGAGATGGAGGGCACCTATCCCCTCCCCGAGGCCCAGCGAGACCGGTTCATGGCGCGCATTTCCATGGGTTACCCGGATGCCCGGTCGGAAATCGAAATGCTGGAGTCCCATCAGTCGACGTCGCCGCTGGACAAGGTTGCCGCCGTCGTCGACGTCGGTGAAGTCGCTGCCATGACGGCCCGGGTGCGGGATATCTTCGTTTCCAGTGCCGTGAAGGAATACACCGTGGCCATCGGCCGGGCTACCCGTGAACACGCCCATCTGAGGCTTGGCGCCAGTCCCAGGGCGCTGCTGCAGCTGCTGCGGGCCGCCAAGGCCCACGCAGCCCTGGCGGGGCGGGATTTTGTTCTGCCGGATGACATCTCGCATTTGGCCGACGCGGTGCTCGCGCACCGGATTATCCTGGACCGCAAAGCGGCCAGCTCCGGCGAAACGCCAAGCGGCTTGCTGGCCCACCTGCTGGCCCGCGTTCCCGTACCGCGCAGCCCGGCCGGCGAGCGCATGAGGCGGTAAACAGCAGTAAAACCCGCCAGGATTTCCGTTAGTGACGTACGCACCACCATCTGTGGGAAGGCTTCATGGAATCAGCGACAACACGGCTCCTCACACCGCGCGGCTGGGGCCTGATGCTGGCGGGTTTGGCGGCACTGCTCATGGCACAGGTCATGGGCCGCCGGGACGTCCTTGTCCTCGCGGTGTTCCTGCTGGCGCTGCCGCTGCTGTCAGCCCTGGCGCTGCGCCTGGTGAAGCCTGTGTTCGACGTCGAACGCACCTTCAGTTCGGGGACGGTGGAAACGGGAATCCCGGTGACTGTGGTGCTTACGCTGCGCACCCCCCGGCCCGTCCGGGAGAGCGCCACCATGAGGGAAGGACTGCCCCTGCGCTTCGGGGAAAGCCCGGTGTTTCGGTTTCCGGCGCGGTTCACTGCTCCGGACGGCGCCAGCAGTTATGAATACCAGCTTCGCTCTGCCCGTCGGGGACTGTTTCCGATCGGACCCGTCACGGCGGAATTCCAGGACCTCTTTGGGCTCGCCCGCCGCCGGCACACCCTTGGCACCGCAGACTCCCTGGTGGTTTCCCCGGCGCCGCGGGCCCTGCCCCGCACGCCGCTGGGCGGTCCGCGCGGAACGGAGGGATCGGTTTCCAACCCCCGCCGCGGCAGCCCCAGCGAGGATGACGTGTCCACCCGGGAATACCGTTCCGGAGATCCAATGCGCCGCGTCCATTGGGCGGCCACAGCGCGGCATGGGGAATTGATGGTCCGGCAGGAAGAACCGGTGACATCCCCCGGCGCCACCCTGCTGATCGATGCGAGGGAAGGCTGCTATGCCGGCGGTGTCGCCTCCACCCTGTGGCTGGAACCTGCCGGCGGCAACGGTCTGTCCACCTCCGAATCCTTTGAATGGGCGGTGACCGCCGCAGTCTCCGCGGCTGCGCATTTGGTCGAAAACGGCTATTCGCTTCACCTGCTGGATGCATTTGCACGCCCCGGCCTCGCCCGCTCCCCCTCAGCTCCGGAACCCCGGCAGCGCGACTTCAATGGCCCCACCGGGCTGCAGGATATTGCCGACGGGCTGGCGGCCTTGGGGCTGGAGTCCGGCGCTCCGGAGCGGCAGCGGAACTCCGGCGACGGCGATGCCGCCGGTAGCGGCGGGGACACCGACCACACCCCGGGTAACGGCGGCGGAGCTTTTGGAGATGCGCTCCTGGACTCCCTGGCCCAGCGCCGGCGTGGCCCCCTGGTGGCCGTGCTGGGACGCCTGACTGCCGAGGAAGCCCAGCGGCTGGCTCCGGCTGCCGACTATGCGTCCCGTGCCTGCGCGATCCTGGTGGTCGACCGGTTGCCGGAAGCCGCCCCCGCGCTGGCCGTCCTGCGGGCCGGCGGCTGGGACGCCTCGGCAGCCACCCCCGAGTCCGACCCCGCCCGCGTCTGGGCAGCGTTTGGGGATCCCTCAGTCCTTCCCGTTCCCGTTTCCACCGCACGGGAGGACCGCCCATGACCGCCACGCTGACCCGGCCTCCCGGCGAGGGGCGTGCCGAGGCACCACAGACTTCCCGTTTCCGGCCTCCGTGGGACTGGGCATCAGCAGGCGCAAGCGCTGCTGCCGTCCTGTTGAGCAGCATGAGCCTGTACGGCGTTTTTGACGGCTGGTCCTGGCTCCCGCCGCTGGTCCTGACCGTTGCGGCCGTTGTCTCAGCCATGGCTGCAGCACGCCGGTTCCGTGTTCCCACGGCTCTGGTCCCCGCCGTCGGCCTGGCAGCCCTTACCATCGTCCTGACCTGGCTGTTTGCCTCCTCCACGGCGCTGCTGGGACTCCTGCCCACAGGGGCAACGCTGGAACGCAGCGGTCAGCTGGTCAACGATGCACAAGCCACCATCATGAACCAGGTCCCGCCCGTCCTTGCCGACCCGGGGATCGTTTTCATTGCCTGCCTGGGCACCGGGCTTATTGCTTTGCTGATTGACACGCTCGCCACCACCCTGCGGATGCCGGCGGCGAGCGGGCTCGGGCTGCTGGCCCTGCTGACGGTCCCGGCGGTGCTGAAGCCCAACAGCATCGGGGTATTCGCCTTCATCCTGGCCAGCGCAGGGTACCTGCTGATCCTCGCCACGGGTTCATGGCAGGACCGGCCCCGCAGCGCGCCGGCTGCAAGCCGCCCGCCCGTAAGGCACGCGGCCATGGCCGCCGGGATCGGGGCCGCCGCACTTGTCGTTGCCCTCAGCCTTCCCGCTGCCCTCCCCGGCTTCAACCAGGGCACCTTTCCGCAGGGATCACGACTGAACATCTGGAGCGGCCAATCCGGCCTTAACCCGGTGGTCGCCCTCGGAAACGATCTGCGCCAGCCGTCGGCGTCGGGCCGCATCCGCTACGCCACAGACTCGGGGCAGGCCGTGTATTTGCGCTCAACCACGCTCGAGGACTTCTCCGGCCAGCGGTGGGCGCCCGATCTTCGTCCCGAAAGCCGCCGCGCGGGGCTGCAGGACATGCTGCCGGCGGAAGCTGACGGACCCGCCGACAGCACGTCCCTTGTCACCACCCGGGTCCGGTCGGAAACGTACAGCAGTCCGTGGCTGCTGGCACCCTACGCTCCCCTGCGGGTAAGCGGCGCCGCCGGACGGTTCAGCTGGGACCCGAAAACCATGACTGTCATCTCGGAGGAGAACACTGGAACCTCGAGACTGGACTACGAGGTGCAAAGTGCTTCCCTGAACATTTCCGCCGATACCCTGCGGAGCCTCGAACCGGTGCCCGCAGGCACCGTTGATCCGATCTTTACCGATCTTCCGAGAAACCTGCCCGAGAGCATCCGGGAGGCCACGCGGGCGGCCACCACGAGGGCCGACGGCCCCTATGAGCAGGCCATGGCAATCCAGAACTACCTGCGCGGACAGGAATTCACCTATTCATTGGACGCGCCGGTGGAAGGCGGTTATGACGGCGACGGCATGGACGTCCTGGACCGCTTCTTGACGGAGAAGTCCGGGTACTGCGTGCATTACGCGGCCGCAATGGCCGTGATGGCCCGGGAAGCGGGGATCCCCAGCCGGATGGCCCTTGGCTTCGCGCCGGGAAGGTCCACCGGAAGCACCCTGTTGAACATGCGGGGCGAAGAGTTGAGGGAGTACGAAGTCGACTCGCGCGACGCGCACGCGTGGCCGGAACTCTACTTCGAAGGCACGGGCTGGGTCCGGTTTGAGCCGACCCCGTCACGCGGTTCCGTCCCTTCCTACGCGCTGCAGCCCCGCCCGGCCGTCCAGGAAAATGCCCCTGAAGATGACGACCTGAGCATGAACCGTCCACTGCCGGAAACAGTTCCGCTGCCGGCGGTGACTCCGCCTCCCACCGCCGGTGCGGCTCCCGTGGAGGCTGCCGAAACAGACGCTGGAAAGGTGGCGGCTGCGGGGCTTGCCGCTCTGACCGCTGCGGCGGCCCTGATGAGCCCCTGGGCGCTGCGCCGGCGCCGGAGCATCCTGCGCCGACGCGGAATCACCGCCGGGGGGCGCCCGGGCAACCATTCCGGAGAGCGTTCCGGGCCTGCGGCGCTGGCCTGGGATGAAGCAACGGACACCGGCCTGGACTTCGGCCACGTGCCGGCGAAGTCCGAGTCTCCCCGTGCCTACGCCCTGCGCCTGGAACGGGACGCCCCGCTGGCCGAGGGACCTTCGCGGGCGCTCCAGCGGCTGCGCGAAGCGTACGAGCAGGAGGTGTACGCGGCTCCGGGGGTACCGGCGGGGGCTCCCAGAGCCGGCGTGGCCGGTGTAGGGAGTCCGGTGAGTCCGGGGAGTCCGGGGAGTCCGGATGACCGCCCGGAGCGGCTCTGGGCGGATGTGAAATCCGTTCAGGACGGGGTGTCAGCCTCCGCGTCCTGGGCCGTCCGGTTCCGGGCACGGTTTTTCCCGGCGTCGCTGGCATCGCGGTTTCACCGCTAGCGCCCGAACCACAGCCCGCACAAATGACCCGGCCCTGCCGCCCGTAGTCGGGCGGCAGGGCCGGGCCTCACTCGCGGTCAGGCAGCCTCAGGCTAGGCCCCGGGGGTCCGGCAGACCTAGCCGGCAGAAGGATCGGCGATGCCGATGTACTGCGTGTAGAGGTACTCCTCAATGCCCTCGGCTCCGCCTTCGCGGCCCAGGCCGGACTGCTTAACCCCGCCAAACGGGGCTGCGGCGTTGGAAACGACTCCCGCGTTCAGGCCGAGCATGCCGGTCTCCAGCCTCTCGCCAATCCGCAGGCCGCGGTTCAGGTCTTCGGTGAAGACGTAGGCGACCAGACCGTACTCGGTGTCGTTGGCCAGGGCCACGGCTTCGTCTTCCGTAGCGAAGGTGACGATTGGAGCAACGGGACCGAAGATTTCCTCCTGCAGGATCCGTGCGTCCGGGGCCACGTTCTTCAGCACAGTGGGCTGGTAAAAGTATCCGGGCCCATCCACAGCGGCGCCTCCGACGATGGCCTCCGCACCGCCGTCGACCGCTTCGGATACCAGCGCGTGCACCTTGTCCCGGCTCTTGGCGTCAATCAGCGGGCCGATCTTGGACTCGTCCTCGGTTCCGCGCGCCGTGGTCATGGCGCCCACCTTCGCGGCAAACTTCTCCGCGAACTCATCGGCGATGGACTCGTGCACGATGAACCGGTTCGCGGCGGTGCAGGCCTCACCCATGTTCCTCAGCTTGGCGGCCATCGCGCCGGTCACGGCCTTGTCCATGTCGGCGTCTTCGAAGATGACGAAGGGGGCGTTGCCGCCCAGCTCCATTGAGGTGCGCAGCACCCGGTCAGCGGCATCCCGGATCAGGCCCTGGCCAACCGCCGTGGAGCCGGTGAAGGAGACCTTGCGCAGCCGCTCGTCCTTCAGGATCGGTCCGGTGACGTCGCCGGCCGAGGTGGTCGAAACAACGTTGAGGACCCCGGCGGGCAACCCGGCCTCGATCATCACGGCGGCAAAAAGCTGGGAGGTCAGCGGAGTGAGTTTGGCCGGCTTGAGCACCATCGTGCAGCCGGCGGCCACAGCGGGGGCAATCTTGCGCGTGGCCATGGCCAGCGGGAAGTTCCACGGGGTAATCAGCAGGCACGGGCCGACCGGCTTTTTGTTCACCATCAGCCGGGATTTGCCGTCCGGGGACATGCCGTAGCGGCCGGAGACCCGAACGGCTTCCTCTGAGAACCAGCGCAGGAACTCGGCACCGTACGTGACCTCGCCGCGGGCTTCCGCCAGGGGCTTGCCCATTTCCAGGGTCATCAGCAGCGCAAAGTCCTCGGCGCGCTCGGTGACCAGTTCAAAGGCACGGCGCAGGATTTCTCCACGTTCACGCGGAGCCGTCTTGGCCCAGGACTCCTGGGCAGCCGCAGCAGCGTCCATGGCCAGTGCACCGTCTTCGGTGCTGGCGTCGGCAATGCTCAGCAGGACCTTGCCGGTGGCCGGATCCTCGACGTCGAACGTCTTGCCGCCGGCGGCGTCCCGCCACTCACCGTTGATTAACAGTCCGGTGGGGACCTGTGCCAGCAGTGCGGCTTCTCGGTCAGCAGTAATACCCATGGGGATGCCTCCAATATCGACGGTGGTTGGCCGGGCTCGTCGCCCGTCATCTGAACTCACCGTATGCGCGTGCCGTTCCGGCTGTAAAGACAGATGTGCACCACGGGAAGACGGACCGACTGTGCACTTGGCCAACGACGAGTGGGTGACGGCACCGTCTGCGGGGCAGGTCAGGCGCGGGCTGCCAGGACGGCCGAGTAGAGCTCCCGCTTGCTGATGCGGGCATCCTCGGCCACGGTGGCAACGGCGTCCTTGAGCCGGGAGCCCTGGCCGATCAGGGCGTTCACGGCAGCCACGTGGTCCTCGGGCAGCTCGGGAGCTGCCTCTCCCGCACCGGCGACGACGACGGCGATTTCCCCGCGGATCTCGGATGTCTCGGCCCATTCGAGCAGCTCCCGCAGCGGCGCGCGCAGCACCTGCTCGTGGAGCTTCGTCAGCTCGCGGGCGACGGCAGCCCGGCGGTCGCCGCCAAAAGCCGCGTCCAATGCGCGAAGCATCGGTTCCAGCCGGTGCGGTGCTTCAAAAAAGACCATGGTGCGCTGCTCGGTGGCCAGATCCGCGAGCCGGGCGCTGCGTTCGCCGGCTTTGCGGGGCAGGAAACCCTCAAAGCAGAACCGGTCGGTGGGAAGCCCGGACAGGGCAAGGGCCGTCAGGACCGCTGACGGTCCGGGCGCGGCCGTGACGGTCAGGCCTTCCTCCGCTGCTGCCTCCACCAGCCGGAAGCCGGGATCGGATACGGCGGGCATGCCGGCGTCGGTCACCATCAGCAAGGTGGCACCGCCGCGCACCATCTCCAGCAGGTCCGCGGTGCGGGTGGCCTCATTGTGCTCGTGGTAGCTGATGATCCGTCCGGTGGTGCTGATCTTCAGCGCCGAGACGAGCCGGTGCAGCCGCCGCGTGTCTTCAGCCGCGATCACGTCGGCCGTTTCCAGCAGGCTGATCAATCGGTTGGTGGCATCGCCCATGTTGCCGATCGGGGTGGCCGCAAGCACAATCTGCCCGGTTGCGGCGCCGCCCGCGGCGCCATGCGCTGCCGCACTGCCCGCGCCCGACGCGGCGGCGTCGGTTCCGCCGTCGTTCTGTGTGTTCTTGGTGCTGCCGGTCCCGGTGCTCTTCTTGCTGGAATTCACCATCTAACCCTACGCGAGTTGGGGCAGCCCAAGGCCCGGCGGCGGCTATAGAGTGGAGCGCGTGAGTCTGACCGTGAGAGAGACCCCGGCCCCCGGCCCGGCGCCGCTGGTTTCCGATCCCGTCGAGGCTTACCGCTTCGGTGCGCTGCGGAACCGCCTGTTGGGCTGGGCGCCGGGCACCACCTTTACCCTGGGACTCTGGGGTTGGCTGCTGCCCCTGATGGCCGCGGCCGTGGGCGCCGTCCTGCGGTTTGTCCGGCTGGGAGAACCCCGTTCCCTGGTGTTTGACGAGACGTACTACGTCAAGGACGCCTATTCCTACCTCGTGTCCGGCTACGAACGCGAGTGGCCGGAAGACGCTAATACCTCCTTTAATGCCGGCGTCCCGGACATCCTGCTCGCCAGTCCGGAATACGTGGTGCATCCGCCCGTTGGGAAATGGAT
The DNA here is from genome assembly GCF_009192735.1 of Arthrobacter gandavensis. Classification (GTDB taxonomy): domain Bacteria; phylum Actinomycetota; class Actinomycetes; order Actinomycetales; family Micrococcaceae; genus Arthrobacter_B; species Arthrobacter_B citreus. Next base: position 366,801 of record NZ_VTFU01000004.1, read on the forward strand.
GATCGCCGCGGGCATGGCGCTGTTCGGCGCAGAGGACAGCTTTGGCTGGCGGTTCGGCGCCGCGCTCACGGGTACGCTGACCGTCCTGCTGGTGGGCCTCATTGCCGTCCGGCTTTTCCGGTCGCCGCTGCTGGGCGGTGTTGCCGGGCTGCTTCTGGCCGTCGACGGACATCATCTGGTGCATTCCCGGACGTCGCTGCTGGATGTTTTCCTGACCTTCTGGATTGTGGCCGCGTTTGGTGCCCTGCTGCTGGACCGGGACGACGGACGACGCCGGCTGGCCCGGAAACTGTCATCCGCCGCGGACGGCGGGCCGCCGGCCCCGGGAATGCTGCTCTACGGCCCGTGGCTGCTGTGGCGCCCCTGGCGCCTGGCCGCGGGCATCTGCCTGGGCTTGGCCGTGGGCACCAAGTGGTCCGCCCTGGCCTTCGTCGCGGTGTTCGGCCTCATGACGGTGCTGTGGGACGTGGGTGCGCGCCGGGTGGCGGGGATCCGGGCATGGCCCACCGCCGGCCTGCTCAAGGACGGGATACCGGCCTTCCTCACGATCATTCCCGCGGCGGCACTGACGTATTTGGTGTCCTGGATTGGCTGGCTGCGGTCGGCGGACGCGTACGGACGGAACTGGGCACAGGACAACCCGTCGCAGACCTGGGGCTGGCTGCCGGACTGGCTGCGGTCCCTGGCCGAGTACCACCGCAGCGCCTACACCTTTCACAACGGACTCAGCTCGGAGCACACCTACGAGTCCAGTGCATGGAGCTGGCTTTTCATGGGCCGCCCGACGTCGTTCTTCTACGAATCATCAACGTTGGGTGTTGACGGGTGCACCGCGGACTCATGCAGCACGGCCGTTTCCGTGGTGGGTAACCCGGTGATTTGGTGGGCCGCCGCGCTGTCCCTGCTGGTGCTCCTGTTCTGCTGGATTGGCCGCCGCGACTGGCGGGCCGGTGCCGTCCTTGCCGGCATTGCCGCCGGTTACCTTCCATGGTTTGCCTATCCGGAGCGCACCACGTTTTTCTTCTATGCGGTGTCCTTCGAGCCGTTTCTGATCCTGTCCCTGACCTGGGTGCTGGGGCTGGTCCTGGGCCGAAAGTCCGATCCCCTCCCCCGCCGCCGGGCCGGTGCGGCGGTGGTTGGTTTCTTCCTCCTGGCAGCCATTCTGGTCAGCGCATTCTTCCTGCCGGTCTGGACGGCCGAAACTATCCCGTATTCTGACTGGCGGCTGCGTATGTGGATGCCCAGCTGGATTTAGTCTCAATACCCATGTGCGCAGGCACAGAAAGAGAGGCCAAAGGTGCGCGAATCCGCCACTGATTTACTGGTCCATCTCGCCTCGGAGTCGAACATCACCGACATCCTGGTGGGACTGCATGCGAAGACCCCCAACCATCCCCTGTTCTCGCTGAAGAGCGACGGCGGCTGGACAGATGTGACTGCCAATGACTTCTTGACCTCTGTCAGCGAACTGGCCAAGGGCCTGATCGCCCGCGGCGTCCGCCCCGGCGACAGCGTGGCCGTGATGTCCAAAACCCGTTACGAGTGGACCCTGGTGGATCTTGCCGTGTGGTTCGCCGGCGGCGTCACCGTACCCATCTATGAAACGTCCTCCGCTTCCCAGGTGGAGTGGATCCTTGAAGATTCCGGTGCCACCCATGTGTTTGTCGAAGATGCCCGCAAAGCCGCGGTTGTCTCGGCTGCCGCGGCATCCGGTGACCTCGACGTCCAGCTGTGGCTGATGAACAGCGACGACGCCGAAAGCGCCTTCCGCGAGCTGGTTGCCGCAGGTTCCACGGTCGATGATGACCAGTTGGAAGCCGCACGCACCACCGCCGGGCTGGAGTCCGTGGCCTCCATGGTTTACACCTCCGGAACCACGGGCCGTCCCAAGGGCTGCGAAATCACGCACGGCAATTTTGCCCTGTTCGGGGTCAACATCGTTGAGTTCCTTCCGGAAATGCTCAAGGAAAAGGACGTCAGCACGCTGATGTTCCTGCCGCTGGCGCATGTGCTCGCCCGCGCAGTCCAGGTAGGCTGCCTGGCCGCGGGAGTGCGCGTTGGCCACTCCGGCAGCGCTGCTGACCTGATGGGTGATCTGAAGTCGTTCCAGCCCACGTTCCTCCTGGCCGTACCCCGGATCTTCGAGAAGATCTACGCGGGGGCACAGCAGTCCGCCGAGGCTGCCGGCAAGGGCAAGCTGTTCGCGGCAGCCGCGGATACCGCCGTCGCCTACTCCACCGCCGTCGACGCCGCATCCCGCGGCGGCAGGGGTCCGTCCGTGGCGCTGAAGCTGCGGCACAAGCTCTTCGACAAGATGCTGTACCCGAAAGTGCGCAATGTCTTCGGCGGCAAGCTGACCTATGCCATCAGCGGGGCCTCGGCGCTGAGTCCGCAGCTGTCGCATTTCTTCCGCGGCGCCGGAGTCATGGTGCTGGAGGGTTACGGCCTGACCGAGACCACGGCACCGGCCACCGTGAACACCATCCCGCTGTCCCGTGCCGGGTCGGTGGGCCTGGCCCTGCCCGGAACTGCCATCCGGATTGCCGACGACGGCGAGGTGCTGATCAGCGGCGCCGGCGTCTTCAAGGGCTACCACAACAATCCCGAAGCCAACGCAGCCGCCTTCACCGGCGAGTGGTTCCACTCCGGCGACATGGGGTCCCTGGACGATGACGGTTTCCTGTCCATCACGGGCCGGAAAAAAGACATCCTGGTCACGGCCGGAGGCAAGAATGTCGCTCCCGGGCCGCTGGAAGAAAAGATCAGGGAGCACCGCCTGGTGTCCCAGGCGATTGTCGTCGGCGAAGGCCGCCCGTTTGTCACGGCGCTGCTGACCCTCGACGACGAGACGCTCGCGGCATGGGCACGGGAGAACGGGTCCGCCGTCACCGCGAAGACGGCGGCGGATGATCCCCAGGTCCGCGCTGCCCTTCAGGAGGCCGTGGACGCGGCAAACGCCACGGTCTCCCAGGCCGAGCAGATCCGCAAATTCACGGTGCTGCCGCAGGACTTCTCGCTTGAGTCCGGTCACCTGACGGCTACCCTCAAGCTGCGCCGGAACGCAGTGATCGCTGATTACTCCGCTGAAGTGGAGAAGCTCTACACGAAGTAAGGCCCGGCGCTTCGCGCCGTTTGGGGCACAAACAAAAACTGCACGTCTCCGGCCGGAGACGTGCAGTTTTTATCTTGGGTGACGGGTTACAGCTAGACCGCTTCCAGCGAGTCGAGGTACCGGCGGCGGGCGGCTTCCTGCTTGATGCGGGCGCGCTCCCTGCGGGCCTTGGTGGGCCATGAACAGATCAGCACCACGATGCAGGTCAACAGCACCAGGCCGGCAATGGCAATTCCGGCATCCATCCAGAACTGGGCCGGGAAGAGCCGGATCAGGGTGTCGTCCATCCGGAACGTCCAATTGCCGTTGGCAAAGAAGATCGTGTGCACCTGGGTGAAGAAACTCTCCCAGCCCAGGACGGCGGTGACGATCAGTGCACCCACCAGCACCAGTGTCAGCACCGCGCCAGCGAAGAGCGCGCGGCGGATTCCTCCGGGGCTGCGCTTGGCCAGGTAGACGCAGGCGATGATACTCAGCAGGGCCATGGCCAGCGCCGACACAAACGCAATCGTCAGCACCGTCTTCACATCAGCCATGTGGCTGACTTCGCTCTCCAAGTACAACGGCTCTCCCCCGGCCGTCACGAGGTCGCCCAGATAGCGGGCGCCGGAGAAGTTGAGCAGGTAGTCCACGGCGTAGGAGCCGTAGGTCATGCGGTCATCGGTCGAGAAGCCGTAACTGTCCTGCGGGAACCCCGGGCGGTGATACTCGATCCACAGGAACACCGGAGTGGCCACCGCCCGGATGGCCGCCGCGAGCAGCATCACCGGGAAGAACACCGCAATCATCACCTGCAGGATACGGGCCAGGACGGGTTTCGCCGACCCTGCCCGCTCGCGTTCCTCCGCCCGGCGGCGGGCTTCCTCTTCGGAGATTTCGTCATCTGCAGCCCGTGCCTCAGCGCTCTCCCGGCCGGAAGGGGCAGCGGCGGCTTTCACATCGGCGGCTTTTTCATCTGCGGCTTTTTCATCTGTGGAGTCCGCGCCGGAAACGGCGGCCGGCGCGGACTGTGCGGTGCTGATCCGGGCGGTTTCGGGGACGTGCTGCGCGGAGCCGGAACCTGCGGCTCCGGAACCCGCAACGGCTCCGGAACCCGCAACGGCCCCGGCCCCTGCTGCGGCTGACGCCTTCCCTGCCGTGGCTGATGCCTTCCCTGCCGGTGTTGAAGTCTCCGGGGCAGTGCCCCGTGAGGGCAGGTCGGCGTCGATGTCTCCGGCCGCTTTCTGCTCCGCATCCGAGAGTTCGCCGTATCCACTCACATCGGGCATGGTGCTGGCGCGGCGCATCGGCAGGCTGCTGCGCTGGGCCAGGGAGGGATGGCCTCCCGGCACCACCGCGGCGTCGGCAGGCGCGGAATCTCCGGAGGCTGCGGCATTACCCCGCGGCATTGTGGCATCGGCCGGCGTTCCTGCCGCATCGGCGAACGCCGCATCCCAGTCCTCGTGACCCAGGTCCTCCTCACCGCCTGCAGAACCAGCTGAAGCACCGGCATCCGCTGCAGTGCTGCCCGTTCCTTCAGCCGTGGTTGCCGCCGGGCGCGGTCCCTTCGCCTCAGTGCCCGCAGCATGGTCACCGCTAACAATGGTTTCGCTGGCGTCGCTGAGGCCGTCACCGGCGCCCGTTTCGGCCCGATCCCGCCCGGTGTCGGCGGATTCTCCGGTCGTCGGTTTTTGCTGGGGGGTATCGTCCTGGCTTGCCACTACTTCCTCTTTCACTTCCGGGCCCTGTCAATCACGGCCTTTTTGCGGATTCCGGTGGGCTTTCGGGCTCCATCCTCCTTCGACCCTACCGGGCGGGCGCAGCGGGAATCGGAAGCCACCCCGCACCGGCTGCAGAGTCACCGGACTGTTACGTGATTCCCGGTGAATCGATTGCCGCTCAGGCGGTCCGAAGGACATCCCCGCTGTCACGCCGGGACAGGTCTCCACGGTGTCCGGCGCGGTAGGCCCGGCCGCCCAGGACCAGCGTGTACAGCCAATAGGCGGCAAAGAGCGAAGCTCCTATCCCCATCCGCAGCCAGAAAGGCATCGGCGACGCGGTGACGAACCCCTCCACGAGCCCGGACAGGAACATCACGATCACCAGTCCCAGGGCCACGGTGAACAGCGAGCGCCCTTCGGCAGCGACGGAGGCAGCCCGCGTTTGCCGGCCGGGAGCAACCCAGGCCCAGAAAATGCGCAGTCCGGCCGCCACGGCAATGAAGACAGCGGTTAACTCCATGAGCCCGTGCGGCAGGATGTACGTGAAGAAGACGTCCAGTTCGCCGTAAGCGGCCATGGTGCCGCCTGCGATCCCCACGTTCATGGCGTTCTGGTACAGCACGTACGGACCCCAGATCCCCGTGATGCCGAAGGCAACGGACTGCAGGGCAATCCAGGCGTTGTTGGTCCAAACCTGTCCGGCAAAGGACGCCGCCGGATTCTCGGAGTAGTACGCCACAAAGTCCTGCTCCACATACCGCTGGACCTCCGCATCCGAACCGATGGCCGCGGAAATGACGCCTGGCGTTGATGCGGCCCAGGCACCGGCCAGCCACGCCATCAGGATGAAGGCTGCCCCCACGGCCAGGGTAAGCCAGCGGACCCGGTAAAAACCGGACGGGAGCGCATGGACGAAGAAGTTGACCAGATCTTCGAGGAAGTTCGAGCGTGCCCCGGTGAAGCGGGTCCTGGCACGGGAAAGGCGCATGGACAGGGCTGCGGACAATGCTCCCTCGGGCGCCACCGAACGAATGGTGGACAGATGGGACGAGGTGCGCCGGTACAGGCGCAGCAGTTCATCGGCTTCCTCCCCGCTGAGCCGGCGCCGTGCGGAGAGTTCATCCAGCCGCTGCCAGTCCGGGGAGTGCACTGCACTGAAAGCATCCATGTCCACGGTTACACCCTAGCGCTGGGTACAGTGGAGTTCCCACCACGAATTGCCGCCGGGAGGAGCACACGTGAGTTCCATCGTCACCGGGGAGGCCGTTGTCTTGGAGCTGCGCCCGGCGTCTTTTGCCGCACGGGCGCTGAGCTCCCTGATCGACGTCGTCACCCAGCTGCTGGTGCTCCTTGGGCTGCTGGTGCTTTTCGCGCGGACCCTGGGCGAATCAGTGGATCCCGCCCTCGGTGCCGCCCTCATATTGGCGATCGTTGTCCTGGTCATGGTCGGAGCACCCGTGGCGGTGGAAACGCTGACCCGGGGCAAGTCCCTGGGGCGCCTTGCCATGGGTCTGCGGATAGTGCGCGACGACGGCGGTGCCGTGCGCTTCCGCCACTGCCTGATCCGCGGCATGACAGCGATCCTCGAGATTTATCTGTCGGCCGGATCAGTGGCCTTCATGGTGGCCCTGTTCAATGAGAGGTCCAAGCGGCTCGGTGACATCATGGCCGGAACCTACGCCCTGCGGGAACGCATCTCAGCACCCGGTTCCCCTCAAGTGGAGGTGCCGATGATGCTGGCGGGCTGGGCCCGGCTCGCCGATCTGGGCCGGCTGCCTGATGCGCTGTCCCGCCGGGTGTCGCGGTTCCTGACCCAGAGCCCCAGGTTGTCGCCGCAGTCACGCGGCGCGCTTGCCGCCGGCCTGGCCAGTGAAGTTTCGGCTTTCGTGTCTCCGCAGCCGCCGGCCGGGACCTTCCCCGAGGATTTCCTCCGTGCCGTGATGGCTGAGCGCCGGAACCGGGACTTCGCCACGCTGACCCGGCAGCGCGAACGCACCGAGCAGATGAGCCAGCGCCTGCACCGGCTGCCCTTCAGCAGATAAACGGCTCCGCCCGCCGGCCGGTTACCGGAGCTACTGCTTGGGCTGGCTGGTCCATTCCGCCCAGGGCAGGTTCCAGTCACCGAAGCCGTCCCATACGTACATCGGTCCGTAGCCGGTGTTCAGCACCTGGACAACGTCCCCGGCGTCGAAGTTGTCATAGATGTACTTGGCGCCTTCGGGGCTCATGCCGATACAGCCGTGGGAAACATTTGCCACGCCCAGCACCGGCTGCGCCGAAGGCAGGGCCTCATGGATGAAGGCGCCGCCATTGGAGATGCGGGAGGCGTTCTTGGCGTTCACCGGCTCGTAGTAGGCCTTGTCCCCCGGCTTTAGTCCCAGGGACTCGGCCCGGAACGGAATGCTCTGATGCTGGTCCATAATCACGTGGTAGCCGATGGTGGACGGCCAGTCCTGGGTGCCCAGCGTGACGGGGAAGGTCCGGGTCAGCACGCCGTCAATATAGACGCGCATCATCTTGTCCGCGTTGTCGACGACGGCGAGGCGGGTGTTGTGGGTCGTGAAGGTGACGGTTTCGTTGAAGTTACCGATCATACCGTTGCCAAAGTCCACCCCGAAGAGGGCCATGTCCACGGTGATGGTGCTTTGCGGCGCCCAAAACTCCTCGGCCCGGTAGCGGACCTGGGTGTCACTGATCCAATAGAAAGCTCCCACTTGACCGGAGGTGGAGGTGATCTTGATGGCTGCTTCGACTTCGGGCTTGTTCAGCACTGGCTCGCTGAACCGCAGCTCGATCGGCTGCCCAATTCCCACCGTTGTTCCGGACGCCGGATACATGACGGCGTTGGCCTCGTTGGGAGGAGTGACTGTGGTGAATTTTCGGGTCCCGCTGCTGGTGTCGCCATTGGCATCAGCCAGCGTGTACGTCAGTTTGTACGCCGTGTTGAATGCCAGCGGAGCCGTGGCGGTCCATACGGTTCCGCCGGCACTGAGCTCCCCGGGAACCGGGTCGCCGCCGGTCTCGGGAACCAGCTTCGCTGATTCGACCGTGCCTTCCTGCACGGTGATGACCGGAGCAGTGATGGGGTTCACCTCAACGGCGTCCGCATCAGGGGTAACGACGGCAACGGGCTTGGGCACGGCGGGTTTTGCGTCCGGGGACTTCGAGGCTGACGCCTTCGATCCGGCGCTGGGAGCATCTTCAGCTACCACGGAACACGAGGTGAGGGCTGCGCTCCCACCCAGAAGGATCGTTCCTGCCAGCACAGGACCGATGATCCAACCCTTGCGCCGCTTTGTGTCCTGTGCCATAACTGCTAACCAATGCTTCCTGGTGCTCTCGACAGATGCTGGAGCGACCATAGCCCCCCAGCGTCATTTTACGGTACGACTGCGGCAAAAGATGCCACATCGTTGCCTGCCGCACCTGCGCATCGTTCGGGTCAGGAAAGAACCCGAACCAGGACCACGAAGAGGGGCGGCACCCCCGCCGGTGGTGCCGCCCCTTACGGTGCTTCGTCTTCCGGGCCTAGTAGCGGTAGTGCTCCGGCTTGAACGGTCCGGCGACGTCGACACCCAGGTATTCGGCCTGGCTCTTGGTCAGTTCGGTCAGTTCGACGCCGAGGGCATCCAGGTGCAGGCGGGCCACCTTCTCGTCCAGGACCTTGGGCAGCACGTAGACCTGGTTGGCGTAACCGCCGTCCTCCTCCGATTTGCCGTGCTTGGTGAACAGCTCGATCTGCGCGATGGTCTGGTTCGCGAAGGAGTTGGACATGACAAACGAGGGATGTCCGGTGGCGTTGCCAAGGTTCAGCAGGCGACCTTCGGACAGCACAATGATGCTGCGCTGCTCTGCGGTGCCCTCGTCAAAGATCCATTCGTGCACCTGGGGCTTGATCTCGACCTTGCGGATGCCCGGAACCTTGGCGAGTCCGGCCATGTCGATCTCATTGTCGAAATGCCCCACGTTGCCCACAATCGCCTGATGCTTCATCCGGGCCATATGCTCGGCCAAGATGATGTCCTTGTTGCCCGTGGTGGTGATGAACAGGTCCCCCTGTCCGAGCACCGATTCCAGCTTGGCCACCTGGTAACCGTCCATGGCCGCCTGCAGGGCACAGATGGGATCGATTTCGGTGACGATCACCCTGGCACCCTGGCCGCGGAGCGCTTCAGCCGCACCCTTGCCGACGTCGCCGTAACCGCAGACCACCGCCACTTTTCCGCCGATCAGCGTGTCGGTGGCCCGGTTCAGGCCATCGGGCAGGGAATGCCGGATGCCGTACCTGTTGTCGAACTTAGACTTCGTCACTGAGTCATTAACGTTGATGGCCGGGAAGAGCAGCTTGCCTTCGGCCGCAAGCTGGTACAGCCGCAGGACGCCGGTGGTGGTTTCCTCGGTGACACCGCGGATGCCCTTGGCAATTTCGGTCCATTTGCCGGGCGTTTCCGCCAGCGAGCGGCGAAGGACGTCCAGGATGACGGTGTATTCGTGGGAGTACCCCGGATCGCCTTCCTCCGGGTTCGCCGGCACCGCGCCGGCCGCTTCGAACTCAACGCCCTTGTGCAGCAGCATGGTCGCGTCACCGCCGTCGTCGAGGATCATGTTCGGGCCGCCTGAGCCCTCAGGCCAGGAGAGAATCTGCTCGGCGGTCCACCAGTACTCCTCCAGGGACTCGTTCTTCCACGCGAACACCGGGACGCCGGCCGGCTCGGAAGGCGTTCCGTTGCCCACGACGACGGCGGCGGCGGCTTCGTCCTGAGTGGAAAAGATGTTGCAGGATGCCCAGCGGACCTCGGCGCCAAGGGCCGTGAGGGTTTCGATCAGGACGGCCGTCTGCACGGTCATGTGCAGGGACCCGGCAATTCTGGCCCCCTTCAGCGGCTGGCTGGGACCGTACTCGCGGCGCAGGGCCATCAGGCCGGGCATCTCGTGCTCCGCCAGGCGGATCTGGTGGCGTCCGGCCTCAGCCAGGGACAGGTCTGCAACCTTGAAGTCGAAACTCACGGGGCTCCTCAGTTCGAAGTGGCGGAAACGGAATCGGAAGTAGCCGATGAGGACGGTGCCAGCAGAACCGGGATGCCCTCCTCCAGCACGTAGCGGACACGGCGGCCATCAGCATCGGGTGCCGTCGAGACCAACTCCCCGTTGACTTCTTCCAGGGGGGAACCGGTAATGGGGCAGCGCAGAACCGCCATGAGGTCGGCAGTGAGTGTGGCCATGGTGTGCAGCACTTCCTTGGATAGGTCGGGGCCGCGCTCAATAACGCGGCGCAGTTCCCCTCAGACTATCCCTTTGCCTGCCGGTACCGCCCGGTTCAGCCCTCTTCGCGGAGCACGCGAAGATGCGCGCGGCGGGTCCCGGGAATCTCAGCCGGGGGCTCCAGCGCATGTTTACCGGCGCGTTTGGGCGTCTCGGCGGCGGGGACCTCGCCCGCTTCCCGCACGGCATCCACCAGGGCGGACAAATCGTCACGGCTTGGCGTCCGGGGCTGCCCCGAGAGATTCAGCCGGACCACTTCCCACCCCAGCGGAACGGTGAGCCGGGCGGCGTGCGAGCTGCACAAATCGTAACAATGGGGTTCGGCGTAGGTGGCCAATGGCCCCAGCACGGCGGTGGAGTCGGCATAGACGTACGTCAGGGTGGCGACAGCCGCCTGTCGGCACGCTGATCTTGAGCACAGTCTTAAGGAATCCACGGAGGACCACTTTACCCGGCCCGGCCACCAGTGGCGGGCAGGCTCGCCGATATCGGCGGCAGCTGAAAAACAGTGCCCGCGGAGCAGGTTCAGAGGCTACAGTTCTTATATGTCCACCGGACCAACTCTCAGGGTGAATCTCGGTCCCGACGACGGTTCCACTCCGGCGTCGCCCGGATACGGGCCGCAGCGCCCGTTTCACCGGCGCCGCCGCAACCGGCACGGGCGCGGACTGCGCGGTGAACTCATTCCGGCCCACCTGGCGGGATCCCGGACCCGTTCGGAACGCTTTGACGCCTGGGTCCTGGAGTCCGCGCAGCGCCTGGAACGGCTGTGGGGCGACAGCATCCAGACCTACCAGTTTGTGGTCCAGGACATTCCCCCGGGGCTCGAAGAACTGGCAGCCTCAGGCGAGCACCTTCCGTTCGGCGCCGGCGCTCCCGCCGCCGGTCCGCGCCCCGCTGTCATCACCGTCTACCGGCATCCGGTGGAAGCTGCAGCCCGCGGCCTGGTGCCGGTCAGCGAACTGATCCACGACGTCGTGGTGGAACAGCTGGCAACCCTGATGGGGATGGATCCGGAGACCGTCGATCCCACCTACGGCCGGTTCCGGCCGCTGTAGCGAGGCTTAGTAGCCCAGTCCCACCGGTACTCTCACTCCCCCGACGTTGCCCTTCGGCAGCGGCAGCACCGATATTCCGGGGCCTTCAGCGGAGGACACGGTCTGGGCGCCGTAAACGGCGTCACCGGTGGTGCTGATCAGCACCGCGACGAGGCCGGATCCCACTTCGGTGGCCGGAACGTCAACGGTTGTTCCCGCGGCCACGGCCACCAGCTGTTCTTCCTGGAGGCTGCCGTCGGTGCCTACACCGGTCAGCCGGACCTCAGCGGCACCGGCTGGAGCTGCAAAGGTGAGAACCGAGTTTGCGTTCGGCAGCACCGCCAGATGCTCGCTGCCCAGACGCTCCGCCGATGGCGCGAGGGCGACATCGACCGGCGCGTCCACCTCGTCTCCCCGGCTGGACACAACGCCCGCAACCACGGAGACATCGGCGCTGACCTCCACCGTGTAGGTGCCCGCGGGCACATCCGCCAGGGGCAGCTGGCCGACGCTGCCGGCCGGAACGGTAAAGACTCCGCCGCCGTCGATGGCCAGCTCGCCCTTGGGGCCGAGCACCCTGACCGAGACAACAGCGTTCGAGCTGCCGGGGACAGCAACCTGAACGGCGGGCGTTACGAATTCAAAACCGCGCTGTGCAGCCACTTTCCTGGTCGCTGCGGGGTCCTGCACCCGAACACCGCTGACCACCTGCTGGGGTGAAGCGGCAGCCGCCGGCTGAAGAAGTTCCACGCCCCCGGGGGTCAGGCCCCGCAGGATGCTCTGCTGTACCAACGCAGTCACCGGGCCTCCGGAGCTGCGTACGTGAACCGCGGCGGCGGGTTCGTTCGCGGCCAGCCCGGCCATCACGATGGATTTGGTTTCCCCCGGCGGAACCAGGATCCCCCGGGTACCGCTGCCTTCGACACGTCCCTTGGATCCGAAAATTTCCAAGTCGACGGTGGCCGCGCTCTCGGACGCGTTGGTCAGCCGCAGCACGGCGGTGGCGCCCACGGTCGTGCGGACCCCGGTGATCCACATGTCGTTGCCGGGAGCTTGGCAATTTGCGGCGGCCAGCCCGGAGAGGTCCCCGTCCTTGGCGGCAAAAGTCACAACCCCGTTGGCCGTGGCCTGCTGGGTGCCCGAAGGCTCGGCACTCAGGACGCTGACATCGGTCACTTCCTGATGGCTGACGACGCCGGCGCTGCGGACCCCGGCAAGGGGCGCGGCATCCGGTTCTTTTGCGGCAATCGTTGTGAGGATGCCGGAGCCGTCTGCCTGCAGCAGCGCCGACTCCGGGATCGGATTACCGGCTCCGCTGAGCACCGCGGCACTCAGAGTCGTCCGGGCCGACTCCGAAACAGGACTGAATTGGGGATCTGTCCCGGCCACATCACCGGATAACAGCCGCAGGGGTTCCGGACACACTGCGCTCAGCGGTCCGGCGGGAACGTCGGCGGCTGCCACGTCCACATTTCGGCCGGCGGTCCCGGCCTCCACCACCTGGGACCCGGCCACCACGGCCGCGGCGGCGGCGAGCACCAGCACACCGGCGGCAGCCGTGGCAGCACGCTGCCGGCGCCTCCTCCGGCGGGCACGGGTTTCCGACCGGCCGGAGGCCACCGGCAGGTCCTTCACGGCTTCCGTTTCTTTCCTCCCGGAGTCCTTGCGGCTCATCAGCGCATTCCTTCCGTCGCGCCGGATTCTCCGGAGGCGTTCACTTTGTCATTGCGCCCGGGCGGGCTGGATTCAAAGTCCCGGCTCTCGCCCGGTTTCGCTCCTGACTCCGAGCCGGTGGACTGTCGGGCCGCAACGGGCTCTTCTGTCCCCGACGGCTCCGCGGCGGTGGCAGTCTTACCGCCGGCCGCTGAACCGGCCGCAGGAGTTCCGGCAGCCGCCGCGCGCAGCGGACCCTGCCTGCCCGGCAGGCGGACGGCACCGGTGCGGCTGCGGGTCGGCACGGCCAGCAGCACGGTCATGGCAATCACCAGTACCTGCAGAACTTCCACCCATGGTGCCCATACAGTGTCGTAGCTGATTTTGAGCTCCCCGCCTCCGGCCGGCAACTCGAAAGCCTGCGCCCATCCGTCTGTCGTCGCTGACAGCGGTGAGCCATTCAGGCTTGCACGCCACCCGGGATCCGAACGCTCGGAGAGAACCAGCAGCCGCCCTTCACCGCCGTCGGGAATGGCCGCTTCAACAGTGGTGCGCTGGGAGGGAACCACCACTTCCACGGCCCCGTCGGCCGCCACGATCCGTGCCCTGCCGGTATGCTCCTGCAGGTCTTCGGCACCCTGTCCCCCGTGCTGCCCCACTACCCGCCACAGCCAGCCGGACCCGGTTTGTCCCACTGGCGTCATCCCGGGAACCGAGTCCATTTTGCCGGCCAGGAGTTCGGCCGAGGTGTCTGACTGCTGCAGGACAACGTAACCGACACCGAGGCGGGCGAGTTCGCCACGCGGATCCACGCCGGTGCCGGCCGTGATGATGGCGACGACGCGGCGCAGATCGGCGGCGGCATCGTCATCGCCTGCGAGTTCCTCGCCGTTGACCGGGCCGGTGATGGCACGGGCGGCGTAGACCGCTGACATGCTGTCCATGGTGGTGCCGCCGTTGCGCATCAGGGCTGCCGTGACGTCGTCGTTCGCGTCGGTGCGCAGCAGCAGGGTCCGGGTGCGCTCATCGCTGCCGCCCTTATCCGCTGCGGTGGCGGGAAGCGTACGCTCGGCCGCCGGCTCAACGAGGAACCGCGGGCCGGCAGCGTCCGTTGTTCCGCCGTCGGAACCGGTGGCCAGCGGGATGCTCCACAGTGCAAGGCTTGCCGCTGGGCCAAGGGCCAGGAGCACACCCAGCAGGACAGCAACCGGACGGGCCCGGCGTCCGGAACTGACCGTTCCGGTAGGTCCCCCGGCGCCGGCACGTCCCGTTTTGCCGCTGCCGCGGCGGGCCAGCATTGCGTCGGCGGTGAGCAGGGCAGCGCAAAGCTGGAGGAAGACGGCGGCTGAAACCAGCGGGCCGGGGAACGCCGTCACGAGCGCGTCTGGGGTGGCGCCTGTCGCAACAAAAGCCGAGAGCCAGCTCAGCAGAAGTGCCAGGATGCTCAGGATCCAGGTAAGCCGGGCCAAGGCTGTTCGCGGGCCGCCGAAGAGCGCGGCCATGGAAAGCACCACCACGGGAGCCCCGATAACCAGGGCCAGGATCAGTGTCCACGGTCCGGCGGGCAGGAACTCCGCCATTGGCAGCGGCGATGCCGGATTGAAGGCGGTGGGGAAACCCAGGAGCTGCTGCCAGAGCTGAGCCGGGTCAAAGGCCAGGGGAACCCCGGGATCGGCAGCCAGGGCCCGCGGGCGTCCGAGGGTGGCCAGCACCACGGGCAGCAGCAGGGCGGCCGATGGCAGCAGCGACCACCACAGGGTGCGGGCGCGCCGGCGCAGCCGCAGGGACAGCAGCAATACTGCGGCAGCGGCCAGGACAAACAGCGTGGGTGCGGAAGCAGTGATGACAGCCAGCAGCAGACCGGCCGCAGCGGCGGCCGTCCAGCTGGGTACGCCGCCGGTGCCCGGGTACAGGACGCCTGCGGCAATGGCGGGCTGACGTTCCATCGAACGCGCCGCCCTTCCACCGGGGGCTCCGGCTCCCACGGCCCGCAGGACGGCCAGGAAGAACAGCGGCAGCAGGATGTGCGCCGTCAGCGCTCCGAGCCGGCCCTCACCCAGCGCCACCTGCAGCGCAGGCGCGGCACCCCAGAACATTGCGGCCCAAAAGCGCAGTCCGCGGTGCCGGGTCAAGGAACCTGACGCAAACCAGGCGCTCAGTCCGGCCAGCGGCATGGCCGTGAGAACCAGGGCGACCACCGCGGTGTTGGTGTTGCCCAGCCCGGCGGCTCCCAGCAGCCACAGGACGTAATCAAACGGATCTCCGTGGCCGGGGTACCCGGACCCAAGCTCGATCCACCAGGACGAGGCATTGGACCAGATTTCGCCCAGCCGGCTGGAGAGCGGCAGCAGCGCTCCACCGGCCAGTGCCGGTGCACCGACAAACCGGTGCAGGGCAATCAGGGACGTGGCAAGGAGTAACAGGAACGCCGCGACGGCGCCGACCCCGACCCAGGCGCGCGAGGGGGTGGCCAGGGAGGCGAAATCGTCGTTCGAATCGCCGCTGGGCTCCAGGGACCCGGCAACGGTGCCGGATCCTGACAGCCCCGCGCCGTCCAGCGCGGTTCGGCCGTAGCCGGAGCCGGCAGCCTCGACGGGTTCGGACTCGAACAGGGACCGGCGGTGTTCACGCACTTCGCGGGGGCCGGTGCGGAGGGCATGAACGGCGCTGCGCGGACGGATCCGGGTGGCGGCAGCGGCACGGCGGGACCGGTACAGGTCCACCGGCCGGAGCACGCCGCCAATGCTCGCGGTGAGCGACGCCAGCGCGTATCCCGGGTCCTTGGCCAGCAATCCCAGGAAGAACCGGCCAAATCCGCCGAGGACGGCGCCGACCATCAGGAAGGGCACCTGCCACAGGGGAGCATGTTTGAGCCGCAGGAAGATTTCGGCCCGGCGGAACGCTCGGGCGGAGGCAGCGGTGTTGGGCCGGCTGCCGGCGTGACGGACCTTGGCGGCCGGGACAACAACAACGCGGTGTCCGGCGAGCCGGTTGCGCCAGCACAGGTCGACGTCGTCGCCGGTGCCGGGCAGTGCCGGGTCAAATCCGCCCAGGGCCTCCCACACGTCACGGCGCACGAGCATGCCGGCGGAGTTCACGGCAAAGATGTCGCTGCGGGCGTCGTACTGGCCCTGGTCCAGCTCGTCGGCGTCAATGAGGGTTACGCGTTCGGCCCACCGGCTGATGGACACTCCGACGTCAACGAGCAGCCGTCCGTTCTCCCAATCGACCTGCTTGGTGCCGGCGATGGTCACTGAAGGTGCGCGCTCGACGGCGAGCAGCAGTTCCTCCAGCGCCTGGGGTGCGGGAGCCGAGTCATCATGGAGCAGCCACAGCCAGTCCACGGTGTCTTCTGAAGCGGCGGAGTCTTCTGAAAGCGCGGTGTCGTCTGATGCCGCGGAACCGTCCAGTCCGGCAAGGCCGGCCCGGACGGCGGCGCCAAACCCGGTTTTGGGCGGTGCGCTCACCACGGGACTGCCCGGAGGCAGGGTGCTCCCTAGAATCGCTGCGGAGTTGTCTGTGGAGCCGGCGTCGACGCCAACACACAGGTCAGCCGGCCGGGTTTGTCCGGCCAGAGCGGTCAGTGTTTCGGGAAGGTACTGTGCGCCGTTGTGGGCAACAACAACGGCACAAACGCGAACGTGCGAAGGAATTAGACTGCCTGCTTCCGAAGCCGGCGGCGTTCGCGCTCCGAGAGGCCGCCCCAAATGCCAAACCGCTCGTCATTTGCCAGGGCGTACTCCAAGCACTGGGACCGCACGTTGCAGGCGGCGCAGACCTTCTTGGCGTCGCGGGTGGAACCGCCCTTTTCCGGGAAGAAGGCTTCCGGGTCCGTCTGGGCGCACAGTGCGTCCGACTGCCAGCCCAGCTCGCCGTCGTCGTAGTCTTCGCTGAGCCCCGGCAGGCCGATCCACACCGGCCTCGTGTCCTTCTCCGCCGGGGCCGGAAACAGGGCGACGGGCGGATCCAGCAGCTCCTCTTCCCGGGTATCGGGAGCAAGGGCTTCGTGGGCGGCCAGGAACGCAGTGGCCTGGTCCTCCAGTCCAGCGGCGTCCCGGCGGTAGCGCTCCGCGGCGCCGGGGTCAGCCGGATCCACGTACCAGTCAACGGGCACGCCGCGGGAGCCGTAGCTGGCTGATGCCTGCGCGGCGATGGACCGATCGTGCGTGTATTCTGCCTGCCCCATGGAGGACCTCCCGGTGTTTTTGTCCCTGCAGCGGATCTCTGAGCCCTGCCAGGCACAATCAGCCTGCTTGGAATGCATCTTTGTGGTGGATTGCTGGAACAAATCCGATACCTAATTACACGCGTGTAATACGATGCCGTCAAGCTGTTTCGGCATCATATAGAGTCAAGACGTCAGATCCCGGGCACGCCACGCCCGGATTTGTGCCCCGGTTACCGGCGCGTCGCAGTTGCGCCGCGGGTTGGATTTTCCGCCGGATCATCCCCGCGGAGGTCCGGACGCCGGTGCCCGGCACGGCCCCTCAACAGAGAAGAGACCCGAGATGTCCGCAGGGATTTCCGTTCCCACCATACTGTCCACTCTGCGCACCCGGCAGGCAACCTCCCCCGCACTGATTTGGTACGGGCCGGGATCGGAGCGGATTGAGCTCTCGGGGAAGGTGTTGGATAACTGGGTGGCGAAGACGTCGAACCTACTGGTGGACGAGCTGGACGCCGAGCCGGGCATCCGGCTCCGGCTCGATCTTCCCGCGCATTGGAAAACCCTGGTGTGGGCGCTGGCCGCGTGGCAGACCGGCTGCACGGTGCTGGTGGGTGATGCGCCGGAGGACGACTCGGCGGCCGCCGACGTCACAGTGACGGCGTCGCAGGATGTGCTGGACGCCGCCGAAGGAACAGTGGTGGCGGTTGCCCCGGGCGCCCTGGAACTCCGCTGGGCGGGAAGCCTTCCCGCCGGAGCCGTGGATTACGCAGCCGAGGTGCGCAGTTATGCCGACACCTACATGGCCGGTGATGAGGCCGAAGACACGTACACCGCGCTGCACGTCACGGGCGGTCCGAGCCTGACCTATGGGCAGCTGGCGGAAGCCGCCGGCAGTGGACGGCAGGAAACGCTGCTGGTGCCTGCCGCAGCCGAGCTGCCGGCGGTGCTGGAGGCATCCCTGCGCACCTGGGCCGCGGGAGGAACCGTGGTGCTTGCGGCGCCGGAAGTCGAAATAACCCCCCGGCTGCTCACCGCCGAAAAGATTACTGCCCGGATGGAGGAGTAGGGTCCGCTTCAAGGCTGGAGGTGTTGGCTGCGCCGGGCTTGCCGGCATCTTCGTCGAGGAGCTCATAGTCGTCCTCGAAGCCCGGCTCTTCGTCCAGCTCGTTGTTGAAGACCCAGAACCGGTAGGCAAAGAAGCGCAGGATGGTCGCCACGCCAATGCCGACAACTCCGGCGAAGCCGAGCCACTTGGCGTCGGTAATGCCCAGGGGGTACTGCGCAACCCAGGTGAACCCGCTCGAAATGATGATTCCCACGCCGTTGATGATGAAGAAGAGCACCACCTCGCGCGTGACGTTTGCCTGGCGGCGGCGGCGGAAGGTCCAGAAACGGTTGGCCAGCCAGGAGAAGATGGTCGCGGCAAGGGCGCTGATCACCCGGGCTTTGGTGGCGCTGCCTTCCAGCGGACCGTGATACAGGATCCACCACAGTCCGTTGTCCACGACGAAGGCGAAAGCCCCAACGGTGCCGAACTTTGCGACTTCCCGCCAAAACAGCGAAGCCAGCCCTCTAATGCGCGCAGACAGTGATGAAAACATGATCCTCCGAGGCCGTTGGTGCGCCGCCGGCCGGAATGCCGAAGCTGGACACATTAATCCGCCGCACTCCTAAAAGCGGGCGGTAAGGGCACAATATTACCCCCGGTTGATGGGAGTTGTCTGAGGGTTCGGGCTGGAAGCGGGTCCGGAAAACAGGATTGCGGCCCCTTTTCGGTAACCTAATATCGTGAGCTTACCTATAATTGGCGTCGTTGGCGGTGGCCAGCTGGCCCGGATGATGGCCCCCGCGGCAGTGGCACTTGGTTTCGAACTGCGTGTCCTGGCTGAAGGCCCTGATGTTTCGGCAGTGCCTGCTGTTGCCTCCGCCACCGTCGGGGACTACACCGACCTTGAAACCCTTGCCGCCTTTGCCGGCGGGGTGGACGTCCTGACCTTTGACCATGAACACGTCCCCGGACCGCACCTGCGGACCCTGACCGCGGCCGGGGTGAATGTGCAGCCTTCTCCCGATGCGCTGATCCACGCCCAGGACAAGCTCGTCATGCGGGCGGCGGTGGATCGGCTGGGCCTTCCCAATCCGCGCTGGGCCGCGGTGTCCGGAATCACAGAATTGGTGGAGTTCGGCAAGTCGGCCGGCTGGCCGGTTGTCCTGAAGACCCCGCGCGGCGGTTATGACGGCAAAGGCGTGCGGATCATCAACGGCCCCGGGGAAGCGGCCGATGCGGCTGACTGGTTCACCGGAGAGCCCCTTCTGGTCGAAGAGAAGGTTCCGTTCACCCGCGAGCTGTCAGCCATGGTTGCCAGGACACCCGGCGGCAGCGCTGTCCCCTGGCCCGTGGTCCACTCCATTCAAGTGGACGGCGTCTGCGACGAAGTGATCGCCCCGGCACAGGGACTGGACCCGGAGGTGGCCGCGGCTGCCCAGGATGCTGCCCTGACGCTGGCCGCGGAGCTCGGCGTCACCGGGGTCATGGCTGTGGAACTCTTTGAGACTCCCCGGCGGGGACCCGGCTTCCTGATTAACGAGCTGGCCATGCGCCCGCACAACTCCGGGCACTGGACCATGGACGGCTCCGTCACTGGGCAGTTCGAGCAGCATCTTCGGGCCGTCCTGGACCTTCCGCTTGGTGCCACGGATGTCCTGGGCAGCGTTGTCGTCATGAAGAACTATCTGGGCGGTGCAAACACTGATCTCTTCAGCGGCTATGCTCAGGCACTGGCTGCCGAGCCGGCGGCCAAAATTCACAACTACGGTAAATCCGTGCGGCCGGGCCGGAAAATCGGGCACGTCAATGTGGTGGGCCGCAGTGCTGCGGACCTTCCGGGTGCACGCCGGAGCGCCGAACACGCCGCTGCCATCCTCCGTGACGGCCGCGATTCCCAGAAGGAGAACTCATGAGCAGCCGCGAGACGCCATTGGTAGGACTAGTCATGGGTTCGGACTCTGATTGGCCCGTCATGGACGCTGCCGCGGCAGCCCTGGCCGAATTCAACATCCCCTACGAGGCCGACGTCGTCTCAGCCCACCGGATGCCCACCGAAATGATCGAGTACGGACAGCAGGCCCATCGCCGCGGGCTGCGGGTGATCATCGCCGGAGCCGGCGGAGCCGCCCACCTGCCGGGCATGCTGGCCGCAGTGACACCCCTCCCGGTGATCGGTGTTCCCGTGCCGCTGAAGTATCTTGACGGCATGGATTCCCTGCTCTCCATCGTGCAGATGCCCGCCGGCGTGCCCGTGGCCACCGTGTCCATTGGCGGCGCCCGCAATGCAGGCCTGCTGGCCGTGCGGATGCTGGCCGCGGGTACCGATCCGCTGGCCGCAAAACTGCAGCAGCAGTTGATCGAGTTTGCCTCCGGGCTGCGCCAGACGGCGCTGGCCAAGGGCGCGAAACTGCGAACGTCCGTCAGCGACTAGGACCGGGCATGGACCACAGGACCGAATACAACGACGGCGGAATGCTCACTGATCCGGTGCGCAACCCCCAGTCGGCATCGCCGGCGGCCCGCACCAAGCGGGCTTTCATCCTGCTGCTGCTCACGCTGGTGCTGCCGGGGGCGGCGCAGGTGGTTGCCGGAAACCGGAAGCTTGGCCGCCGTGCACTGCAGGTGACCTTCACGGTGTGGGCCCTGGTCCTGGCCGCCCTGGTTGTTGCCTTCACCAACCGCATCCTGCTGGTGAATATTGTCACCAACGGCTGGACATCCTTCATCCTCATGGTGGCCCTGGTTGTCCTGGCCGCCGGCTGGGCCCTGTTGTTCCTGAACACGCTGCGCATTATCCGGCCGCCCCTGCTGGAACGGCGCATGCGTCCGATCGTGGCCGGCATACTCACTGTCCTCATGGTCGGCACCAGCGGCGGACTCGCCTACGGCGCGTACCTGCTTAACGTCAGCCGCAGCGCGGTGGGCAGCATTTTCGCCTCCGGCCCGTCCTTTGACCCGGTGGACGGCCGATACAACTTCCTGCTGATGGGCGGTGACGCCGGCGAGGACCGCACCGGGCTGCGCCCGGACAGCATGTCCGTGATCAGCGTGGATGCCAAAACCGGCAAGTCCATTACCTTCAGCCTTCCCCGCAACTTCCAGAATGCGCCCTTCGCCGAGGATTCGCCGCTGCACTCCGTGTATCCGGACGGGTACAACTGCGGCGACGAATGCATCCTGAACAGCCTGTACCAGACCGTGGTCGAGAATTATCCCGACCTGTACCCGGAGTCCAATGATCCCGGGGCCGAAGCCATGATGGACGCGGCATCCGGCATCCTGGGCCTGGAGGTCCAGGCGTATGTGATCGTGGACATGGAAGGCTTCTCCACTCTGATCGATGCGATGGGCGGCATCACCATTAATGCCGGAGGCTGGGTGCCCATCACCGCCGGCGAGATACCGGGAACGAACCGGCATTACCCGCCGGACGGCTGGATTGCCCCCGGCACCCAGAAAATGGATGGTTACACGGCGCTTTGGTACGCCCGTTCCCGTGAATTCGTCACCGACTATCACCGGATTGCCCGGCAGCAGTGTGTCCAGCAGGCCATGGTGGCCCAGCTGGATCCGGCGACCCTCCTCACCCGGTTCCAGGCCATAGCATCGGCCGGTGAACAGATCGTGCGGACGGACATCCCGCAGGACCAGCTGGGCAGCTTCCTCGACCTCGCGCTGAAGGCCAAGGGACAGCCGATGGACCGGTTGACCATCGGCCCGCCGGATTTCGGTACCGCAGCGGACAACTTCGTGACCTACCCCGACTTCACGCTGATCCACTCCCGGGTGTCGGAAATGATATCCGGCGAGGCATCCGAAGCCGCTGAAGCGCCGGCGGAGGCGCCTGCGGCTGAACAGCCGGCTCCTGCAGAGGGCGGCGACGCCGGCACCAGCACGGACATCGGCACTGAGGCCGGACCCGCGGAGCAGCCTGCGGAAGCTGAGCAGCCCGAAATCACCGAGGAGTACCTGCAGTACCTGGCCGAGATCCAGGACGACGCCACGCTGGGCGCACTGCTGAACAACAACGGCGAGTGCAGCCCCGGATAGCCCCACGCTCCGGCGCCACCGCCGGTCCGAACCCTACGCCCTGAAAAGAGAGCCATGTATCTGCTGAACAACACACTTCGGCCCTACGCGTGGGGTTCGTTCACTGCCATGGCCGAACTGTTTGGCAGGGAGCCCTCGGGCCAGCCCGAGGCTGAGCTGTGGATCGGCGCCCACCCGGGGGCGCCGTCGGGCCTGGTGCCGCCGGTCCCGGAGGCCGAGACACTGGACCAGCTGATCGCCGCCGATCCCCGGCAGATGCTGGGCCGCGAAACCGCCGAAGCGTACGGCAACGTCCTTCCGTTCCTGGCCAAGATCCTGGCCGCGGGCACTCCGCTGTCCCTCCAGGTCCATCCCACCCGCGAGCAGGCACAGGCAGGGTTCGCTGCGGAAGAGGCAGCCGGACTGGACCGCGCCGCCCCCAACCGCAACTACCGGGATGACAACCACAAGCCGGAAATGATCTTCGCCATCACTCCGTTTGAGGCGCTTTGCGGATTCAGGCACCCCGATGACGCCGCGGAGCTCTTTCGAGCCGCCATCCGTGTCATCCAGGCACGCGGCGGCGAAGCACCCGAGCTGCTGACCTGGGCGGCGGGTGAGCTGTCCAGCGGACATGAGCCGGCGGACCGGCTGGCGAGTGTCTTCCGCACGCTGATCACCGACGGCGAAGAGGTGCGGGAAGCCGTGCGGCGGACCGCCGAAGCACTGGCGGACTCCGACGCGGAGGACCTGGAACCGTTCGCCAGGGAACTGGGCACCGCCGCTGACCTGAATGCCTATTACCCGGAGGACCCGGGCGTGCTGCTGTCCCTGCTGCTGAACCGCGCATCGCTGCAGCCGGGCGACGCCGTGTACCTGCCGGCCGGCAACGTCCACGCCTACCTCAGCGGCCTTGGCATTGAGGTCATGGCGTCCTCGGACAACGTGCTGCGCGGCGGCCTGACCCCCAAGCACGTGGACGTGGCTGAGCTGCTCAAGACCGTCGATTTCCGGCCCGTTGACGTGCCGCTGCTATCCCCGGTCCATACGCAGATGGGCCAGGAGCTCTACCGGCCGCCGTTTGGCGAATTCCAGCTGCAGCGGATCGAGTTGGAGCAGCGGGCGCAGGACGCGGCCGAGGGCTGCTCCCCCACCGCGTCCATGTCGGGCTCCGACGTGTCAGTGCTGCAGAACGGACCGACGATCGTCATTGTGGTCCGCGGAACAGTGGTGCTGGACTCCCCCAAGGGCGACCTGGTGCTCGAGACCGGCCAAAGCGCTTTCATTCCGTCCGCTGAGGCTCCGGTGATTGCCAAGCTCTCCGCGCATTCGGCGCAGCACGACGACGGCGCCCTCGCCTTCGCGGTGACGGTTGGGTCCGCCGATGCGGAGCAGATGGGTTCCGCCGAGCCGCTGCCGGCTTTCTAGGGCGGGACGCCCCGGGCTGCCTACCGGCGGATCTTCGCCTGAGCGGCAGCCGCCAGCCCGCGCAGCTTCCGCAGCCCGTTCTTGGCCAGCGGCAGCGCCGTGGTGAACACCGGGTACAGCGGGGACAGCGGCTTGTCCCAGGTTCCGGCGAGCTGGTCCTCATGCTTCGCCCAGCCCATCTTGAACTTGGACACCCCGTCGTTCAGCAGGCCGTTGAAGTCGTAGCGAATAATCCCGCGTTCCTTCATGGCGGTGATCGCATGCCACTTCAGGGCATAATTGGCGCGCAGGTGCTCGCCCTCCTCGGTCATCCCGCCGTACAGCTCAAAGGCGGTGTATCCGCTGGTGGAGAGCCACAGGAAGGCAACGACGTCGTCGCCGCTGAAAGCCGCATAGACCGGCGAGTCATCGCCCAGGTTGTCGAAGATGTCCAGGTAGTAGCCGTCTTCGTGGATGCCGAAACCGGCACGCTCGGCGGTCTGCTTGTACACGGCAAGGCACTGGGGAATCTCGTCCCGGGAAACCCGGCGGTAGTCCAGCGCCTCCCGGCCGGACTTGCGGATGTACTGCCGGTGCTTCTTGGACATTTCGCCGAGCAGCTCATCCTCGGTCCGGGACAGGTCCAGGATCAGCGTCCGGCCGATGAGGATGGTGTTGGCGGAAGGCCGGAAACCGGCCCCCGGCAGGCCGGCGGTGATGACGCCGTCGGCGTCCCAATCCGGCTCGATGCTCAGGGCCACGGGCGAATGGGCGCTTTTGACGTAGTCGCTGACGGCGCCCAGGACCTCGAGTTCCCGGCCGGGCACCGACTGCGGGCCGCGGGGGATGTAGGCGAGCGCCTTGAACGGGAACGGCAGCCGGCGCAGAAGCACCTGGGCGGCGCCAATCACTTTCCCGCCGTCGTCCTGGACCAGCAGCCGGTCAACGCTCCAGTTGTGCTCTGCCTTGGTTTTACCCCAGCCCCATAACTGCTGCGGGTGTCCGTTGAAGCCGTTGACGGCTTCATTCCAGCGGGCGGAATCGGAACAGGGTGTAACGCGCAGTGTCATGCTTTCCAGCCTACCGGGGGTTGCAAGGCCGCCAGCGCTCCTGTGGCGCCGGCCACTTGTTAGGCTCAACTATGACTACTTCAACCTCTGGCACCCGTTCCACGGTCCCCGGCTCCCGGGGATCCGACCTGTCCCGGCAGCTGACAGTCACGATTTGCTTCATTGTCTGCATTGTCGGCTCCATGATCGGCGTCGGCGTGTTCGGCGGCACGCCCATCGCCGAGGCCGCAGGCGGAGCCCTGAACGCCGACGCAACCTACTTGGCGCCCGCCAGCGGCGCCTTCTCCATCTGGTCCGTCATCTATACCGGGCTCGGCGCGTACACCATCTTCCAATGGCTGCCGTCCCAGCGCACCTCGGAGCGCCAGCGTTCCCTGGGCTGGCTGGTGGCCGCGTCCCTGCTCCTGAATGCCGCCTGGATCCTGAGCGTGCAGGCGGGCTGGGTGGGAATCAGCGTCCTCGTCATCGTGCTCCTTCTCGCCGTACTGGCCGCATGCTTTGTGCGCTACGCCCGGACGCCGGCTGCCAACTGGGTGGAGGCCATCGCCGTCGACGGAACCCTGGGCCTGTATCTGGGCTGGGTCTCGGTGGCCACCTGCGCCAATACCGCCGCTGCACTGACCGACGCCGGGTTCAACGGTTTCGGTCTCGCCCCTGAGGTGTGGTCGGTCGCCATCCTTGCCGTTGTTGCCGCCCTGGGCGTGGGACTGGCTGCCTACGGCCGCGGACGGCTGGCTCCCGCCGCAGCCCTGGCATGGGGCCTGTCCTGGATTGCCGTGTCGCGCCTCAACGGCGAACTGCTCTCCAACGGCACCGCAATCGCCGCAGTGGCAGCCGCCGCCGTCGTTGCCCTGGCCGCCGTCGTCTACCGGGTGACCGGACGCAACCGGCTGCGGGCCGGGTAGCAGTGCCCTCCGCAGACGAGCTGCTCGGCCCTTCTTCCGCCGAGGCGCTTGCCCGCGCCATCGGCACGGCGGCTCCGGGCAGCCCCCTTCCGTCGCTCCAGGCTGCCGGTGACGGCATTCAGGGCCTGGCCCTCCGCGAGCGGGCTGACCTCCTGCGCGACGCACTCTTGGCGGACATCCCGGGAGGCTACCCGGATCTTGCACGCGTTGTCCGCGCCGCTGCGGGCTCTGAGGAGTTCACCGGATGGCTGATCTGGCCGGTGACTTCCGCCGTCGCCGCCAAAGCCGTGGAAGCGGGCCAGGCGGCAGACGCCGCGGCCTTCGAGGACGCCCTGGCCCTGCTGGCCGAACTCACCCCGCGGCTCACCTCCGAATTTGCGGTCCGGGTGCTCCTGCGCCATGACCTGGACCGGGCCCTCTCCGTCATCTCAGCGTGGACGGACTCCCCCGACGAACACGTGCGCCGGCTGGCGTCGGAAGGGACCCGCCCGTATCTGCCCTGGTCCATCCGGGTACCGGAGATCCTTGCCCGTCCCGGCTCCACCATTGACCTGCTGGACGCCCTGTACCGGGACGAGAGCGGCTACGTGCGGCGGTCCGTGGCCAACCACCTCAATGACCTCAGCCGCGACCACCCGGAACTCGTGACCAGCACCGCCCGCCGGTGGCTGGAAGATCCCGCCCCGCACACCGCCGCCCTGGTCCGCCATGCCCTGCGCACCCTCATCAAGCGCGGCAACACCGAGGCGCTCGGCCTGCTCGGCTTTGCGCCGGCCGCCGTGGAGATCTCGGGACCCGCCCTGGACAGCACCACGGTGCCGTTCGACGGCAGCGTCCGCTTCACTGCTTCGATCCGGAACACCGGAGCCGAGACGGCCCGGTTGGCGGTGGACTACATCGTCCATCACAGCAAGGCCAATGGGACCCAGACCGCGAAAACGTTCAAGCTCACCACGGCCACCCTTGAACCGGGACAATCCCTCACGCTGGAGCGCGGGCACTCGTTCCGGCCCATCACCACCCGCCGGTACTATCCCGGGCCGCACGCCATCACGCTTCAAGTCAACGGCGTGCCCTCCCAGCGGGCCGAATTTGAGCTCCTGCCGTCGACTGCGCCCGCCTCCGCCACGGAGCCGGTTCCGGCGTCCTAGCAAAAAAGCCCCGGAACCGACCAAACGGTTCCGGGGCTTTTTGATGGTTGCCTACTTCAGGCGGGCGTAGGACTCCCACTTGTGTGACTGGTGCTCGCCGTCGACCACCCGGATGGTTCCGGACTTCGAGCGCATCACGATGGACTGCGTCAGCACGCGGTCCTTCTTGTAGCGCACGCCGCGCAGCAGGTCGCCGTCGGTGATGCCGGTGGCGGCGAAGTAGCAGTTGTCGCTGGTGACGAGGTCATTGGTGGTCATGACGCGGTCCAGGTCGTGTCCGGCGTCGATGGCCTTCTGCTTCTCGTCGTCGGAGGTCGGCCACAGCCGGCCCTGGATGACGCCGCCGAGGGTCTTGATGGCGCAGGCCGTGATGATTCCCTCGGGCGTGCCTCCGATGCCCATCAGGGCATCCACATCGGTGCCCTCGCGTGCCGCGGCGATTCCGCCGGCAACATCGCCGTCCATCAGCATGCGGGTGCGCGCACCGGCGTCGCGGATTTCCTGGACCAGCGGCTTGTGCCGGTCACGCTCGAGGATCATCACGTTGAGCTGGTTGATCTTCTTGCCCTTGGCCTTGGCGATCAGGTGCAGGTTCTGCTTCACCGGCAGGCGCAGGTCCACCATGTCGGCGGCTTCCGGCCCGGTGATCAGCTTCTCCATGTAGAACACTGCGGACGGATCAAACATCGTGCCGCGTTCGGCAACCGCCAGGACGGCCAGCGCGTTGTTGATGCCCAGGGCGGTCAGGCGGGTGCCGTCGATCGGGTCCACTGCGACGTCGCACAGGGCGCCGGTGCCGTCACCGACATGCTCACCGTTGTACAGCATGGGGGCTTCGTCTTTTTCGCCTTCACCAATGACCACGACGCCGTTGAAGTGGACAGTGGAAATCAGGGAACGCATGGCGTCAACGGCAGCGCCGTCGGCCGCGTTCTTGTCGCCGAACCCAACCCAGTGGCCGCCGGCAATGGCTGCCGCCTCGGTCACCCGGACCAGTTCAAGCGCCAGGTTGCGGTCCGGCTCGTCATCACCCACTGCCAGGGCGGGGGAAAGTGTGGAGTACTGAGCGCCTTTGGTCACGTTTAACCTCATCTACGAATGTTTCTTTTAACCGTTGTCCGTCAAACAACAAACGGCGGGTCCTTGTTCGATCATAGTCTCCGTGGCCTGCGCCACCACTAATGAAAACCTATTCCGCTGCGCGCGGGACGGCCCAACTAGGACATGCACGGCCGGATGGGGGATCATTGGAGGGTGAGTGAGCACCAGCAGGACCAAGAGACGCCCGTAACCCCCGTACTGACCGGCAAGCAGGCCAAACGAGCCAACGCAACGGTGATCGGGATGCTGATCGCCACCGGCATTACCCTGCTGCTGGTCCTGGTTCCGGTGCTCCTGAACCCGGCACCCAAGGCCTCCACCCGCAACGTCGATGTGCAGCAGGTTGCCGTGCAGGCAGCCGGCGACGCCGGTTACGCCCCGCTGGCCCCCAAGCTGCCCAATGGCTGGAGTTCCAACTTCGCCCGCTGGGAAGCCAAGAACAGCAGCGGCGTCCCCCTGTGGGAAGTGGGGTATCTCACCCCGAGCACTGAATTTATCCGCCTGTCCGAGACCAACGCCGGCAACCCGACATGGGTTGCCCAGGTGTCCGGAGACTCCATGGTTGCCGGTGAGCGCACCGCCGGCGGCAAGACCTGGGAGCTGCGCGACTCCGCAAACGGCGAAGCCAGCATGGTTTTGGAGCATGAGGGCCTCACGGTAGTGCTCACCGGCGAAGCGGACCTCGCCGAATTCGACGTACTCGCGGAGGCGGTTGTCCGGGACCTCACCTCGGCACCGGCGCAGTAAAGAATTGCGGTAACGAAATACGGGCCCGGGTAATCCGGGGTCTAGGCTAAGAAACGTGAATGAACCAGCCGCTTCAGTAATTACCCCGGCCCAGGCATGGCAGAAACTCAGCGAAGGCAATGCCCGCTTTGTCGCCGGTGAGTCCTCGCACCCCAATCAGGACGCCAACAGGCGCAGCTCGCTGATCCACGAACAGAACCCGTTCGCCGTGATCTTCGGGTGCTCCGATTCCCGCCTTGCCGCCGAAATCATCTTCGACCTCGGACTCGGCGACGCCTTTGTCATCCGGACCGCCGGCCAGGTGATCGACGACGCCGTCCTCGGCTCGCTGGAATACAGCGTCGCCACCCTCGGCGTTCCGCTCATCGTGGTCCTGGGCCATGACAGCTGCGGAGCTGTCACCGCAGCCAAGCGCACGGTGGACACCGGTGAGATGCCCGGCGGCCACATCCGCAACCTCGTCGAGCGCATTACCCCGTCCGTCCTCGCTGCCCAGCGCAACGGGTTCACCGAGGTCAACGACATGGTGGTGGAACACACCAAACAGACCGCCGAGCAGCTGGTGGAGAGTTCCCAGATCATTGCCGCCGCCGTCGAGGAGGGCCGCACCGCGGTTATCGGCGTTTCCTACCGGCTGGCCGAAGGTGCAGCCGACCTGGTCTCCGGCTATGGAGCCCTGGTCCACCCGGCGGTCCAGCGCACCCGCAGCTAGCCGTTTGGGCCGCAGCGCCGCCACGACGCGGATTCTGCCGAAGGCGCTGCGGATACTAGGCTTGGGACCATGACTTCTGACACTCCTGAATTCCGCATCGAACATGACACCATGGGCGAGGTCCGCGTCCCGGTCAACGCCCTGTACCGTGCCCAGACCCAGCGCGCCGTGGAGAACTTCCCGATCTCCGGCAAGCCGCTGGACAGCGCGCACATCGCGGCACTGGCCCGGATCAAGAAGGCAGCAGCCGCAGCGAACGCCGAGCTGGGAGTGCTCGACGCCGAGCGCGCCCGTGCCATCGAGAAGGCTGCCGACCTGGTGGCCGGCGGGTCCCTCGACGACCAGTTCCCGATCGATGTTTTCCAGACCGGTTCCGGCACGTCCTCGAACATGAACACCAACGAGGTCCTGGCCGAACTGGCCAACCGTGCGCTCAAGGAGGCCGGCAGCGAGACCACCGTCCACCCGAACGACCACGTCAATGCTTCGCAGTCATCCAATGACGTGTTCCCGACGTCGGTGCACGTGGCGGCAACCTCGGCCCTGATCAACAACCTGATCCCCGCGCTGGACCACCTGGCACTGTCGCTGGAGCGCAAGGCCGTGGAATTCAAGGACGTCGTGAAGTCCGGCCGCACCCACCTGATGGACGCCACACCGGTGACCATGGGCCAGGAATTCGGCGGTTACGCCGCGCAGGTCCGCTACGGCATCGAGCGTGTGCAGGCCTCCCTGCCCCGCGTTGCAGAGGTTCCCCTGGGCGGCACCGCCGTCGGCACCGGCATCAACACCCCCGCCGGCTTCCCGCAGCGCGTGATCGAACTGCTGGCCGCGGACACCGGCCTGCCGCTGACTGAGGCCCGCGACCACTTTGAGGCGCAGGCCAACCGCGACGCCCTCGTTGAGGTCTCCGGCATGCTGCGCACCATTGCCGTGTCCTTCTCCAAGATCGCCAACGACCTGCGCTGGATGGGCTCCGGTCCCAACACGGGCCTGGGCGAAATCGCCATCCCCGACCTGCAGCCGGGCTCCTCGATCATGCCGGGCAAGGTCAACCCGGTGATCTCCGAAGCCGTGATGCAGGTTGCCGCGCAGGTGGTGGGTAACGACGCCGCCATCGCCTGGGCAGGCACCTTCGGCTACTTTGAGCTGAACGTCGGCATCCCCGTCATCGCCTCGAACCTGCTGGAGTCCATCCGCCTGCTGGCCAACTCCTCGCGGGTCATGGCGGACAAGATGATCGACGGCATCGAAGCCAACGTCGAGCGCGCCCGCTACCTGGCCGAGGCCTCCCCCTCGATCGTGACCCCGCTGAACAAGTTCATTGGTTACGAGAATGCCGCCAAGATCGCGAAGTTCGCGGTCAAGGAGGGCAAGACCATCCGCCAGGCCGTGGAAGAACTCGGTTACGTCGAACGCGGTGAACTGACCGTTGAGCAGCTGGACAAGGCACTGGATGTCCTGTCGATGACGACGCCGCCGCAGGCCTAGTTTCTGTTCCCCCTGGGGCGTCCGGCCGTTGGCCGGGCGCCCCTTTGCGTGGAAGTTTGCACTCATGAGCCATTGGTGTAAATATTCACTCTGTGACTAATAGTGCATCCCCTGAGGCCTGCGGGCTGCGTGAGCGCAAACGGATCGCCACCAAGGTTGCCATCATTACGGCCGCCCGGTCCCTGACGGCTGCCCGGGGCGTAAACGGCTTCACGGTTGAGGAGCTGTGCGAGAAAGTCGGGATCTCCCGGCGCACCTTCTTCAATTACTTTCCGGCCAAGGAAGATGCCATCCTCGGCTCCCCCGCCGACGAGATCCCGGCGGATCTGGCTGCTGAGTTCATTGCCGGCGGAGCGGTCTCCGCTCCCGGTTCGCTGTCGCCGTCGCTGCTTGCCGACTTCGTTGATTTCGCCGTCGCGCTCATGGAGCGGATGGCAATGTCCCGCGGGGAAATGACGGCGCTTAAAAACGCGCTGGCAGCCGAACCCCGCCTGCTGCACAAGGTAATGCACGGTTCCCACGAGGCCGAGGAAGCCCTGGCTGCGCTGCTCTCGGCCCGCGAGGGCCTTTCCGCCGGCGATCCCCGCATCCAGGCAGCGCTGGCACTGTTTTCCTGCCTGACCCAACGCGCCGGACCGGCCTTCTTTGCGCCCGGCAACACCCGGTCCTACCGATCAATCCTTACCGACTCCATGACCGCCATGCAGCAGCTGTTCGCCGCGGCGGAGCCCGTTGCCGGCGAACCCCCTTCCGCTGTTCCTTCCGCCCAAACCCCGCCCACCTCTTCCAAGGACATTCCATGACCGCCACTGCCGCGCGCGCTTCCGAGCCGCTGCTGCTGACCCAGAAACGCATCTGGATCATTTTCTCCGCGCTGATTGCAGGCATGCTGCTCGCCAGCCTGGACCAGACCATTGTCTCCACCGCCATGCCCACCATCGTGGGCGAGCTGGGCGGCGTCGAGCACCAGACCTGGATCACCACCGCCTACCTGCTGGCCACCACGATCGTGATGCCGATCTACGGCAAGTTCGGTGACGTGCTGGGCCGCCGGAACCTCTTCCTGTTTGCCATTGCCCTGTTCACCGCGGCCTCGGTCGGCTGCGCCTTTGCCACCGATTTCTGGGGCTTCGTCATTTTCCGCGCCATCCAGGGTTTGGGCGGCGGTGGTCTGATGATCCTTTCGCAGGCCATCATCGCGGATATCGTGCCGGCCAACCAGCGCGGCAAGTACCTAGGCCCGCTGGGCGGCATCTTCGGTCTTTCCGCCGTGGCCGGACCGCTGCTGGGCGGGTTCTTCGTGGACCACATGACCTGGCAGTGGGCGTTCTACATCAACATTCCGATCGGCATCATTGCGTTTGTCATCGCGTTCTTCACCCTGACCCTGCCCAGTAAGAAGGCCACCAAGCGCATCGATATCGGCGGCGTCGTGCTGCTGTCCATCGCCACCACCTGCCTGATCTTCTTCACCGACTTCGGCGGCCGCGACGACCACGGCTGGACCGACCCGATGACGCTGCTCTTCGGCGCCGGCATGCTGGTTGCCGCAGTCCTCTTTGTCATGGTGGAGAACCGGGTGGCTGATCCGATCATCCCGATGAGCCTGTTCAAGAACCCCATCTTCATCAACAGCACCGCCATCGGCTTCACCCTGGGCATGGGCATGTTTGCTGCGCTGGCCTTCGTGCCGACGTTCCTGCAGATGTCCACCGGAACGTCGGCCGCCGTGTCCGGCCTGCTGATGCTGCCGATGATGGTGGGCATGATGGGCACCTCGATTTACTCGGGCCTGGCCATCACCAAGACCGGCACCTACAAGAAGTACCCGATCATGGGTGCAATCCTGGTCATCCTCGCCATGCTGTGGATGACCACTCTCAACGCAGACACTCCTGTGTGGGTTATCTGTGCGCAGCTGTTCGTCTTCGGCGCCGGGCTCGGGTACATCATGCAGGTGGTGGTCCTGGTGGTGCAGAACTCCGTGCCCGTGGACCAGATTGGCACAGCCACCTCCAGCAACAACTACTTCCGCGAAGTGGGCGCAGCCCTGGGCGTGGCCATCTTCGGCGCCATGTTCACGTCCCGGCTGTCCGAGAACCTCATGGAGGTCTTCACCAAGGCCGGCTTCGATCCATCCGCTGCGGGGGAAGCCACCGCCACCATCCAGCCGTCGGTCATGGATTCGCTGCCCGAGCCCGTCCGGGACGGAATTGTCACCGCTTACGCCGACTCCCTGGCACCGGTGTTCTGGTACCTGATTCCGTTCCTCGTCATCGCCCTGGTGCTGGCATGCTTCCTGAAGCAGATCCCGCTGTCGGATGTGGCGGGCATGGTGGCCCGCGGTGAAGCAGTGGGCGGGCCCGACGCCGACCGGCTGGAGGCCGAGCGGCTCGCAGCAAGGAAGGACTCCACACCGGCCGGCGACGCCGCCCCGGACGCCCCGCCGTCATCCGCGGACGCAGGAACCGCCGCGGCGCCGCGCGATACCGCCGGCAGCTAGCGCCGCCTGCACCCCGCCCGCCCGGCAAAGACAGCAGGCCCCGTCTCCCTTTCGGAAGACGGGGCCTGCCTCGTTCAGTGCGGGCGCACAGGGCCCTTCAGCGCTTGAAGGAGGGGACGCCGTCGGCTTCGAGCGCCAGCTTGAGCAGCAGCGTGTGCCGGTCACTGAGCGCCGGAAGCCGGTCCAGGGAAAACCACCCGACGTCGACGGACTCGTCGTCGTTCACGCGCGCCTCCCCGCTCACATACCGGCAGCGGAAGGCCACGTTGAGGAAGGTGCACTGATCCCCGTTGGGAAAGGTGATGGGACCATGCGAGCCGACGTGGATCATGTGCTCGATTTCGGCAACGACTCCCGCCTCTTCCTGGACTTCCCGCAGGGTTCCGGCGGCAGGCTCCTCCCCCGGATCCAGCATCCCGGTGATCAGGGTCCACCGTCCGTTATCGGCGCGGCGCACCAGCAGCACCTGGTGATCTCCGTTGAAGACAACCCCGGTGATGCCCGGGAGCCACAGCAGTTCGTGGCCGATCTTTTCACGCAGGGACAGGACAAAATCGGGGGTGGGCATGCTTCTACTGTAGGCCAGGCAGCACCATCGCCAGGGCCGCGCCGCCAAGCATGAAGGGGCCAAAGGCGATGGCCGTTTTGGCGGTCCCGCGCCGCGAAAGAATTAGCGCCAGCCCCCAGAATCCCCCCAGCAGGAAGGCGGCAAACGTTCCGGCCAGGACGTACGGCCAGCCGGCAAAACCCAGGTACAGCCCCAGCACACCCGCCAGCTTGACGTCCCCGAAACCCAGGCCGGAGGGGTTGCCAAAGCGCAGCAGGAAGTAGGCGCCCCACAGCCCCGCGCAGGAGAGCACCATGGCGGTGATCCGGCCGGGATCGCCCGCCGCGAGCGCCGCCGCACCCAGCAGCACCGCCGACACCGGGTAGGCGGGCAGCACCAGCCGGTTGGGCAGCCGGTGCGTTGCCGCGTCCACCGCCGTGAGCCGCACTGCCAGCACCAAAAAATACGCCGTTGCCGCACACAGCACCCAGAATGCCGGCCCGCCCAGCGCCCGGTACTCCCCCAGGATCCCCACCATGGGAACACCGTACGCCACGGCGGCCGCAGACTCCTGCGTTCAACACCGCCTGTGGAGAACCCGGGGGCTCCGGACTACCTATCCGGCACCGATGGCCGCCGAAACCTCCTGGATGAACTGCTCGCCTGCCTGCTCCGGAGTGATCTGCTCAAACAGGACACCGGAATTGACGCGTTCCAGAATCTGGACCGTGTTCGTGGATCCCACCGGTCCGATGATCAGGGGCCGGTTGGCGTACTCGCCCATCCGCCCGACAAACTGGCTCTCGACCTGCTGCTGTTCCGTGAGGGTCGGCTGGATGGCTTCCAGCACGTCAGGGTTGGACGGTATGCCGCGGTCCGTTCCGATGATCTTGGCGGCCTCCGGGTCGTTAATCAGGAAGTCGATCAGCGCAGCGGCTTCCTTCGGGTGCTCGGACTTGGCGTAAATGGAGTAGATCTGGGATGCCTGCAGCCACACACCGGGCTGTTCGTGGGACTCACCCGGCGGGCGGATCAGCTGCAGCGGATCTCCCGAGGCGCCCTGGTAGGCGGCGTACTGGTTGCTCCACGCGAATTCCATGCCTGCGAGCCCGCGTCCCATCAGGCTTTGCTCCGGACCCGGCTGCCCGTCCAGCTCCGAGGTGAGGGCGGCGTCAGGTGCTGCCCCGGATGCCCGCAGCCCCGCGGTCATGTCCCACCAGTCCGCCAGGGTTTCGGCTTCGATGTTCATGCCGCCATCCTCGGAATACACCGATTCCCCGCGCTGCCAGGCGTAAAGGTCCAGGGCTTCCATGGAGGTTGGATCCGCGGTTCCGTAGACGCCGTCGGGCGAGTTGGCCGAAATGGCCTCCGCGGTTTCGGCGAAGTCTTCCCAGGTCCAGTTGTCCTCGTCCGGCAGCGGGACTCCCGCCTCTTCGAACACGCGTGGGTTGATCAGCAGGGCGTAGGTGTTGTTGCCCGTGGGCACCCCGTACTGGACATCGCTGAAGTTGCCGTTGGCCAGGGCGGATTCCGGCAGCTTGCCGAGATCCAGCTCGCCGCTGACTTCACTGAGGTCCAGCAGCGCGCCGCGGTCGCCGTATTCGCGCGGGTAGGCGCCGCCAAGGGTGATGACGTCGGGGGCATCACCGCCGGCGACCGTAGTGGCCAGACGGTCAAAATAGCCGTTGAAGTCGGCGAACTCGGGCTTCACCGTGATGTTGGGATTAGCCTCTTCGAATTTGTCGATCGCCTGCTGGGTGATCTCCGCCCGGTCGGAGTTCCCCCACCAGGAAAAGCGCAGCTCAACCGGCCCGTCGGCGGTATCGCCTGTCTCGGAGGAGCCGCATCCGGACGCTGTCGCTGCCAGCAGGGCTGCCGCCGCTGCTGCCATCGCGAAGCGCAGCGGCTTGCGGCGGGTGGAACGGGAAGAACGGGATCTCTCATAACGGGTCACGGCATCTCCTCATTGAAACGTCTCATTACAGGTGCACAAACTATTGCGTGCAATTGTTGGCCGTGTCAACATATGTCCGGATATGGCATCCCCATCCGATTCTCAGCCGATCTGTCCTTCCTCCAGCAACTCGGTCACCAGCGCGGCAATCGGCGAACGCTCGGAACGGGTCAGCGTGATGTGGCCAAACAGCGGGTGCCCCTTCAGCGTCTCGACCACGGCCGCCACGCCGTCATGCCGGCCCACGCGCAGGTTGTCGCGCTGCGCGACGTCGTGGGTGAGGACCACCCGCGAGTTCTGGCCGATCCGGGACAGCACCGTCAGGAGTACGTTCTTCTCCAGGGACTGTGCCTCATCAACGATCACGAACGAGTCGTGCAGGGACCGGCCCCGGATGTAGGTCAGCGGCAGGACCTCGAGCATGCCCCGGTCCAGGACCTCGTCCAGCACCTCCTTGGAGACGAGCGCTTCGAGGGTGTCAAAAACTGCCTGGCCCCACGGCCCCATTTTTTCCGCCTCGGTTCCGGGCAGGTAGCCCAGCTCCTGGCCGCCCACGGCGTACAGCGGGCGAAACACCACCACCTTGCGGTGTTCCCGGCGCTCCAGCACCGCTTCAAGCCCCGCGCAGAGGGCCAGCGCCGATTTCCCAGTGCCTGCCCGGCCACCCAGCGACACGATGCCAACATCAGCATCCATCAGCAGGTCAATGGCCAGCCGCTGCTCGGCGGAGCGCCCGTGCAGGCCGAACACGTCGCGGTCCCCGCGCACCAGCCGCACCTGCTTGTCGGTTCCCACCCGCCCCAGCGCCGATCCGCGGCTGGAAAGCAGGACGACGCCGGTGTTCACCGGCTGGTCAGCCGCCGTGGGGATGAAGACCGGACGGTGCTCGTACAGTGCGTCGACATCGGATTCAGCCACATCCAGTTCGACGACGCCGGTCCAGCCGCTGTCGCGGACGAGGTCGCTGCGGTACTCGTCGGCCTTCAGCCCCACCGCGGATGCCTTCACCCGCATCGGCAGGTCCTTGGACACGAGGGTGATGTTCCGGCCCTCGTCCGCCAGGCTCCTGGCCACGGCAAGGATCCGGCTGTCATTGTCGGTGCCGCGGATGCCCGCCGGAAGGACATCCACCGATATGTGGTTCAGCTCCACCCGCAGGGTGCCGCCGGACTCGCCCAGCGGAATGGGCGCACTGAGTCCGCCGTGTTCAATCCGCAGGTCATCGAGCAGGCGCAGGGCAGCCCGGGCAAAATAGCCCAGCTCCGGATCGTGGCGTTTCTTTTCGAGTTCGGTGATAACCACCAGCGGAACGATCACTTCATGTTCGGCAAACCGCAGGATCGCCTTGGGATCGGAGAGCAGCACTGAAGTGTCCAGCACATAGGCCTCGGGGCTGCTGTCTGAGCCCGGTGCTGCAGTGGCCGTACCGGTGTCGGCAGAGATTCGCGGGGAGGAGTGTGTGGCCACGGGAAACTCCAGTCAGGGGCGGTGCCCCGGTTAGCTGGGCGGGGAGGTCCACAGACCGGGGAAGGCGGGAAATGAGCCTTCCTGCACTAAAGCTGTGCGCATCCGGCCTCCGGTTCCATCAGCGGGTCGCTGATCAATAGCACCAAGGTACGCCGGGGCAGCCCCGCGCCGCAGCATGACACGGGGTGGTTTTTCTCAGTTCACTGTGAGTTCGCCTGCTGTTCAAACAGGCGGGCGGCCCCTGCCTGCGGCCTTGGAAGGGTGATTCAGGAGCCGAAGCGGCGCTGCCGGCTGCCGTAGTCGCGCAGGGCGCGCAGGAAATCCACCCGGCGGAAATCTGGCCACAGCGCCTCGCAGAAATAGAACTCGCTGTACGCGCTTTGCCACATCAGGAATCCGGAGAGCCGCTGCTCCCCCGAGGTGCGGATCACCAGCTCCGGATCGGGTTGTCCCCGGGTGTACAGATATTCCGAGATCTGCGTGTCGCACAGCTCTTCGGTGATCTGCTCGATGGTCTTGCCATGGGCGGCGGCGTCATTCAGGAGTTCCTTGACGGCGTCGACGATTTCCCGCCGCCCGCCGTAACCGATGGCCACATTCACATGCAGCCCGCTGGCCTCCTTGGTGCTGTCTCCGAGGTTCGTGAGCTTTTCCGCGAGATCGGCCGGCAGGATATCCAGCGCGCCGACGGCGTTGACCCGCAGGTCCCCCCTCTCCCCCAAGCGGTCCAGAGTGTTGCCGATGATGTCCAGCAGCGGATCAAGCTCGTCGGCATCACGGTTCAGGTTATCCGTCGACAGCATGTAGAGCGTGACCCGGCGCACGCCAAGTTCCTGGCACCAGCCCAGGAACTCCAGGATCTTGTCCGCACCGGCCTGGTGTCCGTCGCTGGTTGGAGCGCCGGCCAGTTTCGCCCAGCGGCGGTTGCCGTCCACCATGACGCCGATGTGCTCGGGGATGCGGTCGCGGGCCAGGCTGCGGCGAAGCTTGCGCTCGTAGTAGGCGTACACAACGCCCGGAAACCTCATGCGGAGCCGCACCTGCCTTGTCCTGTGTGCTGGGAGAGACGTCTCCGCGATAGTGGGAGGCGCACTAAAAAGTGTATTCCCAAAAAGCCGGGCGCACTTGCGGCCGTTCGGCGCGGTCCCTCCAAACCTGCGGCGGCCTGGGGAACGGGCACGCACACCGCCCCATGTTACCCAGCAGTAACTTACCGACTCGTAGGTTAGTCTTTTGTCTATGACATCTTCATCGTCGTCCGCTCCGCCCGAGCGGGATCCCAGCTCCCGCAGCACCCCCGGCCCGGTGGAATCCGCCGTCGAGCAGATGGCTGACATCCTGGATATCAAACCGAAACTGCGGGGTTGGCTGCACGCCGGTGCCACACCGTTTGCACTCGCAGCCGGAATCGTCCTGGTTGTCCTGGCCCCCACCACGGGCACCCGCATCGCATCGGCCATCTATGCGGCCACCGGCGTGCTGCTGTTCGGGGTGTCGGCGGTGTATCACCGGGGCAATTGGTCGCCCAAGGTCAAGACCATCCTCAAGCGCCTGGACCACACCAACATCATGCTGGTCATCGCCGGGTCCTACACGCCGCTGGCCTGGTCCCTGCTGCCGCCGGAAAAGGCCAGGGTTCTGCTCTGGTTCATCTGGGGCGGGGCCATTGCCGGAGTTCTGTTCCGGCTGCTGTGGCTGCACGCGCCGCGCTGGCTCTACACGCCCGTCTACATTGCCCTGGGCCTTGCCGCACTGGTCTACATACCGGATTTCTTCGCAGTTAACCCGGCCGCTGCAGTGCTGATTTGCGTGGGCGGAGCCATGTATATCGCCGGGGCGGTCTGTTACGCCATGAAAAAACCGAACCCGTCCCTGGACTGGTTCGGCTTCCACGAAATTTTCCATGCCTTCACGCTGGCCGGCTTCGCCTGCCACTACATCGCGATCCTGATGGCGGTGCTTTCGGTCGGCGCGCCCTAGGGACCAGCACCGCAGGTCCTGCCCCGGCCGCGGACTTCACGCGCCGCGTCAGTCCTCCCGGAGCAGCTCGGCCAGCTCGGCTGGGGTGCTGACCGGCCGGCGGCAGACCATGCCCCGGCACAGATAGGCGGTCGCCGGTTCGGATCCAGGACCGCGGCCTTCCAGCAGGGGAACCCGGGAGGCAAAGGCGGGCCCCGGCTGTGCCGCATCCCCGCTGCCTTGTGCGGCGACCTGCGAAGCAACCACCAGTCCCGGCCCGCCGGCGTCGCGCGCCGCTCGGAGCATCTCCTCCACAGCAGCGGCGTCGGTGCCCGTGACGGCGAGTTCCCGCGGCCCACCCAGCAGGAACTCCAGCACCGACATGGCCCAGCCGGCGGCCTGCGGTGCCCGCGGCGCCACCACTTCAACATGGGCGAGCAGTGATTCCGCCATGGCGCGGTGCCGCAGGGATCCCGAATACGCCGAATAGGTCAGCAGCACGCCGG
The DNA here is from genome assembly GCF_009192735.1 of Arthrobacter gandavensis. Classification (GTDB taxonomy): domain Bacteria; phylum Actinomycetota; class Actinomycetes; order Actinomycetales; family Micrococcaceae; genus Arthrobacter_B; species Arthrobacter_B citreus. The sequence continues at coordinate 406,330 of NZ_VTFU01000004.1, forward strand.
CAAACAATGCGGCGCCGCTGGGCGTGGGCCCGTCCAGGGGGTCCGCGGCGGCCTGCGCGCCCTGGGCGTTGGCGAGTTGGTTCGGGCGGATGGCGGTGTCCTGCAGCGTGTCGCCTAAGAGGAATCGGCTCTCGGCTGCCTGCACCAGCGACTCGGCCGCGGCATACCACTGCTCGTCGCCGGTGGCCGCATACAGGGCAAAGAACCCCTCCGCAGCTGCGGCATAGTCCTCCAGCAGGCCCTCGATGCCCTGCCCGCGGCCGTCATGGGAGACCCGCAGCAGCGTGGACCCCGTAGTGTGCACGCGCAGCAAATAGGCCGCGGCGTCCCGGGCTGCGCTCAGCACCCGCTCCGCAGCCGCTTCCTCTCCCGCATCAGCCAGCACGACGGCGGCGCGGGCCAGCGCCGCCACGGCCAGGCCGTTCCAGCCGGCCACCACCTTGTCGTCGCGTTCCGGCTGGGGACGCCGGTTCCGTGCGGCCAGCAGCGCCGGGCGGGACCGCAGCCAGAGTTCCTCCTCCTCCGGGCTCAGCCGGCGGCCAAAATGCAGCGTGCTGCCGATGTTCCCGTCCGGACCGGGTTTTCCTCCGTGGGCGGCCATGTTTCCGGCGTCCAGATCGAGCAGCCCGGCAACAGCACCGGCGGCCTCCGCGCCGAGGACCTCCGCCAGTTCCCCCCGGGTCCAGACATAGGTGCCGCCTTCCACCCGGTGTCCGTCCATGACGGTGTCAGCGTCCAGTGAGGAGGCAAAACCGCCGCCCGCAACCTGCAGCCGGTTAATCATCCAGTCTGCTGTTTCCAGAGTGACGCGCAGGGCGAGCCGCCGGTCGTCCGCGTCCCGGGCGCTCCTGGCCCACTGGGCATACAACGCAAGCAGCTGCACGTTGTCGTAAAGCATCTTCTCGAAATGCGGGACGGCCCAGCGGCGGTCCACGGTGTACCGGGCGAAACCGCCCTCGAGCTGGTCGTACAGGGCGCTCCGCGCCATGGCACCCAGGGTGCGGTCCGCCAGCGATGCGGCGTCAGCCGCCGTCGACGCTCCGCCGGCTGCGTGAGCCAGCAGGAACCGCAGCACGGTGGACGGCGGGAACTTGGGGGCGCCGCCAAACCCGCCAAATTGCCGGTCTTCCAGGGCGGCCAGCGCCTCAACCGCAGCGGAAAGCGTCCGTGCGTGTTCCTGCGCCGCATCAGCGCCGGAGGATGCATCCGCGCCGCCGCTCTTGCCTGCACGGACCGGGCCCAGCAGCCGCCGGTTTCCCTGCTGCCCCGACGCCAGATGGGCGGCAAGCTGCGCAGCGCTCTGCTCGACTTCGTCCGGGCGGTCGCGCCACGCAGCGGAAACAGCTTCGAGGACGTCGCGGAACGACGGCATCCCCTGCACCGCCCGAGGCGGGAAGTAGGTTCCGGCGTAGAACGTCCGGCCGTCCGGCAGAGTAAAAACGCTCATCGGCCAGCCGCCCTGGCCGGTCATGGCCTGGGTGGCAGCCATGTAGACGGCGTCGACGTCGGGGCGTTCCTCGCGGTCCACCTTAACCGATACGAAGTTCTCGTTCAGGTAGTCGGCGGTTTCCGGGTCCTCAAAGGATTCATGCGCCATGACATGGCACCAGTGGCACGCCGCATACCCCACCGAGACGAAGACCGGCACGCCGCGCCGCCGCGCCTCGTCAAAGGCTGCGTCCCCGAAAGGCCACCAATCCACCGGGTTGCCGGCATGCTGGCGCAGGTAGGCCGAGGCCTCGCTGCGCAGCCTGCCGGCCATGTCGGCTGCCTAGCCGCGCTCGGCGGTACCGGGCCGCCGCGCGCCGTCGTTGCCGGCCGAAGGTGCACCGGGGTCGATGTCCTCGGTGGCGGGGATGAAAACGTCGGTCCCCACCCCGGTCATGGCCTGCTCGCGGTACCGCACGCGCCGGATGCGCTTGACCATGTCGCGGATCAGGAAAACAACCACCAGCACCAGGAAGAGGGTTGCCAGGAAGCCCAGCAGGCCGGGGGTCACGTCCGCAATGCTCAGGCCGGACTTCAGCTCGCCGTCTTCGGTTCCACCGGGGTTCACGAGCTGGGGCAGGCTGTACAGGAAGTTCACTGAGTTTTCTCTCTCTTGGAAGCAGGCGGCTTAGAGCCGTCCCTGCCCTCTATCGTATGCCAGCAAACAGGTCTGTTTCCGGCAGTTCCGTCTCCACCTTCGTCATGATCAGCGAATAGTCTTCCCACGGCCATACTTTCCGCTGGGTCGGAGCGTCAACAGCGAAAAAGAATCCCTCAGGGTCAACCTGGGTCCGGTGGCTCTTCAGAGCACGGTCGCGGGCCTCGAAGAAGTCCCCGCATTCGATCTGCGTGGTGGTGGGATGCGTGGGCGCGGGCGGCTGGTGGCCTTCGGTGTCGGCTTCCTGCCACGCTGCAATGCGCTCGGCGTACGGCGAGGCCACGCCGGCCTCCACCAGGGCAAGGTGCAGTGCCTGGAACCGCTCGGGGTTGAACGCGCGGTCATAGTAGAGCTTCATCGGCTCCCACGCTTCACCGGTTCCCGGGTACCGGCCGGGGTCGCCGGCGGCCGTGAACGCCTCAACAGCCACCTTGTGAGCCATGATGTGGTCCGGGTGCGGGTAGCCGCCGTTTTCGTCGTAACTGATGATGACGTGCGGGCGGAACTCACGCACCAGCTTTACCAGGGGCGCCGCGGCGTGCTGCAGCGGCTCCAGGGCAAAGCACCCAAAGGGCAGGTCGGGAAGCGGGTCGCCCTCCGGCAGCCCCGAGTCCATGAAACCCAGCCAGCGGTGCTGGATTCCCAGTTCATGCTGGGCGTTGGCCATTTCGTGGCGGCGCAGGCCGGCGAGGTCCCGCTTCGCGGCGGCGCTGGATTCCATCGAGGGATTCAGCACACTGCCGCGCTCCCCTCCGGTGCAGGTCGCCACCATCACGTCCACGCCCTGCGCCGCGTAGTACGCCATCATGGCCGCGCCCTTGCTGGCTTCGTCGTCGGGGTGTGCGTGCACGGCCAGCAGCCGCAGCGGTTCCTGGCGGCTGGAAATATCATTTGACGCGGTCGACACGGGCAACTCCTGTGGTCAGCGGATTTCAGACGGACAAACTCGGATAAAATGGAGAAGTGAGCACTGAGGAAGGTCCTGTCAAGCAGCCAGCCCCCGAGCAGACGCCGGATGGTTTTCCGTCCGCAACAAGATTAGCCAATCGTTACGGCACCCCCAAGCCGGGCCTCTCCCGCCGAAGCAAGATCATCATGGGCGCCACGGCCGTGCTGCTCGGATGCGCCGGAGCGGCGTGGATAGCCGCGCCTTCCCCCAACGGCGAAGTGACCTTCAAAGATGTCGGTTTCAGCATCCCCGATGCTGGGCACGCCGTAGTTGACTTCCAGCTCACCAAGGATACGGATGCCACGGTGACCTGCGCACTCCAAGCCCTGAACGACGCCTATGCGGTGGTCGGCTGGAAGCAGGTCACCATCGGCCCCACGGAGGACGCCACCACCGGCCATCGGGTGACGCTCCGCACCGATTCCCTGGGCGTCACCGGCGGAGTCAACGCATGCTGGATTGCCGGGGAACGCTGACGCTTCCGCGGAAGCGCCGGACCGGCGCGGCCGGTGCAGGTTACGGGTGGGATTTCAAGCCGGCCCGGGTTCTTGGGTAAACCGGCATTGAGAACTAGTATGGAGCCTACGTTATGCCCCGCCCAGGTGATCAGCACTGCAAGATCAGCACTGCAACCGGTCACCGCCCGGCGGGGTCTTTGCTTGTCAGGCCGTTCCGGCCCGCAGAGCAATATCAGCCTGCCGGACCAGATTCTTGGTTCGGTCGTCATTAAAAGGAGAGACCCGTGTCCACCAACAGCGCACCTGCCGCTTGGCTCACTCAGGAGTCTTACGACCGCCTGAAGGCAGAACTGGATCACCTGTCCGGTCCCGGCCGCACGGAAATTGTGGCCCGCATTGAGCAGGCCCGGTCCGAGGGCGATTTGAAGGAGAACGGCGGGTACCACGCAGCCAAGGAAGAGCAGGGCAAGGCCGAGGCCCGTATCCGCCAGCTGACTCACCTGCTGCGGACCGCCCACGTGGGCGAGGCACCGGCCGACGACGGCGTGGTGGAACCCGGGATGCTCGTCGAAGCCAGGATTGCCGGCGACATCGAGACCTTCCTGCTGGGCAGCCGCGAGATTGCCGGCGACTCCAACATCGATGTGTACAGCGAAAAGTCCCCGCTTGGTGCGGCCATCCAGGGCATGAAGGCCGGCGACACTGCCACCTACAAGGCCCCGAACGGCAAGGACATTGCGGTGGAGATCATCTCCGCCAAGCCCTACACGAGCTGATTCCTTCAGCAGCAGCGCCGTTTCGGCAGCAGCTCCAAATGGCGCTCACATGGCGCTACAGCGGGTCCTCCCAGCGGGAGGGCCCGCTTTTGCCTGTGCGGCCCCGCTGTCCCCGCTGCCGCTGCCGGCTGAGCAGCACTGCCGCCAGCACTCCCCCGGCAGCACCGAACAGGTGCGCCTGCCAGGAGACGCCGATGGAAACCGGCAGCACGCCCCACAGCAGGGAACCATAGACGAGGAACAGGACGCCGCCGAGCAGCAGCTGCAGGATGTCCCGGTTGTAGATTCCGCGGGCCATCAGATAGGCAAAAAGCCCGAAAACGACGCCGGAAATTCCCACCGTCAGTCCCCCGCCAAAGAGCCACACCCCAATTCCGGATGCCAGCCAGGATGATGCCAGCACCACGAGGTAGCGCCGGACTCCCTCCAGCATGGTCAGGAAGGAGAACACCACCAGCGGCAGCGTGTTTCCCAGCAAGTGGTTGACTCCGGCGTGCAGCAGCGGCGCAAAGAGGATTCCGTCCAACCCGTCAAGGCGCCGCGGCAGGATACCGAGTCCGCGGAGCACTGCCGGGCCGCCGAACATTGCCAGGAAATAGCACACCCAGATCAGCGCAGCCAGGCCCAGGGAAACGTAGAGGGCGGTCCGTGCCCGCTTGGCAAGCATGGGCCTACCCGTGCAGCACGATCGGTTGGAAGCCCTGGGCTCGCAGGTTGTTCAGCACCTGTTCGCAGTGTTCGTGGCCTTTGGTTTCCATGTTGATGGTGATCGCCACGTCCCCCATGCTGATCGAGCCGCCCACCCGGGTGTGGTCCACCCCGGTGACATTGGCGTCGGACTCCGCGATGATCCGGGAGATGGTGGCCAAAGAACCCGGCCTGTCGTCCAGCAGGATCCGCACCACTAGGTAGCGGCCGGCTGCGGCGAGCCCGCGCTGGATTACCTTCAGCATCAGCATCGGGTCGATGTTGCCTCCGGAGAGGACGACGGCGGTGTTCCCCGGGTTTTCGATCTTGCCGTCCATGAGCGCTGCCACGCCCACGGCGCCGGCCGGTTCCACCACCATTTTGGAGCGTTCCAGCAGAAAGATCAGGGCCCGGGCCAGCGAGTCTTCGCTGACGGTCACCACGTCATCCACCAGCTCCCTGATGATGGAAAAGGGGAGCTGGCCCGGGCGTCCCACGGCAATGCCGTCGGCAATGGTGGAGACCTTGGTCAGCGGAACAAGCGCATCCGCCGCCAGCGACGGCGGGTAGGCGGCGGCGTTTTCGGCCTGGACCCCGATGATGCGGACTTCGCGGCCGAGTTCCTTCGCGCGGGCCTTGATGGCCACCGCCACGCCGGCTAGGAGGCCGCCGCCGCCCACGCCCATCAGCACCGTGTCCAGGTTCGGGATCTGGTCCAGCAGTTCCAGGCCAATGGTTCCCTGGCCCGCCACGACGTCCACGTTGTCGAAGGGGTGGACAAAGACAGCACCGGTCTCGTCCGAGTAGCGTTGGGCTTCCGCCAGGGCCTCATCCACGTTGTGGCCGTGCAGAACAACCTCGGCGCCGTGCCCCTGGGTGGCGGCCAGCTTGGGCAGCGCCACCCCCAGGGGCATGAAGATCCGCGCCTTGATGCCAAGGCGGGCTGCAGCGACGGCAACACCCTGGGCATGGTTCCCTGCGGAGGCGGCAACCACTCCCCGCTCCCGTTCGGACGGGGAGAGCTTGGCCATCCGGACGTAGGCCCCGCGCACCTTGAAGGAGCCGGCACGCTGCAGGTTCTCGCATTTGAGGTACACGTTGGAGCCGGTGAGGCGCCCCAGTGCCCGGGACTGCTCGATCGGAGTAAGTGCAATCACGCCGTCCAACAGCTTGGCGGCCGCCTCCACGTCGTCGAGGGTCACAGGCAGTTGGGGCAGGTCAGTCACAGTTGTTTCTCATCTTCTGCGTTGTCTTCCAACGCGTCATCGGTTTCAGTGAGGGGTGCCGCTCCGCCGGCGGCGCCGAAGACAGGGTCCCGCGCGAGCGCCGGGTCCCGTTCCCAGCCCCTGGAGGCGATATAGCGCACCACCGTGTTCAGGATGGCCAGCAGCGGCACGGAGAAGAGCGCGCCGGGGATGCCGGCGGCCAGCGTGCCTCCGGTGACGGCCAGGATGACAGCCAGCGGGTGCAGTGCCACTGCCCGTCCCATGATCAGGGGCTGCAGGATGTGGGATTCGAGCTGCTGGACCAGCAGCACGATGCCCAGCATGATCAGCGCGTTGACCCAGCCGTTGGCAACCAGTGCGAGCAGGACGGCAACGAATCCCGTGACAAAGGCGCCGACCAGCGGCACGAAGGAGCCCAGGAACACCAGGACCGCCAGCGGCAGGGCAAGCGGCACTCCGATGATGGCGGCTCCGGCACCGATGCCGACGGCGTCGATGAACGCCACGAGCAGCTGCACCCGAACGTAGTTCACCATTGAGTCCCAGCCGTGGATGCCGGCCCCGTAGCCTCCCGGACGTGCCCGGCGCGGCAGCAGCCCGGCGGTGAACCGCCAGATGCGGCGCCCGTCCAGCAGGAAAAAGACGAGGGCGAAAAGGGTCAGCAGGACGCCGGCCGCGAAGTGCCCGGCGCCGGTGCCCACGGAGAGCGCCCCCGAAACGATATTGGCTGAATTCTCCTGCAGGGCATTGGTGGCTTCCTGAAGGAGGGTGTCCATTTGGGTGGTGGTGATCCGCAGCGGGCCGTCGGCCAGCCAGTCCTGGATCTGCCCCACACCGGAAATCGTCTCGTCCCACAGGTCCCGGAACCCCAGGGCCAGTTGCCGCCCCACCAGCGTCAGCGCGGCAACAATCACGCCAAGGAACGTCACGATGGTGACGGCGACCGCCAGGCCCCCGGGCACCTTGTTTCGGCGCAGCCAGTTCGAGACCGGCGACAGCAGGCCCGCGAGCAGGGCCGCGATCATCAGGGGAATGATCAGCAGCGAAAAGTTCCGCAGCATCCAGACGAGCCCGGCGGCGACAACCAGCACCACGCCAAGCCGCCATGCCCATGCCGCGCTGACGCGCAGCGCGTACGGCACGTCGTCGTTGCCCCGGTTGGAGCGTACTGCCGCAGCCTGCACCGCTTTGGGCGCGGCGATGCTGCGTGCGTGAGGTCTCATGGGCTCATCTTTCCACATTCAACGGTTGTGCTTCCCACCTTTACGCCGGGGCTGGCGGCCCGCTGCCGGCAGGCCGGTCAGCCGGTCTGCTCCGGGCGGATTCCCCACTCCGCGGCGAAGCGCGACGCCGGTTCCAGCCAGCGCAGTCCCTCTCCGGAATTGAGCGCATTGGCCGGGGCGGTCATGGGTTCCAGGGCGACCGCAAGGGTGCGGCCGGGGAACTTATCGGTGACGAAGACGTGGACGTAATCAAATTCGGGTCCGCCCCACAGCATCACGCCGGTGCCGTCCGGGGCACGCAGGCGGTGCCGGAACTCTCCGTTTTCGGACTCCAGGCCGGTGTACGCTGCATCCAGGTCCAGCTCGCCCACCCGGCGGCCGCCGCTGAGGTCCGCTGTCCCGGCGGCAGGCTCCCGGCCGACCGGAATCAGCCGGTCATCGACGGTCAGCCGGGTGTCCCCGGAAACGGTCAGGGTCAGGTCCTCCACCGGAACCGATCCGATGCGCAGGAAGGGATGGGCGCCCAGCGCAAACGGCGCCCGGCGCTCCCCCAGATTGATGAGGCCCTGCCGCACGCGCAGCCCGCCGTCGTCGTCCAGGCTGTAGGTGACCTCATGCATCAGGTGGAACGGGTATCCGTGTTGGGGGAAAATCTCGGCCCGCAGTGTCACAGTGCTGCCGTGAGGGGTGGCATTGCCGTCGCCGGCATCGTCAACGCGGACATAGCCCGTGTTGCGCAGCAGTCCGTGGCTGGCGTTGCCCCGCGAGGGCTCGGTGATGTCCAGCTGCTGGGTGCGGCCCTCGAGAAGCCATTTTCCCCCGGCCACCCGGTTGGGCCACGGCGCCAGCAGAATGCCGCAGGCCGACGGGGGCAGCTCGGAGTCGGGGTAGGTTTCCACAAAAGCCGTGCCACCGACGGAGTAGCTGCGCAGGGCACCGGCCAGGGCCGCAATGCATGCCTCCGCCGGACCGGCGGGGGTGTCACGGGTGATCCGGAACTGGGTGCCGGTGGCGGGCCGCGGTGCGGAGGTGGTGGCTGCAGCGCTCATTGCTCCAGCGTACAGCGGCCTACTCCTCGAAGTGAGTGCTTACCCGGTCCGAGACCACAGCCACCACTCCGGCAGCCACATCGCGGACCTTCACGTTGCGGCTGTTGGAGACACTGCGCAGAATCTCGACCGCGCTCTGTTGGCTGCAGTTGTTCTGCGCCATGATGATTCCGGCCGCGAGATCCACAACTGTCCGTGACTCCAGGACAGCCTGCAGATTGTTCGCGCGATGGGTTTGGGCATCCAGCCGCAGGGCCAGTGCGAGCGGCGCCGCAATCTCCGCCGCTGCCGATTCGACCGCGCGGACGGCTTCCGGCCCGAAGGCTCCCGGGCTGCCGGAGTAACCGGTGAGCACCGCGGCAGTCGTTTCGGGCTCCGGCACAGGCACCGGCACCGCCGCGGCGGCGGCCACCCCGCGGCCGAGGGCTGCCCGTGAATAGCCGGACCAGCGCAGCTCGCTTGCCAGGTCCCGCACAACGGCCGGGACGCGGCTGGCCATGGCACGCCGGGCAGGGTCTTCAGCGTGTGGTCCGCGCTGCAGCTCAGCGAGGCTTGGGATGCTGCCAACATGCAGCGGTTGCCGGCGCGGCCGCACAATCATCAGCGAGGCACCCATGATGTTCCGTTCGGTCAGGTGCCCGGTGATGAGGCTGGCCAGCGATTCGAGGAACGTTTCCAGGTCCGGATACCGCAGCAGCAGCTCCTGGACCCGGAACGGCAGCGGGACGGCTGACGGTGACTTCTCCATTTCCATCCCCTTCCCGCCGGTGCGGGCCGTTCGGCACGGGACCGGCCCCGCCCAGATCCTACGGTCCCGGCAAGGGGATGCACAGGGTAGCTGGCCGGACAACGAAGGGACGAGCAGGATTAAACGCAAAGAGGGCCGGCAGGCTTTCGCCTGCCGGCCCTCTTTGGTGTCTCCGGCAAGCCGGGGACACCAAAACCTAGTCGTCGCCGCGCAGGATGGCGAGGATGCGGAGGATTTCGACGTACAGCCAGACCAGGGTGACCGTAAGGCCGAAAGCTGCCGTCCAGGAGTAGCGCTGCGGGGCGCCGGCTTTGACACCCTGCTCGATGGAGGTGAAGTCGACAATCAAGGAGAAGGCGGCCAGGCCGACGGCCAGCAGGCCGATGATAATGCCCAGCGGAATGCCGGCGACCTCGAAGCCACGAACGCCCCAGGGGTCATCCACTGCACCGAAGATCATCAGGCCCATGTTCACCAGGGAGAATACGGCGTAGCCGATCATGGCGATCATGAAGAAGCGCATGGCCTTGGGCGTCGCACGGACCTTGCCACTGCGGAACAGGACCAAGGTCACGGCAAAGACGGACAGCGTGCCGAGCACGGCCTGCAGGCCAATGCCCGGGAACATGTTGTCCAGCACCAGGGTGAGTCCGCCAAGGAACATACCCTCAAGGCCCGCGTAGGCCAGGATCAGGGCGGGAGCGGGCTCGCGCTTGAAGGCGTTGACCAGGCCGAGGACAAATCCGCCCAGGGCACCCACGATCATCAGCGGCCCTGCGGCGCCGGGGACCAGGATCATCGGAACAGCTGCGCCGACGAGTACAACCGCCAGGCAGGCCAGCGTCTTCATGATGACGTCGTCGTACGTCATGCGGCCGGTCATGGCCGGACCGGCAGACGGCGCCGTGTACAGCTCCTGCAACTGCTGCGGGGTCATCGACGTCTGGTCCTGGGTGGCCAGGGAACCCTGGTTCGCCCGGCCGCTTCTGACCTGGGAATTGAAATTCTTGCTGTTAAAGACAGGATTACCGCCGAGTGCCATTAAATGTCCTCCATCTGGGGGGCTGTTTACCTAGAGCCTACCAATGTCAACGGCTGAGCGGCCCGCGGGATTCCCGCCATCTGCCGCGTCCGATAACAGTTTGGCATAGCAGGGGCGCACCACCGTCCTTACGCTGGCGCACCAAGTCGTTACCTGATCGCGACATGCGGCCGCAGAAAATCGTCACTGCCTGAAACATTCACTGGGTAGCATGATCCCCAATTGGTGACATGAGTCACAATCAGATCCGCTAAAGGTCCGAAGTATTCGGTGCCCGCGGCCTTGGCGTGGAGGTTTTGAAACTTGCTAAGAACAACGGCGCTGACCCGGTATTTGGGGATGCTGGCGGTGGTGGCGGCAATGTTCGCCGCACTGCTGCTGTCTTCGCCTGCCGCTCACGCAACAACAGCAACACCCTCACCATCGGACAGCGCATCGGAAGGTGCATCGGACGGCCCCACGGATGGCGCGGAGTTTGCCGACCGCATCAGCGGCGTGGTGCGGAACGAAGGCGCTCCGCTTGAAGGGGTGCGCATCACGGCCAGCGGCAACGGCTATGAAGGCGAAACGGAAACCGGCGCCAACGGTTCCTGGTCCATCGGCGTTCCCGAGCAGGGCGCCTACGAAGTGGAGCTTGATGAAAGCTCCCTTCCGGACGGAGTCGCGCTGGCGGAGGGCCAGCAGAATCCACGCACCGTAACCTTTGCGGGCACTTCCAACATCACCACTTTGTTCCTGTTGGGCGAGGGGATCGTCCTGCAGCAGGACAGTTTCATTTCCACCCTCACCGAACGCGCAGTGGCGGGCCTAAGCTTCGGCCTGCTGCTGGCGCTAAGCGCCGTCGGGCTGTCCCTGATCTTCGGCACCACGGGACTGACCAACTTCGCCCACGGTGAGATGGTCACCCTGGGCGCCGTGCTGGCCTTTGGTTTTGCGGCGCTGGGACTGTCGGCCTGGATCGCGCTGCCGCTGGCGGTGCTTGGCGGCGCGGCCTTTGGCTACCTTCAGGACGGCGTGCTCTGGAAACCGCTGCGCCGGCGGGGCACGGGCCTGGTGCCCATGATGATCGTCAGCATCGGCCTGGCCGTCGCTGTTCGATACACCGTCCTCTTCTTCTTTGGCGGAGCCATGCAGCAGCTGCCGGGATCACAAAGCCCCACCCTCGAACTGGGACCGGTCTCCATTCCGCGGAACACCCTGATCTCGCTGTTCGTCAGCCTCGCCGTCATCCTGGTGGTCGCCCTGCTGCTGCTGCGCACCCGGGTTGGGAAGGCAACGCGTGCGGTGGCGGACAATCCGTCGCTGGCAGCGGCCTCCGGGATCGACGTCGACCGCGTGATCCGCCTGGTCTGGGTCATCGGCGGCGCGCTGGCGGCAATGGGCGGAATCCTGTGGGCCTACTACCGGCCCGGGGTGTCCTTTAACATGGGCCAGCAAATCCTGCTGCTGATCTTCGCCGGCGTCACGCTCGGTGGACTTGGCACCGTTTTCGGCGCACTGATCGGCTCCGTGATTGTGGGGCTTTTCGTGGAGATATCCACAATCTGGCTTGAGGCGGACCTGAAGTACGTGGGCGCCCTGGTCATCATGATTCTTGTCCTCCTCGTCCGGCCGCAGGGAATCCTGGGCCGACGCGAGCGCATAGGTTAGGGGCTTAGCTCAGATGGACTTCGTCAACATATTTCTCGGCGCTCTCAACGAGATCATCAGCCCCACCACGGCCGCCTACGCTCTGGCGGCCCTCGGGCTGGCCGTCCACTTCGGCTATACCGGACTGCTGAACTTCGGCCAGGCCGGCTTCATGGCGGTGGGCGCCTACGGCTTCGCCATTCCCATCCTGTCCTTTAACGCTCCGCTGCCTCTGGCCCTGCTGATCGCCCTGCTGGGATCAGCGGTCTTTGCGGTCATCCTGGGCATTCCAACACTGCGTCTGCGCGCCGACTACCTGGCCATTGTCACCATCGCCGCCGCAGAAATCATCCGCTACATCGTCACCACCACCGGTATGACACCCATTACCGGATCCGCCAACGGCCTGGCCGCCTTCACCGGCAGCTTCTACGCCCTCAACCCGATTCCGCCCGGCAGCTACAACATTGGCCCGTTCGGGCTGAACGAACGCGATGTCTGGGTCCGCGTCGTGGCCTGGGGGCTGGTCATCATCGCTTGCCTGCTGGTCTGGATGCTGATCCGCAGCCCGTGGGGCCGCGTCGTCAAGGGCATCCGGGAGGACGAAAACGCCGTCCGGGCCCTGGGAAAGAACGTCTACGCGTACAAGATGCAGGCCCTGATCATCGGCGGCGCGTTGGGTTCGCTGGCGGGGATCATCTTCACCCTTCCGCGGGACGCGGTGCAGCCGGCCAACTACGGCACCGAGCTGACCTTCTACCTCTACACCGCGCTGCTTCTGGGCGGCATGTCCACGGTGCTTGGGCCGGTCATCGGCGCCATGATTTTCTGGGTCATCCTGTCCGTGACGCAGGGACTGCTCTACGGGGCCATCGAAAACGGCTACATCACTTTCATCACCACTTCCCAGGCGGGGCAGGTTCGCTACATCCTTGTTGGTGTGGCACTGATGCTGCTGATGATCTTCAGGCCCCAGGGCATCCTCGGAAACAAGAAGGAGCTGGCGTTCGCATGAGTTCCCAGGCAAATGAACGCGGCAGCGGCAGGCGCGCGGGTGCCCATGCCGCGGAACCGGCACCGGAGACGGCGCAGAACGACGGCGCGGCAGACAACGAATACATGACCGACACCCGGCCCATCGCCGCTGACGGCGTTGGCCCGGGCTGCCGCAAGCGGGACCCCATCCTGGTGGCAAGGAACGTGACCCGCACCTACGGCGGGATCCACGCCGTCGACGTCGACCATGTGGAAGTGCCGCGCAATAAGATCACCGCCCTGATCGGCCCCAACGGCGCCGGTAAAACCACCCTGTTCAACCTCCTTACCGGCTTTGACACACCGCAGTCCGGGGACTGGCAGTTCGAGGGCCGGGACCTTGCCGGCGTGTCGGCCTACAAGGTGGCGCGGCTGGGGATGGTGCGCACCTTCCAGCTCACCAAGGTCATGGGCAAGCTGACCGTCATCGAAAACATGAGGCTTGGCGCTGCCTCGCAGCCGGGCGAATCCCTGTGGCGGGCTTTCCTGCCGCCCCTGTGGCGCAGCCGGGAACGGGAAATCACCGAGCAGGCCGACGTGCTGCTGCAGAAGTTCAAGCTCGACACCAAGCGCGGGGACTATGCCGCTTCCCTGTCGGGCGGCCAGCGCAAGCTGCTGGAAATGGCGCGGGCGCTGATGGTCCGGCCGAAGCTGGTCATGCTCGATGAACCCATGGCCGGCGTGAACCCGGCACTGACGCAGTCCCTGCTGGATCACATCAAGAACCTCAAGGCTGAAGGCATGACCGTCCTGTTCGTGGAACACGACATGCACATGGTTAGGCACATTGCCGACTGGGTCATCGTCATGGCCGAGGGCAAGGTGGTGGCGGAAGGCCCTCCGGGAGACGTCATGAAGGACCAGGCCGTGATCGATGCCTACCTCGGCGCCCACCACGACGTGGACCTCGGCGATTCCGAAGGATTCGAGAAACTCGAGGCGGAACTGGAACATGATCCGGAGTCGTCCGTGGGCACCGAGCCCGACGGCGTCATCGGGCGACGGATTGACGAACGGAAGGAACAGGCATGACCGCCGATGCATTCGAGGGCGACTCCGTCGTCAAGGTGAGCGATCTGGTGGCCGGCTACATTCCGGGGGTGAACATCCTCAACGGCTGCAGCATTGAAGCACGGCGGGGAGAGCTCATCGGAATCATCGGCCCCAACGGCGCCGGCAAGTCCACGCTGCTCAAGGCCATGTTTGGGCTGGTGAAAGTGCACTCCGGGACCGTTGTGGTCCGGGGGCAGGACATCACCGGACTCAAGGCCAACAAGCTGGTCAGCCGCGGGGTTGGTTTCGTCCCGCAGAACAACAACGTCTTTTCCTCCCTGACCATCGAGGAAAACCTGCAGATGGGGCTGTACCAGGCGCCCAAGCGGTTTGCGGAACGCTTCGAGTTTGTCGCCGGGCTTTTCCCCGAGCTGCACAAGCGCCGGGCGCAGCGGGCCGGATCATTGTCCGGCGGTGAACGGCAAATGGTGGCCATGGGCCGGGCGCTGATGATGGAACCGGCGGTGCTGCTGCTGGACGAGCCCTCCGCCGGCCTCTCCCCCGTGAAGCAGGATGAGGCGTTCCTGCGCGTGCATGAAATCAACCGCGCTGGAGTATCGGTGATCATGGTGGAGCAGAACGCCCGCCGCTGCCTGCAGATCTGCGACCGCGCGTACGTGCTGGACCAGGGCCGCGACGCCTATACCGGCACGGGGCGGGACCTGATGAAGGATCCCAAGGTCATCCAGCTGTACCTGGGTACGCTCGCCGACACTGCGTAGCAAATAAGCCGGCAGGACCGACCAAGAGAGCAGCCCCCGCCGGATGGCGGGGGCTGCTCTCTTAGGTGGAGCTGTGGTTGCTGCCGGAGCCTAGAGCTTGCCCGATTCCGAGCGGCTCGGCAGCGGCGTGTTCTCGGCGTCGAACTGGTAGATGCCGATGAAGGCCTCTGTCGGGTCGCCGTTCTCATCGAAGGTGATCGGTCCGGAGTAACCGTCATAGTCGATGTCACCGCCACCGCGCAGGATCGTGACGCAGCCTGCGAAGTCGAAGCACTTCTCGCCCTCAGCCGACACACCCTGCAGTTCAGCCGCGATGGCCGTTCCGTCGGTGCTGCCCGCAGCTTCGGCGGCGAGTGCCGTCAGGGTGACGGCGTCATAGCTTTCGCCCGCGTAGGACCAGTCCTTGAGGGCCGGGTCAATGGCCAGCAGCGACTCCTTGAAGGCGTCCGAAGCGAACGGGCCGGGGATCGTTCCCTGGGCTCCTTCGAGGGTTCCCGGATCGAGATCCTCGCTGTAATCCGAGGTGTTGCCGTCCACGAAGAACATCTGTGTGGGGTCAACTCCCTTGGCGGTCAGCAGCGGAACGATGCTGGTGGCCTGCTGGAAGCTGATGACGACAATCGCGTCAGGCTTGGAGGCGACGACGGAGTCCACCTGGCTGCTGAACTGCGACTCCCCCTCGTTGAACATCTCTTCGGCAATGATCTGGCCGCCGGCCGATTCCACCGATCCCCGGATGTTGCTTGCCAGCCCGGTACCGTAGGCATCGTTCAGGACGATCATCCCGACGGTCTGGGCACCGCAGCCAATAATGTAATTGCCGAGGGTGCGTCCCTGCAGCACATCGGAGGGAGCGGTGCGCCAGTACAGGCCGTTGTCATCCCAAGTGGTGAAGTCCGGAGAAGTGTTGGCCGGAGAGAACTGGATGACACCGGCACCGGTGATCTGGCCAATGACGGTCTTGGAAACGCCAGAGGACGCGGCTCCGATAATGGCGCTGACGTTCTGGCTCAACAGGTCCGTCACGGACTGGGTGGCGATGTCGGTGGTGGTGTCGCCGGAGTCAC
Source organism: Arthrobacter gandavensis (assembly GCF_009192735.1). Classification (GTDB taxonomy): domain Bacteria; phylum Actinomycetota; class Actinomycetes; order Actinomycetales; family Micrococcaceae; genus Arthrobacter_B; species Arthrobacter_B citreus. The sequence goes on from NZ_VTFU01000004.1 coordinate 422,140, forward strand.
GGTGGACGATCTCCACCGGCTGTCCCAGCACGCCGCCGGCGGCGTTAATGTCCTGGACGGCGAGATTGGTGCCTGCGATTTCCGGCGGGCCGAGGAATGCGAGTTCACCCGTGGTGGGCAGCAGCGTCCCGACCTTCAGCGGCGTGTCAGTGGTGCCGGTGGAGGCGGGCACTGCCGAGGGGTCGCCCTTTTCGCCCGGGTCCTTGCCCTTGCCGCCTTCGTTCGGCGGGCAGGAGACGCCGCCGGCGCTTGCGGGCGTCGATGCTGATTGCGTTCCCGTCGATTCCGATGCGGGAGTGTCGGAATCCCCGCTGCAGCCGGAGGCAAACAGTGCCAGGCCCAGTCCCACTGCAGCGATTTTTGCCACCCGGCTGTAACCGTCCCCCAGGCCAAGGCGGCTCGTGGTGCGTAGTGCAGTCATAGAATTTTCTCCCCGATCGAAAGGCGGAGGCCTTTGATGCTGTTACCAGGTGTTCCTGATTAGAAGAAAAGCTAGTTGAATAATGAGTCAAACATAAGGGCCTTGGGTTACGTCCTTGTAACACTCATCACGTTCCGGTGCACCCCCACTTGCACCGGAACGATGGTGCGGGTTAGAAGCTCACTCCGCAGCGCAGGATGACGTTGGCAAAGGGAGTGGCCTCCCCCGTCCGCACGATCAGCCGCACGGACGGGAGCATGGCCTTGAACTCCTCATGGGTTACCGTCTCCGGGCTCAGCTCCACTGCCTGGAGCCTTCGCTCGACGGCGGTGCCGCCGGCTTCCTCAGCCATCACCGACCCTTCCACCACGATCTCAGCCAGCAGCGCGTCAAGCACATCGGCGAAGGACGGAATGCCCTGGACAAGGGCCAGGTCGACTGCTTCGACGCCGTCGGGGATCGGAAGCCCGCAGTCGGCAATGACTACGAGGTGACCGTGGCCCAGTCGGCCGATGGCCGCGTTCAGGGGCGCGTTGAGGATGCCGGTTTTTTTCACGAGGCGAAATCAGCCACGTTGTCTGCGTTCACGGTGGTCACCGGAACCGGGATGGTGGCTTCAACGGTTTCGCCGTCGAGCAGCTGGGCGAGGACCTCCACGGAGCGCTTGCCCAGTTCCGCGGGCTGCTGGGCAATGGTGGCCGTCATGGTGCCGTTCTGGATGGCGGTGAAGCCGCCCTCAGTGCCGTCAAACCCCACAACGCTGACCTCGGTGCCGGCGCGGCTGCCGAGGGCCTGGATGGCGCCCAGTGCCATTTCGTCGTTTTCGGCGAAGATGCCGGTCACACCGGGGTTGGCCTGCAGCAAGTTGGTTGCCACGTTCAGGGCTTCCGCGCGGTCAAAGTTGGCGGTCTGCTGAGCTGCGATCTTGATGCCCGGGTAAGCCTTGATGCCTTCGGCGAAACCGGCGCCGCGGTCGCGGCTGGCGGAGGTGCCGGCGACTCCCTGCAGGATGATGATTTCGCCTTCCCCGCCCATGGCCTTGGCAAGCTCGTCGGCGGCCTGGCGGCCGCCGGCCTTGTTGTCGCTGGAGACCAGCGACTGGACCTCTGCTCCGTTGACCGTGCGGTCCACAGCCACCACCGGAGTTTCAGCGCTCAGCAGCGGGCTGATGGAGGCGGCGGCGGCGTCGGAGTCCACCGGGTTAATGATGACGCCTTCGGTGCCGGAGGTGGCCGCCGTCGCCAGCTGGTTGGTCTGGTTGGCGGAGTCGTTCTGGGCGTCCAGGACGTCCAGCTCCAGTCCGGCCGACTCGGCGGCTTCCTGCGCACCGTCACGCAGTTCAACGAAGAAGGGGTTGTTCAGGGTGGAGACAGCCAGCGTGACGGTTCCGCCGGTGGCTGCGGCGTCGTCGCCCCGGTTGCATGCTGTTGCGGTCAGCAGCAGGCCGAGGGACACGGTGACGGCCGCGGTCTTGCGGGCAGAGGAGAACTTCATTGTTATTTCCTTTTGGTGAGGTGATGCGGTGGAGAGGGTAGTGGGTGGAGCTGGTTAATGGGTGGAGTTTTTCCGGCGCAGCGCGTCGGCGCCCACGGCGAGGGCAATGACCAGGCCGATGACGACCTGCTGCCAGAACGAGGAGACGTTCAGCAGGTTCAGGCCGTTGCGGATGACGACGAGGACCAGGGCACCGATGAGGGTTCCGCTGATGCGTCCGACGCCGCCGGCAAGGGATGCTCCGCCGATGACGACGGCGGCAATGGCGTCCAGCTCGTAGCCGGAGGCTGCCTGGGGCTGGGCGGAATCGAGGCGTCCGGACAACAGCAGGCCGGCCAGCGCGGCGAAGAGGCCGGACAGGGCGAACACGGTGACCAGGACCCGGCGCACCGGGATGCCCGACAGGCGTGCGGCTTCGGTGTTGCCGCCCACGGCGTACATGTACCGGCCGATCACGGTGTAGTTCAGGATCAGCGCGGCGGCGATTCCGGCAAGCACCAGCACCACGATGGGCATCGGGATCGGGCCCAGGTCTCCGCCAAGGAAGGACACTTCATCGGCGGTGGCGATGGGCCGGCCGTCGGAGAGGACCAGCGTCAGGCCGCGGGCAACGCTGAGCATGGCCAGCGTGGCAATGAAGGAGGGCAGCCGGCCGTAGGCGACGGCAAAGCCGCTGACCGCACCGCTGAGTGCGCCGATCAGGAGCCCTCCCACCAGTGCCAGCCAGCCGGGCATGTTTCCCTGCGAGAACATCCACGCCGATCCCATGGCCGACAAGGCCGCGACCGAGCCCACCGAGAGGTCGATTCCGGCGGCAACGATCACGAAAGTCATGCCGAAGGCCAGGACGGCAATCACCGAGGCCTGGATGCCGATGTTCAGCAGGTTGGGGCCGGTGAGGAAGTCAGGAGTGGCGATGAAGAGCGCCAGGCCCAGCACCACCAGTCCCACCAGTGCTCCATTGTCGGCGAGGAACTTCTTTGTCCGCGCCCGGGTGTCCGGTGCCTGCTTGCGCGTAACCGTTTCCGGTGTCTGCACCGCTGCCTTGTTCATGATCCGTCCTTCATCAGTTGATCTTCCTGGTCACGCTGTACGTCCCGAACCGCCAGTGACATCACGGCGTCCTGGGTGGCGCCGTCGGCGTCGAGTTCACCGGCAATGTGTCCGCCGCTCATCACGAGGATCCGGTCGCTCATGCCCAAGACCTCAGGCAGTTCGCTGGACACCATGACGACGGCGCCGCCGGCGGCCGTGATCGCATTGATCAGTTCGTAAATTTCCACCTTGGCGCCGACGTCGACGCCGCGGGTGGGCTCATCGAGCAGCAGCACCGTGGACCCGGCCACGATCCAGCGGGCAAAAACGGCTTTTTGCTGGTTTCCGCCGGACAGTGATCCGACGGCCTGGTCCAGGCTGTGCATGCGGATCCTCAGCCGTTCCGCCACTTCTTCGGCCCGTTTCCGCTGCCCGGCAAAGTCCACGACTCCGGCCCTGGCCGTGGCGGCGAGGGTGGCGTAACCGATGTTGTCGTTGACCGCTGCCCCGAGCACCAGGCCCTGGACTTTCCGGTCTTCGGGCACATGGCCGACGCCGGCACGGATGGCCGCGCCAATGTCGGCTTTCGGCAACTGCTTTCCGCGGACACTGACGACGCCGGAGGCATAGGAGTCCGCACCGGCGATGGCCCGCACCACCTCGGTGCGGCCCGCTCCCATCAGTCCGGCGAGTGACACCACTTCGCCGGCGGCAACGGAGAAGGACACATCGTGGATCAGGCCCTTCATGGACAGGCCGCGGACTTCCAGCAGAGTGTCCGCCGGTCCGGTGAACTCGCGGCGGCGCGGGAACTGCTGGTCAATATCGCGGCCGACCATCAGGCGGACAAGTTCATCTTCATGCGTGTCCGCCGGAACCTCAGCGATGAACTTACCGTCCCGCAGCACGGACACCGAATCACCGATGGCGGCAATCTCATCCAGGTGGTGGGAGATGAACACCATGCCCACGCCCTTTCGGCGCAGATCCTCAACGACCGCGAACAGAGCGGCAATCTCGCGGTTGGTCAGGGCCGCCGTGGGTTCGTCCAGGATCAGCATCCGGGCGTTCTGGCTCAGCGCCTTGGCAATTTCCACCAGCTGCTGGCGGGCAATGCCAAGTTCCCCCACCGGCTGGTCCAGGTCCACGTCCAGGCCGATCAGGTTCAGCGCGGCGCGGGCACGGGACTTCATGGCACGGCGGTCCACCAGCCCGTATTTGCGCGGCATCCGCCCCAGGCAGATGTTCTCCGCCACGCTCATGGAACCCACCAGGTTCAGTTCCTGGTGGATGGTCGCAATACCCAGGGCCTCGGCAGCCTTGGTGTCCGGCAGCGTTACCGGCTTGCCGTCCACGAGGATGCGTCCGCCGTCGGGCTGGTAGACGCCGGACATCATTTTGATGAGCGTGGATTTACCGGCGCCATTTTCGCCCAGGAGCACCTGGACCTTGCCCGGACGCACGTGGACGGTAACGCCGTCGATCACCGTGACCGGACCAAAGGATTTGCTGACGCCTTCGAGCGTCAGGATGGGGGTCTCGCTCATGCTGGGTTTCCTTCCGGAAGGGACGGGGTGGAGCCGCGGATGATGAGCCTGCTCGGGAGCACCACGGATTCCGGGGACTCGCCGGAGATCTCCGCGATCAGCAGGTCAACGGCCACGCGTCCCATGGCGTGCACGTCATGGGCTATAACGGTCAGCGCCGGGTTCAGCAGTGTGAAGGCTTCAATGTCGTCGTAGGCAACGAAGGCAATGTCGGCACCGATGTCCAGGCCGCGGTCGTTGCACACGCCGACCGCGCCGATGCTCATCAGGCTGTCGGCGGCAAGCAGTGCGGTGGGAGGGACGGGAAGGTCCAGCAGCAGGCCCGCACCGGCGGCGCCGCTGGCGGACTGGAAGTCACCGAAGTACACGAGTTCGACGTCGTCATCCGCCCCTGTTTCGGCGACGGCGGCGCGGAAGGCCTGCAGCCGTTCGCGGCCGGTTGACGTGGACTGCGGGCCGGCGATGTAGCCGATGCGGCGGTGGCCAAGCTCGGTGAGGTGGCGGACGGCGTCGGTGATGCCCCCGGCGTTGTCGGCCGTGACGCCGGCGACTGACGCGCCGTCGACCACGCGGTCCACGAACACCGTGGGCACCTCGCCGGCCAGGAGGGACGTCAGGCTGCTGGCCTCCCCCTGCGGTGCGGCAATCAGGCCGTCCACGCGCTGGGAGAGCATGACGTCGAGGTAGCGTTCCTGCTGCTCCTGGCTTTCATTGGCGTTGCCAAAAAGTGTCAGGTACTGGAACTCACTGGCACGCTGCTCGACGGCGTGGGCCAGGTCTGCGAAGAAGGGGTTACGGATATCGGGCAGCAGCAGGCCGATGGTCTGGGTGCTGGTCTTGCGCAGCGAACGGGCCTGGGCATTGGGACGGAACCCGAGTTCGGCGGCCGCTTCCCGGACCGCCTGCCGGGCGTCCTCCGACGTGGCGGAGTGCCCGGAGAGCACGCGCGACGCGGTGGCTGCCGAGACGCCGGCTTTCCTCGCCACGTCTTTGATCGTCGTTGACCGCACCATGCTCCCTACACCGTTGTGGAATCGATTCCATGGAATCGATTCCAAGTATGGGCTAGATCATGCTGCTGGTCAAAACGGGGCTGTGGCGGGGCCCTGGCCGACGTCGCCGGCGGGCATCCAGAGGCCCGCCGGGTGGCATGGTTGCGGAGGTCAAGCGGAGGTTAAACCGGGATAACGTCCCAGTCGGAGGCGCCGTCCCACCGGACGTAGAGATCCTTCGGCATAGCCGCTCCCCCACCGTGGTACAGGTGAAACTCCACCGCCTCGCCGTCCGCAAGGTCCATGCCGGCAGGCAGGTTTTTGGTGTTGACACCCACCCGTGAGCCGTCCACCACCACATTGGCGAGCTCATGCCCGCTGACGTTGCGGAGCACGTAGGTGTCCTTGGCCGGGTTTTCGAGTCTCAGGGCATTGCTCATGGTGCCCATGCTACTGACGGGCAGCCGCATGCCGGAACCCCGCAGGCGTTGCGGAGCGGCCTGCACGCGCGGAATAGGGCGGTGGGATAACCGGCCCGCGCGCCCATCCCCGCGGCTGGGCGGAACGAATAACAACCATGATCGAGCAGAGTCATCGTCAGCAGACCGAGCGTCCCCTGCGGGAATTTTCCGGAACCTACGGCGGCTTTTACCTGCTGCCCGGAGAAGCATGGGGTGTCTCGGTTGCTGAGGACGGAACGCCGCATGCCCGCTGCTGTTCCTGCCCCTGGGAGTACGAGGCCGCCACGGAGGAGGAAGCCGTAAAGCTGGTCAACTCGCATCTGCGGGTGGCGCATCCGGACGAACCGGGCGTGGTGAATCCGCGTCGGGAACCGGCAGTACCCCAGGTCGGACTCGAACCGACAACACATGGATTTTAAGTCCACTGCCTCTGCCATTGGGCTACTGGGGCGGAAGCGCAAGGCTTCTGGTCAAGCCTACTGGACGCCGGACCAGGGCAGAAAAACGACGGCGGCCCCTCCCACAGGGAGGAACCGCCGTCATACGCGTGCCGCAGGGGGCCGGAAGCCTACTTGGCGGCTTCCTTCTTCTTGGCCGGTGCAGCGGCAGCCTGGAACGTCTTGCGCGGGTTCTTCAGGTTGCGCAGGTCGGTCAGGTCGCGGCCGTAGGCCACGTTCATGATCCAGCCGACGATGACGCGGGACTTGCGCTCGAACATCGGCATGGCCAGGCCGTGGTAGCCGCGGTGTGCCAGCCAGGCCGGGAAGCCCTTCATGCCGAAGCCCATGATGTTGGCGACGCCCTTGTACTGGCCCAGGCCGGCAACGGCGCCGAGGCTCTTGTGGTTGTATTCCTCAACGCTGCCCACGCCGTAGCGGGCGGCCAGGATGTTCTTGGCCAGCAGCTTTGCCTGCCGGACGGCGTGCTGTGCGTTCGGCACGCAGAAGCCGCCAACCCCGCCACCGGAGAGGTCGGGAACAGCCGAGACGTCGCCGGCGGCCCAGGCGCCCTCGAGGGGGCCGTCGTCGCCGGTGATGCGCAGTTCGGCGTTGGCACGGACGCGGCCGCGGTCATCGATCGGGAAGTCGGTGGCGCGGACCATCGGATTGGCCTGCACGCCCGCGGTCCAGATCAGGGTGTCGGTGGCGAATTCGCCGGCCGGGGACTTGTCCGCCATGTTGATCAGCTTCAGCACGCCGTCCTCAGCGGAGGCCAGCGAGGTGTTCAGCAGAACCTCTATGCCGCGCTCACGCATGCTCGAGACAACCCACTCGGCCTGGTCCGGCTTGACCTCGGGCATGACGCGGCCCATGGCTTCAATCAGGACAAAACGAAGGTCTTCGCGCTTGAGGCGGTCGTTGACGCGGACTGCGTCACGGGCCATGTCTTCGAGCTCGGTCAGGGTTTCAATGCCGGCAAAACCGCCGCCCACGACGACGAAGGTGAGGGCGCGTTCGCGCTCCGGACCTGCGGGCATCAGCGATGCGGTTTCGATGCGCTCGAGCACCTGGTTGCGGGTGCCCACGGCTTCTTCAATGGACTTCATGCCAATGCCGGCCTCAGCCAGACCCGGAATCGGGAAGGTGCGGGTGATGGAACCGGCGGCCAGGACCACGTCCTGGTACGGCAGCTCAAAGGGAGCTCCGCCGTCGGCGGGCTCGATGACGGCCGTGTGGGCCGCGTGGTTGATGGAGGTGACCTTGCCGGTGATCAGCTCGGTGTTCTTCAGGTGCATGCGGTGGGACACGACGGCGTCGCGCGGCTCAATGGTGCCGGCGGCAACCTCGGGGAGGAAGGGCTGGTACGTCATGTACGGCAGCGGATCAACAACGGTGACGATCCCGCCTTCGTCCTTAACCTTCTTCTGGAGGTTCTTCGCTACGTAGAGACCTACGTAGCCACCGCCTACCACTAGGACGCGGGGACGGTCTGAAAACTTTGTCGTAGATGCCATGCCCTTATCGTACCTGAGTTTGTGAAAACCTTCACGAGATTTCGGAGTATTTTAGCTGACCCGTTTCAGTGTCCTCGGTCGCGGGAAATAATTCCGAGTGGCGCCGCGCGCGCGCCACGGCAATGACACCTGCCACTGTGACTCCCACCAGCAGCCCGCCAAATCCCAGGACCAGGGCGGCCGGCAGCGGATCAGGCTCCGAGTCCGGGGGCAGCGCCACCGGAACCGTCGGCTCGGGCAGGTCCGGCACCGCAGGCTCAACCGCTACCGGAGCATCGGATGCAGGCGCCGTGGGCACAACCCGGCGGTGGATCCGGATCCAGTCGGCAATGTTGCCCAGCGGATTCGCGGACACCGGCGCCACGTCGGCGGTCAGGGCCGCGCCCGCGTTGAGGATGCCGTAGCCGTAGATGGTGTCCTGGCCAGGCGCCCCGGCATCGCTGGCGGTGCTGATGATCCGGTTAATGACGTCCGCTGCGCTGAGGTCGGGGTAGGCGGAGCGGATCAGCGCCGCGGTTCCGGCCACCAGCGGCGCGGCCCCGGATGTTCCGCTCCAGTCCGCATAGCGGGCGGGTCCGCCGGGCAGGCCGCCCACCAGGTTTTCCGCCGGTGCGGCAACGCCGATGCTGATTCCTTCCGAGGAGGAATCCTGGCTCGCTTCTCCGTTCCGGTCCAGCCCGGCGACGGTCAGCACGCCGGGAATAGTGGCGGGGGCCCCGACCTGGACCATGCCGACGGCGCGGTTTCCGGCGGCCACGACAACCACCACGTCCTGCTGCTCGGCGTACAGGAACGCGTCGTCCCAGCTTTCCGGCCACGAGGTGGATGTGCTGCCCAGGGACATGTTGATGACCTGGGCGCCGTTGTCCACGGCCCACCGGATAGCGGTGGGAATCTGGTCCTCAATGGGGATTCCGCCGGGGTTGTCCGGTCCGATCCACGCGGAAACCGCCAGCAGTTCGGCTTTCGGGGCCACGCCGATGATTCCGTCGGACTTGGTGGGAGCGGGTTTCTTCTCCGCTTTGTCGCCGTCGCCGCCGTCGTCATCCTTTTCCGGTTCAGCCGGCGGCTCGTGGCCGCGGCCGGCGAGCAGCGTTGCCACCAGGGTTCCATGTGACGGGTTGGCCCCCAGCCCCCTGCTGCCGCTTGGATCCCCGGCCCCGGAGACGTCGGTGCCGCCGGTCACGGCACCGGCCAGGTCCGGGTGGGTGGGATCGATGCCGGTATCAATGACCGCCACTTTCACGCCTTCGCCCTGGCTTACTTTCCAGGCCTCGTCAATGCCGGAACCGGCAAGCCAGTACTGCTTGTCGCGCCATTCGTCGGCAGAGGCCGGGGCAGCCGGAATCAGGGTGGCCAGCGCCAGCAGCGATGCCATCAGGAGTGTCCGTGTTCCCTTCTGCCGGTGCTGGGGCCACGCCGACGAAGGCGTCACCGCGCAGCGCTCAGGGCTATGCCGTCAAGGATGTCGTGCTCACTGGTGACAGCCGTGGACACAGCACCGTCAGTCAGCTCGGCAACCCGGTCCACAATGGTCTGCCAGATCAGCGCGCCGGCGCCAATAACGTCCACCCGGCCCGGATGCATGTAGGGCAGGGCGGCACGGCTGTCCCGGTCCATGTGGAGGAGTTCTCCCGCTGCCTGGTCGATCCGTGCAATATCGAGTTCGGTGCCGTGGATGGCGCTGGCGGAGTATTCGGGCAGGTGCAGCGCGTGGGCAGTGACCGTGGTGATGGTCCCGGCAACGCCCACCAGGCGGTCCGCCTCGGCGAGCGGAACAGTGGTCAGGACCTGGGCAATCATGTCCAGGATGTCACCGCGCGCGACGGCGATTTCCGCCTCCGTCGGCGGGTTCGACGTCAGGTGCCGCTCCGTGAACCGGACGCAGCCCATGTCAGTGCTTTTTGCCGCCAGCACGCCGTCGGAGGTGCCCAGGACAAACTCGGTGCTGCCGCCGCCCAGATCCACTACGAGGGTCTTGGCGCCGTTGCTTCCACCCAGGACACTGGTGGCCCCGGCAAAGGACAGCGCGGCTTCTTCGTCACCGGTGATCACTTCGGGTTCAACCCCGAGCCGCGACCGGATGCCGTCCACGAACTCTGCCCGGTTTTCCGCGTCGCGGCTGGCCGAGGTGGCGACAAACCGGACCCGCGTGGCACCGTGCTCGCGGATCAGGGCAGCGTATTCATCGGCTGCTTCGAAAGTCCGTTCCAGGGCCTCGGGCGCCAGACGGCCGGTGGCATCGACTCCCTGCCCCAGCCGGTTGACCCGCATCAGGCGCACGACGTCGGTCAGCTTGGGCACGCCGCCCTCGTACGTCACGTCGGCGATCAGCAGACGGATGGAATTGGTTCCACAGTCCACTGCGGCAACCCGCTCCGTGGCTTTGCTTTCCTGCGCATCGTTCATATCCGTCACGGCATCCCCCTGCTGTTCGACGTTGGCGGCCTCCACGGCCTCGCGGCGGGCGGCACGCTTAGCCTCCAGTTCCTCCGCGGAGAGGCCCTGGGTCTTGGTGTGCCGGCTCAGATCGCGGCTGGGCGCCGCGGCCGTGGTGTTCCACGCGCCATCACAATAGCAGCGATCACGGGTCCACCACTGGGAAATGCGTTCCAGCGCCTCGTCTCCGAGCGGGTTCACCCCGGGACCGGCCGCCAGCGAGTGGCCCACCAGCACATGCAGGCATTTCACGCGGGTGGGCATGCCGCCGGCGGAAACTCCGTCAATCTCGGGGACGGGGCCGACGCCGGTGCGGGCGCCAATGTCGTTCCGGGCCTGGAGGTACGCTTCGTGGGCTGAGCGGTACCGCGCGGCGAGCTCTGCGTCCTGCTCCAGCCGCTCGGTCATTTCGTTCATGACTCCGGCTGCTTCGAGCCGGGAAACGGCTGCCGTGATGACCGGATGCGCCAGGTAATAGGTGGTGGGAAAGGGAATGCCGTTGCTCAGGCGCGGAGCCGTGGTGGCCACCAACGGGTTGCCGCAGACGCAGCGCGCCCCGATCTCGACGACGTCGCGGGCCGGCCTGCCGAGCTGTCGGCTCAGGGTCTCCAAGTCTTCGGAGGTGGGGGTGAGCTGCTCCTGGGTCATGCCGGAGGTTCCTTCCTGGGGGCCTCGAAGAGGCCCGGACTAAGTGATGTCTGCGCTTCTAAGATTACTGTGCGCAGACCGGAGCCGGGGCCGGGTCCCCTGCGGACCGGGACGGCCGGAGGGCTACGGCGCCGTGGCCGACCTCTTCACGGAGTCCCACAGCGCGTCGACCCACTGCAGGTCTTCCGCTTCTTCCTGCGCCTGCTGCTCGGCGTTTTCCACCCCGTGTTCGCCCTTGACCAGATAGCGGGTCTCCCCCGGCATGACCAGGAAAATGCGCTCCCGGGCCTGCTGCTTGATGTAGTTGGGGTCTTCCCACCGGTCCAGCTGGGCTTCCAGGTCCCGTGATGTTTCCTTCTGGGCGGCAATCTCCGCTTCCAGCGCCGCGATGTCCGACCGCTGGTGCAGATAGGTGTTCACCGACGGCGCGAGAAGCACAGTGATGACCAGAGTCACCATGGCCAGGACCAGGAGGCGCCCGGAAAAGGCCTTCGCGGGGACCGGTCGCAGATCATCGGAGGCATCGACGGCGGTTGCACCGGCTGTGGCACCGAAGGTCTGGGCGGCGGACCGGCGCCGGAACCTGCCGGCGGCGGCACTGGTCTCATCTGTTCCGGCGCGACCCGCTGTGGCGCCACCGGCTGTGGCGCCACCGGCTGTGGCGGCACCGGATTTCCGCCCGTTGGGGGCCTTGGCAGCCTTGGACGCCTTTGCTGCAGTTGATGCCTTTGGTCCGGCGGTCGCCCTTGTCGCGGCGGATGCCTTTGTTCCGGCGGGCGCCTTTGCCTTCGGGGTCTTGGCCGCGGGAGCTGCCGCGGATTCGCTTTCGGCGGCCGGACTAGGGGCCACGGGCTTTGTGGCGCTGATGGTGTCCGGATCCGCCGGAGGGTTCCGCCGCCGCACCGGTTTTGTCCCGCCGGTCCCGGACGCAGCCGCGCCCCCGGCGCTGTCCACCGTTGAACCGGCCTTGGGGACTTTCGGGCGTCGGGTGGGCATGGAACTCCTTGGTATGGCTAAACGAAAACAGTGGTTAAACAGGGCCGGCGGGCACCCCCGTTAACGAGGGTACCCACCGGCAGCATGCTTACTCTGCCGTGAAACGCGGGAAGGCGCTGCGGCCTGCGTAGCGGGCGGCGTCGTCGAGCTCTTCTTCGATGCGCAGCAGCTGGTTGTACTTGGCTACGCGCTCGGAGCGGGCCGGGGCACCCGTCTTGATCTGGCCGGCGTTGGTGGCAACGCAGATGTCGGCGATGGTGGTGTCCTCAGTTTCACCGGAGCGGTGCGAGGTGATGGTGGTGTAGCCGGCACGCTGCGCCATGGTGATGGCGTCCAGGGTTTCGGAGAGGGTGCCGATCTGGTTGACCTTGACCAGCAGGGAGTTCGCGGCGTTGCGCTTGATGCCGGTCTCGAGGCGGGTGGGGTTGGTGACGAAGAGGTCATCGCCCACAATCTGCACCTTGTCGCCGATGGACGCGGTCAGGGTCTTCCAGCCGTCCCAGTCCTCTTCATCCAGCGGGTCTTCGATGGAAACGAGCGGGTAGTCCCGGACGAGTTCCTCGTAGTACGCGGACATTTCCTCAGCCGTGCGGCTGGTGCCTTCGAAGAGGTAGGAGCCGTCCTTGAAGAACTCTGATGCCGCAACGTCCAGGGCGAGGGCGATGTCGGTGCCCGGGGTGTAGCCGGCGCGCTTGATGGCTTCGAGGATCAGGTCCAGTGCCGCGCGGTTGGACGGCAGGTTGGGGGCAAAGCCGCCTTCGTCGCCGAGGCCGGTGGACAGGCCCTTTTCCTTCAGGACGGACTTGAGGTTGTGGTAGACCTCAACACCCCAGCGCAGGCCTTCCGAATAGGTCTGGGCGCCCAGGGGAACAATCATGAATTCCTGGATGTCGACGTCGGAGTCGGCGTGCGATCCGCCGTTGAGGATGTTCATCAGCGGCACGGGCAGGACGTGCGCGTTGGGGCCGCCCAGGTAACGGTACAGCGGCAGGGCGGCGGACTCCGCGGCGGCGCGTGCCACGGCCAGGGAAACGCCCAGCATGGCGTTGGCGCCCAGGTTGGACTTGTTGTCGGTGCCGTCCAGATCGATCATCGTCTGGTCAATGGCACGCTGGTCAGCGGCGTCGAAGCCCAGCAGCGCCGGCTGGATCTGCTCGATAACGGCTTCAACGGCCTGCAGAACGCCCTTGCCCTGGTAGCGGGTCTTCTCGCCGTCGCGGCGTTCGTTTGCCTCGAAAGCACCGGTCGATGCGCCGGAGGGAACCGCGGCGCGGCCAAACGTGTCATCATCAAGCAGAACCTCCACCTCAACGGTGGGGTTTCCGCGGGAATCCAGGATTTCGCGGGCGTGAATGGCATCAATGATTGCCATGGGAATGCTCCTGTTCGTTGGAACGCTAGGGGAATCTACAGCAACGGCTATGAATCGGGCCACGCTGTCTGGTTCCAGCCTAGTTGAAAGCGGCGCGGTAGTAAGGACCTGCACCGCCATATTGGTGCATTGCAGCGGTCGGCAGAGCGGCCGGAGGACCTAGGGGCGGCCGGTGAAACGGCGGACGGCGGCACGGAGCGCCGCTTCGGCGTCGAGTCCCTGGGCCTGCGCCCGGCGCACCACGTCAAAGAGGTGCTCCCCCAATTCGGCCTCGCTGGTCCATGGCTGCGGGTCCTGGCCGTCCGGCTCCCGCGGGGGCACGGGCACCCCGGCGCGCCGGGCCCGGTCCTGGACCTTGGCGGCCAGCAGGAGGGCCGGAAGCCCGGCGGGAATTCCGTCGAACGGTGACGTCCGCTCCGGCTTTTCGTGTTTCTTGATGTTGTCCCACGCACGCTCGATCTCGGCCGGATCGTCGGTCGTATCCGCCCTAAGCGTGCCGTCGGGAGCAAAAACGTGGGGGTTGCGGCGGATCATTTTGGCTGTGAGCGACTCCACAACGTCACCGATGCCAAAATGGCCCGCTTCTTCCTGCAGACGGGCGTGCAGTAGGACCTGGAACAGCACGTCGCCCAGCTCCCCCGCCAGTTCCGGTGCGTGTTCGGCTCCGGTGTGGCCGGCTTCAACGGCCTCCACCACCTCGTAGGACTCTTCAATGAGGTACTCGAGCAAAGACTGGTGGGTCAGGGCAGCTGTCCAGGGACAGCGCTCCCGCAGGGCGGCGATGACCCCGGCCAGACGGACAAACCGCTGGCCGAGGTCATCGCCGCCCGCCCCGGAAACCGCATCAGCCCCGGGCCTGGTTGAAGCCTTCCGTAACGTAGGCGGCAAGCGCATCGCGCTCTTCCAGCGGAAGGAACGCGGCGTCAACCGCGTTCATGGTGAATTCGAGGATGTCGTCGAGGTCATAGTCGAACGTCTCCGCCAGCAGTTCAAACTCACCGGTGAGAGTGACCCCGCTCATCAGGCGGTTATCGGTGTTCACCGTGACCTGGAACCCCGTCTGGTAGAGCAGGTCGATCGGGTGGGACTCAATGTCCTCGCCGAAGGACGCAACGGCTCCCGTCTGCAGGTTCGAGGACGGGCAGATCTCCAGCGGAATCCCACGGTCCCGAACCCAGCCGGCCACCTGCCCGATGCTCACCATGCCCACCTCGGTGTCGCTTCCGCCGTCGGCGGCCTGGCTGTCCTCAGCCTCGAACTCCACGTCGATGTCCTCGGCAATGCGCACGCCGTGTCCCAGCCGCAGCGCCCGGCCATGCACCAGCGCGTCGCGGATGCTGTCGACGCCGGCGGCTTCGCCGGCATGCACCGTGACGGGGAACTGGTTCTCCGCCAGATAGGTGAAAACGTCGGCAAGCCGGGCGGGAGAAAAACCGTCCTCGGCACCGGCGATGTCGAATCCAACGGCACCGCTGGTGCGGTGCCGGACTGCGAGCTCGGCCACTTCCATGCCCCGGTCCGCATGGCGCATGGCGGTAATGAGCTGCCCAACCTGGATCAGGCGGCCGCCGGCTTCCACCGCGTCCACGCCCTCATCAAGCCCGGCCTGGACCGCTTCAACGGCTTCGTCCAGGGTCAGTCCGCCCTGAAGGTGCTGCTCCGGAGCCCAGCGGATCTCGGCGTACACCACGCCGTCGTCCGCCAGGTCCTCCACGAATTCCCGGGCGACGCGGACGAGGTTTTCACGGGTCTGCATCACGGCAATGGTGTGGTCAAAGGTTTCCAGGTAGCGCGGCAGGGACCCCGAGTCCGCGGACTCGCGGAACCACTCGCCGAGGGCCACCGGATCGGTGGACGGCAGCTCATGGCCGGCCGCCTCGGCGAGTTCGATGATGGTGGCCGGCCGCAGCCCGCCGTCCAGGTGGTCGTGCAGCGAAACCTTGGGCAGGTTGCGGATGTCGAGGTGCGGGTCGGTTGCAGGAAGCAGAATAGGCTCAGTCACCCTGCCACTGTACGTGAGCTGCGGCACTGCCCGCTGGCGCGTGGACTCAGGGTGTCTCGGGAGCCTTGCCGGCGGAGGCTGCCTCTGCGGCGGCGTCCGGCTCTTCAGCGGGGCTGGTTGCAGCCGGCTTGGGGGTTTTCAGGGGCGTCGGGCCGCGCAGCTTGGTGATGATCCGGTCGAGGATCAGCCCCAGGACCATGGCGACCGCGATGGCCACGACAACGCCCAGCAGGTGGTTGTCCTTGAACCAGGCACCGGCCAGGGCTCCGATGGCGACGCTGTAGCCGGCCCAGACCAGGGCCGACATGGTGGTGAGGATGACAAAGATGCGGCGGGGAAAGGCAGTGGCACCGGCCGTGAGGTTCACGACGACCCGGCCGATGGGAATGAAGCGGGCAATCAGGATCAGCGACACTGCCCGTTTGTCCAGTTCCTTGCGTGCCCAGACAAAGCCGCGCTGCATCCGCGGTCCGCGCATCCAGCGGTAGCGTTCGGTGCCGATCTTCCGGCCCATCAGGTACGCCAAATTATCGCCCAGGAACGCTCCGCCGGCCGCTGCGGCGCCAACCAGCCACAGGTTGGGTCCGGCTCCCGTACCGACCAGGGCTGACATGCCGACCACGAGCGATTCGCTGGGCACCGGCGGGAAAAACCCGTCAATGAGGCAAAACGCGAACAGGGCCGCATAAACCCACCAGGCGTCGGCGGAGGTAAGGATGAAGTTATTGATGCTGTCCACTGCGGCGCTCAGCACGTCCAGTCGGCTCCCTAGGATTGGTCTCTGGTATCTACAACGATGCCACCAATGATTAGGTGCCCGCCAACCGCGCCGGCCCCGGGACTCCGCGGAACGGAGCCGGAACGGCGGGGTTGGCGGGCAGGACTTATCCGATGCGGTCGATGATCAGCTTCTGCGCCGGCCGGGACCCTTCAGGGGCAATAACGACGGCGTGTTCCAGGGCCTCGCGGGCGCGGTCAAACTTCTCCGGCGTATCCGTGAGCAGTGTCATCAGCGGCTGCCCGGCCCGGACCGGAGCTCCGGGCTTGGCGTGCAGCCGGACACCGGCTCCCGCCTGGACCTGGTCTTCCTTGCGGGCGCGGCCCGCTCCCAGCCGCCATGCGGCCACACCGACGGACAGCGCGTCCAGTTCCACGAGCACGCCGTCGGCGGGTGCGTAGATGGTTTCGGATTCCCGCGCCTGCGGCAGCGGAGCGTCCGGGTCTCCGCCCTGGGCCGAAATCATGCGGCGCCATACGTCCATGGCACGGCCGTCCCGGAGCGCAGCCGCCGGGTCGGCGTCATGGATTCCGGCCGCGGCCAGCATTTCTTCAGCCAGGCGCACCGTCAGCTCCACGACGTCGGCGGGGCCGCCGCCGGCGAGGACCTCAACGGATTCCTCCACCTCAATGGAGTTGCCGGCGGTGAGGCCCAGCGGCGTGGACATGTTGGTCAGCAGCGCGACGGTGTTGACGCCGGCGTCCTGGCCCAGGGCGACCATGGTTTCGGCCAGCTCGCGGGCGTTGGCTTCATCCTTCATAAAGGCGCCGGAGCCCACCTTCACGTCCAGCACCAGCGAACCGGTGCCTTCGGCGATCTTTTTGCTCATGATGGAGGAAGCAATCAGCGGAATGGCTTCCACCGTGCCGGTGACGTCGCGCAGCGCGTACAGCTTCTTATCCGCCGGAGCGAGACCGGTGCCGGCGGCGCAGATGACGGCACCGACGTCGGCCAGCTGGGCCATGATTTCCTCGTTGGACAGGTTGGCCCGCCACCCCGGAATCGCCTCCAGCTTGTCCAGGGTGCCGCCGGTGTGGCCGAGGCCGCGGCCGGAAAGCTGCGGAACGGCCACTCCGTACACGGCAACCAGGGGCGCCAGCGGCAGGGTGATCTTGTCCCCCACGCCTCCGGTGGAGTGCTTGTCGGTGGTGGGTTTGCCCAGCGAGGAGAAGTCCATGCGGACTCCCGAGTTGATCATGGCAGTGGTCCAGCGGGAGATTTCCTGCCGGCTCATGCCGTTGAGCAGGATCGCCATGTTCAGCGCCGCCATTTGCTCATCGGCGATGGCACCGCGGGTGTAGGCGTCGATGGTCCAGTCGATCTGCTCCGGCGACAGGGTGCCGCGGTCCCGCTTGATGCCGATGATGTCGACGGCGTCGAACTGTTCACTGCTGGTTGTACGTCCACTGCTCATGTGGTTACTGCCCTTCCAAGTGCTGCGGTCCAAAGGCATCCGGCAGGACCTGGTCCATCGTCCGGATGCCGCTTACGGTCATCAGCTGCATCCCGGGAGCCCGGAATTCGTACAACAGCTGGCGGCACCGGCCGCACGGCATCAGGATTTCCCCGGCGCCGTCCACGCAGACAAAGGCCGCCAGGAGGCCCCCGCCGGACATGTGCAGCGAGCTTACCAAAGCGCACTCGGCGCACAGCGTCAGCCCGTAGGAGGCGTTTTCCACGTTGCAGCCGGAAATGATCCGGCCGTCGTCGGTCAGGGCCGCCGCCCCCACCGGATACTTCGAGTAGGGGACGTAGGCGTGTGAGAGGGCGGCACGGGCATGCTCCAGGAGCAGGTCCCAGTTCACTGCGGAGGTTGGTGTGGTCATGTGCGCTTATCCCTTGATGTACGGCACGCCGCTGGCGGCCGGTCCACGGGAGCGTCCCACCACGCCGGCCACGGCGAAGATGGTCACCACATACGGCAGCATGGACAGGAACTGGCTGGGCACCGGTGTTCCCAGCAGGCCCAGCACGTACTGCAGGTTGGTGGCGAAGCCGAACAGCAGAGCTGCCGCGGCGGCGCCCAACGGGTTCCAGCGGCCCAGGATGAGGGCTGCCAGGGCAATGTAGCCCTGCCCGCCGGTCATGTCCTGGCCGAAGCTGGAGACGGAGACCAGGGTGAAGAAGGATCCGCCGATGCCTGCCACCGCGCCGGCCAGCAGCACGTTGGTGAAGCGGGTGCGGTTGACGTTGACGCCCAGGGTGTCAGCTGCCTTCGGGTGTTCACCGACGGCACGGGTGCGCAGGCCCCAGCGGGTCCGGAACAGCCCGAAGTAGACGGCGGCCACGGCAAAGTACATCAGGTAGCCGATCAGGGACTGGTCAAAGAGGATCGGACCAATGATCGGGATGTCTGCCAGGAACGGGATCCTGATGTTGGGCAGCCGGGGTGCCGTGTTCAGTTGCTCGGCATTGCTGCTCAGGACCGTGGAGAACAGGAACCCGGTGAGTCCGGAGACCAAAACGTTCAGCACCACGCCGACAATCACCTGGTTGACGATGTACTTGATGCTGAACACCGCCAGGACCAGGGAAACGAGCACACCGGCGATGGCTGCCGCGAGCAGGCCAATGAAGGCGTTGCCCGAGAGGGAACCGGCCACCGCGGCGGCGAAGGCGCCGAAGAGCAGCTGGCCCTCAATGGCAATGTTGACCACGCCGGAGCGTTCGCAGAGCACACCGGAAAGGGAACCGAAGACCAGCGGGACGGCAAGCGTCACGCTGCCGGCCAACAGCCCGTACAGGGCAACATTCGGGTTGCCGGTGCTGCCGACGGACCAGGCAAGGAAGCCTGATACGAAAACGATGCCGAAAATGACCGGCAGCCACAGGGGCAGACGCCGGCCTGAGCGGACCAGGACAAAGGACCAGGCGGCAAGCAGGACAAGCGCGATAGCACCGGCCCAGCCGAAGGCCCGGGCAGAGAAGACCAGGTCCGGCAGGGTGATGGCCGCTTCCGGGTCGGTGAGGCGGAACGTGACCTCGGTGTCCGGCGAGAGGAACGCAAAGAAAACCAGTCCGAGCGTGGCCAGCACGCCCAGCAGAATCGGTGTTTTCCAGCTGCGCACAATTGCATCCGGGGCCGGGGACGGCGCGGGGGCTGTGGTGGTTGCGGTGCTCATGCTGCTCCTCCGGCGGCTTCGGCGCTCTTGCGGGTGGTGCGGAAGGCTCCGGGTGGCGGGATCCTGAACAGCGAACGCACCAGGGGCGGGGCGGCAATGAACAGGACGATCAGGGACTGGACCACCAGGACGATGTCAATGCTGGTCCCGGTGTTGGTCTGCATGGCCACGCCTCCGGCGCGGAAGGCGCCGAACAGCAGGCCGGCTGCGAAGGTTCCCCACGGCGTCGAACGCCCCAGCAGCGCCACGGTGATGGCATCGAAGCCGAAGCTCGCGGCGACGTCGGCGGTCAGCACGCGTTCGGTGCCGGAGACCTGCGAGACGCCGGCCAGGCCGGAGAGCGCACCGGCGATCACCATGACCACCACGTAGCCCTTGGTGGTGCTGATGCCTGCGTTGCGGGCGGCGTCGGGGTTGGCGCCGACTGCGCGGAGCTCGAAGCCGACCGTGGAGCGGTTCAGCAGCCACCAGACAAATACGGTGGCAGCGATGGCCAGCACAAAGCCCCAGTGCAGACGGAAGCTGTCACCCAGGAGTTTGGGGAACATGGCGCTTTCGTTCAGCTGGGGGCTGATGGGGTTATTGGATCCCTCGCGCTGGAACCCGGGGGTGGTGAGCAGGTACGCCACCAGCTGGATGGCCACGTAGTTGAGCATGATGGTGACAATGACTTCGTGCGCACCGGTCCGGGCCTTCAGCAGGCCGGCGATGCCGCCCCAGATGGCGCCGCCGAGCAGGCCGGCGATGATCACCAGCAGCAGGTGCAGTGCCATCGGCAGCTGCCAGGTGAACCCGACCCACGCGGCCAGTGCGGCACCGATGATGATCTGGCCCTGGGCGCCGATGTTGAACAGGCCGGCGCGGAACGCCAGAGCGACGCCGAGGCCGGCGCAGATCAGCGGAGTGGCAGTGGTCAGTGTCTGGGTCAGGGGGTAGATCGCGCGGGTGAAGCTCTCCGCCTCAAAGTTCACGATCGAGCCCTGGAAGAGTGAATAGTAGGCGCCGGCTGCCGCGTCCCAGGCGGCGGCGAAGAAGTCGCCGGGCCGGTTGAAGAGGTAGCCGGCCGCAGCGGTGGTGTCCTCATCGGTCAGTGCGATCAGGATCCCGCCGACCACCAGTGCCATCAGGACAGCCAGTAGGGAGACCAGGCCGCTTCCGGTCACGATGCGTTCCAGCACCCCGGGTGAGGCGTCCGGGCTGGGCGCTACCGTGGTGCCGACGGCCGCGGCGGGCGGCGGCAGCTGCCCGCCGGCGGTTTCGGCGGCAGCTTCCAGGCGGAGCTCATCGGCTTCCGATGTCGCGCGGTCTGGTGTCTGCCCACCTGTGGTGGACTTTTCCGGGCTCAAAGGGCCCCTCCCTCGGTTTGGGTGTCTTCCGGCGCGGCTTCGTGGGCCAGTGCCTCTTCGGCGGTCATGCCGGCCATCATCAGGCCCAGCACGTTCCGCGGCGTTCCGCCGGGCACGATGCCCATCAGGCGGCCGCTGTACAGCACTGCAATGCGGTCACCGAGTTCCAGGACCTCGTCCAGTTCGGTGGATACGATCATGACCGGCGTTCCGGCGTCCCGTTCGGCAATAATCCGGCGGTGCAGGAACTCGATGGATCCGACGTCGACGCCGCGGGTGGGCTGGCTGGCGATAAACAGGGCGAGCGGACGGGACAGCTCCCGCGCCATGACCACCTTCTGCTGGTTGCCGCCGGAGAGCGTGCCGGCCAGAGCCGCCGCTGACTGGGTGCGGACATCGAATTCGGCAATTTTCGTGTCGGCGTTCGCCGCCACAACGGCGGGCTGCATCGACAGGCCCCGGGCAAAAGGCGCCTCGTTGTACTGATTCAGAACCAGGTTTTCCGCAACCGAGAACGTTCCGACCAGCCCATCCACGGAGCGGTCTTCGGGAACGAAGCCGACGCCTGCGTCAATGATGCTGCTGGTCTTCTTGCCCACCAGTTCGCGGCCGTCCAGCCTGATGGAACCCGTGACGTGTTCCTGCAGACCCATGATGGCTTCGGTAAGCTCCGTCTGGCCGTTGCCCTGGACTCCGGCGACGGCCAGGATTTCACCCTTGGCTATCCCGAAGCTGAGCCCGTTGACCACGGGCTGCCCGCTGCCGGAGACCACGGTGAGGTCCTTCACTTGGAAGGTTTCCTCACCGGGAGCGGCGGGTTCCTTGCCCAGGCTCAGGCTGACGGAACGGCCGACCATCATGGCGGCCAGTTCAGTGGTGCTGGCGGAGGGTTCCGCGGAGCCGACCACCTTGCCGCGCCGGATCACGGTGATCACGTCGGATACGGCTTTGACCTCGCGCAGCTTGTGCGAGATGAAAACCACGCCCTTGCCGTCATTGGTCAACTGGCGCATGATCGCCAGCAGTTCGTCGGTCTCACGAGGGGTGAGGACGGCCGTTGGCTCGTCGAGGATCAGCACCTCGGCATCCCTGATCAGCGCCTTGATGATCTCCACGCGCTGCTGGACGCCCACCGGAAGATCCTCGACCACGGCATCGGGATCAACGTCGAACCCGTACTGGTCGGAGATTTTGCGGATACGTTCGCGGGTGGCCTGCAGGTCCAGCGCTCCGGCCAGGCGGGTGGACTCATTGCCGAGGGCAACGTTCTCCGCGACGGTGAACACCGGCACCAGCATGAAGTGCTGGTGCACCATTCCGATGCCGGCCGCCATGGCGTCTGAGGGTCCGTTGAAGACTACCGGCTTGTCGTCGAGGAGGATCTGCCCCTCGGTCGGTTCGTAGAGTCCGTAGAGAACGTTCATGAGCGTCGATTTTCCGGCGCCGTTTTCACCCAACAGGCTGTGTACCTGTCCGGGCTCGACCACGAGGTCGATGTGGTCGTTGGCCACCAGCGAACCGAATCGCTTGGTGATGCCCTTGAGTTCGAGTTTCACAAAACCCCAACCAATCTGTTCGAAAGTGCCGTGTGGGAGGAAAAGCCGCTACGCACAGACAAACCGCCATGTCCCGCAGCGAGGCTGCGGGACATGGCGGTTGCCTGCGGGCAGTCCGGGCCTGCTACTGCTTGGGGCTGGACTTTGAATCGACCGTGATTTCACCGGAGATGATCTTGGCCTTGAGGTCATCGATGGCTGACTTGACCTCGTCCGGAACGGTGGCTTCCTGGTCGTGGAACGGAGCCAGGTCCACTCCGCCGTTCTCCAGGGTGCCAACGTACGGCTCGGAGCTGAAGTTGTCGTCAGCGGTTTCCGTGACGACTTCCTCAACGGCCTCGCCCATGAGCTTCATGACGGAGGTCAGGATGTACTCCTGGCCGATGCCGGCGGTCAAGTAGCCGTCCGAGTCAACCCATACGGCCTTGACGTCCTTGCCGCCGTCGTTGGCTTCCACGACGGCTTCCATGGTGCCCAGGCCCACGGGTCCGGCAACCGGCATGATGATGTCCGCGCCTTCGTTGATGAAGTTCTGGGTCAGCGTCTTACCGGCGGCACGGTTGTCGAAGCTGTCCACGAAGGAATCGCTGCCGAGAAGCTTGACGTCGGTGCCGTTCTCCTCGTTGTAGTACTTGATGCCGTCGGCGAAGCCCTCCATGAAGATCGTCACGGTGGGGATGTTCATGCCGCCGTAGGTCGCTACGGTGCCAGTCTCAGTGGAACCCGCTGCGACATATCCGGCCAGGAACGCGGCCTGGGCCGTGTCATAGATGATCGGCTTGACGTTCTCGAGCTCGATGGCGTTGTCATCGACGATGGCGAACTTGGTATCCGGGTTCGCTTCGGCGGCATCCTTGGTGGCGTCGGACAGCAGGTAGCCGACGGTTACCGTCAGGTTGCAGCCGGCATCCACGGTGCTGTTCACGTTGTTGGTGTAGTCGGATGAATCCTTGGACTCGACTTCACGGGTCTCGATGCCCAGCTTGTCCTTGGCCGCCATCAGGCCCTCGTACGTGGACTGGTTGAACGAGCGGTCATCCCAGCCACCGGCGTCGGAGACGATGCAGCCGGTGAAGTCGCTCTTTGCCGCAGCCTCAGAGCCGCCGTCGTTCTCCTCGGGTGCGGCACCGCAGCCCGAAAGCAGGAGCGCCGAGACGCCGAGCATGGCGGCGGAAACGCCTGCGTTGCGCTTGAAGCTGCGCGGGAAGTTCTTCAATGTTCCTCCAGGAATGAAATGGGAGCCACGCGCAGGATGCTTCTTTCGAGCGCTCGGGAGTGAGCGTTGCGGAGTCGCGCGTGGTGCAGCGTTCCGTCCATCGTTGGACCGCGGCATGCCTATCCTATGGGTAACGCCGGTCACTGTGAGACACATAACCCTTATGGGCGGACATTGTTTACATGTTGTTATTATTTGCAAGCAAATGACGCAGATTGTCTCGCCGTGACGTGCTCATCAACCGGTGCCGGACTAGTGGCGCAGGCCCCGGGCCGCACGCACTGCGGCCGCCGCCATCACGCTGACCCCGCAGCTGATGGCCAGTTCATCCGGGTTGTAGTCACCGCGGTGCAGGTCATAGGTTTCGCCGCCGGGCGTGCGCGTGCCCAGCCGCATCAGGGCACCGGGGACCGCCTGCGTCATCCAGGCGAAATCCTCGCCTCCCATCGACTGCGGGGCCAGCACTATTGAGTCCTCCCCCAGTTCGGCGCGGGCGGCGGCTTCGATCAGGCTGGTTTCAGCGTCGGTGTTGATCACCGGCGGCACGCCCCTGGTGTGCTCCAGCGTGACGTCGACGCCGAAGGGAGCGGCAATCTGCCGCACGACGTCGTCGAGCAGTTCGCCCGCTGCGTACCATGCCTCGGCATCCAGGCAGCGCATGGTGCCGGACATGAACCCGTGGCCGGGGATGGCGTTGGGTGCGGAACCGGCGTGCATCTGGCCCCAGACCACTGAAACGCCGCTGCGTACGTCGATCCGCCGGGAAAGAACCGCTGGGACGCTGACCGCAATCTCCGCGAGGGCAAAAACGAGGTCCTCGGTCAGGTGCGGCCGGGAAGTGTGCCCGCCCCTGCCGGAGAGTTCAATCCGAATGGTGTCCGATGCCGAGGTGATGGCGCCGATGCGTGTTCCCACGTTGCCGGCATCAATGCGCGGATCGCAGTGCAGCGCCACGATCCGGGGTAGCCCCTCCAGCACGCCCTGCCGAATGACCCCCAGCGCACCGCCGGGCATGACTTCCTCCGCGGGCTGGAAGATGATCCGGACGCGCCCGCCCAAGCCTCCTGCGGCATGCAGTTTGGCGAGGACCTGCGCAACACCCACCATGACCGTGGTGTGGATGTCATGCCCGCAGGCATGGGTGATGCCGGTATTAACAGAGGCGTACGGAAGGTTTGTTTCCTCCAGCACAGGCAGGGCGTCAATATCGGCACGCAGGCCGATCAGGAGCGGGCCGTCACCGATATCCACGTACGCACCGGTGCCGTCCAGCCGGACCGGTGCCAGTCCAGCGGCTTCGAGGGTCTCGACAATTTTGTCAGTGGTGCGGAATTCCTTCGTGGACAGCTCAGGGTGCCGGTGAAGGTCCCGCCGGAACGCGATCAGATCTCCCAGCAGCGGAGCGACGCTTCCGCGCATCGACGGTACCGGGGAGCTGTTCAGTGGGATAGTAGGCACAACTTCAAGATTAGCCACTGAGGCTGCTGTTACGGGAACCGTGTGACGATAACGGCGGACCCGGGAGGCCTAGAGCACGTCCGTGTCCCCGCTGGCCTTAAGATGCTCCACAGCTTTCTTGACCTCCTGCGCATGCTCCTTGGTGGTAACCAGCAGCGCATCCAGGGTGTCCACAATCACGACATCCTCGATGCCGATCAGCGCAATGACCCGCTTAGTGTCGGACACGACAATCCCGGAGGCGTTTTCGGAATAGACCCGGGCGCCGTCGCCCATGACAGTGAGGTCGCTGTTCTCGGCGGCCGGGTTAAGCCGCCCGATGGCCGCAAAGTCGCCAACGTCATCCCAGTTAAAGATGCCCGGGATCATGGCAACGTCTCCGGCCGCCGCGGCCGGCTCGGCCACCGCATAGTCAATGGCGGTCTTGGGCAGCGTGGGCCATACCCGGCGCACCACTTCCCGGCGGGCGGGAGTGTCCCAGGCATCCGCAATCTCCATCAGGCCCGTGTGCAGTTCGGGTTCGTTTGCCAACAGGTGCTTGAGCATCAGCTCCACCGGGGCAACGAACATTCCGGCGTTCCAGCTGTAGCGGCCGTTCGCCAGGTAGGTGCGTGCCACGTCCTCGGATGGCTTCTCCACGAACTCGACGACGGCGTGCGCGGTGGGTGCGCCGGCAATCTCAAGCTTGTCCCCGGCCCGGATGTACCCAAAACCGGTGGCTGCATGCGTTGGATGGATGCCGATGGTCACGATGTACCCCTGGGCAGCCGTGTGGATGGCCTCGCGCACGGCATCCTGGAACACCTCCACCGGAGTGATCACCTGGTCCGCGGCGAAGGACCCCATGATGATGGTCGGATCCCGCTTATAGAGGATGGCTGCGGCCAGGCCGATGGCGGCAGCGGAGTCTTTGGGCTCGAGCTCGAGGACAAGGTTTTCATTCGTGATTTCCGGCAGCTGCTTCCGCACAGCCTGCCGGTGGAGGGTCCCCGTGACCACCATGACGCGGTCTCCGCTGAGCGGACGCAGCCGGTCATAGGTCGCCCTGATGAGCGTTGAGCCGGAGCCCGTGAGGTCATGCAGGAATTTGGGGGCGGCGGCACGGGACAGCGGCCACAGCCGTGTTCCCACACCGCCTGCCGGGATCACACCGTAAAAGCGGTCGAAGTCCACGGAGGATAAATTGGGTTCTACCGGTTCTGTACTCATCAGAGCCAAGATTAGCCGACGGAACCGGGGGCGGACCTGAGGCGGACCCGCGGGCCCCCTGCGGATGTAACGAGCGTCACATGATAGGGCCGCCTAAATTGAAAGCGCTCGGCCGGGCACCTAGATTATGCTTGAGCTTATATTGCTGTCGCACCGGCGTCATCACTGCGTGGAAGACACGCCAGCGCCGCTGCGCCGCAGGGAGGAAAATTCAGTGTCGAAGTTACCAGCAGGCACTCTTTACCGCGGCCGCGAAGGCCAGTGGTCTTGGGTTGCACACCGTATTACCGGCGTGGTGATTTTCTTCTTCCTTTTGGTCCACGTGTTGGATACCTCACTGGTGCGAGTATCGCCGGAGGCCTACAACGTCGTGATCGGCGCATACAAGAACCCCGTCATGGGCCTCGGCGAGCTCGGCCTCGTCGCCGCCATCGTGTTCCACGCCTTCAACGGCGTGCGTGTGATCCTGATCGATTTCTGGAAGAAGGGCCCCAAGTACCAGCGCCAGATGCTGTGGAGCGTTGTCGGGCTTTGGGTTATCACCATGATCGGCTTCTCCATTCGCCACCTTCCCATCGTTTTCGGGGGTCACTAAGCCATGAGCACCACAACAAACGACGCCGCTTCCATCGAGGCTCCCCGCTCCGGCCGCATTGCCCCGAAGTACGCCCGCACGCCGGGCGGCAAAGGCAACTTCGAGATGCTGGCATGGCTGTTCATGCGCATCTCCGGTGCCATTCTGATCGTGCTCATCTTCACCCACCTCTTCGTCAACCTGATGGTGGGCGACGGCATCCACGCCGTGGACTTCGGTTTTGTCGCCGGCAAGTGGGCCAGCCCGCTGTGGCAGGTCTGGGACCTGGTCATGCTGTGGCTCGCCATGTTGCACGGCACCAACGGCGTCCGCGTCATCATCAACGATTACGCGGATAAGAACTCCACGCGGATGACGCTGAAGAGCATTCTCTACATTGCTTCGCTCGTGATTATCGTGCTCGGCACCCTGGTGATCTTCACCTTTGATCCCTGCCCCGCCGGAGCTCCCGCGGACCTCCTCGCGGACTTCTGCAAGGCGTAACCGCAGCGTCCGCTCCCCTGAAGGGGCGCGGACATCCACGAACGTTTCCAAGTTTCAACAGAAAGAGCATCTGGTATGCAGGTCCATAAGTACGACGTCGTAATTGTCGGCGCCGGCGGCGCCGGTATGCGTGCCGCCATTGAATCCGGCCAGCGCGCACGTACGGCGGTACTGACCAAGCTGTACCCCACCCGCTCGCACACTGGTGCGGCTCAGGGCGGCATGTGCGCAGCACTGGCCAACGTCGAAGAAGACAACTGGGAATGGCACACCTTTGACACCGTCAAGGGCGGTGACTACCTGGTGGACCAGGACGCAGCGGAGGTCATGGCCAAAGAGGCCATCGACGCCGTGCTGGACCTGGAAAAGATGGGCCTGCCGTTCAACCGCACGCCCGAAGGCCGCATTGACCAGCGCCGTTTCGGCGGTCACACCCGTGACCATGGCAAGGCCCCGGTCCGCCGTGCCTGCTACGCCGCCGACCGCACCGGCCACATGATCCTGCAGACGCTGTACCAAAACTGCGTCAAGCACAATGTGGAGTTCTACAACGAGTACTACGTGCTCGACCTTCTGACCGTCACCGACAGCTTCGGCCAGAAGCGCGTTGCCGGCGTCGTGTCCTACGACCTCGCCAGCGGTGAGCTGCACGTCTTCCAGGCCAAGTCAGTGGTCTTCGCCTCCGGCGGTGCCGGCAAGGTCTTCAAGACCACCTCGAATGCCCACACCCTCACCGGTGACGGCATGGGCATCGCGTTCCGCCGGGGCATCCCCCTGGAGGACATGGAGTTCTTCCAGTTCCACCCGACAGGCCTCGCCGGCCTGGGCATCCTGCTCTCCGAAGCAGCCCGCGGAGAAGGCGCCATCCTGCGCAACTCCGAGGGTGAGCGCTTCATGGAGCGTTACGCCCCGACCATCAAGGACCTGGCGCCGCGTGACATCGTGGCACGCTCCATGGCCAACGAAGTCCGTGAAGGCCGCGGCTGCGGTCCGAACAAGGACTACGTCCTCCTGGACCTCACGCACCTGGAACCGGCGCACATCGACGCCAAGCTCCCGGACATCACCGAGTTCGCCCGCACCTACCTGGGCGTGGAGCCGTACACGGAGCCGGTGCCGGTCTTCCCGACCGCGCACTACGCGATGGGCGGCATCCCGACCAACATCAAGGCCGAGGTCCTCCAGGACAACGACACCGTGATTCCGGGCCTGTACGCCGCCGGTGAAGTGGCCTGCGTCTCGGTGCACGGTTCCAACCGCCTGGGCACCAACTCCCTGCTGGACATCAACGTCTTCGGCAAGCGCGCCGGCATCCATGCCGCCGAGTACGCGCTGACCGCCGACTTCGTGGACCTGCCGGAGAACCCGGAAGCCGCCACCATCGAGCTGCTGGACCTGGTCCGCAACTCCGAGGGAACCGAGCGGGTTGCCGAGATCCGCCGCGACCTGCAGAACACCATGGATGCCAACATGCAGGTGTTCCGCAGCGCGGATACCCTCAACCAGGTGCTGACCGACATTGCATCGCTCGAAGAGCGGTACAAGAAGATCAGCGTCCAGGACAAGGGCAAGCGCTTCAACCTGGACCTGCTGGAAGCCGTGGAACTGGGCTTCCTGCTGGAACTGGCCAAGGTGATGACCGTGGCTGCCCTGCACCGCGAAGAATCACGCGGCGGGCACTTCCGCGAGGACTTCCCCGAGCGTGACGACGAGAATTTCATGAAGCATTCAATGGCGTACAAGGTTGACGAAGCCGCCAATGCCGAGCACACCGCGGGCATTCGACTGGACACCAAGCCGGTCATCTTCACGCGCTACGAGCCGATGGTGAGGAAGTACTAATGACAACGGAAACAGCGGAGCCGGCCTCCAAGATCGATCTGCCGGAATCTGTGGGCGGGGAGATTCCCTCGTTCGAGATCACTCTCAAGGTCCGCCGCTACAACCCCGAGGTATCCGACGAAGGATACTGGGACGAGTGGAAGCTGACCATGTACGGCACGGACCGCGTGCTGGACGCCCTGCACAAGGTCAAGTGGGAGCATGACGGATCCGTCACCTTCCGCCGCTCC
The DNA here is from genome assembly GCF_009192735.1 of Arthrobacter gandavensis. Lineage (GTDB taxonomy): Bacteria > Actinomycetota > Actinomycetes > Actinomycetales > Micrococcaceae > Arthrobacter_B > Arthrobacter_B citreus. The sequence continues at coordinate 451,336 of NZ_VTFU01000004.1, forward strand.
TGCGCCCACGGCGTCTGCGGCTCCGATGCCATGCGCATCAACGGCCGCAACCGCCTGGCCTGCAAGACGCTGCTGAAGGACCTGGACACGTCCAAGCCCATCACGGTGGAGCCCATCAAGGGCCTGCCGGTGGAAAAGGACCTGATCGTGGACATGGAGCCGTTCTTCCAGTCCTTCCGCGAAGTCATGCCCTTCCTCGTCAACAAGGGCCACGAGCCCACGAAGGAGCGGCTGCAGTCTCCCGAGGACCGCGAGCGTTTCGACGACACCACCAAGTGCATCCTGTGTGCCGCATGCACGTCCTCGTGCCCGGTGTTCTGGACCGACGGCCAGTACTTCGGCCCGGCGGCAATCGTCAACGCGCACCGTTTCATCTTTGATTCGCGTGACGACGCCGGCGACATGCGCCTGGAAATCCTGAACGACAAGGAAGGCGTGTGGCGCTGCCGCACCACCTTCAACTGCTCCGAAGCATGCCCCCGCGGCATCCAGGTCACCAAGGCCATCGCCGAGGTCAAGCAGGCCATCCTGAGCCGCTCGGTCTAAGCACGCACCGGCCAGGCTCCCCGGGAGACCTGGGAAAGGCGGTGTCAGCAGTCCACAGGGCTGCGGACACCGCCTTTCGCGTGTTTCCCCCTCAACTTGGTTTCCCCCTACAACGGGCCCACTCCCGTGGGCACCCCTCTAAGGTAACTCCATGCCCACGTTTGAATCCGTTTCCTTTCCCGGCGTCAACAACACCACGCTGGCCGGCACCATCGACGTGCCCGACGGCGAGGTGCGGGGGTGGGCGGTGTTTTGCCACGGCTTCACGCTGGGCAAGAACAGTGCCGCCGCGTCCAGGATCTCCAAGGCCCTGGCCGGGCACGGCATTGGCGTCCTCCGCTACGACGCGGCCGGTCTCGGCGGATCCAGCGGAGCCTGGGAAGACGGCACTTTCAGCACCAAGGTGGCGGATGTCGAAAGTGCCGTAAGCTTCCTGCGCGGACAGGGACGCAGCACCTCCCTGCTGATCGGCCACTCCCTGGGCGGCGCCGCCGTCCTGGCGGCCGCCGGCAGGATTCCGGAGCTCGACGCCGTGGTGACCATAGCCGCACCTTTCCGCCCGTCCCATGTCCTCCACCTTTTCGAGGAGGAGATGGACACGATCCGGCAGCAGGGCTCAGCACAGGTGGACCTGGGCGGGCGAAGCCTGGAGATCCGGGATGAGCTCCTCAGCGACCTTTCCGATCATGACTTGACCGGATGCATCGCCGATCTGCATCTGCCTCTGCTCGTAATGCACTCCCCCACCGACAATACCGTGGGCATTGACAACGCCAGCGAGATCTTCTCAGTGGCCCGGCATCCGAGGAATTTCATTTCACTCGAGGGCAGCGACCACCTCATGGTCGACCGCGCACAGACCAGCCGGGCCGCTGACATCATCGCCGCCTGGGCTGGCGTGTACCTGGAGCCGGATAACGACAGCGCATCCTCGGCGGGCTGACCCGGGCTAACCCCGGAGAGCCACTTCCTCGCGCGGCTTCCACAGCCCGGTGGAGTCATGCTCAAACAGTCCAATGCTGCGCACGGTGAAGCGGGCTTCATAGTCGCGCAGGGTGTGCATGGCATTGTCCATGCCGACCTCGCTGACGTCGTGGGCCACCGTGACGTGCGGATGGTAGGGAAACGGCAGGTCCCGGGCCAGTGGTCCGCTCTGCATTTCCTTGTGCAGGGCAGTGCACTCGTCATAGCCTTCGTCGAGCTGCAGGTACACCACCGGCGACACCGGACGGAAGGTTCCGGTGCCCCGCAGCGAGACGTCGAAGGGTGCGTGGTTCCCCGCCACCCTGCGGACATGCTCGGCGGTGGCTTCCCAGTCGTCGGTCTCCGTGGTGGTCACGATCGTGATGTGGGCGGGAATGACGGCAGCCATGGGATCACCAAAGGATGCCCTGGCCCGGCGCAGTTCCGTCGCCATCGGCTCCGGCACTCCAATAACAATCCCCACGCAGGTGCAATCGGGCGCGCTCGCCCCACCACCGACGCCCTCGGCGGCATCTGCAAGGATCATTGGATTCCAAGAACTCATCGGTCAGACCGCTGTGGAACCCAGAGGTAGGAAACCCACTTTGCTGTACACATCGGCCAGTGTAACCGATGCGGTTTCGCGGGCCTTGGAGGCACCCACGGCCAGAAGGCGGTCCAGCTCCGCCGGATCCTCCAGCAGGTACAGTGCCCGTTCACGGATTGGGCGGATATGCTCCGTGACGGCCTCGGCCAGGTCCACCTTCAGGTGGCCGTACATTTTGCCTTCGTATTCCTTCACCAGCGTGTCCACGCTCCGCCCCGATATCAGCGAAAAAATGGACAGCAGGTTCGAGACACCGGGCTTTTCCTCCCGGTCAAAGCGGATCTCGGCGCCGTCGTCGGTGACCGCCGACTTAATGCGCTTGGCGATGACCTTGTCCGGATCCAGGAGATTGATCAGGCCGGCGGGTGAAGCCGCGGACTTGGACATCTTGGCGGACGGGTTCTGAAGGTCGTAAATCTTTGCGGCCTCCTTCTGGACAAACACCTCGGGAACGGTAAACGTGTCGCCGTACCGTGAATTGAACCGCTTCGCGAGGTCCCGGCTGAGCTCCACATGCTGGCGCTGGTCCTCGCCAACGGGGACCCCGTGGGGGTTGTACAGCAGGATGTCGGCGACTTGGAGGATCGGGTAGGTAAACAGGCCCACGGACGCCGAGTCGGCCCCGAAGCGCTGCTGCTTGTCCTTGAACTGGGTCATCCGGGATGCTTCGCCAAATCCCGTCAGGCAGTTCAGGACCCAGGCGAGCTGGGCATGCTCGGGTACCTGCGACTGCACGAAAAGCGTGGCCTTGTCGACGTCGACGCCGCCGGCAATGTACTGCGCGGCGGTGACGCGGGTTCGCTGGCGCAGGTCGGCGGGGTCCTGGGGCACGGTGATGGCGTGGAGGTCCGGGATGAAGAAGTAGGCGTCGTACTCATCCTGGAGCCGTACCCAGTTCACCAGCGCGCCGAGGTAGTTGCCCAGGTGAAGGGAATCTGCTGATGGCTGCATCCCCGAAAGGATGCGCTGGCGCCCGGAGGCGGTGGATGTGCTCATGTCTTAATCCTCAGAACTGGTAGTCGACCACTACGGGGGCGTGGTCCGAAAAGCGGCTGTCGTAGGTGGCGGCCCGGTCAACGACGGCGGAAATGGCACGTTCTGCCAGTCCGGGGGTTGCGAGCTGGTAGTCGATGCGCCAACCGCTGTCATTGTCAAAGGCCTGTCCGCGCCAGGACCACCAGGTGTACGGACCGGGAACATCGCCGGCCAGTTTGCGGGCCACGTCGGTGTAGCCGATTTCCTCGCTGAAGAACCGGTCGAAGTATGCGCGTTCCTCGGGCAGGAAGCCGGCACGCTTGACGTTGCCCTTCCAGTTTTTGATGTCCAGGGTGGTGTGGCCAACATTGAGGTCCCCGACCACCAGGACAAAGTCGCTCTGCTGCTTCAGTGCCGGCAGGCGTTCGGTCATGACGTCCAGGAAGCGGTACTTGTCCACCTGCTTGGGGGTGTCGACCTCACCGGAGTGGACGTAGGCGCTGACCACGGTCAGCAGTTTCTCGGCACCGTCAACCGGAACCTTGAAGTCAGCCTCCACCCAGCGTCCGGAGAGGGCAAAGTACTCATCGCCGATGTGTTCGCGGGTTGCTGCCGGGGCGATCCGTGAAGCAATCGCCACACCGGCCCGGCCTTTCGCCTCGGCTTCGGCATGCAGGATATGCCAGTCCGTGCCAAGAAGTTCGCGCACCACGGCATCGGGTGCGCGCACCTCCTGGAGGCAGAGGATGTCGATGTCCCGCTCCGCCAGCCAGTCGGCCATGCCGCGCTTGTAGGCAGCTCGGATGCCGTTCACATTCACCGTCGCAATGCGCAGTGCCTTTGTCGGACGGGCGGATTCTTCTGCTGATGCCAAACTCACGCGAATAACCATACTCCTCAGTAGCATGCGGTTCATCTTTGACCGCGCGGGCCGCAGCCCTGCCGGGCAGTCGGTTTCGGAAAAGCGGCTGGGCCTTCTAGTCGACCAGGGTGCCCTCGACGGTGCCGCCGTCGTTCTTCTTGATCATGGAGCGCGCATTGTGCGATGTGATCTCGATGGTTTCCAGTGCGCGGCTGACCTGGTCCTCGTCCTTGCCGAGATTCTCCCGGATGACCCGGGACTGCACCTGGATGATTTTGAAGCTGTGGTCCAGTTTCTGGTCCCGGATGGTCGTGGACTCATCGACCACCTGCACGCTGGGGGCTCCCCCGGCGGCACGGGTCAAAGTGTCCTGCGCCTCAGCCAGTTTCGCTCCGGCCTTGCGGGCGGCACCGCGCACGCTGAAGACCACAAACGCGAACAGGCACAGCCACCCCAGGGAGATGATGACAACCAGCCAACCGACGACGTCGTTCTCATTTGCCGCAAACACCACGGCAACCAGGAATACGAGCAGCATCAGGGTCATGCCGAAGGTTGCCATTTTTTGGCTTACTCCACGGCGGGCTTTGGACGAGGACTGCGGCATCTTGCCGTTCGGGAGCGACTGCATGGCTTCATTGTCTCAAACTCTCAGCCCGGTCCGCTAAACCGTCCACCCGGGGCGAAATCGCGCGTTGCGTTCACCACGCCACGAGGCAGAACGGATGACCGGCGGGGTCCAGGAAAACCCTGAAGGACTCAGTGCCGCTGTCCATGCTGGTGGCGCCGCGCGCGAGCACCTGCGTCTCGGCGAGGTCCAGATCCGCCACCTTCACATCCAAGTGCAGCTGCTGCGGGATGTCCTGGCCCGGCCACTGCGGCGGCGTGTAGCCGGAAACCTTCTGGAAGGCGATGGCGGGCCGGTCCGGCGCGTCACCTATGGTGATCCAGGATCCGTCCTCGTCGTGTTCCACCCGGATCATGCCCAGCAGGTCCTCGTAGAAGGACGCGAGGGCATCCGGGTCGGGGCAGTCTATGACCGTGGCGTGCCAGGATCCGATCATCAGCGTTCTCCTTGCGTGGCGGTGGGCGGGGTTCCGTGCAGCCGCAGCCTACTGCGTGGTGTAGGCCCCGTCCACGGCGTACTGCGCCCCGGTCACGAAGGCTGCACGGTCGGAGAGCAGGAACAGGACAACCTGGGCCACCTCATCCGCGGTGCCCAGCCGTCCCGCCGGATGCATTCCCACCAGCGATGCATACGTCTCCTCGGGAAGGGCTTCGAGCAGCGGGGTGTCGATGTAGCCCGGATGCACCGAGTTGATGCGGATGCCCTGGTTGGCGTACCCCAGGGCCGCCGCGCGCGTCATCCCGGTCACTCCATGTTTGGCTGTCACGTAAGGAACCGCGGTGGCGGAGCCGACGAGCCCAAGGATGGAGGACATGTTCACGATCGAGCCCCCGCCTGCCTTCTGCATTTCGGGGATTTGGTAGTACATCCCGTAGAACACCGAATTCAGGTTCACGTCAATGACCCGCCGGTAGCCCTCCAGGTCGATTTCCGTCACCAGACCCAGCGGCCCGCTGATGCCGGCATTATTAAAGGCCAGGTGCAGGCCGCCGAATTCGCTGACCGCGGTGTTCACGGCGCCTTTGACATCGTCTGCGCTGCCAACGTCTCCAACCGACGGCACGGCCGTTCCGCCGGCCTCCGAAATCTGCCGGACAACCGCCTGTGCAGCTTCCAGGTCAAGGTCATTGACGACGACGGCGGCGCCTTCCGCTGCCAAGGCGACCGCCGTGGCCTTGCCGATTCCCGAGCCTGCTCCGGTCACAAGGGCGGTCTTTCCCGCGAACTGATCAGCCATGGTTTCTCCTCCGGTTTCCGCCCGGGTGATGCCGGCGTTAGGGATGTTTGCTTTCGTCCCATAATCCGGTCCCCCTTCCGGTTTCGGAAGATTGGGAGCTGTGTCCGTCCGCTTTTCCGTCCAACTGGCAGGCACCGCCGGCCGGGTGGAAGACTGGCCGCATGCAGATTCACATCAGCAACGGAGACATCACCGCCAGCACCGCCGACGCCATAGTGAACGCCGCCAATTCATCGCTGCTGGGCGGCGGAGGCGTGGACGGAGCGATCCACCGCGCAGCGGGCCCGGATTTGCTGGCGGCATGCCGGGAACTGCGCGCGGGAGACTGGGCAGGCGGCCTGCCGGTTGGAGAGGCGGTGGCCACTCCCGGGTACAACCTTCCCGCCCGCTGGGTGATTCACACCGTTGGCCCGAATGCCCGGGCCGGGGAAACCGACCCGGAGCTGTTGGCCTCCTGCTTCCGCCGCTCCCTGGATGTCGCCGAAGAACTCGGCGCCGAAACGGTGGCCTTCCCCGCGGTCAGCGCCGGCGTGTACGGCTGGAACCCGGCAACCGTGGCCGAGGTGGCCCTGCAGACGGTCCGGGATTACCCGGCCCGTTCGGTCCGGTCCGTTGAGTTCGTGCTTTTCGGCAAACCCATGGAGCAGGTGTTCCGCACCGCGTGGGCGGACCTGTCGGCTACTTCAGGAACAGGGACCGAAGACGGCCCGTCGTGACCACCAGGCCCAAACCAATCATGACCACGAAGTACAGCAGGTGTCCGGCGGTTGCCCAGGTCAGCATGCCCACGCTGAGCTGGCGCATCATTTCCACTCCGTGCCACAGCGGCATCGCCTGAATGACCCATTGGAGACCCTGGGGGTACACGCTCAGCGGATAGAACGTTGCGGAGAACAGGAACATGGGCAGCATGACGAAATTCACCCAGTCCAACTGCTGAAAGGTCTTCATGTAACTGGTGATGGCCATGCCGAAGGAGGCAAACCCGAAGGCCACCACCACGGCCGCGGGAATCATGAGCAGCGCCCAGGGAGAGGTGACCAGCCCCATGGCCGCCATGACGGCCGTGAATCCCGTTGCGTACATGGCACCGCGCAGCAGGGCCAGCAGGATTTCACCAAGTGCGACGTCGAGCGGCCCCAGCGAGGTGGCAAGCATGCCTTCGTAGAGCTTGGCGTAATTGAGCTTGAAGAAGACGTTCATAGTGGAGTCGTACACCGCTCCGTTCATGGCTGAAACGGCCAGCAGCGCGGGGGCAATGTAGTTGGCGTACCCGATTTCCTCACCGCCTGGGCCGGCAACGGTGCCAATCAGGGAACCCAGGCCAATACCCATGGCCACCAGGTACAGCACCGGTTCCACGAACCCGCTGATCATGATGGACCAGTTGCTGCCCCACGTGGCCTTCAGCCCGCGGGCGAACACTGATCGGATGTTTCGGGCATAGAGAGATCCCAGCAAACGACCCTCCGGGTCCAGCTGGGCGGGCGCCAGGCGTGGCGGCGCCGTCGTGTTATCTGTGATCATTTTCCCAGCCTTCGGGTGAAGTTCCGGCGTGCCAGCACCCAGCCGACAAAGCCGAGGAGCAGCAAATAGCCCACGTGGACAGCCGTGAGTGCCGGCGGTTCGGCGTAGCCGTAGCTGAGGATTCGGCCGAGCTCGGTGGAGTGCCACAGGGGAGAAATCCAGCCGATCCAGCGGATGGCCCCGGGCAGGGACTCCAGCGGGAAGAAGGTACCGGAGAACAGGAACAGCGGCATCACGATGAATCGCTGCACCATCGCGAACTGCCCCTTGTCTTCCACCAATGACGCACTGAAAGCCATGAGCGGCAGCCCGAAGGCCACACCGCCGAGAATCGCGGTGAAAATCATCAGCCACGCAGTGGCGGGCTGTTCCACTGCGCCGAAGAGCAGCAGGAACAGGAAGTACGTGCCGGTAGTGATCAGCAGCCGGACCGAGAAACCGATCAGGTGCCCGTCCACCAGCTGGTTGCTGGACAGCGGCGACGCGTTGGGGCCGTAATATGTGCGGTGCCATTTGAAGCCGCCCATTACCGTATAGGTATTTTCTTCGCTGGCCACCATGATGGCGGCTGTGGCCAGCAGCGCAGGTGCCACGAAGACGAGGTAGGAGACTGTGGCGCCGTTGCCGGCGTCGAACGCCGCGTCACCGGTGTCCACCAGGGATGCCAGGCCCACGCCCATTCCGAAGAGGTAAACCAGCGGGGTCCCCACCGCCGTCATGAGCACAGTCCACCCGTAGCCGCGCATCCGCCGGATCCACATTTCGGCGTAGTAGAAGGCGCCGAAGCGCCTCGCCCGGGACGCCGTCTGCTCCGGTGTCAGCGGAGAACGCAACCCCAGCACAGCGTGCCGGTTTGCTCCCGCTTCCCCCGCCGGAGGACCTGAAAGCTGCTGCTCAGTCAATGAGGCTCCTACCGGTCAGCCGAAGGAACACGTCTTCCAGGGATGAGCGGCGCACCAGCGACGTGATGGGACGCAACCCGCGTGAGCTGACCGCTTCCAGGGCTGCCTCGCCGTCGTCGGCGTAAATCAGGACGCGGTCCGGGAGGGTTTCGATCCGGCTCCCAATTCCTTCCAGTTCGCCCGCCACCGTGGTGTTCCGTTCGGACCCAAAGCGCAGTTCCAGCACTTCCCGGGTGGAGTGCTCACGGATCAGGGCGGCAGGCGATCCTTCGGCCATGATCTTTCCCTTGTCCACCACCACCAGGCGGTCGCACAGCTGCTCCGCTTCGTCCATGTAGTGGGTGGTCAGGATCAGCGTGACTCCGGCTTCCTTGAGCCGGAACAGCCGGTCCCAGAGGATATGGCGCGCCTGCGGGTCCAGTCCCGTAGTGGGTTCATCCAGCAGCAGGATCTTGGGGTCGTTAATGAGCGACCGGGCGATGGTCAGCCGCCGCTTCATCCCGCCGGAGAGCGAATCTACCCGGGCCCTGGCCTTGTCCGTCAGCTGGGCAAATTCCAGCAGCTCATCAGCCTTCGGTCCCAGATAGCTCTTGGGGAGGCCGAAGTACCGGCCGTAGGCCAGGAGGTTGTCGCGCACGCGCAGGTCTTCATCCAGGTTGTCCTGCTGCGGCACCACCCCCAGGTGGGCACGCACCTCGGGCCCGTACCGGTCCGGGTCAAGGCCCATGATGGTGAGGTCCCCGGAGGTGCGCGATGACACGCCGCCGATCATTTTCATGGTGGTGGATTTGCCGGCGCCGTTGGGGCCGAGGAGCCCAAAGGACTCCCCCGCCGGGACGTCGAAGCTGATGCCGTCAACGGCGTGGAAATCGCCGTAGGTCTTGCGGAGGTTCCGGGCCGAAATGACGGTGGAGGAGGCGGTCTTGGGGACAGTCGGGGCTGATGTGATCTGCGGCACTGAAACAGCCTAGTGCACCAGCCCCGACCTGAGGAACAGTTAGGCGAGGATGCCCGCTGCGCGCTCGGCTGCCTCCACAACGTTGGACAGCAGCATGGCCCGGGTCATGGGACCCACTCCGCCGGGGTTCGGCGAAATCCAGGATGCGACGTCGGCCGCTGCCTTCTCCACATCGCCCGTGAGGGTGGTCTTGCCGGTCTCGGGGTCGGTGACGCGCGTAACCCCCACGTCCAGGACGATCGCCCCGGGCTTGAGGTCCTCGGCCTTGATCATTTCAGGGAACCCTGCGGCTGCCACCACCACGTCGGCGTCCCGCAGGTGAGTGAAGAGGTCAACGGTGCCCGTGTGTGCCAGCGTGACCGTCGCGTTGATCGGACGCCGGGTCAGCAGCAAACCCAGCGGACGGCCAACGGTGACGCCGCGGCCCACCACCAGCACCTTCTTGCCGGTCAGTGCGATTCCGTTGCGGACCAGCAGCTGGACGATCCCGTGCGGGGTGCAGGGCAGCGGCGATGTCATGGGCTCGCTGACGTTCAGCACGAGCCGTCCCAAGTTCACGGGGTGAAGGCCGTCGGCGTCCTTCTCCGGAGCGATGCGCTCCAGGATGGCGTTGGTGTCAATGTGCGCCGGCAGCGGCAGCTGCACAATGTAGCCGGTGGTGGCCGGATCCGCGTTCAGCTCATCGATGACCTTTTCCAGGTCCGCCTGGCTGATGTCCGCCGGCAGGTCGCGGCGGATGGAGTTGATTCCAACCTGCGCGCAGTCCTTGTGCTTGCCGCCGACGTAGGAGTGCGATGCGGGGTCGTCCCCCACCAGCACGGTTCCCAGCCCCGGGGTGATTCCGTGTTCTTCCTTCAGGACCGCCACGCGCTGGGCCAGTTCATCCTTGATGTCCTTGGCCGCCTTGCGGCCGTCCAGGATCCGTGCTGCCACCGGAGTGCCGTACTCGGTCCTGTCCTTCTTCTCCCAGCCCAGGTTGACGCCGGTTTCCTCGGGGCTTTCCGGGGTGGCGGGGCTCTCCGCCGTGATGGAGCCTTCCATGTTGCTTCCCTTTTCCATGCTCGTTACCACTCTTCCTGTCCCGGATACAGCGGGAAATCTTCGGCGAGCGCTGTGACACGCGCCCGCAGTGCGTCGACGTCGGGGGACGGTTTCAGGGCAGCTGCGATGATCTCCGCCACCTCAGTGAACTCCCGGGCACCGAAACCGCGGGTGGCCAGGGCGGGCGTGCCGATGCGGAGCCCGGAGGTGACCATCGGCGGGCGGGGATCAAACGGAACCGAATTGCGGTTCACGGTGATTCCCACTGAGTGCAGCAGATCCTCGGCCTGCTTCCCGTCCAGGGCGCTGTGGCGCAGGTCCACCAGGATCAGGTGCACGTCGGTTCCGCCGGTCAGGACCGACACGCCGTGTTCGGCGACGTCCGGGGCAGTAAGCCGGTCGGCAACAATCCGGGCACCTTCCAGGACGCGTTCCTGCCGTTCCCGGAACTCTTCGGATCCGGCGATCTTGAAGGCCACAGCCTTGGCGGCAATGACATGCATCAGCGGACCGCCCTGCTGGCCCGGGAACACGCTGGAGTTCAGCTTCTTGCCGTACTGTTCCTTCGCCAGGATGATGCCGGAGCGCGGACCCGCCAGGGTCTTGTGGACAGTGGACGTAACGACGTCGGAGGCGGGAACCGGGTTGGGGTGCAGGCCAGCGGCAACGAGACCGGCGAAGTGCGCCATGTCCGTCCACAGGTAGGCGCCAACCTCATCGGCGATGGAGCGGAATGCCTCGAAGTCGAGGTGGCGGGGATAGGCGGACCAGCCGGCCACAATAACCTGCGGACGTTCCGCGAGCGCCTGCTCCCGGACCTTGTCCATGTCCACCCGGTGCGTCTGCTCGTCCACGCCGTAGGCGGCAACTTCATAGAGCTTGCCGGAAAAGTTGAGTTTCATGCCGTGGGTCAGATGCCCGCCGTGTGCCAGGTTCAGGCCCATCAGCTTTTCGCCCGGCTTGATCATCGCAGCCAGCGCGGCAGCGTTGGCCGATGCTCCGGAGTGCGGCTGGACGTTGGCGAACTCGGCGCCGAACAGGGACTTCACCCGATCGATCGCGAGGTTCTCGGCAACATCCACATGTTCACAGCCGCCGTAATAGCGCCGGCCGGGATAGCCCTCGGCATATTTGTTCGTCAGGACGGATCCCTGGACTTCCAGGACCGATCTCGGGGCGAAATTCTCCGACGCGATCATTTCCAGGGTATTGCGCTGGCGTGCCAGCTCATCATTCAGGACGGCGGCGATTTCCGGGTCGACGTCGGATAGCTTCGCGTCGGTCACGGGTTGGGTTGACAGTCTCACGAGGATCTCCTGGGAAGGGGTTCTATGGGTCAGGCTACCTGCCGGCGCACTCCCGCACTCTGAAACAACAAAGCGTCCGGGTGAACAGACAGATGGTGGCTTGACCTCCGGCCCAGGCGTGCGATCCGTGGTCTGTCATGCTTGGCCGCTCCCTGGTGGTGGCCCACCTAACGCCAGTTGCGACTTTTTCATCGTACCGGATCACATCCGGCGGGCACCCAAATGCGTCCAAGAGGGTCCCGCGGAAGTCACACGGAATAGGCGCCGGGGGTTTGCGGGTTGAAGCCTGCAGGTAAAGACGTGCCTGGAGGACAGGCATCTTGATGAAGGACGGGCGCATGATGCAGGACCAAACGGTGGACGCGGCGGTAATCGGCGCGGGCCAGGCAGGGCTCAGCGCGGCGTATTATCTGCAGCGCCGCGGGCTGGCGGCCGGAACCGGGTTCGTGGTGATCGACGCCAACGAAGGACCCGGAGGGGCATGGCGGCACCGCTGGGATTCGCTGACACTCGGTGCCGCCCACGGCATCCATGACCTTCCGCGCTCGCCCCTGGGCACTCCCGACCCCCGGGAGCCGGCGTCGTCCGTTGTCAGCCGCTACTACGGCGGATACGAGGCCGAGTTCGAGTTGCAGGTACAGCGCCCGGTCCGGGTGCTGAAAGTCAGTACCGCGGAGGACGGGCTGCTGCGGATCGACACCGACCGCGGCTCGTGGCGGGCTCGGACCGTTATCAACGCCACCGGAACGTGGGACAAACCGTACTGGCCGCACTACCCCGGACGGGAAGACTTCCGCGGCGTCCAACTGCACACCCATGACTTCCGCAGCGCCGCGGACTTTGCCGGCCGGCGCGTCCTGGTGGTCGGCGGCGGAACGTCCGCGGTCCAGTTCCTGCTTCAGCTGAACGACGCCGGCGCGCAGACGGTGTGGTCCACCCGCCGCCCGCCTGAGTTCACCCGCACGCCTTTCGACGCGGAGTGGGGCAGGGACGTGGAACAGCGTGTCAGCGAGCGCACCCGCGCCGGGCTGCCCCCGCTCAGCGTTGTTGCGGCCACCAAATTGCCGCTGACTCCCCAGTACCAGGCGGGGATCGACGACGGCGTCCTCATCTCCCGCGGCCCGCTCGCCCGGGTTACCGCGGACGGGGCGGTCTTCACCGACGGCAGCGCCGTGAAGGCCGACGTCATTCTGTGGGCCACGGGCTTTCGTGCGGCGCTGGACCATCTTGCGCCCCTGAAGCTGCGCGAATCCGGAGGCGGCATCCGCATGGACGGACCGCAGGTGAAGAAGTTGCCGCAGCTGTTCCTGGTGGGCTACGGCGAGTCCGCCTCGACGCTTGGCGCCACGCGGGCCGGGCGGGCGGCAGCCCTGGGGGCATTGGAGCTGCTCGGGCTGCCTGCTACTCCAAATCCTCCCAGGAGAATTCCGTCCGGGTCCCCTGTTCCCAGTCGCGGCGCAGCACTGCGTAGGTAACCGACGCAATCCGGGTTCCGTCGTCCAGCAGCCAGTCCTCCCGGTAATGGGCTTCCTTGAGGAAGCCAGCGCGCAGAAAGGTCTTGCGCATCGCGACGTTGTCCTCGCGGGTCCGGCCGGCAAACCGGTGCGCCTGCGGCTTACTGCCGAAAACCAGCCCGGTAAGGGCCCGGAGCACCGGGACACCTGCTCCCTGCCCCCGGGCTTCCTCCACCAGCCGGAGGTCAAAGGTGGGGCACTGGCTCTGCAGGCGTTCCACGATGACCAGGCCCAGCCGGTGGTTGTCTCCGTACACCCAATAGGTGCGGACGTCGTCGGCTTCGAACCGGCCGTCCATGACCAGCTGACGCACCAGCTCCTCAGACGGCGCTGTGATCCGGTGGTAAGGAAAACTGTTGGTGGTGAGGAACTTGACCAGCTCTTCGACATCCTTATCGGAGAGCGGCATGAAAGTTACGTCCATTTCCTTAGCCTAAGGGAGGTGCTCCACGGCGGGTAACCTTGGATGGTGACCGACATTCCCGCTTCCCCGGCAGCCGAAGCCGCAGCATCCAAAGCTCCCGCCTACACCCTGACCTTGTCCTGCCCGGACCAGGCAGGAATAGTCCATGCCGTATCCGGCGGTCTCGTGGCCGCACAGGGAAACATCACCGAATCCCAGCAATACGGCAGCCCCGAATCGGGAACGTTCTTCATGCGCGTCGATTTCACGGCTCCCGGGACCCACTCCGAAGTTCGGGAAACCCTGGCTCCGGTGGCGCAGGCCTTTGGCATGGACTGGCAGCTGCACGTGGCCGGAGCGCCGGTGCGCACGCTGATCATGGCGTCCAAGTCCGGACACTGCCTCAACGACCTCCTCTTCCGGCAGCGCGCCGGGACGCTGCCCATCGAGATCCCGGCCATCGTGTCCAACCATCAGGACCTCGCCGGACTGGCCGCGTTTTACGGGGTTCCGTTCCACCACATCCCGGTGGTCCCCGGTGGCAAGGAAGCCGCGGAAGACCAGCTGCGCGGGCTGATGCGGGACCTGGACATCGAGCTGGTGGTGCTGGCCCGTTACATGCAGATCCTCAGCAACGAGCTGTGCCAGGATCTCTCCGGCCGGGCCATCAACATCCATCATTCGTTCCTGCCCTCGTTCAAGGGCGCCCGCCCCTACCACCAGGCCCACGCACGCGGCGTGAAGCTCATCGGGGCCACGGCCCACTATGTGACCTCGGACCTCGATGAGGGACCGATCATCGAGCAGGAGGTCATCCGCGTTGACCACGCCCGGTCCGCTTCGCAGCTGGTTGCGCTGGGCAGCGACGTTGAAGGCCGGACACTGTCAAAGGCCGTCCAGTGGCACGCCGAGCACCGCGTCCTGCTGGACGGGAAGCGGACCATCGTCTTCAACTAACGCGGTCCGCTCCGCGGCATCCGGCTAGGCTGGCCCCATGGCATACGTTATTCCGCTCCGGGGCCGGACCCCGGACATCGATCCGTCCGTTTTCCTTGCTCCCACGGCATCGCTTATTGGTGACGTCCACATGGCACCCGGTTCCAGCGCCTTTTACGGTGTCTGTGTCCGCGGCGACTCCAATTCCATCCGCGTCGGGACCGGCAGCAACCTGCAGGACAACGTGGTGCTCCACGCGGATCCCGGATTCCCCACAACTGTGGGCGAGCGGGTCAGCATCGGCCACAACGCGGTTGTCCACGGATGCACCATTGAGGATGACTGCCTGATCGGCATGAGCGCGACCGTCATGAACGGCGCAGTGGTGGGCACGGGTTCCCTGGTCGCTGCCGGCGCCGTCGTTCTGGAAGGCACTGTCATTCCGCCCCGGTCCCTGGTGGCTGGAGTGCCGGCGAAAGTACGGCGTCAGCTTACCGATGAGGAGTTTGCCGGGGTGCAGGCCAATGCCGCCAATTACCTCGCAACGGCCGCGGCTCACCGCGATGCCATGGAAGTTGAGCAGCAGGCCAGCAGCCAATAACACGGGCGCAGACCACTGGCGGGGATCGTCTGTTGACGCCTGCAGCGGGAGGGGTTTAGCTGTAGCCAGAAGCTCTGACAAGGAAGTCCCCGGGCAGCTGCACCGGCAGGAAGTGAGACCCACCTGCGCGTGTTTCTCAGAGAAGAGGACCATGAACGCTCCGCACATTCCCCTCCCGCCGTGCGCAGCTCCGGGGGCACCCAGCCCGGTAAGAAAAACCGGACGAACGCTCAGATGGGGCGTGGTCGGGACGGGCAACATTGCCGCCAAAGTCACTGAGGACATCGCCCGGCTGGAGGATGCGGTCCTGCAGTGTGTCAGTTCCCGAAACGAAGCTTCCGCGGTCGAGTTTGCCGATCAGTTCGGAGTGGCGAGCGCCGTCTTCGACAAGCCAAGGGCCCCGGGGTACACCCAGCTGGTCGAGGATCCCGAAGTGGACGTCGTTTACGTCGCTGCCCCGCAGGCCCAGCACTACGAGATCTCCAGGGCTGCCTTGCTGGCCGGGAAAAACGTGCTTTGCGAGAAGTCGCTCACCACTAATGCCCGGGAAGCGGAGGACCTCATAGGGATTGCATCCACGCGGGGACTCTTTCTGATGGAGGGGGTGTGGACACGGTTCCTGCCCTGCGTTAACCGGATTTGGGAGATTCTGGCCAGCGGCGAGCTCGGCGACATCCAATGGGTGCAGGCGGATCTGGGGCTCCCAAACGGGCCCGGAACCGGGAGCCGTCGTTCGGGTGCCGAGACCGGGGCCGGGGCGCTGCTGGACCTCACGGTTTATCCCCTGACCCTGGCTGTGGGGGCCCTGGGGTTTCCGGAAGGCGTGACCGCCGTCGGCGCTGGTATTGACCAGCAGAACGCCCTGCTCCTGACCTATCCTTCCGGCGCCGCGGCCCAGCTCATGTCGTCGCTCCTCTCTCTGGGCACCCGGACCGCTACTTTTTCCGGGACGAAAGGCTGGCTGCGGACCGGAGCACCGCTTCACAATCCGGTGGAGCTAACCGTTGCCCCATTGCTGGGCGACCAGCGGGTGGAACGGTTTCCGCAGGTCGGCAACGGATACACGTATGAGCTGCGCGAAGCGACCCGCTGCATCCAATCCGGGCTCCCGGAGTCCCCCACCATGAGCTGGGACCATTCCCTGCAGACCATGCGGCTGTTTGATGACGCCCGCTCCCAGATGGGCGTGCGCTACGCGAACGACGGCGTCGCTGTCCGTCCGGCTGCCCACCACTAGACTCTTCCGCTTCACTGCCTCCCGTTTGCACGCTCTCGGGTTTGCCCCTTTCCGGGTGGGGGCACGGAGAAAGCGGCCCCGCAAGCAGCAGGACCGCTTTCGGCGTTTCGGGTTATGCGTTGCGCACGTTGTCCTGGGCATCAGTGGCTTTGCTCTTTACATCGCCGGCAGCGCCCTGGCCCTCCTGTTTGACGTTCTGTGCTGCCTCGGTGGCAGTCGCCTTGACGTTTTCCATGGCTTCCTGCGCGGGTTCCTTGAGGCCCTGGGCCATTTCCTTCGCCGTATCGGTGACCTGCGTCGTCAGTGGCTCCGCCGCTGTTTTGATGTTGTCCGCGGCAACACATTCCTTCTCACTGGCGGGAATCAGCGAAGCCGCCAGCAGCCCCGCGCCGAAGGCAATAAGGCCGGCGGCGATGGGGTTGCCCTGCGCCTTGGCCGTAAGTTTCTGCGGCGCCTCGCCGACTGCCGAACCGGCGCGCGAAACGCCGTCGGACGCTGAACCTGTGCCGGACTGAACCTTGTCGGTCATGGAATCCGCAGCTCCCATCACTTTGTCCTTGACGCCGGATACGGCGTCCTTCAACTTGTCGGTCTGCCGCTGAACAATATGCGACGGAGTGACCTTGTCCGCCACGGCGTCCACATTGCTTCCCAGCCGGCGGCGGGTCTCTTCAATGTCTGCCCGTATTGCATCGGGATTTTCGCTCATCGTAGGTCCTCATTCGGTTTAAGGGTTCCGGGAATTTCCTGCAGGGTTTCCGACGTCTGGGGCATGCCCTTGATTTTCCGCATTTCAGTGCGTCCGCGCATGGCAAGGACCGCGGCAATGACTGCCCAGATCACGGCCACCACCAGCCCCGACCAGCCCAACCCGATCAGGCTTCCGAGCGCCTGCCATAGGGCGATGGAAAGAAACAGGAGGACAAAGTAGCCGGCCACAGCGGCGCCGGCGTACATGCCGCCGCCTTTACCCGCACGGGTGGCGGACTGCTTCAGCTCAACCTTCGCCAGCTCCACTTCCTGGCGCATGAGCGTGGACATATCCTGCGTCACTTGTCCCAGCAGGTCTCCCAGAGACGTACTCTCAGCCCTTGTGGGCGGCGGTTCAGGGATTTCGGTACTCATCAGTGCCGACCGCCGCTAAACGGATCGCTGGCGCGGGTCCCCGACGCCGGCAGCTGATCGTCAGACACCGGTGGCCGTCCTGCAGCGTGCGTGGGTTCAGTGGCGAACGGATCGTCCATCGCTCCCCCTGCATTAACGGTTCCCGTCCCGGCGTAGGTGGGCTGGACCGGAGGCTCGGGAGGATAGATCGTTTCGGGGGTTGTCACTGTTCCGGCACCTGGCGCCTGTCCGCCTGTCACCTGTCCGGTCTCTGGCGCCTGTCCGGTGCCTGTCGCTTGTCCGGTGCCTGTCGCGGCCGGGCCTTCCGGCACGCCGGCGCTGAGGCCCTTGTTCAGCCTGCCGGCCAGGAAGCCCGCACCGGCAGCAATGGCAAGGAACGCGACCGGCCGCTGCCGGGCAAAGGACTTGACCTCGTCGACCAGCGAGCCGGGGTTGCGGTTGTCGAGCCAGGATGCAACTGAGGATGAACGTTCAGCTGCCTGCCGGACCAGATCCGAAGCAACACCGGGCTGATCGGAATTCTCGGCCATGGAATGCAGCTCGCCGGCCATGGACCGAAGACCTTCAGCAACTTTCTGTTGCTGAACACCCGCCTGATGGGTGAGGTCGGTCCGCGCCTGGTCAAGCAGGTCCCTGGCGTTGGCCGTCACTTCAGAGGCAACGCCCGCGGCCTCGGACTTGACTGTTTCAGCGACGTGCTGAGCGCTTCCCGCCGCATCCTGAGCGAGACCAGCAGACTGTTCCTTGGCAGCGCCCGCTTTGGCGGACTTTGCCTCGGATGATTGGTCCTGCGCCGTGGTTGCGGCATGACTTCCGTCTCTGGGCCACTCGTTTTCCGTCATCATCATTCTCTTTCCTGGATCGTTACGGATGAAGAATCAGAATCAGCGCCGATGAAGCAGAGCCACCGGCTCAACCGATGATAAGCACACTTACTACCATCCCGTAAAGAGGTAGTAAGTACACTTATCAACAGACTTTCCGGGCTGCCGGCAGGTGATCGCAGGGTGGCCCCTTTCTCACCTCCACGCCCTTGTGCAGGTTCAGGCCTGCGTGGTTTGCTGGCGACCACGATTCCCCGCCCGTCAGGAGAACCGATTCCCATTCGAAGTCAGAGGAGATTCCAGTGGCAGGAAACCTGCTTGCCCGATCCGTGCATGACCTCACTGCGGCAGCATGGTTCGGAGGTTCATTGATGGGCGCCATAGGCCTGAACGGCGCGGCCGCCGAGGCCAAGGACCCGGCGGAGCGTACGCGCCTTTCCAGCCTGGGATGGAAGAAATGGGCCCCGGTCCAGTCGGCCGCGATCCTCTCCCATTTCGTAGCCGGCCTGGCGCTCATCGGCGACAACAAGGGCCGGGTGGCAAAGCAGGAGGGCGTTGGATCCTCAACCGTCTACAAAACCGGTGTCACCGTGGTGGGCGCACTGGTGACTCTCTATGCAGGCATAGTGGGGCGAAAGGTGGAGAAGTACTCCGAGGAGGGGGCCGTTGGCGCCACGGAACCGCATCCGGCCGCGTCCAAGGAGCTGAAATCGGCGCAGCGCCAGCTGAAGCTTCTGCAGTGGTCCATCCCGGTATTTTCAGGCGCCGTAATCGTCATGGGCGCGCAGCAGGGTGAGATGCAGCGGGCCACCAATGTCCTCCAGGGCCTCCTGCGCTCCTAGGCCAGCAGCGCTTCCCGGCCGGTTTCCCCCCATCCCGGCCGGGGCGCCCCTCCCCCAGTGCGCCCGTCATTTTCGAGTTTGACCGCGTCGAAAGCTATACATCCTTCGGCGGCCATGGTTATCTTCAGACGATGGGTGCCGAAGTGAACAGCAAAACGTACAGCCGCGAGCAGCGCACGCGTTACCGCCAGCGGCTGCTGGAAAACCTGGACCGCTTTGCCGGTTATCTTTCCACCGCCAAATTTGCCGACACCTGCAGCATCGGCCTCGAACTTGAGCTGAATCTGACGACCCAGGACTTCGCTCCCGCTCTGAGGAACGCCGCCGTCCTGGAGGAGATCGCGGATCCCGCCTTCCAGACCGAGATCGGTGCCTTCAACATCGAGATGAACCATCCCGCTCTTTCCATCAAGGGCTCCGGGCTCAGGGACCTCGAAGACTCTCTCCGGCACCAGCTGAACCGTGCCGACACACGGGCAGCCGATGTTAAAACCGAGATCCTCATGGTCGGGATCCTGCCGACACTTCAGCCGGCGGTGCTGGAGGACAAGGAATGGCTCAGCGCGGGCAAGCGCTACGCCGCACTGAACACGTCCGTTTTGCAGGCACGCGGCGAAGACGTGCTGGTGGACCTGCCGGGCGCTGAACCATTGTCCTTCTACGCCAAGAACATAGCTCCGGAGGCGGCGTGCACCTCGGTGCAGCTTCACCTTGAGGTTAGCCCGGAGGACTTTGCGCCGGCATGGAACGCCGCCCAGATCATCGCCGCCCCACAGGTTGCCCTGGCGGCCAACTCCCCGGTTTTCCTGGAGCACATCCTTTGGCATGAGACCCGCATCGAACTCTTCAAGCAGGCCATCGACACCCGCCCTCCCGAGATGAGGAATCAGGGTGTGCGGCCGCGGGTATGGTTCGGGGAACGGTGGATCACCTCAATTTTTGACTTGTTCGAGGAGAATGTCCGCTACTTCCCTGCGCTTCTGCCCGAGTTGTCGCGCAGCAGCGGAGGATCCACGGGAGCCGGGGCTCCCCTGCTCCCGGAGCTGCGCCTGCACAACGGAACGGTCTACCGATGGAACCGCCCCATCTATGATCCCGGGGAGCACACCCCAAACCTGCGTCTGGAGAACCGGATCCTTCCGGCGGGCCCCACCGTGCTTGACGTTGTTTCCAACGCAGCCTTCTTTTACGGACTTGTCCACCATCTGCGCACCGCCGACCGCCCCCTCTGGAGCCGCCTGGCCTTCAAGAGTGCGGCTGATAATTTCCTCGCCTGCGCCCGTTCAGGCTTGGAAGCGACCGTCTACTGGCCCGGCATTGGGGAGACTCCTGTGGCGGAACTGATTATCCGCCACCTGATTCCACAAGCCGCGGAGGGGCTCCGCGAGCTTGGCGTGGACGACCATCTCATTGGGCGGTACTTGGATGTGATCCGGGAACGAGCCCGCACGGAGCAGAACGGCGCCTCCTGGCAAATTGCCTATCTGCGCCGGCTTGAGAGCCAGGGCATGGAACGCAGGCCCGCTCTCGCGGAAATGACGCGGCGGTACTGGGAAAACATGCACACGAACGCCCCCGTGCATGAGTGGCCGGTCGACTGATCCGCGCCCGCGAAAAAATCTTGCCTGTTTGGGCGTCAAAACCACTTCCGGTTCTGGCACTCGCATATGTCGAGTGCTAATCTAATTTCATTCTTGAGCCGATGTGACTCAAGTTATCGACCCTTCTGAAGTTCCGAATATCGATTCGCCTGCCGAGCAGGTGGGCGTTAGGAGTTGATGACAGATGGCCATGAAGTTTGATCCATTCCGCGAGCTCGACCGTATGGCAGGAGCCCTGCTGGACCCGCGGCAGCGGCTGCGGTTGATGCCGATTGATCTGTACCGCGAGGGCGACCATTACATCCTGAATGCCGATTTGCCCGGCATCGATCCCGGTTCAGTCGACGTGGATGTGGACGGCCAGTTGCTGACCATCCGTGCAGAACGCACGATCCAAGCCGGCGACACCGTTACCTGGCTGACCCGGGAACGTGAGTCCGGTTCCTTCCTGCGCCAGCTGAACCTCGGCCAGGGAATCAATATTGAGGGCATCTCCGCGAAGTACGAGAACGGAGTCCTCAGCGTTCTGATTCCCGTCAGCGAACGGGCGAAGCCGCGCAAGATCGAGGTGTCTTCCTCCTACAAGGATTCAAACACCATCAGCGGTGAGTCCAGTTCGGAATCGGTCACCTCGTCGGCTAGTGGCTCAGGATCCTCCGGCTCAATGTCGGGTTCGGGCTCTGGCTCCGGGTCTGATTCCTGGTCCTCCGGCTCCGGGTCGTCAGGGTCGGGGTCCGGGTCTTCCGGAGCGGGCTCTTCGGGTGACCAGGGCTCCGGCATCTAGGAACCCACTTAACCAGCGGCGGCGCCCCACCCGAAAGGTGAGGCGCCGCCGTCGTGCGCTGAAGCGTCCGGACTTTAGCCCAGGCGGGTCTTCAGGTTGGCGTCAAGCTCAGCGAGGAATTCCTCGGTGGTCAGGTACGGCTGGTCCGGTCCGACCAACAGTGCCAGGTCCTTGGTCATCTTGCCGGATTCGACCGTCTTGATGACAACGTCTTCAAGGGTCTGGGCGAAGTTGGTGACCTCGGGGGTGTTGTCCAGCTTGCCGCGGTGCATCAGGCCGCGGGTCCACGCGAAGATCGAAGCGATCGGGTTCGTGGAGGTGGGCTTGCCCTGCTGGTGCTGGCGGTAGTGGCGCGTGACCGTACCGTGAGCTGCTTCGGCCTCGACGGTCTGGCCGTCCGGGGTCATCAGCACGGAGGTCATCAGGCCCAGCGAGCCGAAGCCCTGTGCCACGGTGTCGGACTGGACGTCGCCGTCGTAGTTCTTGCAGGCCCAGACGTAGCCGCCTTCCCACTTCATCGCGGAGGCAACCATGTCATCGATCAGGCGGTGCTCGTAGGTGAGGCCGGCTGCTTCGAACTGGTCCTTGAACTCGGCGTCGAAGACTTCCTGGAACAGGTCCTTGAACTGGCCGTCATAGGCCTTCAGGATCGTGTTCTTGGTGGAGAGGTACACCGGGTAGTTCCGCTGCAGGCCGTAGGCGAAGGACGCCCGGGCGAAGTCGCGGATCGAGTCGTTGAAGTTGTACATGCCCATGGCCACGCCGCCGTCGTCACCGTAGGTGACAACCTGGGTCTTGATTTCTTCCCCGCCGTCCTTGGGGGTGTACGTCAGCGTCAGGGTGCCGGCGCCCGGAACCTTGAAGTTGGTGGCCTTGTACTGGTCGCCGTGTGCGTGGCGGCCAATGATGATCGGCTTGTTCCAGCCCGGGACCAGGCGCGGGATGTTGGAAATGATGATCGGTTCACGGAAAACGACGCCGCCGAGGATGTTGCGGATGGTTCCGTTCGGGGAAACCCACATCTTCTTCAGGCCGAATTCTTCGACACGTGCCTCGTCCGGAGTGATGGTTGCGCACTTAACGCCCACGCCGTGTTCCTTGATGGCGTTGGCAGCGTCGATGGTGACCTGGTCGTCAGTGGCATCACGGTTCTGGATGGAGAGGTCGTAGTACTTCAGGTCTACGTCCAGGTACGGGTTGATCAGACGGTCCTTGATGAACTGCCAGATGATGCGGGTCATCTCGTCGCCGTCGAGTTCTACAACAGAACCCACAACCTTGATTTTCTCAGCCACACGATCTCCTTGTGTGTTGGTGGGCACCGGAGCATGACTTGTGGCATGACGGAGCCCGTCTTTTTGGTCTGTATTTGTGTCCAACTATGCCACAGCCCACTCGGGCCGCCCTAAACCCCGGGACCGCAGATTACTCGTGCGGTCCCGGGGCGTAACGGCGGACGGGCGGCGTTCCTAGTGGAAGAAGTGCCGGGCGCCGGTGAAGTACATGGTCACGCCCGCGGCGTTGGCCGCTTCAATGACTTCGTTGTCACGGATGGATCCGCCGGGCTGGACGACGGCACGGATGCCGGCGTCAAGAAGGATCTGCAGTCCGTCAGCGAACGGGAAGAACGCATCAGATGCAGCGACGGAACCGCGTGCACGTTCGTCGTCCGGCCCGCCAAGGGTGTTGGCGCGCTCGACGGCGAGGCGGCAGGAATCCACCCGGTTGACCTGGCCCATGCCCACGCCGACGGATGCACCGTTGTGCGCCAGCAGAATGGCGTTGGACTTGGCGGCACGCACTGCGGTCCAGGCAAAAGCCAGATCAGCAAGGGTTGCTTCATCCGCGGCGGCGCCGGACACGAGGGTCCAGTTCTCGGGGCTGTCACCCTCCGCCTGCATCTTGTCCGTCTTTTGGATCAGCATGCCCCCGGAGACCTGCCGGAATTCGGCCACGTTGCGGCCGTACCCGTCAGGCAGGGTCAGCAGGCGGATGTTCTTCTTTGCGGAGAGGATTTCCACTGCTTCCGGCTCGAAGTCCGGGGCGATGACAACCTCGGTGAAGATGTCCTTCACTGTGGCGGCCATGCCGGCAGTGACGGTCCGGTTTGCTGCGATGACACCGCCAAAAGCGGATACCGGGTCGCAGGCGTGCGCCTTTGCGTGAGCATCCGCGATGGGGTCGGCCGCGTCCGGAGAAGCAACTGCGACACCGCAGGGATTTGCGTGCTTGACGACGGCGACCGCCGGCTCGTCAAAGTCGAAGGCTGCGCGCAGTGCGGCGTCGGCGTCCACGTAGTTGTTGTAGGACATCGCCTTTCCGTGCAGCTGGTCAGCCTGGGCGACGCCGGGCAGGGCGCTCTTATCCACGTACAGAGCAGCGTCCTGGTGCGGGTTTTCCCCGTAACGCAGCACTTCCGAACGTTCCAGGGCCAGGCCGGTGTAGGCGGGCCAGGTGGCGCCTTCGGCGGTGCCGTCACCAAACTGTTCCGCGGTCCACGCAGCTACGGCAGTGTCATAAGCAGCGGTGGAGGCGAAGGCTTCGGCGGCCAGCCGGCGTCGCTGGTTCAGGTCAAAACCGCCCTCAGCGGCTGCCGCAACAACGTCCGAGTACTTATCGGGGTCCACCACGACGGCAACGGAAGGGTGGTTCTTTGCAGCGGCGCGGACCATGGACGGTCCGCCAATGTCGATCTGCTCGACAACCTCGTCCTGGCTTGCTCCGGACTTCACGGTCTCCACGAACGGGTAGAGGTTCACGACCACCAGGTCAAAAGGCTCTATTTCCATGTCTTCCAGCTGGGCGACATGGTCTTCGCGGCGGCGGTCAGCCAGGATCCCGGCATGGATTCGGGGGTGCAGTGTCTTGACCCGGCCGTCGAGGCATTCCGCAAATCCGGTGACGTCAGCAACTTCAGTGACTTCAACCCCTGCCGCGGCGATCTGCTTCGCGGTGGAACCCGTGGAAACGATGCTCACTCCGGCGGCGGCGAGACCCTGAGCGAGTTCGGTCAGCCCCGTCTTGTCGTAGACCGAGATCAGGGCCCGGCGGATAGGAATACGGTTCAGCGGCTGTGAGCTCACTCAAATTCTCCAAAAGTGGGGGGTGTCGGTGGCACCAGTTTAGGTCACACGACCTTGCGGGACGGAGTGTGAAGCGCGGGTGGATGCTGCTGCCGGATTCTCCCTCTGCCTCCCGGTGCAGCCGCGGCCTCTGCTGCCGTTGCCGGCAGGGGCGGCGCTGAGGACAGATATCGGTGACCGGTGGGAGTCGAGGTGACCACCAAGTGCCGGCTTGAGCCGGTAAACCGACCGCGGTCAGCGGCAAGTTCGACCGGGCGTGCCTCCCAGCCGGGTGCTTCCTTGGCTTGGTTGCAGGCCTGGCACAGGCCCTGGATGTTCTCGGCGTTGGTGGTGCCGCCGGCGTGGACGGGTTTGATGTGGTCGTAGTGCCGGATCGGTGCCCCGCACCAGGGTGTGCGGCAGACCTGGTCCCTGGCTGCGATCAGCCGGGCCAAACCGTGCGGCACCAACCGCGCCCTGGAATCCATGGCGGTGAGCTGCCCACTGGTTGGGGACGTGTAGAGGCGGCGGAGCCAGACTTCGGTGTGCGGGTCCGGGCGCGGGGGTGGTGTTCCCCAGCTGCTCCAACCAGTTCTGCCGTTCCGGGCGCCACTGCTTTTAGCGGCATCTTTAGTCTCGGCCTCAGCCTGGTCCGGCTGGGATCCGCGAATCAGGTCCCTGGCCCACTGCGCCGCAACCATTCCATAACCGGCCAGCACCGCCGGCTCCGCCCCGTCGGGAACAAACGGGGCCTCCTGCCCGGCGGCGGCCGATTCCGCAGAAACCAGAGGCTCTGGTTGTGTAGCGGGTGTGAGGCCAGACGCGGTTCCGGGAATGACACCGGCCCCGGCCCGGTGGGTGTTCCGGTTCCCGCTCCAGCCGCTCCCCGCTGTCGGAACCAGAACAGCATCAGTGTCGTCCGAAGCGCCGTCCGGAGCGTCGTGCGGACCGGGGCCAGCTGCGGGACGGGTGTTTGTTGGGTCTGCGGGCAGGATTCCGTGCAGCAGGGCCTGGTCGGTCATGATCAGCTGCACCTCGATCCGGGCATCCTCAGCCCTGGCCTGTCCGGTGGCCCGTTCCACGAACGTGTCGGCCATGATCTGGCCCTTCGTGCGCGGATCCCCGGCCGCCCGCAACCGGTCCGCTTCCCGGGTCAGCGCCGCATACACTCCCACCCCCTGGGCCACCGGCAGCAGCGCGGTCAGATACGTCATGGTGTCCGGTGCCGGACGGCAGGACACAAACCGCTCCGCAACAGCATGCGCGGCACGGTTGACCACCGCGTGCGGATCCAGGCCGTAGGACAGGGACTTGATCCTGGCGATCAGCTTCCGGTCTCCGAGCTGCTCGAGCTCGGCCAGGTTCCCGGCGACCTGCCGGTCCACTTCCTGCCGGTCCGCCAGGGACAGGCACGCGGCCTCCCGAACCAACAAGGTAGCCCGCCACTCACTGATCACCCCGGCCGAGAGCGCGGTCAGGGTGTGAGGCATTTCCGTGGTCAGGATCCGGGCCAAGCCCAGCAGTTTGCCTCCGTGATGCGGGGACTCCCGGCGGGCCAAAGCGATCTCGGCGGCCACACCCTTGCCCAGCTGCCCGGCTTTCAGTCCCGCGGCGGCCTGGGCACGGCGGGTGGATGTGTCAAAGGCCGCAGCGGCGCGGGCCTGGGCGGCAGCAATAGCCCCTTTGAGGTCTTCGAGGGCACGGATTTCCTCGATCAACCGGACGCGTTCCGCAGCCTCCAACTCCACGAGCATCCCGGCACCCGGAGCGACACTTGGGACGGGACCCGGGACTGCGCCCGTGCCGTCAACCGGCACGGCGCCCGGGACGGCACCCGGCACGGCAACCGGGCCGGCCGTTCCGCCGTCGTCGCTTCCTGTGGAGTAGTACATGTCTTCTATTTTAGTGATCCAGGCCCTATTTTCCGGGAGTTATGCATACTGGTCTCATACTCGAAAACTCCACAGCAGTTACCCGAGACCCGCTTCCAGGGAATGTCTTCCATCCCCACGACGGTCCGTATGCGCGGCCTCCCATTCAATCCTCTTTTTGCTGTCCGATACGGTGCTTTGCCGTATCGTCCGGCCGGCGTTGTACAGTTTCCTCGGACCAGCCAAGAGGGCCGGCCCTCCCCGCCCGCCAGCCTCACGGAAGGCCACCCCACTCATGACAACCACTGACACCCTGCCCACCGGCGATCAGGTGGTCCAGGACCTGCCCTGGAAGTGGAAGGTGCAGGGGCGTATCTTCATCATTGGCGGTCTGGGTTTCATGTTCGATGCCTGGGATGTCACGCTCAACGGCGTCCTGATTCCACTCCTGTCCAAGCACTGGGCCTTGGAACCGGCACAGGCAGCCTGGATCGGCACGGCAAACCTGCTGGGCATGGCCATTGGAGCGTTTGTGTGGGGCTCCATCGCCGATGCCATCGGCCGCAAGAAGGCTTTCACCGCCACACTCCTCGTGTTCTCCCTCTTTACCGTTTTGGGTGCCTTCTCCCCCGACATCGTCTGGTTCTGCATCTTCCGGTTTATGGCCGGGTTCGGCTTGGGTGGCTGCGTGCCGGTGGATTACGCGCTGGTGGGCGAGTTCACTCCCCGTAAGCAGCGCGGCCGGGTCCTCACGGCAATGGACGGCTGGTGGCCCGTGGGCGCTGCACTCTGCGGAGCGACGTCGGCCCTGATCATGGCCACATTCGCTGACTGGCGGTACACCATGCTGATCATGGTGCTCCCTGCGCTGCTCGTGTTCTGGGTCCGCCGGTCGGTCCCCGAATCACCTCTTTTCCTGGTCCGCAAGGGACGCACAGCGGAGGCAGAGACCGTCATAAATGACTTGATCGCAAGCACCGGATCCGACGTAAAACAGTGGCGTCTTCCCGCACCCGAAGCGGCAGCCAAGTTCTCCATGGGATCTGTTGTCACCCAGCTGTCAGACCTTTGGCGGTACAGCTGGAAAATCACGGTTGCGGCGTGGTCGCTCTTCTTCACCATCCTGCTGGTCTACTACCTGGCCCTGACCTGGATGCCGAAAATCCTCGTGGATGCGGGCTTCAAGGAATACGCGGCCTTCCTCACCACGTCAGGCATGGCCGCCGTCGGACTCTTGGGAGTTATTGCGGCCGCGCTGCTGGTTGAACGAGTTGGACGCAAGTGGATCCTGGCCGTGACGGGGCCGCTTTCAGCGGCCATCCTGGTCATCGTTGCCCTGGTCCTGGATGTTCCCGCCGCTGCCACGGCGTGGCTACTCGCCTACGGTTTTGTTGTTCAGGTAGCCATTCCGGTGCTTTACGCCTACATTTCCGAGCTTTACCCCACTGAACTGCGCGGGAGCGGATTCGGATGGGCATCGACGGTTTCCCGGATTGGCGCGGGACTGGGTCCGCTCATCTTTGTGTCCGTGATGTGGCCCTACCTCGGACTGCCGCTTTCCTTCGCGTTGGCTGGTGTCCTGGTGATTCTGGCCGTGGCCTGGATGCTGCGTTTTGCGCCCGAGACCAAGGGCGCCGCACTGGACTAAGGCGTCCGCGAAACCGGAAGGCCCTCGGCGCTGATCCGCCGCAGGGTCTCCAAGAGGAGCCTGCGCTCCTGGATCTTGATCCGCTCGTGCAGGGTCTCTTCGGTGTCGCCGTCGAGCACCTCCACCGCGGCCTGGGCCAGGATCGGCCCGGTGTCCACGCCGGTGTCGGCGATATGCACGGTGCAGCCGGTGACTTTGACCCCGTAGGCCAGGGCATCACGGACGCCGTGTGCGCCGGGGAAGGAAGGCAGCAGGGCAGGGTGGGTGTTGATGTAGCGGCCTTCAAACGTATTGATGAAGTGCTCGTTGACGATGCGCATGAAACCGGACGACAACACGATGTCAGGATCGTAAGACGCCACCTTTTCCGTCAGTGCAAGGTTCCAGTCGGAACGCTGGTGGTAATCGCGGAAGTTCACGACGAAGGTGTCACAGCCTGCGTCAGCAGCGCGCTGCACTCCAAAGGTGCCGGGACGATCCGCTCCCACGGCGGCAATTTCGACGTCCAGGGCCCCTTCCGAGACAGCGTCCAAGACGGCTTGAAGGTTGGAACCGGTACCGGACACGAGAACAACGATGCGCATGCGTCAACCTTAGGCTCAGGCGTCCCCTAGGGTTAAACCATGAACAACGACGGCCGTACCCCTGATCAGACTCCCTCGCCGTTGCAGCCGGCACCGCAGAAGACGCCGGCAACGGACGAGCAGAAGCAGGACACCCGCGGGTATCTGCGGATCTTCCTGGCCCTCGTTGTTGCCGTGCTGCTCACCTCCGGGCTGGCGCTGCCATGGAAGCTCGTGCCCCTCGCCCTGGCCCTTGCCGCCGTCGTCGTCGGTGTCCTCACCCTCATCAAGGTGGTGCGCTTCGGCATGGGCCCGGCCCAGATGTTCATCACGGCCCTGGGCCTGGCGGCATCAGTGGTGATGACTCTCGGTCTCGGTCTGGCCGTTGCAACGTGGGACAGCACCCAGAAACTGGAAACCTGCATGAGCAAGGCACTGACCATGCAGGCCAAGCAGGAGTGCCAGTCGGAGTTCGCCAACGGCATCCTGCCGGGCTAAGTCCGCGCGGCCGGGTCTGGCCAGGCTAAGCCCGGCCAGCCGCCGTCGTCCTCAGCGCTCCTCGCGTTCGAGCCAGGGCCCGACGGCGTAACCAACGACGACGCCCACGGCCACTTCGGCCGCGATCCACAAGCCCGTCCACAGCGGATCTGCGCCAACCTCGACAAAGCGGCCAACCCCGGCTGAGCCCCCGGTGATCAGTACCACTCCCGCGGCCAGGATTCCCGAGACCAGCCCGACAAAGGCGCCCAGCAGGATCGTGGATACCGGTGCCGTGAACCAGCGCGCCCTGATCTTCAGGGACAGCCACTCATCAAAGTGGTTCTCACCCTCGCGCAGGAACCACCAGCCGGCCAGAATGCCTGCGACAACGGGCAGCATGAGCGCTGCTGCTCCGTATTCCATTCCACCAGTGGGCAGGGCTGCCAGCAAGGGAATCCCCGGCAGCGGTCCCACCGTGGTTTCGAGTGGGCTGATGACGCTGCCCGTACCGATGGCGAACCCCGCGCCAGAGGTCCAGCCCAGTGCCCAGCCCGCAAAGTTGGGCATCAAACCGAGCTCGACGACGGTCAGGACGGTGCCGCCGATGATGCCCGCGTCCAGATGCTGATAGACCGACACAATGTCCGCCCAGCTCATGACCAGGGCAGCGGTGAGAAGCAGGGCGGAAAGCCCCAGGGCAGCGGTGATGCCGACGGCGCCGGCCCGGATGACAGCCCACACGTAGGATCCGGCCCAGCGCGAGTGCTGGCTTGTGCGGGAGATCCAGTCGGTCAGGTCCACGCCGATGAGACGCACCCAGGAACCCGACTCTCGCCGCGCACCGATAACCAGTCCCAGCCCCGCAGCGATGAGCGGCACCAGGGCTCCTGCCGTCACCGAGATGGAGACGTCGTCGTTGGCGGAGAAATAAGCCGCCGCCCAGCCCAGGAGGGCGTAGGTTCCGAGCGCGCCCAGCAGCGCCTGCCACAGCTGATCCGTGTAAGAGGCCTTCGCTAAACGCCGCCCCGCCCGCCAGGACAGGAAAAACGGAATGAGGGTCAGGCCCAGGGGAATCAGGGACAACACTCCCGTGGTTTCATCTGCGGCCAGTGTTCCAGCTGGGAAGGTCAGGTTCAGCGGTACGCCGTGGATCAGGAGCCAGCCTTGCCCGCCCAACCTGGCCAGCGATGCGAAGTCGCGGTCGGTAAAGCCGTCGGCAAACCAGACGCCGATCAGCGGCAGGAATATCAGCAGGGCGGAGAGGACTGCAGCTTGGCCAAGTTCGACCACTCCCTGCAGCCACAAGGGCATGGGTAGGACACCCGAGGATTTCGGGCGGGTAAAGAGTTTCATCTCTCCTATCGTCCCATTCAGCGCACGGCGGGCGGCTCAGGAGCGGCCGTGTCGGCGCCGCTTAGGCCGCGAGGTCGAGAATGCCCTTGGCCAGCGCGGCCGCGGCACCGAAGAACGCAAAGATGACGACGGCGGCACGCGCCTGGTCATCGCGGATGAAGCGCTGCAGCTTCTCTCCCGCATAGATGCCGCCGATAATCATCAACGCGATCAGCGCCCAGGCCCATGGTTCGAACGGTGGCATCTGCCCGGGGTCCAGAGACAGCTTGGCGGTCAGCGTGACAACGGCAATGGTGACGAAGAATGGCTGGAGGGTGGCGGCGAACGAGCGCTGCGGCCAGCGGGCCATGAGGGCGTAGGCGCTCACCGAGGGACCGCCCACGCCCGCCACCGCGTTGGTGATCC
This sequence comes from Arthrobacter gandavensis, assembly GCF_009192735.1. Taxonomy (GTDB): domain Bacteria; phylum Actinomycetota; class Actinomycetes; order Actinomycetales; family Micrococcaceae; genus Arthrobacter_B; species Arthrobacter_B citreus. Next base: position 482,138 of record NZ_VTFU01000004.1, read on the forward strand.
CGGCGATAAAGCCCGCTACGGCCTTGGGCGCATTTCCGGTCACCGTCACCGAGGTGCGCTGCATCAGCAGCGAAGCCGTCAACGCCACCAGGACGACTGCGCCAACAACGACTGCCATCGGCGCCGAGGGCAGATACACCGCTGCCACTGAGGCTGGAATACTGCCGCACACCGCCGGGATGGCCAACCACCGGTACATGTTCCAATCAATGTCTTTCCGGACCCGGAGCATGATCAGGGACGAGGAGACCAGCCCGCAGACGTTGACCATCAGGACGCCGCCGTGTGAGCCGAGGATGATCACCAGAAACGGGGAAATCAGCAGGGCAAAGCCAAGACCTGCAATCCGCTGGGCAATGGCGCCTATAAAAACGGCTACGAGTACGACGATGAGGAGTCCGATAGTCACCCCGAACACACTACGCTGAACCCATGGTCTCCCCCGTCAAGGTCCTTCAGACAGCGGACTGGCGCCGTCGCGTCTTCAACCTGTACGCCCAGGTGCGGCTCACCTCCCAGGAGGTGTCGCCGTCGTACGCCCATGGTTTGTGGCGCGCTGAACGGGACAGGCTCTTCGCTGAACACCCGGCGTCCCCTTTGAAGGCGCACGCCAAGGAGCGTTTCCGGGGCCTGGAGATCGGCGGCTACGATCCCGACCTGCGCTGCGACGCCGTGATCGACAACGACGGCGCGGGCCAGGAAATGAACGTCCAGACGGGAACGGACGGAGTGGTGCCGTTTGTCCGGCTCGGCACGGTGGACGCCGACGGCGTGGGCCGGCTCGCCGTGTGGCGGTTGGCATCCTACGGGGGCGGGATTTTCCTTCCCCTGCGCGACGGCCTTTCCGGAACGGACGGAGGAAGCTACGGCGGCGGCCGGTACCTGCTGGACACGATCAAGGGTGCGGACCTCGGCCCCGGTGCGGCCCCCGGGAGCCTCATTCTGGATTTCAACTTTCTGTACAACCCGTCGTGCGCCTATGACGAGGCCTGGGCGTGTCCGCTTCCCGGCCCGGACAACCGGACGGATGCGCAGCTGCGGGTTGGCGAAATGTACGCGGAGTACTAGCAGTGGCTCGTCATGGCGGCTGAATGCCTAAGCTGGGACCCGTGACCGTTTCCGTTTCTGCCGCACATCCAGACGACGCAGCTGAGCTGGCGGCGCTCGCAGCCCTGACCTTCCCTCTGGCCTGTCCCCCGGCGGTTAGCCAGGAGGACAGCGCTGCCTTTGTTGCGGCCAATTTGTCGGAGGAGCGCTTTCGGGACTATCTGGCCGATCCCGCCAAACGGGTTTTGGTGGTCCGGGAACGCGGCCACATCCGCGGATATGCACTCCTGGTTCTTGCCCCGCCCGCCGACCCTGAAGTTACTGAAGTCCTGCAGCATGTTCCCGGACCCGCGGCGGAACTCTCCAAGTGCTATGTCCACCCGGCAGCGCACGGTTCCGGTCTGGCTGCTGCACTGATGCAGGCGGCGAAGGACGCGGCAGCAGCGGCTGGGTACCGATCACTGTGGCTGGGGGTGAATGACCTGAACGTCCGCGCCCAGGCTTTCTACCGCAAGAGCGGATTTGCCGAGGCGGGACGGCGAAGCTTCGGCGTCGGGCCCCACATCTTCCGCGATTTCATTCTCACTGCGTCCCTGACCGCCGACGGCCCCGGAAAATGACACACTGATTCCGTGCAAACGTTCCTGCCGTATGACAGCTTCAGCCGCAGTGCCGGCGTCCTTGACCAGGCACGGCTGGGCAAACAGCGGGTGGAGACACTTCAGGTGCTGCGCGCCCTGGTCATCCCGGATTACGGCTGGCAGAGCCATCCCGCCATGAAGATGTGGATGGGGCATGTTCCGGCGTTGACGGCTTATGGGCTCGCGATGACCCGGGAATGGACTGCCCGAGGGCACGCCGACACCGTCTTTGATCAGATTCTGGAGTTTGCTCCCGAAGCCGGGGACGATGACGTCGATATGCCTCCGTGGTTCGGCGACCCGGCGTTTCATGAGAGCCACCGGTCCAACTTGATCATCAAGTCCCCTGATATTTACGGGCCGCTGTTTCCGGACACCCGGGGCGGCCTGCCGTACGTGTGGCCCGAGCCGAAGCGTCCCGAGCTGCCTGCGGAGCCCGACGGCGATACGGTCTGGGTTGCCCGGCCCGCCCCGGGCACATCCGATCAGCCAACCATTGTGCTGCCGATGCTGTCAGCGAAAGGTACCCCGATTTCCGGCAAGAAGGGCCGGCAGCTGGTTCGTTTCCTGGAGGACATGGACGACGGCGACGACGTGGTTCTGCTGGGCGCCGACCGCTCGGTGCTGCTTACCGGGACCGTGGGGCCGGTGCGGTTGACGAACGACACCGCATCTCGCTCGGTGACCGTTACCGGGCAGGTTCCCCGATCCGATTTTGATTACCCTGCGCGGTTACAGGATCCGCGGACGCTTTTCCGGGTGCCGCGGCCCGGTGTCTCGGGCAGCTAACAGCCGAAGCCGGCAGGGTTTACCAGGCAATTGTCAGCCACGCTGCGCGATTCTGCTTTCCAGACGCTAACGGTTTGCGTTGGAGGGAAGGCCAGTGCACGCCCGTCAATGGGTATCATCGGTCCGCCGTTGACCGAATATTTGCCGGAGAAGTAAACGGCGACGGATACAAAATAGTCACCGGGCTCCTCGTAAATATGGCTTGTTTCCGTTTCGTCCCCCATTAGGTCCTCCGGAAGCGGGCCCCCTGGCTGCGATGACGGCCCATATATGGTTCCGTCTCCGTAATTCCACTCATACTCGGTAGGCCGCACTTCGATACGGATGGTTTGCCCCAACAATGTCATGTCGAATGTCTGAGACCAAGCCTCGGCATAAAGATTTGTGGGCATGTTTACCAACGAAAAAGGGCTCGGCTGCAAGGTAAACCGGCCAGGATCAATTGGTGCCGTCTGAAACTCGGTGAGGACCAGTCCGACGAGCTCGGCGGCGACTTCGTCAGGATCCGAGGTATAGATGCAGGTAGGGGTGTCACCGTATCTGGGCCAGGTCTCGCGGGGAGTTGCCTTCAAACCGCTGTGCCACCATACATACTGGCCATCTGGGGCAGCGTCGCATTCCACGGGCTGGCCCGCCAAGCAGTCGATGTCGCCGTTTTCCTCATCGAAACAGACCGGGCGGTAGTAGAATCCCTGCAAACTGTCTGGTGTTCCCACGTTTACAGGGACGATGTTCCCTGTCTTTGGGTCTTTCTGGCGGACGACGCCCTCGACTCCCCCTGGAGCCCAACCGCCTTCTCCGTCCGCAGCGCTGACCGGAAGAACTGAGGTGCCGTTGACCACGATCCATATGAGGGCAACGACTGTTATTCGCCAATAATGTTTCAACAGTATGGCTCCTCACATTTCAATAGTTACGAGGGTTACGACGTACCATCCATTCGAGGTATAAACAGCTTCCATCAACTGAACGGCAGGTAAAGCGTTTCCCGGATCTGATCCGACATATCCCGTCGGACTGTAGTATTGCAAGTCATCTTGAATGATAAGCGTTGTCGCTTGGAAGGCTCCTTTGTCGGTTTCAACAAAGTTTGAACTTACATCCTGCAGGTGTAATCTTGCTCCGGACATCCAATCCTCATTTGCATATCCACTTTCAAGAACTCGGTAATAACTCTGACAATTGAAACAACTATCATCGCTAACGGCACGAACCGGACCTGGATCACCGGTCTCATACCCGTAATTGACCAGCGAGTACCAGTACTCGGCGAAAGCCTCGAGACCTTCCTTGGACTCCTGCTTCGCAAGCTCCGGCATGACCGGCAAGGGAACGTTCTCGGCAGGGCCCTCAGCAGAAGCGGGCTTGTAAGCAGCAGTCTGGGTAGGCGTCGGGGTTGGAGAAGCCGACTCGCTCGCATCGTCGTCAGCGCCGGCAGTGCTGCTGGGAGTCGCACTGCTGGAACTGCCTTCAGCCGCCTCAGCACCGGGATCGTCGTTAGCCCCTGAGCACCCGCCCAACAACAAAACAGCAGCAAGTCCGAGCACACCCATTCGGGCGGCAGGTCTGGTGACGGAAAAGTCAACATGACGAACACCGGTACGGAACATTTCGAGAACCCCCAGGGCAAAATGGTGCGGGACTGTGAGTGACGCCAATAGTACGCAGGATGAGCCACAGCATACGGAGTTATCCACAGGGCACCAGAGGAATCCGAAAACTCGCTCTCCTAAAGGGAACTCAATCCGTATCCCGCAAGGACACCAGCATCCGCTTCACATCGCGGAATTCGGCAGAATCAACATAGGCGGCAGCACCATCAAGATAGGACTGCCCCGGCGCTAATTCGTCCGAGGGGTATGCTCCGGCAAAACGGCCGCCGCTGGATTCGGTGAAGGTGAAGAAATCAAAAAGGCCGCACTGGCCTCGGTCGCCTGTTTCACTGATGACGGCATAAGTGGCCACCGGTTCGCCGCGGTCCGGAGATGACGGGGCAATGGAACGGTAAACAAACCGCTGCTCAGTGCCCTGTATGGACTCCAATTCCGGCATGGGCTCGGTGTCGTATTCGGTGTATTGGACGTCCACATCCGGGTCCGAACAAATCAAATCGGCAATGAGTCCGGTGTCCAGACGCGCAACCATGTCTCCCCCGGCGTCTTTCACCTGCACGGAAATCCCGCCGGCCGGGTCATTGGCGAGGGCAGGTTCCTCCTGCACCTTCCAGTCCGCCCGATGCTCGAACACGAGGGAACCGTCCGGAGTTGTGTAGGAAACCCAGGCCGCCGGGGCACTGGATGGTTGACCGGTGTCAGATGGACCGGCACAGGATGACATACTGAGCACAAGCAGCGTCGCCGCCGCCAGCGTGGTGTTACGGTATCTCACATCAGCTCCCGGAGATGTCCGCGCTAGCACTCAATGCTACCCAGCTGCGGCACCCGCGCCCAGAGCATCCGGTCCAACCGGGATGCGCCCGGCCTATCCGGTCCGCACCCGAGGGAAGACCAGCACCACCATTGTGCAGAGCCGCACGAGCCGCGCCCCTAAACCGCGGCCATGCAGCCCCGCACCAGCAACTTATTGGAGGTTCCGATTACAGATATAGCCGCAGAACACGATGTGTATTTCGGTACCCCCGAGCCGGTGCATGAGAGCGAAGACCTGCAGACGGCTTCATTGGCCGTCATTCAGCGGGTGGAACACCGGCCCGACGTCGTCAAGGTCAAGGGCCGCCTGACCCTGATGGACACCGGCCTGACCCCGAACCAGGCCATGGTCGAAGACCTGTTGTTTGTCAGGAAAGTCCTGGACAACGCCGGGATCACGTATCTTCTCGTCCGCGGCAACGACCAGCGTCCGGTAATCGCCGTTGACCTGGCCCACCGCGATGAACTGCGCCGCGCGATGATTGAAGCCTGCCGCGAAGAGCCTTTCTATTCGCGCAGCGTGGACACCAAGAAGACACGGACCCTGCTGATTGCAGACGGGGAGCTCGCGTTGGGAACCACATCGCGGATTTACCGGGTTTTCCGCCCGCGTGCCGTCAGCGGCACAAACCTGGTCTTCGGTCCTTCCGCCGGGGTACAGCTGGAACTGTGGGACCTCACCGGCCCCGAAATAACGCTCCCGGTGGAAAACTCCCTGACCAGGCGCACCCTGCCGGCCAACGAAGTGGTCCGGGGAACCGTGGAAAAGCACGGGCTTACTTGGCCGACCATCGAGAACATGTTCGCGGACCACGCCACCGACATCGACTTCGACGTCGACCTCGTCTTCTCCTGGGTGGACGGCAGCTCCGCTGAATACCAGGCTGCACGCGCCGAGCGGATGAAGGGTGCCGTAGTCGGCGAAGGGGATGACAACGAAGCCCGCTTCCGCCACATCAACGAACTCAAGTACGCCCTGCGCTCGGTCTATATGTTTGCGCCGTGGATCCGCCGCATTTTCATTGCCACCGATTCGGACCGCCCGGCATGGCTGGCGGACCACCCATCGGTGACCTTTGTCCCGGCGGAAGAACACTTCAGGGACCCCTCGGTGCTGCCCACGCACAACTCGCAGGCCGTCGAGGCGCAGCTGCAGCACATTCCCGGGCTGGCCGAGCACTTCCTGTACTCGAACGACGACATGTTCTTTGGCCGCCCGGTGGGCCCGGACCTGTTCTTCTCCCCCGGCGGCATCACCAAGTTCATTGAGGCAAGCACCCGCATCGGTCTCGGAGCAAACGACCCGGAACGCAGCGGTTTCGAAAACGCGGCACGGGTAAACCGGCGCCTGCTCTGGGAACGCTTTGGCCGCATCACCACCCGGCACTTGGAACATACGGCGGCGCCCCTGCGCAAAAGCGTGCTTCTGGAAATGGAAAACGAGTTCCCGAACGAATTCGCCGCAACCGCTGCCAGCAGGTTCCGCGCGAAGGACAACATCTCGGTGACCAATTCGCTGTACCACTACTACGCGCTGCTCACCGGCCGCGCCGTCACCCAGGAAACCGCAAAGGTAAAGTACGTGGACACCACGTCCTACTCCGGGCTGAAATCCATGGACAAGCTGCTGGCCAAACGCAACATGGACCTGTTCTGCCTCAATGACGGCAGCTTCCCCGAAGTCCCGTCGGACGAACGGGCCGAGCGCGTCACCGATTTCCTCGAGAAGTTCTTCCCGATCAAGGCCCCCTGGGAGAACTAGGCGCCGGCTGGATTCCTTTCTGGCTGCCGTGCGGCAGCCAGAAAGGAATCCAGCAGAGCACGCAGCTGCCCGGGTTCCGTCCCCGGCGCCTCCGGGTGCCACTGCACCCCCAGCAGCCATCCCGGCTGCCCGTCCTCCCTTTCCACTGCTTCGATGACGCCGTCGGCCGCGGCGGCGCTGATGCGAAGTCCCCTGCCCAGCTTCCGCACCGCCTGGTGGTGGCCGGACTGGACCGGCAGCGTCGGAACGGCCATCGGGCCGAGCGCGTCCGCCAAAAGCGTTCCGGAACGGACGACGACGGCGTGGGCCGCCATCCCGGTCCCGGCCGGTGCGGGAGGCGCGTAAGGTGCGGGAGGCGCGGCCAGCAGCCGGTGAACCGACCCGGCGCCAAGGTCTTCGCGCAGGCTGCCGCCGAAGGCCACGTTGATCAGCTGCATGCCGCGGCAAATGCCAAGCACCGGAATCCCGCGGCCGGCGGCGCCTTGGATCACCTCCAGCTCGGCGGCATCGGCTTCCGGGCACACGTTGTCCAACGTCGGCTCGCCGGAGTTGCCGCCGTACCGGCGGGGATCAATGTCGCCGCCGCCGAGCACCAGGACACCGGCATACCCGGCGGCGTCGATCGGCCCGGCGGCGCTGTCCACCGGCACCGGCGTTCCGCCGGCGTCGAGGACTGCGGCCAGCGCTGAGTCGGCCAGCAGCTGCAGCTTGGCTGAGAAGCCGGCACTGTGGGAAGCCGCGGACCGCGCCCAAATGACCGCGATCCGCGGCGGTGATTTGTCGGCCATAGGGTGCCTGCCGCCGTCGTCGTCCGCGAAACGAAACTACCGGGTGACCACCACGTGCTCGTCCGGCACACAGTGCGTCATGGTCAGGCCCTCGACATCGCGCGGTCCGTTGGAACCCAGGTTCTTCATCCAGGCCTTTTCCGCCTCGGACAGGGTTTGGGTTGCCAGCGGGCCCAGGTCCCGGACCTCTTCCAGCCCGATGCCCAGGCCCTCGCCCACGCGCGAGCCGAGTTCGTCGTCGCACATGTAGAAGTGCCAGAGCATGCGCTCCTGGACCGGGCGGACCGCTTCGCCGATGTTGGCCACAAAGTTGGCCACCAGGTCATCCTTCTCCCACTGCTCCATCAGCTGGTAGCGCTGACCGGCCTGGATGTAGTCATTGGTGCGCGGAATCCGGGCGCGCGTCAGTCTGCCTGTGAGGTCCGGCCCCTGCTCATCGTGCGCCGGCTTCGGAGCCTCGGGGATGCCTCCGGTGATGGAAGGTTCGTAGTTCACATGCGGATTCTGCCCCGGAGCCAGGTCAGTGAAGTACGACATCTGGCCGCCGCGCTGGTTGGTGGCCGCCGGCGCGTGCTTGGGTGAATTCACCGGAAGCTGCAGGTAGTTCGGGCCCACCCGGTAGCGCTGCGTGTCCGAGTAGCTGAAGGTGCGGCCCACCAGCATCTTGTCGTCCGAGAAGTCCAGGCCGTCCACCAGGACACCGGTGCCAAAGGAAATCTGCTCGGCCTCGTTGTGGTGGTCCGTGATGTTCCGGTTCAGGGTCATGGTGCCGACGTACTTGGGCTCAAAATCCTGCTCCGGCCAGGTCTTGGTGTCATCGAGCGGATCCCAGTCCAGCTCCGGATGGTCATGGTCATCCATCATCTGCACGTAGAGATCCCATTTGGGATAGTTGCCGGACTCGATGGCCTCGTACAGGTCCTTGGAGGCATGGCCCAAGTCGTTGGCCTGGATGTTGGCGGCGTCCTCCTCGGTCATCGACTTCACGCCCTGCTGCGGCAGCCAGTGGTACTTCACCAGTTTGGTGTCGCCCTGCTCGTTCACCCACTTGTAGGTGTTCACGCCAAAACCCTGCATGTGCCGGTAATCCGCCGGTATGCCCCTTGGGCTGAACAGGTTCACCAGCATGTGCATGGATTCAGGCGTCTGGGACATGAAGTCGAAAATCCGTGCCGGTTCCTGCCGGAAGGTAATCGGATCTGGTTTCAGGGAATGGATCACATCGGGGAACTTGATGGCGTCGCGGATGAAGAAGACGCCCAGGTTGTTGCCCACCAGGTCCCAGTTGCCGTCCTCGGTGTAGAACTTCACCGCGAACCCTCGCGGATCGCGGGCGGTCTCGGACGAGTCCCGGCCGCCGATCACGGTGGAGAACCGGATGGCGACATCGGTTTTCTTGCCCGGCTCAGCGAGCAGGCGTGCCCGGGTGTATCGGGCGATCGGCTCGTCACCCCACTTTCCGGAGGCCTCGAATTCACCGTAGGCAACAAACCCGCGGGCATGGACTACGCGTTCGGGGATGCGTTCGCGGTCGAAGTGGCTGATTTTCTCCAGGAAGGGATAGTTCTCGAGGGTCGCCGGGCCACGAGGTCCCACGGTGCGGCTGTTCTGGTTGTCATACACCGGGTGGCCCTGGCGGGTGGTCAGATGCTGCTGAACGGCCTGCTCGCCGTCCGCGGGGTGCTGGTTCTCTGGCTCTGTCATCACATTCTCTCCGGTTCGGTGACTGGCTGATGAGGGTGAAGATATTCCTCTTCAACTCTTTCCGAGACGCACATCACGAGTCAACCGCTGTCCGTCGCGGACTGCAGTGGCGGTCAGCGTTCCCGCTTGGCACACTGGGGCCATGACTACTGAAGATCGCCCGCCCGTTGTGGAACTTACCGCCGAGCAGAGCTGGAAATACCTGGAGAAGACGTACCACGGCCGTTTGGCGGTCAGCGTGGGCAATATGCCCAGCATTTACCCGCTGAACTACTATGCGCACGACGGCGTCATCCTCTTCCGCACCAGCCCGGGCACCAAGCTGGCCGAGTTGACGGTAAACGATCATGTGGCCTTCGAAGCGGACGGCGTTCACAGCGACCAGGCCTGGTCAGTGGTGGTCAAAGGCACCACGCGCCGGCTTGAGCTCCAAAGCGAGATCGACGCCGCGGATGAGCTTCCGCTTCAGCCGTGGGTGCGGACGCTGAAGTACCGGTACGTGGAGATCCAACCGGAAAGCATCACCGGGCGGTTCTTCAATCTGGGACCGGAACCGGAGCGGTAAGCCTACGCGGAGGCCAGCTGGTGGGCGTCGAGAATGCGGACCCCCGCTGCTTTCAGCCTGCGGCTTGTCTCCGCCTCGTCCACCCGTTCCCCGACCGTCCGGTCCTCGTCCAGCGGGACCACGGAATGCACCACGGAATCCTCGTAGACGTGCACCATGTTGTATGCCTGGCCCGCGTCCTGCCCGCGCGTTCCCCGTGTCGTCAGGTCCTGGGTGTAACAGGTGGCTGATGCCACTGAGACGGGGATCCCGGCAAAGGTTGCGAACGTGGAGTAGTGCAGGTGTCCGGCAATGATGGACCGGACGTCCGTTCCCTCCAAAACGGCCGCCAGGTCACGCTGCTGGCGCAGTTCCACCAGGACTGCCAGGTCCTGGACGCTGGGGACCGGCGGATGGTGCATGGCCAGGATGGTGCCTTCCGGCGCCGGGGTCCTCAGGACGTCGCGCAGCCAGTTCAGCTGGGCACCGCTCAGCTCCCCGTGGTGGTAGCCGGGGACGGTGGTGTCCAGCGTGATGATCCGCAGTCCGTTGACTTCGTAGACACGGTCGACCGGCGCCATGTCCGGGGCCTCGTCCAGCAGGGAAGACTTGAAGTTCTCCCTGTTGTCGTGGTTGCCCATGGCCCAGATGACCTGCGCTCCCATGCGCTCCGCGGCGGGCAGGACGATGTCCCTGAGCTTGGCGTATGCCTGGGGTTCGCCTTTGTCCGCCAGATCGCCCGTGAACACGATGGCCTCGGGCCGCTGCCCGGAATCTTCCAGCCGGGCGAAGAGGTCGTCCAGTTTTTCCTGGCTGTCCACCGCTCCGTAAAGCGGACTGGAGCCGGCAACCAGGTGTGTGTCGCTGAGGTGAAGAATGAAATGACTCGGCCGTGGATGCTCGGCCGGGAGGAAATCCATGAGGACCTTCTAGTGTCGACGACAGCTGCTAGTTCCTTCTCCTCCACTAAACCAGAGTTTCGGGGAGAGGGTTAACTAAAACCGGCGTGTTCCGCCTCGCACCCTTCAGGCGGCACTGGAAGCGGGTACCCGGGGCACCGGCCGCGGCAGGTGGAGGATGTGCTCTGGCGCGACGCCCTTCCCGGCCGTAGGCTCATGGATGTCAGCGATTTCACGGAAGGACCCCCCATGAGAATCAGCCACATTCCGCTGCGCCTGGCCACAGGCGCGTACATCCTGAACTCCGGCCTGGGCAAGCGAAACCTCGACAAGGAAAGCGCAGCCGGTCTGCAGCAGATGGCTTCCAATGCCTTTCCCCAGGTAATGGATCTTGACTCGGAACGGTTCGGCAAGCTGCTCAGTGCAGCTGAGATTACCGTGGGACTGACCCTGCTGCTGCCGTTTGTCCCCAGCCGGCTCGCCGGACTGGTCCTGGGAGCGTTCTCCGGCGGAATGCTCACCATGTATGCCAAGACCCCGGGCCTGACCGAACCTGACGGCATCAGGCCCACCGCCCAGGGCACACCGCTGGCCAAGGACGTATGGATGGCCGGAATTGCGGCTTCGCTGATTCTGGACCGCAAGAACCGCACCAAGGTCAAGGAAGTCAAGGTGCCCGCGCCGGTTAAGGCGGGCGTTGCCGCGGCAGCGGTGAAGACAGCCAAGGACGTCGTCGAAAAGACTGGTAAAAAGGACAGCCGGAAGTCCAAGGCTTCCAAGTAGCGCTGGTTCCTTTCACACGTGACTCGAAGCGCGGGTTCGGCGCGCGGACAGCCGGCGGCCGAGAACCCCGTGGTGCGGGGCAAACAGGTACACCAGCGTGAAGACCGTGCCCTGGCACAGTACGATCATTCCGCCGGGTGAGGTGTCCAGATACCAGCTGAGATAGAGCCCCGCCACCGAGCACCCAACGGAGAGCAGCGGAGCCGCCACCAGCATGCGGGTGAACCGGTCGGTGAGCAGCTGAGCGGTGGCTCCCGGAATGATCAGCATGGCCACCACCAGGATCACCCCCACCGCCTGCAGGGCCACGACGGAGGTCAGCGCCAGCAGCCCCAGCAGCGCGGCCCCCAGCAGGCGCGGGCTAAGCCCGACGGCGTGTGCGTGGGTCCGGTCGAAGGCGTACAGAGTGAAGTCACGCCGCTTGAGCAGCAGAGCCAACAGGGTCAGCCCGCCCAGAACGGCTACCTGGGTGAGGTCGGCGGGGCTGACCCCGAGGATGTTGCCGAAAATGATGTGGTTCAGATCGGTTTGGCTGGGAGTGACGGAAATCAGCACCAGTCCGAGCGCAAAGAGCGTGGTAAACACGATGCCCATCGCGGCATCCTCCTTGACCCTGCTGGTTCCATTGACGAGCCCGATCAGTGCCACGGCAAGGAAACCGAAAAGCACAGCGCCGACGGCGAACGGGATCCCGGCGATGTACGCCAAGACCACTCCAGGCAGAACCGCGTGGGAAACGGCGTCCCCCATCAGCGACCAGCCGATGAGGACCAGCCAGCAGGAAAGGACTCCGCAGACCGCTGCCGCAGTGACCGCCACGGCCATGGCGCGGACCATGAAGTCGTAGCTGAGCGGCTCGAGCAGCATCTCAAGCATTGCCGCCGCCGCTCCGGGCTCCTTCGCCCCGACGGCCCGTAGCCGGCACGCCCGCCAGCACATCCATGCCGAAGGCACGGGCCAGGTGCTCGGGGCGCAACACCTCGCACGGATGTCCCTGCACCAGGACCCGGCGCATCAGCAGTACCGCCTGGTCGGCGAGACCGGGCAGCGCCTGCAGGTCGTGGGTGGAAACGAGAATGCTGCATCCGCTGTCGGCCAGTGCCCGCAGCTGGGAGATGATCGTGGCTTCGGACCTCTTGTCCACTCCGGCAAACGGTTCATCCAGCAGCATCACCGAGGCCTCCTGGGCAATGCCGCGGGCCACGAACGCCCGTTTCTTCTGTCCGCCGGACAGGCGGCCAATCTGCCGATCCGCCAACCCGGTGAGTTCCACCCGTTCCAGTGCGCTGTCCACAGCTTGGTGGTCTGCCTTCCGCGGGCGGCGGGTGAACCCCATCCGCCCGTAGCGGCCCATCAGGACCACGTCGCGCACCGATACCGGAAAGGTCCAGTCCACTTCCTCGCTCTGGGGAACGTAGGCCACCTCGCCGCTGCGGCGGGCCAGGGCCGGGGTGGTTCCGTGGATCCGCACGCCTCCGGCATCCGGCTTGACCAGTCCCATGATGGTTTTGAAGAGCGTCGACTTGCCGGAACCGTTCATCCCCACCAGCCCGCAGATGCAGCCGGAGTCCAGGGTGAGGCTGGCGCCCTCGAGTGCCGTGACGTCTCCGTACCGAACCGTCACGCCGCTGACCTCGATGGCCGGCACCCTCACTGCGCGCCTCCGGTGAGTCCTTCAAGGATGACGCGGCTGTCATGGCGCAGCAGGTCCAGATACGTGGGAACAGGCCCCCCGGGTCCGGACAACGAATCCACGTACAGGATGCCGCCGAACTCGGTGTCACCGGCCTCGGCCACCTGCTGCATGGGCACCTCGGAAACTGTGGATTCGCAGAAGACGGCGGGCACCCCGTTCGCCCGGACAAACTCAACGGTGTCCTTAATCTGCTGGGGCGTAGCCTGCTGCTCGGAGTTGACCGCCCAGAGGTACTGTTCAGTCAGCCCGGCGTCCCGGGCCAGGTAAGAGAACGCGCCTTCGCAGGTCACCAAGGCCCGCTGGTTCGGGGGAAGGACAGCGAGTTCCTGTGTCAGCTGGTCCTGGACCTTCTGCAGCTCTGCTTTGTAGGCCGCTGCGTTGGCTTCATAGGCAGCGGCGTTGGCGGGGTCCAGGTCGCTGAAGGCATCAGCCATGTTGTCGACATAGATCTGGCCGTTTACCGGGGACATCCAGGCATGCGGATTGGGCGTGCCAGCATATGCGTCTTCTGCGATGTCGAGCGTTTGCACGCCCTCGCTGACCACCACGTGCGGCACATCGGCGTCGGCGGCGAACCGGGCAAACCAAGCCTCCAGGTTCAGGCCGTTGTCCAGGATCAGGTCTGCTGAGGCGGCTGTCCGAAGATCACTTGGCGTCGGTTCATAACCATGGATCTCGGCGCCCGGCTTTGTGATCGATTCGATCTGAAGATGGTCACCGGCCACGTTCTCGGCCATGTCAGCCAGCACGGTGAAGGTGGTCAGCACCAGCGGCCGCGCATCCTCGGCGGGGTCAGCGCCGGCGGGACTGCTGCATCCGGCAAGGGCCAGCAGGACCGCGGCGGCGGCAATGGGGAGGTGGGAAATGGGGAGGCGTGCAGGGGGCAGGTATCTGAAGCGAGGATGGAAAGCCATGGCAGGACCCTAATATTAGGTCCGCCATAAATACAAGTTCGGCGTGCCTAACTCTTCATCGGTGGCGGGCGGACCGCTGCCGTGATTAGGTGGGCGCAACCATGCTCCGCTGCGGAAGGACGAACCCATGAACGAGGACCTGCCCGGGTTTGAGCTTTTTGACCCCTTCGAGGTGGAGGTGAACGGCATTACGGTGACCGGCCGGATCTCCCGTCCCGATTCCTCCGGGGATAAGCCGCCGCTGCTGCTGCTGCATGGACATCCGGAAACCCACCTCATGTGGCACCGGGTGGCCGATTCCCTTGCCGAAGACTTCACCGTGGTGGCCCCGGATCTGCGCGGATACGGCGGTTCCTCCAAGCCGGCGGGTGAGCCGGACCATTCCACCTACAGCAAGCGTGAGATGGCGAAGGACGCCGTCCTGCTGATGGAGCATTTTGGTGCCGAACGGGGTTTCAGCCGGTTCGCACTGTGCGCCCATGACCGGGGCGCGCGGGTGGGGCACCGGCTGCTGGCCGACAACCCCGGCTTGGTGTCCCGGGCCATGTTTATGGACATAGCTCCCACCCTGGACATGTACGCCGCCACGGACCGGGCCTTTGCCGAGGCCTACTTCCACTGGTTTTTCCTGATCCAGCCGGAACCGATGCCGGAATCCCTCATCGAAGCCAATCCACGCGGCTACATCGAAAACATCATGGGAACGCGCTACGCCGGGCTCGCGCCGTTTCCGGCTCCGGTGCTGGACGCCTATGTCGAAGCGCTCTCCTCCCCCGGTGCCGTCCATGCCATGTGCGAGGACTACCGGGCGGCCGCCACCATCGATCTGGAACACGACCGGACGGACCGAGACGCCGGGCTTACCCCCGAGGTGCCGCTGCGTGTGCTCTGGGGGCGGCACGGCGTCGTCGAATCCCAGTTCGATGCCCTGGCGCTCTGGGAAAAGGCAGTGCCTGGCGTCACGGGCAGGGCTGTGGAGTCAGGGCATTACCTTCCGGAGGAAGCCCCCGGCGAGGTGCTGGCTGAGATGCGGAGCTTTTTCTAGTACACGATCCCGAAGACCCACACCGCCAGGGTAAAGGTCACCAGGGTGGTCAGCACCAGGGCAATGAGGTTCAGCCACATGCCTGCCTTGACCATGTGGACGATCTCCACGTGCCCTGACGAGAAGGCAATGGCGTTGGGCGGTGTTGCGACCGGCAGCATGAATGCGCAGGTTGCGGCAATGGCCACCGGGATAACCAGGAGCATCGGGTCCACGCCGAGTCCCAGGGCGACGCCGCCGATCAGGGGCAGGAAGGTGGCTGCCGTTGCCGTGTTGCTGGTCAGTTCGGTCAGTCCCAGCACGAGAGCCGCTATGGCCAGCACGATGAGGACGAGTGGGAGCGCCTCGAGCCCGGCGACCTTGGTGCCGATCCACTCGCTCAGGCCGGTGGCGGTAAAGCGCGAGGACAGGGCGAGTCCGCCGCCGAAGAGGATCAGGATGTCCCACGGCAGTTCCTTGGCCGTGGACCAGTCCAGCAGCGGAACGCCCTTCTTGATGTTCGCGGGGACCACGAACAAAAGCACTGCCACCCCCATGGCAATCACGGCGTCGGCAAAGTTGGAATCCGGCCACAGCAGCGGCACCGTAATCCAGGAAGCGGCGGCCAGGACGAAGATCGCCAGGACCTGCTTTTCACCCATCGACATCCTGCCCAGCAGCTTGTATTCGCGCTGGATCATTTCCTTGCCGCCGGGAATCTCGGTGATCTCCGGTTTGAAAATGACGCAGGTCAGCAGGTACCAGGCAACACCCATGAAGACGACGGCCAGCGGCACGCCAACGAGCATCCATTCGCCAAAGCCGATGTTCACGTCATGCGTTTCGGCCATGTAGCCAACCATGAGGGCGTTGGGCGGGGTACCGATAATCGTGCCCAGCGAGCCGATGGACGCGGAATATGCAATGCCCAGCATCAGGGCAATGCTGAAGTTCTTCGGGGCCTTTTTGTCTTTGTCCAGGTTGGCGACCAGGGTCAGCACCGAAATGCCGATGGGCAGCATCATCACTGCGGTTGCCGTGTTGGAGACCCACATGCTGAGGAATCCCGTGGCGATCATGAAACCGGCGATCAGCTGCTTGGGCTTGGTTCCGACGAGGAGCACGGTGGCCAGCGCTATGCGGCGGTGGAGGTTCCAGCGCTGCAGTGCCAGGGCAAGGAAGAATCCGCCCATGAAAAGGAAAATGATGGGATCCGCATAGGGCGGGGCCGTTTCCTTAATCGTGGAAACGCCCAGCGCGGGGAAAAGGAGCAGGGGCAGCAGCGCGGTGGCTGCCAGCGGTATGGCCTCGGTCATCCACCAAGCCGCCATCAGCACGGCAATGGCTGCGGTGGCCCTGGCCGGCTGGGCGAGGTCCTGGGGCATCGCCAGGTACACGGCCACGGCCGCAATAACGCCGAGTATCAAGCCGATCCGCTTGCGCAGAAGGACCTTCCGGTTTTCGGCGGGGGCAAGCATGCCCGGGGCCGATTCGTGCGCGGTTTCCGTATTGGCGTCTGTCGAACTTGGCGTTGCCAACGGTTGTCCTCCGTTTGATGGGCGGGCGTCCACCCATCCAACCCCACGCCGTCGGCTCTGTAAAGCAACGCCCCACGTCAGGCGGGGGTGGGCTAATCGGCTGGGCTCACCAGACCCTCGGAGACCATCCAGTCATAGGCCACCTGTTCCGGCTCCTCTCCCTGCACATCAACCAACAGGTTCAGTGACCGCATCGTCTCGTCGTCGAGTTTTTCCGCCACCTGCTCGAGGACACCCTCCAACTCCGGATATTTCTGCAGGGTTTCCGTGTAGATCACGGGTGCCGCGTTGTAGGCCGGAAAGAAGCTGCGGTCATCCTCCAGCACCAGCAGGTCCAGGGCGTCAATCCGGCCGTCTGTGGCGAAGACTTCCCCTACAGCGCACTCCCCCTGGTCAATGGCCCCGTAAATGGCTCCCGTGTCATAGATTCCAATGTTCCGCTCCGGGACAACAGTGCCGCGGTTAAGTCCGTAGAGCTGGAGCATCGGATTGAAACCGTCCTGCCGGGAATTGAATTCTGCGTCCACGCAGAAGGTGAGCTCCTGCTCCGGAAGATAGGCCAGATCCGAAATGCTGGTGACGCCCAATGCTTCGGCGCGGTCCCGGCTCATGGCCATGGCATAGGTATTGTTCAGTTCCGCCGGCGCTCCCCAGGTCAGGCCGTTGGCCTGGTCCGCGTCATACACCGCCTGCCACTGCTCCTGCTGATCCGGTATTCCCTGCTCGTTTCCCAAGTAGGTCAGCCAAGCGGTGCCGGTGTACTCCCACATCACGTCCGCCTGCCCGCTGCGCAGGAGCTCGCGGGCCGGAAGGCTGCCAGGCACGTTGCTCAGGTCCGTGACCTCGAATCCCGCCGCTTTGGACGCCAGGACCGAAATCTTGCCGAGGATGAGCTGTTCGGTGAAGTTCTTGGACGTCACGGTCACTGAGGCGTCTTCAGGCAGCCCTTCAATCGGCTCGATGCTTCCGGCAGCGACCGGAGGCACATAGGATCCCGCCGGCTGCAGCCCGCATCCGCCCAGGACCAGGACGACGGCGGCGAGCACGGCCACCAGCGCGGCGGCACGGCGCGGCGGCGTCGGAGAGGTCCGCATCAGAGTCCTTTCGGCCGGGCCAGCTGCTCCACGAGGCGGCCGACCCAGTCCACCATCAGCGCCAGAAGGGCAACCATGACGGCCCCGGCGACCAGCACGCGGGGCAGGTTCAGGTTTACCCCGGTGGTGATCAGCACCCCGAGACCGCCGCCGTTGATGAACGTGGCCAGCGCTCCGGTCCCCACCAGGAGCACCATTGCGGTGCGGATACCGGCCAGCATCAGCGGCACGGCCAGGGGAAGCTCCACTTGGAGCAGCACCCGTGAGGCGCTCATGCCCATGCCGCGCCCGGCCTCCACCAGCCGCGGGTCCACACTGTCCAGCCCCACCATGGTGTTGCGCAGCACCGGCAGCAGCGCGTACAGAACCAGGGCCACCACCGCCGTCCAAAACCCGAAGCCCAGCCAAAAGGCCAGCAGCACCACCAGCCCGATGGCCGGGGCCGCCTGGCCGACATTGACCACCGCCAGCACCGGCCCGGTGAGGAAGCGCAGCGGTTTGCGGGTGAGCAGGATCCCCAGCGGAATGGCCACGATAAGGACGATGGCCGCGGAGAACAGCGTCAGGCGCAGGTGTTCCACGACGTAGACCCAAAGTGTCGCCGGGGTCAGGGTGGCCAGCTCGGTCTGCGACAGATTCGCCGCCGAGAGCCAGAACAGCAGCAGGGCCACGGCGGCGGCTATGCCGGCCAGCTGCCAGATCAGTCCCCGGGCAGAGTTGTCCTCGACCGGAGCACCCGCCGCCGTATTGGTGTAGCGCCGTTCTTTGGCCGCCGCTTCCTTCGACGCCGACACCTGGCCAGGCGGCCCGGGGACCCGTGCACTGGAGCGGACACGGCCGGCTGCCTGGCTGCTGCTCATGGCCGGCCCGCTTCCGTGGATCCTGCCGGGGTCTCCGGCACGCGGCCGGCCGCTGGTGCGCCGGGGCTTTCCCGGCCGGCGGCCGGGCGCTGGGCGCGGACCGCCTGCAGGGTCAGCGGGGCGTCGATGACGCCGTCGAGGATGCCCTGCGCATCGGTGACCAGCGCCGTGCCCGGATCAGAGAGCAGGATGATGTTCAGGGCCTCGGCCAGAGTGTCGTCGGGCCCCACCAGCGGCAGGTCCCCGGCTTGGCCGGCGGGCAGCGTTTCGAGCTGTTCCAGTTCGGCAACCGGCAGCCAGGCCAGGGGGCGGCCGTCCCCGTCCACGACTGCCGCGTAGTCCTGTCCCGCCTCGAGCGCCCTGGCCAGAAGCTCCCGTGGGCTCTCCTCCGCTGTTCCCGTCACCACCGGCAATGCCGGGACTGCGCTCACCTGCACCAGTCCCAGCTGCTTCAGTCCGGCGTCGGATCCAATAAACTGCCGGACAAACTCGTTGGCCGGAGCGGCAATGATCCGCTCCGGGGAGTCGTATTGGACCAGATGCCCGCCTTCGGCAAACACGGCAATGCGGTCCCCCAGTTTCACCGCCTCGTTGAAGTCATGGGTGACAAAAACGATGGTCTTCCGCAGTTCGGAGTGAATGCTGAGCAGTTCGTCCTGCAGCCGCTCCCGGGTGATCGGGTCGACGGCGCCGAAGGGTTCGTCCATGAGCAGCACCGGCGGATCGGCGGCGAGCGCCCTGGCCACACCCACCCGCTGCTGCTGCCCTCCGGAGAGCTCCTTGGGATACCGGTTTCGGTACCGGTCCGGGTCCAGGGACACCAGCTCCAGCAACTCGTCAACACGGCGTGCGGTGCGCTCTTTGTCCCACCCGAGCATCGAGGGGACGACGGCGATGTTGGCCGCCACGCTCATGTGCGGGAACAGGCCGCCGGCCTGGATAACGTAGCCGATGCCCCGCCGCAGTTTGTCGGCGTCGGCCCCGGTGATGTCATTGCCGCCCAGCAGGATCCGGCCCGACGTGGGTTCGACCAGCCGGTTGATCATTTTCAGGGTTGTCGTTTTTCCACAGCCGGACGGGCCCACCAGCATGACCATGTCACCGGCGCGGATCTCCATGTTCAGCTCCTCCACCGCTGCCCGGTCCTGCCCGGAAAAATGTTTGGTGACGTTTTCAAGCACGATGCCTTCGGAGGACGGCGTGGTTGCGGAAGCAGTGGTTTCAGACACGGATACCTCGCGGAATTGTGAGCCTGCCCAGTCCAACGAGCAGCAGGTCAAGGATCAGGGCCAGCAGCACTACGCCAACCACTCCGGTCACCACCGATTCCAGGGAATTGGCTCCCCCCAGCCTGGACAGTCCGGAGAAGATGAAGCCGCCCAGGCCGGGGCCGAGGGCGTAGGCGGCCACGGCAGCGATACCCATGACCATCTGCCCGGAAACACGGATTCCGGCAAGGATCACCGGCCACGCCAGCGGCAGCTCAATCCGATAGAAGATGCGAAAGCGCCCCATGCCCAGCCCCCGGGCCGCTTCAACAGTGCTTGCCGGCACCTCCGACAACCCCACGATGGCGTTGCGGAGGATCGGCAGCAGGGCGAAGAACCCCACCACGACGACGGCCGGGCGCACGCCGAAGCCCAAGGGTGCGATCAGCAGCCCGATCAGGGCAAAGGACGGGATCGTCAGGCCGATGGCGCTGATGCTGTCGGCGGCCGAACGCAGTACGGGGCTGCGGTACGTCAGTGCCGCTGCCAAAACCGCCAGGACGGCGGCAGCCACGAGGCACTGGGCCACGAGGCTGAAGTGCTGCCAACTGGAAAACAGGATGTCGTTAAAGCGCTGGTCCACGAAGTCATTCACGCCAAACCCACTTCATCTCTTGGTGGGAACCTGCGGTCATTCCAGCGTAGACCGGTGGGAGGACGCCTGTGCAGGGGTTTCTACGGAATCAGGACCAGCCGGATGGGGTTGCCCTCCTTCGCGTCGAGCTGCTTGACCGCCTGGGCCGCATCACGCAGCGGCACGCGTGCGGTGACGGACTTGGCGAAGTCCAGCCGGCCCAGGCGGGTTAGCTTCACCAGTTCCGGAACGTGATGCGCCTCGGAGCCGTAATGCCCCAGGATCTGCTTGCGGGCGTAGGAGAAACCGGTGCTGTCGCTGATGGTGATCGGGGTGCCGCTCAGCCCGACCAGCACCAGCCGGCCGCGCCGGCCGAGACATTTGACGGCCTGCGCCCGGACGGCGTCGACGCCGGCGAAGTCCAGCGCGGCGTCCAGGCCCTGACCTGCGGTGGCGTTTTTCATGGCATCGCTGAAATCTTCGGCAAGGGGGTCCAGCGCATAGTCGGCGCCGAACTCGAGGGCGCGCCGGCGCGCCTCGGGGATGGGGTCGACGGCAATGATGGGAGCCGCTCCGATCAGGCGCAGCAGCTGAACCCCATGGGCGCCGAGACCGCCAATCCCCCAGACACCGACCGCTTCCCCGGCGCGCACGTCGCCGGTGGAGGAAATGGCGCCCCAGGGGGTGGAGACGGCGTCGGGAATGATGGAAGCCTGATCAAAGGGGATGTCATCGCCCAGCGGAACGAGGACGCCGGCCGGGACGACAACGTACTCGGCCCACCCGCCGTCGTAATCCACGCCCATGGTCAGCGTGGCGCCCTTGTATTCGTAACCGGCCTGGATGACGACCCGGTCCCCGGGAACGGCGGAGGTAACTCCCGGACCGGGAAAGTCAACCGTTCCGGCAACCTCGTGGCCCAAGGTGACCTCGCTGCCCTGCAGGAACTGCGGGCGCAGCAGGCCCTGGATCAGGTGGACGTCGGAGAGGCATACACCTGCTGCTCCGACCTTGACCCGGACAAATCCGGGCCCGGGCTCCGGGATGGGAACTTCCGAAAGCGCAAATTCCTTCGTCTCGACGTTGAGACGGCCTGCGAGCATGGTGCCGGCTGACATGGGGACCTCTTTCGCGATGATGGGGACGGCGGTTTACCCGCCGTCCCCATCATGCTCCCCCGCCGCTAAGCGTTCAAAATGACCTTGAGGGCATCCGTTTCCGCGGCGCGGGAGAAGGTGTCGTAAGCCTCGAGGATGTCGTTCAGCGGATACCGGTGGCTGATGAATTCCTCAGCCGGGAGCTTTCCCTGTGCGATCAGCTTGAGCAGCATCGGCAGGGTGTTGGTGTTGACCAGGCCCATGCTGATGTCGATGTTCTGGATCCACAAGTCCTGCAGGGGCAAGCTCACGGGGGCACCGTGGACGCCCACGTTCGCCACGTTTCCGCCGGGGCGGACAATCTGCGTACACATCTCGAACGTCTTGGGGATACCGACGGCCTCCACGGCGACGTCCACCCCCCAGCCGTCAGTCTCCCGCATGATCTGCTCGCGCCAGTCGGAGTCGCCGGAATTCACGCCGTGCGTGGCGCCGAACCGCTGTGCCTGCTGCACCCGGTTGGCGTCGAGGTCAACGGCAATGATCTTGGCGGCACCATAAAGTCCGGCGGTGGAAATCACGGCAAGGCCCACAGGACCGGCACCGATAACCGCCACGACGTCGCCGGGCTTTACCTGCCCGTACTGCACACCCATTTCGAACCCGGTGGGAAAGATGTCGCTGAGCAGGACACCGTGTTCCTGGGAAACCTCGTCCGGCAGCAGGTACATCGACGTATCGGCATACGGCACCCGGATGTACTCCGCCTGCGTGCCGTCGATCAGGTGTCCGAAGATCCAGCCGATGCCGGATGACCCCTCGTCACCGGTGCAGTGGGAGTAGAGACCGTCCTTGCAGAAACTGCAGGAGCCGTCCGCGGAAACACAGGAAAGGATGACCTTGTCTCCGACCTTGAAGGAATTGACGCCCGAACCGGTCTCGGTCACGGTACCCACGCCCTCGTGCCCCAGGATCCTGCCCGGCGTCACAGCCGGCACGTCGCCCTTGAGAATGTGAAGGTCGGTTCCGCAGATGGTGGTGGTGTCAATCTTGACGATGGCGTCCCGCGGTTCCATGATCTTGGGGTCCGGCACGTCCTTCCAGGATTTCTGTCCGGGTCCTTCATACACGAGTGCTTTCATGGTGTCCTCGTCTGCTCCCGCCGACCAGTTGCAGGCTGTCTGAGCAGCCTGGCCCGGGTGAATCCGGAAAACGGGCGCGTCGGCTCCGTGCGGTCGGTCGCTACCAGCCTAGAAGCGGGACATGGCCGGCGGTAAGGGTGCGGCCCTATTCCCCGTCGAGATAGAGCCACTTCCCGCCCAACCGGACAAAACGGCTGGTCTCTTCCTGGATTCCTCTTCCGGCGGCACCCCGGTAGTGGGCCCGGAACCGCACCACGCCGCGGTCATCCAGCGGTCCGCCCGCCGAGGTTTCCACGATGTCCAGACGCCGCCATTGCAGGTCCGCGTCCAGTTCCAGCTCGGCCGGACGGGTGGACGGATGCCAGGTGTCCAGCAGGTAACGGCGGTTGCCCACCGCAAAAGCGGAATACCGCGAGCGCATCAGCGCTTCGGCGGTGGGAGCCGGCCTTCCGGAGTGATACTTTCCGCAGCAGCCTGCGTACGTTTCACCGCTGAGGCAGGGGCAGCGTTCCCCGGAGGCGGGCACGGCAAAGAGAGAGTCCGGTGAAGTCATCCATCCAGTATCTCTGGTTCCCCTGAGAAGGCGGTTGTCAGCTACCCGCCAAGGGCAATCTCGGTTTCCAGGTTCATGCGCACCGCTTTGATGGCGGCCTTGATCCGTTCCTCGCGGCTCGGTGAGACGTCTCCGAGCTGGGACGCGGTGTCCAGCCGCACCGCCAGCTCGTCCAAGGCCGCGAGCGCCTGCTCGTAATCCCCGGAAGCGGCATCATCGGTTACCTCGAAAACCTGCGATTGGAGCTCCTCGGCGGCAGCGGGCTCGAGAGTTGGTACCTCGCATCCGGTCAGCAGCGTTACAGCCAACCCCGCTCCGAGGATGGCCCTCAGACCGCCTCCCGGGTTTCTCACGGCGTGACGCTTTCCTGCAGCTCCTCCAAATGCTCTCCGAGCTGCCCCGGGACTGCCGGATAGCCCTGGCCCGCCGGAAAAACGCCCAGCCGGTCGGCAACCAGGATGACCGACGTCACCAGCACTGCCATTGCCACCATGGCCAGCAGGCTCCTGCCGGCCAGCGCGAGCCGGGACGGACGCTGCGGCAGTGTCGTTATCGAAGCTGCTGTTCGTTTCCGCGCTACTCCAATCCGGGGCGGCACCCGCGGCGGAGACACTGAGCGGTAGATTTCACCCGAGTCCGTGGAATGCACCACCACAGGCTCGTCGTGAACCACAGGTTCCGCGGGTTCGGGCTGGGGTTCCGCGGCCGGTTCCGGTCGGGGTACAGATTCGGGCTGGGGCTCAGGCTGTCCGGGCACCTCCGCTTGTCCCGTGGCGTGCGGATCCTCCGCCGTCATGATCCCGGCGGTGCTCCCGCCGTCGTCGACCGCTGCTCCCCCGGACCGCTGGGGTGCCGGTGCCGCCTCCGCCAACTCCCTGGAAGTCCAGCGGTAATCCAGCAGCGCGGCCGAAACCTCCGCTGCGGTTGGCCGCAGGTCCGGGTCACGCGCAGTCATGGACTTGAGCAGTGAGCACCAGTAGTTCCCGAGGTCGTCCGGGACCTCGGGGTCCCGGCTGAGGCGTGCAATGGCCGCCTCCACCGCGCTGCCGCCAAACTCAATGCGGCCGGTGACGGATTCCAGCAGCACCAGCCCCAGGGAGTAGATGTCGCTGGAGAAGCCCACGTCCTGAGAACTGGCCTGCTCGGGGCTGAGGTAGTTGGCGGTGCCCAGAGTCGCGTTCGCGGCAGTGATCCGGGCGCCGTCGAGCATCCTGGCGATGCCAAAATCCGTAAGCTTGGCCCGTGGCAGTGTGCCGGCGATCACCGGAGGCAGCAGGATGTTGGCGGGTTTCACGTCACGGTGGATGACTCCCCTGCCGTGAATGTACGCCAGCGCGCCGGCCAGCTCGGCCCCCAGATAGGCGGCCTCGGCGGCGGACAGGCGTTTGACCTCGCGGAGCCGCTTACGCAGGTCCGGTCCGTCAACAAGCTCCATGACCAAAAAGGCACGGGGCTCGCCGGCTTCGCCGTCATCACGCCCGGCGTCGTCCTTGCCAGCGTCAAAAAGTGTCACCAGGCCCGGATGGGAAAGGGACGCCAGCAACCGCATTTCGGTTTCCTGGCGGTCAACGTCGTCTGGGGAGACTGCGCTGGCCCGGAAGAGCTTCACGGCAATGTCACGGCCGAGAGCTTCGTCCTGTCCTCGGTAGACGGTGGCCATGCCACCGTGGCCTATGGGTTCGTTGAGGCGGTATCGCCCTGAAATGAGCCGGTTGAGGCCATCTGATGCGAAACTTTCCATGCTGCAACCTCTTCTCGCCCTTCAAGCGTAGCTGAGGGAAATCGTGGCGTAGATGGGCCGTGATGACTTTTTTTAGCCCCCCTGGGGGGCCTCGCGGAAGTGTTCCCGCTGCGCTAAACTGCCCTGCCGCCAAGGAAGGCGGCAGGGCAGATGGAGGTGCTTCGCCGCGGTTGCGGCGCCTACCGCCCCGCCTCGGTTCCGGCGCTTCCCAGCACCGATTTGGGCAGCCGGTGAATCGTCACCGCGCCCATTCCTCGGCCGTTTCCACCCGCGGAGCGCGCAGCGGCATCCCCTTCACCACATCCACCGTGACCACCGCCGTGCCCTCGGCCTCGATGGCCACGAAGGAGGATTCGCCCTCAGCCATGATCGCGTGGATGTCGCCGATGGACAGGTAGGCGCCTTCGACCATGACGGGCAGATAGACGGTGGAACCGGGCCGGCACTGAACAAGGTCCAGGTTTCCTCCCTGCGGGGTGGACGGCACGATCCCTCGGCGGGCAGCGCGGTGTTTCGCCCTTCAGGATTCGGAGTAAGCTGCCTCGGCCGCCGGGGCTGGACTCCAGGGATTCACGGCAGCCGCTCCGAGGGCGGAAAAATCCTGCGGGCGGTCAGTGACCACACACAGATCGTGGAGGACCGCCGTCGATGCCATCATGGCGGTGAGCGTCCCGGCGCTGTGGTCCATCCGGGCCGAGACCAGGGCCGTTTCATGGTCCACGGGCAGGATATGGCAGGCATACCGGTCGGTGAGCTCCCGCAGCCAGGCCAGATCGGACTGGGGCAGCTCTCCCAGGCTCAGGACAGAGATAAAGATCCGAAGGCTGCTGCGCCGCCTCAGGAAGCCGACGACGGCGGGATCGGCGTTCCCGCCCCGGATCTCCGCCAGCACTGGGGCATCCAGAAGCAGCCCGGAACGCCCGTTCACTCCTGCCCGCCGGTTCGGGCCAGCAGGAAGTCGAGGAAGGAGGCCCGGGCCGTGACCACCTGCTCATAGTCCTGCAGGGACACTGCCAGTAAACTGTGCGGGGGCTGCTCGGCGGAGGGCGGGGCAGCTTCTGGGGGCGCTGTGATGTTCATGGAAATACGGCGCCGTGCGCCGGTCCTTTCGGCGTGCTCTTGCCGGCACCGGTTGCCCGAAGGCGAGTGCTGGCCGCTTCTTCATCCGAACCACCCAACGAGCGTGGGGTTGGTATGCGGCCAAGTCGGAGCTTGGCGGCCGCAGTTCTTGAAGCTGTTGGAAGTATAACCAGCTTTCCCGCCGGGAGTCGTGCGCCGGGTCTTCTTTGAGACACTGTTGCGGACATCGTTCTTGGGCGGGGCCAAAACTGTTGACCCCTGCAGCTCCTGAAGCTACCGTTTCTTCGAACTGGCCAGACCAGTTACGCGGAGCCCCGACGGAAGTGGATGCATGAATTACGCTGCTCTCTTTGACCTTGCCGGCCGCCGGATGATGGTGGTGGGCGCAGGCAGCGGAATTGGCCGTGAGGCTGCCCTGGCACTGGGTGCGCACGGGGCAAAGGTGGTCTGCGCGGACCGGGATGCGAAGTCCGCGGCAGCCGTTGCCGAGCTCATCGGCCCCGCGGCGGAGCCGCTGGCCCTCGACGTCCTGGACACAGCGGCGGTCCAAGATGCGGCGGAGCGGTACTCCGACCTGGACGCACTCGTATTCACTGCTGCCACGAACGTGCGCAAACGGATCGCCGAATACACCATGGAGGAATTCGACCGCGTGATCGCCCTGAACCTCCGGGCGTCCTTTGCCCTGATGCGGGCCTTTGGGCCGCGGATGGCCGCCAACGGCGGCGGCAGCATCATCGGATTCTCCTCCATCCGTGCCACCACGGTGGAACCCGGCCAGGGACCGTACGCGGCTACGAAGGCCGCGCTGGTCCAGCTGGCGAGGACCGCCGCCGCGGAATTCGGGCCGGCGGGCGTTCGGGTGAACGTCATTGCGCCGGGCGTCGTTGAGACTCCGCTGACCGCCCAGATCAAGGACAACCCGGCTTGGTATGACGCCTACGCCGCCAAAAGCGCGCTGGGACGCTGGTCCCGCCCGGAGGAGCTGGCCGGTGCCGTGGTGTACCTGGCGTCGGATGCTTCCAGCTTTGTCACCGGATCGGTGCTGACCGTCGACGGCGGCTGGACCGCCGTCGATGGACGGTTTGAGCCGCCCGCGTCCTAGGGCAGTTCGGCCCAGTCCGGAACTGCGGATGCCGGCCTGTTGGCCTCGTACCATGCGGCTGCCCGGAGCAGCCGGTCGTCGGTTCCCACCGGTCCGGAGAGCTGGACGCCTATCGGTCTTCCGTCGGCGGTGAACCCGCAGTTCACCGTGACAGCCGGCTGGCCGGACATGTTGTAGGGAACGGTGAAGCCGATGTGCGCCATGGTGCGCTCCGGGTCCGGCACCGGCATCGGCTGTTCGGCCGGAAAGGCAGCCATGGGCGCCACCGGGGAGATCACGACGTCGTACCCGGCGGTGGCGTGAACGGTGCGCTGCCGGATGGAGTCCATGCTGTTGTAGTGGCCGATGGTATCGGCGCCGCTGAACGCGGCGCCGCGGGAACACCAGCGGACAATGTAGTCCAGCAGCAGCGGCCTTTCCTCCGGCGCGAGGAGTTGAAGGTCCGCATAGGAGCGGGTGCGCCAAAAGTTATCCAGCGCGTCCATCAGGTCCTGGCTCATGAACGGATCGAGGACCTCGGGGACTGAGCCGGCGGAGGCGAAGACCTCCCCCACGCCCCGCACCGCTGCTTCGACTTCCGGTTCCACCGGCGCGCCGCATCCGGCGTCGAGATGAAGTGCCACGCGGAGCGGGCCGGCGCCGGCCGGTGTGGGTGCTGCCGGAGCAGGCCCGGAGGCACCGTCCCAGTCCATTGCCGGATAAGGCCTCGTTGAGTGGTCCCGGATGTCGTAGCGCGCAATCAGGTCCATGAGAACGGCTGCGTCCCCGACGGTCCTAGTCAACGGACCGGCAGCGCGGCCGGGATACGGCGCATCGAGGGGAACCAGGCCTGCACTGGGTTTCAGCGTCGCCAGTCCCTGCCAGGTGCCCGGGAGCCGGATCGATCCCCCAATGTCGGTGCCCACGTGCAGCGGGCCGTATGCTGCGGCAGCCGCGGCGCCGGCGCCGGCGCTTGAGCCGCCCGCGGTCCACGCCGTGTTCCACGCGCTGCGGGTGATTCCGTGCCGGCTGGATACACCGGAGGACAGCATGCCCCAGTCCGGCATGGTGGTGGAGCCAAGGATGACGACGCCGGCTTCCAGGAGACGGTCGGTGACCGGTGCGTTGGTGCCGCTGACCGGCGGATGGGGAAGCGCTGTGCCCGATGGTTTGGGAACCCCCGCTCGCGCAATGTTCTCCTTGACCGTGCAGGGAACCCCGTCCCAGCGGCTAAGCGGAACGCCGTCCTCCCACCGGTGGGCGCTCGCCCGCGCCTTGGCCCGGACGTCGTCGGCGTCGAACCGGTAGAAGGCATTCAGCTCGGGTTCCCGCTCCTGAACCCGTGCAATCACCGCTTCCGCCACGTCCGCCGGGGTCAGGGTTCCGGCTGCAAACGCCCGGCTCATTTCAACTGCCGAAAGGGCATGGATGGCATTCCGGCCGGTGCCGGCACCACTTGTGGCGCCAGGTTCGCGTGCAGTTTCCGTCATGCTGGACCTCCATTGTGCGGGCGGGCTGCGGCCGGCGGACCGGACCCCAGGAACGCGTGGTCAGTGCTGGGTTTGCCGGGCGGCCAGTTCTCCCCGCAGGGTCATGGAGGACGCCACCAGGGTTTTGGTGTAGTCGTGCACCGGGTGCTCGTAGACCTGGGCGGTCCGCCCGCTTTCGACGATGAGCCCCTGATTCATGACCACTACGTTGTCGCAGATATGGCGCACGACGCCGAGGTCATGGGACACGAAAACCAGGGTCAGCCGGTATCGGTCCACCAAGTCGGACAGCAGGTTGAGGACCTGCGCCCGGACCGAGACGTCCAGGGCGCTCACCGGTTCATCGGCGACCAGCACCCGGGGCTCGCAGATCAGCGCGCGGGCGATCGAAATCCGTTGGCGCTGCCCGCCGGAAAACTGGTGCGGAAACCTGTCCGCGGCGTCGGGGTCCAGCCCCACGGCTTCGAGCATTTCCGCCACCTTGTCCCGGTGCCTGCGGGCGTTGGAGGGCTGGCCCGGCAGCAGAAGCGGCTCGGAGACGATGTCACGGACCCGCATCCGTGGGTCCAGTGATCCCATGGGATCCTGGAAGACAATCTGCAGCTGCTGGCGCAGCTGAAGCAGTTGCCGCTCCCGTGCGCCGGCCACTTCGTTGCCGGCAACGCGCACGCTGCCCGACGTCGGCTGGTCCAGTCCGGCAAGGATCCGCAGCAGGGTCGACTTCCCGGATCCGGACTCCCCCACCACTCCAAAGCGCTGGCCGGCCGCAACGTCGAAGGACACTCCCCGCAGCGCCTGGACTTCCGTGGGCTTTCCAAACAGCGAGCTGCGGCCCCGCCGGTAGGTCCGGACGAGATCCTTCACGCTGATCAGCGGCGGACCGGCTTCAGCGTCAGCAGCCGGGGTGATGGCAGGCTCCCGCACAGCGGCGGCCGCCGACAACCCCGCCCGTTCGGGAAGCGGCGCTTCCGAAGGGGAGGAAAGCGGCGGCGCATACTCCGCTGCCGAGGCAACGGTGAAGAGCCGGCCCCGGCTGTCCGTAGCTTCCAGATCGGAGGCGCCCAGCAGTGCCTTGGTGTAAAGGTGCTGCGGGCGGGTGAACACGTCGTCGGCTGGTCCTTCTTCGACCACCCGCCCGTTGTTCATCACCAGGACGCGTTCGCAGATGTTGGCGACCACTGAGAGGTCATGGGTGATGAAGAGCAGGCCGGTGTCCCTCTCCCGGACCGCGTCCAGGACCAGATCCAGGACCTGGCGCTGAACCGTCACGTCCAGTGCCGTGGTGGGTTCGTCGCAGATCAGCAGCGCGGGATCATTGGCCAGTGCCATGGCCAGCATGACGCGCTGGCGCTGTCCGCCGGACAGCTGGTGCGGATAGGCGGCTGCCGCTTCGGCCGGATCGGGCAGCCGGACCGAGGCGAGCATTTCGACGGCGCGTGCCGCGGCCTCGCGGGAGCCGGCAGCGGTGCGGTGCTTGAGCATCACCTCGGCAACCTGTTTTCCCACCTTCATCAGCGGATTGAGCGCGGTGAGGGGTTCCTGGAAGACCATGGTCATGCTGTTGCCGCGGATCCGGCGCAGCCGCGCATCCGGCGCGCCCACCAGGTTCCCGTCCGTTCCGTCCAGATGAATGGATCCGCTGGCTTCCACGCCGTCGGGAAGCAGGCCCATCAGGGCCGTTGCGGTCATCGACTTGCCGGAACCGGACTCACCGATGAGCCCCACCCGCTCTCCCCTGCCGAGGGAGAGGTTGAAGTTGTCCACGAGGACGCGGTCCCTGGTGGAAATGGTCAGGCCATCAACCTGCAGCAATGGTTCGGGCACGGGTTACCGGCCTCCGTTCAGCTTTGGATCGAAACGGTCGCGGAGTCCGTCTCCGAGCAGGTTGAAGCCCAGGACGGCTACCGCGATGGCCGCTCCCGGCCAGATGGCCAGGGTTGGCTGGGTGCCCAGGAACTGCTGGGACTCCTGCAGCATCCGGCCCCAGGACGGTACGGGCGGAGGCGTTCCCAGCCCCAGGAAGGACAGTGCGGCTTCGGCCAGGACAGCCAGGGCGAAGGTCACCGAACATTGGACCACCACCATGCCGGCAATGTTCGGCAGGACGTGCCTCCGGGCAATCCGCAGTGCTCCCTGGCTCGATGCCCGCGCGGCAAGAACGTATTCAGTGCTCATCACCTGCAGGGTGCCGCTGCGCGCCACCCTGGCAAAACCGGGGATGGAGCCGATGCCGATGGCCACCATGGCCGTCACCGTTCCGGCACCGAACACCGCCCCGAACACAATGGCGACCAGCAGGGCCGGAAAGGCCAGCAGAATGTCAGTGCCGCGCATGGTCACTTCTTCGGTGACGCCGCCGCGCATGCCCGCCAGAATGCCCAGGGGCGTTCCGACCAGCAGGGCGATGCCAACGGAGATCAGGCCCACAAACAGGGTGATGCGTGCGCCGTAGAGAACCCCGGAGAAGACATCCCGGCCGTAGCGGTCCGTCCCCATGAGGTGCTCGGCGCTGGAACCCAGCAGGCGGTCCTGCGGCACGGCCCGCACCGGGTCATAGGGAGTCCAGAAAAATGACACCACCGCGGCCAGGACGACCAATCCCACCAGCACTGCGCCCACTATGAGGGTGACGGAAAAACGGCGCCTCGGGGCGGGAGCGGCTGCGGGAAGGGAAGAACCTGTGGTCCCGGCGGGAAGGGGCGCGGTGTCGCTCAAGGTCCTAGGCCTTCTTTCGGATGCGCGGGTCGAGGACGGTGTAGAGGACATCCACCACCAGGTTGATGATCAGGGTAATGGCGACGAGGACCATGACTACGGATTGAACCGTGAGCAGGTCCCGGTTTCCCACGGCGTCCAAGAGCATGGACCCCAACCCGGGAATCACGAAGACCCGTTCGATCACCACGGCGCCGATGATGAGGGCCGCGAGTTGGACGCTGGCCACTGTGAGGACGGGAATCGCCGCATTGCGCAGCCCGTGCTTCACGAGGGCTTCGAGCTTTCCGAGCCCCTTGGCCCGGGCGGTGCGGAGGTAGTCCTCGCTCATGATTTCCAGGACCGCCGAGCGGACATACCTGGTCAGCACGGCTCCCTGGACTGACGCCAGCGCCAGGACGGGCAGGCAAACCCGGCGCAGGAAGTCACCGAAATCCTCTCCCGGCGGCGTCCAGCCGTTGGCGGGGAACCACCCCAATCCCACGGCAAACACCACAACCAGCATGATTGCCGCGAGGAAACCGGGGATGGCCACCCCCACCTGGCTCAGTCCGCTGAGCAGGACGCCGCTGACGTGCCGGTGGCGGACGGCCATCAGCGTGCCGAAGGGGATGGCGATGAGCAGGGCCACCAGCATGGCAAGCCCCACGAGGATCAGGCTGACCTGGACCCGGTCCAGGACCTGGGGGCTGATGTCCTGCCGGGTCACATAGCTCACGCCGAAATCGCCGCGGGGCAGCCCCAGCACCCAGTCGAAGTACTGCACCACCAGCGGGCGGTCGGTGCCGAACTCCCGCCGGGTGGCGGCCAGCAGCTCCGGCGTTGCATTCACGCCCAGGGCTATCTGTGCCGGATCTCCGGGCACGGCACGCATGAAGAAAAACACGGCAATTGTTGCCGCAATGAAGGTGACGGCAAACCGTGCTGCGTTGATCAGCAGCCTCAAACCCATGGTGGCGCTACTTCCAGCCGATGGACCCCAGGTCCAGGGCTTCCGTTACTGAGTTGGCCGGGATACCGGTGACATCGGCGTTGGCAACCACGATGTTCGGGAAAAGGAAGAGGACTCCCGCTGCGGCGTCGTCGGTAATGGTGCGCACCACCTCCTGCATTCCGGAAATGTAGCCGGCCTCGTCCGCGGTATCGGCCGCAGCCGCCGTTTCGGCGATGGCGGAGTTGTCGTAGCCGAGGTAGTAATCCGGGTTGTTGAACATGGTCAGCAGGTCGCGGCTCTCCACCGCCAGGACAACGGACATGTCATAGTCATGCTTGGTGAACACCTGGTCCAGCCAGACGGCGGGGAATTCCGCGGATTCGATGGTGGCGTCAATGCCCACTTCGGCCAGCTGGGACACCACGATCTCGGAGACCGCCGTCGCATAGGGGCGGGTGGGCACGGTGAAGGTGATGCTGAGGTTCTCCGCCCCGGCTTCCGCCAGCAGCTCGCGGGATTTCTCGGGATCGTACGGATACTTTCCGTTGAGGTCCTCGTAATAGGGGTCCGTGGGCGGAACCGGTGCGCCGATCAGGGTGCCGTAACCGCTCCACGCCGTGTCGACCACGGCCTGGTTGTCGATGGCATGCAGCACGGCCTGGCGGACCCGGACGTCGTCGAACGGGGCCCGTTTGTTGTTCATGGACAGCATGATCTCGCCGTTGGAGGTGCCGTTGAGCACCTGGTACGCGGGATCGCTTTCAAAGGATGACAGCAGCTCCGGAGCCTGCATGTTGTGGACAACGTCCACGTCTCCGGATCGGAGGGCATTGGTGGTGGCAACGGCGTCGGCGAAGTATTTCAGCGTTGCGGTCTCCACTTTGGGAGCATCGCCCCAGTAGTCGTCGCGGGCCTTCATCTCGATGGACTGTCCGCGGTTCCACGCCTCGATGGTGAACGGGCCGGTGCCGATGGCGGTGGCTGCCAGGTCCTCGACTCCGTTCTCGTCGAACATGGCGCCCACGGGGGTGCCAAGGTCAAAGAGCCAGGCGTTCGACGGGCGGGACAGGACCACCTCCACCTCAGTGTCTCCGAGGACATTGACGGCTTCCACCACCGACATTTTCGTTTTGAGGCTGGACACCCACGCATCGGAAAGGACACGTTCGATGCTGAACTTCACGTCATCGGCGGTAAATGCCTCACCGTTCGAAAAGGTGACGCCGGGGCGCAGCTTGAAGGTGTAGGTGCGGCGGTCATCGCTGATGTCCCACGATTCGGCCAGCAGGGGCTGGATATTCCCCTCCTGGTCGATCTCGACCAGGCCCTCATAAACGTTGGACATCAGGGCCTGGGGAATGGCTGCACCCGCTGTGGTGGTGAAATCCAGGTTGGTGGGCTCGCCGGTGAGCGCCACGGTGATGTCCGTCTGCTCCGGCGACTCGGCGGCTTGTGTTCCGCCCGATCCTGCGGAGCAGGCCGAGACGGAAAGTGCCGCGGCCAGGATGACGGCGGGTACCCGGAGGTGGGTGTGTCGCATAAGGATTCTCCATCTAAGAAAAGTGCCGCGGACGCCGGTGGCGTCTAGCCAACAGCATGCACATATATATGTCTACACGTTGGACGGTCAGACCAGTGACAAAAACAGCCCAAAACGGATGCGCCGCTGCCCACAGGCGGGTACATTCGGTAGATCCCGCCGATCAGAGGACTGCATGAGCAAGATCAATTTCACTCCGGCCGTGCCCGTCCTCACGTATGAGCGCGTGGTCGAACAGATCGAAGAGGCCATTCTGTCCGGCACGCTGACGCCGGGACAGCACCTGCCCAGCGAGCGTGAACTGGTCACCCAGTTCTCGGTCAGCCGCCCCACCGTCAGGGAGGCGCTGCGGGTGCTGCAAAGCAGAGGGCTGATCGCTTCGCGCCCCGGAGTGCGGACCGGACCCGAGGTGCTGCCCCTTTCGGGACAGGCCTTGGAGCGCTCCTTCAGCACCCTCACGCGCGTAGCCGCCTTGTCCCTTTCCGATCTGGTGCAGTTCCGGATCATCCTGGAGAGTTCGGCCTGCCGCCTGGCCGCTTCCCTCCACAGCGAGGAGCAGCTGGAAGCCATGGCCTCCGCCGTCGGCCGCATGGAAGCTGCAGTGCATGACGCAAACCTCTTTAACCACGCGGACCTGGACTTCCACACCGCCGTGTGGGAGGCAAGCCGCAACCTGCTCCTGCAAACCAGCGGGCAGGCCGTCTCATCGGCGATCCTCGGCTTGATGAATGAGCGGATCTCGCTGGCTTCGGATCCCCGCGCCGCCATGGAAGAGTCGGCCGCGAGTGACCGGGTCCTCCTTGAAGCCATTGCCGCCGGCAACAGCGCCGCCGCCGGAGCCCACGCACGCCGGGCCATCGCGGACCATTTTGCCCTGCATTTGGACGAGCATGGGAAAAAAGCCCTCAGCGCCCTCGCGGAAGAAGACTGATTCCGGGCCTGCGCCGCCGATTTAGGGGCCCGCCTGATTTCCCCTGCTTGGGTTATAAACCCTTCCGGTGTCCATGCAGCCGGGACCGGTTTATTCCCCGCCGGTCGATAATCCTTCCGGCTGTATATCCCCGTTAGATTTATCAAGCCGCACGGGTCTTATTCCTGCCCGTGCTGAGAAATTCGTTCCATTCACAAGTCTTGCTTACTTAACGCAGAAGCAGGACGGGAAAAACCCGTCCTGCAACTTATTCAAGCCGTTCCCGAAGGAACCCAAATCTAGATTTAGAGGGCCTGGATGTTTACGGCCTGGGGACCCTTGGGGCCCTGCTCGGTGTCGAAGCTAACCTTCTGGTTCTCTTCGAGGGAGCGGTAGCCACTGGAGTTGATAGCGGAGTAGTGAGCGAAAACGTCGGCGCTTCCGTCATCGGGCTCGATGAAGCCGAAGCCCTTTTCGGAGTTGAACCATTTCACGGTACCTGTTGCCATTTTTAATCATCCTTCTAAAGAAACCACCCCCGACCTTCGAGGAGTTTCACGCTGCCGCGCCGTACGCGGCACCCTATAGAAAAAGCGGCTGGCCCTTGATTTGGGCTTCGCCGCTTGAACACAGAATGCCCAACGCTACAACTTCGTCCAGTATACACAGGGCCCCCCGAGCGCGGCACCCCCGGAACCGTACTACTCGTTAAGCTGAAGGTATGCGTTCTGCCACCGTTTCCGCCGCTTCGGGTTCAGCCCGCGAGTCGGCGCCTTCCGCCCTCCCGCCCATGTCCTCCCCCATCGAAACCTATCTGGAAAAAATCCACGCCGAGATCGCGGATTTGAAGGACGGTAAGCCCTACAGCAACATCCCGGCCATGGCCAACGTGGATCCGGACAACTTCGGCATCGCGCTGGCCACCGCCGACGGGTACGTCTACGAAATCGGAGACACCCGCGAAGAGTTCAGCATCCAGTCCATCTCCAAGCCCTTCACTTACGGCCTGGCATTGGCAGACCGCGGAATGGAGGCTGTGGACGCCAAGGTGGACGTTGAACCCTCCGGTGATTCCTTCAACGAGATATCCCTCGCCGAAGGCACCGGGCGTCCAGCCAACGCGATGATCAATGCCGGCGCGCTGACCGCCACGTCCCTGGTCCGCGGCTCCGGCGGGATCACCCGCTTCAACCGGATCCTCAACACGTACTCGGCCTTCGCCGGACGCCAGCTCTCCGTGAGTGAACGCATCTACCGGTCTGAATTGAAATCCGGGCACCGGAACCACGCGCTGGCATACCTGCTGCGGTCCTTCGACATCATCGAATCCGATCCCGCCCCGGTCATCAAAGACTACTTCCGCCAGTGCTCGGTGATGGTCAACGCCCTGGACCTGGCCATGATGGCTGCAACACTGGCCAACAGCGGCCGCAACCCGCTCTCGAATGACCAGGTCCTGGATATTGAATCCGTTGAACGCGTCCTCTCCGTCATGACCACCTGCGGCATGTACGACGACGCCGGCGCGTGGCTCTCCAGCGTTGGCATGCCCGCCAAATCCGGCGTTGGCGGAGGAACCATCGCCGTCCTGCCCGGCCAGGTTGGGCTGGCCGTCTACTCACCCCCGCTCGATGCGCACGGCTCAAGCGTGCGCGGCGTGGCCACAAGCCAGCGCATTTCCCACGACATGCAGCTGCACTTTGTCCGGGCAGCGCGGACCGGCCGCTCCGCCATCCGCAATGTTTATGACGTTACGGCCGCACCGTCCGGCGTGCGGCGCACCGATGAAGCAACCGAAATACTGCGGAGCCACGGCCACCGCGCCCAGGTGCTGGAGCTCAACGGCGATCTGCTCTTCGCCGGCGCGGAATCAGTGGTGCGCGCGCTTTCCAGCCTGGACGAGGACACCGAACTTGTCGTTCTTGACCTGCGCAGCGTCGATGAGGTGTCGGAGGTGGCACTCCGCCTGTTCGCAGAGTCCGCCGAGATGCTGGCGATAACCGGCCGCGGGCTGGTGCTCGTGGATGGGGAGGGAACCGTCACGGAGGACCTGGCCGGCCGCGGACTGGAAGTTCCTTCCTTCCCAACCCGCAATGCCGCCGTCGAATACTGCGAAAGCCGGCTCATTGACACCTATGGCACCGAACTCGTGCTGCCCGACATCATGGAGCCCATTGAGGCACCGGCCCTGAGCCAGCTTGCTCCGCAGGATGCACAGGCGGTCCAGGATCGGATGGAGGAAAGGGAGTACGACGACGGCGATGTGGTCCGGCGGGTCGGTCAGCGCTTTGGCGGGGTGTTCTTCATCGTTTCGGGCACCATCGTCACGTCCATGCCCGCACCGGACGGTTCACGGATCAAGCTCACCACCCTGGGCCCGGGAATGACATTCGGGGAAATGGCCCTGGGCACGGATAAGCGGCAGGAGACAACCGTGAAGGCGGGCGGCAAGGTCCGGCTCAAGGTGCTGACCGCCGATGCCATGGAGTCCCTCGAAGCGGAAAACCCGCGCCTTGCCGTGGAGCTGTGGAAGGCACTCACCCGCGACGCCTACACCCGGGTGGAGCAGTACCTGCGCGAAAGCGCCCTGCGCGCCCGCGACTGATACGGGGCTTCCCGCCCGGAATGTGTGATTCCGACAATCCGGGCGGGCGTTCCGGGAGTCCTGCCGCAGCCGGCCATGCGGTGTTCCGGGACTCAGGCCGCAGCCCGCCATGCGGTGTTCCGGGACTCAGGCCGCAGACGTCCGGCACGGGTTCCCACCTTGTGTGGCTGCTGTGACGGCTGGTGCCACACCAGCCCCGGGAATGCTCACACAGTGGGAAGCCGTGCGCAGCAAGCCAAACACAAAGCCGTTGGTTAAACACAAAAGCAGGACGGGAAACCCGTCCTGCTTTTATAAGGCAGATCAGTACAAGTACTGAACCAAAGTCTCTAAATTAGAGCGCCTGGATGTTCGTAGCCTGGGGACCCTTGGGGCCCTGCTCGGTATCAAAGCTAACCTTCTGGTTCTCGTCCAGGGACTTGTAACCATTGGAGTTGATAGCGGAGTAGTGAGCGAACACGTCGGCGCTGCCGTCATCGGGCTCGATGAAGCCGAAGCCCTTTTCGGAGTTGAACCATTTTACGGTACCTGTAGCCATTTTAATATTCCTTCTGGAGTGAAGCATAATCCCGACTTTCGGGGAGCTTCAGTCGCGGTGTGCCTTTTACCGCTTCTACAGAAAAAGCGGCTAGCCCGTTTGGGGTTTCGCCGCTTGAAATACAAAATGCGCAACAACCAACAACTGAGTAAGACTCTACACCACTTTTCCCGGAACGGGAAACGGGCCGGCCCCGGGGGTCCTGCCCGCAGCGATTCCCAGCCCGCCCAGGCCCGGATGAACGGGGTTTATCCGCCCTGCCGGCAGGGGCTAACCGGGCATCAGCAGATGGGCGGGAATGGCGCTTTTGTCCGAGATCCGCCGCAGCAGCACCGGGTTGATCAGTTCTCCGCGCCGCATGACGCTGACATCCCCGGTTGGCTCCAGGATGACCAGGGCCACTTCGGAGAAGTTCCGGATGCCGGCTTGCCGCAGCTTGAAGTACAGCTCGTCCTCTTGAATGCGGGCCGCGTTCAACCCCGCCTGGATCACATCCTCCCCGGCCATCAGGAGGATCGGGCGGCTCGACAGGTAGGCGCCGCGTTTGGTCCGGCGCAGCGCGGCCTCCACTTGGAACAGGGCAATCATGGTGACCAGGCCAATAATGCCGGCCAGCAGGGTGGGTGTGTTCCCCAGGACCACGCGCCCGAGCACCGAGCCGAAGGCAATGACGATGGCCTTGTCCATGGTGGACCAGCTGGCCAGGGTGCGCTGGCCGGCCAGTCGGATGAGGACGAAGAACGCTGCATAGATGCCGATGGCCGACAGGACCACCGACAGCGCTTCCAGCGGCGAGATTCCGAGGTTTTGCCACACGGTCATTCTCCTCACGTTGAACGGATGGAACCGTGTTCCCGGTTCCGGACGTTCAGCGGCAGGGCTGGCAGCCGTGGGGATTCGGCGTCTTTCGGAGGCACCGGCAGCCACTGTGTCCGATTACGAACTTGTCCGATTACAAACTTGTCCGACAGAAAAAGGCTAGCCGGGCTGCGCTTCTGTCGACAGGGCCGGAAGCTAGAAGACGGACGCCCCAAGATAGGGCAGCATGAGGTCCTTCTGCTCGGGGGCAATCCGCAGGAGCCGGCCGGTACCGCCGTCGACGAAGGCAAGGGTGGTTTCCGCCTTGGCACACGTTTCACCGGTTACCGGGTCGCGGATCACATAGGCAATGGTGAGGCTGGCGCCCTTGAGCGCGCTGATCCATACGGCGATGTCGGCCGGAATGTTCCGGTATGTCAGCGGTGACAGGTACTTCACCCGGTGTTCAGCCACCAGGGCCTGCGTACCGGCAGGCACATTATTGAAGAGGGCGACCACGGGCTCCCGGCCCGGCCCTCCTGTTCCGCCGGGCGGGCCGAAGGCATGGATTCGGGCTTCCTCCAGGATCCGGAGGATCTCCACGTTGTTCACGTGGCCGTAGGCATCCATGTCGCCCCAGCGCATGCCAACGGAGCATTGGATGACCTGCGGTGTTTCAATCATGGATCGATTCTGGCACAGGGGCCCGCACCGGATCCGCATCCGTCGTCCGGCTCCGGTCCCGGTGACCTGACGGCACCGGGACCGGAGCCCTCAACGGAGCTCGGAGATTAGGCCTTGGCGAGCTGCGTTGCCGAGGCCAGCAGCTCGAATGAGTGCAGCCGTGATTCCAGGGTAGGCGTCTGGGTGGCAACGATCAGCTCGTCGGCGTCCGCGTGCGTGGTGAACCAGTCCAGGTACTCGCGGACTTCGGCGGGCGTGCCGACGGCGGAGTAACGGCCCATCTGCTTCACCTGCTGGCCGCCCGGGGATTCCAGGATGAGGTCGGCTTCCTCGGGAGTGAAGGTCCGGTCCCGGCCGAAGAGCTGGGTGACCCGGCGGCGCTGTCCGTCCTCGAACATCTGCCGTGCTTCTTCCGTGGTGTCGGCGGCGATGACGTTGACCCCGGCAATCACGTACGGCTCGGCGAGCTGCTCGGATGGCCGGAAATCGCGGCGGTAGATGGCCACGGCGTCCTGCAGGGCCTGCGGAGCAAAGTGCGATGCAAACGAGTATGGCAGTCCCAGCGCAGCAGCGAGCTTGGCGCCGAACAGCGACGATCCCAGGATGTACAGCGGCACGTTGGTGCCCTTGCCCGGGGTTGCTTCGATGCCGGGAATCAGGGTGTTGCCGGTGAGGTAGCCCTGCAGTTCCTGGACATCCTGCGGGAAACTGTCGGAGGACATGGGATCGCGGCGCAGGGCGCGCATGGTCTTCTGGTCGCTGCCGGGTGCCCGGCCGAGGCCGAGGTCAATCCGGCCGGGGAAGAGGGTTTCCAGGGTGCCGAACTGCTCCGCGATGGTCAGCGGCGCGTGGTTGGGGAGCATGACTCCCCCGGCCCCCAGGCGGATGCTGGACGTGTTGGCGGCTATGTAGCCCACCAGGACGCTCGTGGCCGATGAAGCGATGGTGGGCATGTTGTGATGCTCGGCGTACCAAATGCGCGTGTAGCCCAGCTTTTCGGCGTGCCGCGCCAGGGCCAGGCTGGATGCGAAGGAATCGCGCGCGGTTTCTCCCTCGTCGATGATGGCCAGATCGAGGATCGAAAGCGGGACAGTCATAGAAGTTGGAGCCTTTCGTTGCGCAGGTGTCCCAAGCCGTTTGCCCGGACACGTTGGTAGGTGCAACCGCAAAGACGGCTGCCTTATTTCACGTCCATGAGGTGACGGAGGACACCGCGGACGACGACGGCGGCGGCACCCGCCGCTTATCCCCCGCGGTGACGGGCGAGATAGCGGGAAAGACGGTCGAAGGATGAGTTCCAGCCGCTCTGGTGTCCGTCCACGTCACGCCGGTTGGAGAAGGGTCCCTGCCGGAACGTCATGCGGGTCCCCCCGTCATGCGGTGCCAGGTCCACGGTAATCAGGGTTTCGGGACTCGACGGCGATCCGTCCGGTGACTGCCACTCCTGCGTCATGGCCAGCCGGTCCGGCGGTTCCAAATCCTTCAGGACTCCTCCCCACCACAGCTCGTCACCGGTCAAGGTGTTGACCATGCAGGCGCGGTATGTCCCGCCCACCCTGCGGTCGATGCTCACGCGGTCCGCCGGAACAATGAAGCCCTCAGGTCCCCACCAATCCGTGATGGAGGACAGGTTGGTCCAGGCGTCGTAGACCGCCTGCTGCGGAACCGGAAAGTTTCGTTCCATGAGAAGTTCATCGTCGGAACCCTGCGGAGATACTGGATCGCCCATGGCGTTTCCTCTCGATCAGCGGAAGCCTCTTCTCCAGTGTGGCCCGCCGGGTCCGGTTCGGGGATCCCTTCCCCGGTTCTTCCTGGAATCCGGGGCAATGCCGGTCCGCCGGGGCAGAATGTTGATATGGATAACCGGGACCGGCAACTGGAAAAGACCATCCTGGCGCTGCTGGCCGCCCGCGCTGAGACTTCCAGCATCTGCCCGTCCGATGCGGCGCGTGCGGTTGAACCCGAGGAGTGGCGGCCGCTGATGGAACCGGTCCGGCAGGCGGCCGCCCGGCTCATGGAGCGCGGGGACGTCGAGATTACCCAACGCGGCAAAGTGATCGATCCGGCCACTGCCAGGGGCCCGATCCGCATCCGGCTCAGCAGGAAGAATTGACGCCTTCACGGAAGGGGTGCTGACGCCGGTCTGAAGCGCCCCGCAGCAGGCGTTGGCCTCCGGCACGTTGAGCACTCGATTTCCGGGCCCGTGTGACCCTTGGCATACTTGGACGGGCCTTCGGGCCGGACCGCGATACGTAACCAGAGTGAACGGCTAAGAAAACAATGACTGACCAGACGTACAAGCTGATCGCCATGGCGATCTACATGCTAGCCATGCTGGCGATTGGCTGGTGGGCCTACCGGCGCACCACCGACCTCGACGACTACATGCTGGCTGGACGCGACCTCAAGCCCGGAGTGGCCGCGCTGAGCGCCGGCGCATCCGACATGTCCGGCTGGCTGCTGATGGGCCTGCCGGGTGCTGTTTATCTCTCCGGGCTGGTGGAGGGCTGGATCGCCGTCGGGCTCACGGCCGGCGCCTGGCTGAACTGGAAGTTCGTTGCCCCGCGGCTTCGCTCCTACACTCTGGTGTCTAACAACTCCATCACCGTTCCCAGCTTCCTGGAGAACCGGCTCAAGGATCGCTCCCGCGTGCTGCGCGTGGTGTCGGGCCTGATCATCCTGGTGTTCTTCACCT
Source organism: Arthrobacter gandavensis (assembly GCF_009192735.1). Classification (GTDB taxonomy): domain Bacteria; phylum Actinomycetota; class Actinomycetes; order Actinomycetales; family Micrococcaceae; genus Arthrobacter_B; species Arthrobacter_B citreus. The sequence goes on from NZ_VTFU01000004.1 coordinate 524,098, forward strand.
TCTATGTCTCTTCCGGCATGGTGGCCGGCGGTGTCTTCTTCGAGAGCTCCTTCGGCTCCAGCTACCTGCTGGGCATGCTGATTGTTGCCGGCGTGACCATCGCCTACACCCTCTTCGGCGGCTTCCTCGCTGCCAGCTACACCGACGTCGTGCAGGGCCTGATGATGCTGGCCGCGTTGATAATCGTGCCCCTGGTGGGCCTGGGCCAGGTTGGCGGCTTTGGCGGCATGGCCGATTCCCTGCGCGAAATCAATCCCGACATGCTGGATCCGATTGCCGGCGGCACCGCCGTCGGGATCATTTCCGCCCTGGCCTGGGGCCTGGGTTACTTCGGCCAGCCGCACATCGTTGTCCGCTTCATGGCGCTTCGCTCCCCGCAGGACGCCAAAGCCGGCCGCCGGATTGGCGTGGGCTGGATGCTCCTGACCGTGCTTGGGGCGCTCATGACGGCTCTGATCGGTGCAGCGTACTTCCAGCAGAACGACCTTTCGATCTCTGATCCCGAGGCCGTGTTCCTGGAGCTCTCGCAGATCTTCTTCCACCCGCTGGTCGCCGGGTTTGTGCTGGCAGCAGTGCTGGCCGCGATTATGAGCACCATTTCCTCGCAGCTGATCGTGACCTCATCGGCGCTGGTGGAGGACCTCTACAAGATCGCCTTTAAGCGCGACGCTTCTCCGAAGTCCATGGTGATGCTCGGCCGCCTGGGCGTGCTGGTGGTCTCGGTCGTCTCGATCCTGATTGCCCTGGACCGCAACGCATCGATCCTGGATTTGGTGGGCTTTGCGTGGGCCGGATTCGGTGCGGCCTTCGGCCCCACCATCCTGCTGGCTCTCTACTGGCGCCGTCTCACCACCGCCGGCGCGATGGCGGGCATGATTGCCGGTGCACTGGTTGCCTTCCTGTGGGGCACCTTCGAAATGCCCGGCATCCTGGGCGATGTCTACGAGATCATTCCGGGCTTCCTGATCAACCTGCTGCTCACAGTGGTGGTCAGCAAGGTCACTTACAAGCCGTCCGCTGAGATCGACGCCGAATTCGACGACGCCGTGCGAATTTCCAAGGACGGCGCCGCACCGGCAGAGCCCGCCCGCGCCTAGTTGTACCCGGCCGTCAGGTTGGTAGCAGTCGGCTGATGGGTGGTTTGCCTCCGAGTGCGCTGTGGTGTCGTTCATTGTTGTAGTGCTCGAGCCATGGTGCAAGTGCTGCTGTGCGTTCCTGGTTGCTG
>NZ_VTFU01000005.1 GCF_009192735.1 Arthrobacter gandavensis
TGCACTAAATTCGAAACCAGCTAAAAAAGTCCTCTCCGCCCACGGGGTGGGCGGAAGAACCAGTTCAACCAATTAAAATAATTGGTATCAATAAACTTGGCACACTATTGAGTTCTCAAACAACAGACTGCTTCCGGCACCGGCAGGCTCAGATCCAGGGGATCTTCCGCTCTGCGTCGCTCCGGAGCAACTTTTCTATCTTACCGCTCTGGTCTCAGACTGTCAAAACGGCTGTTTGTCTGTCCGGCGAACCGGATGAAGCTCGAAGCTTCGTGACACTCAGCTGTTCTCGTTGCCTCGATCAGCGCGGGTATTAACTCTAGCACGGTTTTGGGGCTGGGATAAACACCCTTGCGGGGATCCCGCGCAGCTGCGTCAAGTACCCCACAGTCAAGTGCCCCGAGCCGGTCCGGAAGACCGGTTCGGGGCAGCGCGTCAGGCCCGGTCAGACATCCTTTGGCTTCAGGTACAGCACCCCAAGCGGCGGAACGGTCAGGGTTGCCGATGCGGGCTGTCCGTTGCAGGCGCCCTCCACCCCGGTAACAACACCCATGTTGCCCACTCCGGAACCACCGAATTCTGCGGCGTCGGTATTCAGCGCTTCCACCCACTCGCCGGCCCACGGCAGACCCAACCGGAAGTTCTCGTGCGGGGTGCCGGCAAAGTTGGCGATGCACACGAGCGGGTTGCCCTGGTGGTCGTACCGAATGAACGACAGGGCGTTGCGGGCGCCGTCGTTCTCATTAATCCACTGGAAGCCGGCCGGCTCGTTGTCGCGGTCGAACAGCGCCGGAGTGTTCCGGTAGATCTCGTTCAGCTGCCGGACCAGCAGTTGGACGCCCTTATGCTGCGGGGTATCCGTCAGGTACCAATCCAAGCCGTACTGCTCGGACCATTCAGCTTCCTGGCCGAACTCTGTGCCCATGAAGATCAGCTGCTTGCCCGGGTGCGCCCACTGGAACGCCAGGTAGGCGCGCAGGTTGGCCAGCTGCTGCCAGCGGTCCCCCGGCATTTTGCGCAGGAGGGATCCCTTGCCGTGCACAACCTCGTCGTGGCTGATCGGCAGCAGGAAGTTCTCCGTATAGGCGTAGACCAGGGAGAACGTGAGCTTGGCGTGGTGGTACATCCGGTTGATGGGGTCCTCGGACATGTACTCGAGGGTGTCGTGCATCCAGCCCATGTTCCACTTCAGGCCGAACCCCAGTCCTCCGCTGCTCGTGGGCTGAGTGACTCCGGGGAAAGCGGTGGATTCCTCAGCGATCATCACGATGCCCGGCACCCGGCGGTAGGCGGTGGCGTTGACTTCCTGGAGGAAGGAAATGGCTTCCAGGTTCTCCCGCCCGCCGAAAGCGTTGGGCCGCCACTGGTCCGCAGGACGCGAATAGTCCAGGTACAGCATGGAGGCCACGGCGTCCACGCGCAGTCCGTCGATGTGGAACTCTTCCAGCCAATAGATGGCGTTGGCCACCAGGAAGTTCCGGACCTCACGGCGTCCGTAGTCGAATATCAGCGTGCCCCAGTCCGGCTGCTCGCCGCGGAGCGGATCCCCGTGCTCGTACAGCGTTTGGCCGTCGAACTTCGCCAGCGCCCATTCGTCCTTGGGGAAGTGTCCGGGCACCCAGTCCAGAATGACGCCGATGCCGGCCTGGTGAAGCTTGTCCACCAGGTAGCGGAAGTCATCCGGATGCCCGAACCGGGCGGTGGGAGCGAAGTAGGACGTGATCTGGTAGCCCCAGGACCCGCCGAACGGGTGCTCGGCAACCGGCATGAATTCCACATGGGTGAATCCCTGCCAGGTCACGTACTCCGCGAGCTGGTCCGCCAGCTGGCGGTAGTCCAGGCCCAGGCGCCACGACCCCAGATGCACCTCATATACGCTCATCGGCGCATTGTGCGGGTCACGGGCGGCCCGTGCTTCCATCCACTCGGCGTCCTCGAACTTGTAGGTGGATTCCACGACGCGGGAGCCGGTCAGCGGCGGCACCTCGGTGCCCTGCGCCATCGGGTCGGCCTTCTCGCGCCAGATTCCGTCGCTTCCAAGGATTTCGTATTTGTAGCGGGCGCCGGGCTGAACATCCGGGATAAAGATTTCCCATACCCCTGAGCCGCCCAGGGACCGCATCGCGTTGAGCGTGCCGTCCCAGGCGTTGAAGTCGCCCTTAACGCGCACAGCCTGGGCGTTGGGGGCCCACACTGCAAAGCTGACACCGTCGATGTCGCCGAGGACGGACTTGTAGTGGTGCAGGTTCGCACCGAGCACCGTCCACAGCTTCTCGTGCCGGCCTTCACCGATGAGATGCAGATCGATCTCCCCCAGGGATGGCAGGAACCGGTAGGGGTCATCGAAGAGCTGCGGTTCCAAACCCTCATAGGTCACGTCAAGGCGATAGTCGGGAACCTGGCCGGGCCGGTCGGCCGGAAGGGTGCCAACCCAAATGCCGTTGTACTCGTGCTCAAGGTCCACCCGGCCCGCCGGCGTCACAGCCGTTACGGCTTTCGCCAGCGGACGCAGGGCGCGGATGGTAACCAAACCCTGCCCATCAACGTGGGCACCCAGAATGGCATGCGGCTGGTAGTAACGTCCCTCGGAAACAGCCTGCAGGATGTCGGTGGAAACCGGCAGCGGGTTTCGATGCACTGGTGCCGCGCTGACATCCCCCGGAGCGGCGGCGTCCTGAGCCGGTGCGGAAAGGGCCGGTTCGGGTGACACAGCCCCGGTGTCCGGCTGGGCGGGAAGCGCCGGTTCCGGCGAAGGATTCTTGGCCGCGGAGTCGGGCCGTGGGGTCTTATTCACTGGATTCTCTTCCTGGCTGCTCGTCCCGTGGGCTTGTTTGCGTGCCTGTTCCAGAATTTGCCGTACGGCAGCAACCGGAACACGGATCCAATCGGGACGATTGCGGATTTCATAAACAACTTCGTAAAGGGCCTTGTCCAGCCACAGGGCAAGGTAGAGCGGATCGCTGCGGTTTATCTGCGTGCCGGTTTCCTTTTCGTAACCCCGCAGGAACGCTTCAGAGGCGGTTGCTGCCCAGCGTGCGGCATCGAGGCCGCGGCGCTGTTGGCTGCGTGATCCGGGGGCTGCCGCTCCGTCGTCCGCATCGGCGCCTTCGACCAGCGCGACGCCGGCGGCGTAATCGATGGAGCGGAGCATGCCCACCACATCGCGCAGGGGGACGTCGGGGACACTGCGTTCGTCGGCGGGCCGCAGCGGCTCACCTTCAAAATCGAGGACCATCCAGCCGTGGCCACCAGATTTCAGGACCTGGCCCAGGTGGTAGTCGGCGTGAATTCGCTGGAGATTGGGCAGGGTTTCAAGCTCGGAGATTTGCTCGAGCAGATACTCCAGCGGTTGGTCGTACTCCCCCACGTAGCTGCGTGCTTCCTTCCACGCCCAGCGAATCCTGTTGCTCAGGGATTCAAGGAAGTCGGCACGTTCCGCGGCAGTGGGAGGCTGGCTGCCGAACGCCTGCGCCAGTTGCCGGTGGATCCTTCCGGTCACGGCGCCAAGCTCTTCCGCTTCAGCCGTGAAGTCGGTGCTGCTCAGGGCGGCTGCGGACGCAGTCCGCCAGGCATCCTCACTGTTGGGAATGAACTCCCGCAGGACGCTCAGGTGCCCGGTCAACCATTCCCCGCCGTCGTCCGCCCGTGGATCCCGCCAGCTGCCGGTGACCCAGCCCAATGTGGCCGGGACATCCTGAGAGCCCGCGGCCGTGAGTTTGGCGCTGACTTCGACATCGGGGCTTTCGCCCGCAGCCAATACCCGGTAAAACTTCACGATCAGCTGGCTGGGCTCCACCGGCACCACCACCGAAGTGTTGGACTGCTCGCCCTTCATCAGTTTGGCGGGCACGGTCTGGTCAAAGGGCTGCCACTCATCGAACCCGCCCAGCGCCACGCCGTGCGTGTGTCCGTCAAGCGACGGCGACTGGGAGCGCATCAGCTCCAGCCACGCCGTCACGAAGACCGGATCGGCAGCGCCGTCGTAGAGCCAGCGCTCCCCCGCTTCCTGGTGCTGCGCCCGGCCCAGCAGGGACGAAGCCAGTTCAGGGACTTCGTCCTGGTGATAACTGACGGGCACACTGATGATGTCCGTGCGGTGGCCGGAGGACACCGCAACAAGGTGGACCTCCAGCTCCACCAATCCCGCGGGATCTTCCAGGCGGATGCCGCCCACCCGGTCCAGGGTCACGTCGCGGCCCTTCGCAGGGAACCAGCGCTGCGCCGGGAGCCAGGCAGTCAGGAGTTCAGGCAGGGACGGCGTCAGCTGGGTCATTTCTTCACTGCCTCCGAGATGGGAATCAGGGGGATCGCTTCGGTCTGGGGCGAGGACATGTTGGACTTTGGCGAACGCAGCCGCAGCCAGTAGAAGTCATGGCTGCCCAGGGTCAGGGTCACCGACCCGTCCGGCCCGAAGGCGGGGAAGGGCGTTCCGCCGAAAGCGTCCCGCAGGCCGCGGCCGGCATATTCCGGCAGGCTGACCGTGGCCGAGACCGGGTGCTGGGACAGGTTGAAGATGCAGAACATGACTTCCCCGACCTCTCCCTCGGGGTTGTCCTCCGGCAGTTCACGCAGGAACGCGAGCACGGACTCGGCTTCGGTGGGCACGTTCCGGTAGGAGCCCAGGCCGAACGCGGGGTGCGTCCGGCGGACCATGATCATTTGCCGGATCCAGTGCAGCAGCGAACTGGAGCTCGCCAGCTGCGCCTCAACATTCACATGGTTGAAGTGGTAGACCAGCGACTGGACCACCGGCAGGTACAGCTTGCCGGGGTCGGCGGTGGAGAAACCGGCGTTGCGGTCCGGATTCCACTGCATGGGCGTCCGCGAGGAATCCCGGTCCTCGAGCCAGATGTTGTCGCCCATGCCCAGCTCATCCCCGTAATAGAGGAAGGGACTTCCCGGCAGTGAAAGCAGCAGCGCATGGATGAGTTCGATTTCCGACCGCGAGTTGTCCAGCAGCGGCGCCAGCCGGCGCCGGATGCCGATGTTGGCACGCATGCGGGAGTCCGGGGCATACCAGCCGAGCATCGCCTGGCGCTCCTCGTTGGTCACCATCTCCAGGGTCAGCTCGTCGTGGTTGCGCAGGAACGTTCCCCACTGGGCGCCTGAGGGGATGGCCGGAGTTTCCTCCATGGTCTGGATGATGGGCGCCGCCTTCTGGTCGCGCAGGGCGTAGAAGAGGCGGGGCATGATGGGGAAGTGGAAAGCCATGTGGCATTCCGCTCCGGTCTCGTCGCCGAAATACTCCACGACCTCGTGCGGCATCTGGTTTGCTTCGGCCACGATGACGCGTCCGGGGTAGTTTTCATCCACCATGGTGCGCAGGTCCTTGAGGAACCGGTGCGTTGCCGGCAGGTTCTCGCAGTTGGTGCCATCCTCTTCGAAAAGATACGGGATGGCGTCGGCACGGAAACCGTCGATGCCCTGGTCCAGCCAGAAGCGGACGACGTCGAAGATGGCCTCGACAACCTTGGGGTTCTCAAAGTTGAGGTCAGGCTGGTGGCTGAAGAACCGGTGCCAGTAGAACTGGCGGCGCACCGGGTCAAAAGCCCAGTTCGACTCTTCGGTGTCCACAAAGATGATGCGCGCGTCTTCGTACTTCTGGTCCGTGTCCGACCAGACGTAGAAGTCGCCGTAGGGGCCCTCCGGGTCGCTGCGGGATTCTTCGAACCAGGGGTGCTTGTCCGAGGTGTGGTTCAGCGGCAGGTCAATGATGACCCGCACGCCGCGGGCGTGGGCCTCGGCGACCAGGCGCTTGAAATCGCTGATGGTGCCGAACTCGTCCAGGACATCGTAGTAATCCGAGATGTCGTAGCCGCCGTCACGCAGCGGGGATTTGAAGAACGGCGGAAGCCACAGGCAATCCACGCCGAGCCACTGCAGGTAGTCAAGCTTGTCGATCAATCCCGTAAAGTCGCCGGAGCCGTCCCCGTTGGCATCTGCGAAACCGCGCACGAGGACTTCGTAGAAGACGGCCTTGCGGTACCAGTGGGGATCATTGGTGAGCCCGGGAGCGTGCAGCTGAAACGGGTTGGGCACTAGGAGTTCCTCCGAACTGACAGAATGTGGGCGGGTTCGAAATGGGCGTCCAGTCGGACGTAGTTGTGAGCTCCCCAGCGCCAGCTCTGGCCGCTGATGAGGTCATCCACCCAATAGGTTCCATCCTCGTTGAAGTCCTGTGGGTCCAGATGCAGGGCTGCGAGATCCAGCGAAACCGTGCATTCCCGAGCGCTGTGGGGGTCGGTGTTGACCACAATGATCAGGGTGTCCTTGCTCGACGGGTCACCGGGCCGGACCTGCTTGTGCTTGGAATATGCGACCGTTGCCTCGTCCGTGGTCGAATGCACGGTCAGGTTCTGCAGGTCACCCAGCGCCGGGTGGGTCCGGCGGATTTCGTTCAGCCGCGTGATGTAGGGCGCCAGGCTGCGGCCCTCGGCCTCAGCCGCGGCGAAATCGCGCTGCTTGTATTCGAATTTCTCGTTGTCGATATATTCCTCGGCACCCGGCCGGGCAACATGCTCATACAGCTCGTACCCGGCGTAGACGCCCCACAGCGGGCTGGCCGTGGACGCCAGCGCGGCGCGGATCTTGAAGGCTGCGGGACCTCCGTACTGCAGGAACTCGGTGAGGATATCCGGGGTGTTGACGAAGAAGTTGGGCCGGAAGAACGCCGCGGTTTCCGACGACACCTCGGTGAAGTACTCCTCGAGTTCCTTCCGGGTGTTGCGCCAGGTGAAGTAGGTGTAGGACTGCTGGAATCCGGCCATGCCCAGGGCGTGCATGACGGCGGGGCGGGTGAATGCCTCAGCCAGGAAGATCACTTCGGGGTGCTTGTCATTGACGGATTTGATCAGCCATTCCCAGAACCTCAACGGCTTGGTGTGCGGATTATCAACGCGGAAAATCTTTACGCCGTGACCAATCCACATCAGGACGATTCGCAGTATCTCCTCCGACAGACCGGTGTAGTCGTTGTCGAAGTTCAGCGGATAAATGTCCTGGTACTTTTTCGGCGGGTTTTCGGCGTAGGCGATTGAGCCGTCCACCCGAGTGGTGAACCATTCCGGATGGCTGCTCACCCACGGGTGGTCCGGCGATGCCTGGAGCGCAAGGTCAATCGCAACCTCCAGGTTCAGTTCGCGGGCGGTGTCCACAAAGGCATCGAAGTCCTCGAAGGTGCCCAAATCAGGGTGGATGGCGTCATGTCCGCCGTCCGCGGAGCCAATGGCCCACGGCGAGCCGGGATCCCGGGGTCCGGCCACAAGGGTGTTGTTGGGGCCCTTCCGGTGCGTGGTTCCAATCGGATGCACCGGCGGCAGATAGATAACGTCGAAGCCCATGCGTGAAACCCGCTCCAGGCTGCGGGCCGCCGTGCGGAACGTGCCGGAGGTCCATTCGCGGGTGGTGGGGTCCAGCACCGCGCCTTCGGACCGGGGAAAGAACTCGTACCAAGATCCGCGGCCGGCCAGTTCCCGCTCCACCCGGAGGGGGAAACGGGCGCTGCTGGTCACCAGGTCCCGAATCGGCTCCCGGCCAATGACGTCGAGCACCGCATCGGAACTTCCTGCGGCAAACCGGTCCTCCACGGGGAGCCCGGAGTCGGCAAGGGTGTCCGCGGCGGCATTGAAGACTGCGGCGTCCTCCGCGCTGCGTCCAGCGGCGGCGGACCTGAAGAGGGCAACGCCTTCGGCGAGCATCAGTTCCACGTCGACGCAGGCGGCGATCTTGACCTCGGCGTTGTGGTGCCATGTTCCGTACACGTCGGCCCAGCCTTCGACGGCGAAGCTCCAGTTTCCGGTGGCTTCCGGCCGGAGCAGCGCGCCCCAGCGGTCCAGCCCAATCCCGACGGGGTGCATGCGGACCCGCTGCACTTCCAGCCCCTCGGGGTCATACAACACAGCGCTGACGCCCACGAGGTCATGGCCTTCGCGGAACACGGTGGCCCCCACTACGAGGTCTTCACCGGGAATGGCTTTGGCCGGGATGCGGCCGCATTCCACCACCGGAGTCACATTGTTGATGGGAATCCGGCCGAACCGGAGTTCCTCAGCGGGCAGGTCTTTGGATGGCATCGCACTGGAACTGGTCACAGACTAGACGTTAGCGACAATCGGGGCAGAATGCTAAGGCAACGTACTTTCCCGTGTTTTCCCGCAGGTGGCACCGCGTATTACGCTATTTCCCCGGCCTGTGCCGAAGCGAAGCCAGGTGGGCGTCATTTCCCTGATTCTTTGGTCCACCCATCCCCTTTGATGCCGGGTTTGCGCTAGCGTAACCGGGGTGAAGGCAATTCGAAGGTTTACCGTCCGAACAGTCCTCCCCGACAGCATCGCTCCGCTGAGCAAGCTGGCTTCGAACCTGCGGTGGTCGTGGCATGAGCCCACCACGCGGCTTTTCGCTGACCTCGATCCGGCGGCCTGGGTGGCGAGCGGCCACGATCCGGTCAGGTTCCTCGGATCGGTCAGCCGGGCCAGTCTTGAGCGAATGTCCCAAGACCCCGGCCTGGTCCAGCGCATCCAGGATCTTGGAGCCGACCTGGACACCTACCTCGATGCTCCCCGCTGGTACCAGAGCCTGGGTGAGGACGCGCCGCGGTCAGTGGCGTACTTCTCCCCCGAGTACGGGATCAGCGCCGTCCTGCCCCAGTATTCAGGCGGACTTGGCATCCTCGCCGGCGACCACCTCAAAGCCGCGTCCGATCTGGGCGTCCCGCTGATCGCCGTCGGCCTGCTGTACCAGGCCGGCTACTTTAAGCAGGCGCTGTCCCGCGACGGATGGCAGCTGGAAACATACCCCGTACTGGACCCCAACGGCCTGCCGCTGACCCTGCTGCGGGAGGACGACGGAACGCCGGCACGCGTGAGCCTCCCGCTGCCGAATAACCGCCGGCTCTCCGCGCAGATTTGGCGCGCCGACGTCGGACGCGTGCCCCTGCTGCTGCTGGATTCCGATGTCACGGGCAACGACGACGCCGCGCGCGGCATCACCGACCGGCTCTACGGCGGCGGCGGTGACCATCGGCTGCAGCAGGAACTGCTGCTGGGCATGGGCGGGATCAAGGCGCTGCGCGTTTATGAGCGCCTCACGGGCGCTGCCGGTCCCGAGGTCTTCCACACCAACGAGGGGCATGCCGGGTTCCTGGGCGTGGAGCGGATCCGCGAATTGATGGATACCGGCATGGGATGGGAAGAAGCCCTGACCGTCAGCCGTTCCAACACAGTGTTCACCACCCACACTCCGGTGCCCGCCGGCATTGACCGCTTTGACCAGGCACAGATCCGGCACTTCTTCAACGCCGGTCTGGCCCAGTCGGTTCCCACCGACAAGGTGCTTGGCCTCGGCTCCGAAAGCTATGAGGGCGGGGATCCCGGGAAGTTCAACATGGCGGTCATGGGGCTGCGCCTGGCTCAGCGGGCCAATGGGGTGGCCAAGCTCCACGGTGAAGTATCGCGGGAGATGTTCTCCGGCCTGTGGCCCGGCTTCGATGTCTCGGAGGTCCCGATCACCTCGGTCACCAACGGCGTGCACGTTCCGTCCTGGGTGGATCCGGAACTCACGAAGCTTGCCAGTGAGAAGTTCGGCGTTGCCACGGTCCATGACCGGGACTGGGGCCGCGCCTACGAAATCAGCGACCAGGACCTGTGGGAGCTGCGGCGGCGGCTGCGCTCCAATCTGATCACCGACGTCCGCCGGCGGGTGCGTTCGGCGTGGCGCAAGCGCGGAGCAACGGACCCCGAGCTTGCCTGGACCGAGAATGTCCTGGATCCGGATGTGCTGACCATTGGGTTTGCGCGCCGCGTGCCCACGTACAAGCGGCTGACCCTGATGCTGCGCGACCCAGCCCGGCTCAAGGCGCTGCTGCTGCATCCCACCCATCCCATCCAGGTGGTGGTGGCCGGTAAATCCCATCCCGCTGATGAGCAGGGCAAGCGCATGATCCAGGACCTCGTCCGCTTTACTGACGATCCCGAGGTCCGGCACCGCATTGTCTTCCTGCCCAACTACGACATTGCGATGGCACGCACGCTGTTCCCCGGCTGCGATGTGTGGCTCAACAATCCGCTGCGTCCACTGGAGGCCTCGGGCACGTCCGGCATGAAGTCCGCAATCAACGGAGGACTGAACCTTTCGGTGCTGGATGGCTGGTGGGACGAAATGTTCGACGGCGACAACGGCTGGGCGATTCCCTCCGCCAACCCCACCAAGGGTGCTTACACCCGCGAGGTCTACAACCCGGACCAGCGGGATGATCTCGAGGCCGCGGCGCTGTACGATCTGCTGGAAAACGCCGTTACTCCCCTGTTCTACGGGAAGGAGCCGCCCGCTGAGGCCGGGGCCGCCGGGCCATCGGATCCTCCGTCCAACGCGCTGCCGAGCGAGTGGCTGGAAATGGTCAAGCACACGCTGGCCGATCTTGGGCCGGCCGTTTCCGCGAACCGCATGCTGCGTGAATACGTGAACCGGCTCTACCGGCCCGCGGGGCAGTCCGGCCGGGCGGCCTCCGCGGACGGATACTCAGCCGCCAAGGAGCTGGCCGCCTGGATTACCCGCATCCGCGACGGCTGGTCCGGCGTCTCAGTGGAACATGTGGATTCCATTGGCATCACCGATGATCCGCAAATCGGCGACCGGCTTACCGTGCAGGCGTATGTTTCGCTGGGTTCCCTGCGCCCGGAGGATGTCAGCGTGGAAGTGGCCTACGGCAAGGCGCTGGAAAATGACCAGCTCAGCGATCCCCGCACCGAAGAACTGGAACAGGCGGAGGACCTGGGTTCCGGGCGGCATCTTTTCTCCGGCACCATCGGCATTGAGCAGGCGGGACCGTTCGGCTACACCGTGCGGGTGCTTCCGGTGCACTCCGGACTCGCGTCGAAGGCCGAGCTCGGCCTGGTGGCGAACGCCTAGGCGCGGTAGAGGCTGACGGAGTTGGCGGGAAGGATGTCCTTCCCGCCACCGCGGTGCAGCTCGCCGGTGCGGCTTTGACCGTCCGCCGCGGTGCTCAGGAGCAGCTCGTAGGCATGGTCCTCGTCGCGGACGGCACCGGATCGGTTTAGCGCTTCCGCGTCCGGCAGGACAATCTCCACGTCCTGCAGCGATCCGTTCAGGACAAACAGGCCGTTCACCTCGCCCGCAGAGGAACCCACCAGCAGCTGGACCACCCGGGTTGAGGGATCCTGCCACTTGTCCTGGGCCATGGGCTGGCCGTCGGCATCAAACCACAGCAGGGACGTTCCGCGGGAATCGGCCGGGAACCGGTACGGCTGCGATGCCAGGAAGTACCGGCGCAGGCGCAGCAGCGTGCGGGTAAAGTCCAGCATCGCCTCGGCTTCAGCGTCCAAGTCCCAGTGTGTCCAGGCCATCGGGGTGTCCTGGCAGTAGGCGTTGTTGTTGCCGTGCTGGGTCCTCCCCAGCTCATCTCCTGCCGTAATCATCGGAACCCCCAATGACATCAGCAGCGTGGCCATGATGTTTCGGGCGCTCTGGCCCCGGCGGGCATTAATCCGTTCGTCATCCGTGGGACCTTCGACACCGTGGTTATAGCTGCGGTTGTCGCTGCTGCCGTCCCGGTTGTCCTCGCCGTTGGCCTCGTTGTGCTTGCGCTCGTAACTGGTCAGGTCTGCCAGGGTGAAGCCGTCATGGGCGGTGACCAGATTGATCGAGGACAGCGCTGTCCGGCCCGAGCCGGCAAACAGGTCCACGGACCCGGCCAGCGAACCGGCGATCCGGTCCACCGGCCCGCCCGTACCCCCGCCGGCCAGCGCGGCTTGGTCCCGGAGCCAAAAATCGCGCACGGAGTCCCGGAAGCGGTCATTCCAGTCGGCCCAGCCGGGCGGAAAGTTGCCCGTCTGCCATCCGTCCGGGCCGATGTCCCAAGGTTCGGCGATCAGCTTGATGCCGTTGAGGACGGGATCGGCGGCCAAAGCAATGAGGAAAGGGTGGCGCCGGTCGAAGCGGCCGTCCGCGCCGCGGCAGAGTGCCGGAGCAAGGTCGAAGCGGAAGCCGTCCACCTGGTATTCCTGGACCCAGTGGCGCAGGGAGTCCAGTGCCATTTGGATGACGCGGGGTTCACTGAAATCCAGCGTATTTCCGCATCCGGTGGTGTCGAAGTAGCGGCCCTCGGCGTCGTGGCGGTAATACCTTTCATCACCGAGTCCGCGCCAGCTCAGGGCAGGCTGGTCCTTTTTCCCCTCGGCCGTGTGGTTGTACACCACGTCCAGGATGACTTCGAGTCCGCCCTCATGCAGTGACCGGATCATTCCCTTGACCTCGTCCTGGACAGCCTTGGGCCCGGCGGCCTGTGCCGCACGCGTGGCGTATTCCGAATGCGGGGCGAAAAATCCAAGGGTGTTGTAGCCCCAGTAGTTGGTCAGGCCCAGCATCCGCAGGTGTTCTTCGTCCGTATGGAAGTGGATCGGCAGGAGTTCGATGGCAGTCACCCCAAGGCCCTTGAGGTAATCCACCATGACGGGGTGGCCGAAGCCGGCGTAAGTGCCGCGCAGCTCTTCAGGGATTTCGGGGTGGAGCATGGTTTGCCCGCGGACGTGCGCCTCATAAATGACCGTGTCCCGCCAGGGGGTGTGCGGTTGCCGCGACGAACCCCAGTCAAAGGCCGAGTCAACGTGCACCGAGAAGAACAGGGGGACATCGCCTTCGCCCGGCACCTGGTCGATTCCGCGTCCGTACGGATCCAGCAGCAGCTGGAAGCTGCCCGGCTCGCCGGGCAGCTCCTTTCCCCGGGGCCAGAATCCGTAGCGTGAACCGTAGGACAGTCCGGTGACCCGTCCATGGTGAATGCCGGCAACGGATTCGCCGAGGGGTTCGGAAGCCCACACGCCCGGCGCCTTCTCGAAGTGGATGTCCATTGCGGACTGGCCCGGAGCATAAATGGACACGTTGACGGTTCCCGGCACCGCTTCGATGCCGGGAACAGAGTTCTTCACACCAAGTGGGAAGGGCCTGGAGACGCGCCGTGCGGCGGCTTGGCCCTGTGGATCACTCTTCAGGTCTGCCATGCTGCCTCTCGGATGACTCCGCCGTCTTTAAGCGGAACGCTGCCGTGAAATTTCGTACAGGCTGATGCCGACTGCCATGGAGGCGTTCAGTGATTCCATCGCCGAATCAATGGGAATGGAAACGATCTGGTCGCAGTTTTCGCGAACCAGGCGGGACAGCCCCTTGCCCTCGGAACCCACCACAATGCAGATGGGGTCCTTGGCCAGGACGGTGTTCGGCAGCGAGACGTCGCCGTCTCCGTCCAGGCCCACGACAAAGATGCCCATCTTCTTGAACGCCTTCAGGGCGTTGTTCAGGTTTCCGGCGCGGGCGACCGGAACACGGACGGCAGCGCCGGCACTGGTCTTCCACGCCGACGCGGTCATGCCCACGGCACGGCGTTCCGGCACGATGACTCCGTGGGCGCTGAACGCGGACGCGGACCGGATAATCGCGCCAAGGTTGCGCGGGTCGGTGATGCCGTCCAGAGCCACGAACAGCGGGGCGTTGCGGATGTGCCCCTTCTTCCACGCCTCAATGGTCTCCTGTGCCAGGTCCATCGGGTCTGCATACTCATACGGCGGAATCTGCAGCACGAGGCCCTGGTGCACGGCCTCGTTGGTCATGCGGTCCAGCTCAGGCTTGTGGGTCTCCATGACGGGCAGGCCGCGGTCCGCCGCCATCTTGAGGGATTCGCGGACGCGGTCGTCCATGTCGATCCGAACCGCCACGTGCAGTGCCTTGGCGGGAATGCCGGCGCGCAGGGCTTCGACCACCGAGTTGCGGCCGGTGACGACTTCCTCTGCCACCTTGCCGCGGACGTTAGTGCCGTTTCGGCCGCCGGCGGCGCGGTTATCGCGGGAGTCGCCGCGCTTGGCAGCTGAGCGCTCAGCCAGCTGCTTGTTCTTGTACGCCTTGTGATAGGGGCGTTCTTCAGCCTTGGGTGTGGGTCCTTTACCCTCAAGGGCCTTGCGGCCCAATCCACCGGTGCCCCCGCTGGGGCCCTTTTTGGCTTTACGCATTGCGCCGGGACGTCCGTTGTTGGCCATCGATTACACCTTAAACCTAGAAGAAAGCATTACTTCTAGTTTACGCAGGCTCCCGGGCGGCCGCTGTCCACGCCCGGAAGTGTACTCCCACAGCCAAATTGCGGCTGGATCCGGCCCTTCCTGCCGGCGGGATCAGCCGTTGGCCAGGCTCCAGCGTGCGCCGTCGGGGGTGTCCTCCACAGTGATCCCGGCCCCGGCGAGCGAGTTCCGGATGGCGTCGGCCCGTGCCCAGTCCTTCGCGGCGCGGGCATCAACCCGCTGCCGCAGCTGGTCCTGGATGAGGGCGTCCAGGGCGTTGTGCTCCGGACCGCCGGTCCGTGCCGGCTGCTGCACCGCGTCCAGTCCCAGGGCCATGGTCATGGTCAGCACGGCGTGCAGCGCGTCCCTGACCCGGTCCGTGTCCCCGTCGGCAAGGGCGGTGTTCCCGGCCCGGACGGTGTCGTGCAGGACCGCCAGCGCCTGCGGCACGTTGAGGTCATCATCCATGGCTTCCGCGAAGGCCGCCGGCATGGAGCGGTGGGTGTCCAGGACAAAACCGGAATCGCCGGTGCCGTGGACCTTCGCCCGTGCCTTGTCGATGAAACCGTCAATGCGTTCGACGGCGGCCGCAGCTTCCTGCAGCGAGGTGGGCCGGTAATCCAGGACGGACCGGTAGTGGGCCTGTCCCAGGTAGTAGCGGACCACCCGGGGGGAGGCCTGGGACAGCATCTCCGCGGGGCTCACCGTGTTGCCGATGGACTTGGACATCTTCTCGCCTTCGAAGGTGACCATGCCGTTGTGCATCCAGAAGTTGGCGAAACCGTCCCCGGCGGCCTGCGACTGGGCCATTTCATTTTCGTGATGCGGGAACCGCAAATCCAGGCCGCCGCCGTGGATGTCGAACTGCGGGCCGAGGTACTTGGTGACCATGGCCGAGCATTCCAGGTGCCAGCCCGGCCGGCCCTTGCCCCAGGGGCTGTCCCAGGCGGCCGTTTCCGGCTCGCCGTCCTTATGGCCCTTCCACAGCGCGAAGTCCCGCGGGTCGCGCTTGCCGCGCGGGCCGGCGTCGGGCGCTGCCTGCATGTCAACAATGTTCTGCCGGGTCAGCGAACCGTACCTGTCCCAGGACCGGACGTCGAAGTACACGTCGCCGGAGTCATCCAGGGCAGGGTATGCGTGACCGGCGTCGATGAGGCGTGAGATGAGTGCGTGCATTTCCGGAATGTGTCCGGTGGCGCGGGGTTCGTAGGTGGGCCGCTGCACGCCCAGGGTGTCGTAGGCCTTGGCGAATTCCTGCTCGAAGCGGTAGGCCAGCGCCCACCACTGCTCGTCCGGGACGACGTCACCGGACGGCTCGGCACCCACCGAATCAGCTGCCTTCGCCAGGATCTTGTCGTCAATGTCCGTGACGTTGCGGACCGTTGTGACGCGGAATCCGCGGAACTGCAGCCAGCGGGTGAGCTGATCAAAAACGATGGCCGAGCGGATATGGCCCACGTGCGGTTTGCCCTGCACTGTAGCGCCGCAGTAGTAAAGGCTTACCTCGCCCTTTTTGAGCGGGACGAAGTCGCGGATCTGCGCGGTTGCGGTGTCATAGAATCTCAGGCTCACCGCTCTAGGCTATCGCCTGCCGGGGCCCGGGAGCTTAACTGCCGGACAGCAGGGGGTTTTGCACCTGCACGACGACGGCGGTGGCCACGGCGGCGATGCCTTCCCCACGCCCGGTGAAGCCGAGGCCGTCGGTGGTGGTGGCCGAGACGCTGACCGGGGCGCCTGCCGCGCCGCTGAGGACCGCTTCGGCCTCGGCACGGCGCGGCGCAAACTTGGGCCGGTTGCCGATCAGCTGCACTGCCACGTTGCCGATCTCGAATCCGGCGCCGCGCACGATCCGGGCCGCTTCCTCCAACAGGGTGATGCCGGAGGCGCCGGCGTATTCGGGCCGGTCGGTGCCGAAGTGCGTGCCAAGATCACCCAGGCCGGCGGCGGAGAACAGGGCATCGGCTGCGGCGTGGGCCACGGGATCGCCGTCGGAGTGACCGGAGAGGCCGCGTTCCCCGTCCCACAGCAGGCCGGCAACCCACAGGGGCCGTGGCGCGTCATCGGGCGCGAAGGCGTGCACGTCGACGCCGATTCCGGTGCGGGGAAGGTTCACGGAAGGCATGGATCAGTCCTTAGGGTCGGTGGAGGTGCGGGCCAGGACGGCTTCAGCAAGCAGCATGTCCATGGGGGTGGTGATTTTCAGGGACAGTTCCGAGCCGTCGACGACGAACACCGCGGCGCCGAGGGATTCCGCCAGCATGGCATCGTCGGTGACCGCGGCTGCCTGCTCCGCGGTGAACCGGCGGGCTGCCTCGTGGGCGCGCCGCAGCAGTCCGGCATCGAACCCCTGCGGAGTCTGGACGGCTCGGAGGGTGGACCGGTCAGGGGTGCCGGTAACCACGCGCGGCGCGATGCCCGCCTGCGCCGAAGTGGTGGGCGCCGTCGTCTTGACGGTGTCGGTGACGGGTACGGCCGGAATCACCGCTTCCGCCCCCGCAGCCAGCGCGTCAGCAACCCGGGCGAACACGTCCGGCGGCGTCATGGCACGGGCGGCATCGTGGACGAGCACGGCATCAAGGTTGGCGGGGAGCGCCTGCAGGGCCGCGTGGACGGAATCGGCCCGGGTGGCACCGCCGTCGACGACGGTCAGAGGCGCCCTGAGCGCTGCACCGCGGCAGAGCGAACGCATGACCGTGTCACCGGCCGGAACCGCAACGCTGATGACCGTGGCAATGCCGGATGCTTCTATCCCCCGCAGGGCATGGACAAGAAGCGGGACGCCGGCCAGCGGCACCTGGGCCTTGGGGACGCCGTAGCCAAGCCGCTGGCCCGAACCGCCCGCTACGACAATGACACCGATCCGCTGTTCGCGGGAAACTGGAGAAGACACCCCTTCAGCCTAGTGCCCGCGGTTCGGGGGCCGCTCCGCGCGGCATGGTCCTGACAGCAATGTTGGGGCAGCGCGCGAGGGATGAAGTGCAGGGCCCGAAACCGGGCTTTAAAGACAAAATGCCGGTCCGTGAGGACCGGCAGCGTGCCGTGTGCTGTATTTCTCTGCTGTTAGCTTGCCAGAACCTTGTCCAGGACAACTGCGGCCTGGTCTTCGTCCGTCTTTTCAGCCAGCGCCAGCTCCGAAATCAGAATCTGGCGGGCTTTTGCGAGCATCCGCTTTTCCCCGGCAGACAGTCCGCGGTCGTGGTCGCGGCGCCACAGGTCACGAACGACCTCTGCCACCTTCACCACGTCACCGGACGCAAGCTTCTCCAGGTTTGCCTTGTAACGGCGCGACCAGTTGGTGGGTTCTTCAGTAAGCTCGGCGCGCAGCACATCAAAGACATGCTCCAGGCCTTCCTTACCCACCACATCGCGAACCCCAACGAGGTCAACGTTTTCAGCCGGTACTTCTATGGTCAGATCACCCTGTGCCACCTTAAGCTTGAGATACATCTTCTCTTCGCCCTTGATGGTCCGCATCTTGATCTCTTCGATCTTCGCGGCACCGTGGTGAGGGTAAACAACTGTTTCGCCAACCTCAAAAACCATGTGGACTTTCCCCTTTCCCAGCCTCTAGTTTACCATGGGTGCGACACGCCGAGAAGAGTTTTCGCAGGTCAGGTACCTGATCGTGACCCGCCTAGGTATTATCCGGCCTGCTTCCCGCGTTCCCACCTGCGGCGATGGCTCTGCGGAGGTGCATTTTGAGTCCTCCATGGAAGGGCGAAAATCCAACATTTTCGCTGTTTGCCGATAGGCTAGGCACAAAAGATAGCCGCAGGTCGCAAGACCGCAATACCCCAGGAGTTTTGTGCTGTGAGATTCACACCCAAGAACCGGGCGCAGCGCGCAGCTGCCGCCGGTGTAATTGCGCTGGCCGTACTGGGAGTCTCCAGCTGCAGTGCCGTGAACGAGCAGGCAACCGTACGCGAATACTCTCCGTCGGACGGCATTGTTGAAAATGTCGGCGAAGTGGAGCTGCGCAACATCCTGGTGGTCAGCAACGGCGACGGCGAACCCGGCCGCCTGCTGGGCACAGTGGTCAATGCCTCCCCCGACAACGTGGACTTCTCCATGGCAATGGGCGGAACCACGCTGACCTGGAACATTGAGTCCGGTGACAAGATCATCTTCGAAGACGCCGAAGCTTCCGAGGTGACGGTGCCCAACGTGGACACCGTGCCCGGCACCGGCATCCGCGCGGATGCCAGCAACGGAACCGAAACGGTTCAGCTGAACGTTCCCGTCGTCGACGGCACTCTGGTGGACTACCGCAAGTACCTGCCGTCGCCGTCCCCCACGCCGCTGGACGTTGCCACCATGGTTCCCTCCGACGAAGCCACGGATACCCAGCAGGACACCGGAGCGGACACCGGCACCGCCACCTCCGAGCCGACCGAATCGCAGTAGGCTTTCACCCGCGGATCAGCCGCGGATTGCAAGCACCAGGAAGGGACCCGGCGATGCCGGGTCCCTTCCTGTTTTTCGCCTTGTCCTGTTCCCGCCGCCGGCTCACGCGGGCGAGGGTGCCGGAATCAGGTTTCGAACTTGTACCCCAGCCCGCGCACTGTCACCAGGTGCCGCGGCAGGGACGGATCCGGCTCGATCTTGCTCCTGAGCCGCTTGACGTGCACGTCCAGCGTTTTGGTGTCCCCCACGTAGTCGGCTCCCCAGATCCGCTCGATCAGCTGTCCCCGGGTCAACACCCGGCCGGAATTCCGCAGCAGCATCTCCAGCAGCTCGAACTCCTTCAGGGGCAGCGGGATGTCCGATCCGTTCACGCTGACCACATGCCGGTCCAGATCCATGCGCACCGGCCCGGCCTCCACCGTGGGGCCCCCCAGGTCGCCGCCCTCGCCGCCGCGGCGGCGCAGTACTGCCCGGATCCGGGCCAGCAGTTCCCGGGAGCTGTACGGCTTCGTGACATAGTCGTCGGCACCAATCTCCAGGCCGACCACTTTGTCGATTTCCCCGTCCAGGGCGGTCAGCATAATGACCGGAACATCGGAGCGCTGGCGGATCTGCCGGCAGACCTCGGTGCCCGGCTGGCCCGGCAGCATCAGGTCCAGCAGAATCAGGTCCGCTCCCCGCCGGTCAAACTCGGCCACGGCGTCGTTGCCGTTGTCCACCACGCATACGTCGAATCCCTCCCGCCCCAACAGGTAGGAAAGAGGATCACTGAAGGATTCCTCGTCTTCGACTATCAGGATCCTGCTCAAGCACTGACTCCTTGTTCGTGGCTGCCGCCCCCGGTTGGGGCAGTTCCGGCCCGGGAAGATGCCGGGCGTTCGTTCCGGCGCTCCGCCGGTTCGGTCGATTCCATTTCCGGCAGCCGAACCGTGAAGGTTGACCCCTGCCCGGGCTGGGACCAGAGATTGATTTCGCCGCCGTGATTGGTGACGACGTGTTTGACGATGCTCAGGCCCAGGCCGGTTCCGCCGGTGTGCCGTGACCGCGCACTGTCGACGCGGTAAAACCGTTCGAAGATCCGCTCCTGGTCTTCGGGATGGATGCCCGGACCCTGATCGGTGACGGCGACTTGGGCCATGCCGTCGCGGGAACGCAGCCCCACGCCCACCCGGCTTCCGGGCGGTGAATAGCGGATGGCGTTGTCGATCAGGTTGCGCAGGGCCGTGGTCAGCATTTTCGCGTCGCCGTAGACGGTCCCCTGGACGGCACCGCCGACGACGACCGTCGTGTTCCTGTTCTCCGCGGGCAGCCGGTTGGCCTCCACCGCATCGGCGACGAGCTGGTTAATGTCCACCTCGCGGGCGCGGTCCACCATGTCGGTGCTCTGCAGGCGTGAGAGTTCAATGATGTCCTGCACCAGTGCGGTCAGCCGGGATGATTCCTTGCTCATTCGTGAGGCAAACCGGCGGACCGCCTCTTCATCTCCGGCGGCGTCATCCAGGGCTTCCGCAAGCAGCGAGATGGCCCCGACCGGGGTTTTCAACTCATGGGATACGTTGGCAACGAAGTCGTTGCGCACCTCCTCGGTGCGGGCGATTTCGGTGTGGTCGTCCGCCAGGATAAGGATGTATTCCTCACCCACTGTTGCCACCCGGACCTGCAGGATGGTGTTTCCCTGGCCCAGGGGCCCCCGCTGCAGTTCCAGCTGCCGCTCCTCGATGACACCGTCGCGGCGGACCCTCGCCGTCAGGGCGAGCAGTTCGGGCGGAACGAGCGTATGGCCGCGGACGAGCCCAAAGGCGTAGGCGCCCGGGCTGGCCCGGACCACGCCGTCGACGGCGTCCACCACAATGTAGGCGCGTCCGATGGCGGCCAGCACTTCGGCGGCTCCGTCGGGGATGGCCGGTTCATCACCGGCGGCCAGCTCCCGGCGCTGGCGGCGGCTGGCACCATAGGCGAGCACGCCGGACACTCCCACGGCCAGGCCGAGGATTCCGGCAATCAGGCCCAGCAATACAGGATTCACTCTCCTAGCTTAGGCTGACCGCCGGGACGCCGGAGGACCCGCGGTGGCATAAGTCCCTCCGTTAAACTAACGTTCATCTGAAGATGCCCAACGGTTAACCCCCACCTGTAATCCTGCCAATACGGCTGTGACATGCAGCGGGAACGTTGGACGAGTGCTGCACAAGTGAAAGGACCCGAAGTGCGTAAGGTTTTTCAGGCCGAGCTTCATCAGATTGGCGAAGAGCTAACCCAGATTTCCGAGCTCGTCACCGAAGCGATGCAGAAAGCCACCCTCGCCTTCGAAGGTGCGGACACCGAGTTGGCGCAGGACGTCATCGCTGCCGACGCGCGCATTGACTTCCTCCAGAATGACCTCGACGAGCGTGCCATCGACATCCTTGCCCTGCAGGGTCCCGTCGCGAGCGACCTGCGCATGATCGTGGGATCCCTGCGCATGAGCGCCTCCCTGGAGCGGATGGGGGATCTGGCCCGGCACATCGCCCAGCTCGCCCGCCTGCGCTACCCCGAGCAGGTTGTTCCCGAACCGATGGTGGAAACGTTCAGCGAGATGGCACGGCTCGACATCCGTATTTCGGAGCTGCTCACGGAGCTCCTCGAGACCCGGAACCTGGATCTGAGCACTGAAATCTACGCCTGCAACTCACGCATCAATGAGCTGCACGCCGGAGTGTTCAAGGCTGTGGCATCCCCCGACTGGCAGGTCTCGGCGGTCAGCACGGTGGACCTGACCCTGGCGAGCCGCTACTTTGAACGCTTTGCCGACCACGGCGTTTCGGTGACCCGGAAGGTCAATTACCTCGTCACCGGCGAGTGGCAGCCGCTTTCGGAGTCCAGCCGCTAAGCGTCAGGCTGCGGCGTCAGGCAACGGAGCCTTATAAGAAAAAAGACTTATGAGTCTTAGCAACAAACAGTGTCTTAGCAACAGACAGTGTCTTAGCAACAAACAGTGTCTTAGCAACAAACAGTAAAGGGCGGCCCCGAGGGGCCGCCCTTTAGCGTTGCAGGACTGGTGTTACTTCTTGCCCTGGTTGGCCACGGCCTTGATGGATGCCGCTGCCGCCTCCGGATCCAGGTAGGTGCCGCCGGCCTTCACCGGCTTCAGGTCCTCGTCCAGTTCGTAGACCAGCGGAATGCCGGTGGGAATGTTGACGGCCGCGATGTCGGCGTCGCTGATCCCGTCCAGGTGCTTCACCAGGGCGCGCAGTGAGTTGCCGTGAGCGGCGATCATGACCGTCTTGCCGGTCTTGATGTCAGCGGAGATGTCCGATTCCCAGTACGGCAGGAACCGCTCGAGGACGTCCTTGAGGCACTCGGTGCGGGGCAGCTCGTCCTGCGAAAGGTCGGCATACCGGGGATCGTGCGCCTGCGAAAAGTCGCTGTCATCGGGCAGGGGCGGCGGCGGAGTGTCGTAGGAACGGCGCCACAGCATGAACTGCTCTTCACCGTACTCAGCGAGGGTTTGCGCCTTGTCCTTGCCCTGCAGGGCTCCGTAGTGGCGCTCATTCAGGCGCCAGCTGCGCTTCACATCAATCCAGATGCGGTCTGCGGCACCCAAGGCGATGTTGGCGGTGTTAATGGCCCGCTGCAGGCGGGAGGTGTAGAGGATGTCCGGCAGAAGATCATTCTCCACCAGCAGCTCGCCGCCGCGGAGGGCTTCGGCCCGGCCGAGGTCCGTCAGATCCACGTCCACCCAGCCGGTGAACAGGTTCTTTTCATTCCATTCGCTCTGGCCGTGGCGCAGAAGGATCAGTTTGTAAGTCATATATGTCATGGTAACGGAGGACCCGCGGCGCAGGGCAGGCGGAGGTGCGCTAAGCGCCGTGCAGGGCACCATGTCCTGCCGGACTCCCGCCGACGCGTAACATTGTTTGGTGCAAAAGCCGCAAAAACCCGTAGGAAATGTGACCCGGGGCACTACAAACCCCAACAGATTGCGGCGGGTGGACCGTTGGCTGGCGGGACCGCAGGGTTGGCGGCTGCGCCGGGCCGCGGATCCACTCATCGTCGATCTTGGTTACGGCGCCGCCCCCACCACCGCCGTCGAGCTCCACTCCCGGCTCGGCCGCATCCGGGCGGATGTCGACGTCGTGGGCATCGAAATAGACCCGGCACGGGTTCGGTCAGCAAAATCGCTGGAGCGGTCGGGGCTGTCTTTTCGGCAGGGGGGCTTCGAACTGCCGGTGGACGGACGCCGGCCGGTGATGGTCCGCGCGTTTAATGTCCTGCGCCAGTACTCCGAGGACGAGTACGGCGCCCACTGGGACATGGTCCGGTCCCGGCTGGCGGACGGCGGCATCTTCGTCGACGGCACCTGCGATGAAATTGGCAGGCGCTCCACGTGGGTGGAACTGGATTCCACTGGTCCGCTGTCGCTGAGTATCTCGCTGCGTTTCGGTGCCTTCACGCTGCCGTCGGATGTGGCCGAGCGGCTGCCCAAGGCGCTGATTCACCGCAATGTTCCGGGCGAGAAAGTCCACGCCCTGCTGCAGGCCATGGACCAAGCCTGGCTGCAGGCGGCCCCACAGGCCTCCTATGGCAACCGGCAGCGCTGGATGGCCATGTGCGCCGATCTCCGCGCGTCGGGCTGGCCCCTGCTGACCGGACCGGCCCGGTGGCGCCTGGGAGAAATCACCGTGGCATGGAGCGCCGTGGCGCCGGGGCGAAAAGAGTAAGCGCTACCAGCGCCCGTAAGGGCCTGAGGACCCCCGGCCGGAACCGTTGACGGAGGGCTTCACATCCGCAAGGTACACACATGCGGCAACAAGCCCTGCCAGCGTGAACGGCAGCAGGGAACCCGGGCTCAGGGTGCCGAGAACGCCCACCGCGGTGGCTGCTCCGGTCATGCCCAGCCAAAAACCCTTGGTCCGCTTGCCGGTGGCCTCGAAAACCGCTGGCTTGCGCCGCACGGCATCGGAAAACGCCCAGAGCGCAATCACCAGCGTGGTCAGGCCCAGGGCCTGGTAAAACAGCGGCTCGATGAGGAAGACGTAAATCACTGCTTCAGCCTACCGTGCCAGCGCCTGGGCGAGGTCAGCCCAGAGATCTTCGGCGCTCTCGATGCCCACCGACAGCCGCAGCAGGTTTTCGGGCACCGACAGGGGCTCGGCCGGCTGGCGGCGGCGCCGCTCGATCAGCGACTCCACTCCCCCCAGCGATGTGGCCGGAAGCCACAGGCGCACCTTCTCGGCGACCGCTTCCGCCGCCGCTGCGCCTCCGGCAACTTCAATGCAGAGGATGGAGCCGAATCCGTCCATCTGCTTGGCGGCGCGCTCATGCCCCGCGTCCCCGGGAAGTCCGGGGTAGCGGACCGCCTCCACGGCGGGATGATCCACCAGCCGCCGGGCCAGCAGCCCGGCGGTTTCCTGCGAGCGCTGGACCCGGAGCGCCAGGGTCCGCAGTCCGCGCAGCGCCAGCCACACCTCAAAAGGACCGGCCACGGAGCCGTGCAGTGAACGGTAATTGAGCAGGCGTGCCCGCAGGTCTTCGTTCGAGGTGGCGAGCGCTCCCAGCACCACGTCGGAGTGTCCGGCAAGATACTTCGTGACGGAGTGGAGCACGACGTCGGCGCCAAGCTCGAACGGACGGGTCACCAAGGGAGTGGAAAAGGTGTTGTCGGCAACAACCACTGCGCCGGCCTCGTGCGCTGCCCGTGCCAGGACGTCGATTTCCGCCACCTCGAGCATCGGGTTGGTGGGGCTTTCGATCCACAGCATGCTGGCCGGCCCGGAGTCCTCCCCGGTTTCCGCCGCGGAACCGCGCAGTGCCGCCAGCACCTCCTCAGTGTCGGCAATGTCGACCGTCCGGACCGTGAACCTGCCGTTGGCCGCTTCCCCGGCCGCCAGGAGCAGGGAACCCTGATAACTGTGCCGCGGCATCACCAGGACGCCGCCAACGGGCACCAGGGACAGTGCTGCCGCAACCGCGGCAAGGCCGGAGGCAAAGACCAGCGCCGGAAGTTCCGCTCCCTCGAGTTCGGAAAGCGCCTCTTCAAACGGGTCCCAGGTGGGGTTGGAAAAGCGGCCGTAGACCCGCTCCCCCGCTGCCGGAGTGCCGGTGCCGTGGAAAGTGGAGGAGAGCACGATGGGCGGATTGACCGGAGCATCCGGCTCCCGTGCGGGACGGCCCGCGGTAACGGCAACGGTTTCCGGGGAGAGGTTCGCGGGGGAAGGAAAGGTCGGCTCGGAGCTCATCTGTTCAGCCTAGTGCGCAGCTCTCCCCGGTGCGCGGCCGCAACGCAGTCCCGGCGTAATATGTCGCGCGGACCTGGCCTGGACCCCGCCCCGGGCTCCCAGCTGAACTGGGTAGGCTAGGCGGGTGAGTATTTCTAGTTCCTCCGCGCGCCCGCCCGGTCTCTTCATTGCGTTTGAAGGCGGCGACGGCGCCGGCAAGTCCACCCAGGCTGAAAAGCTCACTGCGGCGCTGGAAACAGCGGGCCGAACTGTGGTGCGCACCCGCGAGCCCGGCGGAACCCCGGTGGGGGAACAGCTCCGCTCACTGGTGCTGGAGCACGGCAACGGCGAGATCGATGCCCGCACCGAGGCCCTGATCTTTGCCGCATCCCGGGCCGCCCACGTCGCCCAGGTGATCCGCCCGGCCGTGGAGCGCGGCGACGTGGTGGTGTGTGACCGCTTTATCGACAGCTCGGTGGCATACCAGGGTTCCGGCCGCTCGCTGGGCACCGAGGAGGTCCGCCAGCTGAACATCTGGGCAACCGAAGGCTTGTCCCCGGACCTCACCGTGCTCCTCGACGTCGAACCCGAACAGGGCAGGCAGCGCCGCACGGCCAATGAAGCGGTGGAGGACCGGCTGGAATCCGAGCCGGATTCCTTCCACCTGCGCATCCGCCGGGCGTTCCTGGAACAGGCCCGCAATGATCCGGCACGTTACCTGGTGCTCGACGCCGGGCGGCCGGTGGACGAGCTGGCCGAGACCATTGTGGCCCGGGTCAAGGAGCTGCTGCCGTGAGCGTTTGGGACGATCTGCAGGGCCAGGCCCCGGTGGTGGAACAGCTGCGGCGCGGCGCGGCGCAGGCAACCCCCAACCACGCCTGGCTGTTCACCGGTCCGCCCGGTTCCGGCCGGTCCAATGCCGCCCGGGCCTTTGCCGCCGCACTGCTGTGTGATGCCCCTGATCCCGCGCTGCGCGGCTGCGGGGAATGCAAGGCCTGCCGCACGGTGCTGGCCGGTTCCCATGCAGACGTCACCTCCGTCACCACTGAGAAGGTGACCATCAGCATCGAAGAGGCGCGGGAGCTGGTGCGCAAGGCCCAGGACAAGCCGTCAACGGGCCGCTGGCGCGTCATCATCGTGGAGGACGCCGACCGGATGCAGGAGCGAAGCACCAACGTGCTGCTCAAGGCGATCGAGGAGCCGCCGCCCCGGACCATCTGGCTGCTGTGCGCCCCGAGCCCCGGCGACGTCCTGGTCACCATCCGCTCGCGCTGCCGCGCGGTCAGCCTTCGCCTGCCTCCCGTGGAGGACGTTGCCGACCTCCTCGTGCGCCGGGACGGCATCGACCCGGAAGTTGCCCGCAACGCCGCCCGGGCCGCGCAAAGCCACATCGGCATTGCCAAGCGGCTGGCCACCGACGAAGGCGCCCGCACCAGGAGGGAATCCATCGTGCGGCTTCCGCTGTCCCTGCGGAACGTCTCCGGAGCCATGAAGGCCGCAGCCGATCTTGTGGCGCTGGCCGAGGCCGAAGCCACGAGCTCCTTTGAGCAGCGTGACGCCGCCGAACGGCAGGCACTGCTGACGTCGCTCGGCGTCTCGGAAACCGGGGCCGTGCCGCCGTCGATCCGCAGCCAGGTGAAGCGGCTGGAGGAGGATCAGGTGCGCCGCGCCAAACGCTCCAAGAATGACTACTTTGACCGGGCGCTCACCGATTTGCTGTCCTTTTACCGGGACGTCCTGATGCTCCAGCTTGGCAGCGGAGACAGCCTGGTCAATGAAAACCTGCGCCGCGAGCTGACCGAGTACGCCAACCACGGTTCGCCGGAACAGACGCTGCTGCGCATGGAGGAGATCACTGTGGTCCGGCGGCGCCTGGTTTCCACGAACGTGGCCCCGCTGCTGGCCATAGAGGCGATGGCGGTTAGCCTGTTATGACAGCGTTGGACTGACCAAAGCCCGACCCTTCCCCGCAACCTCCCCGTCCCCAGGAGCATCGATGACCCCGGCCAGCCGCTATTCCCGACTCGCGCTGGCTGCAGCGTCCGCCGTCGTCGTACTCGCCGGCATGACGGCCTGCACCGGTGAGGATTCGGCGGAGGAACCCAGTACCGCCCCGCAGTCCGGCAGCACATCCTCAGCCGATGCCGGGGTTATTGGTGATGTTCCCGAAGACCTGCTGCCCTATTACGGCCAGGAGGTCAGCTGGGGCGGCTGTGATGCCGGAATCGGGGACGGATTCCGGTGTGCCACCGTGGAGGTGCCGATGAATTACGCGGACCCCGCCGGAGAGAGCATTGACCTGGCCGTCATCCTGGCCGAGTCCGAGGGCAGCGCGCGGGGAACGATCCTCGTGAATCCCGGCGGGCCGGGCGGCTCCGGTTACGATGTCGTCGGCGAGAACCTCCAGGGCATCACCACGGAGCGGCTCCGGGAGAACTTCAACTTCCTGGGCTTCGATCCCCGCGGCGTCGCCCGCTCCACTCCCATTCAGTGCCTGACCGACGAAGAACTGGATGAGGAGCGCGCTGAGTACAACGACCCCTCGACCCCGTCCGGGCTTGCTGCCTCACGGGAAAGCGCCCAGGAACTGGCCGCTAAGTGCGGCGAAAAGTCCGGGGCGGTCCTGGGCTTTGTGGACACCGTGAGTGCGGCCCGGGACATGGACATTCTCCGGGCTGTCGCCGGTGATGAGAAGCTGAATTACCTGGGCTTTTCCTACGGAACGTTCCTCGGCGCAACCTACGCGGAGCTGTTCCCCGGGAACGTGGGCAGGATGGTGCTCGACGGCGGATTGGATCCGGCTGCGAGCAACGAGGAAATCACGCTGGGACAGGCCGAAGGCTTCGAAAAGGCGATCCGGGCGTATGTGGAGGATTGCCTGTCCTCGGGCAACTGCCCGCTGTCCGGCACTCCGGAGCAGGCCATCGAGACCATCCGCACCCTGATCGCCTCCGTGGAAGCCAGTCCGATGACCGCGAAGGACGGCCGGACAGTGACGGTTGCCACCTTCGTCAGCGGCTTCATCCTGCCGCTGTACAACGACCAGAACTGGCCGGTGCTGACCCAGGCCCTCGATGCCGCCCTGCAGGGAGATCCCTCCCTCATGCTCCGGCTTGCCGACCTCAGCGCCGAGCGGGAGCTTGACGGAACCTACGCGTCCAACAGCACCGTGGTGTTCAGCGCCATCAATTGCCTGGATTATCCGATGACCAGCGACGATCAGCAGATGCGCCGCGATGCCGAGGAACTGGAGCAGGCATCCCCCACCATCGGCAAGTACCTCGGCTACGGGGGCATCACCTGCGAGGCATGGCCGTACGAAGCCGTCAATAAACCGCATGAGATCAAGGCCTCCGGGGCCGATGACCTGCTGGTCATCGGAACCACGGGAGATCCGGCCACCCCCTACGAGTGGTCTGTGTCGCTCGCCGAGCAGATGGAATCCGCCACGCTCGTCACCTGGGAAGGTGAAGGGCACACCGCGTACGGCCGCGGGAACGAGTGCATTGCCGACATCGTGGACGATTACTTTATAAACGGCACGGTTCCCGCCGAGGACACCGTCTGTTCCTAAGCGTTTCTTTTTGGCGGCAGCCCCTTGCCGCCCTTACTCAGCCGACGTAGCTTTTACTCATGCAGGTAAAACCGGTGTCGGTCACCGGGGCCGCCCGGCGGTCCCAGATCATCGGCGCAACAGTGGCGGTGATCGCCGAACAGGGATATGACCGCGCTTCCTTTGCGCGGATCGCGGAGCGGGCCGGGATCTCCAGCACCCGGCTCATCTCCTATCACTTTGCCGGAAAGTCCGAGCTGATGGCCGCCGTGGCGTCCGACGTCATCTCCTCGGTGGGTTCCTGGACAGGACAAGCCGTGCACGCCGAGCCAACGGCAGCCGGACAGCTGCGCGCCTACATCGACGCCACCGTGCAGTTCATTGACCGCCACCGGGACGAAATGGCCGCGCTGACCGGAATCCTGCTCGCGGGCGCCCTGGAGTACTCAGCGGACGACGACGGCGCCGCGGGCGCCCCCTTGGAGGAGATCCTGCGCCGCGGGCAGGCGGCGGGGGAATTCCGGTCCTTCGACCCCCTCGTGATGGCAGCCGCCATCCAGCGCTGCGTTGACGGGCTGCCGTTCCTGCTCCAGCGCGAACCGGACCTGGACTGCGGCCGGTATGCGGCGGAACTGGTCACGCTCTTCGAGCTGGGGACCACGGCCGCCCCCGGAACGGGACCGATCCCGGAAGGCGCCCCGCAGTGACCCGAAACCCAGCGGCATCCCGGGGCACCGGCACCGGCAACAAGTCCACGCCCCGCCGCTGGATGTTCGTCGTCCTGCGCCTGCTGGCGGGGTTCCTGCTGCCCCTGGCGGTGTTTTACGGCCTGCGGGCCGCCGGGGTCAGTGAATACGCCGCTCTGCTGGCCGGCACAGCGGTGTCCCTGGCTGACACTGCTGTCGGCCTCGCACGCCAGCGCAGCATTAATCCGCTGACCCTGTTCGTGATCTGTTTGATGGTCTTCAGCACCGCGGTGTCCCTGCTGGCCGGCGACGTGCGGTTCCTGCTGGCGCGCGGAGCATGGGCCACCGGGCTTGCCGGGTTGTGGTTCGTGGCCAGCTCCTTCACCCGCAGCCCCCTGTTCTATCTGTTCAGCCGTCCCCTCCTGGAAGGCCGGTTTGGCTGGCCCGCCCGTTGGGACACGCTCTGGGAACGATTGCCGCGGTTCCGCCGGGTATGGCGGGTCAGCGGCATCATCGGGGGCGTGGCGCTGCTGCTTGACTGCGGCCTGCGGATCCTGATGGCCTACACCCTGCCCGTGGACAGCGTTCCGCTCCTGTCCACCGCGTTGTCCGCCGCCACCAGTGTGCTGCTGATCGCTGCGGTCAATATCTACTATCAGGTGACCGGTGCGGCCCGGAAATGGTCCAGCTTCTACGCCGACGCCCCGGCCGGACCCAACCCCTCGTTTTGACCAGCCGCCCTGCGGCATATAAAGTTGTTCCTTGTGGATTCTGGCCGTTAGCGGACTGATGAAGCCCGCCTCCTTAGCTCAGTTGGTAGAGCGTCTCACTCGTAATGAGAAGGTCGCCAGTTCGATTCTGGCAGGAGGCTCCGCAGCAAAAACGAAAAATCCCCTGGAAACTCATCGGAGTTCCGGGGGATTTTTTATTGGGAGAAAACTCTGCGGCAGACCCCCCGTGCTCGGGGACGCGGCAGAACAGGTGGCCACCCGGGCCAATGGTATGACTCTCACTGAGACACGCGCCCAACACGGCCAGCGCGCTGGCCCGGGTTGTTGCCCGCCGTTTCAGGCCACCTGTCAAAGCTAAACGTTAGCGGAGTCCCTTACGGCTCATCGAGCGGCACGGAGGGCTTCCGGGCCGCCGGCCTGGAGGAGAGCATGGCTTTGATGCGCTCTTCGGCGTCGGGGGCCGTGTCGACAGCAGCAACATTGGCTTCCTCCACGGCGCGCAGGACCTCCTGCCGCTGGATCTTCACTCCCCGGGGAGCATCAATGCCGATGCGCACGCCGTCGCCCCGCCCTTCAAGGACGGTGATGACGATATCGTCTCCGATCAGGATCTGTTCGCCTGATTTGCGCGTTAGGACCAGCATTGGCCCACTCTATCCCACAGCCCTGCCGGAGCCGCGGACAGTGATGACCCCAGTGACTTCCCCAGCCCCGTCACCCGACACATCATGACAGCACCGGAGCCGGAGCCGGTCCCCCGTCGAGCCAGCCGATGGGCAGGCCCAGCGCGTTAACGGTCTGCGGGGTTGCCGTCGCTTCGAGGCCTTCCACCGCGAGCGCCTCCACGTTGGCGGCGGTCCTCACCGCACCCACCCAGGCAGCTGTGTCATCAGGTTTCCGGCCGGCATCAGCCACCACCCAGAGCTGGTCGGCGGACAACGCCGCAACCAGCGTCGCATGCCGCCCCAGTTCAGTGGCACCGCGGCCCAGACTGTAGGCGAGGAAGATTCCGTAGCCGCCCATCACCCCGGCGGCCCGCGCTGCGGCCACGGCACGCCGGTCGCCGGCCATGACGACGTCGTCGGGAGTCACCAGTCCGGCGGCGCGGACACCGGAAGCCCCTGCGCCGACGGCACGGGACATGGAGCGGCACACTTCCAGTGGGTCCTCCCCCAGTCCCACCACGATCACGAGGTCTCCTGCTCCGGACAGCGGGGCCGGAGCGGGCCGGACGCGCTGCGCCGGCTCCGGAACCGAAATCAGCGCCACAGGTTCCGCCGGGACGTCGGCGGTTTCAGTGCTGAACGTCAGGGTGTCCATGAGCTCCGCAAAGGCAGGCGATGCCGTGGACACGACGGCTGACCGTTCGGCGGCGGGATCCTGAAGGCGCGCTTCGGCCTGCTCGGCCCGGTCCAGCAATGCTGCGATTCCGGCATCCTTATGCGCGTCGGGCTCCCCCGGTGCGCGGCGGCGGCCGCGGGGCGGGAGCTGTACCGTCACCTCATAGTGGTGGCGGGCGAGGAACCCGCCGATGCCTCCGACGGTCACCTTTTCGGCGGCGATAATCCGTGCACGCGGGCCGTGTTCGGCCAGCACCTGTGCCTTCAGCGCCTCAATCGACGGACCTTCAAGCTGAAATCGTCTCGGTTCCACGGACCACCCCCACTGTCTCAATGCTGACGTTAGCCGCTGTGACCTCCGAATACGAAAGGACCGGCAGCCCGCCCGTTTGTGGCGCCACCATCCGGCGGATGGCCGGCCGCAGGGCCGGGGCACACACGAGCACCGCCGCGTACCCGGCGTTTTCCGCTGCGGCAACCGCCGCCTTCAGGGACACCATGACTGCATCGATCCGCGCCGGGTCCAGCAGGATTTGGGTGCCCTGGTCCGATGGACGCAGGGCCTCCAGCATGGTCTGCTCCAGGCCGGGGTCGATCATGATGACGCGCAGCACGTTCCGGTCGATGTACTGGGCGGTCAGGGCCGGGCCCAGTGCCTGGCGGGCCACTTCCACCAGCTGCTCGGGATCCGGGGAGATCTTGGCCCGCAGCAGCAGGGACTCGTAGATGCGCGGAAGGTCGTTGATGGGGATCTGTTCGGCCAGCAGCCCCTGCAGCACCCGCTGCACCTCGGCCAGCGACATCACGCCCGGAATGAGCTCGTCCACGGCGGAGGGGTTCACCTGCTTGACCCCTTCAGTCAGGATCCGCACATCCTCGCGGGACAGCAGCCGGGCGGCATTGGCGGTGATGACGGCGGAAAGGTGCGTCACCAGCACCGAAACCCTGTCGATCACGGTCGCGCCGGACATCTCCGCCGCGTGGCGCATTTCGTTCGGCACCCACTTGCCGGCGAGGCCGAAGACCGGTTCCACGGTGGCGGTTCCGGGCAGGCCCTCGAGGTGGTCCCCCAGGGCCAGGACCTTGCCGGCGGGCGCTTCGCCGCGTCCCGCCTCCACGCCCGCAATGCGGATGACATAGGTGGCGGAGGGAAGATCCACGCTGTCCCGGGTGCGCACGGGAGGGACCACAATGCCCAGTTCCAGGGCGATCTTCCGCCGCAGCGAGCGGACCCGGGCCAGGAGGTCGTCCGAGCCGCCCGTGACAATGCCCACCAGGTCCGGAGCCAGCATGATTTCCAGTGCGTGGACCCGCATCTGTTCGATCAGGTCCTCCGTGGTTTCCGCCGGTGGTTCATTGAGCTGGGCCAGGGCGGTTTCCTTGCTGGCTTCCTCGGCGGCCTCGCTGACCTTGATCCGCTGGGAGATAAAGATGAGCAGCGCACCAATGATGATGAACGGGATCTTCGGCATCCCAGGGATCAGCGCCATCACGATGGCTGCGCCGCCGGCAATCATCAGCGCGTTGCGGGACTGGCTCAGCTGGGCCGAGGCGGTGGACCCCATGTCCGCTTCGGCGTTGGAGCGCGTCACGATCATGCCGGTGGAAACGGCCATCAGCAGCGCCGGTATCTGGGTGACGAGGCCGTCACCGATGGTCAGCAGGCTGTAGGTGCCCACTGATTCGCCGATGTCCATGCCGCGCTGGAGCATGCCGATGGCGATGCCGCCGATGAGGTTGATGATGATGATGATCAGGCCGGCAATCGCGTCGCCCTTGACGAACTTTGAGGCACCGTCCATGGCTCCGTAGAAGTCGGCCTCGGCGGACACCTCGGCCCGCCGCTCCCGTGCCTGCGTGTCGGTGATCAGACCCGCATTCAGGTCGGCGTCGATGGCCATCTGCTTGCCCGGCATGGCGTCCAGGGTGAAGCGGGCGCCCACTTCGGCAACGCGCTCCGCACCCTTGGTCACGACCACGAACTGGATGACAACCAGGATCAGGAAGATCACGGCACCGATAATCAGTGAACCGTTGACGGCCACGTGTCCGAAGGCTTCGATGACCTGCCCGGCGTAGCCCTCCCCCAGCACCAGCCGCGTGGACGCAACGTTCAGGCCCAGCCGGAACAGTGTGGCCACGAGCAGGAGCGAGGGGAACACTGAGAAGTCCAGCGGCTTGCGCACGAACATCGTGGTCAGCAGGATGACCAGGGCCAGCAGGATGTTGATGATGATCAGGATGTCCAGCAGGCCGGCGGGGATCGGAACAACCAGCAGCAGGATGATGCCAATGACGCCTACGGGTACTGCCATTTTGACGAGGTTCGACTTCACGTCGCCGCCTTACGGTGGATGGGTCTGGAAGTAGCGGGGGGTGTCTGCGGGGCCGCCATGGTGTGCACGCCGGATGTTGAGCCGCGGCTCTTCAGGGCCATGACGAAGGCCAGGATCCGGGCGACCGCGTTGTAGAGGTCCGGCGGGATCTCCTGGCCCAGTTCGCAGGCCGCATGCAGTGCGCGTGCCAGCGGTATGTCGCGGACCATGGGGACCTGCTGCGTTTCAGCTTCCTCGCGGATTCGGGTGGCGATGTTTCCGGCTCCTTTGGCCACCACCCGCGGTGCTGATTTTCCGGGCTCGTATTTCAGGGCCACGGCCACGTGTGTCGGATTAACCAGAACGACGTCGGCGTCGGCAACCGCGGCAATCATGCGGTTTCTGCTCATGGCCAGCTGCCGCGAACGGCGCTGGGACTTGATCAGCGGGTCGCCTTCCATGTTCTTGTTTTCATCCTTCACCTCTTTGAGGGTCATTCGGGTCTTTTTTCGGTTCCGCTTCTGGACCACGAAAATATCCGCAACGGCCAGGACCAGACCGGCGGCAACGGCAGCCTGCAGCAGCGATCCCGTTCCCCCGGCAGCGGCTTCCAGGACCGAGGACACCGGCAGTCCGCCGGCTGTCGTGAGCACCGGCATCAGACCCTGGATCACCATGTACAGGACCAGTCCCACCACCGCGGTCTTCAACAGGGCTTTTACCCCCTGCCACAGCGCCTGCGTGCCGAACACGCGCTTCATTCCGTTGACCAGGTTGAACTGCTCGAACTTGCCCTTGAACTTCTTGAAGTGGATGCCACCCTGCAGGGCCGCGGTCAGGAGGACCGCGGCCGCAACAACACCCAGCAGCGGTCCCAGAATGAATCCGAGCGCCCCCAGCCCCTCCCCCAGCAGGGTCAGTGCCAGCAGCGGATCGGGGTTTGCGGTGATCGCGTCCACTCCCAGCAGCCCTTCGGACCCGGCCTGAGCGCCGCGGTTGATGGTCATCGGCATCATCAGGGCCGCGACTCCCACCCCAATCCATGCCGTGAGGTCCTCCGAGCGGGACAGCTGGCCCTTGGAGCGCACTTCCTTCATGCGCTTGGGAGTGGCTTGCTCGGTCCGTTCTCCGGTGCCTTCCTCCGCCACCTAGCCCACTCCCGTCAGGGCCCTGACCGCCTGCTGCGTGATGGCGGCAACAAGGCGCGGCAGGGCAACGAAGACCACTCCGGCCAGCGTCAGCGTGAGCAGGATCTTCAGGGGGAAGCCCAGGGCAAAGGCATTTAGTGCCGGTGCCACTCTGGTCAGCAGCCCCAGCCCGGCGTCCGCCAGGAACAGGACCACCAGCAGCGGACCGGCAATCTGCACCGCTGCCACGAACATCTGGGACACCCCTGAGACCAGGGCGGACACCGGATCGGCCAGGGCTATTCCTCCTCCGAGCGGCAGGGCCGTGAAGCTGCGGACCAGCCCGCCGATGATCAGCTGGTAGCCGTCCGAGGCGAAGAGCAGGGCCAGCGCGGTCAGCTGGAAGAGGCGGGTGAACTGGGCGCCGTTGACCATGGACTGCGGGTCGAAGGCCTGGGCCAGGCTGAACCCGCCAAAGAGGTCTATCAGGTTTCCCGCGGACTGCAGGGCGGCGAAAATGACCAGCACCAGGAATCCCAGCACGAATCCCACTCCCAGTTCCAGCACCAGTGCCGTGAAGTACGCTGCCGTGCCGAGCGAGGTGTAGCCCTCGCTGGCCACCGGTGCGACGGCCAGAGCGAGTCCGATGCCCAGCATGGCCTTAACCCGCGCGGGGATGGCGTTGTAGGAAAAGGGCGGTGCCACCACCAGGAACGCGACCATGCGGGCGCCGGCCAGCATGACCGCCTCCAGCCACTCCTGGTTGACACTGATGCCCATCAGCCGCCGCCCAGCAGGTGCGGAATCCTGGCAAACATTTCGTTGGTGAAGGAGACCATCTCGGAGATCATCCAATGCCCGCACACCAGCAGGGCGATGCCGACGGCGATGGCCTTGGGCACGAAGGAGAGGGTCACTTCCTGGATTTGGGTGATGGATTGGACCAGGGACACCGCAAAACCCACGACGAGCGCGGTGATGAGCACCGGTGCCGACAGCTTCGCGGCCACCCAGAGCCCCTGAAGCCCGATGTCCAGGACCGAATTGGTATCCATCAGGTACCGCCCTGATAGCTGTTGATGAGGGAGGTGATGATCAGTCCCCAGCCGTCCACCAGGATGAAGAGCAGGATCTTGAACGGCAGCGAAATCATCACCGGCGGGAGCATCATCATGCCCATGGACATGAGGGCCGCGGACACCACCAGGTCAATGACCAGGAACGGAATGAAGATGACGAAACCGATGATGAAGGCTGCGCGCAGCTCGGAAATCATGAAGGCGGGAATCAGCGTCAGCAGTGGAACGTCCTGCGGGCTCTCCGGGTTTTCACGGTTCGCCGCCCGGGTCATGAGCGCCACGTCTTCTTCCCGGGTGTGCGCCAGCATGAACTGCTGCAGGGGTCCGGAGCCGGTGTCCAATGCACCGTCAAAGGTCAGTTCCCCGTTAAGGAAGGGTTGCACGGCCAGCGTATTAATCTCCGCCAGGACCGGCCCCATGATGAACAGGGACAGGAACAGGGCCAGTCCGGCCAACACCTGGTTCGGGGGGATTGACGGCAGCGACAGGGCGTTGCGGGTCATGGCCAGCACCACGAAGATCTTCGTGAAGGAGGTCATCATCAGCAGCAGCGCCGGGGCCACCGACAGCAGGGTGATCCCGATCAGTGTGACCACCGCGGTGGATGGTCCGCCGTCGGCACCGTTAATGTCGATGCTCAGGCCTTCGCCGTCGTCGGGCGCGGAAGGGTCGGTGGGGGCCGCAGGATCCGCGGGCGGCAGCGGGTCGAAGGTCACGGCGTGGGACGGAGCCGCAGCGGCCAGCGAAAGTGCCAGCAGAATGCCGAACACAACGATGGCGAGGGCAAGGAACCCGGCAAGCCGCGGACGGTGGAGTGCGGCCTTCACCCGTTCCTGCCCCGGCGGAGGGCAGCGGCGGTCTGCCGCCAGGTGGCGGGCGAAAGGACGGAGCCGGCCAGAAGCGGATTCCCGGCGTCCGGCTGGCCGTTCAGGGCGTGGGCCGGTCCCTCGGCGCGGCGCCGCGGGCCGGTGCTGCGCTGGCCCGGGTTATGGACCGCCGCTTCAAGGTGCGCCGCGAAGCTGGCCTGCGGCGGGAGCTCCGCCTCGGAGGTGTGCAGGACGTTCACTGAAGCTTCGGTGACACCGAGCAGGAAGCGCTGGCCGCCGGTTTCCATCACCACCACCGATGCCTTGGGGGTGATGGCCTGCCGGGACACGACGCGGACCAGCGGCTCGGCGCCGGCGGCCCGCGCGCTGCGGGTCAGCCGCCGTTGGAACCACCAGACCAGGGCCAGGACCGCACCGAGCGACACCACGACCCGGAGGATCAGGGCGAGTGTTTCCACCTAGCTGAGGCCTTCGGCAACGTCGAGGATCTTGGTGATGCGGACGGCGTAGTCCTGGTCGATGACCACCACCTCGCCGTTGGCGATCAGGCGCCCGTTCAGGAGGATGTCGGCGGGCGCTCCGGCGGAACGGTCAAGTTCCACCACCCGTCCCGGTTCCAGGTTCAGGACGTCACGGACGGCCATCCGGGTGTGGCCAATGGCCACGGTCAACGCCATTTCGACGTTGTTAATCCGGCTGAGCTTGCCGGCCATGGCTGCGTCATTGGCGGTCCCGTGGGGGGTGTCGCGCAGGCGGATGGCAAACCATCCGGCGCGGCCCTCGTGCCCGTGCAGTTCAAAGACCACCGTGGACGGGTGGCTGAAGAGCGCTGAAGCGTCATCAATGTGGGTGTCGCCCAGGACGCCGACGCCGAGTGTCGAGCCCGCGGCCTCCAGCGCCGGGCGCAGGATGTCCGCTTCCGACAGGAACGGGGACGGGGAACCGGCGATGTCGGCAAGCGGCGTGCTGCTGTCGAGCACCAGCGCCAGATCCGCTGATTCGGACCCGACGAAGGACGCTGTGACGGCCTGGGCCACTTCCTCGAGCGGCATGCCGCTGCCGGGAAACGGCAGCGGCTCCAACACGATGGAGGTGGGCAGCAGACGGACAAGCGCCGATGCGGCGTCGGTGTGCAGGGATGTGGGGATGCTCATTTTTTACTCTCCTCGGTACTGACGATGACGCCGGCCAGGCGTGAACCGCTGGAACCTGCCGCGGCCTGGGCCAACCGGTGGCCTCCAACCGTGACGTTCAGCGGGCGGTGGCGGGGATGGCCCAGGTTCAGGACATCGCCGACGGCAAGATTCAGGACCATTGCCGGTTTCACCGGGATGGAATCCAGCTGCAGCAGGACCTCCACCGGGACGTGGGCGAGTTGCCCGCGGATCAGTTCCGCCGGCGGCGCTGAGGATCCGGTGCTTCCCACGGGGTCGAGCTGGGGCAGCAGGGCGCCGGCCGGAATGGCAACAGTGGCCGGGGCCACGTTGTCACCCACCACCATTTCGAAGGTCGCCACGATCATGGGGTCGGCCGACGCCGCTGCCTGGGCAAACTGGGAGTTGTACTGGATGGACGCCGGGGTCATTGGCGAGCGCAGTAGCGTTCCCAGGGAATAGTGCAGACCGTCCAGGGCATCATCCATGATGCGTCCCAGGAGCGCCTGTTCGATTTGCGTGAACTTCCGTTCCGGCGCCGCAATGGCCCCGGTGGCTCCAAGCATGTGTCCCACCCAGGACAGAGCGGCCGGGGTGGGGAACTGGATAACGGCCTTGGCCCCGATGTTGGGAACGTTGAACAGGACCATTCCGGTGACGGCCGGCAGCCCGGCGGCGTATTCGTCGTAACTGAGGATCTCCACCCGTTCGCTGGTCACCTGGGACAGCACCCGGACCTTGGCGGTCAGCTGGGTGCCCCATTGGCGGGCAAAGGTGTCGAAGGCCATCTCCAGTACCCGGGCGTGCTCCCGGGCCAGGGTGGTGGGACGGCGGAAATCGTAGGCCTCCGGGGAGGCGGCGTCTGCGGGCACGCCAAGGGCAGTTGTTTCATGATGGACCGTCACAAGTGCCACTATCGGCAGCGGGTCCGGAGGCGTAAGCCGTTCACCCCGGCTTTCGGGTGTGCCGCCCGGCTAGTGCTGCCCGCCGGCTGGCTGCACGGCGGGCTGAGTGGCGGACGGGGTGGCGGAGGGCTGCGGGGCCGGCTGTCCGGCCGCAGGCTCGCCGGAGACGATTCCGGGAATCAGCTGCCGGACCTCTTCGGTCTGCCCCGACAGCACCACAATGTCCACCCGGCGGTTCTGTGCCAGCTCAGCCGATGATGTGCCCGGCGTCAGCGGGCGGGATTCCCCGAAGCCGACAGCCTTGACGCGGCTGAAGTCCACGCCTGATTCCTCCACCAGGTAGCGCAGCACCTTCACGGCGCGGGACGAGGAGAGCTCCCAGTCCAGTGCGTCGTCCGTGATCTGGCGAACCTGTGCGGTGTGTCCCTCCACTGAGGCGTGATAGGAGGTGGGGGCAACAATCGGGCCGATGGTCTCCAGGACTGTGACGGCCTGATCGGTGAGATCGGCGGCATCAGGGGCGAAGAACATTTCGGAGCTCACCAGCCGGATGGTCAGGCCGCGGTCGTCGATTTCGAACCGCACCGTGTCCTGCAGACCCTTCTCCTGAAGACCTGCCCTGATCCGTTCCTGGAGTTCGGTCAGGTCCTGGACCTCGGCGGCGGCAAGCGCTGCGGGATCGGTGGCGTCCGGAATTTCGAGGTCCGACTCCCCGGCGCCGGGCAGGCCGGCGTCCGGCTCAAGGATTTCCTTGTCGTCCACCTGCTCCGGCGTGGCGATGATCCCGACGGCGGTGTCCACCGTGTTGGATTCCACCGCGCCGAAGCCGGTGGCCAGGGACTCCCGGAGCTGTTCGAATTTTTTCTGGTCCACTGTGGACATGGCGAACAGGACGATGAACATGCACATGAGCACCGTCACCATGTCCATATAGGAAGCCATCCAGCGTTCGTCGGGGTGG
This sequence comes from Arthrobacter gandavensis, assembly GCF_009192735.1. Taxonomy (GTDB): domain Bacteria; phylum Actinomycetota; class Actinomycetes; order Actinomycetales; family Micrococcaceae; genus Arthrobacter_B; species Arthrobacter_B citreus. The sequence continues at coordinate 39,340 of NZ_VTFU01000005.1, forward strand.
TTTTCCTCATCCTCTTTGGGCCGACGGCGCCGCGGGGCGCTCATGCCGCCTCTTTGGTGTCTTTGATCTTGGGTTCTTTCGGTTCTTTCGCGTCGGCCAGGGCGTGGGCGGGGACCATGGCCCGCAGCCGCTCGCCGAGCAGTCTAGGCTGGCTCCCGGCCTGCAGGGCGAGGACTCCCTCCATGAGCAGGACCATTTCATCGGCTTCCAGGTCCGCCAGCCGCTTCAACCGGGTGCTGATCGGAAGCCAGAGGAAGTTCGCCGAAAGCAGGCCCCACAGGGTGGCGACAAAAGCCGTGGCAATCATCGGTCCCAGCGTTGCCGGCGTGTCCAGGTTTTCCAGCACGTGGGTCAGCGACACCACGGTGCCGATGATGCCGATTGTCGGGGCGTAGCCGCCGAGTGCGTTGTAGAACTTGACGGGCACCTTGTCGGTGGCTGTCTTTGTGGCGATCTCGTCTTCGAGCAGGACCCGCAGTTCCTCGCCGTCGGTGCCGTCGGCAATGTTCTGGAGGGCAGTGCGCAGAAAAGGATTTTCCGCTTCCCCGGCGTCCTTTTCCAGGGCCAGCAGCCCTTCACTGCGGGCCTTTTCGGCCAGCGAGACCACGGAGGCGATGGTGACCCGTGGGTCGGGTGTCTTGCCCGTGAAGGCGCGGGGCAGGGCCTTGATGGACAGGATGAAGTCCTTGAGCGTCCCGCCCGCAAGGCCCACTGCCAGCGTCGCCCCAAACACGAGGATCATGGGTGCCGGCAGAAGGATGGCCGTGACGTGGGAGCCCTCAAGGGTGATCATCGCGTAAAGCGACCCAAAGGCCAGAACCAGCCCGATGATTGTTGCGGGATCCATTACATTTTCCTAGGACGAAGTGGCACGGTAACGCCTGCCGGGCGGCTCTCGCCGGAGCGCCCGGGATCAGTGTCGGTGGCGGAGGGAACGAGGCCCAGGGGCTGCCCGGGCCGGAAGTCGCCAGGCGGGATGTCGCGGGCCATGGAAATCACCCGGGCACGGTAGCCGGCAATCAGCTCGATGACTTCGGCGAGGCTTTCGGTGACGATGTATTTGGCGCCGTCGACCATCACCAGAGTGGTGTCCGGGGTGGAATGGATCCGCTCTATGAGGTCCGGATTAATGGCGAACCGGGCATCGTTCAGCCGTGTAAGAACAATCATGAGCCCGTCCCGGTCGTAGAGCTGGCTTCAAGAGCCATCACTTCTACAGTCGGCTTCCCGGCGCTGTTCGTTAGGAAGAGAAAAGCCTCACCGGTCCCCTGATGTAGATGGACCGGTGAGGCTTGTCACTTAGCGCTTGAGGTTTGTCAGTTCCTGCAGGACCTCATCGGAGGTGGTGATGATTCGTGCGTTGGCCTGGAAGCCGCGCTGGGCGACAATCAGGTTGGTGAATTCCTGGGAAAGGTCCACATTGGACATTTCCAGGGAGCCGGCGGCAACGGCGCCGTTGCCGCCCACACCGGGACCGCCCACCACTGCCGCACCGGAGTTGGCCGTGGCGACATACGACGAGCCGCCAATCTTTTCGAGTCCGCCCGGGTTGGTGAATCCTGCCAGCACGATGCGTCCCAGCGCCTGCTTGGATCCGTTGGAGAAGGAGCCGACAAGCGTTCCGTCCGCAGCCATCGACCAGGAATCCAGGGTTCCGGCGCTGCGGCCGTTCTGGGATGAGACGGCAACCGTGTCGACGTCTGCGTAACCGGTGATGGCGGAGAGGTCCACTGCAACACCGCCAACGGTGAGGACCGCATCCGCAGGAGCGTTGAGTTTACCGGCGGTGAAGGCCAAGGGCACAGTCGTTGCATCCTTCGCTGAGACGTCCCAGCCGTCGGCGGTGCGTGTGAAGGTTACCGGCAGGGACGAGGATTCGCCGTTGGCGTTGAAGACCTCCAGGTCCCGGACAAGCTTGGTGCCGGGATCGGCGTCTTCGGGCAGGTTTCCGGTGAGTGCCGCATTGGTGGTTGCGGCTGCCGGTGCAATGGCACCGGAGGGAATGGTGAGGTCGGTGAGCGCGCCGCCGGCGGCGACGACGCCGTCGGCCGCTCCCCAGCCCTGGACCAGGCTGCCGTCGGCGGTGACCAGCCGGCCGCTGGCATCAACGTTGAAGGATCCGGCGCGGGTGTACTGGGTCTGGCCGCCCTGGCGGGTGACGAAGAAGCCGTCGCCGTCAATCATCATGTCGGTGCCGCGGCCGGTGGCCTGTGCCGAGCCCTGCGCGAAGTTGGTGCTGATGCCCGCTACCTGCACGCCCAACCCAACCTGTGCTGGGTTTCCACCGCCGGCGTCGGCCCCCGGGGCGGTGGCGCCCTGTGTGAGCTGCGACAGCGTGTCCTGGAACTGGACCGCCGTGGCCTTGTAGCCGGAGGTGTTGACGTTGGCGATGTTGTTGCCGGTGACGTCAAGCATGGTCTGGTGCGAACGAAGTCCGGATATGCCGGAGTACAGGGAACGGAGCATGGGAAACGCCTTTCAGCTATTAAGAACGGGAGGTAGGGAAGAACCGGGCGCTGCAGCGGGAGTTTCCCCGTCAGGATCCGGAGTTGGAGCCGGTGGTGATACAGGGGATGGTTCCGCGGGCGGAACCACCGAAGAGTCGACGACGCCGGAGATCCAGTCGAGCTGGATTTCCTTGCCGCCCACGGTGACGGTCGGCACTGCGTTGACGAAGGAAACCGAAGTGGCAACTCCGGTCACTTCCACACCGTCGGGACCGGTGTAGCTCACGGTCCGGCCGATGAGGGCGGCTGCGGATGTGCGCATCTGCAGGGAGAAGTTTTCCTCGTCCAGCCCGGCCATGGTGGTCAGCTGCTCCATCATGGCCAGTTCAGTGGTCTGGGAGATCATCTGGTTGGTGTCCATGGGCGAGCTGGGGTCCTGGTTGCGCAGCTGGGTCACCAGAAGGTGCATAAAGACCTCGCTGTCCATGGTCTGCTTCGGGTTACGCACGGCTTCAGCGGTTTGGACGCCGCTGGACGGTGACACTGCCTCAATGGGCACGGGTGTTTCTCCTCTTCGTGTTCATGCCATGACATCCAGGGCGGTGGTCGCGCCGGTGAACCCGGAACGTGGGGGTGAAGTTTCATGGCGCCCGGTCTGCACCGGGGCGTTCGCCGCTTCCTCAGCCGGAGCGGCGGGTGTCCTGCCGTTGCGCTCATCAGCTTGCGCCGCGCCGCCCCCGGGGTTGTTCCCGGGGAAGTTCTGGTCAGAAAGCGTCAGCGTTGCCGATGGCCCGGGGTTGCCGCCGGCCAAATCCCGCCGCAGATCCACGAGAATATGCCGCAGCGCGTCCCGAGCCGTTTCCGTGGGGGCAAACATTTCCACGCGTACGCCCTCGCTGCTGATCACGGCGCGGACCGTCACCGGCCCCAGGTTCTCCGGGGTCACGCTGAGCGTCAGGACGTGTTCACCGGAACCGGCCGCGGCCAGCCGGACCAGCGGCTGGGAAACCTGGTTCAGCAGCGCCTGGGGAGGAGCGGTTGCAGGTGCGCTGGCGGCCGGGACTGCGGCTGGGACTGCGGCAGGGGCCGCCATGGGGGCGGGGGCAACCGGCGGCTGCACCACTGCTGCATCCCTGGCCGAAACCTCGAGCCCGGCAACCCCGGAAGCTGCCGCGGCCGATACCGGCGCCACACGCGCAGTCCCGGCCGCGGCCTGGGGTGCCCCGCTGGCCGGAACCAGTGGGACAGGCACGCCCGAAAGTGCTGCAGCCGGCAGAGCGGGCTCTCCCTCGGCCGCCATGGGGGCGGGGGCCACCGGCGGCTGCACCACTGCTGCATTTCTGGCCGAAACCTCGAGCCCGGCAAACCCGGAGGCTGCCGCAGCCGATACCGGCGCCATGCGCGCAGTTCCGCCGGTGTCCTGAGCCGAGCCGTCCAGTGAGACAGACGCGCCCGGAAGCGGTGTCCGGCCCGGCAGCGCGGGCGAAGCAGGAAGTGTGGCTCCACCCGGCAGTGTGGGTGAAGCGGGTGCAGCCGGTGCAGACACAACTGCGGGAGCAGCCGGCACCTGTTGTTCCTGCGCGGCGGGCAGTGCCGTGGCCGGCGGCAAAACTGGCGGCGCGGCTGGCGGCGCGGCTGGCAGCGCGGCTAGCAGCGCGATGCCCGTCGGTGCAGCTGACGGTCCGGTTGCCGGCACCGAGGTGGCTGCTGCCGCGGGGTGGACCGGGGTGGGAAGCGGTGCGGCGGCGTTGGGGTTCGAAGCCCCTGAGCCGGTACCTGGGGCTGCCCCTGAGCCGGCGGTTGCGGCTGCCCCTGACCCGGCGGTTGCGGCTGCCCCTGACCCGGCGCTGCTAAGGCGGGGATCCTGCTCTGCGGGAACAGAAGACCCGGCAACAGAGGATTCCGCTGCAGAAGACACTGCAGAAGACCCGGCAACAGAGGATCCGGTCACCGGCACTCCAACAACGGCAGCTTCGGCGACGGGTTCAGCGCCGGAGCCCGGAGCGGGAGATGCTCCGGGCAGTCCGGTCTCGCCCTCCAGCATCTGCAGCGGCTCCCGGAAGTACCAGCCGATCAGCGACCGGGCCGGGTTGAGCCTGGAACCGTCCCCGCTCTCCACGGGTGCCGCAGGTTCGGCTCCCTCGCCAGCGGCTTCGGGCTGCGCTGCTGCCTCGGGAGAGGCAGAGACAGAAGCCGAGGGATGGGCAGACGCGGATGCGGATGCAGCGTTCTCCCCAGGTGCCCCGGCACCGGATACGGCTCCGGCAGCCAATTCCCCTGCAACAGCGGCAAAGGCCGCCGCGGATGCAGAGGTTCGGCCCGAAGGTGCCGAACTGCCCGAGTCAGCCCGGGGCGGCACTCCGGCAGCGGTGGTGAAGCCCGTAGTCAGGCTCATGAGAATGCTCCTGTCAGTGAGGCTTGGGCCGCGCGTGCGGCTGCCACGGCGTCGGACACGGCGTCGGACACCGCGGCGGAGGTGGCAGCGGAAGCCGGCGCTTCGGTGGGCAGGATCCGCCGGATGGTGGTCAGGTTGGCGTCGGTTTCCCAGGCGTCACGGATTTGGATGGTCTGGCCCGGCTGCGGGGCGTCAACGGCCTTGCCGTTACCCAGATAGATGGCCACGTGGCCGCCGTCGTGGCTGATCAGCAGGTCACCGGGCTGGGCCTGGGCCATGGAATCCACCTTGGTGCCGGAGTTCATCTGGTCCCAGGTAACCCGGGGCAGCGAATAGCCCAGATCCTTGTAGACGTTTTGGACAAAAGATGAGCAGTCCAGCCCCACGGCCGGATCATTTCCGCCCCAGACGTACGGCAGTCCCAGATACTTCTGCACTGCGTCCAAAACCTTGCCCGCGGCAGCCGTGCCAGTTCCGGATACGGCACCAGTTGCTGACGCAGCTGTGGCACCCGGCGCGCCCGACGTGCCGGTGAGGGCAGCCAGAGTTGCGGCGAAATCCCCGCTGTTTCCGCCGGCGGACGCCGTCGACAAATTGACCGGGGCGGCCGGCGCCGATACTGCGGCTGCGGGCGCGGCGGAGAGCTGCTGCAGCGTGCTGCGGATTTCCCCCACGCGTCCTATTGCATCGGTCATGCTCATGACATGGCTTCCTTCTGCCGGCGCTGCCAGGCGGTACCCGCCAGCTCGTCCAGAACCGTTTGTTCCGTCCGTAGATCTTCGGCAGCAACAAAGCCCGCGTGCCGTGCTTCCAGTTTTTCCAGTCCGACGGATTCGGCACGGGCAGCCGAATAAACGGTCTGTGCCGCCGCTGCGTCGGATTCCAGCCGGGACCCCAGTGCGGCGAGATCCGCCAGCATGGCCCGGGAGGAGGCCCGGGCCGCTGCGACGGCATGCATGGTGGCACTGTCGGTGGCCATCACCGGGCTCTCCGTCAGCGACAGGTACGCTTCTGCCTGCTCGTCAGCGGTCTCCCGGACACGGGTGTTGGCAGCTGCAAGCTTTGCTGCGGCAGCCTCTTCCTGGAGCCGCCGCAGCCTCAGCAGCCCGGCCAGGGGAAAGACGCGGCTCATCGGGGGCTCTCCAGCATGCGGACCAGTTGATGGAGCTGGACCCATGCGGCGTCGGCAGGGGCCTGCTCATCCATGCCCTGCTGAAGGAAGTTGTTGATGGCATCCTGATGATCCACCGCGGCATCAACCATCGGGTTCGAGCCGCGCTGGTAAGCGCCCACATCCAGCAGATCCTGCGCTGCGCGGCGGGCCGCCAGGACCTTCCGGAGTGTTCCGGCCGCCTGCCGGTTCTCCCGGGCGGCAACGCGTGATGCAACACGCGAGATCGAGCCCAGTGCGTCCACAGAGGGAAAGTGGCCGGACACGGCGAGCTTCCGGTCCAGCACCACGTGGCCGTCGAGGATCGATCGGGCGGCGTCGGCAATCGGTTCGTTGTGGTCATCGCCGTCGACCAAGACGGTGTAGATTCCGGTCACCGATCCCTGTTCGCCCGTGCCGGCCCGTTCCAGCAGCTGCGCCAGGAGGGAAAAGGTGGAGGGCGGATAGCCCCGGGTCGCCGGCGGCTCGCCCGCGGACAGGCCAATTTCGCGCTGCGCCATCGCGACGCGGGTCAGTGAGTCCATCATCAGCACGACGTCGGAACCGCCCTCGCGAAACGACTCGGCAATGCGGGTGGCCAGGAAGGCAGCCCGCAGCCGCACTACGGCCGGCTCGTCGGATGTTGAGACAACGACGACGGACCGGGCCAGGCCTTCGGGGCCGAGATCGTCTTCGAGGAATTCGCGGACCTCACGGCCGCGCTCCCCCACCAAGGCAATGACGGAAACCTCGGCGTCCGTCCCCCGGGCGATCATGGACAGCAGCGAGGATTTACCGACTCCGGAGCCGGCGAACAGCCCCATGCGCTGTCCTTTTCCTACGGTGGTCAAGGTGTCCATGACACGCACGCCCAGCTGCAGGGGGGTGGTGATCCTCGCCCGCTGCATGGCATGCGGACTTTCGTTGTCGAGCGGCACCCGCGGTCCGCTGAGCAGCGGACCCTTGCCGTCAATGGGGTTACCGAGTCCGTCGATGACGCGGCCCAGCAAGCCGTTCCCGGTGGGAACCAGCAGCGGCCGGCCGAGCGACCGGGCCGGAGTGCCCGCGGACAGCCCCACGACACGCCCGTACGGCATGCAGCGGATGCTGTCCCGGCTGGCCGCGACAACCTCGGCATGGATGGCCGCGGTTCCTTCGCCGACAGTCACGACGTCGCCCACTCCGGCGTCGAGCCCGGTGATATCCAGGCCAAGTCCCAAGACGGAGGCAACGGAACCGACCCGCTGGGGAGCCGCGGCATGCAGCGCCTGGGCGAAACGCGGCGAGCGGCGGCAGGCAGTGTTCATCACGGTGTGCCGCCTGAAAGTGCGGACCGTGCCCGGGCAACGGCGGAGGCCAGTGTGGCGTCCAGGTAGCCATGGGTGAAATCAGTGACGGCGTCGCCGGGGTTCAGCGACGGGTCAGCCTTCAGCCGGACGTCGGCGGCGGAGATCGTTTCCAAATCCAGGGCGGCCAGGTCGCTCGGATGCAGGCGCACCGCCCGGACCTCGTTGCGGGGCACGTTTGCCAGGGCACGTGCCAGCGCGGCCCTCGCCGATGTTTCGGAGTCCTGCAGTTCCTGGCCGAGCAGTGCTTCCGCCAGTTCCACCGCTGCTGCCTCCAGATCCTCCTGGATCGTTGCGGCAGCAGGGATGACTGACTGTTCCAGGCTGCGCACCGCCCGGTTGAGCGCATCGACGGCACGGCGGATCTCGTCCCGTCCGGCGGCCAGTGCTGCTTTGTTGTCGGCGATCAGCCGGGCGCGGAGTTGTTCCGTTTCGGCCGCGGCTGCCCGGAGTCCCGCGGCATAACCGGAGGCGTGTCCGCGGGCCTGTTCCTGGGCGTTGCCCCGGGGAACGCTCAGGTCCTCCAGCGCGGGGTACGTCATGCGGGAATAGGCCGGAGCCGGTTCAACTAACATATTCTTCCTCATCCGCGTGGCGCACAGTGATGACACCCTGGGCCTCAAGGTCACGGATGACGCGCACAATGGTGGCGCGCGCCTCCTCCACCTGCGAGAGCCGGGCCGGGCCCGAGGCCCTGATTTCGTCGTCGAGCATCTCCCGGTTGCGTTCGGAAACGTTGGTCCGGATGCTGTCGGTGACGTTGTCGGGGGCACCCTTCATCGCCAGTGCCAGGATCGTGACATCGATCCCGCGCAGCACAAGCTGGACGTCGCGGCGTTCCAGCTTGACGAGGTCAGCAAAGGTCAGCATCCGTGAGCGGACTTCCTCTGCCAGTTCGGGGTCGCGGGCCTCCAGGGCATCCAGAAGTGCCCGCTCCGTGGCAGCGTCCGCACGGTTGATGATGTCCACCAGCGGCTGGATGCCGCCTACGGCATTGGCGGTGTCCCGTGCCGCGCCGACGGCGGCGGCACGCTCCCGCAGTGTGTCAGCGACAATGCGCACGGCTTCAGGCGTTGCCCGGGACATCGTGGCGATCGCCTGGGCCACGTCGGCCCGCATGGTGCTGTTCAAGCCCGCGAGGATGGCGGACGCATGCTGCGGGCGCAGGTGCGCCAGCACGAGGGCAACCGTCTGGGCCAGTTCCCCCTCCAGCAGGGAAACGATCTGCGCCGGTTCTGCCCGCTCCAGGAAATCGAAGGACGCCCCGGCCAGGGACGAGGCGAGCCGGTCCATGACGCCGGAGGCGCGTTCGCTGCCAAAGGAAGCTTCCAGGATTCCCATGGCGACATCGCGTCCGCCGTGGGCGAGGTGTTTTCCCTCGGCGGTGAGCTCGTGGAAGTCCAGCAGGATCCGTTCCGCGACGTCCGGGGACACCCGCTTCATCCGGACGATTTCCGCTGCGATCTCCTGGGCTTCGGCTTCGGTGAACTGTTTCAGCACACCGGCGGCGCGGCCGGTATCCATCTGCATGAGCACGATGGCGGCCCTGCGGGCTCCGCTCATGGCAGCGACTGCCGCGGCTGCGGGGTCGGCGGCGGCGTCAGGGCCCTGTACCTGGGCGACGGCGGTGGTTACCGGAGCGGCAGTTGTGGTGTCACTCATGCGGGCTGTCCTTCATCCATGAACGTGCGCAGGTATTCGGCCGTGCGGGCGGGGTCCTGTCCCGCGAGGGCATCGACCTCCACGCGCTTGCGTTCCGTGGAATCCCTGGTGATGGGCACAATGGGAATGCCCGCAGTGTCCGTGGACATGCTGATTGCCGTGGTGGCGGGTTCGCTCTGGCCAATCATGGCCAGCTTGGTGGCCGGTGCCAGCGGATCAAGCTCCGGCAGCTCGCCAATGTCGATGGCCTCGCGGTTTTGGCGGCGGGAACGCACCGCGTAGAACACCATGAGCAGGAGCACGGCGAGAACAATTCCGGCGGCCTGGATGATGTTGTTCACCAGTTGGGCGCGGCGCTCTTCGGCGGCGGCATCCGCGGCGGCCGACAGCGCGTCCTGGGCAGCCTGGGCTCCCCCGGTGTTGAAGGCCACCATCTCCACTGTCAGCTGGTCTCCGCGTTCGGCATTGATGCCGGCGGCCGTAGCCACGAGGGCTTCAACGTTGCCCAGGTTCAGGCCGGCGGCCGCTTCTGCGTTCAGGGCCACTGACACGGTTTGGCGGTTCAGGGCTCCGGCGGGGATTTCGCGGGTTTCGGTGACCTTGTTGACCGCGTTGTTGCGGGTGCTGGTCTCGGAGTTGAAGGTTCCGTCACCGTTGCCGTCATTGGGAACGGCGATGTTGTCCGGGCCCAGGACGCCGGCGGCGCCGCCGGCCGCCCCACCGGCGTAAGCCTCAGTGGTGGTGGCTTCATTCAGGGCGGGAGCGTTTTCCGGGCTGGTGAAGGATTCCTCCACGCGGTTGGCGGATTCGTAGCTCATGTCGGCGGCGACAGCCACGGTGGCGTTGCCGGGTCCCACAACGCGGTCCAGCATGGTCTGCACCGATGTTGACACGCGTTCCTCATAGTCCGAGGACTGCTTGTCCGCTGATCCGGTGGCGCCCACGCCGACGGCGGAAAGGACGGTTCCGGCCGAGTCGATCACTGCAACGTTGGTGGCGTCCATGCCGTCAATCGATGCCGAGGTCAGGTGCACGATGGCCTGGATCTGGTCAGTTCCCAGAGTGACGCCGTTCTCGGTCTCCACGAACACCGAAGCGGTTGGGTCCGCCTTTTCGGAGACAAAGACTGTGTCTTCCGGAATCGCGAGCTGAACGGTTGCGGCTTTCACGCCGTCGAGCGCTCCCACTGTTTTCGCCAGCTCGCCTTCCAGCGCCCGCTTGTAGGTGACGGACTGCTGGAATTCGGAGGAGGTGACGCCCATGTCATCCAGCAGCGAATAGCCGCCGGTGGACGACGCCGGGAGGCCGGCGCCCGCGGCTTTCAGCCGCTGGTCATAGACGTTTGCCTCAGGCACCATGACCGTGCCGCCGCCGTTGGCGATCTCGTAGGGGACGCCGTCGGTCTTGAGCTGTTCCACAATGGTGTTCGCGTCCGACGCTGACAGGCCGGAAAAGAGCGGGGTGTACGCCGGTTTGGTGAGCCAGCTGGTCAGCATGACGATCCCCAGGGCCAGTACGGCCACGCCGATGATGGTGATTGTTTTCTGCGCCAGGGAAAAGCTGCGCACCGTTTCGCCGATTCGTCCGAAAGCGGCGTTCATGGGACGCGCCATCAGGCCTGCATCCGCATGATCTCGTTGAAGGCGTCAACGGCCTTGTTGCGGACTCCGGCCACCAGTTCCAGGGTGACCTGGGCGCGCGTGGAGGCAATGGTGGCGCTGTGAATATCGTCGAGGTCGCCGGTCACGGCCTGCACCGCAAGGCTCTTCGAGGTCGCCTGCAGCTGTGCAATGTTGTCCACGGCTCCGGTCAGGGACGCGGCGAAGGCCGATCCATCGGTGGATGCCGTCGCCGGCAGCGCGTCAAGATAGCTGGTGGGGGCTACACCGGAGATGGCCGGAATGGGGGGAACGGGCATCAGGAGCGTCCAATCTGGAGAGCAGCTTCATACGTGGATTTGGCGCGGTCCACCACGGCGGCATTTGCTTCATAGCCGCGCTGCGCCAGGATGAGGTTGCTCATCTGTTCGGACATGTCGATATCCGGGTAGCGGACGTAACCGTCAGCGTCCGCAAGAGCGTGGTCGGGCTGGTAGACCATCCGGCCCTCGGCGTCTCCGTACTCGACGCCTGATACGTAGACGCCGCTGACGCCCTGGCCTTCCTGGGCCACTACGTAGCGGGCTTGGAAAGCGGACCCGTCGGTGCGGGAGACGTTGTTGGCGTTGGCCAGGTTGTCCGAAACGGCGTCGAGCCACTTGCGGTGAGTCGTCAGCCCGGTGGCGGCAATGCCGATGGCGTCAAAGGTCATGACTGTGTCCTCAGCGCGGTGCGGAGGGAGTTCGCTTCTCCGCCGACGGCCTGCGTGGCGAATTGGTACCGCAGCACCGTGTCGATGTTGGAGAGGGTTTCGGTGTCGAGGTTGACGTTGCTGCCGTCCAACCGCGTAGGTTCCATTGACCGTTCCGTAGTGGCTTTTGCGACGCCGGAGCCGGCACGGACGGAGCTGGCCAATGCAGCTTCAAAACTTACCCGCTGGGCCTGATAGCCCGGGGTGTTCACATTCGCAATGTTGTTTGCAATGGTGCGTTGACGCAGAGCCAACCCGTCAAGGGCGCTTTGCAGCGCAATTGAGGACACGGAATCGAACACGGAAAAACCCGTTCTCGCTGAGGGACAGTGCGGCCGATCCGTGGCCTGGAAATGAGCATTCCTTGCTCGATAGTGGCTATCGGCCTATCCGACAGGTATGTAAGTAGTTTCTCCAAGTAATTAAGACGCAATTACAGGTAGTTTGAGTTTTGCTTCCGAGTACTTAGCGGATGCCCGGATTAACCCGCCACATCCAAATACACAGCAGCCGCCGAAGGACCGGGAACGCTGCGGATTAGTTCGGCCTGCCGCCGGTTTGTCCGGGCCTCCCCGCGGAGCTGGATGTAGGCCCTTTCCTGGGCCTTGGCCAGAAGGCGGGCACGCGGCATCAGCTCGGCGGGCAGTGGCCCCAGATTCAGTGCGGGCTGCCACGTCAGTGCTAGTTCACGTGCCTGGACCGAGACCATTTCCGCCGGTTCCCGGAAAACCTCCAGGTTGTCTTCGAGTTCGGTGAGCACCCGCTCCCACAGGGCCAGGTTCCCGGCGGCTTCATCGGAGAGGTCCGGGCCGATCGCTTCAGCCGACACCGAGGGTGCCTCCGGCGTTCAACGGCGCTGACGTTTGTGCAGGCACCTGTGCCGCGGCTTCATGCCATGCCAGGCGCAGCGGCTCCAGCAGGTCGATGCACTCGCGGGTTCGCTCCGGGCTGCGGTGGATATTGGCATCCATCATGGTGGTCAGGCTGTAGGCGTAGAGGGCCTTGAGGTTTTCGGCCCCGTCCCAGATGTCAGTCTTCAGCGTGCCCGTGAGCTCCGAGACGATGGCCTGCGCATGCACCAGGTTCTCCGATGCCACCGCCCAGTTTCCGGACAGCTGGGCAGCTTCGGCTCGGCTCAGGTCCAGCAGGAGACGGTCGTAGAGCATGGTCAGCAGCCGTGCGGGTGTTGCGGACATGACGGCATTACGGGCGTATTCGGCGCGCTTGGCTGCCATTCCGTAGGTCAGGTTCATTTCTTGCTTCCTGAAGTGAAGTTCAGCGAATCGATCTGGGATGTCAGCCATTCCTGCTGTGACTGCAACTGGCCCAGCTTTACTTCCAAGTTGGACCACACGCTCTGCAGAGTGGACTGGCGGGATGCGAGCCGGCGGTCCCAGTCCTCGATCTGTGTGGTGAGGGACCGGACTTCGGATTCCTGGCCCTTGATCCGCTGGGTGATCGTGCCGTCGTATTTGTCCGATGCCGTTTTACCGGCTGCTTCCACCCGGCCGGCAATGGTTTGCAGGGTCGCCTGGGTCTTGCCCGGATCGGCGGCCAGGGCTGCGGCGAACTTCTCGGCGTCGAACTCCACCGTGCCGTCCTTGGTGATCACAATGCCGATCTCCGACGGCGACCGGCCGTCCACCGGAGACGTCGCGGCGGTCATCATGCTCTGCTTGATGTCGCGGACGCCCGAGTCACCCGTGAAGAGGCCGCCGGTGGCCTGTGTGGTGCCCGACGACGTGGAGGTGGTGACGGCAGCATTGCGGTTGATGTAGGAAAAGATATCCACGAGGCCGGCCACCAGTTTGGAGGCGACGTCGGTGACGGCCTTGTCATCGCGGACCACGGTCAGCGTGACGGGCGTATCCGAGGCGGAGGTGACCGTAACGTCCACACCCGGCATGAGGCCGGTGAAAGTATTGGTCGGGGAGGAAATGGTGGTTTCAGCACCGGGCACGCCGGCCCAGAGGGTGACTTCGGCGTTGCGGGCGGCCTTCAGCACCATTCCCCCGCCGGCTGTGCTGAACGGATCGGTGCCGTTGGCGGTGACGCTGAACCCGGCATCGGATCCGGTGGCGGTGGACGTGAGCTGGATGCGGTATTGGGTCGCCCCGGCGGTGTCTACTCCGGCCGCGATCTTGACGGCGGTGACGCCCTTGTTGGCCTTGTTGACCTCGGAGACCACTTCGTCGAGGGACTTGCCGTCCACGTTGAGGGTGGTGGATGTTCCGGCGGCGCTGATGGTGATTTCGGTGGCATCCGTGGGCCAGGAGGTCAGGGCTGCGGAGAGGCTGACCTGCGCCGATGCGGTCTGTTTGACCACCATGTCCAGGGATCCCGCGGCTGCACCGGCCGTGACGGCGGCGGTGACTTTGTCCGAGCTGCTGGCTGCGGTGTAGAGGTCGGTTCCGGCCGGTTTGGCGGTTTTTCCGGCGGCCTCGGCCATGACGGCCATTTTGGTGTTCAGCTGCTGCAGGGCGCTGACGAACGTCTGGCTGGCGGCCACCTTGGTCTTCAGGATGTTCTGCGGGCGCGCTTCGATCTGCATGAGACTGGCGATCATCTCAGTGGTCTTCAGGCCGCTGATGAGGCCATCGATTCCTGCCATGTGTGCTGATCTCCTAGGACTGATACGGATGAGGCAGGTGATGAACCGGCGGCGGAGAGTGTGAGGTCCAAGTCAGTTTCTCCGCCGCCGGCGGTCATTCACCTGCCGGTAACGCTGGTGGTGCTAGTTGTTGCGACTGCTACTACTGCAGGAGCTGCATCACGCCGGAGTTCATCTGGTTGGCCTGGGACAGCATTGCGGTGCCGGCCTGGGACAGGATCTGCGAACGGGTGAAGTTGGCCATTTCCGAAGCCATGTCAGTGTCGCGGATACGGGATCCGGCGGCGGACAGGTTCTCGATGGACACGTTCAGGCTCTTCGTTACCGACTCCAGGCGGTTCTGGGATGCACCCAGCTCGGAGCGTGCGCCGGAGACGTTTTTGATCTGGGTGTCCAAGGCAGTGATCGAAGTAGCTGCGTTCGCAGCGGAGTCGAACGTCAGGCCTGCAACAGCGGTCGCGACCGTGGCGATGTTCGTCAGGTCCACGGTGATCTGGTCATTGGCTGCTACGCCGCCGGCACCAACCTGGAAGGTCAGGGTCGGGCTGGAGCCGTCCAACAGTTCGATTCCGTTGAAGTTTGTCGAAGCACTAATCCGGGTAAGTTCCTCGGAAAGAGCCGTGACCTCGGTCTGGATCGCGGTGCGTGAATCTGCGTTGTTCGAGTCGTTACCGGCCTGGACAGCCAGGTCGCGGACACGGTTCAGGATGGAGTGGACCTCGGTCAGGGCGCCTTCAGCGGTCTGAATGACGCTGATGCCGTCCTGGGCGTTGCGTGCTGCCTGGGTCATGCCGGAAACCTGGTTCTTCAGGCCTTCGGAGATCGCCAGACCGGCTGCATCGTCAGCTGCACGGTTGATCCGCAGACCGCTGGAAAGCTTCTCCAGGGACTTGGACTGTGCATTCTGGTTCAGCGTCAAGTTGCGGTACGCGTTGTTTGAAGCGGTGTTGGTGTTGATTGTGAAACCCATGATGTATTCCTCCGTGAGTGGGCTGTACTGACCAGCCCATCCATGGGCCGGCAACCATAGCTATCGGCGGAGGATCATCAGGTGTTAGGAGTTCTGCACAAGTTGTTTTTTGATTCCCTGCCAAAGGCTTAGGCGGGCATGCGGCCGGAATCGGCCAGCGGAGCGCGCGGAGGGAAATGCTCGCGCGTGATGCCGCCGATGGTCCGGTCCGCCATGGTGGACAAATAGGCGGCCCGGCGTGCCGGCGCAATGCGGGACTGCACCGGAGGAACGACGTCGTCGTCCGTGTAATGGGCGCCCAAACCGTCACGGAGGAGGCGGACAGCCTCAGCGCGCTGCTGGGAAACCGCGGAATGGGTGGCCCCCAGCTCAGCCGCCAAATCCTTGACGCTGCGGTCGTGAAAGTAGACTTGTTCCACGATGTACCGCATTTTGGGCGGCAGGGCGGAGACGGCGGCCTGCAGATACTTCAGGCGCTCCGCTGCCAAGAGGGATCCCTCGGGTGACGGAAGCGTTGTCGCCAGGAAGTCGATGGTGGACTCGTCGAGGCTGGAAACGGTGCGCGATGCATCCGCCAGCGCGTCCTGCGCCACCGATGGCTCCACCCCAAGGGCCGAGGCAATCTCGCCCACAGCGGGAGTGCGGCCCAGGGCAGCGGTCAGGGTTTCCTTGACCGCGAGGGTTTCCTTGATCCGGCGGCGTGCGGTTCTGGTGGCCCAGTCCACCGACCGCATTTCATCGGCAAAAGCGCCAATGATGCGGCGGCGGGCATACGCACCGAAAGGAACACCCAGTTCAGGATTAAAGGAATCAGCGGACATGATCAAAGCCACGGATCCGGCCGACGCAAGGTCATCCCGGGAGAGGTGCGTTGCTTTTGCGCATGTTTCAGAGACAAGATAACCAACCAGTGGAAGATTTTCGACTACGAGACGGTTGCGTTCAAGACGATTCAATTTTTGCGGACCCCCAAGCCCTTGTGACAGACAAATATGTACCTGGCACATGGCTTAGGGCTGAGACCCACTAAAAACCCCACGCGCGAGCGTATACCGTGAAAGATACCACTAACATTGCGGGCCGAAGTGCCGATAGTGACGGACAACGGATAAATCGTTATGTTTTGCCGGAAATTTTGGACATTACAAGATCAATTGAGGGAGGTGAGTGGAGATGGGTACCCAGAAATTGTCTGCACTTCTCTGGGAAGAACGCGAGTTGCTGGAGCTGCTCGTTTTCAAGCTTGAAGAAGAACAGCTCCTGCTCACCTCCGGTAAAAGCCGCTGGCTGCAGCATGCCACGCGTGAAGTGGAGCAGGTGCTGGAGCGCCTGCGGGCAGCGGCCCTCGGCCGGACGGTCGCTGTGGCAGCACTGGCCCAGGACTGGGGGACTGCCGAAGACGCCACCCTGCGCGAGTTGGTGGCTGCGGCTCCGCCCGGGCCATGGACCGAGATCTTCGCCGGACACCTGCAGGCCATGACGGACCTGACCATCAAGATCCGCGAGCTGAGGGACACCAATGAGCAGTTCCTGCGGGCCGCGGCGCGCTCTGCCCAGGAAACCCTCGCCGGCTTGAACTCCGAAAACGGCACCTACACCGCGTCCGGCTCCACCGCCGTGTCCACTGCCGGTGCCCGCCTCGTTGACCAGCAACTTTAACCCCGAAGGACCAAACTCCTGATGAGTACATTCAGCGGCCTGAATACCGCATACACGGCACTGACCGCTGCCCGCAGGGGGCTGGACGTCATCGGGCAGAATGTCGCCAACGCCAATACGCCCGGGTACACCCGGCAGCGGTTGGAAACATCAGCCACGGCGCCGCTGTCATCCACCGGGTTCAGCACCGGTCCCCGGGTGGGGCAGGGCGTCACAGTGGACGGCATTGCCCGGCTCGGGAGCATGCAGCTGGACGCCCGCGTACGCGCCACCACCGCGGTGTCCGGTTTTTCCGCGGTGCGCGCCAATGCGCTTTCCGCCCTGGAAGTCAGCCTCAATGAACCCGGCGACAACGGCATCTCGGCGTCCCTGGACAACTTTTGGGCCGCGTGGCAGGGCGTATCGAATAAGCCGGGCGATCCGGCCGCAGCCGAGGTTCTCCTGAACGAAGCTGCAACCGTGGCCAGCCGCATTTCCTCCGGCTACCTCTCCGTGGCGAACCAGTTCAAGGACGTGCGCTCGGACCTGACCTCCATGGCGGATGAGCTGAACACCGCCGGAGCACAGCTTGCCAGCCTCAATGGAGCGATCCGTTCCGCGCTGTCCAACGGCGGCTCCGTTAACGAACTCCTGGACCAGCGGAACGCCCTGGCGTCCACGGTCGCCGCGCTGGCCGGCGGAACCGTCCGCGAGGGCGCCGACGGGATGGCGGACATCCTGGTGGAGGGCAATGCCTTTGTCACCGGCGAGGTTTTCCGGCCGGTGGAAGTTACCGGCGGCACGGCTTTGGGCGACGACCCGGTCCGGTTGGTGTGGAGCCACCGGAAAGGTGACTCCGTGGCGCTGTCCAGCGGGGAAATGGCCGGTGCCCTGAGCCTGCTGGCACCGGGCGCCGATCTGGACAAGGCTGCTGCGTCGTACAACGCGCTGGCCGAAAAACTCGCGTCAACGGTCAACGCAGTGCACAGCACGGGAACCGCGCCCGGCGACGGCACACCGGGCAGCACCACCGGACTGGACTTCTTTGGCTTCGACGCCGGACAGCCGGCCCTGAGCCTGCACATCATTCCGACCAGTGCCTCCGGGATTGCCGCCGGAAACGGCACCGGCGGGTTCGACGGATCCATTGCGGACAAGATCTCCCAGCTGGGCACCTCCGCCGACTCCCCCGACAAAACGTGGTCGGCCTTTGTCTCGGGCACCGGAGCCGCTGCCCGCAGCGAAATGCAGCAGGCCAAGCTTGCCGGGATTGCCGCGTCAAGCGCCGTCGGACTGCAGCTGGCCAATTCCTCGGTGGACCTGGACGAGGAAAACATGAACCTGCTGGCGTACCAGCATGCTTATCAGGGCGCCGCCCGCGTCATGAGCGCCATTGACGAAATGCTTGACACCCTGATTAACCGCACCGGAATTGTCGGAAGGTAACCCGTGATCACCCGCACCACCAACCAGACCCTGGCCCGCAGCGCCCAGCAGAACCTGCAGGCGAATATGTCGCGCATGGCCAAGCTCCAGGAACAGGTTTCCTCCTCCACCGCCATCACCCGGCCCTCGGACAACCCGGCCGGAACCGCGGACGCCCTGAAGGTCCGGGCCGAAATCCGGGCCAACGCCCAGTACAGCTCCAATATCAACGACGCCGACGGGTGGCTTACCACTGTGGATTCCGCGCTGGACAACACCACGGACCTGATGCGCCGCATCAAGGACCTGGCACTCCGGGGCGCCAGCGCCGGGTTGTCACCGGCGAACAGGGATGCGGTCGCCACTGAGCTGGAGGGCCTGAAGAAGGATCTGCTCAAGGAAGCCAACACCACGTTTGCCGGGCGGAGCGTCTTCGCCGGAAACTCCGATGCCAAGGGTGCTTTCACTGAGGTAAATGGTGAACTCGTCCACAGCGGTTCGGGTGCGGGAGTGATGCGCCGGGTCGACGGCGGCGCGCCGGTTCGGGTCGACGCCGACGGGTCCGCCGTTTTCGGCTCCGGTGCCGGTTCCGTCTTCGCACTGGTCGACAGCCTCGCGGCCGACCTGCGCTTGGGGGCGGATGTGACGGGCCACCTGGCATCCATCGATGCCCGCGCCAACACGATCCTTTCGCGCCATACCGAGGTGGGGGTCCGGCACGCGGCCGTCCTCAAGGCACGGGACACCAATCTGGAGCAGACGGTGAGCCTGGAAGCCCGGCGCTCGGGCATCGAGGACCTGGACACCGCCAAGGTGATCCTGGACCTGAAGCTGCAGGAGCTTTCCTACCAGACCGCCCTTTCGGTCACCGCACGGGCGCTGCAGCCCACCCTCATGGACTTCCTGCGATGAGCGTTCGCACAACGTTCCTCGCTCCCCCGCCGGGCTTTGCCCCTGAGGTGAATTTCCTCTTGTCAGCTGTGGACGGCGCGGACGGCCTGTACTCGCTGAAGTCGGAACACAGCGGCGGCGCCGAGGGCCTCCGGCTGTTCGTGCTGGACGCGGCTGTCTACCTGCCCGGATACCAGCCGGAAATCAGCGAAGACCAGCGGCACCAGCTCGACCTTGCCGACGCCGGCGAAGCCCGGGTCCTCGTCGTCGCCAACTCCACGGAGGCGGGCACCACGGTCAATCTGCTTGCACCCATTGTGCTGAACACCAGGACGCAGCACTGCGCGCAGGTCATCCTCGACGGGCAGGACTGGCCGGTCCGGGTCCCCCTGGAGGAAGCCGCTGCCGCCTAAGGGCATCCCAGCCGCAGCCAATCAAGGTTGCCAATAGAGGCAGCCCCAAAAGGGGCGCAACACCCGGTGCGGGTGTTGCGCCCCTTTTGGCGCGCCTGACGCTATTAGGCGAAGTCGGCCGTGGCCGGGTCCGCGCCGTAGCGGGTGCCGTTGTCGAGGCCGTTGATGGCTTCGATGTCCTCATCGGAGAGCTTGACGTTCAGCGCCTCCCAGTTTTCCTTGATCCGGGACTCTGTGACGGACTTGGGGATCACGATGCTGCCCAGGGCCAGGTGCCAGGCGATGACAACCTGGGCCGGGGTGGCGCCGTCGTACTTGGCCGCAATCTCGGCCAGCTTCGGGTCCTCGAGCAGGCCCTTGCCGGAGCCCAGCGGGGACCAGGACTCGTGCAGGATGTTGTGCTTGGCTTCGAAGGCGCGCAGCTCGGCCTGGTTCAGGTACGGGTGCGTCTCTACCTGGTTCAGCACGGGCACAACGCCGGTGGCGTCGATGATTTCCTGCAGTGCCTCAACGGTGAAGTTGCAGACACCGATGGACTTGACTCGCCCCTGCTTCTGCAGCTCGATCAGGGCCTTCCAGGTGTCCACGTACTTGTTCTGCTTGGGCTGCAGCCAGTGGATGAGGTACAGGTCCAGGGTTTCCAGACCCAGTCGCTCCATCGACGCGTCGAATGCCTTGAGGGTCTCTTCGTAGCCCTGGTCCGCGTTCCAGACCTTAGTGGTGATGAACATGTCCTCGCGCGGGACGGACGTGGCGGCGATGGCGCGGCCGACGCCGGCCTCGTTGCCGTAGATCTTGGCGGTGTCGATGTGGCGGTAGCCAACTTCGAAGGCCTGCCCCACAACCTTTTCGGCCACTGAATCCTCGACCTGCCACACTCCGTAGCCAAGCTGGGGAATGGTGTTGCCGTCATTGAAAGTCACAAGCGGTGATGTAGTCATTGGCCTATCCTTGCAAAGGACCGGCCCAAATCCGCTTTCCGTGACGTGTCTATGCTGGACGCGAAATATCCCGCGGCCGTATTCCCGGTTTCGAGAAAAGTTGCGGTTATTTGGGCGTATCGGCGGCGGCTTTTATGGCCCGCTCCGCTTCCAGCACGTCCTCGGCCACCAGCTGTGCCCGCCGGTGGACGTTCTCCAGCCCCGCGGAGGCAAAGCCCCACCGTTCGCTGTCCAGGCGCGACATGGCTGCCGCCTCGGCGGTTGCCGCCAGGGAGTTGCCGCTGCGCGAAAGCGCGCGGTGCACGGCTATGAGGGCGCCGGGAATGTCCTGCCCGTTGCTCGGCAGGCGCCGCTGGGCGCTGACGCACACTTCGCGGACTCTGGGCAGCAGCTCCGACAAGCCGTTGGCCACGGTCACCAGCTCGTTGTACACGGCGTCGTCCTCCACGCCCTCCAGCATTTGGTGGTAGCGGTCCAGGCCGCGGGTGAAGCGGTCATGGGCGCGCCGCCACACACCCTTCCCGAGCTGGGTGTCATCTTTCCGCCCCTGCCGGGCGGCTGCAAAAAGTGCCATGGGTCCTACAGGTACTGGCCGGGACCGGCGTGCGGTTCAGGTTGGGCGGAGGAACGGGTTGGTACGGAGGGATCGGCGGGCCGGGGCTCGCCGTTGTCACCGACGACGACGCCGGGTGCCAACACGGTGCCCGGCGGCAACTGCCGCAGCTGCAGCCGGGAGGCCAGCTGCTGGTTGGCGGTCTGCTGCGCCGCTATGGCGGTCTGGATGCCGCGGAACAGCCCTTCAAGCCAGCCAACCATCTGGGCCTGCGCAATCCGCAGTTCAGCGTCTGTGGGCACGCTGTCATCAAGGAACGGAAGGTTCACCCGGTGGAGTTCTTCCACCAGTTCGGGCGCGAGCCCGTCCTCCAGTTCGCGGAGCGAGCGTGCGTGGATCTCCGCCAAACGGTTTCGGGCGGCATCATCGAGCGGGGCGTTGCGGACTTCTTCGAGAAGCTGCTTGATCATTGTGCCGATCCGCATCACCTTGGCGGGTTCATCCACCAGGTCGCGGAGTTTCGCCGGACCGGAGCTGCCCTCGCCGCCGCGTCCGTGCCTGTCGGATTCCGTGCCGCCGTTGTCCGGCACGGCGGGGGTATTGCTGTCCCCGCGCGCTGCCGAAGAATCGCCGCCGGCGGCCGGTGTGCGCACCGGCGGATTGCTGGACGGCGTTTCACCGTGCGGGGTGCCGTGATTAGAGGATGGTGATGAAGTGTCGGAACCGGGCGCAGGCGCTACATCCGGCCGGGCGGCGGATCCGTTCTCGTCAGTCATGCATTAATGCTCTCATGGTTGGGGTTGTTTGCCCGGTGCGGGGTCAGCTTTCCAGCTCATCCTCGCGGATTCGTGCATACTCGCCGTCCGGCCCCAGCCCGGCCGCGTGCTGTCCGGCGTTGAGTTGCCCGGGCAGGTAGGGCCGGTTTTCGGCTTCCACTCCGTCGGGCGCTTCTCCCGGCGGGAGATTGACGTCGTCGGCTAAATGTTCGTCCTCGCTGCCCGTGTCCGGAGTGGGGATGCTGATGTCCCCGCGCAGGTGCTCGTCTTCGGGCAGATCCTCATAATTCCGATGTGTTGCCATGCTCCACCGTAGGCGCCGGCGCGGGCCCCGCTCAAGGCCGGGAAACATAAGGACGCATCGCCGGTTTCCTGCACTGCGAAGGACCGCGAGGCAGCACGACGGCGGCACCCAAGGCGGGTGCCGCCGTCGTCGTCACCGGTGGCTACAGCTGCAGCGGACCCGGCATGGGGAGCCCGTTTAGCAGCAGCGGCCTTCGGGGTTGGAGTCCTGCCGGTCCATCTTGTCCTTCCAGAACTCCCGCTCCGTCAGCGGCGCGGAAGCGCAGCCGGAGGACTGGTGGAAGGCCACATACTTTTGGTACGCGTCCTCCCCCATGACGTCCCGGAAGAACCGCACGAAACCGCGCAGCCCGTCCTTTACCGTGCCCGTGCTCATGAGTGTGCCTTCCGGACAACCTTCCGGTCCGCCGGGAGCGCATCCCACTGTGCCTGGATTTCTTTTTCGGCAGGTGTCGCCAGGAAGCCCGCGGGTGCGAACATCCTGGAGGCAACGGCCGGATCCTCGGCGCTGGGCGAACCGCCGGCACGGAAGGAGCGGATGCTGGCCATGACTGCGGTGATGATGACGATGATCGCCAGCGTCACGAACACAATGGACAGCGTGCCCTGGATGAAGGTGTTGCGGACCACGGCTTCCATGGCTTCCACGGTCTTGGCGGTGCCGAAGCTGGTTTCGCCCCGCTCAAGGGCGCCCTTGAAGGCATTGTGCTGCGCCCAGTAGCCAACGGCCGGAACCGGGCTGAAGATCTTATACATCGAGGCGGTGATGGTCACCACTGACGCGAAGGCCAGCGGCAGCACCACGATCCAGATGTACTTGAAGACGTTCTTCTTTGCCAGGATCGCCAGGCAGATGGCGAGGGCAATCGCTGCCAGCAGCTGGTTGGCGATGCCGAAGAGCGGGAACAGGGTGTTGATCCCGCCCAGCGGGTCCGTGACCCCCATGATCAGGATCGAGCCCCAACCTCCCACCATGACGGCGGTACAGATCCAGGCTCCGGTTCGCCAGCCGGTGTCACGGAACTTCGGAATGAAGTTGCCGATGGAGTCCTGCAGCATGAAGCGGGCCACGCGGGTTCCGGCGTCGACGGCGGTGAGGATGAACAGGGCCTCGAACATGATGGCGAAGTGGTACCAGAACGCCATCATCGAGGAGCCGCCAATCAGGCTCTGCATGATCTGGGCCAGGCCGACGGCGAGGGTTGGCGCGCCGCCGGTGCGCGAGACGATGGATTCCTCGCCCACATTTGAAGCCATGTTGGTGAGCATGTCCGGAGTGAGGTTCACGCCGGCCAGGCCCAGGCTGTTCACGAACGCGACGGCGCCTTCCACGGTGCCGCCGGTGGCGGCTGCGGAGGAGTTCATGGCGAAGTAGATGCCGCGGTCAATGGAGATGGCTGCGACCAGGGCCATGATGGCCACGAAGGATTCCATCAGCATGCCGCCGTAGCCAATGAAGCGGGTCTGGCGTTCCTTCTCGATCATCTTCGGCGTGGTGCCGGAGGCGATCAGGGCGTGGAACCCGGACAGCGCACCGCAGGCGATGGTGACGAAGAGGAACGGGAAGAGCGGTCCGGCCACGACGGGTCCGTTGTCCGCGGAAGCGAACTCGCTGATTGCGGGGACGGTGATCTCGGGACGGACGATGATGATGGCGACCGCCAGCATCACGATGGTGCCCACCTTCATGAAGGTGGAGAGGTAGTCACGCGGGGCCAGCAGCAGCCAGACCGGAAGCACCGCTGCAATGAAGCCGTAAATGATGATGCCCCAGGCGATGACGGTCTTGTCCAGGGTCAGGGCGTCACCCAGTGGGGTGTCGGCGATCATGCCGCCGCCGATGATGGCCAGCAGGAGCAGGACAAAGCCGATGATGGACACTTCGGTGACCTTGCCCGGCCGCAGGAAGCGCAGGTAGACACCCATGAACAGCGCAATCGGAATGGTCATGCCCACTGAGAAGACGCCCCAGGGGCTTTCCGCGAGGGCGTTCACGACCACCAGGGCGAGGATCGCCACGATGATGATCATGATGGTCAGCGTGGCAATCAGGGCTGCGGTGCCGCCCACTCGGCCCAGCTCCTCGCGGGCCATCTGGCCCAGGGACCGTCCGCCGCGGCGCATGGAGAAGAACATGACCAGGTAATCCTGGACGGCGCCGGCCAGGACGACGCCGATGATGATCCAGATAGTGCCGGGCAGGTACCCCATTTGCGCGGCCAGGACCGGGCCCACCAGGGGCCCGGCGCCGGCAATCGCGGCAAAGTGGTGGCCGTACAGCACCCGGCGGTCCGTGGCGGCATAGTCCTTGCCGTCGGCCTTGTACTCCGCGGGTGTGGCCCGCCGGTCATTGGGCTGCAGGAGTTTGCGCTCAATGAACTTGGAGTAGAAGCGGTACGCGATGAAATACGTGCACACTGCTGCGAAAACGAACCAGATGGCGTTCACGGTTTCGCCGCGGACCAGTGCCAGCATGTACCAGCTGACGCCGCCCAGCAGGGCGATGCCGGACCAGATGGCGATCTTCAGCGGCGTCCAGCGGCGGTCTTCGGCTTCCGCAATTTCGGGGTCCACCGCAACCGGTGGAAGGTCTGGATCCTGCACCAGGACGTCACTGTCCTCAGGCTGCCCGGGGGCAGCCCGGCGCCGGTGATTCTCGCTCATGGGGTTTACCTTTGCTTGCGGTAATGACTCGGAAGGACCGGCAGTGGAACCGGCCGGGAGAACGGAAAACCCCGTACTCCTGCCCCCGAGATTAGCAGTGCAAATGTGATCCCCTCCACACCGCAGGCTAGGTGGTCAGGAGGATCTTCCCCGTGTGACGGCCGGAGTCGAAGTACTCGTGCGCAGCGCCGGCGTCGGCCAAGGGAAAGGTCCGGTCCACGAGCGGTCGAATCTTGCCCGCTTCCACCAGCGGCCACACGTACTTGCGCACCGCCTGCATGATGGCGGCCTTTTCCTCCGGCGGCCGGGACCGCAGCGTGGTTCCAATGACGGCGAGCCGCTTGCGCATCACCAGATTCAGGTCGATTTCCGCCTTCGTTCCGCCCTGCAGCCCGATAATGACCAGCCGGCCCGAGACGGCGAGCGCCTCCAGGTTGCGCTGCAGGTACTTGGCTCCCATGACGTCCAGGATGACGTCGGCGCCGCGGCCGTCGGTGGCTTCCCGCACCCGCTCGACGAAGTCCTCGTTTTTGTAGTTGATCAGCACCTGCGCGCCGAGGGATCGTGCCAGTTCCAGTTTTTCGTCCGACCCGGCCGTCACCAGGGGCACGGCGCCGAACGCTGCGACCATTTGGATGGCCATGGTGCCGATGCCGCCGGCACCGCCGTGGATCAGGACGTGGTCTCCCTCAGTGACGCCGGCGGCCATGAACAGGTTGGAGAAGACCGTTGCGGCGGTTTCGGGCAGCGATGCTGCCGTGACGGGGTCGATTCCCGCCGGGACGGGAAGGACCTGGCCGGCCGGAACATTCACCTGCTCGGCGTAACCGCCTCCCGTCAGGAGCGCGACGACGTCGGCCCCCACCGGGAGTCCCTCCACTCCGGTTCCCACAGCGGCGACCCGTCCGGACACTTCCAGTCCCGGGTATTCCGATGCGCCGGCGGGTACCGGATAGTGGCCCTGGCGCTGCAGGACGTCCGCCCGGTTGAGGCCCGCCGCCGTCACATCGATGAGCACTTCCCCGGGTCCGGGCACCGGCGCCGGCACATCCTGCACCTGCAGCGTTTCCGGGCCTCCGGGCGTAGTGATGACAACTGCTCTCATTCTGTCCTCCACGGGGTTGATCAGATTTTGGTGAATTGCACCTTTCTGCCAGACTACTAGTGGGGAAGGTTGTCCGAGCGGCCGATGGAGCTGGTCTTGAAAACCAGTGTGCGGTAACCCCGTACCAAGGGTTCGAATCCCTTACCTTCCGCGCAAGCGAACAAAAAGCGGTCCCGCAACAGGGGCCGCTTTTTGCGTCCGGGCGTAATTCCATGTTTTCTCAGTGATTCAAATTCGGTCCCCGCCCGCATCCTTTTGCTTTGCTGCTGTTTCCGGCGTTCTGCCGCGGCACTGTTGCCCTCCCGGTCACCATAAGGTCATCTGTTCGTAACGCAGGCCACATAGTATTGCTTGCGTCACTCCGTTATCCCCCACGGCGCCGCTTTGCGGTGTCCACTACCGCCGGCTGACACATGGCCGGCCAAGGAGCAAGAGGCATGAGACCAACACTGTGGAAGGCTGCGCTGGGGACAACCCTCTCAGCCGGCCTGCTGGCGGCGCCAATGACGGCGCTGCCTGCACACGCGGAGGACGGCACCGCGGCCGTCCCGGGCATCATCATCAATGAGGCCTACCTGAGCGGAGGCAGCGCCAACGCTCCCTTCGCCAACAAATTCGTGGAACTGTACAACCCAACCGACGCCGATGTGAGCCTGGACGGCTGGTCACTGCAGTACCGCTCCGCGGGCTCGACGGCGGCTCCCACCGGAATCGGAGGCCTCACCGGTACGATTCCCGCCGGCGGCTACTACCTCGTCTCCGGAGCATCCAACGGTGCTGTCGGCGCACCGCTGCCGGCCGCGGACGCGAGCGTGGGCGCCAGTTTCAGCGGTTCGGGCGGCACCCTCATCCTGTCCAGCCAGGCCACCCGGGTGGACCCGCTGCCCGCCGGATCGGTCACCGAACACCCGGGAGTGGTGGACCTGCTCGGCTATGGCAGCTCCAACACCTTCGAGACCGCCGCCGCTGCGGCACCGGCCGGCAACTCAGACCCGAAGTCGCTGAACCGCACCGGGTTCGCCGACTCCAACAGCAACGCCGCTGACTTCACGCTCAGCGCCACGGTCACGCCCACGGGTACCGGCGGAACGGTGCCGGGCGAACCCGACCCCACGCCGACGCCTGACCCCACCCCCACACCGGCTCCCACCCCCACAACGCCCGTGGATCCGGCCGATCCCGTGGCCATCGCGGAGATCCAGGGCACCGGGGACACCAGCCCGCTGGTTGGCCAAACGGTCACCACCCGGGGCAAGGTCACCGGCGTTTACCCCACCGGCGGCTTCAACGGCTACTACATCCAGACCCCCGGAACCGGCGGCGGTTTGGACCCCGCCAATCACACGGCATCGGACGCCATTTTCGTTTTTTCCGCTGACACGGTTGGCGCCGTGGCCGCAGGCGATTACGTGAAAGTCACCGGAACGGTGGGCGAATACTTCGGACTCACCCAGCTCACAGTGGCAGCCGGCAACATGTCCCGGCTCAGCGAACCGGCCGAGGAAGTCAAGCCCGCCAGCGTAGCCTGGCCGGCTTCCGACGCCGAGCGCGAAACCCTCGAGGGCATGCTCCTGTCACCGCAGGGCAGCTTCACCGTCACTGACAACTACTCACTGAACCAGTACGCCGAAATCGGTTTGGCTGCGGGCGGCTCTCCCCTGGTCCAGCCCACCGCCGTGGCTGCCGTGGGCACTCCCGAGCACGCCGCCGTCGTCGCCGACAACGCAGCGCGGGCGGTAAAGCTCGACGACGGTGCAAGCACCAACTTCCTCAGCGCCGCCAACCAGGGCATTCCCCTGCCGTACCTGACCCTGGAAAACCCGGTGCGCATCGGTGCCGCAGCCACCTTCACCACCTCGGTGATTCTGGACTTCCGCAACAGCGCCTGGAAACTCCAGCCGCTGACCGCCCTCACCGCAGCCAACGCCTCCGAGGTGGCTCCGGCGTCGTTCGAGGCCACCCGGACCGCAGCTCCCGAAAGCGTCGGCGGCAACCTGAAGCTGGCCTCCTTCAACGTCCTGAACTACTTCAGCACCACGGGCGACTCGATCGCCGGCTGCACCTATTACCCCGACCGCGCCGGCGCACCGCTGACCGTGCGCGGCGGCTGCGACGCCCGCGGTGCCGCCAACGCTGAGAACCTCGAACGCCAGCAGGCAAAAATCGTGGCGGCAATCAACGCCCTGGGCGCCGACGTCGTTTCCCTGATGGAGGTGGAAAACTCAGCAGTCTTCGGCAAGGACCGCGATGACGCTCTCGCGAACCTGACGGCCGCGCTGAATGAGCAGGCACCGGGAACCTGGGACTACGTCCGCTCCCCCGCCGCGCTGCCCGACAACGAAGATGTCATCCGCACCGCCTTCATCTTCCGCACTGCAACCGCCGAGCCCGTGGGCGAATCCGTCATCCTCAATGACGAAACAGTGTTCTCCAACGCGCGCGAGCCGCTGGCCCAGGCCTTCAAGTCCAAGGGTGTGGAGGACGGCTCGACCATCCTGGCCATCAGCAACCACTTCAAGTCCAAGGGTTCGGCGCCGTCGTCCGGCGAAAACGCCGACACCGGGCAGGGCGGCTGGAATGCGGACCGCGTCCGGCAGGCGCAGGCACTGGCGGCATTCGCCGCCACCGTTTCCGAATCCGCCGGCACCGAGAAGGTCTTCCTGCTGGGCGACTTCAACTCCTACGCCGCCGAGGACCCCATGAAGGTCCTCGCCGACGCCGGCTACGTGAATCTGGGCAAGGCCACCGGCAAGCACTCCTACGCCTTCAGCGGCCTGGTCGGATCCCTCGACCACGTCCTGGCCTCTCCGGAGGCGGCGGAGACCGTCACCGGAGCCGATATCTGGAACATCAACTCAGTGGAGTCGGTGGCGCTGGAATACAGCCGCTACAACACCAACGTCACTAACTACTACGCTCCGGACCCGTACCGTTCCTCGGACCACGACCCGATCCTCATCGGCATGGACCTCACTCCGGCCGGGACCGAAACCGAGAAACTGAACCTGCTGAACATCAACGATTTCCACGGCCGCATTGATGCCAACATCGTGAATTTCGCCGGAACCGTTGAACAGCTCAAGGCAGCCGCCCCCGAGGGCAGTTCGGTGTTCCTGTCCGCCGGCGACAACATCGGCGCCTCCCTGTTCGCATCCTCGGTGCAGCAGGATGCGCCCACCCTGGATGTCCTGAACGCGCTGGACCTGAGGGCGTCAGCCGTGGGCAACCACGAATTCGACGCCGGCTTCGCGGATCTCTCCGGGCGGGTTGATGCCGCCGCTGATTTCCCGTACCTGGGGGCGAACGTTTACCTCAAGGGCACCACCACCCCGGCGATGGACGAATACACCGTCCTGGACGTCAACGGTGTTTCCGTGGCCGTCATCGGTGCCATCACGGAGGAGACCTCCACACTGGTCAGCCCGGGCGGCATCGCCGAGCTGGAGTTCGGTGATCCCGTGGAAGCCGTCAACCGCGTAGCCGAAAAGCTGCAGGCCGACGGCGATGTTGACGTCATCATCGCCGAGTACCACGAGGGCGCCGGCAGCGGCACCCCGGACGGCGCCTCCCTCGAAGAGGAACTGGCCGCCGGCGGTGCGTTTGCCGAGATCGTCAATGGCACCACACCTCTGGTGGACGCCATCTACACCGGGCACACCCACAAGCAGTATGCCTGGGATGCACCCGTTCCCGGCGCCGGCGGCAAGACCCGTCCGGTGCTGCAGACCGGTTCCTACGGCGAGTTCATTGGCCAGATCACGCTCGACTACAACCCGGCCACGGATGAAGTGCTGTCCTACACGGCAACCAACGTTCCGCGGACCACTGCGAGCGCTGACTCACTCATTGCGGCCTACCCCGCAGTGGCAGAGGTCAAGTCCATAGTGGATGCGGCGCTGGCCTCCGCCGCGGAAATCGGCAACCAGCCGGTGGGATCGGTAACGGCTGACATCACGACGGCGTTCACCGGCACCAGCCGTGATGACCGCGGCTCGGAATCCACGCTGGGCAATCTGGTGGCAGACTCCCTGCTGAACACCCTCTCCTCCGCTGACCGCGGCGGCGCCGAAATCGGCGTCACCAACCCCGGCGGGCTGCGGGCCGAACTGTACTACGGCGACGACGGCGTGATCACTTACTCCGAAGCCAACGCCGTGCTGCCGTTCGTCAACAACCTGTGGACCACCACGCTCACCGGCGCCCAGCTCAAGACGATGCTGGAACAGCAGTGGCAGCCCGAGGGAAGCTCACGTGCCTTCCTGGCGCTGGGCCTGTCCGACAACATCACCTACACCTATGATCCGGACCAGCCCCGCGGCTCCAGGATCCAGACCGTCACCATCAATGGCGCCGCCATGGATCCGTCCCGCGCTTACCGGGTGGGCACCTTCAGCTTCCTGGCCCAGGGCGGTGACAACTTCAGCGTCTTCTCCGAAGGCACTGACACCCGTGACTCCGGACTCGTGGACCGCGACGCCTGGATCAGCTACATCGAGGCCAACAGCCCGCTGTCCCCGGACTTCGCTCGCCAGGGAGTCATCGTCAAGGGTGCCCCGTCAACGGCGGCAGCCGGAGCAGCCGTTTCCTTCACGGTTTCCGGCTTGGACCTGACATCGCTGGGCAGCCCGGCCAACACCGCGCTGGCCGTGAACTGGGTCAACGCGGCGGGCACCGCCACTGCGCTGGGCACCGCACCGGTCACCGCCGGTGCGGCCAGCGTAAACGTGACGGTTCCGGCGTCGGCCTCCGGCGCGGGAACGCTGGTGCTCACCGCGGCCCCCTCCGGAACCACGGTCACGGTTCCGGTCACTGTGGAGGCGGCTCCCACGGTGCCGCCGGCGCCTGTCTGCAAGGCCCCGGTTCCGCCGAAACAGTGGTGGGACGTCCGCGGCTGGCTCCGGTACACCCTGGAGTGGGCGCGGTATCTGATCTGCCTCAGCGGCCGGTAATCCGGAGCCGAGTGCACATCTGACATAAAGAGACCGGCGGTGCGGGAGAATGGCTCCCGCACCGCCGGTCTCTTTAACTTCAGATTCCCGCTTCTGATGCCTGCTGCCGAAGGGTCAGCACCGCTGCCGAAAGACAGTATCCTGCCAGTCTTTGTGCACCGCCGTGTCGTGGGAGATCAACACGTGCTTGACGTTGGTGTATTCGTCGAAGGAGTAGGAGCTCATGTCTTTGCCGAACCCCGATGACTTGTACCCCCCATGCGGCATCTCGGAGATGATCGGAATGTGCTCGTTGATCCACACGCATCCCGCCTGGATTTCCGCCGCTGCACGCATTGCCCGGTTGACGTCTTTCGTCCAGGCTGAGGCGGCCAGCCCAAACGGTGAATCGTTGGCGAGCGCAAGTGCTTCGTCATCGCTGTCAAAGGGAAGGGCCACGAGCACCGGGCCAAAAATCTCGTCCTGAACGATTTCACTGTCCTGGGCTGCCCCGGTGATGAGCGTAGGGCGGTAGAACGCCCCTGCCAGTTCCGGGGCGAAGCCGCCGGCCAGAATCCGTGCGCCGCTGCCGGCAGCACGGAGCACCATGGAAGCTACTTTCTCCCGGTGCGCGTCCGAGATCAGCGAACCCATGTCGGTGTCTTCCTGCAGGGGATCTCCCACCACCATGGCGTCCATCAGCTCGGCCACCCGGGCCGTGAACGGCTCAAACAGCGAGGAATGGACATAGGCGCGGGTGGCAGCTGTGCAGTCCTGTCCCGCATTGATGGTTGCACCGGCAACAGCGCCGTGAGCTGCGGCTTCCACATCAGCATCGCTGAACACAATCAGCGGCGCCTTGCCACCCAGTTCCAAGTGGACACGCTTTCCGCCTTCAGCAGCCAGCCCCATGACGCGCCGTCCCACGGCGGTGGAACCGGTGAAGGAGATCATTCCCACCGCTGGGTTCCGGATCAGCGCCTCTCCCACCTCCCGGCCCTCACCGACCACCACATTGATCACTCCCGGGGGAATTCCCGCCTCAGTGGCAATCTGGGCAAACAATAGGGAAGTGCCGGGCGTCAGTTCACTGGGCTTGAGGACAATGGTGTTTCCCGCCGCAATTGCCGGAAGGATTTTCCACGCCGCCATTTGCAGCGGGTAGTTCCACGGTGAAATCGAGGCAACAACGCCGATGGCTTCACGGCGGATCATGGAGGTCGATTTTCCGGCATAGTCACCTGCGGCGAGGCCTTGCAGGTGGCGTGCGGCTCCGGCGAAAAAGTTGGTGTTGTCGATGGTGCCCGGAACGTCGAACTGCGTGGACATGCGCAGGGTTTTACCGGTTTGCGCGGTTTCCAGCTCCGCCAGTTCCTGCGCATGGGCCTCCAGACCCGAGGCGAAGGAACGCAGCAGGTCCGACCGTTCGCCGGGGGTGCGGGCTGACCAGGAGGGAAACGCGGCAACTGCCGCCGTCACGGCGTCGTCGGCGTCCCGGCTTGTTGCGTAATCGATACGCTCAGCCTCCCGGCCGGTGGCCGGATTCACCCGGGCAACGGTGGCCCCGCTCCCCCTTCGGTATCCGCCGCCAATGTGCTGGTGTCCTGATGGAAAGGAAATCATGATTCTACCCCTGGGTTTTCGGTGGTGACCCGCGGTGCACGGGGAAGGACATAGAACTTGCGCAGCGCTTCAGTAATGATCCATGTTGTCCGCATCCCCTCGCTCAGACGCACGACGACGCCGGGGTACAGCTCGGTTCTTTGCTCCGGCAGCTCCGGAAGCGCTTCTATGATCAGGAGGCCCCTGCCCGCCGTCACCACAAAGACTTCGTCAACTTCGACGTCGTACATGGTACCGGCGCTCAGCTCCCACACACCAAGTTCCGTGTCCGCCAGCCAACCGAGGGGCTGCACCCCAGTGGTGGGCGCTCCACCTCCATTCTGGGCGGGGGCAACCGGGTGGTGGTCCAGCTGAACCGCGGCAATGTCCCGTCCCCGGCCAGCCGTCAGGTTCGTGCGGCTGTCGACCCCTGCGCTTTCCACTGCACTCATGAATCAAATCCCATCCCGAGCGAGTCCATCGTCTTCAAGAAGAGTCCGCGTTTGCCCTGGTTGCGGTCGGCCCGGGCAAGTTCGTGGGTCATCAACTTCACCCCAACCCAGGCAACCGGCTCCGGAGGGAAGGGAAGGGGCTTTTTCTTAACCATCTCCAATTCCGTGCGTTGCGTCTTCTCTCCGGACAGCAAATCAAGCATGACGTTTGCGGCGAATCGGGTTGCGCCAACGCCCAGGCCGGTGAAGCCGGCGGTGTAGGTTACTCTGCCCCTGAAAGCTGTATCAAAGAATGCGAAGAACCTGCTGCAGGAATCGACTGCCCCTCCCCATGCGTGGGAAAACCCCACACCCTCAAGCTGGGGAAAGGTGAAGTAGAAGTGGGCGGCGAGTTTGCGGAACGTCTCGGAATTCTGGTCGTATTCCGGTTTAACCCGGCCGCCAAAGTAATACTCGGCGTCGTAACCGCCGAAGAGAATGCGTGTGGCGCCTGTGGCATCCACTGTCTTGCGGTAATAGTGGAAGCGGTTGTTCAGATCCGCAATGCCCTGGTCCTCGTTCCATCCCAGCGCCGCGAGCTGGTCTTCGGTGAGCGGTTCCGTCATCAGCGCGTAGTCATAAACCGGGATCGTGTGGAGTCGGTGGCGTTTGAGCAGGGACGGGAAAACGTTGGTTGCCAGCGCGACCCGGTTGGCCATCACCCCGCCGGCTGTGGTGCTGACGAGGATTCTCCCCTCTGCATCCTGGATGTCAGTGGCGTGGGTGTTTTCGTAAATCTTCACGCCCTTCTCCAGGCAAACGCGGCGCAGGCCCCACGCCAGTTTGGCCGGGTTCAGTATTGCGGCCCCTTCCCGGTCCCACAGTCCCGCGCAATAGACGGGCGATTGGACGCTGTCCTGCACCTGCTGCCGGTCCAGGAATTCCAATTCGGGATGGAGCGTGACCTCGTCCCGCAGCCATTGGACCTGGTGTTCCTCGGTGGCTACCTTCAGGACGCCGGAATAGGTGAAGTCGCAGACAATGCCGTAGCGGTCGATGGTCTCCGCGAGCTGACGCAGGTTCTCCAGCCCAAGGGCCCGCAGCAAGTCGTTTTCCTGGGGCAGGTGCTTCCGCCCGTTGGAATCGCCGTGCACCAGTGTCGCTTCGCAGAACCCGCCGTTGCGCCCTGACGCGGCCCATCCCACGGTTTGGCTCTCCAGGAGCATGACCTGCCGCTCAGGATCCCTCTCCTTGGCCATCAGGGCTGTCCACAGGCCCGAGTATCCCCCGCCCACCACCAATAAATCGGTGTCAGCGGTGCCTTCCAGCGACGGAAGCGCAGCCGGACGCTCCGGGTCGTCCAGCCAGTACGGGATGCTGCTTGCACCTTTCAGGGATGCATCGATGACTGATGGGTCGAAGGTGTCGGGCGTGCTTTCGTAAATGCTCATTGATTTTCTTTCATTTTGTATCACCGCGCCGGGACCGGACATGCGAAACGTCCGGTCCCTTTTGCGCGGATTAGTGATGCAGGTGGTGCCCGGCGCCGCTGCCCGTCTCAGGGGCGGATCCGGAGCCTGCGCCGAGATTGATGAGGGCCACGCCGGCAGCGGTCAGCAGGATGCCGGCCACCTGCAGGGCGGTGAGCCGTTCCTGGAACCAGGCAACGCCTATCAGGGCTATGGCGATGGTGCCCGCTGCGGACCAGATCGCATACGCCATGCTGAGCGGAACATATTTGAGAACCAGGCTGAGGAGATAAAACGACAGCACGTATCCCAGGACCGTCCCGATACTGG
This sequence comes from Arthrobacter gandavensis, assembly GCF_009192735.1. Classification (GTDB taxonomy): domain Bacteria; phylum Actinomycetota; class Actinomycetes; order Actinomycetales; family Micrococcaceae; genus Arthrobacter_B; species Arthrobacter_B citreus. Next base: position 73,739 of record NZ_VTFU01000005.1, read on the forward strand.
CGGCAGGCTTGGAAAACCCGGCGGATACCTTCAGGAGGGTTGTGGCCGCTATCTCGGCGGCGATGGCCGCAGCCAAGAGGAACCAGTGCACGTCGTCTTCCTTTCTAGCGGGTGAAGGAATCGGATTCCTGTGCTTTTCGGGCGTCGCTCTTTTGCACGACGAACCACATCACCACTCCCGTCGCCAGGATGCCCAGGGCAATGGCGAGTTCCTTGACTCCCCCGTATCCGGTGACGGAGAAGCCGGTTGCCCCGACAACAAGGATGAGGACCATGAACGCCGTGAGGAAGACCGAGAGCGGCACGAACCAGCGGGCGAGCTTGATCGGCCGGGCCGCATTGGGCCGGTCCTTCCGCAGCATGAAGAAGCCCGAGACCGCGAAGATGTGGGTCAGGATGTAGCCGAGGTTTCCCGTGACGATGATCGCCAAGGGCGATTGGAGCACAACCAGAACCACGATGTTGAGAACGAGCATGACGTTCAGTGCCCGGACCGGGACGCCCCTCCTGTTCAGCTTCCCAACCGAACGTACAGTGATGCCGGTTTTACCCATTGTGAAGAGCACACGCGACGCGTCTGCAACCGAGGTCGTCATGATCAGCAGCAGTGATGCGATCAGGCACAGGACCATGACATCCGCAGCGCCTCCAATCAGCGACGCGAAGCTGGCAACGAAGAACGTCGCAGGATCTTCTTGGATGGCGGCCTCGCCGGCGTAACCGCCCAGGGTGATCGGGATCAGGAAAAAGACCCCGAGGCAGAACAGAACCGCTGCCTTGATGGCCTTGGTGGTGTCCTTGACTGAATCGCGGTATTCCGGGGCAAAGGTGGCGCAGACCTCGATGCCGAAGGTCGTCCAAGCCATGATGTAAAGCCACACCAGGGCCTTATGCAGCCCTTCCATTCCATGCAGGTTCCAGGTCAGTTCCGCCGGACGCCATTCGCCGCTGAAGAGCGGCAGGACGATAAAGGCAAAGAGCGGAATCATCAGGATGCCCGCCGTGATGTACACAAAGGCCATCGTGAACCGGACACCGATAACGTTCACCAGATACATGAACAGGATGACGGCAATGCCGATGGTGATGGGCAGGTTCAGCGTGATGGGTCCGAAGTCCATGGTCCACGTGGACTCGGGAAACCACTGCGCCTGCACCAGGGCTCCGGTCACTGCACCGTAGGTTGCCAGGTTGGTGCCCCAGGGGAGCCAGTACCCCACGCTGGCCAGCGGGGCCACCCATGGTGCGCGCTTTTTCCATGCTTCGGCGGCGTAGTGGCTGATGCCCCCGGAAGACTCTGGAAACATGGTGGCGAGCTCGGTGTAAATCCAGTTGACGCCCATGGCGATGAGCATGGAAATGGCCCACAGGACCGCCGCTCCCCACCCGCCCAGGTCCGCGACGGAAGCCCCCAGCGTGGCGATCAGCGCCGCCGGCATGGTCATCGACATTGCAAAGCCGTCGAACCAACGCATTTTCTTCGGTAGCTGCTCTGTCTGCTCAGGCAGCGCCACTTGTTCAGCCATTGTGCTTCTCCATCTCGGTCACCACCAGTAGGACAGGTAGAAGCATTACAAAATTGCTGTAAAAGTCAAGAGACCGCTCATTTATTGTTTTTGTAACAAGAAATTAACGTTCAGTTGCTCTTGACGTTAGGGGTCGCCGGGCTAGAGTGATCTACGACACCAAGCTGCAGACCTCTCGAAAGGGCCTTGAGAACATGACCGCTGTATCTGCTCCCACCCGCACACAGTTGTTTATCGGCGGTGAATACTCCGATGGCAGCGGCGACGCGCGTTACGACGTCGTCAGCCCCTCCACCGGAGATTTCATAGCCTCCATTCCGGTCCCCACCGAGGCGGACCTGGATCTGGCGGTCGAAAAGGCTCATGCGGCGAAGGAAGCCTGGCAGAAGATCGGCGTCTTTAAGCGCGCGGAGATTTGCCACGGGATCGGTTATGCGCTGGAACGCCGGGTCGATGAACTGGCCCGGCTGCAGACCCTGGAACAGGGCAAGCCCCTGGCTGAGTCGATTGCCGACGTCAAGGAAGCCGCACAGCTCTTCCACCTTCACGCAGAAGACGCCATCCGTCTCAACGGTGAAACGATTCCCTCCTCGGACACCAACAAGCGCATGTTCACCTTCCGTGCCGCAGTTGGCGTATGGGCCATCATCACGCCGTGGAACTTTCCGCTGCTGATGTTCGCTGAGTTCGTAGCTCCGGGCCTGGCCACCGGCAACGCCCATGTGGTTAAGCCGCCGCAGAACACTGCGCTCACCGTGCTTGCTGCGATGGAATGCCTCATTGAGGCGGGCGTTCCGGAGGGTCTTGTATCAATCCTTCCCGGTGACGGTGCTTTTGGCGCCCAACTGGTGTCCCATACCGGGATCGATGCGATTGGCTTCATCGGGTCCTCCGCAACGGCAGCCAAGATCCAGCAGACTGCCGGACTGAAGCGGTCCATCATGGAATGCTCCGGAAACGGCCCCGTCGTCGTTCTCGCTGACGCCAATCTGGAGCGGGCAGCAAAGGCTGCCGTTGACGGCGCCTTCTTCTGCGCCGGGCAGGTTTGCTGTGCCACGGAACGCGTGATCGTGCACAAGGATGTCCATGAAGAATTTGTGCGGGAAGTTCTCAAGTATGCAAAGGCGACGGTGAAACTTGGCGATCCCCTGGCTGACGGCACGAACCTCGGCCCGCTGAACAACCAGCTCGTGGCGGAAAAGATGGACGCCCACATGGCAGATGCCCGTGCACGGGGTTTCGATATCCTTATGGGCGGCCAGCGCAGTTCCGATTTCGCCACCGATCTGTACTACGAATTCACCGTCGTGGACGGCGTCACTGAAGACAGCCTGCTCAGCAAGGAAGAATCTTTCGGCCCGGTGCTGCCCATTATTGTTGGACAGGATGACGATGACATCCTGCGCATTGCCAACGCTGACGCGTTGGGACTGCAGTCGGCCGTGTTCACGCAGAACATGACGAGTGCCTTCCGCTTTATGGAAGAGCTGCAGACTGGCCAGGTGGTCGTGAATGACTCGAACGGCTGGTGGGACATCAACATGCCGTTCGGCGGTGCCGGCGGTAAAGGCACCGGCTGGGGCCGCATTGGCGGGGTCCACACCCTGCTGGACATGACCGACCTTCGCACAGGCGTCATCCACCTCGACTAAGGTGAAACCAGTACGGCTGTGGTGGTGTCCAGGCACCTCCACAGCCGTCCCGGTTTATCCGCTAGCTGATGCAGGAAGCCTTTCCCCGCAAATTCGGGAGATCCCTGCCTCCATTTATGAGACGTTGCGCCAAAGGAGCCTGATGACCGAACTGGATGACATTGACCGTCAGCTCATTGCCGCACTTCAACTGAACGGGCGAAAGTCCTTCAAGGAAATTGCCGAGGAAACCGGGATACCGGCTTCCTCGGTGCGGTACCGCGTGCAGCGGCTTGAAGAATCCGGCACGCTGCAGATTGTGGGAATCGCCAACCCGCTGTCCATCGGCTTCGACCGGCTTGCCCTCATCGGTGTTCGCTGCCTTCCGGGCAAGGCCCGTCAGGTGTGCCAGGAACTGGCAGGACTCACCGAGTCCAGCTATGTGGTCCTGACAACAGGCACCTACGACGTCATGGTTGAAGTTGTCTGCCGTGATTTGGAGCATTACACCGAGCTGCTTTATGACCGGCTCCAGCTCATAGACGGGGTCTCGGCAACTGAGACCTTCTTTGTCCTGGAGGCACACAAGCTGGCCTACGGCTGGGGTGTCGGCACTCCGCCCGGCACCCGCCCTCCTCATGTGGGAATGGCCGCGGAGTAGCGCTGTGCCCACTCCGGGCGTCGGTGCCGGTGACCTAATTGCGGGGGTCAGGATCCCTGGGCGACTCGCTGCCCATGTCAGCGGCACCGAACACCTTCACCGCCGGGTTGTCGGTCTCATCATTGGGCCTGGGCTGCAGCTCCGGATGGTGCAGGTCCAGCGCCGGACGCTCGGAGCGGATCCTCGGGAGGGAGGTGAAGTTGTGGCGCGGCGGCGGGCAGGAGGTGGCCCATTCCAGCGAGCAGCCAAAGCCCCAGGGATCATCCACTTCCACCTTGCGTCCGCGCCGCCAGGTGACAAACACGTTCCAGAAGAACGGAATCATCGATGCCCCCAGGAGCATCGAGGCAATCGTTGACAGCTGGTTCATGGCGGTGAAGTGGTCTTCCACCAGGTAGTCGGCATACCGCCGCGGCATGCCCGACACTCCCAGCCAGTGCTGGATCAAAAAGGTGCCGTGGAAGCCCAGAAACAGCATCCAGAAGTGGATCTTGCCAAGGCGTTCATTGAGCATCTTGCCCGTGAATTTGGGCCACCAGAAGTAGAAGCCCGCGAACATCGCGAACACCACGGTTCCAAACACCACGTAATGGAAGTGCGCCACCACGAAGTAGGTGTCGGAGACCTGATAGTCCAGCGGCGGCGATGCCAGGATGATGCCGGTGAGGCCGCCGAACAGGAACGTGATCAGGAACCCGATGCTCCACAGCATGGGGGTTTCAAACGTGATGGACCCCCGCCACATGGTGCCGATCCAATTGAAGAACTTCACCCCGGTGGGCACGGCAATCAGCATGGTCATCAGGGCGAAGAAGGACTGCATCACGGCGCCCGTGACGTACATGTGGTGAGCCCACACCGTGACCGAGAGGGCCGCGATGGCCAGCGTGGCGAACACCAGTCCCTTGTAGCCGAAGATTGGCTTGCGGCTGAAGACAGGCAGTATCTCGGAAATGATGCCGAAGAAGGGCAGCGCGATGATGTAGACCTCCGGATGCCCGAAGAACCAGAACAGGTGCTGCCACAGGATGGAGCCGCCGCGCTCGGGATCGAAGATGTGCGCCCCGAACCTCCGGTCGGCTCCGAGGGCGAACAGGGCCGCGGCCAGCGGCGGGAAGGCCATCAGGATCAGGATGGCGGTCACGAGCGTGTTCCAGGTGAAGATCGGCATCCGCCACATCGTCATCCCCGGAGCACGCAGGCAAATGATGGTCGTGATGAAGTTCACCGCGCCAAGGATCGTTCCGAATCCGGACAGCGCCAGCCCGAAGACCCACAGGTCTCCGCCGATGCCGGGCGAGAAAGTGGTGTTCGACAGCGGCGCATACGCCGTCCATCCAAAGGACGCCGCCCCCTGGGGCGTAATGAATCCGGCGACGGCGATGGTGCTGCCAAAGAGGAAAAACCAGAAGGCCAGGGCGTTGAGGCGGGGAAAAGCGACATCCGGAGCACCGATCTGCAGCGGCATGATCACGTTGGCAAACCCGGAGAACAACGGAGTGGCAAACATCAGCAGCATGATGGTGCCGTGCATGGTGAACAGCTGGTTGTACTGTTCCTTGGTCTGCAGGATCTGCATTCCCGGTTCAAAGAGTTCGGCGCGGATGATCAGCGCCATGACCCCGCCCACGCAGAAGAAGGTGAAGGAAGCGATCAGGTACATGTAGCCGATCGTCTTGTGGTCAGTGGAGGTGATCCAGTTGACGACAATACGGCCCTTGGACAGTGGGACGACGCGCGGAGGTACAAACGTTCCGGAGTCATCGGTGGTGTATTTGAGCGTCGACATCGGATGCCATCCCTTGGGTACATCGGCCAGAACATCGTGCTTCAGGCGATCCCTCGGGAATCCGCCATGGCTTGTATCGTAGGTCTCCTCTTTCCCCGCCGTCCATAGACTCCGGGAGATGCATCCCCCAACCGTTGGCCATAGTGCGCCCCCTCTTGCGGGAATGAAACGGCGCCGGGGCCGGTTGGACCCGGGACAGAGCGTCGAGATTTCATCAAGGAGAAAGCTCATGACAACACAGGTTGAATCGTCCACCCCTGCCCTTACCGGCTGGATTCCCGCGCAGCAGTTCATCGCCGGGACGTGGCGGGACGGCAAATCCGAGCGGATCCTCTCCGACACCAGCCCTTTCGACGGAAGTGAGCTGATGAGCATCCGGCAGGCTTCCCGCGAAGACCTGGACGAGGCTTACACCGCTGCTGCCAAGGCCCAGCAGGAGTGGGCTGCCCTGACCCCTTCCGCCCGGCGCGAGGTCATGGAACGGGCCGCGGAGATTTTCGACGAGCGCCGCGACGAGATCATCGCATGGCTGGCCGCAGAGGCCGGCAGCACCGTCGTCAAGGCCACCCTCGAGGTGGATTCGGCCCGCTCCATCACCAAGGAAGCGGCCACCTTCCCGCACCGTGTCTCGGGCAGGATCCTGGAGTCGGACACACCGGGCAAGGAATCCCGGGTGTACCGCGGACCGCTGGGCGTGGTCGGGGTCATCAGTCCCTGGAACTTCCCGCTGCACCTGTCCCAGCGTTCAGTAGCACCGGCACTGGCGCTGGGCAACGCCGTCGTACTCAAGCCCGCGTCGGATACTCCCGTAACCGGCGGACTGATGCTCGCCAAGATTTTCGAAGAAGCGGGCCTGCCCGCGGGGGTTCTCAGCGTGGTCATCGGTGCCGGTTCCGAAATCGGAGACGCATTTGTTGAGCACCCGGTTCCGGGATTCATTTCCTTCACCGGATCCACACCCGTGGGCAAGAACCTCGGTGCGCTGGCGGCGAGCGGCCCCACCCTGAAGCATGTGGCGCTGGAACTCGGCGGCAACAGCCCGTTTGTGGTCCTGGCCGATGCTGATGTGGACCAGGCGGTCAAGGCGGCCATCATGGGCAAGTTCCTGCACCAGGGCCAGATCTGCATGGCGGTGAACAGGATCATCGTCGAAGACGCCGTGTACGACGAATTTGTGGAAAAGTTCGCCGCTCACGCCAAGACGTTGAAGTCCGGGGATCCGCGGGATCCGCAGAACACCGTGGGCCCGATCATCAACGCCAAGCAGCTCGAAGGCCTGCAGAAGAAGATCGAGCTCGCCAAGGAGCAGGGCGCGCGGCTGGTGGTGGAGGGCGAAACCAACGGACAGGTCCTCTCCCCCTACGTTTTCGCCGACGTCACCAAGGACATGGAACTCTTCCAGGAAGAGATTTTCGGCCCCATCGCCGGCATCGCCCGCGCCGCCGATGCCGAAGATGCCTTGGCACTGGCCAACGCCACTGATTTGGGGCTCGCCAGCTCGGTCTTCACCTCCAACCTGGATGCGGGGGTCCTGTTTGCCCGCCGCGTCCAGGCAGGCATGACGCACGTCAACGACATCCCCGTCCAGGACGAAGCCCACGTTGCTTTCGGCGGCGAGAAGAACTCGGGCCTGGGCCGTTTCAACGGCGAGTGGGCCATCGAGGAATTCACCACCGACCACACGGTCACCCTGCAGCGCGAACCCCGGCAGTACCCGTTCTGACCGCTGGAGTTCGCCCGCGGCGGCGAAGAAACCGGTAAGGCACGACGGCGGCCCGCACCTCACAGGTGCGGGCCGCCGTCGTCGTCGGTACCGTGGTGCCGGCACCGTGTTTGCAGTCCCTGCCGGCGGGCCCGGGCGCACCCGTTCTCATCCGCCGCCGGATCTGAAAGGATGCTGGACCAGCGCACAAGAGGAGATCCGCATGCGGGCAAACAGGCAACATACGGTGGAGAACGACGGCGCCCGGCTGGCGGTCTTCGAATACGGGCTGCCGGCGGAGCCGGGCACTCCCACGGTCCTGCTGGTCCATGGTTATCCGGATGACCACACCATCTTCCGCAGTGTCATCGGGGACCTGGCTGCCGACCACCGGGTGATCGCCTACGACACCCGCAACGCCGGAGCTTCCTGTTTGACCGAAGGCAATGACGTGCCAGACACCGAGGCTCCGCCGGGGAACGCCGGCAGCCCGCTGGCACCGTACCGGCTGCCGCTGCTGGTCAATGACCTGTACGCCGTGCTGGAGAGGGTCGGCGGACCGGTTCATCTGGTCGGCCACGATTGGGGATCGATTCAGTGCTGGGCCGCGGTTCGGGATGCCCGGGCTGCCGGCAGGATCCTGAGCTTCACCAGCATTTCCGGTCCGGACATCGGCCACCTGAACCGCTGGTTTTCACAGTGCCTCCGCGATCCGCGCCGGTGGCTTCTTGCCGCAGGGCAGGCGCTGCGGAGCACCTATGTCGGTTTCTTCCAGCTCCCGGTCCTGCCGGAAACCCTGTGGCGTTTGCTGGGTCCGCGCTATGCGGAACGGGCAGGGACCACTGCCGCAACCGCCACCGACAATGCGGTCCGGGGCCTGCAGCTCTACCGCGCCAACCTGCTGGGATCGGGGATCTCCGCCCGGGCACCGCTGCCGCGCGTCGAGGTTCCCGTGCATGTGCTGGTGCCGCTGCATGATCCGTTCCTCTCGCCCCGCCTGACGGATGGGCTCGGTGCAGAAGTCCGGGACCTGCGGATCAGCCCCGTTGACGGCGGGCACTGGTGGCCCTCCGAAAACAGTGTGGCCTTCTGCCGCATGCTGAGGGGATTTACCGGCAGCGGGGACGGGTCAGCGGCGGCCGGCCCGGGCAGCAGTGCTTGACCCTGACGCTGCGTCAACCGGCAAACTGTGGGGATGAGCGAAAACTTCAATTCCTTTGACATCAGCCCCGTCCCAGTACCGGGTCCCGAGGCCGTTCCGCCGCCCGTGCACCGCGGGATCTACGGCATGCCCATGTTCGTCACCCTGCCCACACCGGACCTGCCGGCATCGGTGGACTTTTGGATCCGGGGCCTGGGATTCATCGACCTGTTTACGATTCCCGGCCAGCTGACCCACCTGCGCCGGTGGGCTTTTCAGGATGCACTGCTCGTCCCCGCCGACAGCATGCCGGCGAGCCCCTCCATGACGGTGAGTTTCGCCTGCGTGGAAAGCGAGCTGGAGGGCATCGCCGCAGCATGCAGTGAGCTCGTGCCGGGATGCGTTGACGGTCCGCGCAACACCCCGTGGAACACCGCCGACCTCCAGATCACGACACCGGAGAACACCCGCGTCATCTTCACTGCGGGCCGGGCCCTGGATCCCTCCGGCGGGCAGGCGGATGCCCTCCGGTCCATGGGCATAGACGTGCCGAACAGCGTCAGCTGACCGCGGGAGCCGCGCGGTGCAGACCTAGCTCCCCGGTGTTGCCAGGGGCAGGCTCGAGGCCAGCTCCTCTTTGCCCGCCGTGCCGGCATCACTGCTGCCGCCGCCACGGGCGGCCGAAGCCAGCAGGGCGGCTGCAATGTCATCGGCATCCCGCACCGTGCGCGCCCCGGACCGGGCAGGAGATCCTGCCTCAGCGGCAATCGCCGTTCCCCACTGGACCGAAGACAGCTGCAGCCCCAGCACGTACAGGTCCTCCTGCGGCTCACCGCTGATGCCCACCGGCCGGTACGGCGGCAGGGTGACGTCCAGCCCGGGGGTGACCACCGCCGTGCCGTCTCCCGCCATCATGACCTTGGGCCGGACGAGTCCGTCACGGAGCATTCCGCCGAGCAGCGGAGAGATGTTCCGGTCCACCCGGTTTGCCGGCATCATTGCCTCCACCAGGGTTTTTGCCGCGTATTCGGTGCCGGACCACGGGGATGTTCCCGTGAACACTCCGCGCGCTTCGTCCACGTCAAACCGCGGATCCGGACCCACAAAGTGCACGACGCCGGCACGCACCAGGGCGGCCAGCTGTTCAATCCGTTCGGGCGGCGGTCCGCTGGCCAGGCCCTCCACCAGCGGTTCGAACCAGCCCCGCAGTTCCGTGAGCCAGGATGCCTCGGCGAGTCCGCCGTCGGCCACCACCGCTTTCAGCAGGGTGCGTCCGGCGTTAAGTGCGCCGATAGCCATTTTCAGCGGATCGTCCTCGCCTGCGGCAGAGCCGGCGGCATCAGCCTCCAAGTACGCGAGGACTGCGTCGTCGAGGTCCTTCGCCCCGGCATAGGGGCGGCGGCCCAGCGGCTGGGCCAGCGCTTCCAGATTGGTGCGCCGGTGAGCGGGGACGAATCGGTCCAGGACTTTTTCCTTCGCCGCATCCCAGTCCGGACCGGGCAGGTCCAGGGCGGCGCGCAGCTCGTCCAGGAAAACAGCGGCCGGCGCTGACAGTTCATCAGCGGCCACACGCGCCAGAGTGGAGTAATACGCCCAAACGGCATCCCGGTGCAGCAGCGGCCACAGGTCATGGTCGAAGCCGGGCAAAATGCCCTCGTTCCGAATGGCGGCAACCGTGCCTTCCGTGAAATAGCGCAGCCGCACGCTGCGCGGCACGTAGGAGTCCAGCCGGGCCTTGGCCCGGTACGGCGTCCCCCGGCGCGAAGCTGCCACCAGGACCGGCTCGCGGCCGCCCGGCTCGTACCGCAATGCGCGTCCCGCGGCTTTCCCGCTGGAGACAAAGCGTCCCCCGCGCCCCAGAGTCACCTGAATCATGATGTCGAAAAAGTTGAGCCCCAGGCCGCGCACCAGCACCGGCTCGCCCGCCGGAAGCACCGAGAAGTCCACGTCCGAGGGCACGGCGGGCGGCAGGTAGCGCAGGTTGTGGCGGTCCGCGGCGTCACGGAGGCGGTCCTGGTCCGCACTGAGCGCAGCCGGCAGGTGTCCCAGGGCCAGGACGACGGCGTCAGCGGCCAGGATGCCCTCCCCCGCCACCTCCAGCGACCAGCCGGTCCCGCTCTCCGGGCGGGTAATGCTCAGGACTTCGGCACGCACGTGCTCCAAGCGCACGCCGGAAGCGGCGGCAGTTTCCTCAAGACGAGCGTAGGTCCACTCGAGGTACCGTCCGTAGATCGCTCGGCTGGGGAAGGCTCCGGGAGTCAGAGCCGCAAGCTCTTCACGGTCCCCGGCGGTCACATCGGCGTCCGTGTCCGGGGCCGTCATCAGGATCCGCCACTGGTCAAAGGACAGGCCGGTGGGAGACGCAGCCAGCTCTGCGGCCGTGTCTCCGGCCGGAACTACCGTGGGGAAAAGCGAGGGGGTGTTCATCAGGAACAGCCGGGACTGTCCGGTGCGCCACACATGGCCGGGGCCGGGGTTGAACGGATCAAGGACGGTGATGCCAAGAACGGGCCTGTCGGCCGGTGCCAGCGCCAGATAACGCGCCAGCACGCGCTCCACCACAGAGATTCCACGCGGACCCGCTCCTATCACGGCCACCTGAAAGCTCTGTGTATTCGTCATGCTTCAAGAGTATCCGGCCCGCACCGTCACGCCGGTTCGCCAAAGGCGGGCACCGCGGACAGCACTGTTATCCCTCCGGTGCGCGGCGTAGCCTCTGAGCACTCCGGCCGGAAGGCCATCCCCTGCAGGACGCCGGAATACCCGTTGAAAGACCCATTGGGAGGGCATATGCCAGCGTCACAGGAACAGCAGGACCTGCTGCAGGATATTGCGCAGGCGCTGCAGGACGACGGACCGGTGGCGGTCGGAACGATGTTCCGGAGCCCGGCGCTGCGGACGGGAAAGAAGGTTGTCGCGTTCCTCGGTTCAGGTTCCGGGGACACGCTGATCCTCAAACTTCCCAGGGAACGCGCCGTGGCCCTGTTGGAGGAAGGTTCCGCCGAACCGGTCACCATCGGTAACCGGACCATGCGGGAGTGGATTGAGGTGCCGGCGCACAGTGACTCCAGCTCAACGCGCACGGCATGGACGGGGCTTGCCCGCGAGGCACTGCTCTATGTCCGCAGCATCCCGGCCTGACCTGCTCCCGCGACCCGCGCGCTGAAAAGGTCCGGACAGCCGGGTGCAGCGGGCCCCTAGGATGGGCACATGACTTCATCGACTTCCGATCTGTCCGCCGTCCCCAACGCCGATGACGAGTTCCTGTGGCTGGAGGACATCTACGGAGACCAGCAACTGGACTGGGTGCGCGCCGAGAACAAGGTCACCGAAGACCTGCTCGCCGGGACGGGATTCGAGCAGACCGAAAAGCGCCTGTTGGAGGTCCTTGACTCCACGGAACGCATTCCCATGGTTGCCAAACGGGGTGGGCATTACTACAACTTCTGGCGCGACGCGGACCATCCCAAGGGACTGTGGCGGCGCACCACCTGGGAAAGCTACTGCACGGAGAATCCGCAGTGGGAAATCCTGCTGGACCTGGATGAGCTCAGCCGCGCCGAGGGCATGGAATGGGTCTGGGGCGGTTCGGTGTTCCTGCGCCCGGCCGACGGGACGCCTTACCGGCGCGCCCTCGTGGTCCTCTCCCCCGACGGCGGTGACGCCGCCCGCTACCGTGAGTTCGACGTCGTCGACCGCGCCTTCGTGCCGGGCGGGTTCGACATTCCGGCGGCAAAGAACCGGATCAGCTGGGCCGGGCCGGACGAACTGTACGTGGGCACCGATTACGGCCCCGGCTCCATGACGTCTTCCTCCTATCCGCGGACCAGCCGGATCCTGCGCCGCGGCATGGACCTGGCGGACGCCGAGCCGTATTTCGAAATCCCCGAGGACCACATGATGGCTGTGGTGGCCCATGACCAGACGCCCGGTTTTGAGCGGGATCTCGCCATCGACATCGTCGACTTCTACAACAGTTCCACCTTCCTTCGCCGCGACGGGCAGTGGGTGCGCCTGGATGTCCCCCTGGACGTCAATGTTGATGTGCACCGGCAGTGGCTCGTGCTGCGGCCCCGCACGGACTGGGAGCTCGACGGCGCCGTGCATCCCGCCGGGTCCCTCCTGGCCGCGGATTTGGAAGGTTTCCTGGCCGGCAACCGGGAGCTCGCCACTCTTTTCACCCCCGATCCCGCCACCTCCCTGCAGTCCTGGAGCTGGACGCGGGACCACCTGCTGCTGAACCTGCTGCGGGACGTTTCCTCTGAAATCTCGGTGCTGGATCCGGCAAAGGGCTGGAATGCCACGGTCCTGGACGCCTGCCCGCCGCTGCACACCGTTGACGCGTATGCCGTGGATGACGAGGACGAGGAAGCCGGCAACGACTACTGGCTGATCAGCACCGGGTTCCTGACACCATCCACGCTGTCCCGCGGAACTCTGGGCAGCAACGGCGGAGCCGCTGCGGTGGTGAAGGAATCGCCGTCGTTCTTTGACGCTTCCTCCTTCACGGTGGAGCAGCACTTTGCGGTTTCGGCCGACGGCACCAAGGTGCCGTACTTCCAGGTGGGACCAAAGGACCTGGTGCTCGACGGCGGCAACCCGACACTGCTGAACGGATACGGCGGATTCGAACAGGCGCTGACGCCTTCTTACAGCGGCGTGGTGGGACGCGGCTGGCTGGAACGCAGCTTCACTGACGAGGACGGCGTGCAGCGTTCGGGCGTGTACGTGCTGGCGAACATCCGCGGCGGCGGCGAGTACGGCCCGGACTGGCACCGTGCCGCACTGCAGGAGAACCGGCACCGCGCCTACGAGGATTTTGCCGCGGTGGCACAGGACCTGGTGGACCGCGGCGTCACGTCGCGGGAACACCTGGGCTGCACCGGCCGCAGCAACGGCGGACTGCTGGTGGGGAACATGCTCACCACCTATCCCCACCTGTTCGGCGCCGTGTCCTGCGGTGTGCCGCTGCTGGACATGCGCCGCTACACCAAGCTGTCGGCCGGCTACTCCTGGATTGCCGAATATGGGGATCCTGATGTTCCTGAGCAGTGGGAGTTCGTGAAGACGTTCTCCCCCTACCATCTCCTCAAGGAAGACGCCGATTACCCGCCCACGTTGATTTGGACGGCCACCAGCGACGACCGCGTGGGTCCGGTGCAGGCCCGGAAGATGGCTGCCCGCATGAAGGCCATGGGGGTGCGGAACGTCTGGTTCCATGAAGCCCTCGAAGGCGGACATGCGGGCGCATCGGACAACCGCCAGGCTGCCCGCATGTACGCCATGTCCTACGAGTTCCTGTGGGAAGCCCTAACCGGGCGGCTGTAGGCCCCGCATGGTGAACAGTGAACCTGCCCGGCGGCGTGAAGCGACGGCGGACGAAGCCAAAGCCGTGGCCCATCCGCTGCGGATCCGGATCCTCCAGGTCCTGCGCGGGGAAACCCTGACCAACAAGGAGATCGCCGAGCGACTGGGCTCCACGCCCGGCGCAACGTTGCACCATCTGCAGCTGCTGACCGAACACGGTTTTACCGCTGCGGAGCCGGTTCGTGCCGGGGCCCGGAATGCGCGGGAAATTCCGTACCGGGCAACGGGCAAGACCCTCGGGCTGACCTTTAATCCTGCGCTGCCCGAATCCGCGCTGGTGGGTCCGGCGATCCTGGACTCGGCGCTGGAGAACTACCGGCTGGCGCCCGAGACGGGGCGGATGTCCGAGACCAGTGTGACGCTGTACCTCTCGGAGGCCCAGCGGTCCGGCTTCCAGGACCGGCTCGCAGCCCTGATCAGTGAGTATGCCGAAAACCAGCCCGGTGAAGACGTCCAAAAATACGGGTTCTTCTCCGCCATGTACCGGGCCGGTGTTCCTGAGTCGGATACTCCGGCCGCCCCATCCGGAGATCAGGCCGACGGGTAGCTCTGGAACGGTTCATGCCGTTCCGTGACGTTTTGCTCTTACCGGCCCCTTATGGGTAGTCTTGTCAGGCTGGCAGCGGAAGCTACCAGACAGCATTTGGAGACGTGCCAGAGCGGCCGAATGGGCTTCACTGCTAATGAAGTGTGGGCCTAAAGCCCACCGGGAGTTCAAATCTCCCCGTCTCCGCGCTAAGACCCCCGGGCAACCGGGGGTTTTTTTGTGCCCGCAGACAGCCTGGGCGCTGTCCCCCGACCCGCATTCCGGACTATGTTAGGGGCCAGTCAGCAGGCAGCTTCTTCGTTCCTGCTCCGCCTACTTGAGGGATCTTCCATGGAAATGCGCTTAATGGGCCGCAGCGGCGCCGTCGTCAGCACCTTTGCCCTCGGGACAATGACCTTTGGCAATGAATCCGACCAGCGGGTGTCCCATGACCTGTTGAACTCGTATGTGGAGGCCGGCGGCAACTTTATTGACACTGCCGATGTCTACACCTCGGGAACATCCGAAGAAATCATCGGCCACTGGCTCCAGGCGCGGCCCGAGGCTGCGCGCAACGTTGTCCTGGCCACCAAGGGACGGTTCCCGATGGGCGCCGGCCCCAACGATCTCGGGAACTCCCGCCGGCACCTGCGTCAGGCTCTGGATGCTTCGCTGAAGCGGTTGGGGGTGGACCACATCGACCTGTACCAGCTGCATTCCTGGGATCCGCTGACTCCCATCGAGGAGAGCTTGGGATTCCTGCAGGACGCAGTGACCGCTGGAAAAATCAGCTACTACGGGCTCTCCAACTTCACCGGATGGCAGTTGACCAAGGCAGTGTTCACTGCTCGGGCACATGGCTGGAATGAACCGGTGACCCTGCAGCCGCAGTACAACCTGCTGGAACGCGAGATCGAGTCCGAGGTGGTTCCGGCAGCGCTCGACGCCGGACTGGGCCTGCTGCCCTGGTCACCGTTGGCCGGGGGCTGGCTGACCGGGAAGTACCGCCGCGAAACGGTCCCGGCGGGCAAGACGCGGGTGGGAGACAACCCCACGCGCCAATTCCAGGGCTGGGATCTGCGCAGCAACAATGACCGCACCTGGCAGATACTGGACGCGCTCAAATCCGTTGCCGCCGTACACAAGGCCACCCCGGCGCAGGTCGCCCTGGCGTGGCTTGCCGCCCAGCCCGGCGTAACGTCGGTGATTCTTGGTGCCCGCGCCGTCGAACAGTTGACCGACAATCTCGGAGCAGCATCACTCCGGCTCTCCGCTTCGGAACTGCAGCAGCTCACCGAACTGAGCATCCCTGCAGTGGGTAATTACCCCTATGGAGCCGACGGCCGCAACCAGCGGTCACGGCAACTGGGCTGAGGCGGCCGGCCGGATCCTGCTAAAAGTCTTCCGGCCTCAGGTTCTTGACCCACTTGCTGATCTCGTCTTCCTCCGGTGTGGCGGGCTTCCGGCCGGCTGGTCCACCCTGTTGACCTGCAGATGCAGCGGAGCTTTCCGGTCCGGAAGGGTTCGCTGAGGTGTCCCCGGATGCGGCATCCGCGGCTTTTGCGGAACCTGCTGCGCCGGTCCCTTCCGCTCGCGGCTCTGTGGGTGATGCTGGCCCCTCCCCTGCCGTTCCGGCCTGTTCTGCGGATGTCTTTCCGTCCGCACTGGCGCCGGGCGTCTCCGTGTTCCCGCTGCCGGGTGCGGGGGTTCCCGGTGCGTCCGGACGCGTCCCAGCCGGAGCGGGTGAATCAGCGGCGGTTCCGGCCGGACGCGGCGGCTGGAACGGCTGGGGATGCATGGCCAGGTTTTCCACCGCGGCGGCAGCGGCACGCACTCCGACGCCGGTGAACTGCGCATAGAGTTTGACGGCCCCGATCGGGTGGCCCTGGGCGATGGCGGCATACACCTGCTGGTGCTGGGCGGCGTTGAGCTTGGCGTTCGCTTCCCGCGCCGCTTCAGCCGACGTCCTGGGCCCGGCGGAAGCAGCTTTGGCTCCGGCTGTCTTTCGGGGAACCCTTGGGGACTTTCCAGTGCGCTGCTGGTCCGGTTGCGCTCCCTCGGCATCCGGCGCTTCCGGAGAAGCGGAACCTTTCCGGCGCTGGGCACGGGTCACCACGAAATTCACCACAACGATGGCCACGACAAAGAGAACAATCACCAGAAACTCCATACCCTTGATCCTAGCTTCGCCAGCGGCACCCGCACCTTTCGACCGGTATATTGACGTGCAGCCCCGGCCGCCGCCGAACGGTTGCCGAATGGTTGCCGAACAGCCCGCGTTGCCGAACCGTCCATGCGAACAAACTAATGCCGATCAACGGAGACGACATGAGCCAGACCACTTCCCTGCGTTCGCTGCGAGTGAGCATTGCCGACGGCATTGCTGAGGTAGAGCTCACCGGGCCGTCCAAGGGCAACGCCATGGGTCCGGATTTTTGGAAGGAACTGCCGCAGATTTTTGATGCCCTCAGCGATGACGGCAGCGTGCGCGCCGTCCTGTTGTACGGTTCCGGTGGGAACTTCAGCTTCGGTCTCGATCTGCCGGCCATGGCGCCGGTTTTTGCTCCCATGCTTGCCGCGGGCGGGATGGATGCCCGCCTTCGCGACGGTTTCCGCCGCCAGATCAAGAACCTGCAGGATTCGGTCAGCTCCCTGTCCAGATGCTCCAAGCCCGTCATCGCCGCGGTTGACGGCTGGTGCATTGGGGGCGGGATCGATGTCATTACCGCCGCGGATATCCGCATCGCTTCCCCTTCCGCCACGTTCAGTGTCCGTGAAGTGCGGGTTGGGATTGTGGCGGATCTGGGTTCGCTCCAGCGGTTGCCGAGCATTATTGGTGAAGGCCCGGCCCGCCACCTCGCATTGACCGGGGAGGACTTTGGCGCAGACCGCGCCCGCAGCTTGGGCCTGGTTACTGAAGTGGCCGACGACGTCGTCGGCCGGGGGCGCGAGCTGGCCTCCGCCGTCGCCGCAAATCCACCGCTGGTTGTCCAGGGGGTCAAGCACGTGATGAACCGTGCCCAGGATGCGTCCGTCCAAGCCGGTCTGGACTACGTCCAGTTGTGGAACACCGCGTTCCTGGCCAGCCACGACTTCAATGAAGCAGCCACGGCCTTCGCCGAACGCCGCCCGGCGGTTTTCACCGGCAACTGAGGTTCTCCCAACACCGCCCTCCGTGCCTGAGCGGCGCGGGGCGGCGTGCGTCCGGGGTTGCCGCCGCTGGCCCTTAAGATAGTCGGGTGGCTGTTACCGATGAAGCGATTACCAAGATCAAGGAAATGCTCATCAGCGGGCAGCTCAAGGCCGGGGACCGGCTTCCGCCCGAGAATGAGCTGAGCGACCAGCTGGGCCTGTCCCGAAGCTCGCTTCGTGAAGCGGTCAAAGCACTGGAACTGATCCGTGTCCTCGATGTCCGGCGCGGTGACGGCACCTACGTCACCAGCCTGGAGCCGGGACTGTTGACCGAAACCATGGGCTTCATGGTGGAAATCCATCAGGAATCCTCGGCTCCCGAACTCATGGAAGTTCGGCGCATTCTCGAGCCCGGCGCTGCCGCCCATGCTGCCGCGCGCATCAACGCCCGCGGCTTGGCATCATTACGGACCTGCCTGGACTCGGTTCCTCCGCAGGCAACGGCAGCACAGCTGGCCGCTCATGACTTCGCTTTCCATTCCCTCATTGCCCGGGCCTCCGGAAACCCTTATCTGGCCGGCATGCTGGATTCCCTCACGGGCAGTGCCCTGAGGCTGCGAACCTGGCAGAGGATTGTTGAGGCCGGGGCGGTGACGGCCATCCTCGGTGAACACTCCGCGATTCTTGAGGCGCTGACACTGGGCGACGCTGACTTGGCCCGTTCCCTGATGACTGTCCATGTCGCGTCAGCGGAGCGCTGGCTGCGGCGTCCGCCGGCGCAAGCCGTTCCCACGGTGCAGACTCCGGCCTTCACTTTTGCCCCTGCGGGAAGGGTCGAACCGGTGCCTGTTCCTGATCCGGAGCCGGTCTCTGAATGGGAGCCCGTGTCCAGGCCAGAGCCCGTCTCTGAACCGAAGCCGGTTCCCGCCTCTGAGCCAAAGCCGGTTCCGGACTCCCCGGCACCGCAGCCTTCCCCCGCGGCACAGCCTTCCCCCGCGGCGCAGCCTTCCCCCGCGGTGCAATCCTCCACTGGCGTGCGGCCCTCCACCACGCAGTCCTCCCCCGCGCAGCCCCGAAGGCCCGAGCCGCAGATTGCCCGGATCGCCCCGGAGCCTGCCCTGTACGAGCTGTTCGCTATGCCTTCAGTGCCAGGACAAAAGGCAGCACGGAAGCCGCGCCGGCCTGCCTGAGCACCCGGCCCGCTTCGGTGAGGGTCCAGCGGCTGTCGGCGAAGTCGTCCACCAGCAGCACCGGCCCCGGATTGGCTGCAAACCAGGCCGCTCCTTCCTCGGGCACCGCAAACTGATCCCAGACCGAGGCCAGGCGGAAGGCACTGTTCCCTCCGGAACCACCCGTCGGTCCGCCGTGCGGGAGCTGCAGGGCGCCGAGATACGGAATGCGGCCAAGGGTTGAAATGCCCTGGGCCAGGGAAGCGACCAGCTGCGGACGGGACCGCGACGGGATGCTGACCACGGCAACCGGCCGTTCCTCCCATCCCCACTGGGCGAGCACCTGCACGCAGCCTTTGAGCAGTGCCTCATCCACCGTCGTGTCCTGAGCGTCCGGGGCAAAGATATCGCGCAGCCGTCCGCCCCAGCCGAGGTCCGTGAGGCGGGCCAGCGCCCGTCCGGTGGACAGTGCCACCTCGGGCTTGATCTTCCCCTTCACCGGCACGCCCAGCCGGTCCATGCCGGAGGGGTACATTCCACGCGGATCCACATCCACACCGACCCGGCTCAGAGCCTGATCGGCATGCTGGGTGGCCTCGGCGGCAACATCACCGGAGAACCAGCGGCCGGCACAGTTGTCGCAGCGTCCGCAGGGTGCCGCAGCCGGGTCATCGAGCTGGCGGGAGAGGAACTCCATCCGACAACCCGTGGTGCTCTCGTAGTCGAGCATGGCCTGCTGCTCCTTGACCCGGGCGGCCGAAATGCGCTCATACCGCTCCCGGTCATAGCTCCACGGCTGCCCGGTGCCGCGCCAGCCGCCGGAAACCCGTTCCACGGCACCGTCCACGGCCAGGACCTTCAGCAGCAGCTCCAGCGGCGAGCGCTTCAGGTTCACCCGTGTCTCGAGAGCACCGCTGGACATAACCGCCCCCGAGGCCAGTTCCGTCAGCACGGCGTTCGCCGGGCCCTCCGCCGGCATGGACGAGGTGGCGAAGTACTCCCAAATGTCCTTGTCTTCGGTCCCGGGCAGCAGCAGCACATCGGCGCTGGGGGTTCCCCGGCCGGCGCGTCCCACCTGCTGGTAGTACGCCACCGGCGAGGACGGTGCGCCCAAATGAACCACGAACCCCAAGTCCGGCTTGTCGAAGCCCATACCCAAGGCACTGGTGGCCACCAGTGCCTTCACCTCGTTGTTTTTCAGCGCCGCTTCCGCCTGCTCCCGGTCGGCAGGGTCCGTGCGTCCGGTGTAGGCGATCACCCGGTGTCCGGCTTTCTGCAGCAGCTTGGCGGTGTCCTCGGCCGCGGACACTGTCAGGGCATAGATGATGCCCGAACCCGGAAGCTCGTCGATGTGCGTCAGGAGCCACCCCAACCGTGCTTTGGGGGTCGGCAGCCGCAGCACTCCCAGCCGCAGGGACTGGCGTGCCAGCGCCCCGCGGATAGTGAAAACGTCCTCACCGCCTGAAGCCAGCTGCTCCTCGACGTCCTTCACCACGCGGGAGTTGGCGGTGGCGGTGGTGGCCAGCACCGGCACCGAGGCCGGCAGCTGTTCAATCAGGCTGCGGATACGGCGGTAGTCCGGCCGGAAGTCATGGCCCCAGTCCGAGATGCAGTGCGCTTCGTCAATCACCAGCAGTCCGGACCGGCGGATCAGTTCCGGCAGGTGGGTTTCCCGGAAGCCGGGGTTGTTCAGGCGTTCGGGCGAAACCAGCAACACGTCCACTTCGTCGGCCTGGAGCTTGGCGGAAATGTCCTGCCACTCCAGCTGGTTGGCCGAATTGATGGCCACTGCCCTGACCCCGGCTCGGGCGGCCGCTGCCACCTGATCGCGCATGAGTGCCAGCAGCGGGGACACGATCAGGGTGGGTCCGGCACCGCGGGCACGCAGCAGCAGACTGGCCACAAAGTACACAGCGGACTTTCCCCAGCCGGTGCGCTGGACCACCAGGGCTCGCCTGCCGCCGGAGACCAGCGCCTCGATGGCCTCGTACTGCCCGTCATGAAACTCAGCGGCGTCGTTGCCGACCAGTGCCCTCAGCAGGCCTGTCGCCTCGGACCGCAGCACGGGATCAGATCCCCCTTCCCGGAAGCTGCCGCCGCCAGAACCGGGGGCAGCTTCCCGCTCGGCGGAAGGAGAATCTTGGGTTTCTTGCTGGAATTCCATACCTTCCACTATCCCAGCCGGGACTGACGATTTCCTCCAGCACCGCAGGCACCTGTGGACGCGGGAGCCTCCGCGGCGCACCTGTGGATACCCGGGAACCGGTCCACCACACGGAAAGGGCGGGCCCCATAAACCGGGGATGGAACGCCGACCTATAGACTGTCCGGGTGAATAGTGCATTCGATCTCTCCGCGTCCTTTAAGGCTTACGACGTCCGCGGCGTCGTGGGCGAGACCATCACCCCGCAGATCGTCAAAGCAGTCGGCGCCGCTTTTGTGGACGTGCTTGGCCTTGCCGGTCAGACCGTCCTGGTGGGCGGCGACATGCGTCCGTCATCCCCCGAATTCATCAAGGACTTCGCCGCCGGCGCCACCATGCGCGGCGCCGATGTGCTCCTGCTGGACCTCATCTCCACTGACGAGCTCTACTACGCGTGCGGCGCCCTGAACGCGGCCGGAGCCACTTTCACGGCCAGCCACAATCCCGCGCAGTACAACGGCATCAAGATGTCCAAGGCCGGCGCCGTGCCGATCTCGTCCGAAACCGGGCTCCACGAGATCCAGGCCAAGGCCGAGCAGTACCTGAACGATGGCACCATTCCCGCAGTCGGAACCCCGGGCCGCATCAGTGTCCGGGACATCCTGAAGGACTACTCCGAGTACCTCCGCAGCCTGGTGGACCTGAGCAGCATCCGTCCCCTGAAGGTAGTCGTCGACGCCGGCAACGGCATGGCGGGCCTGACCACCCCGGCCGTCCTGGGCAACACCATGCTGCCCGCCCTTCCGCTGGAAATCATCGACCTCTACTTTGAGCTGGACGGGTCCTTCCCCAATCACCCGGCCAACCCGCTTGAGCCGGAAAACCTGCGGGACCTGCAGGCCGCCGTCGTCGAGCACGGCGCCGACCTTGGCCTGGCTTTCGACGGCGACGCCGACCGCTGCTTCGTGATCGACGAGAAGGGCGACCCCGTCAGTCCCTCGGCGATCACCGCCCTCGTCGCCCGCCGCGAAATTGCGCGGGCCAAGGCTGCCGGTGAAGCCACTCCGGTCATCATCCACAACCTCATCACCTCCCGCGCGGTTCCCGAGCTGGTGAAGGCCGACGGCGGCCGCGCCGTCCGCACGCGCGTGGGCCACTCCTTCATCAAGGCCCAAATGGCCGAGGAAGGCGCTGTCTTTGGCGGCGAGCATTCCGCGCACTATTACTTCCGCGACTTCTATAACGCCGACACCGGCATGCTGGCCGCCATGCACGTGCTCGCCGCCCTGGGTGAGCAGTCCCTGCCGCTTTCGGACCTTGCCCGCGAATACGAGCCGTATTTCTCCTCCGGTGAAATCAACTCCGAGCTGTCGGACGTTCCGGCCGCGGTTGCCCGCGTCCGCAGCGAATTCGAGCGCGACGGCGTTACCGTGGATGCGCTCGACGGATTGACTTTCACCTCAGATGACGGACAGTGGTGGTTCAACCTCCGCGCGTCGAACACCGAACCCTTCCTCCGGCTGAACGCCGAAGCCGAAGACCTCCCCACCATGGTGCGGGTCCGTGACCGCGTACTTGAACTAGTTAGGAACTAAAACCAATGGCTGATGTTGAACTGAACGGCGCAGAGCCCTCCGCGCAGGTCCAGGAGGACCTGAATTCACTTCTGGGCACCGCTCTGGGCGTCGCCCAGGAACAGCTGGAAGCACAGGGCGCATTCCTGCCCGCCGCCCTGGTGGTCCAGAACGACGGCGAGCTGCGGATGATCGCGGTCGCCCCCGAGGAAAGCGACGAAGACCTCGACGCCGATGCCATGATCGATGACATCTACCAGGTGCTGGCCGAGCAGAAGGCGGACAACCGCGCCGCCGCCGTCTTCTCCGACATCCACCTGCCGGACGAAGCAACCGACGCCATCCACGTAGTGGCTGAGCACGCCGAGGGCGTCTGCATCTCAGCGATCCAGACGTACTCGGAAACTGACGGCACCTGGACGTTCGATGAACCGCAGTGGGAATCCGGCGACCGGCTCATCTGGGGAACCGAAGACGCCGCGGCGGGCACTGACGAAGCCTAAGTCCCGGTTGGGCTAAGACCACAAAGGCCGGCGGCACTGCGCTTCTGCGCGGTGCCGCCGGCCTTTTTTGCTGCCCGGGTGCGGGTTCCTTCCTTCCGGCGCCGGAGGGAAGGAACCCGCAGCTGCAGGGAACTAAGGACTACGCCGCAGCGAAGCGCTCCTTCAGGGTCTGCAGCTCGGTCACGAGGTCTTCGGGCAGTGACTCGCCGAAGCGGGCGTACCATTCCTCGATGCCGGCGAGCTCCTTCTTCCACTCCTCAGGGTCCACGCGCACTGCGGCTTCAACATCCGCCGGTGTCATGTCCATGCCGCTGAGGTCCAGGGAATCTCCGGTGGGCACGTACCCGATCGGGGTTTCCACCGCGTCAGCCGTGCCTTCGATCCGCTCAATGACCCACTTCAGCACGCGGGAGTTGTCCCCAAAGCCCGGCCAGGCAAAGCCGCCGTCGGCGGTGCGCCGGAACCAGTTGACCAGGAAGATCTTCGGCAGGGTTTCCTGGTTGGCCTTGCCGCTGAGCGTGATCCAGTGGCGGAGGTAGTCACCGGCGTCGTAGCCCATGAACGGCAGCATGGCCATCGGGTCGCGGCGGACCACGCCAACCTGGCCGGCTGCGGCGGCGGTGGTTTCCGAGGACAGGGTGGAACCCATGAAGATGCCGTTGGTCCAGTCACGGGACTGGGTCACCAGGGGAACCGTGGTCTTGCGGCGGCCGCCGAAGAGGATGGCCGAAACGGGCACCCCGTTCGGGGAGTGGTATTCCTCGGCCAGCATGTCGATCTGGTCGATCGGCGTGCAGAAGCGGGAGTTCGGGTGTGCGGCGGGGTGGCCGGCGTCCGGCGTCCAGTCGTTGCCGAGCCAGTCGGTCAGGTGGGCCGGGGCATCATCCGTCATGCCTTCCCACCACACTCCGCCGGTGTCGGTCAATGCCACGTTGGTGAAGATGGAGTTGCCCTTGGCGATGGCGCGCATGGCGTTGGGGTTGGTGCTCCAGCCGGTGCCGGGGGCGACGCCGAACAGGCCGGCTTCCGGGTTGGTGGCGCGCAGTTCGCCGTTGTGTCCGAAGCGCATCCAGGTGATGTCGTCGCCGAGGGTTTCGACTTTCCAGCCATCGATGGTCGGGTCCAGGAGAGCGAGGTTTGTCTTGCCGCAGGCGGACGGGAAGGCCGCAGCGACGAAGTAGTCCTTCTTTTCCGGGCTCGTCAGCTTCAGGATCAGCATGTGCTCGGCCAGCCAGCCTTCATCCCGCGCCATGATCGATGCGATGCGCAGGGCGTAGCATTTCTTGCCCAGCAGCGCGTTACCGCCGTAACCGGAGCCGTAGGACCAGATGGACCGGTCTTCCGGGAAGTGCACAATCCATTTTTCGTCGCTGCAGGGCCAGGCAACGTCCTCTTCGCCTTCAGCCAGCGGGGCGCCCACGGAATGCAGTGCCGGCACAAAGAACGCGTCCAGCTCTTCCATCTTGCGCAGCACGTCCGTGCCGATGCGGGCCATGATGCGCATGGAGGCAACAACGTAGGCGCTGTCGGTGATTTCGACGCCGAACTTGGGGTCCTCCGCTTCGAGGTGGCCCATGACGAAGGGAATGACGTACATGGTGCGGCCGCGCATGGAGCCGGCGAACAGTCCGTCCAGCTTCTCCCGCATCTGTGACGGTTCCATCCAGTTGTTGGTGAAGCCTGCGTCCTTCTTCTTTTCGGAGCAGATGAAGGTCTGCTCCTCGACGCGCGCCACGTCCTTGGGGTCGGAGAAAGCCGCGAAGGAGTTCGGGAACTCCTCGGGGTTCAGCCGAACCAGGGTTCCTGATTCCACCAGTTCGTCAGTCAGGCGCTTGTTTTCCGCTTCGGATCCGTCGACCCAGTACACGCGGTCGGGCTGCGTCAGCTTGGCCACCTGCTGAACCCAGTCAAGCAGAGCCTTGTGTGTGGTGGGAGCTTCGGCGGAAGCCCCCGTGGTGTTGCTGTCCAAATGGCTCGGAGCAGCGTTTTCGCCGCTCTCATCGAGAACTAGCTGACGCGCGTCATCGCCCATGACTCTTCCCTTCGTTGGGTCAGTGGTGTGATTTTGATGCTAGTTGTCGGCCTGCCGATGCCCCCGGTGAGAAAGGTAGTACCTATAATGGCGGTCCTGCAGAGATTCCCTAGAACTCAGGAAACTTGTGCGGCCCAGCATACTCCAATGTGACGAAGGTCATATAGACCGGTCTAGTTGTCCGACGTCACGTTCCAGGATTAGGCAGCTCTCAGAAACTGGGCTATAGTTATTTACGGCCAAACAGCCACGGACAAACTTTGAAGGAAAGCCTCAACGGGGCGGAACTTGAAAAACAATCCAAAATGCGTGCGTAGCTCAACGGATAGAGCATCTGACTACGGATCAGAAGGTTGGGGGTTCGAATCCCTTCGCGCGCACCACTGAAACCCGGTTTGACCAGTAGAAATACTGGCCAGACCGGGTTTTTTGTTGCCCGGAAAGGGTCCCTCCCGCTTTAACGGGAGGGGCTTAGCGGGCCAGCTTCCGGAGCTCGACTCCGGGGTCTGCCAGCTGGGCCGGATCAACTGAAATGCGTCGGTCGATAATGCGCCGGGCGGCACGAACCGTCATTCCGCCGTCTATCGCGGCACAGCCCTCCATGTACCCTGCGGCGTCCAGCCGGAACGAAGCCATGGGCTGGCCGTCTTTCATCCTGGTCACGATACGGCCTTCCCCCACCATCGATCCCGCTCCCTCGACGTGGACTCCATGGCGGTCGGTCCAGAACCACGGCGCGCCGTGGACCGGCGGCTGCTGGTCCAGAAGTGCAGCGGCAGCGGTGCTGCCGGTATTGCGCGCATGTTCCCAGTGCTCGGCCCGGCGCAGCAGCGTTCCGTCGGACAGGCGGGTGCGGGCGGCGTCCCCCACGGCGAAAACATTCGGGTGACTGGTCCGCTGGTGTTCGTCCACCAGGATGCCGTTGTCAGTGTCGAGGCCCGCGGATGCGGCAAGCCCCGCCTCCGGAACAACCCCAATCCCCACCAGCACCAGGTCTGCGTGCACGTCCGGGCTGCCGGAAATAGTGATGCTGTGCTGCGCCCCGGCCCGGGTGATGGCCAGGGGCAGTCCGGTGATGACGCGGATACCCCTCTCCTCATGCATGCGGTGCAGCCTGTGCGCCAGCTCCACACCCACGGCGGGCACCAGCGGTGGATCGACCGGATCGATCAGGGTCACTTCAGCTCCGAGGGCCAGTGCCGAGGACGCGGTCTCGGCGCCAATCAGTCCTGCACCGATGATGGCCAGCCGCACGCCGGGATGCAGCAGTTCCCGCAGCTTGTCGGCATCGCCGCGCTTTCTCAGCTGAAGAACCGTGTCCAGGTCACCGCCGGGGATTTCCAGCCTGCGGGCGGCGGCACCGGTGGCCAGCACGATTTTGCCGGCGGGCACCTCCCTGCCGTCCTCCAGCAGCACAATGCCGTCGTCCGGTTTCAGGGCCGCCGCCTTCCCGGTCAAGAGCTCGATACCCTGCTCCGTGAACCATTCCTTCCCGGCCAGCAGGATCTGTTCGCTGCTGCGGGTGCCGAGCAAATAGTCCTTGCTCAGCGGCGGGCGGTCATAGGGCAGGCCTTCGGGATCGATGATTCCTATGTGTCCCCCGAAGCCCCGGGTTCGCAGTTCTCGGGCTGTGGCGAATCCCGCCATGCCGCCGCCTGCAATGATGACGGATCCAAGGGCCATGTTTTTTCCTAGCTAAAGCACTGAGCAGTCCTACCAGCCTAGGCGCATCCCAAGTTTTCCTGCGCGCCGGATTGAATGCAGTGGCACACACACTGGCCCGTGCGGGGACTTTCGCAGCACCGCGTCGGCATGCCAAGCTCTGTCCATGACTGGACACAACGACACGGAACACGGTGGCACAGCGGCACATCAGCACTCGGAGCGCAGGGAGACGGACGTCGTCGTCCTTGGCGCCGGGGCGGTGGGTGAAAATGCGGCGGGGCGGGTGGTCCAGGGAGGACTCGACGTCGTCCTCGTGGAACCTGCCCTCATCGGCGGTGAGTGCTCCTACTGGGCCTGCATGCCGTCCAAGGCGCTGCTGCGGCCCGGAACCGCCCTGCATGCCGCACAGTCCGTTGCCGGTTCACGGGAAGCCGTGACCGGAAACCTGAAGGCGCAGGCAGTGCTGGACCGCCGCGACAGCTTCACGTCGCACTGGGATGACTCCAGCCAGCAGGAGTGGGTGGAGGGCGCCGGAATCGGCCTGGTGCGGGGCCGGGGGCGCCTGACCAGTCCGCGCGAGGTCACAGTGGAGTACGACGACGGCGGGACGCTCACGCTTGCGGCCCGCCATGCCGTCGTCCTGGCCACCGGCTCGCATCCGATCGAACCGCCGGTGAAGGGACTGGACCAGGTCCGGTACTGGGGCACCCGGGAAGCGACCTCTGCCCAGGAAGTCCCTGATCGGCTGATCGTCCTTGGCGGCGGAGTTGCGGGAACTGAACTCTCACAGGCATGGGCCCGGCTCGGTTCCGAGGTGACCCTGGTGGTGCGGCACGACATCCTGGACACGTACCCGGACCCGGCTCGCGAACTGGTCCGCGCAGGCCTGGAATCCGACGGCGTTTCGCTGCGGACGTTCACCACCCCCGACTTTGTCCGCGGAACTGCCGGCGGAGGTGTCGAGATGGGGTTGCCGGACGGCACCGTGCTTGCAGCCGACAAGCTGCTCGTTGCCACCGGCCGGGCTCCGGCACTGGCGCATCTGGGCCTGGAGGATCTCGGACTCGACGCCGTGCGCCTGGCCTCCGACGACGCAGGGCTGGTGGAGGGCACCGATTGGCTCTATGTGGTCGGTGATGCCGCGGGCAAAGTACTGCTGACGCATCAGGGAAAGTATGAGGCGCGGGCCACCGGTTCGGCCATCACCGCGCGTGCCCGTGGCGACCTGTCCCCCACCGAAGCTCCGCGGGCATGGAGCCGGGAAGCCTCGACGGCTAACCATGTTGCGGTGCCGCAGGTGGTGTTTACTGATCCGGAAATAGCCATGGTTGGCCGGACCGTCGAACAGGCACGGAAGGACGGCATCAACGCATCGGAAACCTCGCTGGAGCTGTCCGTCGCCGGTTCGTCTCTGTTCGCCGACGATTATCGGGGCTGGGCCCAGATGGTGGTGGATGAAGACCGCAGGGTGCTCGTCGGCATGACCTTTGCCGGACCTGGGGTCTCCGAGCTGCTCCATGCCGCCACCATCGCCATTACCGGGGAGGTGCCGCTGGAGCGTTTATGGCATGCGGTCCCCTCGTATCCCACCATCAGCGAGGTTTGGCTGCGGCTGCTGGAGAAGTACGGGCTGTAGGCACGGTTCCGCCGGCGTCAGGTCCGGCTGTCAGGCCCGCGTGTCAGGTCCGCCTGTCAGGCCCGCGTGTCAGGCCCCAGGCCCGGCTGTCAGGCCCGGCGGACAATGAAGTCGGAGATCCGGGCGTCGCGCCCGTCGAGCTCCGCCCACGGTTTGGCCGATTCCATGACGGTAAGGCCGGAGGTGGGGTAGTCGGTGGCCATTTCCATGACCGCGTCCTCGTTCGACTCCACCGAGGCCAGCCGCATGGCCAGATCCTGCACGCCGGGAAGATGGGTAATCACCAGCAGGCTGGTCACCGTTTCGGGAACGTTGTTGATGACGCTGAGGATTTGAGCGGCTGAGGCGCTGTAAAGACTGTCCTCGAGCTTGGGGGTGGGCCCCTTATCGCCCAGTTCCTCGCAGATCCAGGTGCAGGTTTGCCGGGTCCGGAGTGCGGAGGAGCAAAGGATGAAATCCGGGATGGAGTCGTTTTCCACCATCCACCGTCCGGCCAGGGGTGCGTCCCGGTGTCCGCGGCTGGACAGCGGCCGCTCGTGGTCGGAAACGTCCCGGGGCCAAGCCGCCTTCGCGTGCCGCAGGAGCATCAGCTTTTTAAGGTGGTGGCCGCTCATGCGCTCAGTCTATCGGCGGTACCGGCACCAAGATTCCCGGTTCCGGCACCGCCGATCCATCAGATGCTGTATTCGGGTGCTGCCCAGACCACTACTTCGGGGTGCTCGTAGAAGCGGTACCCCTGGCCGCGGACGGTCCGTACGGTGTTGGCCAACCGGCCGAGCTTTGAACGGAGCCGGCGGATGTGCACGTCAATGGTCCGCTCGTTCGGCACTTCCTCGGCATTGCGCCACAGACCGGCCAGCAGTTCCTCGCGGCCCACGGTCCGGGTGGCGTTCTCCACCAGGTAGTTGAGCAGTTCGAATTCCTTGAAGGTCAGGTTCAGGGTGTCGCCGTCCAGGTGCACTTCCCGGCGGGAAAGGTCAATCAGGACTCCGGACGGGCGGGGTGCGGTCTGGGCCTGGACCTGCGGAGTCTCCGGACGCTGCCGGCGCTGCGCTGTCGGGTCTCCCAGCGCCTGGCGCACGACGTCGATGTCCGTGCCTGCTGCCTCGGCCGGGGCCAGGGCAACGGCGGCATGGCTCTGCGCTCCGGGGCACAGCGTCTGGATGTAGGCACGCACTTCCTGCGCCAGTTTGGTCAGCGAGGTGCCGTTGGCGGCCGCTGTGTCTTCGTCGAGTCCCACGTAGATGACGAATCCGCGGGCAACGGTGTCATTGCTGACCGCCTGGGGACCGGGGATTCCGTTGGGAGTGACGACGGCGGTCGGCGCCGTCATCGGTGATGCGTCGGAGGAGCCGACGGACTGCAGGGGACGGGTTGGCTGCGGGTTGTATCCCTGAATCCCGTACTGGGATCCGTAGGCCGGAGCGCCGTATTGGCGGGGAAAGTCCCCAGCTGCACCCTGCCGGGCCGCAGTGGCCCGGTTCTGTGCATTGCGCAGTGAAATGTGTACGTACCCTGATGCTACTGACATGTTGCAACCTCAATGTGAATGACCGTCATCACGCTCGAATGCTGGGGGTGTGCCCGGGTCGAGATGGCGCAGTTTTCGCCCGTCATTGGGCCTGAGTGGTGCCTGAGATATGGGGGTGGGTAACTCAGGCGTGCATTCGACAACAGCACGGCTTCTCGCCGGCGTGACCGGCGGGAAGGACTGCGACAGGTGCTGCCGTGTGGATGTTCACATTACGGATTATTGCATGTAACAAAGGAGTGCGCGCAAGTAATAATGCTCACTTTGTCTCACCATGTGGACACTTAAGGGGTAAAAGTGATGCACCTCACAAATATGCCCGGCAAATGTCCCTTTTCAGGAAGGGCACCAGTGCCCTATGGTGCGGCTGATTTTCGGCACCGTTCGGCCTATCTGAAACAAAAATGCACCCGCAGGCAGGCAACGCCTACAAACGGATGCGAGTCAAGCACGATGAGCGGTGTCCACATACTGGACACCGCTCTTGTGTTCGCTGAAGCTTTCTAGTCGACCACGCCGTACAGGCGGTCTCCGGCATCCCCCAAGCCCGGGACGATGTAGGACTTCTCGTCGAGCCGCTCATCGATTGATGCCAGCACGATGGTCACATCGGCGTCCGCGAGTTCGCTCTGCAGGATTTCCAGCCCTTCGGGAGCAGCCAGCAGGCAAATGCACGTGATGTCTGCGGCGCCGCGCTTGAAGAGGAACTTGATGGCTTCGCGGAGCGTGCCGCCCGTGGCCAGCATGGGGTCCAGGACGAAAACCTGGCGTCCGGTGAGGTCATCCGGAAGCCTTTCCGCGTACGTGATCGCTTCGAGGGTCTCCTCATTGCGGGCCATGCCCAGGAATCCCACCTCAGCCGTGGGAACCAGCCGGGTCATGCCTTCCAACATGCCGAGCCCGGCACGCAGGATCGGCACCACCAGCGGAGTGGGCTTGACCAGTCCGGTGCCAACCGCCGCCGTGACGGGAGTCTCGATCTGGACGGGCTCAACGCGAACGTTGCGGGTGGCTTCATAGGCCAAAAGGGTGACGAGTTCTTCCGTGAGCTGTCGAAACACCGGTGAAGGGGTGTTTTTATCGCGGAGAACGGTGAGTTTGTGGGCAACAAGGGGGTGATCCACTACAAGTACGCGCATGCTTCAAAACTACCATTCTCAGGGGTGGTTGCCCCTGCCGCACCCGCGGCTGTCCGACTGCGGTGAGAGCGGGCAACGGCGGTGATTGCGGGAAGATAGGAACATGATGCCCCCTACAGTGCAGCATGAGGCGTGGATGGATCTTGCCCTTGCTGAAGCCCGCGGAGCCCTGGCAACCCAGGACGTGCCCATCGGCGCCGTCGTTATTGGTCCCGACGGGACTGTAATTGGCACCGGCCGCAACGAGCGCGAGGCCAGCGGAGACCCCACGGCGCACGCAGAAGTGGTGGCCATCCGCCAAGCCGCTGCGAAGGTGGGCGAGTGGCGGCTGGAGGGCTGCACCCTGGTGGTGACCCTGGAACCCTGCGCCATGTGTGCGGGAGCAATTGTGCTGGCCCGGATTCCCCGCGTGGTCTTCGGAGCGTGGGACGAGAAGGCCGGAGCCGCTGGATCGGTGTTCGACATCCTTCGGGAGCGGCGCCTGAACCATTGGGTGGAGGTTTTCCCGGAGGTTCGTGAGGATGAATGCGCCAAGCTGCTCACTGACTTTTTCGGCTCTCGGCGATCGGGCTGACAAGGGCCGGTATTCCTACGTAGGCTTACTAAATCCGAACCCGACCCAAGGAGTTCCTCAATGAGTGCAGATCAGGACGGACTGAATACAGTCGTCAAAATCCTCGAACACGCCAAGATTGCGCAGCTCACCACCATGACTGCCGGAGGCAACCTGGTGAGCCGGCCGCTGGAACTGCAGGAGACAGATTCCGACGGAAACCTGTGGTTCTTCACGCAGGATCCATCTCCCAAGGCCGACGAAATCCGCACCAACCCCAACGTGAACGTCTCGGTCCACGATTCCAAGGGTTACCTCTCCATCAGCGGCAAGGCCTCCATCACCAAGGACGAAGGCAAGATCGAGGAGCTGTGGAAGAACTCCGTTTCGGCCTGGTTCGATGGGGGCCGCGAGGATCCGAGCATTGCGCTGATCAAGGTGGACGCCGACACGGCCGAATACTGGGCCTCCGATGAACCCCGGGTTGCGAGCATCTTCAAGATCGCCAAGAGCACCGTCACCGGCGACACACCCGACATCGGCAAGAACGACGTCGTCGACCTCTAGCAGTGCCGCACCGGGACCGCGCAGAGGCGTGGAACCGGCCGTTTTGGGGCACAGCGTTTTAGCCGGTAAGGTTGACGCGTTGGTGACGTGTCCGAGCGGCCGAAGGTGCAACACTCGAAATGTTGTTTGGTGAAAGCCAACGTGGGTTCAAATCCCACCGTCACCGCCAGCTGAAAAAGACCCCGGTTCCCTTGTAAACAAAGGGAAACGGGGTCTTTTGCTTTGTCCTGGGGGGCAAATTCACCTGGTTGTCGGGCCCGAAGGCTATCCTCCCGGGCTAGAGGTCCGGATGGAGCAACGCGGCAGCCGTGGCCCGGTCCGCCTCAGCGCCGGTGGTCAGCGCGTACAGCGCATAAACGAGCGGGGAGGCCTCCCACAGGTGCCGGGCCTGGGCAGTCAGGCCCGGGTACACGTGCCCTCCGGCCTGCTCGTACTCGGCCAGGGTCATTCGCAGCATCTCCTCCCCGCCGGCACCGTACTGGGCGGCCAGGTCTCGGGCCGGGTCGTCCACCCGTGCCGTCGTCCAGTCCAAAACCCCGGTGATGGTGCCGCCCTCGTCGAACAGGACGTGGGCAGGGTAGATCTCCCCGTGGGTCATCACGGTTTTCTCTGGCCAGCAGGTGTCGTCCTCGAGCCAGTTCCGCACTGTCTCGGACAAAGCCGGGGCTACGGTGAACTCCGCGCTTACCCGCGCGACGTCGTCCCGCCACGCCTGGCGGACTTGCTCGGGGGAACGAACCTCTACCCCCGCTGCCTCGGCCTCCGTTGCACCCAACGAGTGCAGGCATGCCAGCAGGCGCCCCAGACGGGCAGCGTAGTCAGGGCTGGCCGGATCCATATGCCAGAGGACGTCCCCGCTCTCGGACAGTGTCAGGCCCGGAGCACCAGGCAGGGCGGGGTAGGCGATCAGGTCGGGTGCGCGGACCCGCCAATCCGGAACCGCCACCCCTTGAGCCGCAAGAACTGGGGCCACGAGGTTGAGGATGCGGACCTCGGCGGCCATGCCCTCGGACACGTCCGCACGGCGCGGAACCCGCAGCACCCAGCGGCGGCCGGTCTCATCAGAGGCCATGACGACGCGGTAATCCAGGCCCGCCTCAATCACGGTTGCACCCTCGGCGGAAACCTGTAGACCGTGGGAGACTGCCAGGGCGATGACGTCATCAAGCGTGTTCATGGAACCATCCTCAGGTGTAGAAGAACCGCACGGCGTGGAAGAAGACCGGTGCCGCAAAACACAGCGAATCCAAGCGGTCCATGATGCCGCCGTGGCCGGGAATGATGGAGCCGAAGTCCTTGATGCCGCGGTCGCGCTTGATGGCGGACATCACCAGACCCCCGGCGAAGCCCATCACACAGGAGATGAACGCCAGGAGTGCGGCCATCAATGGGGAGAACGGTGTGATCCACCAGAGGGCAGCACCCAGGGCGGTGGCTGACAGCACGCCACCGATGAACCCTTCCCATGTCTTGTTCGGACTCACGCCCGGCGCAATCGGGTGCCTCCCGAGCGTTTTGCCCCAGACGTACTGCAGCACGTCGGAGCCCTGCACCACGATCAGCAGGAACAGCAGCAGATGCGCGCCGGTAGCCCCACCGGTCCCGGGCGCCGAGCCTTCGGCCGCATCCCGGCCTGCCTCCATGGCTAACGGAAGCTGCAGGAGCGCCGGGGCGTAGCTGATGGCGTAGACGCACACCATCAGCGCCCACTGAATGGCTGCGGTTCGCTGCAGGAACCCGGTGGTCTGCCCGGCGAGCGCATTACGCGTCGGCAGGAAGAGGAACGCGTACACCGGAATGAACACACTGAACATGCCGTACCAGTGCTCCCACAGGAACCAGTAGTGCAGTGCGGGAATGATGAACACCAGCCACACGAGCACTTTGTGGTCTCCGCGGCCGGTCGGGGAGATGGTGATGAACTCCCGCAGTGCCAGAAGTGACAGCAGCAGAAACAGCAGAATCGTCACCGTCTCGCCGGCTGCCAGGACAGCTCCTATCAGTGCGACCATCAACCACCAGGCGTTGATGCGCTGCTTCAGGTTAACGATGGTGCCTGTGCTGCCCAGGCGGCGGCCCAGCAGCCATGCGGTCACAGTCGCCAAAACCAGAACGACGACGACGCCGCCAAGGAGCTTCAGCGACGTTGAATCCAGCAACCCCAGTTCCCAGCCGCTCACAGGTGGTCCTGCCCGGCCTGGTCACGAGGTGCCGGGCGGCCGTCGCCGCGCACAGAGGTATCTGTAGCTTGCGGACCCTGGTGCTTAGCGAGGACTTCCACGATAACCTGCCGGGCGCGGGCCAGGAATGTCTGCTTGTCCTCCTCGGGATTCAGATGGAGCGGCTCGCAGAAGATGACGGTCGAGAGGTGCGGCACCGGGATGACCTCGCCTTTGGGGAGGATCCGCCCGAGGTTGGCCAGCGTCACGGGGACCACGGGCACCTCAGGGTGGAGGCGGGCCAGCTTGTACAGTCCGCCGTGAAACTCAGCGATCGTATCGCCGTCGCCTCGGGTGCCTTCCGGGAAGATGATCAGCGAATCACCGGCCGCGAGCACCTCAGCCATGCCCTCCACTTGGCCCTTGGGGCTGACCCCCGAGTCCGACGTGCGCTGCCGGCGGCTGCTGGAGCCGTGGCGTTCGACCAAATAGGCGTTGAAAATCTGTTCGGCAAAAGCCTTACGCACCCCAGAGCCCCAGTAGTCCTTGGCAGCCACCGGGCGGGCACGTTTCTGAAGCTCTGCCGGCAGCGCGGCCCAAATGGTGAGGAAGTCCAGATGGCTCGAATGGTTCGCGTAATAGATGGCCTGCCCCGGCAGATCCAGTTCAGATTCTCCGGCTGCCGTCACCACGCGCGCACCGGCGAATGCGCTGATAAGTTTTGCGAGGCTGCGCCGGGAGGCCCTCCCAACGTTCATGCCGGCAAGTCCTTGCGGGCATGCAGGGCAGTGCTGACCCGGCGCAACCGGCGGATGCAGGTAACCAGGGAGCCTGCCGCGATGAGCGCCAGCGTGCAGAACAGCGCCCATCCTTCCGGCCAGGGAAGCCACGGTTCGGCGATGGCCACCAGGACGCCGATCGTCAGCAACCACATGCGCTGCGGTTTGGCCAACGGCCCGTCAAAGAAGTTTCCCGTGCCGAGGGCTGCTCCGAGGCAGCGGATATAAGCGGTAAGTACTGCCAGTATCGCCGCAAGGAATCCCAGCATCATCCCGAAATCGACTCGGCCGGCTGTCGCCAGCCCGGCTGTGGCGACGCCTGCTGCCCCCAGGAACAGCACATCGGAGATCCGATCCGGCAGTTCGTTGTAGATATCTCCCACCGGTGAGCTCAGGCCCTTTTCCACGGCGAGCATTCCGTCGAGCATGTTCAGTAACAACCGCAGCGGTATACAAGCGGCAGCCGCGGCCAAAAGGACAGCACGGATGATGGCGTCATCGGTATGAGCCGACCAGATCAGCGCAGCGGCCCCCGCTGCGGCGAACACCACTGAACCAACCGAAATCTGATTGGGTGTGAGTTTCGCCGCCGCAAGAATATCCGCGGATTTTGCCGCCCACCGGCTGCTGCGCTGCGGAATTTCCCGCCTGTCCGTTCCGTGGCTCATGTAGAGTTTCCGTTCATTTGGCCCTTTGCATTAGCTCATACGCTAATGCGGGCCGAGCTGCGGAACCGGCAGCAACCCGCGGTCAATCCCATGGTTTCGCTTCACCTTTCATTACAGTGTGAGCATGAAAGCCCGGCGCGAAACAGACTTCCGGAATGCCCTGCGGGACCACGGCATCGCCGGCGCCTGGGGCTTCGCAGAAGCGACGTTCTTTTTTGTGGTCCCTGATGTGTGGACGTCCAGGGTGGGGCTGCGCCGGCCGAAACGCGCGCTCGGCACCACGGTCTCGGCCCTCGGCGGTGCAATTGCCGGAGGAGCCGTGACCTACTGGTGGGGCCGCAAGGTGGCCGCCAACACCTCGCGTAAGGCGCTGGCGAAAGTTCCGGCGGTCACGGATGCCATGATCAGCGGCGTCGAGCAGGAGATAGCCGAGTCCGGCCCCGCTTCCCTGCTGCGGGGACCCACCCGCG
This sequence comes from Arthrobacter gandavensis, assembly GCF_009192735.1. Classification (GTDB taxonomy): domain Bacteria; phylum Actinomycetota; class Actinomycetes; order Actinomycetales; family Micrococcaceae; genus Arthrobacter_B; species Arthrobacter_B citreus. Next base: position 109,802 of record NZ_VTFU01000005.1, read on the forward strand.
GTGTCCCTTACAAGCTCTACGCGCGGGCAGCCGGACTGCAGCGGACCCCGCTCACGGCATTCCTTGCCTGGAGTGTGCCCGGCCGAATGATCCGGTTCCTGGCGGTGACAGCAGCAGTATCCGGCATCGCAGCCTTGGGCCGGCGCTGGTTCCCCGGAATGTCCGAACGGCGCATCTCGACCGTGTTCTGGCTGTGCTGGGCTGCGTTCTACGCGGTATTCATTCCACTGAAGTCCCGCCGAGGGTCAGCCCAGTCCCGGCAGCGCATCGCTCGCTGAGGCTTCCGGAAGGTTTTCCACAGCCGCATCCAGCTCGCTTGTTTCCGGTTTCCGCTTCGCGTTGTATCTGCTCAACACAGATACCAATACCCGGCGCAAGGAGAACGGTCCTGCCATGAAGTTCGACCTCACGGCGCAGAGCCTGGAAGGCGCACCCAAGGGCCCCGCTGCCCCGAAGGGAACGGCGGATGGAACCTTTGTGGTCATGCCGGAGGCCGTCATGGCAATCCTGGCTGAGGCGCAGACAACGGCCACCGGGTTCAACCAGCTCTTTACAGCTGCCGAGGCCAACATCACCAGCCTGGCGGATGTTTGCAAGGCCCCGCCCGTCACCACTGAGCTCAGCACCTACTCCACGTTCATTCTCAAGCGGACCATCCGTACCGCTGGTGGCCGGATCACTGTTGCCGTGGACGCTGTTGCCAATGCCGTCCTGGCTCTCATCCAAGGCGATGAAGCGATGAGCGACACGGCGCGGGAAGCCGCAGCCGCCGCAGCCCAGGACCACGTTGATGATGCTCCCGGCATCGATGACCGGCCAAGGCACACCGGCCGCGGCCCGGCACAGGCCTTCTGATGAATTTTGGCCTGGCCGAGTTTGAGCAGCGGCTCCCGGATCCGGACGCCATCCGCACCCATGCTGCCGAAACCATGGACATTGGTGAACGTGCCCAGGAAATCATGAACTCCGTCGGAGGAACATGGCTCAAACTCACTGCACCGGAAATCTATGAGGTGCAGGGAAACGAGAAGGTTTTCACGGTTCTGGACACTTCCATCGCCAAGATGGAGGCGTTGACCACCTCCACCATCCAAATCGATACCCTGATGCGAGCCTATGCCGATTCCGTTGATTGGCTCAAAGTGCGGATGCAGGGCATCAAAGTGCGGGTTTCGGACTTCAACCGCGATTACCCGGAATCCGAGAAGGACGAGTGGGACAACGACGCCGCTGTTGTTGCCACCCGCAATACCCTGGCGTCCGACGTCGGACGCCTCCACTCAGACCTGGACGAAGCGCAACGGGAAACCGCCGCTCGAATCACCCACATCACCGGTTCCGACCGAACCTATGGCGAGACCGGCAAGGGCCTTGATACCGAGGTAATTGCCTACGGGTTCGGCTACTCCGACTACGCTGCGGCATTCTCCGGCGGGTACCTGTCCACGGATTTGCCCTGGTGGCGGGACACCATGAACTTTCTCGCCGACACCCGGGAAGGCGTGCCACAGGCAGCCTGGGAATTCGTCACCGGCCTGGGCGTACTCATCGGTTTCCAAGGTTGGGGAAAAGCTGGATCCGCGTGGACGGGCATGTACCGGACCGGCGAGAATATCGTCATCCTGGGAACTGGTGTTGCCGGTCCTCAGCGCCGGCAGCAGGCGCTCGACGAAATGACCCTCCTCGGACAAGACCTGATCCGTATGGACCAGTGGCAGTCTGACCGCCCCGGCCTGGCCTTGGGCGGCAACATCTTCGATATTGGTTCCCTCTTCATCGGAGGGGCCGGCGCTGCCGGTGGCGCCGCTAAAGCCGGGGCTAAGGCCGGGGCAGGCGCCGGCGTTAAGGCAGGGTCAGCGGCTGGTCACCTCGGCCGCAAATCCTTCCCGCTGAAACCTTCCCCGGCGGATTGGCCTGAAGCCCGAAAACTGATCCCTCCCCTGCTGGAGGGCGGCCCTCTCCCCGTGACTCCGCAGCCGCTGCCCGAAAACACCACTGCGCGCAGGGAAGGCAAGGGCTCCGCCGGAGGCAAGCCATTTTCCAGCACCTACAGCCCTCACGGCAGGGATCCGGCCCGACAGCCTCAGGTGGGGGACGCTGACGGCGGCAATGGTTCCTTCCAGGATGTGGAACCGCGCAGCATCCACGGCGCACCGGAGCAGCAGTACATCACCGGTATCGATCGTGTGCATGACACGCAGGCCCGCGAGTACGTCCTATTAAAAAGGGACGGAACAGAGGTTGCTTTCGATGGACATGATTGGCGCGGGGACCCTCCAAAGGAATACTTCACGGAGGTCAAGGGCCACCTCGATTTCCTCGACTCCATCAAGCCCGATTTGCTCGCCATTAGGCTGGAGGGAATGATCCAAAAAGAGCTAAGGGGACAAATCGAAGCCCTCGAACACTCGGCCGCTCCGGGCTATCTCCACGAGTGGGTTTTCACCGAAAAGGTGGTCATGGACACCTTCGAGCGGGTCATGCGCCGGTACCCGCAGTTACGCGGAAGAATTTCCGTCAGATTCGAGCCCATGCCATGATCTCCTCCGCGAACACCCAACCAGATAGGTTGACGTCATGAAAAAGACCGTTGCAGAGCTCTTCACGCCGGAAGACGGCTGTGTCTTCATCCCCCTGATGTGGGGCGGGCGGAAAGAGACTCCGGCAGAGGTTGTTGCCAGGGCTGCGGCAACCATGGAGGCTCTCGTCAGCGCAGTGCCTGAGAACGCGGCCCAGGAGCTTTCTTGGATGCGGATCGCCGACGACGGCCTGGGCTACACCCCGGCACCAAGCACGGCGGCAGATCTGAAGGCTCTGGCCGCTGAGGAAACAGACCGCGATCCGGGGCCCACAACCCTCCAGCTGCTGCTCTTTTCCGGCAATCCGGAAACCGGCCTCATTGCGTCTTTTGGGTTGAGTGCCGGCGCGGAACAGACCTATTTGGGCAACAGCTGCACCATCACCCTCGAGCAGGGATACCCGCTCGGAACAGCGGAAGGTGCCCAGGCCCTGTTCCGGGAACTGGTGCGTATCTGGCAGCCGGAGTCGGCGATCCTGAGCACCGACCGCACCGTCGCGGAGATCGAGAATCTCTATGACACCTATGCCGGATATACGAGCTGGATCTCGCTTGAGTCCTTTGGAGTTCCGCCACGCCTGGAATCGGCCGCCGCCGAGCGTTTCGGGGACGGAACCCTCCTCACCGCTGCCGAGTGGACCATCGAGGGAATCCGCAGGATGCACCAAGAGCTGCTCGCCCTGCGCGTGCCGTCCCTTGCGGCTGCAGCTGAAGTCCAAGTCGTCCCGCAGTTCCCAGTCCGGTAACGCCTCACCAGCGGCAGCGGTCCCGCCCCGCTTCGGAGCAAGGAGTTAACCTGTTCCCAGCATCGGTCAGGGGGCCTATTCTGGGCCGCAGACCGGCAACCCCGGATTGCCGGCAAATCGACGGAGGCCGTTATGTCGATACGCATCCTCAGGGCCGATGGACCCGCTGAAGAACTTGAAGACACTGCCGAGCTGAAGTACTCCTACCAAGTAACCGGGGGCGGAACGCTCGTCATCCTGGAAGCCGTGGACGAGGGGCGCTGGCTGGTGCGGAAAGAAATCTCAGCTTCGCGCTGGAACGAGGTTTCCGGGCGGCGGTACATCGGTGATACTGCAACCGTGGGCGGGGTTGAAGGCGGCAAGGCCGAGGACCGTTCCAAAACCAAGCTTCCACCGCAGCGGGCCTAGGTCAGGGGTTTCGGACCGGCATAATTAATCCGCGTGGCCTTACTCCACGCGGTTAATTCATCCGCTAGTCCACGAAGTGGGTCTTCGGCGCCTTTTCGCCGACGGATGCGACCACCGCAGCCGCAACATCCCTGAGCTTCATGTTCCGGGCGCTGGATGCGGCCCTGAGGATACCCACAGCCGCGTCCTGGCTGCAGCGGTTCTGCGCCATGATGATGCCAGCGGCGAGGTCAATGGTGGTTCGGGAACTCATGGCTGCCTTGAGGTTCTCGCGGCTCTCGTCCAGATGTGCAATCCGCACGGCAAGCCTGAGGGATTTTGAAGCTCCGCGGGCAAAGTCCTCCGCCTCACGGACCATCTCGTCGCTGAACGCGTTGGCTTCCCGCGCATAGATGTTCAAGCCGCACCGGGTTTCCCCGTCGAGGGGGATCGGAACGCCCAGGATGGACTTCAGTCCGAGCTCAGAAATTGCCCCCGTGTACTCCTCCCACCGGGAATCCAAGCTGATGTCCCCCGTGAGCACTGTTTCATTGGTACGCGCCGCCTGCAGGCAGGGACCGTCGTCGAACTCGTACTGGACCTCATCCATCCGGAGCGCTTCCGGGCTGCTGCTGGCCACAGTTCCCACGCGGTTTGGCCGCAGCAGCGTGACGCCGCAAAACACTTCGTTCCCCGAAGAGGAAAGCGCGTCGACCGTCAGCCGTGTCAGGTCCTCCAAGAAGCTCTCCACATCATCGGTCTCAAGGACCATGTCCTGGAGGAGCCCGGAATAGTCCCTGTCCCGGTCCTTCTTCGTGCCTGAGAAATCTTCTTCCATTTCTTGCATGTCGGAAAATTGCGCTGATCTGTCGAAGTTAGTCATGGCACCCAGTTTCGTTGAGGGGTGGAACGCAGGGACGGTTACGTCCGTCCTGAGATTAAAGCACCAAAGCAGGGCTCACTGCTGCTGCACCGCAAGACTGTGCCGGGCACGCGCGCTGGCCGGTGAAGGCCAGCGTGTAAACGCCGCTCACCGTGCAGGGTTGGCACGGCGGGCCCTTCCCTGCGGGAGAGGAGACTCCCCGTGCCAACATACCAAAAGTAAGCACCCTTATTTATTACTGGCGAAGCGCTCGGGCTGTCAACATGCTGGCGGAGGTGTGCCGTTTATAAGGGTCATTCACGGGTTATCGGATCGATGTCACCCGCCCCAAAAGAGCTTCACCGCTTCCGCTGCCTCTTGCCCCTGCGCCAGCCCTGCCGCAGCTGACGGCCGACGCGAGGATTGCAGCAGAACGTTGGTTCCGAAGGCAGCCAGACTGGCTTCATTGGCCTCAATCAAGAAAGTGTCAGCCTTGCCCGAGAGGCCCGTCAGCACCTGGGGAAGCGTGGGGCCGAAGGGGCTGTCCGGAGCTTCCGGCCCACAGGAAAGCACCAAGACCTTGTCATAGCCGGCCGCCACGTCCGCGTTGGTGGCCGAACGCATGCCTCCATCCATATAACGGGAACCGTTGATGGTCACCGGCGGCCAGGCTCCGGGAACGGTGCAGCTGGCCGCCACCGCCAAAGCGAGTTCAGCGCCGGAGGCGGTGTCGAAAACCGTGAAAGCACCGTCGTCGGCATTCACCGCCGTTACCTTCAGCGGTTTGGCCGGCCAGGTCTGCGCGGGAAGCAGCGAGCGGATCGTGCTGACCCATGCCTCTTCCGAAAGCCCTTTGCCCGCATCAAGGGCAGCAGCACCCAGCCGCGCCCTGGCCTCCTGCTCGCCGCCCGGTCCGCGGGCGGCGTCGGCCATCATGTTCTGGAACCCGTCCGTGCTGAAATGCGTCAGTTCCTGCTGCTCGATCACTGTTTCGGCCGGGTCGTCCGCTTTGAGCTGCGATTCCAGCACTTGGCGCACCACTCCGAACCGCAGGGCTGCGCCGACGACGGAACCAGCGGACGTGCCCACCACCAGATCGGCGTCGTTCACTTCAATGCCGTGCTCAACTAAGGCAGCCAGAACCCCCATCTCCCATGCAATCCCTGCCACTCCCCCGCCGCCGAGTACCACCGCGCGCTTTTGCTCCTTATTAGTCATGCGGGCAGTCTAGACGGATGCCGCGTGATGCAGACCACAACTTTTCCGTGTCACGGTGCCGGGGTATTCAATGGAGACATGGCATTGCGCGTATTGATGGTTGGCCGGAAACACGAAGACTGGGTTGTTGACGGCATTCGCCGGTATGAGAAAAGGCTGAAGAAGCCCTTTGACCTGACCTGGGTCTCCATCCCGCATTCTGCACGCGAGGGAGACGCGGCCCGCAAGGAAGAATCGGAACGGCTGCTTGCCAAGCTCGGCAGTGACTACGTGATCCTGCTTGATGAGCGGGGCAAGGCCATCACGTCTCCGGCATTGGCAAAAACACTGCAGAAACCCCTCGATAATTCCCGTAATGTCACGCTGATTATCGGCGGCGCCTACGGCGTGGATGACAGCGTTCACGCCCGTGCGGATTTCGTCTGGTCCCTGTCACCTCTGGTCTTCCCCCACCAGCTCGTGCGGCTCATTCTCGCCGAGCAGGTCTACCGTGCCCAGGAGATCGCCGGCGGCCGCCCCTACCATCACGAGTAGCCGGCTCCGGCTCCCGCCCGCCGAAATTTCCCCGCATTTCCCTCACCTCCCGCGCACTTTGAAAGGTCCCTCATGCGTTCGTTTCCCCTCCGCTCCCTGGCAACCGCCGGAGCAACAGCCTTGCTTCTGGCCGCCGGTGCAGGCGCTGCATCCGCGCACGTCCACGCCCATCCGGACTCCACGGAAGCTGGAGAGTCCGCACTGATCACCTTCGAGACCTCCCACGGCTGCTCCGGCTCGCCAACGACGGCGATCACCATCACGCTGCCGGACCAGGTCACTGACGCCACTCCCACCGCGAAGGCCGGATGGGCGATCAGCAAAACCACCGAGGAATTCGCTGAACCCCGCATACTGGACAACGGAACCGCCATTGGCTCCCGGACGAGCCAAATGGTCTTCACCGCCGATGAGCCGCTGCCCGACGGCGTCCGGGACACCTTCCAGCTAAGCGTCAAGCTTCCTGATGCAGCGGGCGAGACTCTGGCGTTCCCGGTCCTGCAGTCCTGCGCAGAAGGCGAAACCGATTGGGCGCAGCTCCCGGCGGATGGCCAATCGGATGACGATCTTGAGTCTCCCGCACCAGCGTTCCTCCTCACCGATGGGCCTGGCGGGTCCGATGGGTCCGAGACGTCCCATGGTTCCGCTGACCGGGCGGCTCACGGCGGGGAAACGGACGAGGACCGGGACGATCGCGTGGACGAGGACGACGTTGAGGCTGCCGCCGTTGCCGGCTATGCGGGCCTCGGAGCCGGAGTGCTCGGGCTGGTTCTCGGCGCCGTAGCACTGTACCGCACACGGAAACCGTAACGTTTGCAGCGTCATTTACCGTGCCTCCGGTGCTGCGTAATTGACGCTCCCCCATTTCGGAGGACAGGGTAAGGCTATGAATATGCGGTTGTGGAAGTCTTCGTCAGTATCTGCCCTGGCCTTGGGTGCCCTTTTGACTGTGGCTGGTTGTGGGTCAGGTGGCGGCGAGACGGTGTCGTCGCAATCGCCGTCGTCGTCTTCTCCGTCGTCTTCTCCCTCCGCGAGCACCCCGTCCGCGAGCACCCCCTCGGGCGGGCCCGAGGCTTCTTCACCCGGAGCTACGGGTTCGACGGCGTCAGCGAGCGCCACCGCTCCGGATTCTGCCGCTGCCGGCTCATGTTCGGTTGCCGATCTCGCGGGATCGGTGGAAGACAATATCGGTGGCGGCGCTGCGGGCAGCGTGTACCGGACGCTGGTGCTGACTAACGTTTCCGCGGCGCCATGCACGACTGCCGCCGGTTATCCGGGCGTTTCGTACATCAATGCCGCCGGTGAACCGCTGGGTGCCCCTGCTGTCCGTACGGGTGGACCCGTTGTCGGAGAGCCGCTTCTCCTGGAGCCGAACCAGTCCGTGGTCGCGGAGCTGAGGGAGACCCGTGCGGAAAACTACGGTGCTGATTGTGTCGCCGAGACATCGGCAAACCTGGTTGTCTACCCTCCCGAGAACCTTGAGTACCTGAACATCGCGCACGAGACACTGGCCTGCGCCAATCCGAATGTTGAGTTGCTCAGCATCGGCCCCGTGGAAAAGCGGTAGGTCTTACAACAGCGGGCACCGGTCTGTTGGGGTGCGTCTCCGCGATGGGTGACCGCGTTTACTCGCTCTCTTGGTGTTCCTCCACAGGTGTTCGTCTTCGGCTTTCTGTGATCTTTTGTCCACATTGAAAAAGCATTTTCTGTCGCTGTCGTCCATTTCCTCAACAATTGATTTATGGAGACAGCGGCTGGATTCTGCGGAGTTGGCGCCTTTATGGCTTCCGTTGGGGACGTCAACGAGGCTGCGGTGCACCTCGGCACCCAAGCGGTCCACGCCACTGCCCTGATGACACCTGGCGAGGCGGCCATCCTCGCAGCGGACGTCGAAGCCATGTCACGGACGGTGGAACACCTCCAGCTGGTTTGTGCCCGGGCCTTGGACACTCACCGCGTTATCGAGGCCTTCGGTGCGGATCGCTCCGGGGCGGATCGTGATGGTGCGGATCGCTCCGGGGCGGACCGTGCTGGGGCGGATCGTTCGGGTGCGGATCGTTCCGGGGCGGAGCGTTCGCGTGCTGAATTCCGCAGCACGGCAGATTACATGCGCTGCCGGCTCCGTATCAGCCGAGCTGAAGCGCAGCGGCGTCTGCGGTTGGCCGCTTCCCTGATCCCATCCACCAGCACCAGCGGCCTGCCTCTCCCTGCAGAGCTGCCGGCACTTGCTGAAGCTTCTGCCCGCGGCTTGGTTTGCTCCGCATCCGCCGCGGTTGTCGCTAACGCAATAGAGGAGATCCGGCACCGTACGGACGCCTCTACTGCTTCAACTGTGGAAGCTGACCTCACCGCCCTTGCCGTGCGCCACGACGGAGACTTCCTTGTCCGGGCCGCCCGGCGGTGGGTTCTGTTGCTTGATCAGGACGGGGCCGAACCCACGGACGAGGAGCTGCGCCGCTTTCAGGGAGTGTTCCCCGGCCGCAAAAAGAACGGCCTCAATCATCTGAACATCTACTGCACCGATGACCAGCACGAGACCCTGCTAACGGTGATGAACGCAGCCGCCGGACCGCGGCTGCAGCAAGCCGGAGCAGCGGGAGGCAGCGGTGCGGGTGCCGCTGAGGACAGGGCTGCCGGGAGTAGGGCCGTCCTCGCGGGTGCCGGGGCCCCGGCCGTTGAGGGTAAAGACGGTCCGCTCCCAGGCCCAGCCTCCGGCCCGGCCACCATTTCACGCTGGAACGGGCCAACCCGGCCGCAACGCTTGTTGGGCGGGTTGGTCGACGCTGCGAAGGCTGCGCTGGCAACCGGCGGTGTTCCTGCCGCCGGTGGTCTGCGTCCGCAGGTGCTGGTCACCATCGATTCGGCATCCCTGCTTCAGTCCTTCAACTTCGGTTCAGTACTCAAATCAGTGAACGAGGCGGGGCAGCGGCCGCCCACCAAGACCAATCCCGGAAGCTTCGCCTTCACCGGTCCCGTTGCCGCCGCAACCGTTCGGAAACTTGCCTGCGATGCCGACCTGTTGCCGGTTGTACTCTCCGGCGATGGACGGATCCTGGACATCGGCAGGGCCCAGCGGCTCTTCCCTCCCCATCTGAGAAAAGCTCTACATGCCAGGGACGGCGGCTGTGCCTTTCCCGGCTGCACCATCCCGGGACCCTGGACAGAAGCCCACCACATTCGGCATTGGAATCAGGGCGGCCCAACAGCCACGGACAACGGCGTCCTGCTGTGCTCACATCATCACCATGAAGTGCACAAGGAAAACTGGTCCATCGAGGTACGGTCCGGGGTGCCATGGTTCGTTCCGCCGCCATACGTTGACCCCGACCGGATCCCCCTGCGGAATACGTATTTCCGCGCTGATCTCTGCTCCGGCAACCGGCTTCGAACGGACTCTGTCCAAGTATCCTGACGGGCCCGACCACCCCGGGGATCCACGCACAAAGATTCGGCCTCCAGCCAAACCTCACGTCCGAGGGTCAAAACTGTCAGAGCAGTGCGGAACAATAGGTCGCATGACATCGGGAGCTTCGGTTCTGCAGAAGTTCACCCCCGCCACCAGGGAATGGTTCGAGGGTGCCTTCACCGCGCCAACACCTGCTCAGACCGGAGCGTGGGAAGCGATCTCCGAAGGGGCAAACGCGCTGGTGGTCGCCCCGACCGGCTCAGGGAAGACGCTGGCGGCTTTCCTTTGGGCCCTGGACAGTTTCATCGCCTCGGCCGCCGGCACCGCCACGGCCGCTTCCGCCACAACTCCTCCCCCGGCAACGCCTTCGGCCGAAGAGCCCGGGAAAGCACCCGGACGCAAAAGAAACACAGAACCCAAACGCAAGACCAAGGTTCTGTATATTTCGCCGCTGAAAGCGCTCGGTGTCGACGTCGAACGGAACCTGCGCTCCCCTCTCATCGGTATTACTCAAACTGCCAAGCGCCTGGGCCTGCCGGCACCGGGCATCACCGTCGGCGTCCGCTCGGGAGACACACCCCAGAATGAGCGCAGGGCACTGTTGACCCGCCCGCCGGACATCCTCATCACCACCCCGGAATCGCTGTTCCTGATGCTGACCTCGCGGGCACGCGAGACTCTCGCGGAAGTGGACACCGTCATCGTTGATGAGGTGCATGCCGTCGCAGGGACTAAACGTGGTGCTCATCTGGCGGTGACGCTCGCACGCCTCGACGCCATGCTGTCCAAGCCCGTCCAGCGCATTGGTTTGTCAGCAACCGTGGAACCCCACGAAACCGTCGCCCGGTTTCTTGGGGGAAATGCTCCGGTCAAAATCGTTGCGCCATCCTCCACAAAATCCTGGAACCTCACGGTCACAGTTCCGGTTGAGGACATGTCCGATCTCGGCGGCACGCCTGCAACGGAGGACACAGTGGAGGGCGGGTATGCCCCCCAGGCGAGCATTTGGCCCCACGTTGAGGAAAAAATCGTTGACCTCATCGAGGACAACCGGTCCACGATCGTCTTTGCCAATTCCCGGCGGCTGGCCGAACGGCTGACTGCCCGGTTGAACGAAATCCATGCCTACCGCAAAGAAGCAGCTGTACTCTCCGAAGCAGCTTTGGCGGCATCCACCGGAACCGATGATCCCGTTGGAGCTGCCCCCGGCAGCGCGCCCGGCGGAACCGGCGCCGGCAGAATTCCCGCGGCGCGGCCTCCCGCCCAGCTGATGGCCCAAGCCGGAGTCTCCATCCGGTACCGGGACCAGGAACCTCCGGCGGCAGACAACGAAAACCCGCTGCTTGCCCGCGCACACCACGGCTCGGTTTCCAAGGACCAGCGCGCCCTGATCGAAGACGATCTTAAATCCGGACGGCTTCGCTGTGTCGTGGCGACCAGCTCTCTTGAGCTCGGTATCGACATGGGTGCCGTGGACCTGGTGATCCAGGTCGAATCCCCGCCGTCCGTGGCCAGCGGACTGCAGCGTGTTGGACGAGCCGGCCACCAGGTGGGAGAAACGTCCCAGGGCGTGATGTTTCCCAAGCACCGGGGAGACCTGCTCAATTCCACAGTGGTTGCCGAGCGAATGCTTGCCGGTGAAATCGAACCCCTGTACATACCGGCCAATCCGCTGGACATTCTGGCCCAGCAAACAGTGGCGGCGGCAGCATTGGGTTCCATCGACGTGGAGGAATGGTTCGACGTCGTGCGCCGTTCCGCGCCCTTTGCCGGCTTGCCCCGCTCTGCCTTTGACGCGACCCTGGATCTTCTGGCAGGCCGCTATCCCTCCGACGAATTTGCGGAACTGCGGCCTAGAATCATTTGGGACCGCACGGAAGGCACCATCACGGGGCGCCCCGGAGCGCAGCGGCTTGCCGTAACTTCCGGCGGAACCATCCCCGACCGTGGCCTGTTCGGCGTCTACCTGGTGGGTGACTCCGAAGGCAAAAACAGCCGGCGAGTCGGTGAACTCGACGAGGAAATGGTGTACGAATCCCGGGTCGGCGACGTGTTTGCCCTCGGCGCGACCAGCTGGCGGATTGAGGACATCACCCACGACCGGGTCCTCGTGTCCCCTGCTTTCGGGCAACCAGGGAAACTGCCCTTCTGGCGCGGAGATTCCCTGGGACGGCCGGTGGAACTGGGCCGTGCCCTCGGAGCCTTCGTCCGGGAGATGTCCGGAAGCGACGATGCAAAGGCCCGTGAACGCCTTTCCGCCGTCGGACTCGATGAGTGGGCGGCCGGAAACCTCATCACATATCTTCGCGACCAGCAGCAGGCAACGGATGTGGTGCCAAACGACAGGTCGCTTGTGGTTGAACGCTTCCACGATGAACTCGGCGACTGGCGGGTTGTCCTGCACAGCCCGTATGGCATGCCGGTTCATGCTCCCTGGGCTCTGGCTGTCGGAGCGCGCTTGCACCAGCGCTATGGGCTGGACGGATCGGCGATGGCATCGGATGACGGCATCGTGCTGCGGGTGCCGCTGATGGAAGATGAACCCCCGGGCGCCGAGCTGTTCCTGTTCGAGGAAGACGAGCTGGAATCCATTGTCACGGCAGAGGTGGGCGGATCGGCCCTGTTTGCTTCCCGGTTTCGGGAATGCGCAGCACGGGCGCTTCTCTTGCCGCGGCAGAATCCGGGAAAGCGCAGCCCACTGTGGCAGCAGCGACAGAGATCAGCGCAACTGTTGGACGTCGCCAAAAAGTATCCCACTTTTCCGATTGTGCTCGAGACGGTGCGGGAGTGCCTTCAGGATGTCTACGACCTTCCGGCGTTGAAGGACATCGCTGCCGGAATTGAGCGGCGCGAGATTCGTCTGGTGGAAACCACCACTCCCTCACCGTCGCCCTTTGCACGGTCACTGCTGTTCGGTTACGTCGGCGCATTCCTGTACGAGGGCGATTCCCCCTTGGCCGAGCGCCGCGCTGCAGCCCTGTCACTGGATCCCACGCTGCTCAACGAACTGCTTGGCCGGGCTGAACTTCGTGAACTCCTCGATGCACGCATCATCGCCCAGGTTGAACGTGAGCTGCAACGGCTCGTTGCCGAACGCCGGGTCCGGGGAATTGAAGGAGTCGCTGACCTGCTCCGACTGCTGGGACCGCTCACTGTGTCTGAAACGGCGGCCCGCCTGCAGCCCGCAGACAGCACTGTCACAGCCGAAGCCGCAACCTCCACCGAGTCCCCAACGTCCAGCGACGCCGCAACCTCCACCGACACCCCAACCTCCAGCGACGCCGCGGTGCCTGCGCCGCAGCCCCAACCTGAGCACGCATCCCAGGAGTATGCCTCCGAACTCCTCGAGGAATTGGTCCGTTCAAACCGGGCCCTCAAAGTCGGTGTCGCCGGACTGACGCGCTACGCCGCGATTGAAGATGCGGGGCGCCTGCGCGATGCCCTGGGCGTCCCCCTTCCCATGGGGGTGCCATTGGCCTTCATCGAGCCGGTTGCCGACCCCTTGGGCGACTTGGTGGGCCGCTATGCCCGAACCCACGGGCCCTTCACCGCCGCAGAAGCTGCGGCGAGACTTGGGCTGGGCGTCGCCGTCGTCACCGGAACCCTCCAGCGGCTTGCCGGTGAGGGACGGGTTGTCGAAGGGGAATTCCGGCCCGCGGAAACCAGCATCCTCGATGCAGCAGCGGGAGTCGATTCGACACCCGGTGCCGTTATCACCGTGCCGGCGGCTCCGGGAGGATCGGAATGGTGTGACGCAGAGGTGCTGCGCCGTCTGCGCCGACGTTCGCTGGCTGCCCTCCGGTCGGAGGTGGAGCCGGTGGATCCGGCGACCTATGGCCGGTTCCTGCCCGTTTGGCAGAACATCGGCTCCTCGCTCCGCGGACTCGACGGCGTCGTCACGGTCATCGATCAACTGTCCGGTGTTCCCATTCCGGCATCAGCATGGGAGCCGCTCATTTTGGCTTCCCGGGTCAGGAATTATGCTCCTTCGATGCTGGATGAATTGACTGCCACGGGTGAGGTTCTATGGTCAGGGACCGCGTCCCTTCCGGGAAACGATGGGTGGATTTCCCTGCACCTCGCCGAAAACGCACCCCTGACCCTTAACCCGGTGGACGATTTTGATCCCTCCGACCTGCAGGTGCAGTTACTGAATTTGCTGTCCGGCGGAGGCGCCTACTTCTTCCGCCAACTCCTTGATGGCCTGGCGGCACAAAGCCCAGAGGGCCATCAATCCTCTGACGCCGACGTCATAGCAGCCCTGTGGGACCTGGTCTGGTCCGGACGGATCACCAACGACACCTTTACTCCGGTTCGGTCCCTGCTGTCGGGAGGTAAAACGGCACATAAGCAGCGTGCCGCAACTCCCCGTGCCCGCACCGCACGGCTCAGCAGGATTGGCCGTGCTCCGGGCGCTTCCCTCACCGGAGGTTCCATGCGCCTTGCGGCCGGAAACCAGCCCGCTGCCCTGCGCAACGCACCGCAGCTGGTCGCCGGACGATGGAGCATGCTTCCTCCGGTCGAAAGTGACACCACCGTTCACGCCCATGCGACAGCGGAGCTTCTCATGGACCGGTACGGAATTCTTACCCGTGGATCCGTTGCCAGTGAAGGAACCCCCGGCGGCTTTGGCCTGTTGTACCGGGTGCTCGCACGGCTGGAGGAAATGGGACGCTGCCGCCGGGGGTACTTCATCGAACAGCTTGGTGCTGCACAGTTTGCCGTTCCCGCAACTGTCGACCGGCTCCGGTCATTTTCGGAGGACGCCCAGCTGCGGAAGCCGGAACCCACCGCAGTGGCGCTGGCTGCCACAGATCCGGCCAACCCCTACGGTGCTGCACTGCCGTGGCCTGCGCTCGACGGCGGACACCGTCCCGGACGAAAGGCCGGCGCACTGGTGGTTCTCGTGGATGGAAACCTGTCCCTCTATGCCGAACGAGGAGGCAAGACTCTTCTCGCATTCACCGAAGACCCGGCAACTCTCGAGCTTTCCGCCGAAGCGCTGGTGGGAATCATCCGCCGCGGTGCCGCTGAGAAAATGGCAATCGAGAAGGTCAACGGGCAGGATGTCCTGGACACCGACGCCGCCAAAGCCCTCACCCGCGCCGGCTTTTACACCACGCCTAAAGGGCTGCGTTACCGTGTGTGATTCCGTTCGAAAGCCAGGTATCCAACGGAGCCTTCCCTCTCCGCTCGCCTTGGGAACCCACAGCCGAGGAGGTTACCGTGCCTGAAGGAGATACCGTATGGCGCAGTGCCCGGGAACTACACGCTGCGCTTGGCGGACAGACCCTCACCCGGTGCGACATCCGGGTACCGAAATTCGCCACGACGGATTTCTCCGGCAGCACAGTCACTGATGTTGTTTCCCGCGGCAAACACCTCCTGATTCGGCTGGGCGATCCAGAGAACGGATGGTTGCTGCATTCCCATCTCAAGATGGAGGGACTGTGGCACGTATATGGCCGGGGCGAGAGGTGGCGGCGTCCGGCCTTCAAGGCACGGTGCATCCTTGAGACGGAACAGAAGCAGGTGGTTGGTTTCGATCTTGGCTTCCTGCGCGTTCTTCCACGCGCTGAGGAGGACGACGCCGTGGGCTACTTGGGTCCGGATCTGCTCGGCCCGGACTGGGATGCTGCGGAGGCGCTGCGCCGGTTGGAAGCGGTCCCTGAACGGCCCATCGGGTTGGCGCTGCTGGACCAGCGCAATCTGGCGGGCATTGGCAATGTGTACCGCTGCGAAATCTGTTTCCTTGCCGGCGTGCATCCGTTGACGCCGGTGGGAGAAGTGACCAACCTGCCGCGGATTGTTGATCTCTCCAAGCGTCTGCTCGAAGCCAATAAGTCGCGGAGCCGGCGGATCACCACCGGAAACAGAACCCGCGATCCCCTGTGGGTGTACAACCGTGAAACCAGGGGTTGCCTGCGGTGCGGAACAAAGGTTGCACATGAACTCGTCGGGGACAACGAGTTGGAACTGCGGGACTTGTATTACTGCCCGCATTGCCAGCCTGCCACACAGGTTCAGCACCCGTGACAAAAACCGGTGCAGTGCAAAAACCCCTGCGTAAAGACAGCGGCCGCACGTAGTCTCCACTGGGGAGGAAATCTGGCAGCGTCATGTCCGCGCCATACAGGGAAGCAGGCGGGGCTGCAACGTACTGTGGCGGTATGTGCCCTTCCCAGCCCAAAGGAGTGCCGGGCTTCTGGTATTCGGGAGACCCGAAGCAGGAGTCGAGCCGGACTGCTCTCAAAGCCCTGCGGGACTATCGCACGGCTGAACAGGACATGCGACGCCGCACCAGGGAGGCCTTGGGGATCAATGAAAAGGACATGCAGGCGCTGCGGCACCTCATGCGGGCCCAGCAGCAGGGCAACAACCTCGGTCCCACAGACATCAGCCGTCTGCTCGCCATCTCCACTGCGTCCACCACCGCATTGATCGACCGCCTCGTGAGCAGCGGACATATCCGGCGGCAACTCCATCCCACGGACCGCCGGGCCCTGGAATTGGTCCCGACCGAGAAGTCGAGCCGGGAAATGCGGGAAATCCTTGGGCCGATGCACCGCCGGATGATGGATGTGGCCACATCGCTCTCGCCTCATGAGGCGGAAATCATTGCCAGGTTTCTACAGAACATTACCGACATCGTCGACGACAAGCCGTCAACCGCAGAAGAACCCGGAGGAGCCTCCGGACCGTCCTGACCAGTCGCCTCCGGCACCGCCGTCGTCTGATGCATCTACTGCACTCGGTAGTCTGGAAGGGTGATGCAATCTCCGCTTCCCGTGCGCAACGGTGTGAACGCCACTCGTTTGCGGCTGCCTGCCGAAGGTCCGTGGGACACCGCCATGGACTACGTGCTGTCCCGTTTCGGCCATGTCGATCCGGACGGAATTATTGACCGCTTTGTCCGCGGCGAAGTGGTCGGTTTGGGTGGGACGCCGCTGACCCAAAACACTCCCCTGAACGAGCACACGTTTATCTGGTACTACCGGGAACTGCCTCCTGAGAAGCGGCTGCCGGTGGAAATCAATATCCTCCACCAGGACGAGAACCTGTTGGTTGTCGACAAACCGCATTTCCTGCCAACAACACCCGGAGGGATGTATGTGGCGGAATCGGCACTCGTGCGGCTCCGGGTCCAGCTCGACATCCCGGACCTGATCCCCATGCACCGGCTGGACCGGATGACGGCGGGTGTCCTGTTGTTCTCCACCAATCCGGAGACCCGCGGAAAATACCAGACGCTGTTCGAAAAGCGCCGGATCACCAAGGAATACGAGGCTGTCGCTCCAGTGCGCACTGACCTCGAGCTCCCGCGCATTGTCCGCAGCCGGATGATCAAGTCACGCACGTACCTGTTGGCGCAGGAGGTGGATGGCGAACCCAATGCGGAAACGCGCGTGGAGCTCCTGGAAGCGCACGACGGCGTAGGCCGGTATCGCCTTCAGCCGCACACCGGCAAGACGCATCAGCTGCGGGTGCATATGGCCTCGCTCGGAATTGGGATCCTGAATGATTCCTTCTACCCCGACTTATTGCCGCAGGCGGCGGATGACTATACGCGGCCGCTGCAGTTACTCGCCCGGTCGGTCGAGTTTGTCGACCCGTTGAGCAAGCAGCCCGTCCGGTACCGAAGCGGGCTCACCCTGGCCTTCGCACCAAAAGTCCTGCCGCCAAAGGCCCTGCCGCCAAAAGCTTGAACTCCAAAGGCAGCCCCAGCTTCAAAAACCCTGGAACTTACCTCCCCGCAGACCGCTGGTCCATACCTGCTGCCGCTATGCCTGTCCCGGACGGCAAAAAGTTTTACTGCCCCTTCGTTTTGTCTATGGGTAGGGTGGACGAAAACGTCCGGATCAGCACTCGCTGCCTCCGGCAGGGGAAGGATCCTGATGACTCCGCCGTCAACGCCGACCGGACCGCAGCGCGGACCGAGAAATTTGCATGCTCCGGAGACGCGGCGGGATCCGGAAAAGGGGCGGGAAACCGAAAAGCTGCGGGAATCTGAAGGGCCGCGGAAAGCTGAAATACAATCCTTTCCGGATCTGCAGGACGGCCCCGATCCTGCGCCTCCGTTGAAGATCTCGGACGGAAACCCAGTGCGGAAACGCGTTGTGAAGCCGTCCGTGCCAGAACGCCAGCCTGCCCCGTCGTCGTCGTCGTCACCAACGTCATCTTCGCGCACCTCCCCATCCCGGTTTCGCAGCTCTTCGCCCGCGTCCACACCGGCCAAGTCGGACTATACGCCCGCGTCCACACCGTCCAAGTCCGACTCTTCGCAGCCTTCCACTCCGGTCCAGACCGACTCTACGCAGCATCCCTCCTTGTCGGCCCAGTCGCAGCATCCCGCTTCGAGCCAGCGGCAGGAAAGGCCCGCAGGAGATGAAGCAACAGCGGATGAAACTGAGCCCCTATCGGCACGCGGGCCGGCCGGCGAACCTGTTGCCTCCACACCCGTTCCCGGGCCACTTTCCAACCCGCAGGACTTGAACCGAGCAACCTTCCCGATCGGGCTCATCCGCAGGACGGCCGTTTCAGCGGTAACGGCTGTGGTTGTGGCCAGTGCTGTCTCGGTAACGGCCGACACGAATTCCGGAACCGGGTTGGCGGCGTTTGATCCACAGGCAGTCCTCGATCCGGCGGGATCGCTGATTGCGCCTGCGGTCATGATGTGGTGGCTGTGGCTTCCCATTGCCGCCGGCTGGCTCGTCTACGCGCTGTACCAGTGGCTTCCGCGGCAGCGCACAAATCCGCGGCAGGAGTGGATCGGTTGGCTGGTTGTGGCGAGCGAACTCCTGGCACTTTGCTGGCTGCTGGCTGCCGCATCCGGAGCGGCAGCCGGAATTCTAGTTTTGGCTGCCGCGCAAACCTCACTGGGGCTTTATTGTCTTCACCGCGTCAACGTCAGCCCGCCTGCTACTCGGACTGAGGGACTCCTGGCCGATGTTCCTCTCGGAATGTTCCTTGTGGCCGCAGTCTTTTCGCTGACGACGTCCTTAGCCTTCATCCTGACCGGCTCGGATGCGGATCTGGCGGGATGGGGCGGGCCGGCCTGGGCGTTGATTGCCCTGGTCTCGGTGACGGTGGGCGTCAATATCGTGTGCATGACGGACCGCGGACACCTGTGCGTGGCACTGGCCACCGTGTGGGCTCTGTCGTGTGTTGCCGGCGGACGATTCCTCGGCGCACCGGATTCGACGCTCATCGGTGCAGCCGCGGCTGCATCCGCGTTCCTGGTTTTGGTCTCCGCAGGATCCCGGAGACATCAGGTGGACCACGAGCGGCGCAGGAATGAACGCCTCATCCAGACGTGATGGAACGGCAACGGCGTGATGGAACGCCCGCGGACGGTCAAGGCGTGACGGAACGGTCAAGGCGTGACGGAACGGCCACGGCGCTGACCGGACGGCCACGGCAGTGACGGGACAGCCACGGCAGTAACCGGACAGCGGAGATGCCCCTGAGGAATACTCCGGCAACTACTGTGGTTGCCGACGGACATGAAGATCATTGGCGTGGAAAAGCTCGGCGGCCCGGAGGCTCTGACCGTGATGGACGTTCCGGAACCGCACGCGGGACCCGGAGAAGCCCGGATCCGGGTCAAGGCGGCAGCCGTGAACCCTACTGACACCGTCCTGCGTTCAGGCGGCCAGGGCAGAGGACAGCTCAAGGCTCCTGCGATCCCCGGAATGGACGCAGCAGGAATTGTCGACGAGGCGGATGACACCGGCAGATGGCAGGTTGGCGACAGGGTCATGGCCATTGCCCTGCCCCTGGGTATTCACCGCGGCGCCTATGCCGAGCATCTGGTTGTCCCTGCCGACTCACTGGCGCATATTCCGGACGGCACAAGCTTCGCTGAGGCTTCGACTCTCCCCATGAATGGGCTGACCGCAGTGCAGACCCTGGAAAAACTGAATCTGCAGCCCGGTCAGTCACTTGCGGTAACGGGCGCGGCCGGAACCCTGGGCGGCTATCTGGTGCAGTTGGCTAAGCAGGCGGGCCTGGTGGTGGTGGCCGACGCCGCTGAAAAAGACCGCGCTCTGGTTGCCGGTTTGGGTCCGGATTACCTGGTGGGCCGGGGCGACGACGCCGCTCAGCACATCAGGGAGTTCTTTCCCGACGGAGTCGACGCCCTCGCCGATGCCGCCGTCATGAACGAAAAGGCCGTCCCGGCGGTGAAAGACGGCGGAGGGTTTGCGACTTTCCGCTGGTGGCAGGAAGATCCCGGCCGCGGAATCACGGTGCATCCTGTTGCCGTTCGGGACGAATACCATTCCGGCGAAAAGCTGGACGCGCTGCGCCGCCTTGTGGAGGACGGGACCCTGACCCTCCGCGTCGCCGATCAGCTCCCAGCAGACGACGCCGCCGAGGCGCACCGCAGGCTCGAAGCGGGCGGAGTCCGTGGACGTTTGGTGCTGCTCTTCTAGCCCGTCACAGCGAAATCCACCGTCCGCGCTGACGACGGAGGACACGCAGGCGTTCCGCCTCGGCCACCCCCTCCACCGCATGGCGCATGTTGGCGGCAGCCCGTTTCGCTTGGGAGTTCTCCAAAGACCATTCATTGTCCGGAACCATGAAACGCAACGTGATACGGGGTATTCCACTGACGATATCGAGCTGGTTGGCTTCAACGTGGTGGCTGGCGGCCAGAGCGGCGACGGCAGTCTCCATGACGGCTTCCGGCGGAGTGCCGGGTTTTAGTCCGGTGATGTTCAGCTGGGCACGGAAAGAAGGCATGTTCTCAGGTTAGGCGGCCACGCCATTCAGCCTGACGCAGTTGCCCGGAACGGGTGTCCAGCTGACGCAGTTGCCCGGAACGGGTGTCCAGCTGACGCAGCCGATCCGTAATCGAGTCCAGGACCGCCGTAGGGGCAGGAAGTATGCTGCGGCGGCAGCAGGTCACGGCTGCCGCCCCAGCACCTGCCGCTACGGCGGCGGGTGGGCCGGCTGTCTACAGCTCGTGTTCCTCGGGATCGAAATCAGCTAGTGGATCTCCGCCGAGGTGCGCCGGGTCATCGCTGCCGTCTTCCTCGTCTGCGGATACAGGATCGTCGAAGTCAACGTCACTGGCTGCTTCTCCGATGGTGGGCACCTCCGGAGGAACCTGGGAATCTCCCTCTTCGAATCGCTCTTCAGCGGTTTCGTTTCTCAGCGTCTGGTCCGACAACGCCCCGGGTTCGTTGAGCAGTGGCTCTTCATTCACCAGCGGGTCTTCCTGCCAGCGGTCAGGATTATCTTCAGCCGCGCCCGGATAGTCCAGGTCTTCGGGGTCGATCAACTCGTCGGCGTCGCTCAGGGCGTCCTCATCCGTCAGGTCTTCCAACGGAACATCGGCGATTTCATCCGGAGTCGCTACGTCGGCAATGTCATCGGCCAGTACGGGGTCGGTGCCCAGCTCGGGATCGGGAATGCTCTGCTCGTCCATCAACTCTGCCTTTCCGTTGCGTTCGCCTGCCGGCCCTCTGCACATCAAATCAGCGGATAACCGGCAGAACTTCCGTTAGTAAGCCTACTGACATCCACTTCCCGGCACCACCCGGCGGTAACGCAGCCCGCACCACCGCAGCCGGTGGACTACCGCAGCGCGGAAATGCCGGTGATATCCCGACCCACAATCAGGGTGTTGATTTCGTACGAACCCTCGTAGGTGTAGATGGCCTCGGCGTCAGCGAAAATCCTGGCCATGCGGTAGTCGGTCACGATTCCGTTGCCGCCCAGAATGCTGCGGCCCAAACTGACGGTTTCACGCATCTTCCGGCTGGCATAGGACTTCGCCAGGGCAGCCTGAGCCATGCCGTCCGGGGACTGCCGCCCGGGTGCCGACGGATAGCCTCCGCGCTCGAGTTCGGCCACCCTCGCAAGCATGCCGGTGCTTGCCACTGTGTTGCCGAGCATCCGCACCAGCTGCTCGGTTATCAGCTGGAACGATGCCAGGGGACGGCCAAACTGCTGGCGCTCCACGGCATAAGAGCGGGCGACGTCGACAGCGGCCAACTGGGCGCCGACCGCCTGCCAGCCCACCATGATCCGGGAACCGCGAAGCAGATGCTTAATATCTTCGAAACTGTCGATGCCCGCCAGCCGGTCCGCTTCGGCCACCCTGACGCCGGTCAGTGTGATGTCTGCATTCTGCACTGTGCGAAGCGCCGTCTTGTTTTCGATTTTGCTGCGGTGCACGCCCGGAAGCGAGGCGTCCAGGAGGAACCCCCGCGTCTTGCCGGTGTCCGGCTCACGGGCCCAGAGCAGCATGTAGTCACAGAACGTCCCATTGCCGATCCACCGCTTGCCGCCGTTGAGGATCCAGGAGTCCCCGTCCCGGACCGCCGTGGTTTCCATTCCTCCTGCGACATCGGAACCATGCTCCGGTTCGGTCAGCGCAAAGGCTCCGGTTATCCGCAGCGACAGCGCATCAGCCAGCAGGCGCTCTTTTTGGTCCTGTGAGCCGAATGCATGCAGTGCTTCCACGAAAAGATCATGGTGGACCATGAAAAACGTTGCGATGGAGGTGTCAGTCCGGGTCATTTCCGCGATGACCAGTCCGGCAAACAAGGGGCTGTACCCCTGCTGGACAGGTGTGGAAAGTTCCAGGGCGGCGAGCTTGGGCAGGAGCTCTGCCGGAAAATAGGCGTCCCGCCACCAATCGTTGGCATGTGGCGCAACCTCTGCTGCAAGGAAAGCCCGGAGCTCCTGCAGCTTTTGCTGTTCGCGGGTGCTGAGCTGGTCTTCAAACGCGTAAAAGTCGGCGTCGGGCAGATTCGCGCCGGGCATATTCACGTCGGCCAGATTCACAGTGGATGGGACTGCGGAAGGATCAGAAGCCACGTCAGCGCGGCCCCATCCGGATGGCGCCGTCCAGCCGGATGGTTTCACCGTTGAGCATTTGGTTTTCGATGATATGCGCGGCCAGGGCGGCATATTCGTCCGGCCGTCCCAGGCGGGAAGGATGCGGCACCTGGCTGGCCAGCGAATCCTGGGCATCCTGCGGAAGCCCCGCCATCATGGGTGTTTCGAAGATTCCGGGGGCTATCGTGACCACACGGATCAAATGCCGGGCCAGCTCACGGGCCAGCGGCAGCGTCATGGCAGCAACACCGCCTTTCGATGCGGCATACGCGGGCTGACCGATCTGTCCATCGAAGGCGGCCACGGATGCGGTATTGATAATGACGCCGCGCTCCGATGTTCCTCCAGTTTCCAGGGGATCAGTCTCCGCCATGGCCTGCGCCGCCAACCGGCTCACGTTGAAGGTACCGACCAGGTTCACCTGGACAACCAGGGCAAAATCCTCCAGCGGCAGCACACCGTTGCGGCCCAGCACCTTGCCGGGAGTGGCAATGCCGGCACAGTTCACCGCCACCCGCAGCGGGCCCGCGTTCATGGCAGCTTCCACCGCTGCAGCCATTTGGCCTGCATCCGTGACATCACCGGGGACGAAGTGGGCGTTGTCGCCAAGTTCGGCGGCATAGGCCAAGCCGCCGGAGGACGGAAGATCAACGAGGATCACTGATGCCCCGGCGTCGTACAGCCTGCGGGCAGTAGCCCGCCCGAGCCCGGAGGCACCCCCGGTGACGAGTGCCGATGCACCTGTAATATCCACTGCGTTCTCCTGCGACAAGTTACTGCCACCCCTTTGGCGGCACTGTCGAGCCTACTGTGATCCGCCCCACACTGCATCTTTGCCAGGGTTCCAGCGGTCCTGCAGCCCGAAGAGAGCGGATCCCTCCGACTCGGCTGCCGGCTGAGGGCCGCGGCTGTAAAAGGCAACGCGGACGGGTCTAGGGTGGTGCGCATGCTTCCCGAGGAACCGCTGCACGAAATCCAAGCCCGGGCCGACGACGCCGCGGCCTCCGTTACCGCAGCTTTCAGCCGCCCGCTGCTGGGCATCCCGGGCACGAAGCTGGCGTCAATCCAGAGCCCAAAACGCCGGACCCTGCTGCCCGGACCATGGCATTACTGGTGGCAGGCGCACTACGTTGATGTCCTGGTGGACGCCGCACTGCGCGGTTCGCCCCTTGCCGTACAGCATGCCAATCAGCTGGTGCGCACCATCCGGCTGCGGAACGGACTGCGGGCCACCAATTGGTATTTCGATGACATGGCATGGCTGGCCCTGGCCGTGGCCCGGCTTGATGCCCTTGTTCCGACCCGGCCTGTTCGAGCCCAGGGCCGCGACGGCGGAGACCCTCCCGTGAAGATTCGCCCGCACCCGCGAATGCTGTCATCGCTGGGTGAGGCCCTGAGGTCCGCCCACAACCGGGACTTTGGCGGCGGTCTGTACTGGAACCGGCGGCGCACCTTCAAGAACACTCCGGCGACGGCGCCGGCGGCCCTGTATTTTGCCCGAAGCGGTGACCGCGAGCGCGCCCAGTCATTGGTTGACTGGTTGAACGACGTCCTCCTCGATCCCGGAACCGGCCTGTACCTCGACGGCGTCAAGGCGCCCCCGTCCCGTTCCGGGGAACCGGTCCTGGAGCGTGCGGTGTTTACCTATAACCAGGGGCCAATCCTCGGTGCCCTGCTGGAGCTTGGCGGGCCGGCAAATGTCACCCGGGCCGCGGATCTTGTTCAGGCCGTCGGCAGCGAACTCACCCATGCAGGGACCTCAGTACTCATCACCCACGGAACCGGAGACGCGGGACTGTTCACCGGCATCCTCTGCCGCTACCTGGCTTTGGCCGCCGTATCACCGACCATTCCGTCCTCCCGCCGGCAAGAGGCGGCAGAGCTGGTGTCCGCCACCGCTCAGGAACTGTGGGCGGGAAGGACCAAACGCGGACAGTGGAGCGTCTTTTCGCCCCATCCGCTGGAACCGGCCGAACAGCACTACCCGGCGGGAACCGGCGTCGGCCTTTCCACCCAGCTTTCGGCATGGATGATCCTGGAGGCGGCAGCGCGGGTCCGGCGGCGCCTGGGCTGATTGAGGCGGCAGCGCGGGTCCGGCGGGGCCTGGGCTGATTTCGGCGGGGCCTGGGCTGATTCCGGCGGGGCCTGGGCTGATCTCGGCGGGGCCTGGGCTGATTCCGGCGGGGCCTGGGCTGATTCCGGGAACGTGTCTGGGCTGGTTCCGGGAACGTGTCTGGGCTGATTCCCGGAACCCGGGGTTCCTAGGGAAGGGTTCCCGCCCCCTGTGGCCGCTGTGACGTCGCAGCCCGGTCACTGAGATCCGCAAGGGTCAGGGGGTGGCGGGGCGCCGCAGGCAGGGGGTGGCTGCTGTCCACCTTCAATGACGGACCGATGTGCAGGATTTCGCCCGAATCCATCATGCGCCAGTTGGGGTTGTCGTCCACTTTTTCGGTGGCCAGCAACACTGCGGGCCGGCGCTCGGCATCCAGCTGCGCGCTGTGCATGCTGATTCGGTGGGTTTTCATGCCGCCTGTCGTTTCCTCGCCGGCCAGCTCCAAGACGTAGAGGGGATGGGTGTCCGGATACCGCACGGCCCAGACGTTTGCCGCATCGGCCAGGATGATGTTTACCGCGAACAGCCGAAGATTCTCGGCAATCCATCCCACTGCTGAGGCGATGGCGGCGCCGACATCTCCGCCGTTGCTGCGGACTTCGGCGGTGATCAGGGCAAACACCCGCTCGGAATCCGTGTCTCCCTTCACCAGGTCCATCACGCCCATCTGCTGAAGGCGGGAGTCGAGCAGGTCCAGGTCCTCCACCACTCCGTTGTGGGCAAACAGGCGGTTGTCCTGCTCAAACGGATGGGTATTGGTTTTCACGTCGCCGCCGGTGCTGGCGTACCGCACGTGGGCTATGAACGTGATGCTCTCCACGTCCCTGGCCTCGGCCGCGAACGCCTTGTCCTCATACGCGGCAATCGGCGCCTTCACCACCGATGGCCTGCCCTCACGGTCATAGACTCCAATGCCGAACCCGTCAGCCTCGCGCCGGCTCTGCTCAGCCAGGCTGTCCGGCGCGGTGAGGAGCCAAAAGGTGGCTTTAACCGGATGATCCCCTGCGTGCATAGCGAAGAGTCGACACATGGGTAATCCTCCCGGACGTTGGCGCACCGCCGTTTCCCGGCGGTTCTGACTAACTTTGCGCTCTCATCCAGAGTCCCGCGGCACTCCGGCAAAAGGCAAGGGCACGGCCTGCCCGCCAGATCCTCCGCACGCAGCTAGGGCGTGAGGCCCTCCGCCAGCTTCTGCACGATGGCTTCGATCGCGCGCTCACGGGCGGCGGGGGTCTTGAGCGCATTGAGGCGAAAGTAGAGGGCGTACCGGCCCTGTGCCTTCAGACCGTCATACGTCGCCTGCGCCGCTGGCAGCTCCGTTATGGCAGCCAGCAAGTCCTCGGGGACCTGCGCGGTTGCCGATCCGGCGTAAGCAGCTTCCCAGCGCCCGTCCGCTTTCGCTTTCTCGACGGCGGCACGGCCGGCCGGACGCATTCTTCCCTCCGCTTCCAGCCGTTCCACAAAACCAACATTGCGCTGGCTCCAGATGCTGCGCGGACGCCGCGGGGTGAACCGCTGGAGATAGCTCTCTTCATCGCGGCGGTTTGCCTGGCCATCGATCCAGCCGAAACACAACGCTTCCTGCAGCGCATCCAGATAAACCAGTTTTGTGAGGGTACCGCCCTTGCGGCCCAGTACCAGCAATACCCCCGGGGACTGCGCGTGGTTCGATTCCAGCCAGCTTCTCCATGCCATGACGTCCGGAAGCAACAATTCGGGCAGTGGCGCCTTCGGCTGTTTGGGTGCCGCCGTCTTCTTCTCTGTGCCGGCCATGTCCACGAGGTTATGCCCCAGGGACACACAACAGAAAGGGGTTCACGAGTTCAGCCGATGGCCAAAGCGCCGCGCGTCGGCTCATGGCGCCCGCCGGATTGCGGTAGAACACTGCTATGAGTGTTCGTACCCCTGACCCCTATCCCGGCTGGCTCTCCGAAGAAGACCTTCGTGAGGCGAGGCAGCGCCTGCCCATGGTTTACGTGGAAGCAGTACCGGTGCGGTGCGACCCACTGGGTTACGTCACCGAGGTGGGTCTGCTGCTGCAGGCCACTGACGAGGGCAAGATGGTCCGGACTTTTGTCTCCGGACGGGTCATGTACCGCGAAACCATCCGGGCCGCTCTGCTGCGGCACCTCGAAAAGGATCTGGGGCCCATGGCGTTTCCCCAGCTGCCGCCGGCCCTGACACCGTTTGCCGTTGCCGAGTATTTCCCGTCACCGTCGCAGTCCGGACTGACGGATGAACGCCAGCACGCCGTCGCTCTGGCCTACCTCATTCCCGTTACCGGAGAGTGCGATCCACGGCAGGATGCCCTGGAACTGTCCTGGCTGACGCCGGAAGAGGCCCTAAGCCCTGAAATCTACGCCGAATTCGCCGGCGGACGGGGTGACCTCCTGCGGCAGGCCCTTGCCTCGGCCAGCTGGGGACGCTAAGCGGCCGTTACCGCTTCTTTATATACTGGGGGCCGATTGTCCGAGAAGAAGGAACCAGCCATGCCAGAGAGTCAACCGGAATCGTACACATTCCGGGTCAACGCCGAGCTGCTTGCGCCCGGGCAGATTCCGGTGCATGAAAGCACCTCGCTGGCACCGGTTCGGGACAGCTCGGTGGAGAACGACGACTTTGGCGTGCCCGCACTCGTCCATCTGGTGCTGGAGGACGGAATGACACTGCGGCTGGCGCACGGTTCGTCAGTCCGGGTCCAGGCCCCCGCTCCCTCCGGAGCGCCGGCGGATGCCGTGCGGGTGGTTCCGGCCGAAGAGGAAAATTACGCCGCCGTTGTCGCCGCCGCGGCCGCCGCGCATCCGGAAGACAGCCGGGTCCAGGAAATTTCAGCCCGGCTAAGCCGTGGCTTGAACGTGAAGTCGGGCAGCAACCTGCGCGATGTCCGCGATCTTGCGCACACCCTGTACGTGAATCTGGACGACTCCGAAAACGCACTGCAGGTCTGCAACATCATCACCGGGCTGCCGTTTGACGGGAACTTCGGCCGCTGGAACTGGATTCAGGCTGCGCTGTCGCTGGCCGCCCACATCACGCACGAATCCGGCGACGAAGAAACGTCGGCAGCTTACGCGCAGGCGGTCCGGGCCGGCGACGCCGCCGAGAGCGACCCGCTCAAGGCAAAACTGGCGGCGGAGATGCTGCAGCGGCAGTTGAACGAACCCAACCTCTATGACCGCGAGATCCACCGGTCAGCAGAGGCTGGAGACGAACACAGCGAACGGGACTGGCGGGTCCTGAGGCTTGACGCGCTCCTGTACCTGCGGGCCCACGGCGGGTCCCAAACGCTGTCCGAAAGTGAACTGGACCGGCGGATCCGCAACGAACTCATTGCTGTGCGCGGGCTCAATCTGGACCTTTAGCAGGCGCCCGGGCTTGGACCTCTAGGCAGCCGCTCCGGGCTCCGGGCGTGCACGCCTGCGAACGCGCTGGTTGTGCAGGTGAACGGCCAGCACCATGGTCATGCCAACCGCAGCGCCGATGACGGTCTCCACGGCCCGGTCCTGGACCAGCAGCAGCGGGTTCCCGGGATGGGCCAGTTCGGTGCTGACCAAAGCCAGCGGCGTAACCACCACCTGTGCCAGGGCGTACTGCCGGGCGATGAGCATCTCAGCGCCGAACTGCAGCACCGCAATCACCGCTGCCATCTGCCACGGGTCCCGCCCCGGCAGCAGGATCAATGCAGTGAGCACCAAGCCTCCGAAGGTGCCGAGGATGCGCTGCAGTCCCCGGTGGATCCGGTGGCGCACAGTCAGCCCGACCAGCGGCACCGTGGCTGCAACCATGGCCCAGTAGTTGTGGCCAATTCCCATGGCCGTGGCGATGGATCCGGCGACCGCAGCCGCCAAGGCGTATTGGCCGGCGTCCGCGTAGATGGCCCTGCGCTGGGCGGAGGTGAACCGCGGCCGCTCCGGTTTCACCCAGTCCGTCCGATACCGGTGCAGGAACCAGCCGGACAGTCCCAGCAGCAGGGCAAAGGCCACGGTACCGACGGCGACGGACATGGCCTGCCACAGGGGCGGCTGGTTCGGCACCGAGGAAATCGCTGCGTAGGCAAAGATATGGAACAGGGAACCGGCCGGACGCAGCCGCCAGAAGCCGGTGGCCAAAGTGCCGAGACCGGCCACCGCCGTCGTGCCGGCAACAATCTCCCACGGGCCGGGTTCCAGCCGTGAGGTCAGGGCGCCGGCAAGAATCACGGTCAGCATCAGGGCACCCGCACGCGACTGGTGCCCAAAACGCTGGCGGTGCGGCTCGTTTCGGCCGTAGATGCCGGTAAAGGCACCAAAACTGGCGAAAATGGCAAGGTCGATCCGGCCGAAGACCAACAGGAGGAGCAGGGGAACCCCCACGCCAAGTCCGCACCGAATGGCCACTTGGTGGTCGTTGTGGGCAGGTGCGATCCGGAACATGTCGCGCAGGTGGTTCAAGGTGGGCTGCTCGGCCTTTCAGAATCGGGGTGTGGAGCGGCCAAAACCGCACTTTCCACCGTACTCCGGGAGCTCACCTGCCCCGGAACAATGTGGCGGACGTCCCACCGTCCGCGAAGGGGCAGCTCCAATGCGGCGGGCGAATCCACCATGGCGGAGGGTAAGGCAAAATGGAGGGGTGTCCTCATCAACGTTCTCCTTTGCCCTCGGTAAGCGCCTTCGCGAAACCACTGCCCCAACAGCCGAGCAGACGCAGGCAAACGGCGGTGAGTTTCAGGGCCGCACCGGCACCATCACCACGCCGCACGGGGAGATCGCCACTCCCGCCTTCATCGCCGTAGGAACAAAGGCGACTGTTAAGGCGGTGCTGCCAGAGTCCATGGCTGACCTGGGTGCGCAGGCGCTGCTGGCCAACGCTTACCACCTGTACCTGCAGCCGGGCCCCGACGTCCTGGACGCTGCAGGCGGCCTGGGTAAGTTCATGAACTGGTCCGGCCCCACCTTCACCGACTCGGGCGGATTCCAGGTGATGAGCCTGGGCGCCGGCTTCAAGAAGGTCATCAACATGAACGCTGACGGCACCACCCATGCGACCGGCGCGGATGACGCGGTCGCGCCGGGCAAGGAACGCCTCGCGCACATTGACGACGACGGCGTCTGGTTCAAATCGCATCTCAACGGAGACAAGCACCGGTTCACCCCCGAGGTCTCCATGCAGGTCCAGCACCAGATCGGGGCGGACATCATGTTTGCGTTCGACGAACTGACAACGCTGATGAACTCCCGCGCCTACCAGGAGATGTCCCTGGAACGGACCCGCCTGTGGGCACAGCGCTGCATCACCGAACACCTCAGGCTTACCGAGGAACGCGTCGGCAAGCCGTACCAGGCACTCTTTGGCGTGCTGCAGGGCGCGCAGTACGAGGATCTGCGCCGCAAGGCTTCCCGTGACCTGGGAGCGATGGACTTTGACGGCTTTGGCATCGGCGGAGCCCTCGAGAAAGAGAACCTCGGAACGATCGTGCGCTGGTGCACGGAGGAACTGCCCGAGGACAAGCCCCGCCACCTGTTGGGTATTTCCGAACCCGACGACATCTTTACGGCCATCGAGAACGGGGCCGACACCTTCGACTGCGTGTCCCCCACCCGGGTGGCCCGCACCAGTGCCTTCTACACTCCCTACGGTCGGCTGAACCTGTCCAACGCCCGCTACAAGAAGGACTTCACGCCGCTGGTCGAGGGTTGTGACTGCTACGCCTGCGCGCACTACACCAAGGCGTACATCCACCACTTGTTCCGGGCCAAGGAAATGGTGGCATCCACCCTGGTGTCGATCCACAACGAGCGCTTCACCGTGAAACTGGTCGACGACGCGCGGCTTGCCATCGAGGACGGGTCCTTCTTTGATTTCAAGGCGGACACCCTCGGAAAGTACTACAGCGCCAAGCCCTAGGAAGACGCCGCACTCCGTCGACTCCGGCCGAAGCCCGGAGGTTTGCCTGCACCCGCAACAGGTGCAGGCATGCCGCTAATTCCAGGTTCTGGGAAGTGGCGGGTTTTGCTCGGGGTCCTGCTCTCCGACGGGGCTTTGGTCCTCTTCCGCCGGGTCTTCCGGCCCGCCGGCCGGTGACCCGTCCCCGGCTGCTGCCGAGTCTTCGGCAATCTCGGGCCCGGAGTGGAAACCCTCATTATCGGCAGCTTCCCCTGCGCCGTCGGCATCGTCATCGAGGCCGGGGAACGAGCCGCCCGCCTTCCGGCTGCTGTCCCGCCCGTCCCCTTTACCGCTCTCCTGCACCATGGTTGTTCCTCCTCAGCGTGGTTTGCCGCTGCCGGCCCCCGCACAGCTCAGCCGCCGGGACCGCACCTCACCGCCGCCAGTGAACGGCGATGCCTGCGACGCTAGAGCAAAAAACACGCGTGCAAAAGAGCCTGCGGGGATCAGTCACCTCGGAGGTGCTCCCCCGCCTTTACTGCGCGGCCGGGGAGGAAGCTGACGGAGAGGAAGCTGCAGACGCGGCGTAGCTGGGCTCGCGCTTCTTGATTGCCTTGATGACGACGGCGGTCACCGGCACAAAGAGGAACTCGATGAGTGTCTTGTACACGAAGCCGAAGATGACGTAGTTGATGAAGGCACCGGCATCGGTAATGCCAATAATGGGTGCGGCAATGGCACAGAAGATCAGCGTGTCGGCGAATTCTCCGACACCGGTGGAGGCCATGAGCCGGCCAACGAGGGCGCGTTCACGGAACCGCTCCTTCATCTTCACCAGCACCCAGGAGTTCAGGGTTTGCCCGGCCAGGAAACCCAGCAGGCTGGCTGCGACGATCTGCCATACCGGACCCAGCGCCAGTTCAAAGGCCGCCTGCTTGGCCTGCCCGTAGTCGTCGTCGAACCCCGGCAGCGCAATGATGACGGCAAAGCTGAGGGCAGCCACCGCAGACACCGCAAATCCGGTGAAGATCGCCCGGCGGGCGGCCTTGAAGCCGTAAACCTCACTGATGACGTCGCCCAGGATGTACGCCAGGGGGAAGAGGAAAAAACCGCCGTCAGTCACGATGCTGAAATCACCGAAGATCGGCCCCAGCACAACGCCCTTGGTGGCGCCGATGTTGGAAATGACGATCACCACGCACATCACCGTCAGGATGATGTCGTAGTGCGAGCCGCCCCGGGATGCAAAAGCCGGAGCTGGCGTCGGATCGACGCCGGTGGAGGTGCGCATGGAAATTCCGTTTCGTAGTGGTTCGCCGAAGGTGTCCGGCTGTATTAGCACTGTGCCCGCTGCACCGGGCGGCCGATGAAGGGCCGTCGTCAATTCTGCCACGTTCCGTGCGGCAGCAAACGATGCAGGGCTTGCAGGGAGTGGGGTACCGGCACTCCGGACGCGGTGCAGCACTTTTTGAACGCGTTCAAAAATGTGATGTACTGGCGGGCGTGCCCGTCACCGTGCGGAGCTGCAACTGAACACAAGGAGCGTTAATGGCCGCCACGGTCAAGAGTGAGCAGACCCGGCGGCAGCTGATCGATTCAGCGCTCGAGCTTTTTCAGACCCAGGGATACGCCAAGACGACCATGCGGAGCGTCGCGGAACATGCGGGCGTTTCGGTGGGCAACGCGTATTACTACTTCCGGTCCAAGGACGAGCTTGTGGCCGAGCTGTACAAGCTCTTGCAGGATGAACACCGCAGCCGGACGCTGCCGCTGCTGCGCGAGGGGCACAACTTGGGTGAACACCTGAGGCTGATCCTGCTCGCCCATCTGGACATCATGGGCCCTTACCACGACTTCGGGGCACATTTTCTGCGGCTGGCGATGCCGCCGTCGCCCGCTCCTGCCCGCCGCGGCCGCCAAACCCCCGCCGAGGCGGGGATCGGCCGGGCCAAATCGATCGCACTGTTCCGGCAGGCGGTGACGGTGTCCCGGCCCCAGCCGCCGCTTGCCATCCGGGATGACCTGCCCGAGCTGCTGTGGCTGGTGCACATGGGCGTCACCCTGTTCTGGATCTATGACCGTTCCCCCGGACAACGGCGCTCCCGCCGGCTCGCTGACAGCATCGCCCCGCTCGCCGCAAAGCTGGTTATCCTCTCCCGCCTACCCGTGGTCCGCAATATCGTGGAAGATGTTGTTCACCTATTCCAGGGGGCCAGACGCGATGACTGACAAAGCCGACGACGACGTCGCACTTCCTCCGCTGGCCGCAACCGACACCGTGCACCCGGAACCGCGGGTGCTTCCGGGACCGCTGGCTGCCGCCCTCGGTTATCTCGTTGCATGCCTTGTCCTGGCCTCAATTGCGACGGTGGTTGTCGGCTGGGGCACGGCCCGGGATTTCTGGGGATACGTGTGGACCGTCATCGTCGCCGCGTTTTACGCCGCGGGCCTGGGACTTTTCACCGCACTGCCCGTGGCCGTGATCCTTGGCTGGTCGCTGCGGCGCGTCCTGAACCAGGGCATCCACATACTGGCGTTCTTTGTGGTGCCGACCTTGGCAGCGTGGCTCATTATTGGCCTCGTTGTTCACTCAGTGGCAGTGCCACTGCTGATGGCTTCGGCCATTGGGGTGTCCATGGCCGCCGGACGGGCCGTCATCTGGAGATTTGCCCGCGCCTATCCCTAGCGGGTGTTCCGGCGCCTTTCCCACTGCGCAAAGCCCGGAGTCATCAGCTCCGGGGCCCCGGTGGCACCAGCTAACCCTTTAGGTGGAAGATGGTGTCATGTCTGCTAACACACACTCCGCCGGAAACGCTGCCCCGGCTGTCACCCTGACCATTGCCGGCTCCGAAGCCACCGGTGGCGCCGGCGCCCAGGCCGACCTCAAAACGTTCCAAGAACTGGGAACCTACGGCATTGCGGCCCTTACCTGCATCGTGTCCTTCGACCCGAAGGACAACTGGAACCACCGGTTCGTCCCCGTTGATGCCCAGGTGATCAGTGATCAGCTCGAGGCAATCCAGACCGCTTATGACCTCAATACCGTCAAGCTCGGCATGCTGGGCACCCCGGCCACCATCGACACCGTGGCAAAGGCCCTCCAGAGCCAGGAATGGACGAATATCGTCTTGGACCCGGTCCTGATCTGCAAGGGCCAGGAACCGGGAGCCGCGTTGGACACCGACCAGGCGCTGAAGGCCCAAATCCTTCCCCTGGCGACCTTCGTCACCCCCAACCACTTCGAATCCATGTCCCTGGCCGGAATGGATGCCATTGAAAGCGTTGAGGACCTGAAGGAAGCTGCACGCCGCATCCACGAAAGCTCCGGCGCAGTGGTCCTGGCCAAGGGTGGGGTGCGCCTCGAAGGCGACGACGCCGTCGACGTTTTCTACGACGGCAAGACCATGGAGGTGCTGCGGGCACCGAAGGTCGGAGATGTTGCCGTCAGCGGCGCCGGCTGCACGCTTGCGGCGGCGATTACGGCCGAGCTCGCCAAGGGTGCAACGCCACTGGCTGCCGCTAAAACCGCCAAGGCGTTTGTCACCGAGGGAATCCGCAACCGGGTCGCTTCCAACGCTCCGTTTGACGCTCTGTGGCAGGGCAACGCGGGCAACGGACCCGCACTCTAGGTCCCCGCAGCAACCCTGCCGCCGGTTGAGGCCGGCGGCAGGGAGCTTAGCGCCGAGCTGGGTCCGCTAGCGCCGAAAAAGCTTGGTGTAGACCCGGTGCAGGAAAAGGGCGCTCTTGACCGTCCGCGATGAGAGCAGCCGCTCGTGCTCCGACTGCAGCTCCCCGTAGCCCCGGCGCTCTTGTTCCATGTAGGAGCGCATCCGGTCCTCTTCGACCCGGGCCTGCGCTTCCAGGCCAGACCGGCCGTAGAATTTCCCCTGGCTTTGCTGCGCCGCGGCAAGCCAGGGTCCGGTGGCGGAAAAACGCTGCGTCCCGGGCAGATCCACAGCGGATCGGGATGCCGGTGATGCCTGCTGGAAGACGGCGGCCACCGCGTCCCACCACGATTGGCTCCACGCGGAGCGGGACGGAAGCACTTCCGCCAGATGGCCGGAAATATCGGAACGGCGCTCCCAGGCTTCCGACAGGGCAGGACCGAGCAGGCCCTCCCCCAGCGCGGGAACCGGGAGGACGAAGTCCGACAGTCCCCAATTTCCCATGGCTCCGCTGATTCGAACTCCGCTGTAGTTGTCCGGGGCAAGGCCCAGGACCGGAACTCCGGCTGACAGCGCGAACACCGCGGGGTGGTACCGGGTGGTGAGCACCATGGCGGCGCCTGCGGTAATCCCGGCGACGTCCCGTGCCGGGAGAACCGGGAGCTGCAGGGATCGAGTGCTCATGGCACCGGCAATCCTGGCGTGCGCGGCCATGTCCCAGCCTTGGTCGGCACCGATCCCCATGTGGGGAACGAAGACCACCGGCAGTCCGGTCTGGCCGTGCAGGCTGTCCAGCTCCGCTCCAAGCTGGGCGAACAAGTCCTCCCGCCCCTCGGAAAGAGGAGCAACCGTCACGGCTACGTATCCGCTGCCGGGCAGGTCCTGGACACCGTTTACCGCTGCTGTTCCGGAGGCTGCTGCGGGCTCGGACGACGCCGCGGGTGTCAGGAACGACGCATCGTCCAGCCCTGCGGCAGCCGGGACACCCATGCTGCGTGCCAGCTGCAGTGATGCCGGCTCCCGCATGGAGCACAGGTCCGCGGCGAGCAGCATTTCGGCCAACACGATGGCGTCCGGAGCGGTCAGCTGCGGTCCCAGTGTCTGACCGGATATGACCACGGGCTTGCCCAGCGCCCGCGCAATGACCACCGCTGCGGCCCGCTCATACAGCAGCCAGCCGTACCGCGAGTTCAAATTACCGCCGCCGGCGATCAAAAGGCCGTCGCACTCGGACAGCACCTCGATCAGTGCCCGGGCCGGGTCTTCCGGGGGCAACTCCGAAGTGCCTGCCAAATGGGCACGGATGTGCCCCAGATAGGACTCGCGTTCTGCCGGTGGCCAGGGAAAGGGCAGCGTGGCGGCTGCCGGGGCATCAAAAAGCCGCTCCGTCTGGGCCGGATTCCGGGAAAGCAGGAGCACCTGAAAACCGCGGCTGCGCAGTTCATCCGCGGCCGCATGCCCCATGGCTTCGTCACCGGCGTGGTACACGTCCTGTCCGAGGTCAGCCAGGACCGCAACACGGGAGGTCACGGCCGGGGTTTCCTCAGCAGCGCACTCCGCAGCGCTGCCGCTGCCGTGCTTCCCCGCCGTAGGAGGCCACTAAAGCTGGTCCGGTGGGTGACCGTGTCCTCAAGGTGATTCAGCGCATCGGTGAGCTGTGCCTGCATTGCGTCCATCCGCCGCTGGTTTTCCAGCAGCAGCTCCCTCTGGTCGGCCATCAGGCGGCTGACCTCAAGCAGGATTCCCAGACCGCCTTGGGTCAGATCCTTGCGCAGATACTCATCCCGGACCCTGCGGTCAAAGCGCCGGTGGTCTTCCGCTTTGTCGAAGATGCTGTTGGCGTCGGTGCCGCTGGCGGCGGGCCGCTGACTCCAGAAAGCAAGAGGCTCACCGTCCAGGAACCCGATCGGATGGCGCGACAGGACACGGATGTTGAATTCCCAATCACCGCAGACATCCATTTTTTCGTCGTAATAACCGAGTTCTTCATGCAGGGAGCGGCGGTACAGGAAGGAAATAGGTACGGCACGGTTAACCTGGAGCATCTCGCCGAGGGATATCTGCTGGATATTCGCCCAGAAAGGTTCGGAACCTGTTTCCCGGATTTCTCCGTCAACAATTTCCTCGTAGCGTATGTTCGTCCGTACGACAACCCCTGCGTCGGAGCAATTTTCCAGATGACGGACGGTTCGCTTCAGAAATTCCGGGTGCCAGAGATCATCGTCATCATGAATCGCAATGTACGTGGAGTCACAGCTGCGGATGCCGGAATTGGATGCTGCCTCCATCCCCCGGCTTGACTCGTGGTTCACCACGGTGACCAGCCCGCGGTCGGCGTTGGGAAGCCTGCCCAGCACCGCTTTGACCTGTTCGGGGTTGCCCCCGTCATTGACGATAACCACCCGGAATCCGCGGTATGTCTGGGCAAATACATCGGTGAGCGCCCGCTCCAGGAATTGCGGACGGTCCTTGGTCCTGACGATGACGGCTACGGACGGTGATGCTGGCGCTGACACTTGGCTCCCGGGGTTTGGCTCCACTTCACCCTCCACGATACCGGCACCCGCCAGCACCGCGGATATCGGTCAACGGGGAACGGTGCCGGTGAAATGATCCGTCCTTACTGTTGACATCCGTTAATGGAGGAACAAAGGTACAGGTAGCGCCCCGGTTTCTCCTGACCATAAATCGTGGAACTACCCCAGCTTCGCCATTACTCAATACCTCATTGCCAAGTCTCGGTCGGTGGGATTCGGAATCAAAAATTCCGACCCCAGGCTCCGGCAGCCTCTTTTATGAAGGAGAAGTATGAATAATCCAAACCACCGGAGATCGGGAAAGGCCACGCTGGCGGCACTGGCCGGCCTGGCCTTGGTCTCCAGCATGTGGACCCCGGCTTCGGCCGTGGAGGGGAACACGCAGGGCGATCCGACGGCACAGGGCCTCGCCCGCGTGACGCCGGAGCTCAAGGTCTCTGCGGATTTGTCCACCAAGCAGGGGCCAGTCTCAGTATTCGTTCAGTTCACCGGCAAAGGCGCCTTTGAGCAGACCCAGCCGCAGGAAGTCCTCGACGGACTTGCGGCGCCCATTAATAAGGTCGCCGAGGTGCAGCAGATCCGCGCATCGATCGAGTCGCAGGCTGAGGAGGTTGCCGCACAGGCTTCCTCCAGCATCATTTACACCACCACCAATACGATCCCCGGTGTTGCCATCAACGGTGATGCGGAAGCCATCAGGGCATTGGCATCCCGCGGCGACGTCGCAAAGATCACCGGCATTGTCCCCAAGACGCATGAGAACAAGGGCGGCGATATTGACGTCCGGGCCCTGGATTCATGGGTTCAGCGGGACCAGACCGGTGAAGGCGTCACCATTGCCGTCTTGGACACAGGTCTCGATTACACCCACTCCGACTTCGGCGGCCCGGGCACCTTGGACGCCTATAAGCAGGCGCAGGCTTCCGATGAGATGCCGACCCCGGAATCAGGCCTCTACGATCCGGAGAAGTTTGCCGGCGGCTGGGACTTGGTGGGCGACGACTACAACGCCGACCCCTCCGACCCGGAACTGTACAGCCCCATCCCGAAGCCCGACGCCAACCCGCTGGACTGCCAGAGCCATGGCTCGCATGTGGCCGGCACCGCAGCAGGCTACGGCACCAATGCCGACGGCAGCACCTTCACAGGTGATTATTCAGAGCTCACCGCTGAAACCGTCAACGCGATGGGCATCGGCCCGGGGACTGCCCCCAAAGCCAAGATCGTCGCCGTCCGCGTTTTCGGCTGCGACGGCTCCTCCGAGGTGGTCGGCCAGGCACTGGACTTCGTCCTGGACCCCAACCGCGACGGTGATTTCAGCGACCGCGCCCAGGTAGTCAACATGTCCCTGGGCTCGACCTTCCCCGCGTATGACGATCCTGAAAACGACATCGTCAACGCGCTGACCGCCCAGGGCATCCTGTCGGTGGTTTCGTCCGGAAACTCAGGCGACATCTACGACATCGGCGGTTCGCCGGGCAGCGCTGAAACAGCACTGACCGTAGCCAACAGTGTCGGCTCGCAGACAACCCTCGACGCCGCCAAGGTCCTGGCCCCCGCGGCAGGATCCGCATCCGGCCAGTACACGGCGAGCTTCAACTACGCCGCTGCCCCGGGGGATGCCCTCACCGGCACCGTTGTCATGGGCCCGGACGGCGACAACTCCGACGGATGTGCTCCCCTGGATGCCGGCGACAACGCCGGCAAGTGGGTGTGGCTTTCCTGGGACGACGACTCCAACACCCGCGAATGCGGCTCCAAGGTCCGCTGGGACCACGCCGAGAAGGCAGGCTACGCCGGCGTCGTCGTCGATTCCACCCTCAACGGCTTTGATGCCGGAGTGGGCGGCAACGCGCTGATTCCGGGAATCCAGCTGACCGCGGATTCCTCCGAGGAGCTGCGCCCCGCTGCCGAGGCGGGAACGCTTGAACTCGAGCTGTCCCCCGCACTCGTGGGCACAGTAACCGGCCAGTCCGGCGCACTCGACACCCTGAACCCCAGCTCTTCTCGCGGCGTCCACGGCTCCAACGGCGTCATCAAGCCTGATGTCGCTGCTCCGGGTACGCAGATCAAGTCCGCACAGGTGGGCACCGGAACCGGCGCCTCCATCAAGAGCGGAACATCGATGGCGGCTCCGAACGTTGCCGGCATCGCGGCCCTGGTGATCGCAGCGACCGACTACAACCCCTACGAGGTCAAGTCGGTCATCATGAACACGGCCACCCACGATCTCCTGACCGCTGACGGCATCGCCTACGCCCCGAACCGCGTTGGTTCCGGACGCGTCGACGCGCTCGACGCACTGGAGACCAAGGTCCTGGCCTACGATTCCGAGAACCCGCGTCTCACTTCGGTGAACTTCGGTGTCTTGGAACTCGGCGCCAAGCCGATCAAGCTCACCCGCTCGATCACCGTGGAAAACAAGGGAGACTCCCCGCAGACGTTCACGGCTGAGTACCTGGCCGCCACGAAGGTTCCGGGCGTAGTCATCAGCACGAGCACTGATCCCGTGTCCGTTCCCGCCAACGGCAAGGCCACGGTCCCCGTCACCCTGAGCATCGCGGATCCCACGGCGCTGGCCAAGACGATCGACCCGGCCGCCGAAAAGACCCAGGGCGGCAACGCTCGCCAGTTCATCGCCGAAGCCTCCGGGCGGCTGCAGCTGACGAGTGAAACCACCCAGACGCTTCGGGTACCGGTGTACTCCGCGCCCAAGCCGACCTCCAATATGAAGGCCAGCTCCAAGATCACGTTCGCCGATGATTCAGCGCTCTCCGCGCTGACTACCTTCAGCGGGCGCGGCCTGGACCAGGGCAAGGACAGCGAAGCCTACCTTTCGCTGGTAACCCCGCTGGTCCTGGGTGCCGAGAGCGAGCGCAAGAGCAATCTGGCACTCGAGTCCCTGTACTCCCTGGATCTGCGCACCGTCGGTGCTGCCTCCAATGTTCCGGCGCTCGTTGCCGCCAAGGGTGATCTGAAAGACGCCACCCTGAACATCGGGCTGAGCACCTGGGAGAACTGGCCTTCGCTGAACAGCAACAGCGACGTGATCGTTGAACTCGACACCAACAGCGACGGGGCAACCGACTTTGCGGCCCTCACAAGTTCGGCCTCGGGCCTGGACCAGCTGGTCTTCTCGCTTTACCCGGTAACGGGTGGAACGCTGGGCAAGTCGCTGGGCGTTTTCCCGGTCAACGGCACACTCGGAGACAGGGATACCAATAACTTCGACACCAACGTGCTGACCCTGCCGATCCCGGCAGCGGCCCTCGGCATGGACCTGACGAAGTCGGCACCGGTCCAGTACCGCGTGACCACCTCCAACGCCCTGAGCGTCGATGAAAGCGGCCAGAACGTTCCGGTCGATTCCACCGACTGGATCGGCTTCAACGTCACGGAACCGGCCATGTGGTTCCAGGGCGCCCCGGGCACGGAAAAAGCCAACGTCTTCGTGGACGCCGACGCCGCCACCCTGGCGGTCAACCGGCAGGCTTCCACCACCGAAGGCAAGGCACTGTTCCTGCACCACCACAACGCCGAAGGCGTCAAGGACCAGGTGGCCAAGATTGAACTCGGCCCGCTGCGCTTCCCCGACGTTCCGGGCGGCCTGTTCGAAGATGACATCAACTGGATGGCTGACCAGGACCTGACCACCGGTTACCCCGACGGCTCGTACGTCCCATGGGGCTCCGTCAACCGTGACGCCATGGCTGCGTTCCTGTACCGGCTGGCCGGCTCGCCGGCATACGACGCACCGGATGTATCCCCGTTCACGGACATTGCACCGGATGCCCAGTTCTACAAGGAAATCTCCTGGCTCGCGTCAACGGGGATCTCCACCGGCTACCCGGACGGAACGTTCCGCCCGGTCGCCCCGGTGGCCCGTGACGCAATGGCAGCTTTCATGAACCGGTTCGCCGGTGAGCAGTGCTCCGTTGAAGGTGCCCTGGGTTACCAGGCACCGGGTACGGCATCGTTCACCGACGTTCCTGCGGACAACCAGTTCCACAAGGAAATCTCGTGGATGAAGGATTCCGGTGTTTCCACCGGTTACCCGGATGCCAGCTTCCACCCGTACGAGAATGTGTCCCGTGAAGCCATGGCGGCGTTCATTCACCGCCTGGACACGTACACCAACGAAAACGGCGGCTGCAACTCCTTCTAGTTCCGAAAGGACCTAGTTCCGAAACGCAGTAACCAACAGCACGACAAAGAGCAGGTCCCGGAGCAATCCGGGACCTGCTCTTCTGTGTTTGGTGTGCCTACTTCAACAGCCGGGACAGCCTCCGGTCCGCAAGCAGCTTTCCTCCGGTTTGGCAGGTGGGACAGTACTGCAGCGAGGAATCGGCGAACGAGACCTCACGGACTGTGTCGCCGCACACCGGGCAGAGTTCTCCGGTGCGGCCATGAACACGCATGGCCCGACGCTTGGAATCCTTCAACTCTGCCGCCGGACGGCCGGACGCGTTGGCGTTTGCCGACTCGAGAACCGCGCGCAGTGCCTCGAACAGCCGGGAAACCTCTTCGGGCTTGAGCTTGGCGGCCGTGGCAAACGGCGACAGGTGGGCGGCGTGCAGGATTTCGTCGCTGTAGGCATTGCCGACGCCGGCAATCACTGACTGATCCCGCAGCAGTCCCTTGATCTGACCGCGGTGCCCGGCGACAAGCCCTGCGAAGGTCTCGAAGTCGACGTCGAACGCCTCGGGCCCCAGCCGGGCGATGCCCGGAACGTCGGAGGGGTCCCGCACGAGATAAACCGCCAGTGATTTTTTCGTTCCGGCTTCCGTGAGGTCGAAGCCCGGCTCGGCGCCGCCGTCGTTGCTTGTTTTGTCCCCCGGGACCCCTGCCCCCGGGGCGAAGCGCACCCGCAGGGCCATGCTGCCCTTGCCAGGCCGCAGCCGTCCCGGCTTCAGCGCATCGGACCACCGCAGCCAGCCCGCTTTGGCCAGATGCATCACCAGGTGGACCCCGCCGGCGCTGAGGACAATGAACTTGCCCCGGCGTTCGACACCGGATACGGGAGCGGATTTCAGCTCGTCCAGCGGCACGTCGGCAGTCTTCAGGACCGCGAAGGACGGCACCTCCACATCGGAGATGACAGCCGGCGGGGCACCGGGCGGTAGGAGCTTTTCCCGCAGGAAGTCAACGAGACCCTGCACTTCGGGCATCTCTGGCATGGACCCACCCTAGCGGCTGACGCGGTTTCGGTCAGTCCCCCGCCGGCTTCCTCGCGGGCTGGAACCAGTGCCAGCACCGTCGTCAGTCCCCCGAATGCGCCTGCAGGAAGGAATACACCTCGGTCTCGTCCACCCCCGGAAACGCCCCGGGCGGCAGGGCGGCGAGCAGATGGGAGTGTGCGCGTGCACTGGGCCAGGCAAATCCGGACCACTCCGAGGCCAGTTCACCGGGAGGTGTGCGGCAGCAGTCCGGGTCCGGGCAGCGGGACTTGGACCGGGCTGTGGTGTCGCGCCCGCGGAACCACTTCACGTGGGCATAGGGGACCCCAATGCTCAGCGAAAACAGGCCGCCGGAGCTGC
Organism: Arthrobacter gandavensis; assembly: GCF_009192735.1. Lineage (GTDB taxonomy): Bacteria > Actinomycetota > Actinomycetes > Actinomycetales > Micrococcaceae > Arthrobacter_B > Arthrobacter_B citreus. The sequence goes on from NZ_VTFU01000005.1 coordinate 152,096, forward strand.
GCTCGGTGCGGGCGGTGCACCAGTACGTTCCGGCCGGGGTATCGGTGTACTGGTTGAAGGCGCTGAACTTGTCCGGCACGGCGAAGACCTCCCGCGATGTCCAGTACCGGCAGATCGGCTGGCCTTCAATGGCACCGGTGTGGTCGGCCGGGAACGTCACGCCGTCATTTTCGTAGGCCTTGTAAACGATGCCGGACTCATGGACCTTCTGGAAATGGGTGGGAATGCCCAGGTGCCTGGTGGCCAGGTTGGTAAACCGGTGGGCGGCCGTCTCGTAGGACACGGCAAAGGCGTCGCGGATGTCCTCCACGGCAATCTCCTTGGCCGCCTTGGCACGCTGCAGAAACTCGACGGTGGCGTTCTGCGGCAGCAGCAGGGCGGCGGCAAAGTAATTGGTGGCCACGCGCTGGCTGAGGAACTCGCCATAGCTGCTCGGTGTCTGATGCCCCAGGACATAGTGGCCCAGCGCCTGCAGCAGCACCGACCGCGGGTCGTGGTCCGAACGCTGGGACTGGGTCAGGTAGATCCGCCGGTTTTTCAGGTCGGTCACGGAACGCGTGGAGTGCGGCAGATCGGCAACGTGGTGCAGGGCGAAGCCCAGATGGGCGGCAATGTCGGCAATGACATGCTGGGACAGCGGACCGGATGTGTGGCCCACCGAGTCCAACACCTGCTGCGCCGCCTCTTCGTACTCCGGAAAGTAGTTGTCGCGCTCACGCATCATCTTCCGCAGCTCACCGTTTGCCCTGCGGGCTTCCTCCGGAGTGGCCACCTGCTCATTGAGCCGACGCTCCAGCTCGGACTGCAGCCCCACCAGCGATTCGAGCACATCGGTGGGCAGGCGCGAACTGATTCGCACCTTCGGCAGACCGAGGGACGCATAGAGCGGTCCGCGCTGGGCACGCTCAAGCTCAATCTCCAGGGCTGCACGCCTGCTGGGAGGCTCCGAACCGAGCAGCTGGTCGATGCTGACGTCCAGAGCGGCGGCCAGGGACTGCATCATGCCCAGTTTGGGTTCCCGTTTGCCGTTCTCGATCAGTGACAACTGGGACGCCACCGTGCCTACCGCGGCACCAAGATCGTCCAGGGTCATCCCCTTGGATTTGCGCAGGTGCCGGATGCGCCGGCCCATGCTGATCACGTCCACCGTCCGTTCGAGGTCGGAGCCGGGATCCTGCTTACGGGTTGCCGGAGCGGGCCGGTTCCATGTTGTCTCGGTCACATTTTTAGATTATGCGAAGAAGTGCGTTTCTTGCCAGAGAAAACCTCTGGAAAGGGTGTTGTTATTGCCGCAGTGTTGGTTCCACAGCAGGAATCGCCCAGAAAACGGCGGTTGCAGGAAAACCTTTCAAGGAGACGTTCGAAATGACCCAGGACCAGAACACCGCCCCCACGGCCGAGCAGCTCGCTTCCGACTGGGCCACCAACCCGCGCTGGGAAGGCATCGAGCGTGATTACACGGCCGACGACGTCGTCCGGCTCCGCGGGCGCGTCTCCGAAGAGCACACGCTGGCCCGCCGCGGTGCTGAAAAGCTGTGGGACCAGGTCCGCAACGCCGGCGACACCGGCTACACCAACGCCCTCGGCGCCCTCACCGGAAACCAGGCCGTGCAGCAGGTCAAGGCCGGCCTGAAGGCCATCTACCTCTCCGGCTGGCAGGTCGCCGCCGATGCCAACAACTCCGGCCACACCTACCCGGACCAGTCCCTCTACCCGGCCAACTCGGTTCCCACCGTTGTCCGCCGCATCAACAACGCCCTGCTGCGCGCCGACCAGATCGAATTCGCCGAGGGCATCTCCACCGTCGACGACTACCTGGTGCCGATCGTTGCCGACGCTGAAGCCGGCTTTGGCGGGCCGCTGAACGCGTACGAACTGATGAAGTCCATGATTCAGGCAGGTGCCGCCGGTGTTCACTGGGAGGATCAGCTGGCCTCGGAGAAAAAGTGCGGCCACCTCGGCGGGAAGGTGCTCATCCCCACCGCGCAGCACGTCCGCACCCTGAACGCCGCACGCCTCGCGGCCGACGTCGCCGGAACGCCCACCGTGGTCATTGCCCGCACCGATGCCGAAGCGGCAACACTGATTACCTCCGACGTCGATGAGCGGGACCAGGAGTTCATCACAGGCGAGCGCACCGCCGAAGGGTTCTACAAGGTCCGCAACGGCATTGAACCCTGCATTGCCCGGGCCAAGGCCTACGCCCCATATTCCGACCTGATCTGGATGGAAACCGGAACACCGGACCTGGCACTGGCCCGCAAATTCTCCGAAGCTGTCCGCTCGGAGTTCCCTGACCAGATGCTGGCCTACAACTGCTCGCCGTCCTTCAACTGGAAAAAGCACCTGGACGACGACACCATCGCCAAGTTCCAGCGCGAACTCGGAGCCATGGGCTTCAAGTTCCAGTTCATCACCCTGGCCGGTTTCCACGCCCTGAACTACTCGATGTTCGACCTGGCCCACGGCTATGCACGCAACGGCATGAGTGCCTACGTGGAACTGCAGGAAAAGGAGTTCGGATCCGAATCCCGCGGCTACACGGCCACCAAGCACCAGCGCGAGGTCGGCACCGGATACTTCGACGCCATTGCCACCGCTTTGAACCCGAACGGCAGCACTCTGGCCCTGGCCGGCTCCACGGAATCCGCCCAGTTCCACTAAACCCCTCACCTCCCAACTCACCGCGAGATGGCAGAAAGTGCACTAACCCCATCCGGAAAGAGCACTTTCTGCCATCCCGGCGGATCCTCAGCAGAAGTTATCCCTCAGCAATCCCCCCCAGCCTTGAAAGACCCGAAGGAGAACGCCATGAATGACCCGATCACCCTGAACGGTATATCCCTCACCGCTCCCGCCGTTCGGCGGCAGGAGGAAATCCTCACCCCGCAGGCGTTGGACTTCATCAAGGCGCTGCACCGGGCCACGGCCAGCCGCCGGCAGGAACTGCTGCAGCAGCGCCAGGCCCGCCGGTCGCAGATCTCCAACGGAGCCGACCCGGCGTTCCTGCCGGAAACCCGGAGCATCCGCGAGGACGATTCCTGGCAAGTCGCCCCCACGGCCCCCGGGCTGGAGGACCGCCGCGTGGAAATCACCGGCCCGGTGGACCGCAAGATGACCATCAACGCCCTCAACTCCGGCGCGAAGGTGTGGCTGGCCGACATGGAAGATTCCTCCACGCCGTCGTGGGCCAACGTCATCAATGGACAGCTGAACCTGCGCGACGCGCTGGACCGCCGCATCGACTTCACCTCCCCCGAGGGCAAGGACTACAAGGTCAAGGGCTCCTCCCTGACGGACCTGCCCACCATCGTGGTCCGCCCCCGCGGCTGGCACCTCCCCGAGAAGCACATGCTGGTGGACAACACCCCGATCGCCGGCGGCATCGTGGACTTTGGCCTGTACTTCTTCCACAACGCCCAGCGCCTGATCTCACAGGGCCGCGGCCCCTACTTCTACCTGCCCAAGATCGAAAACCACCTCGAAGCCCGGCTGTGGAATGACATCTTTGTCCTGGCCCAGGACCTGCTCGGCATCCCGCAGGGCACCATCCGCGCCACGGTGCTGATCGAGACCATCACCGCCGCCTTCGAAATGGAGGAAATCCTCTACGAACTGCGGGACCACGCCGCCGGCCTGAATGCCGGACGCTGGGATTACATCTTCTCGGTCATCAAGAACTTCCGTACCCGCGGCCCGCGGTTTGTGCTGCCGGACCGGAACATGGTGACCATGACCGCACCGTTCATGCGCTCCTACACCGAGCAGCTGGTCCGGGCATGCCACCGCCGGGGAGCCCACGCTATCGGCGGTATGGCCGCCTTCATTCCCAACCGCAAGGACGCGGCAGCCAACGACGTCGCCATGGAGAAGGTGCGGGCCGACAAGACCCGGGAAGCGAACGACGGCTTTGACGGGTCCTGGGTGGCACACCCGGATCTGGTGCCGGTGGCCATGGAGGTGTTCGACGGCGTCCTCGGCGGGAACCCCAACCAGGTGGAGCGGACCCGCGAAGACATCATCCCTAATGCCAAAGCCCTGCTGGACATCGCGGCCACTCCCGGCGTCATCACCGAGACCGGCATCCGCAGCAACATCGAGGTGGGCATCCGCTACATCGAGTCGTGGCTGCGCGGCAACGGTGCAGCCGCCATCAACAACCTCATGGAAGACGCTGCCACAGCCGAAATCTCCCGCTCCCAGATCTGGCAGTGGATCCACGCCTCAGCCGTCACGGACGAAGGTGAAATCATCACGCACCAGTGGGTGGAGGAACTGGTGGAGGAGGAATTCAACGGTCTGCAGCGCTTCGACGGTGACCGCTTCGACGACGCCCGGGAGCTCTTCGAGGAGGTGGCGTGCGGCGAGCACTTCCCCACCTTCCTGACGGTGCCGGCCTACGCACGGTTCCTGCACGAAGCGCAGGAACTGGCGGCGGTCTAACGGCGGAGACAGCGAAACAGCCAGCAGGGTCCGGAGCCGGCAGCGGCACGGACCCTGCTGCCGTGTGACCGGCCGAACGGCGGGCCCGCCAGCACCGGCGTACCATGGATAGGCCCCTAAATTGGGCTTGCCTCCACTAGTCCCAAGGTGTGTTGTCTTGAAGTCCTCCTTTACCCAGGCCCTGGCCCGGGGCCTGAATATCAGGCACATCCGGTTCATGGCGCTCGGTTCCGCGATCGGCACCGGCCTCTTTTACGGCTCAGCCTCCGCCATCCAGTCGGCCGGCCCGGCCGTCCTGCTGGCCTACATGATCGGTGGAGCCGCTGTGTTCCTGGTCATGCGAGCGCTTGGCGAAATGGCTGTCCGGCATCCGGTGTCGGGGTCCTTCGGCCAATACGCCAGCCGCTACCTAGGCCCGTTCGCCGGGTTCATCACCGGCTGGACGTTCGCCTTTGAAATGGCCATTGTCGCCATCGCCGACGTCACGGCCCTCGGCATTTACATGGGCTTCTGGTTCCCCGACGTCGCGCGGTGGATCTGGATCCTCGCCGCCGTCCTGCTGATCTCGGCGCTGAACCTGATGCGCGTGAAGGTCTTCGGTGAGACCGAGTTCTGGCTCTCCATCATCAAGGTCACGGCCATCCTCGCAATGATCATCGGCGGCGCCGCCATTGTGGTGTTCGGCTTCGGCCTGCCGGACACGGCCAACCCGGGACTGGAGACCATGCTGGGCTCCGGCGGCTTCTTCGCCAACGGATTCTGGGGCCTGCTGGCGTCCTTCTCCATCGTGATGTTTGCCTTTGGCGGCATTGAAACAGTGGGCATCACCGCCGGCGAAGCGGACAACCCCAAGAAAGCCATCCCGGCCGCGGTCAACACCGTGCCGGTGCGCATCCTGCTCTTCTACGTCTGTGCCCTGGCCGTGCTGATGATGATCTTCCCGTGGCAGGACATCGACGGCGCCACCAGCCCCTTTGTGCAGATTTTCGAGTCCCTGGGCATCCCCGCCGCCGCGCACATCCTCAACGCCGTCGTCATCACCGCCGCCCTCTCGGCCATCAACGCCGACATCTTCGGTGCCGGCCGCATGCTGTATGGACTGGCCCAGCAGGGCCAGGCCCCGAACTCGTTCGCCAAGGTTTCCCGCCACGGTGTGCCGTGGATGACCGTGGCGACCATGGGCGCCGTGCTGCTGGCCGGCGTCGTCCTCAACGCCCTGCTGCCCGAGGACCTGTTCAAGATCATCGCGTCAATCGCCACTTTTGCCACCGTGTGGGTATGGCTGATGATCCTGCTCTCGCACATCGCGATGAAGCGCGAAATCAAGCGCCGCGGCCTTCCGGCATCGGAATTCGGCGTGCCGTTCTGGCCTGCTGCCTCCTATGCGGCGCTGGCCTTCATGGCGTTCATAGTGGTGCTGCTGGGCATCATGCCGGACACCCGGGTTGCCCTGGTGGTGGGCGTCGTCTGGATCGGCCTGCTCTTCGTCGCGTACCGGCTCTGGGTGCGCGGAAACGGACGGGTCCGCGCTGAGCTGGCGGATGAAACGGGCGTGGCACAGGCTGCCGCCGGTGAGGGACCCCGCAGCGGCGGGAATGTCCCGGCCGCTTCCTAGGTTCCACCCGGCATGAAGGTTGAAATTTGGTCTGACATTGCCTGCCCCTGGTGCTACATCGGAAAGCGCCGCTTTGAAGCCGCACTCGCCGGGTTCGAGCACCGTGACGAGGTGGAGGTCTCCTGGCGCAGCTACCAGCTGGACCCCTCACTGCCCGAGCACTACGACGGCACCGAGGTCCAGTATCTGAGTGAGCGCAAGGGCATCGATCCCGTGCAGCTGGCCGGAATGCTGGAGCAGGTCACGGCACAGGCAGCGGGAGTTGGCCTGAACTATGACTTCGACTCCCTGGTGGTGGCCAACAGCTTCTCCGCGCACCGGCTGATCCACTTGGCCCGCACCGAAGCGGGAACGGACGCGGCCGACGCCGTCAAGGAGGCCCTGCTTTCGGCTCACTTCGAGCACGGCCGCGACATCGGCAGCCCGGAGGTCCTCGCGGAAATTGGCGGCCAGGCCGGACTGGATCCGGAGCGGGTGCGGACCATGCTGGCCGACGGAGAGTTCACTGATGAGGTCAACGCAGACATCTCCGAAGCACGGCAGCTTGGCGTCAGCGGCGTGCCGTTCTTCGTGATCGACCGCAAGTACGGCATTTCCGGCGCACAGCCCCCGGAACTGTTCACCCAGGCCCTGGACACTGCATGGGAGGAATCCCGCCCGCTGCAGATGGTGACTCCCCAGGCCGCAGGGTCCGCGGACGGACCCGCCTGCGGGCCCGACGGCTGCTAACAGTTCTGATCCCGGGTAAGTCCGGCCCTGAGTCCGGCCCCGGACACCGGACTTAGCCGGCGGCCGCGGCCAGCTCCCGCTCAATTCCCTCGGGCGACAGCAGGTGATCGGTCACCATCAGGCTCGCGCCCAGCAGAGCGGCGCCCTCTCCGGCTGCGGAGGCAACAACCTGCAGGCTGGACGTCGCCAGCGGCAGCGACCGCTGATAGATCACTTCTTTGACGCCGGCGAGCAACTGCTCGCCGGCGGCAGCCATGCCGCCGCCAATCACAATCACCGACGGATTGAGCAGATTCACGCAGGTGGCCAGCACATCCCCCACATCGCGGCCGGCCTGCCGCAGCGCGCGGATGGCCTGCAGCTCTCCGTGCCCGGCCAGCGCCAGGACGTCGTCGCCGGTCTCGGCTTCCAGGCCGGATTCCCGCAGGGCCCGGGCCAGCGCCGGCCCCGAGGCCACCGCTTCCAAACACCCGGTGTTGCCGCACCGGCACACAATGCCGTCGCCCCGCGGAACCCGCACATGCCCCAGGTCTCCCGCCGTTCCGCTGGCTCCGCCCTGCAGCTGCCCGCTGCTGATCAGTCCGGCACCAATGCCGGTGGCCACCTTAATGAACAGCACATCATCGTGTTCGGGCCAGTACGCGGCGCGCTCCCCCAGTGCCATGATGTTGACGTCGTTATCCACCAGGACCGGAACGCGGAGGACGCGCTGGATGTAGCCAACGACGTCGAACCCGTCCCAGCCGGGCATGATCGGCGGCTTCACCGGGCGTCCGCTGGAATGTTCCACTGGTCCGGGCAACCCGATGCCGACGCCGGCGAGCTCTGATTCCGGGCGGCCGGCGGCAGCGAGCATTTCCCGTCCTGCCGCTACCACCCAGTCCAGGACGGCTTCGGGGCCGGAGGACACCGGCATGGACGTGGCGGAGCGAAAGAACTCGGTCCCCACCAGGTTCGTCCCTGCCACCCGGACATGCGTGGCGCCCACATCCGCGGCCAGGACCATCTTCGCTCCGGGGTTGAAGGCAAAACGCGACGGCGGCCGGCCGCCGGAGGACACCGCGTCCCCGGCCGGGCCCACAAGCCCGGTAGCCAGCAGCGCGTCGATCCGCGCAGCCACAGTTGACCGGGCAAGCCCCGTAACGGAGACCAGTTCCGCCCTTGTCCGGGCCCGTCCATCACGCAGAAGCTGGAACATCTCCCCCGCCGGGTACCCTGCCGGCGGAGCCGCAGGCCCTCCTGGTCCGCTGCTGCGGGCGGCGGCCAGGGCGTGCGAATGTGTCATCACTAACGAATAGCACGGCCACTTAAGAAAGTCATCCGGCAGAAGATCAAATACAGGACCAACTTTTGCTTGACTGTCGGCAAAAGTCTCCCTAGGTTGAAAGTGTTCTGCATCACATATTCAGCCGTCGGGCTATTCCCGTCCGGCACTGCGGACAGCCTTTCCACGAGCATGTTATCCACCAGATCCGGCCAGCCTCCGAGGAGCGCAGAGTGAGACTATCCCTTCAGCTGTACACCGTCCGCCGAGAATTGGAGGCGGACCTCCCGGGAACGCTCAAGGCACTTGCCGGGGTTGGCTTTGAACAGGTGGAACCGTACAACTTCCACGAGAACTCGGAGGAGCTCGCCTCGGCCCTGCAGGAAAACGGGCTGAGCGCACCCTCCGGACACGCCCCGTTGCTCCGCAGTGACCAGGACCAGATCTTCTCCGCCGCGAAGACGCTGGGAATCGGCACCGTCATTGACCCGCACGTACCCGAGGACCGGTGGAAAACCGAGGCGGACATCGCCGCCACTGCCGCCGCCCTCAACGATGCAGCCGCCAAAGGCGCTGCCTACGGCGTGCGGGTGGGGTACCACAACCACTGGTGGGAACTCGAGACCCTTCCGGATGGCCGCACCGGCCTGGAGATCCTCGCCGCGCATCTGGATCCTGAAGTCATTTTGGAAGTGGACACGTACTGGGCAGCAGTGGGCGGGCAGGACGCGGCAGCACTGCTGACCCGCCTCGGCGACCGGGTCCGGTTCATCCACATCAAGGACGGTCCGGTAACCTCCGACCCCGCAGCCCAGCTGCCGGTCGGCGACGGCGTTATGCCCATTTGGGACGTGATCGCCGCGGCAACGTCGCTGGAGGCCGGCGTCGTCGAGCTCGACGATTATGCCGGGAACATGATTGACGCCGTTACGGCGAGTTTTGAGTACCTCACCGCGGGAAGGCCGGAAGCATGAGCAAGCAGGGACCTGTCGGCGTCGGAATCATCGGCGCCGGTGTCATCAGCAAGGAATACCTCACCAACCTCACGTCCTTTCCGGACGTGAAGGTGCACATCGTGGCGGATCTTTTCGAGGATGTGGCAGCCGCACGTGTGGCGGAGTTCGGCATCGGCGAATCCGGCGGCGTCGACGCGGCCCTGAACCACCCCGACGTCGAGATTATCGTCAACCTCACCATTCCGGCAGCCCATGTGGAAGTCGCGACCGCCGCGGTCAACGCAGGCAAGCATGTCTGGAGCGAAAAACCCTTCTCCCTGGACCGCGAATCCGGGCTCGGGCTGCTCAAGGCTGCAAACGCAGCGGGACTTCGCCTGGGCTGCGCTCCGGACACGTTCCTGGGGTCCGGGCTGCAGACCGCGCGGCGCATGATCGAACGCGGTGACATCGGCACGCCGCTGACGGCACTAACGCTGATGCAGTCCCCGGGACCCGAATCGTGGCACCCGAACCCCGCTTTCCTCTTCCAGGAAGGTGCCGGTCCGCTCTTCGACATTGGCCCGTACTATCTGACGGCTCTGGTACAGACCTTCGGCTCCATCCGCAAGGTCGGCGCCTTCGGGTCCCGGGCCAAGGAATTTCGCACCATCGGTTCCGGCCCCCGCGCCGGAGAGGAATTCGCCGTCACGGTACCCACCCACGTCAGCGCCATTGCGCAGTTTGAGGACGGCGCCTCCTCGCAGAGCATCTTCAGCTTTGAGTCGCCGTATCCGCGGCCGGGTTTTGTCGAAATCACCGGCAGTGAGGCGACCATCGCGTTTCCGGATCCGAACATGTTCGACGGTGACATCCGCATCTGTGCCACGGGCTCGACCGATTGGACCACCATCCCGACTCCGGCGGTGCCCGGCACGCGCGGGACCGGAGTGCTGGACATGGCACGCGCCATCCGCGAAGGGCGCCCGCACCGGGCCCAGGGTGAGCTGGCCTTCCATGTGCTGGACGCGATGGCCTCCATCTCGGAGTCAATGGAGACCGGAAACTTTGTGACGGTGGACAGTTCCGCCGCGCGGGTCCCGGCCCTGCCCGAAGACTGGGATCCGACCGCCCTCACGCTCACCTGATCCGCGCCGCCTTCCAGCCTTCAGACCAGACTCGTTCGCCAACCAGCTCAAGGGACGTTCCACATGCCTCTGCCATCCTCCGACCGCCCCCTGGGAGTCGCCGTCATCGGTTACGCGTTCATGGGCAAGGCGCACTCCCAGGCCTGGCGTAATGCACGGGCATTTTTTGATACCCCCGCCTACGAACAGAGGCTGTTGGTCGGCCGGGATACGGAACAGGCTGCGGCGGCAGCGGAACGGTACGGCTGGCAGGAACACACGACCAATTGGCGGGATGTCCTCACCCGGGAAGACATCGACGTCGTCGACATCTGCTCACCCGGCTACCTGCACGCCGAAATGGCAATTGCCGCCTTGGAGGCCGGCAAGCATGTGCTGGTGGAAAAGCCGCTGGCCAACACAGTGGCCGAGGCGGAAGCCATGGCCGACGCCGCGCGGCGCGCCGGGGCACGGGGCGTCCGGTCGATGGTGGGATTCAATTACCGCCGCGTTCCGGCATTGGCGCTGGCCCGGGAACTGATCGCCGAAGGCAGGCTCGGCACCATCCGCTCCGTTCGCAGCGCGTATTTGCAGGACTGGCTTGCCGACCCCGACGCGCCCATGACATGGCGGCTGGACAAGGAAACCGCTGGATCCGGTGCCCTCGGGGATATCGCGTCCCACCTGGTGGACCAGATCCGTTTCCTGCTCCAGGACAACGTCACCGGCGTCAGCGGACGGCTGCACACCTATATCAGTGAACGACCCGAGGCTGGCCGGCCTGAGGCCGGGCGGGCAGAGGAATCGACCGGGGAAACAGGCGGGGAGCGTAACGGGGAACCAGCACGGCTGCGCCGGGTCACGGTCGACGACGCAGCGTGGGCAACTCTGGATCTGGCCGGCGGCGCCGTGGCCAGTCTTGAGGTCTCCCGGGTTGCGCTGGGCCGCAAGAACTCACTGCAGATCGAGGTGTTCGGGGACCTGGGGAGCCTGACCTTTGACCTGGAGAACATCAACGAGCTGCAGTTCTTCGACGGCAGCGTCCCGGTGTCCCGGCAGGGCTTCACCCGCATCCTCGCCACGGAACCGGAGCACCCCTACCTCTCATCCTGGTGGCCGCAGGGCCATGTGCTGGGCTGGGAACACAGCTTTGTGCATGAGGTCGCCGATTTCCTTGGCTGCATCGGGGACGGAAAGGCGCCTTCTCCGTCCTTCGACGACGGATTGGCGGTACAGCGGGTGCTGGCCGCAGTGGAGCAAAGCGCGGCGGCGAAAAACATCCTTGTGCCGGTGGACGCCTAGGCACCTTCGTTTGGCCGCCTGACTGTTCGTTGGACGCGGGCCTTGGCGGGTCGGGAAACGGCTCGGGTCGGGCGTCGGTTAGGACGCCGCTGCGTCAGGAATCCGCTGCGTCAGGAACCTGCGGCAGGCGTCGGCGTCTCCGACGACCACGGGCAGCTCATTGGCCCGGCGGCTGTGGCGAGAACACTTTCGGGTGGCACCAGCGTGGTGTAGCCGGAGCCCAGGACTACGTCCACTGAGGTGTCTGCCCGCTCATCCTGGATGTATTGGGTACCCGGAATTTGCTGCTGCAGGGTAAAGGCCCCCGCTTCGCCATTCGGGCCGGAGATGACGATGGCAGTCATGCCCTCCCGGTTGACCATGCTGTTGCCTACGGTGCCGCGCAGGAATCCGCGTTCGGCAAGCGCATCCGAGACCTGGGTGGCCAGTCCGGCCGTCGGCGTCGTATTGAAGACGTTCACGGTTACCGTCTCCGGAGGCTGGTAGGTGAACGGTCCGGCAGGGCACTCCGCGGAGGCGGTCGGTGCCACCTCGGGCTCGGAGAGCTCGATCCAGCCCTTTCGGAGCGCCTGGGCGAAGAGCGCCGCGAGCAGCAGCAGCACCACCAGCACTGCGATGACGATCCGGTGCCGCCGCCGGCGCCGGCTGGCCAGACGCACTCTCTCGGCCTCGTCGGCTTCGGGATCGAAGACGGCTCCGAGGTCATTCTCGGTCACGATCCGGTGGCCATGCCATTCGGTGGGGTCAGCTTTGGCCACCCGGTTCCGGTGCGCCGTCCCGGAGGTCTTGTCAGTCATCGATCACCAGGACACGTGCATGCAGGATGGTCCGCTGGTGAAGCGCTGTCCGCACAGCCCGGTGCAGTCCGTCTTCCAGATACATGGTGTCCCTCCATAACACGACGTGCGGGAAAAGATCTCCGAAGAAGGTGGAGTCTTCGGCCAACAGGGCACCCAGGTCGAGGGTGCTCTTGGTGGTCACCAACTCATCGAGCCTCACCTGCCGGGGAGGAACCGCTGCCCAGTCCTTGGGTGTTACGTATCCGTGGTCAGGGTAGGGGCGTCCGTCGCCAACAGCTTTGAAGATCACTTATACAGACTAGAGAAGAAGTGCATCCTTTGAAACAGCGGCGCCCGGCGGTGCGGCTGCATTGGCGTTACATTACGGACACGAACCCGCCGGTTCGCCAAAAATACGGCTCCGACCAGTGGCAATACCGTCCGGACGGCGAAGGCCTCCGGTGATGGGCCGCTGCCGGGAGTGGAATACTGGCACGGTGACTTCTTCCCGCTTTGGTTTGCTGCTCGACGTCGACGGCCCGGTGGCCAGCCCGGTTTCCCGGACGGTTCCACCGGGCATCATCACCCATCTGGTGCAGTTGGCATCGGCTGGCTGGCCCGTCATCTTCAACACCGGCCGTTCCGATGACTTCATCCGCAAGCAGGTGATGGAACCCATGATGGCCGCCGGCTTGCCTGCGGAAACCACCCTGCACGCCATCTGTGAAAAGGGCTCCGTCTGGTTCTCCTTCACCGGCGCCGGCGCCGGCGAGCCGCAGATCGATTCCGCCCTCGCCCTGCCCCAGAGTTATGCCGACGCCATCCGGCAGCTCGTGGCCGCCAAATACCGCGACCATATGTTTTACGACGAAACCAAGCGCGCCATGGTCTCGGTTGAGCAGCATGTGGACGTGGCCAACGCCGATTACCTGCGGGAACAGCAGGAGTTCGACACCGATGCCATGACCCTGATGCGGAAGTTCGATCTGGGCGTGTGCCGGCTGGATCATCACGCTCCGGACAGTGACGATTCGATCGATTACCGGATCGACCCCACCATCATTTCCACCGACATTGAGGCGCTGGGGGTCGGCAAAGACCTCGGCGCCCGCCGCGCCCTGTCCCTGCTGGCGGACGCCGGCACCGAAATTCCGCACACCTGGCGCACCGTCGGGGATTCCCGGACCGACTACGCCATGGCCGATGAGCTCCACGCCCTGGGCTACGACGTCGCCCACGTGGACGTGCGGCCGGCCGACGGCGTGCCGGAGAAGCCCTATCCGGTGCTCACCGCCGGCGACCGGATCCATGAGGATGCCGGCGGAGCCTACTTTGAGCGCTGGGCCGCCATGGCTGCCGGCACGGCAACCAACGACGACGGCGTCAGCTAGCTCCTGAGCTGACGGCTGGCCCGGCGCACCGCGGCCGTGAGCCGGTCCAGGCGCTCGGACTGGAGCGTCCAGGCCTGCCAGTAGAGCACGACGTCGTGATGCGCCCCTGCGTCGAGCAGCACCAGCCGTCCGTCGTCGAAGTCGGAGCCAACCTGGAGTTCCGGCACCATGCCCCAGCCCAGCCCGGCCCGGACGGCTGCCACGAAGGCCTCCGACGACGGAACGATGTGCATCGGCGGGACGCCGACAACGCCATGGGATGCGAGGAAGGTGCGCTGCAAGTTGTCCTTAGCATTGAACTGCAGCACCGGCATCGCCTCCCAGTCCACGCCCTCCGGCCGGGTAAACCGTTCCCGAAGTGCCGGAGCAGCCGCTGGAACATAGCGCATGGCGCCCAGCCGCACAGCCCGGCATCCGTTCACCGGTGACGGATCCGAGGTCACCGCGCCCAGCACGTCGCCCTGCCGCAGCAGCCGGCTGCTGTGGTCCTGGTCCTCCACATGCAGATCCAGCGTGGTGTCGGCCCAGCCGGCTGCCTCCTGGAGCAGCGGCAGGAACCAGGTGGCCAGGGAATCAGCGTTCACGGCCAGGGGTGTGGCGGTCACCGCCGACGTTGCCATTCCCAGGGCTTCCCTCGCCTCGGCTTCCAGCAGCTGCACCTGCCGGGCCAGGCGCAGCAGCGCGGCCCCGGCATCGGTCGGGGTACAGGGTACGGCGCGGCGCACCACCACCTGTCCCGCCGACTTCTCCAGAGCCTTGATCCGCTGGCTGACCGCCGAAGGACTGATATGCAGGCGGTCGGCGGCAGCCTCGAAGGTTCCCTCATCAATGACGGCGGCCAGTGCGCGCAGGTGTTCGAAGTTCATGAAGAAAATCTAATGCATGTGCAGAATCTTTCGTTTGCCTGTGCTCTGTTCGCGGAACTACCGTCGAATCCATGTTGAGCATTTGGGGCACCGGTTTACTGACCGGGCTGGGATTGATCGTCGCCATTGGAGCGCAGAATGCGTTTGTCCTGCGGCAGGGCATCCGCCGCGAACATATCGCAGCGGTGGTGGTGCTTTGCGCGGCCGCCGACGCTGTCCTCATTCTCGCGGGCACTGCGGGCATTGGCGCACTGGTTTCCAGTTTCCCCCAGGTCCTGGACATCCTGCGCTGGGGCGGTGCGGTTTACCTCACCTGGTTTGCGGTCAGGTCCTTCATCTCAGCCCTGAAACCTGCCGCCCTGACCGGACAGGCCCCACGCTCCCGCGGCTCCGTCATCACCACCACGCTGGCGCTGACCTTCCTGAATCCGCACGTCTACCTGGACACCGTCGTTCTGCTCGGAAGCCTGGCCAATCAGTATGGCGAGACAGCACGGTGGATCTTCGCTGCCGGGGCCGTCCTGGGCAGCATCCTGTGGTTCACCGGCCTCGGCTACGGCGCCCGGGCGTTGTCCGGGCCGCTCAGCAAGCCGCGCACCTGGCAGGTGCTGGACCTGCTGATCGGCGTCGTCATGCTCGCCCTGGCGGTAAAACTGCTGCTGGGCTGAGGCCGCGGCTTCTGCTGTACAGGCACGGCGGCCAACCCTAGACTGTGCCCACCGCCTCCAGCCCGTACGCGCCGCCACCCACTGACAGGACATCCCCGCCTCATGTCGACCGCCTCACGATTCTTCGCCGGCGTGCTCCTGGCCAACGCCGTACCGCACGGGGTAAACGCTGTTCAGGGCAAGGAATTTCCGACTCCGTTTGCCTCCCCTCCCGGCGTCGGACTGTCCAGCCCCATGGCCAACGCCCTGTGGAGTTCCCTCAACGCTGCAGGCGGTGCCGCCCTGCTGAGACGACCGGCAACGGACACCCGCGAACGTGCGGCCGTCCTGGCCGGAGCCATCTCCATGAGCTTCTTCTTGGCCTATTACTTCGGAAAGGCCCTCGACCGGACCTAGCACGGCCGAAGCGAACCGCGCCACGTGCAGCGGCACCGGCGCTAGGCCGGGACGTGCGTTGCGGTAACCCAGCGCAGCAGTGAGTACAGCAGCTGGGAAGCGCCGGGCATGAAACCTGAACCGTGGTGGTACACCGGATCCATGGTGGTCACCAGCAGGCGGGCCGGCTGGTTCACCTCATCCACGTAGAGCAGGGCACCGGAATCAGTGCCGTTCTCCTCCATGACAACGAGGGAGCGAGCTCCGGCTGGCGGATGCAGCAGGCCGTGATGGTGCCAGGAAACCGCGCGCTGCGTGAAGTACTCCCACATCGGGTCCCCCGGCAGCCGCAGCCGCGTGCCGTTGTCCTCTCCGGTGCGCCAGGTCCAGAACACAGTGGGGCGGAAGGTGTAGTCGACGCCGGGCAGCCACTGCTCCACCTTGTTCTCGCCGAGCACGATCACGGTCTTGCCCGGATCCTGCAGCGCTTCCCGGATGGCCGGAGCGAAATGGGCCAGCTGGCCCTGATGCAGCCGGTCCCCCACCAGAATTACGTCCAGTGCGCAAAGATCCGAGGGATCGGCGTCGGGCAGGTAAACCGACTCGAGGCGGTAAGGCGCCAGCGCCGGATCGGCCAGGGTACGCAGTGCCGGAAAGGTGCCGCAGTGCAGCATGCCGAGGCGGGGTGCACTGCCGGTCCCGGTCCCGGCAGTGGTGGCAGACGACGTGGGGGCGCTCATGCGCTGACTCCTTCAGTGGTGTCGAGGGTCTGGACCTCGGAAGCATGGGCTTGCCCGTGGCCGGTGCCGCCTTCCAGCCAGGCCACCAGGTTTGGGCCGAGCTGCCGGGTGGAGTATTCGTCGTCGGAAAAACTCTCCAGATCGTTGCCGCCGTGAACGAGCACTTCCCCCGCTCCCAGCCGGTAGCTGTAGTCCAGTGGCAGCCGGTACTGGCCGATGCCCGTCACGGTGCGGGCGTCGTCGGGCAGATCCAGGTGGTAGCCGCGGCCATAGAAGCCGGCGACGCCGATTTCTTCCAGCCGCTCGTAGCTGTGAGTCCCGGGAACACCTGTGCGGTAGTGCAGGTCCAAGTAGTCCACCCCCGCCCATACGGGATGCGGCTCAACGGAGAGCGGCTGCACATCCTGCGGTCCGCGGAATTCCAGCTTGCGCCACGGCGTAAGCCCATCAATGAACGGCTTCACGACTTGGCCGTTGACCAGCACGCGCCCGCCGCCGCGGACAAAGCCGTTCAGTGCGCCGCGGTGTTTGACCAGCAGCAGATGGTCGGCGCCGCCGCCGATAATCAGGCCGTTGGCGCCGAGAATCCGCGCACGGGCGGCGTCGTCGTTGAGGTCGTACGCATCCACGTCCTCCAGTGCGCCACGCCAGGCGGGGCCGCGCGCACCACGCATCGGCGCATCGCCTATCAGTCGGTAAATCACGGAAGGTCCTTTCGGAAGGGCAGTGCGGCAGAGAAGTTGGAGGGCAGGGCAGTGCCGGAACGCGCCGGCACGGGGCAGTCCCCGCGGCAGGAGGGGCCGAAGTCCGGCACCGCAATGACGCGGTCGCCCGACACCGTCCCCACGGTGGGGGTGCAGATCGGCAGCCCGTAAACCGCAGACAGGGCGGATCCGGTCAGCAGGTCTTCGGTGGGGCCCCAGCGGGTGTCGTCGCTGCCAACAAAAAGCAGTGCATTGCGCGAAATATGCAGGGCATGGTCGGGATGGTGGGTGGTCATGATGACGCCCATCCCGTCGGCGGCGAGGCCGGCGAGCACGGTCAGCACCCGGGACTGGTTGTGCAGGTCCAGGGCCGATGCCGGCTCGTCCAGGATCAGCAGCTCGGATCCGGAGGCCAGCGCCCGGGCAATAAGCACCAGCTGCCGTTGCCCGCCGGAGAGCTCGGCATAGCTGCGGTTGGCCCACGCGGCCACTCCCACCCGTTCCATGGCGGCATCCGCCGCATCATGGTCTTCCCGGCGCGGGGTCTGGTAAGCGCGGAGATGCCGGCTGCGGCCCATGAGCACCATCTCGGCAACACTGAAGGATGTGCCACCGGCGCCGTGGTCCTGCGGTACGTAGCCGACGGCGGTGCCGCAGCTGATCTGCCCCTCGCGGGGAGCCAGCAGGCCGGACAGGCACTTGAGCAGAGTGGTTTTCCGCGGGCGTTGGGGCCGAGGATGGACAGGATCTCTCCGCGTTCCAACTCGAAGCCCAGGTCCCGGAACAGCCAGGGGCGCAGCCGGGAGTAACGGAACCCCAGACCGGTGACGGTCATCAGGGGTGCGCCGGCACTGGCCGGTGCGGCCAACCCGCCCGCGGCAGGATCGACGGCGGCAGGTGTGGCGGCAGGTCTGGCGGCGGCGGCATGCTCGACGTCGGCGGCATGGTCGACGGCGGCGGCAGGCGCGGTAGACGGAGCTGCGCTCACGGGAGGCTTCGGGTCGGAAACGACGGTCATGACACCGCACCTTTCTTTTGGGAACGGGCCAGCAGCAGGACAAAAACGGGGGCGCCAATGATGGCGGTGAGGATGCCCAGCGGCAATTCACTGCTGGAGAGGGAACGGCTGAGGGTGTCGATAAGCATCAGGTACGTGCCGCCAAGCAGCAGCGACGCCGGAAGCAGCACCCGGTGGTCCGGTCCCATCCAGAGCCGGGCCAGGTGTGGAACCACCAGACCCACCCAGCCCACGGCGCCGGCAACAGCAACGGTGCCTGCCGTCATCAGCGCCACCGCGCACAGCAGCACCACCCGGGAACGGTGCGGATTCACGCCCAGGGCGGCGGCGTCGTCGTCGCCCAGCGAAAGGACGTTCAGGCGCCAGCGCATCGCCAGCACCACGGCGCCTCCGATCGCCACCGGAACCAGGGCGGTCAGCACCTTGGTGTAGCTGGCTGCGGCAATGGAGCCCAGCAGCCAGTGCACAATCGAGGGCAGTTCGGAGTACGGATCGGCGGTGTAGGTGATGAAGGAGACCAGGGCATTGAAAAACGCCGCCACGACGATCCCGCCGAGCACGATCATCAGCATCGGACCGCCGGCACCGCCCATGCGCCCCAGGGCCAGGACGACGGCGAGCGCGGCCAGGCCAAAGCCGAACGCACCGCCAACCATCCACCCGCCGGACAGGCCGAGGGTCAGGACCAGCACGCCGCCGAAGGACGCTCCCGCTGTGACGCCGATAATGTCCGGGCTCACCAGCGGATTGCGGAACAGCGCCTGCAGGCATGCACCGCCCAGTGACAGTGCCCCGCCCACCAGGAAAGCCAGCAGAACGCGCGGCAGCCGAACATCCAGGACCACTGTGGCTTCCTGGTCCGTCCAGGTCCGCCGCAGCGCCCCCTCTCCCCCGCCGGCACCGAACAGCACTGTCGCTTCATTGGCGAGGATGCGCAGGATTTCGTTCGGCGGCACCCAGTACCGCCCGGCGGCCATGGAGATCAGGGCCACCGCGAGCAGGATCAGGACGCACAGCAGCAGCGGCAGCCGGTGGCTGCGGGCCGGCGGGCGGGAGGGTTCCGGCATGGCTGACTGAGGCGGGGTCGGCCCGGCCGGGTTCGACGCCGGCGCGGACAGCTCCGCGTCGGTTGCCGTTCCCGCTCCGCCGGCCGCCGTCGTCGTACCTGTCCTCACCTCACGCACCAAAGACGTCATAGCCGGCACTTGCGCTGTTCAGGTCCATGCGGAGGGCGGTGTCGATCTGGGCCTCCGAAATGTCGTAGCCGTAGAGGTAGCTGATCTTCTCGCGCATGGCCGCGCGGAGGTTGTGCTGGGTGAGCTCGGGATGGAAGATTTCGGCGGCCCACTGCCACATCAGCGGGGATTCGGCGCACGGAACTTCCCAACGGTAGCCGCCCAGCGGAGCTTTGTAGACGCGGCGGTTGCGCACCGCGGACACTGAGGCCAGCGACTTGTCCGCGTACACATCGGCCGGTGTGCGGGTGTCGAAGCCGCCCAGCGTGATGACCTCGGGATCCCACTCGATGAGCTGCTCGGCGCTGACCACGTTTTCGGCGCTGATGTTATCCGCCGCCATATTCCGGCCGCCGGCCAGCTCCATCCAGTAATGCATGTAGGCGGTTTTGTTCGATGCCGAGTAACCGTCGCCGGACTGGCCCAGGTGAACCACGCGCACGGGAGCGGAGAACGAGGAGAGTTCCCGCTGCAATCGCTCGATCTCGGCGTGCATCCAGTCCACGATCTCAGTGCCGCGCTCCGGCTTGCCGAGGATGGTGGAGAACAGCGAGACCCAGGTCTCGAGGTATTCCTGCGTGCCGTAGAGCAGACACACGGTCTTGAAGCCGGCCGTTTCCAGCGGCTCCACGAGACCGTCACCCTGATCCGCCCACTGGAACACGACGTCGGGGTCCAGGGAGGTGAGCGTTTCAATGTTCGGGGTGAAGCTGGACGGGGAGACTGTGGTGGTGCTCTTCGACTCCGGGTACATCTCGCCGAACAGTCCCTGCCGATTGGCCTGGAGGGTGGACTCGTTGATCCCCACGATTTTGCCGTAATCGCCGTCAACGGCTGCAAGCATGGACGGGGAGGGAATCACCGTCGTCGCAATCCGCTGCACTGGACCGTCAAAAGTGATCTCCACACCGCGCATGTCAGTCACGGTGAAGCCCTGGGAACCGGCGGATCCGCCCGTTGCGGCCACCGTTTCACGGGAGGAGCATGCGCTCAGTGCGAGGGCCAGAAAGCCCAGGCCGGCGCCGCCCAGGACGGTGCGGCGGGATGTTCCATGTGGGGGAATGGAGGGAGACAACTGCGTTCCTATCGCTAACGGTAGGTAAGGCTTACCTAAAGACTGACCCGGGTATCAGATCACATCGAAGCGATTAGCGCATATTTGTGTATCGTAATTGTGGTGGGTATTACGTCACAAGACCGGGTGCGCCATGACGCCCAGTGGCCTTGCCGGGGGTGGTGCAGATTGCAGGAGAGGGCCGCGCCAACGTGTCGCCGCGAGACGTTATGTGACGCCATGGCCGCCGGGTGCGGAGATAAAGCCGCAGGCCAGAGCGGGTATCGCAGCTCGGAGCGTAACAATTGCTACTCACTTGACAGCGTCCGGGTGTAGCTTCGCAACCATGACTGCGATTCCCGACTCCATTCCCGTTTTGGACCTGAGCACCGCCCGCAACTCCGACGGTTCCTTCAACGCCGACTTCATATCAGCGCTGCGTGATGCCACCCACCGCATCGGCTTTTTCCAGTTGGTTGGCTACGGCACCGGTGAATCCAAATGGGAGGACCTCTTCGACGTCACGAAGCGCTTCTTCGACCTGCCGCTGGAGAACCGACTGGAGCTGGACAACCGCAGGTCGCCGCACTTCCGCGGCTACACCCGGCTGGGCACCGAGCTGACCCAGGGCCGGCCGGACTCACGCGAGCAGATCGATTTCGGACCGGAACGCGAACCTGTTGCCGATTACCCGGCCGATCAGCCGTTCTGGCTGGTTCAGGGACCCAACCTCTTTCCGGACGAGGTCCTTCCCGAGCTGCGGGAGAAGTCAATGGAATGGGCAGAACTAATGTCCGGGGTGGGGGCGGAGCTGCTCAGCGCCATCGCCGTATCCCTCGAGCTGCCCGAAGACCATTTTGCCGAACCGTTCGAAGGCTCTCCGGCCTGGATGGCCAAGCTGGCCCACTATGTTGGCGGCGAGGTCCAAGAAGCCGGCACCCAGGGCGTGGGCTCGCACGCAGACTATGGTTTTGTGACGCTGCTGCTCCAGGATTCCGTGGGCGGGCTCGAGGTCCGCCCGCACGAGTCCGAGACCTGGATTCCGGTGGAACCTATCCCGGGGGCGCTCGTGGTCAACCTGGGTGAAATGCTCGAAGTGGCCACCCAGGGCTACCTCTCCGCCACCATCCACCGCGTCACGGCTCCGGCGCCGGGTGTGGACCGCTACGCCATTCCGTTCTTCTGGTCCCCCCGGCTGGACGCCGTCATCGACCCGGTGGAGCTGCCCGCCGAACTCGCGGCGCAGTCCCGCGGCATCTCCGATGACCCGGAAAACCCCATGCTGGCGTCCTACGGGTCCAACGTCCTCAAGGGCTGGCTGCGCGCACATCCCCAGGTGGCCACGCTGCATCATCCGGAGCTGCTCGCCTCGAAATAGGCCCGGAGCACGACGGCGCCGCCCTGGCTGGTTGCCGGGCGGCGCCGTCGTGCGTTGGGCGAGGCGCCCTGTTTCAGCGGTGGCCCTCCTTGGGCAGGCGGCGGACTTCAAGACCTTTGCCCCCGGTTCCCGGCGTATATTTCCCGGCATTGGCCTTCTTGAATCTGCGCAGGAAATATACGATTGCACCCACAAAAATGACTGTTGCCGCCACAACAATAAGAACCGCAATTCCAGCTTCCACAGTTACCTCCTTGGTGAACGAACTAGTCTAACGGCGTGAATAATCCGGCAAAGATAGCTGCAACGGTGCCGTTGGGAAGGGCCGGCGAAGCAGAGGAAGTTGCCGGAGCGGTGGCATGGCTGCTGTCACCGGACGCCGGCTACGTCACCGGCGCAAACCTGCGGGTTGCCGGCGGCCTCTAGGAATCCGCCGGACGGCAGGGAAAATCCGGTGCGCGTCAGTGGGGTTTAGGGCACACTGGTTTCCGTGAGCGGAAACCCCTGGGTGCTGCACGTTGACCTCGACCAGTTCATTGCGGCGGTCGAGGTGCTCCGGCGCCCGAAACTTGTAGGCAAGCCGGTCATAGTCGGCGGCCGCGGAGACCCGACGGAACGGGCCGTGGTCTCCACCGCTTCCTATGAAGCGCGGGCCTTCGGCGTGGGGTCCGGCATGCCACTGCGGATCGCGGCCCGGAAAGTGCCCGACGCCGTGATCCTCCCGGTGGACGCCGAGGCCTACCTCGCCGCCTCGGACATGGTGATGGCCGCCCTGCGTGCCCAGCCCGGCGCCGTCGTGCAGGTTCTCGGCTGGGATGAAGCGTTCGTCGGAACGGAGACGGAGGATCCGGAAGCCTACGCGCGGCAGATCCAGGCCGATGTGCTGGAGCAGACGCAACTGCACTGCAGCGTGGGCATCGGAGACACCCTGATCCGGGCCAAGAACGCCACCGATTTCGGCAAGCCGGCCGGAGTCTTTCGCCTGACTGCCGGGAACTGGCTCGACGTGATGGGAGAGCTGCCCACCAAGGACCTGTGGGGTGTCGGCAACAAGATCTCGGGCCGGCTGGCCAAGCTCGGCATTACCACCGTCGCGGAGCTCGCTGCATCCGATCCCTCGATGCTGGTTCCGGAGTTCGGTCCGAAAATGGGGCCCTGGTATGCAGAACTCGGGCGCGGGGGCGGCACCAGCGTTGTGGATGACACCCCGTGGGTGGCCCGCGGGCACAGCCGCGAGACCACCTTCCAGCAGGACCTGACGGACCCGGACCAGGTGCACGACGCCGTGCGGGAGTTGACGGCGCAGGTCCTGAAAGACGTGGAAGCCGAGGGCCGGCCGGTGATCGGGCTGACCCTCAAGGTCCGGTACTCGCCGTTCACCACCAAGACGCACGCCCGGAAGATTCCGGAGACGTTCGACCGGGAGGACGTCTTTACGCGGGCCCTGGACCTGGCCGGCGCGATCGAACCCGGCCGCCCCATCCGGCTCCTGGGCCTGCGGGCTGAAATGGCAATGCCCGATGACGCCCGCAAGGGACACACACCCACGCGCGGCGGCTGGTGATAGGCGTTGACGCTCTGTCGCTGGCGCTGACTTTAACGTGCGGCAGGGCGGGCCGGAGGATTCCTTCGGCCCGCCCTGCTGTTCGCCGGCTGGCGGCCGGCGCCGAACTGACTAGAAAGGCTTGGTCGGCAGGTACTTGCCGTCCAGGGTGATGACAGCACGCTCGCCGCCGTCGGGATCGGCAACCTTCTTGACGTCGAGCTTGAAGTTGATCGCGGAGATGATGCCCTCCGAATTCCTCGTGGACCAGGGCCTTGAGGGTGGTCCCGTAGACCTGGAGCATCTCGTAGAAACGGTAGATCGTGGGATCGGTGGGGATACCGCCGGGGATCGAGCCGCGCGTGGGAACAGCCTGGAGCAGCATGGCAGCGTCCTCGTCCAGGTCCAGCAGCTCAGACACTGCCTTGGCTGCCGCTTCCGGCAGCGGATGCTGGCCAAGGACGGCCGCCGTGGTGAACGCGACTGAGAGCCCCGAGGCATCAGCAACCTGCTGCCAGGACAGGTCCTTCCGGGTCTTCGATTCAACGGCGGCGATGGCGAGTGCCTGGCGGGCAGCGGGGTCGAACTGGGAGTGCAGCATGATGTGGTGTCGTTCTTCTGTGATGGACCACGTCACGGGGACGTGAACGTGGCGGGGGAACTGAGGGGAAAGGTGGTGCCTTCGGCGGATTTAGGCCGAAAGCGCGACGGAGGGCTCCGTCAGGTCGGTGACGCCGCCGGTGGCGATATCGAAGACCCAGCCGTGCAGCGTGATTTTGTGTGCCGCCAGGGCCTGGGCCACGGAGGGGTGCGTTGCCAGGTTTGCGAGCTGCGCCAGGACGTTCTGTTCCACGAGCGCGGAAACATCGCCGGGTGTTGGGGTCCGGGCGATGGAGGCATCCGCGTGGTGCAGCCACTTGGCAACCGCCGGAGCGCCGCTCAGATCCTGGTTCAGGGCGAGCGCCGTCATCGCGCCGCAGGCCGAGTGCCCGCACACAATGATGTCCCGGACGCCGAGTGCGGTGACGGCGTATTCAATGCTGGCCGCAATCCCGTCCGCCTCCGGGGTAAAAGCAGGAATCAGGTTACCGGCAGTACGAATGACGAAGAGCTCACCCGGCTCGGTGCCGGTGATCAGTTCCGGCACGACACGGGCATCTGAGCAGCTGATGAACAGCGTGCTCGGGGCGTGGTGGGTGGCCAAATGGGCGAAGAGTTCAGCCTTGGCCGGAAACACGTCTTGTTGGAAACGGTTGATTCCGTCAGTAAGGACCTGCATATGTTGCTCCTTCAGTGCTTACCGACCCTTCTGGGCTGGCAGGATTCACTCTGCCCCAGCACCACATATAGAGTCCAAGAGCTGTTATGCATGAAGTCCATTGCTTGCATCTATAGTTGGTGAATGGTCACTGTGGAACTCCGTCATTTGCGCTATCTCCTCGCGGTTGCCGACCACGCAAATTTCACTCATGCGGCCGAAGAGTTGCGCGTTTCACAGCCCACCCTCTCGCAACAGATCAGGCAGCTGGAACGGCTGGTGGGCTTTCAGCTGCTGGACCGCACCGGGCGCACCGTTCGGCTCACCGATGCCGGGGAGGTGTATGCCTCCCATGCCCGCCGGGCGCTGCTTGACCTCGCCGCTGCCGACCGTGCCCTCAATGATGTGGAAGAGCTGTCCCGCGGCCATCTGCGGCTGGGCGCAACCCCCACGTTCACCGCCTATCTGATTGGACCTCTGACCGCTGAGTTCCACTCCCGGCATCCCGGCATCAGCCTGATCTTCACTGAGATGACCCAGGACCGGATCGAGGACGCCCTGGTCACCGACAATCTTGATGTGGGAATCGCGTTCGCCGGGAAACCCGCGGCTGGAATCACAACCGCTGCCCTCCTCACGGAAACCCTCAGCCTCGTCATCCGAGCTGCGGAAGCACCCGCCTCGAAAAAACTGCCGGTCCGGGCCTTCCAGGACATCCCTCTGGCTCTGCTCAGCGGCGATTTTGCCACCCGCGGCCATATCGACGCGTATCTGGCAGAGCACCGCATCGAGCCCAGGATCGCGGTGGAGGCGAACTCGATTCAGGCCCTCACCGAGATCGTCAAACGCAGCCCGCTTGCCACCGTCCTGCCCGATGCCATCACCCACGATCACGCCGCACTGGTTCCGGTTACCCTTGACCCGCCTCTGCCGGCCCGGACCGCTGCCCTCCTGTTCCGGCAGGACGCCTATCAAAGTGCCGCCGCCCGGGCGTTTGCGAAACTCGCTCATGAGTTTGCTGAGCGCCGCGAGTATGCTCCGCCCCGCGGTCCGGGACTGGCCTAGCGCCGCTGCGCCCGGCCACGGCCGGATGGTGAACCCGTTCCGGCAGGGTTAAGCCGCCGAAAGGACCATCAGCCCTCACCGGCGGGAAGCCGCCACGATGACGCACTGCGTTTCGACCTGGCACCCGCAACGAGCTGAAGCACAAAGAACGCCGTGATCCCGGCCGCCCCCAGAAAGATGCAGAACCACGGCGGCAGGCCCCATAGGGCAGCGGATGGTGAGAGCAGGCCAAAAACACCCGAAATCAGCACATACGTTCCTCCGCCAGCCAGAACCACGACCGAAATGAGGAGTGCCCAGAAACGCACCAGCTGTGAGCGCGGCGCGAAATTATCTGCATAGTCTGCGGGCTGCCCAAACGCGGAGGCGGGGTCCTCCCCGGACTCAGCCACGTGGCTTTCGACTTCACGGACTATCTGCGTGACCGCTTCGTCAGGAACACCGCGCAATTCGAGTGCGTCGCGCAGGTCTTCGGAGTATTCCGCGTAGGGCTGCTCAGTCATTGCCTGCCTTCTTTCCAGAAATAATCGACGTCGCATTGGCGGCAAAGACGCCCCAATCCGACCGCAGGGAATAAAGCCGTTCCTGTCCTGCCGGCGTGATTGCGTAATACTTCCGGCCCGGACCGCCGGCTCCGCCGCGCCAAGCTGCCGTGAGGTCGCCGTCCTGCTCAAGCCGGGCCAACAGCGGGTACAGCGTGCCGCCCTTAACAACTCCGAGCCCGCCTTCTGCCAGCCGCTGCCCGATGAGGTAGCCGTAGGTTTCTTCCTCATTGACGATGGACAGGACCGCTGCGGCGAGCACTCCCCTCAGCCACTCGGACGGCCACTGCCAAACTTCCATGGCTAGATGATGAACCCATCTAGTTGGTATGGCAACCTAGTTGGGATTTTTTATCCCCGACGACGCCTGAACTGGGCAAGGAGCGAACCGGTGAGGTGGCTGAGTTCGGTGGCCCGGAGCAGCCTCAGCATCCCTGCGTAGACGGCGGCCATCACAACGCCGCCCACGGCCAGCACGACGACTGCATTGAGCTTGGACTGCCACAGGTACCCGCCGGCGTCGTATCCGCCGAACATCCAGCACACGGCAGCGCCCGCACCCGCTGCGACAAGGCCGGCGATCGTGAACCGTACGTGGGCGTCGAAGATCTGACCGGCGCCGTAGGACCCGATGGACCGTTTCAGGAAGAGGTGGCTGACGACGACGGCGGTCACGTTGCCAAGCGAGAATGCGGCGGCGAGCGCCGGCACGATGAGCCGTGGATCGAAGGCTCCGGCAGCGACAGCGAGGCTCACCCCCACCCCCGACAGGATCAGCTGGATCTTCAGCGGGGTCTTCACATCCTCGCCGGCGTAAAACACCCGGCCCAGGAGGAAGTTCGCGCTCAGGAACGGGGACCCCACCGCGAGAATGACAATAGTGATGCCGTTGAGGGCGGCGACGCCGGGGGATTCGCTAAAGAGCATTCCGAGCGGACCGGCGAAGGTCAGCAGGGCGGCCGCCCCGAACACCGTGGCCACACCGGTCATGCGCATGCCTTGGGAAAGAACCGCCCGGACAGCCGGAAGGTTGCCGGCGGCATGAGCCGAGGACAGCTGGTTAAACATCACCGTGGCCAGGGACAGCGCGATCACGGCATGCGGCAGCTGACACACCATGACGCCGATATCCAGGTTTGCGGAACCTGCGATCTGCGCCGTCGACCCCTCTGCCTGGAGCGCCTTCCGGGCTTCCGTTGCAAGAGTGCTGACTTTGAGGTTGATGAAGTACAGGCCGTTGCCCACGAGCATCGTGATGATCGTGACGGAGGCCAGACGGGCGGTGCGGCCCAGGCCCATTCCGCGGATTACGAACCTCGGCTTCAGCCCCAGCTTCAGGCGTTTGAGCGGAATGAGCAGGAGCAGCGCCTGGACGACGACCCCCAGGGTGGTGCCACCGGACAAAAGAACAGTCTGCTCCGGGGTCCACGTCTCGGGGCTGTGCTCGGCCGCCTGCTGTGATCCCATCAACGCCAGGAACGTGGCGAGAGTCCCGATGGACACGAGGTTATTGACTGCCGGCACCCACATGTAGGGGCCGAAGGAGCCCGCCCGCAGCGCCAATCGCGGTGGCGAGCAGCGCGGTCCGGACCAGGCCGAGCACCCGGGAAACGACGGTGCCGGCGGCCATGACGGCGCTCGAACGAATGGTGGAACCGCTGCGCGGCACCGCGGGACCGCGGGACGATCCTTCGGCGCCGCGCAGCGGGACCGTGGCTGACTTCATGTCAGCCATCGTTCCAGATCGATCAGACGGTCTCGTCCGCCACGCGGATGAGCACCTTGCCCGTGGTTCCGTTCTCCACGGCGTCGTGCGCGGCGGCAGTGTCCTCCAGCGGGAACCAGGTCAGCGGCAGTCCGGCTGTCTCTCCCACCGGCAGGGCGCCGTCGCGCAGTGCGGCGGTGATGTCCTCGGCGGCCGCGTGGTGCGCCGCCGAGCCCACGGTGTAGACGAGCACACCCTGCCAACGGACGTTCTTGGCGAAGCTCGGGATGACCGGCACGGTGAATTCATCGCCGTTGTTGTTGGCGTAATAGGCAACGCTGCCGTGGTTGGCGATCACGTCGACGTCGAGGGCCGCGTTCTGCGCCGGGGACACCTCAACGATGTGGTCGACGCCGTCCGGAGCGATTTCACGGATGCGGTCGGCTTCCGCGTCGTCGGGGTAGCGGACGATGTGGTGGGCACCGGCGGCTTGGGCGAGTTCAGCCTTGGCGTCGCTGCTGACCGTCGCGATGACGGTTGCGCCTGCCCAGACGGCGAGCTGGATGGCGGCATGGCCGACGGCGCCGGCACCGCCCTGCACCAGGACCATGCGCCCCTCAAGGGCTCCGGGGGCAAGCCGGGACGGACCAAACTCGTGGACGGTCAGGGCCCGGTGTGCGGTCATCGCCGGCACGCCAAGGCTGGCGGCGACGTCGAAACCAATACCTTCGGGCAGCGGCACCACCCGGTCAGCGGGAAGAACCGCGAATTCCTGGGCTGTTCCGGTGGGACGGCCGTGCGCGGCGAGGTACACCCACACCCGATCTCCCACCTGCGGCTGCGTGACGCCGTCGCCGACCGCGTCCACAACTCCGGCACCGTCCTGGTTCGGCACCACTTCGGGGAAGGGCACGCCGCCGGCGCGGGCCTTCCAATCGGTGGGGTTCACCCCTGAGGCGACGATGCGGACCCGCACTTCACCGGGACCGGGAGCGGCGACGTCGCGGTCGACGAGACGGAGGACTGAGGAATCACCAGCTGCGGAATAAACGATTGATTTCATGAGCACTAGAAGAAACGGGATCCGGGTTCTATTCCCGCTTCCTGCGGATGCCGTGAAAAAGGTCGCCCCAGGAGGGGTCACAAATGGGCCGCGGTGACGGACGATGGGTGTACCTAAACCGGGGCCGCCGGCTACTGAGCCTGGGGCCGAAGAGATGGAAGGCGGAATCGAAAATGGCAGATCTGGGCGGCATGGCAGATAAGGCGAAGGACGCCGCAAAGGACAATCCTGAGAAGGTTGACCAGCTGAAAGACAAGGCAAAGGACGCCGTCGACGGAAACAAGGACGACGAGAAGAAGTAACCGGCTGTAATGCCAAAGGCCGGGGCCGTCCCCAGCGGGACGGCCCCGGCCTTTGGCATTACAGCTCCTCAGCTGCCGCGAGACGGTGTGATGCAACTGCGGCGGCGAAAGCCTGGTAGTCCCTGTCGTTCTGATCGGCATACCGCTGGGCGAAGTCCGTCATCGATTCATCAAATGAGCTGCTCTTGCCGAGGTACGCGGCGATGGCCAGCGGGTCACCCGATCTGGCGTGGGCACGCGCCAGGGCCCAGCCGCAGGCCCGGGCATAGAACAGCATCCCGGCCGGGCGCATCGTCTCCACGACGGCGGATCCCTTCATGTCCCGCAGCTGCCGCCAGTACAGATACCGATTGTCCTGGACACCTTTGGTCCACCC
Organism: Arthrobacter gandavensis; assembly: GCF_009192735.1. Classification (GTDB taxonomy): domain Bacteria; phylum Actinomycetota; class Actinomycetes; order Actinomycetales; family Micrococcaceae; genus Arthrobacter_B; species Arthrobacter_B citreus. The sequence continues at coordinate 181,570 of NZ_VTFU01000005.1, forward strand.
CAGGAAGATGTCGCTGGCAGCCTGCAGCATCCGCTGGCCCTGCACAACCCGCTCGCCGGGCTGCCGGTATTTGCTCTTGGGCAGGTGGTCCTCCAGGACGGATCTCGTAGCCTCCTTGACCTGGAGGAACAAAGGGTCCAACTGGTCACGCCCCTGCAGCAACACGATAAAGGCCCGGGTGCCAACGCTGCCCACTCCCACGACCTTGCGGGCGGCGTCGATAATCTCGTAGCGCTCCAGCAGGGTTCGCCGGTCCGCCTGCAGCGATGACCGGTAGGAACGCAGCTGCTCGTGCAGCGCCTGCTGTACCTCATCCCCGGACAGCCCATACCTGTCATCCAGCTCGCGGAGGGGAACAACAAGGGGCGGTTGGCTGATGATCCGGTACTGCCCGTCCACGCGTTCACCAAGCTTGGAGAGGGCCTGCAGACTGTCGCGGGTGCGCGCCTTGGCAGCGGTCTTCTGCACCGCTTTTTCCACCCGCCGGGACTTCTTGGAACTCTTGCCCTTACGGGTTCCCTCCCCTTCCAACAGGCGTTGCAGCATGTCTTCGGACAGCCGCGCGTACCAAATCTCCAAGGTGCTCAGCTGAGCGAACTCAGCCATGGCCTTGCGGTAAGCCGACACCGCAGCCAGAGCTGTCTCCCCGGCCTGGCTGTCGGTGAATTCATTGTTGCGCGCCGCGATGACAAAACTTGCCGCCAGCCGCTCGACGTCGTACTCGAAGGGCCCCGGCAGGGTTTCATCAAAATCGTTCAGGCCAAACAGCAGGTGCCGCTCGGGCGAGGCAAACAGTCCAAAGTTGGACAGATGCGCATCTCCGCATAACTGCACTCGCAGGCCGGCCCGCGGAGTGTCCTTCAGGTCTGCCGCCATAATCTTGGCCGCGCCCCGGAAGAAGGTGAAGGGGGAAGCAAGCATGCGGCTGTGCCGCACGGGCACCAGATCCGGATCCCTGGAGAGGTCCTGTTCCTCGAGCAGGGCAACCGGGTCTGGCCTGTCGGGTGCGGGCTTCCACCCCGCATGGCTGGAGACAGGAGTTTTCTCCCGGCATGCCTTGCCTGCTCCGGTCCGTTCCTTGACGGTCAGGTGCTCGGTTTTTTTCTCGGCCATGATCGGGTGATCTCCCTTGGTCGCCAGGACCCGGAAAGAGGCAACAGCCCACTGTCTGCGACATTTTCCGGTTGATTAAGCGTGGCAGGATCCGGTCCGTTTAGACAGGGTTCTTCGAGCATCGGGGCGCCGGGCCGCAGGAGTCCGGTGCCGGAGGAAGAATCAGCCTGCAGCACCCCTGGACCGGTGCCGCCGGACGGCCGCCCGGTTGGCGCAGCGGACGGAACAGTACTGCTGCCGCCCGTTGCGGGTGACGTCGACAACCACGTTCCGACAGGGCTCGGCCGCGCATACCCCGAGGCGGTGCATGCCGCGGGTGACCAGATGCAGGGAAGTGCCCACACTGATCACGGCCCGCAGCACCGCTGGCAGCGCCTGGTCATCATCACGGTAGTGCAGGTGCCAGCCTTCGCCGTCGTGGTCAGTGAGTCGGGGATACGCCGCAGCCCCAGCCATGTGGGTATTGAGCAGTGCTGCCCGCTTGCCCGGCTCAGGCGCGTGGACCACCGTCAGCCAGTCCTCGATCACCCCGCGGGTCCGTGAATGATCATCCGGGCATACGGGGAACTCCATCGTCATTCCGAACTCCCGGGTACGCTCCACAATCCCCGCCCGGGAGTCCGGCCAGTCGTTGGCCAGCGACGCCGCCAGCAGCACGGCGTATTCGCCGTAAGGGTTGAGATGCATAAGGGCATTACATCATGCTGGATTCCATGCCTGACAACCCAGTCTCAACCCAGAATTTCCGCCGGTCCCGGAACCCCGACCATGAGCACTCCTGGATGACGGAGTCCAGCCACCAGGTGTCCTGTGGATTCATCCTGTACGTCAGGTGTTCCCAGTGCGCGGCGAGACGCGTGGACTTCCAGGCGCCCGCGCAGCCGGTCCCGTCTGGGATCAGCAGAACTGTTTAGCGTGAGCTAGGCCCGGCCGAACACCGCCACCAGGAAATCGGAATCCGGAGCGAACGGACGCAGGTCCCAGGTGGAGAACTTCTGCTGGTTCTTTAGACCCGCCGCGGCGGCGTCTTCCAGGAACTGGCCGAAGTCGTAACCGCGGCCGGCACCAAACCCGGTGACCAGACGGCCACCGGCGGCAAGGTGGTTGCGCATCCGGGCCAGGACTTCCCGCTGAGTTCCGGGGGCAACAAACGTCATCACGTTCCCCGCACAGACAATGACGTCAAACGGGTCGGCTATGCCTTCGGAGGGCAGATCCAGTTCCGCCAGATCCCCGACAAACCACTGCACCTCCGGGAAGTCCTGTTTTGCGGCCTCGATCAGTTCGGGATCAACGTCAACGCCGACGACGTCGTGTCCGCGGGCGGCCAGTTCACCGCCCACCCGTCCCGGACCGCAGCCGGCGTCGAGGATCCGTGCCCCGCGCGGCACCAGCGCGTCGATCAGCCGCGCTTCGCCGTGCAGATCGGCACCTTCCTCGCGCATCTGCTGAAACCGCGAGATGTACCAGGCGGAATGGCCGGGGTTCTGCCGCTTTTTTGCTTCCCAGAGAGTTTCGTTTCGCATCTTTCCAGCCTACGTCCCGAGCCGGCAGCGGCAGGACGGGGCTGTGGGCAGGAGACGTGCGGAAAGCGGCTCAAAGCTTGCGGGCTTCACGGACATTTCGTCGTCCCGCGAGGTAGAGAAAGAGGGGAAGGACCAGTAGAACAGCGGTGACAACGAGGGCAATTTTCACCTCCAGCGGAGTTCCCCGGGGAAGGTCCCGCTCACGGGTCTCGTCAAAGGGCACAAAGTGCGCTGCATCCTGCGGATCCACGTAGAGCCGCACTTTATCTCCGGTGCTCCACTCAGGTTCGGGGAATGACTTCTTCTGCGTCCGGGTCTCCTGGATCGTTCCTTCGGCCTCGCTACCCTGGGCCGGGTAGCTGATCTGCGCCGTCGTTGTGGTGATGTAATCCCAGCCGGAACTGCTGTTGCGGTAGTGGTACCGGTCGGTTTCATGCTCAACGGCTACATCCCCGACTACTGCCGTGGTGGCTGTTCCGTTGGCTTCGAGCCAGGCGTAGTCATCCTGCGTGTCGTAGGCGTGCTGAATCCACAGGGCACTCCCGGCAACGATCAGTGCCGCGAGAACCAGCGCAATAGGACGGAACACTCCCGTTTTGCGGGCCAGCCTTTCCGCGTTCCAACCCGGCGCAAAGTACCCCGCGCCCCGGCCGTCATTGGTGTAATACCGGGTGGTGTTGCTCATTTCAAAGGCGAAGCGGCTGGTGCTGCGGTTCGCGGAGCGGGTCCATCCTTCCGGCGGCACAAACGGCACGTTCTCCTCGGAGGCCCTGCCGGATGAATCCGCTTTTCCGCTCCGGCCGGGTTCCTGTTCCGGAGGCGAATCAGCACCGGAGGGTATTTGCTGCACGTGCTGCCTTTCCTTGCGGTCAACCATTTTCCGACGCACTGATCCGTCCAACTGCGCTGGTCCGTTTAGGCGGGTCCGTTCAGGAAGAGAGCCATCCAGATGTCATCGGCCCAGCTGCCGTCCGGCTGAAGGAATTCCTGCCGGAGCCGGCCTTCCACGGTAAAGCCGTGCTGCCGGTAAAGCTCGACGGCGACCGCGTTCGTTGACAGGGCGCGGAGCCCGAGCTTCCGTACCCCGCGCCGTCGTGCTTCTTCAATGGCGGCATCGACGAGGCGGTGGCTGATGCCCCGTCCGCGCTGCTCCGGGGCAACCACGAGAGCATTCAAATGAAGCACATGCTCATTCTTGGGGATGGGAATGTGCCGCGCCAAATGTGCGTAGCCAGCCAGGGAACCGCCGTCGGCTGCAACTATGACGTCTTCGGGACGGCGGTGGCCGGTAAAGAAGGGTGCATCCGCGTTATTGGGCGGAACCACCTGGACTTCCGGTGACCACGCTGAGGCGTCCAGGCGGGCGAGGTCCGTTGCGTCCGCACCGGCGGCGGGTCGAACGTGCAGGGTGTTTTTGTCCATGGGGGCAGACTAGCGCGGGTGGCGATGTCTGGCGGACTGTGTGACGGAGGCGAGAAGCAAAGCTCTGGCACAGGCAATAAGGTCCTGCCGCGGCTGGAGGCAGGAACGGTTGTTCCGGCCTCCAGCCGCTAAGCGGAGCGATTATGCGTGCTTGCCCCTTCGCGCACCGAAGAGCATTGCCGCACCCAAGGAGAGCAGCAGCACTGCGGCAACCCCCAGGGCAACGGCCCCAGCTGACCCCGTTACTGCCAGTGAGGATCCGCCGCCTGCAGCTGGCGGTGTGGTTTCAGCCCCGATAGCGGGGTCCTCCGACTGGCTCGGCTCAGGCTCCGGCAATGCGGTTTCGCTCGGCTCCGGGGTCGCGGTTTCGCTCGGCTCCGGGGTCGCGGTTTCGCTCGGCTCCGGGGTCGGCGTCGCGGTTTCGCTCGGCTCCGGGGTCGCGGTCGGTTCCGGGGTCGGCGTCGCGGTTTCGCTCGGTTCCGGGGTCGGCGTCGCGGTTTCGCTCGGCTCCGGCGTTGCGGTCGGTTACGGGGTTGGCGTCGCGGTTTCGCTCGGCTCCGGGGTTGCGGTCGGCTCCGGGGTCGGCGTCGCGGTTTCACTCGGCTCCGGCGTTGCGGTCGGTTCCGGGGTTGGCGTCGCGGTTTCGCTCGGCTCGGGGGTTGCGGTCGGTTCCGGGGTCGGCGTCGCGGTTTCACTCGGCTCCGGGGTCGGCGTCGCGGTTTCACTCGGCTCCGGCGTTGCGGTCGCGGTTTCACTCGGCTCCGGCGTTGCGGTCGGTTCCGGGGTCGGCGTCGCGGTTTCGCTCGGCTCCGGGGTTGCGGTCGGCTCCGGGGTCGGCGTCGCGGTTTCGCTCGGCTCCGGCGTTGCGGTCGGCTCCGGTGTCGGCGTCGCAGTCGGCGTCGCAGTCGGTGTCGCGCAGGGCAGCTGGCCAAGGAATGTGTGGTGGTGCAGTTCCCCGGCTCCGGAGGCGGTGAAAGTGCCCGCCAGCCACTGGCCGTTATGGGTGATGTTCGTGTCAAAGCTGACATTCGCGCGCGGCGCGTAGACCGAGCCCATCTCCAGTCCGTCCACTTTCAGGTTTCCGGTCACGTCGGACAGGTCGAGGAAGATGTAACGCGCCAGTCTTTGGCTCTCTCCGGAAGACGACCATCCCTCAAAGTTGAGTTTGCCCAGTTCCGTGGTGCCCGCGGGGACTTTGATGACCAGTGGAGCTTCCGCCGTCGGCCTGTAGCCGGCTGCGTTGTCAGGCTTGATGATTTTGCCGGCGAGCTGATCGTAATTCAGGACATTGGCCTTGTCGGTGGCATAGGGGCCGGGCATGACCATACCCCCTTGGTCCGATACCGGAACTGCGTGGGCAAGGTTTGTCTCAGGGTCATACATTGCGGCGAGGCATTGACTGGTCCTGGTGAGCTGTTCCGTCTTCTGCGGGAAGTACGCCGCAACAGAGGGCATCGCTGTGGCGATGACCGAGAGATCGGTGGCATAGGCAGGGTCGTAGCTCTTGGTATTCAGATCCAGATTGCCGCCGTCCCTGTTCGTCACGCGCAGGAAGTTGGATCCGCGCGAAGATCCGCGGAGATCCGCGGTGTCCACCAGTTTGACCGCAGCACTCGCCTCCGGGCTGCCGGGAGCGGCATTCCGGTTAGTGACTTCAAAGCTCCCGGTGCCGGCATAGGACCCCGCGAGAATACGAACCGGGTCCCCGTCAATGGCCGGAACCGTGTAATCCGCCAATCCCGCTGCCTGATGCACTACGGGATAGCCGTTCTGATTGGTACTGGAAATGGCGCCGTCTGCCGCGAGGGATCCTTCCATCTCACCGTTGCCAAGGACTGCATCTCCCTGCACATAAACGGTGAAACCGTTGTTCACGTCGAAGGGGTTGTAGCTCCCGGGCGAGGCGGCAGCTGCTGACAGCGGCACCGCCAACAACCCTGCACCGAGCCCGGCTGCCACCAGAATGCCGCCGGTCCGATCCCTAAAGAGCGGCCGGCGGACGGGTTTTCGGAATCGGGCAGGGTGCACGGTGTTTCCTTTCATAGGGCGCCGCTTTACCGGGCGGCGATGACGGCGCAACTAAGAACAGGAACGCCATGCTGGCGTCCCTGTTGCGACAGAGGTGGAAGGGCAGCCCGGTATTCGGGCGTGCTCCCCCTAAGCCGACCCCCCCCCGTATGGGGGAAACAGGGGGCCGGCGGCTGAGGGGTTTCTTCACCAAAGCACGCCGCTCAGGCTCTGCGTTCGCCGCTGTCGCTTTTCTGCAGGGACCTGTCGTTTATCTACACGTGGTCTGCGGGTGCATCCACATGCGGTCTGCAGGTGTAGTAGAACTGAACCAGGGGGGCGCCGTTTGGAGCTTCGGCGCGCCAAGAAGGGTGGGGTTCGTGCAGGACGGGGAATCCGTGTCATGGCTGACGATGCTTGGCCTGGCGCCACAACACGTTGGTGGCGGAAGACCACCAGGCATTTTTGAGCGGCGTCTGGGAGCCGTCACCGTCCGGCGCCTGACCGCCGCTTCCTTCAGCAAGGCCAGCAGCCAACCGGTAAGCACGGACACTCTGTTCTGGACCTTCATCCTGGCCGGCCACCTGTCGGTCGAGGGCAGAGGCCGCAGAGTCGTGCTGAACCGGGAGCTGCACACGGTCCGCCGGGGCATGGGAACCAGCGCCACCCGTACTTCCACCGGGGCGGACGTGCTCTCACTCGCCATCCCACGGGACCGCATCACAGACCGAGGACTAAACGGGGACAACGTCCTGCTTCCAGTGGACCCGCTGGCGGCAGAAGCCCGGAATTACTTGTTGATGCTGCTGACCCGGAGGTATTCTCCCGGCTCCCCTGCCAACACAAGTCTCGGGATGGCCGCTGAGGAAATGCTCGCGGCGTTGTTGATGGAGCACCAGGGCTTTCCACCTGACTCGGTGGTTGTGGCCGGGGGCCTGCGCCTGCGGTCTGAAGCCTTTATCCAGGCGCGGTGCACCGACCCCGAACTGTGTCCGCAGCGGGTGGCCGACGCCTTGAACGTTTCGCTGCGAAGCCTGCAGCGTGCTTACGCCGAAACGGACAGCAGCGTCTCAGCACGAATCACCAGCCACCGCCGGAACCGGGCGGAACACCTGATGTCCGGGCTGGAACGAATGACCTTTGATGAAATTGCTGTCCGGGCAGGGTTCCGCTCGGTTTATCAGCTCCGCCGGGCCATCATTCAGGCGCACGGCCTCACACTGCGGGATTATCGGCAGAAGGTTCTCGAAGCAGAGCTTGGTCCCGGCGGCGAGTTAGGCCGGCACGGCCCGGAGCACGGCACCGCAAACGGGTAGAACGGACGTTCCGGCCGCGTGGGGCACCGCAGACCCTGCCGCGGCGGTGCCTGTCCCCGTTAGAGTCAGTGAACCCGGGGAAAGGCAGAAAAATGAGCAGCAGCACCTCCTTCATCGTTGTGGTTGGTTTTGACGGATCAAGGGATTCCCAAGCAGCACTGGAATGGGGCGCGGAGGAGGCACGGCAGCGCAGCGGGGAACTGCGCCTGATTACCGCATGGACCAAACAGCCAATGTCCTGGTACCCGGCGGTGATGGAAACGGCGGTGGGTGGAATCGCCGTTGCCGATTCTCCGGAAGAGGATGCCTCGACAATCCAGGCCAAGGCGCTGAAGTCCCTTGAGGAAAAGGGCATTCCCGCCACGGGACAGGTTATTCACAGTCATTCAGCTGCGGCTGCCATCTTGGACGCCGCCGCCGAAGCGGATCTTGTGGTGGTGGGCTCGCGCGGTCACGGCGGATTTACCGGACTCCACGTCGGCTCGGTAACGACGCACGTGGTCAACCATGCACCAGCCCCGGTCCTGGTTGTCCGCCCGAAGGCTTCCTGAGACGTCAGCTCCGGGGGCGGACATCCCAGAGGTGATGCAGCGCGTCGTGGAGAAAGTAGCGGGCCAGTGAATCCACGGTGAAACCGCTGCCGTCCGAACGCAGGCCGCGATTCTCCAGCTGGAAGGGTTCGACGGCGGCAAAGGCTGCCGCTGTCTGCTCCGCCTCCACGGCCAGCTCATCGGCCACCACCGCCGGGTCCTGTTCCCCGTACCGCTCGGCAACGGCGGTTGCGTCCTGATCCCAGTCCGCGAACCCGGCGCCGTCATCCTCCAGCATCAGATTCAGGCGCGTCCGGTAGACCCGGCACAGGTCCCGGACATGGGCGCCATACTCCAAGGGCGACCAGGTGCCGTCGTCGGGCCTCTGGTCCGCGGCCGGTGCGGCGAGAACGCCCCGCCAGTCCTCGGCGCTGCTGCGAAGCAGGTCCGGCACATCGCGGAAATCCGTTGCAGCGGCGTCGAAGCCGCACTCCGGGCAGGGACGTTCCAGGACCCAGGTCCAGTTCTTGGTGTCGGGAGTTATGGCCATTGGCACATCCTAGGGGAACGTCTCCGGCAGCGCTAAGTCTTCCGTTCATCCGCCTGAAACAGCGCTGAAACTCCGGCTGGCTAGCTTGATGGCACAAGCTATAGGAGGACACCATGAACAGAATGCTGATTGGCCGTGAGGCCGCGGAAGTGCTGACCAAAGGGCTGGGCCGCAGGGGTTTCCTCGGAGCCGCGGCCGGTCTTGGTGCCCTGGCTGTCACCACCGGATGCACAGGCCCGGCCCGGGCGGGTTCCACCGCTGGTTCGACGGCGGGGCCTTCCACTGCGGGCACGGCCGGCCTGGGCCCTCAGCCGGGGCAGGTCCTGCAGCCGCACACCGGAGACATGCCCGGTGACCATTACCTCGCCTCCACACCCGAGGATGTGCTGTGGGGCTACGTTCCCACAGTGCATGCAACGCCGGTTGCGCGGATGAAGTCAGGCCAGACCATCACCATTGATGCCCTCTCGCATGAGGGAATCCTGGAAGACCAGGGCCGGGATCCGCTCTCCTTCTTCGGCAGCCACGGTGTGGACGGGGACGGAGTGCTGCAGGACGCCGTCGACATCGCTGCGGACTACAACCGCACCCCGCGGAACTTTGATACCGACGGCCCGCACGTGGTCACCGGTCCCGTCGCGGTGGAAGGGGCGGAACCCGGCGACGTGCTGAAGATCGAGACCCTCGCCGCAGCACCCCGGGTTCCGTACGGCGTCGTGTCCAGCCGGCACGGCAAGGGTTCGCTTGCCATCCAAAAGGGCCCGGCCGCGCCGGACGGCATCACGCTGGAGGAAGTCATGCCGCCGGCAGCCCTGGACAACCGCGCCTCCGGCATCCCCACGGATTATCACAATGTCTCAGTCTTCACCGCGGTCGAAGACGGCAAGGGCGTCATGACCAGCGGCGATATGAAGGTGCGCTTTCCGCTGCGTCCGTTCATGGGCATGATGGGCGTGGCCTTCGCCGAAAGCAGCGGACTGACCGATCCGGACGCCAACTCGGTGCCGCCCACCCTCGGCGGGGGCAACATCGACATCCGTCACTTGGGTCCGGGATCCACTTTCTACCTGCCGGTGAAGGCCGACGGCGCACTCTTCTATGTGGGTGATCCGCACATGGGCATGGGTGACGGTGAGGTGGCCCTGACCGCGATGGAGGGCTCCCTGCGTGGCACCTTCCGGCTGACCGTCTGCAAACCCGGTGCCGGTGACGCCCCGGAACTCGCCCACAGGTATCCGTTCGGGGAAACGGCGGAGGCCTGGATTCCCATCGGCCTGTCTGATCCCGACGGCCTGGGCGGCGGCGGCATCAGCAGTGACCTGAACGTGGCGATGCGCCGCGCCGTCGTCAACGCCCTGGATTTCCTTGAGCAGGAGAAAGGCATGGACCGGGCCGTCGCCTACGCCTACCTCTCCGCGGCCGCCGATTTCGCCGTCTCACAGGTGGTGGACCGGACCGTCGGGGTGCACGGTCTGATCCGCAAGGCGGACTTCAGCTGATGGTTCCGGCGAGGGGCTAGACGACCACAAGCTCCGTTCCGGCGGGCGCATGGTCGGCCATGGCCACGCTGCGGACGGCGGGGTCGTCGTAGGTGTTCCAGTAGTAGGTCATGGTCCGGGAGGAAAAGAGTCCGGTGTAGGTCGTCTTCTCAAACTCGCCCGAGCCCATGGCCGCGCTGCCCTCCACCATGGCAACCTGCTGGAGGGTATGGAAGGCGCGGCTGACGTTCTCTTCCTCGGTGGTCTTGCCGGGGTAGTGCGCGTGGACGTAGGCCGCCCGCACAAACCGTGACGGCGAGTAATAGTCGCCGGGGATTCCCCGCATGAGTGACCCTGAGCCGAACGGCACCAGATCCGCCCGGTTGAGCACGATCTTCTCGGGGAAGTCGGGCGATGTGTTGAGGTAGTTGCGCAGGTTTTCGTGGTGCCAGCCGAAGCCGGGCTGGTTGGCGAGGACGTCGACGTCGTCATCAAAAACGTGCAAACCGTCGCTGGTGTATTCCACCACGATGGCGCGCTTGGAGTCGCCGATGATCCAGTGCAGCAGCGAACTTGGATACTTGTCATTAATCGGCCGGTCGACGATGACGACGTCGGCCAGCGCCGCCTCGACCTCGTCCACTGTGGCGAACTGGGAGGCCACCCAGAGCGGGAACTCAAAGGCGGCAACGTTGGTTGCTCCATCCACCGCCTCCGTCGCGTACTGCGCATAACCCGGGAAGTTGAGGCCGGCAACGGCCAGGCCTGCGTCGTTGCCGCAGTCGAAATAGAGCGGGGTGTCTTCCTGCACGATGCCCATGCCGATCACCGCATGCCGGATGGCCGGCACGGCACCGAACGGAGATTTAGTCGTGTACCCGGTGGGCGTCACCACCACCCGCTCCCCGAAGTCGGACGTCCAGTCTAGATTTCGCGCGAGATAAAGATTGCCGCTGCCGTCCGAGTATCTGATACCTGTGCACATAGTGGTGCTCCCCTTAGTGACTAAGCCCTGACAAAGCCTGCCCCGGTGTCCGGCGGACCCTCTTAAAAGGCTAGGTTCGGAGCCCGGGGGTGTCGATGGTACGTCCGCCAAACCCGGGCTCCTGACCCGCATTCGCTGTGTGGCCTTTGGCCCCGGGGATCAGCGTTCGGAAGGTTCGACGTCGATCACCCACGTCACGCCAAACCGGTCGGTGAGCATGCCGAAGCCGGGGCTCCATGCAGACGCGGCGAGAGGTTCGATAATCTCCGCACCGTCAGCCAGGCTGTTCCAGATCTTGGTGACTTCCTCGAGGGTTTGGCCGCGGAGGGACTGGAAGAACGTGCGGTCGGTGACCGTAACCCCGTTTTCGCGGCGGGTGACACCGGCGGTCTCGGTGATGTCGGCGTTGTCCCGGCCGGGAATGTCATAGGCCATGAGACGGAAGCCGTCCGCGGTCTCGACCTGGCCGAACACGATCTTGTCAGCACCCGGCGCTTCTTTCTGCATCCCAAAGTCGCTGTATGTGGCCATGCTGAGGCTGCCGCCGAAGACCGACTGGTAAAACTCCAGTGCCTGGCCGGCGGTGCCGCGGAAGTTGAGGTGGGTGGTGGTGGCGATACCCATGGGATCTGTCCTTTGACTCGGCGATGAACACTATTTGTGTCCTAAAAACAGCCTGAACCCAGTAGAGGACAGGATATGTCCTCTTTTCCGGGGATACTCGACCCATGTCAGGAACCTCATCGCGCATGCTCGCCCTGCTGTCGCTGCTGCAGTCCCGCCGGGACTGGCCGGGACAGGTCCTCGCGGAGCGCCTGGCCGTAACATCGCGGACCGTGCGGCGCGACGTCGACCGGCTCCGCGAACTCGGTTATTCCATTACTGCGGCCAAGGGACCGGATGGCGGCTACCGGCTGGCCGCAGGCTCGGAACTTCCACCCCTGCTTTTCGACGACGAACAGGCGGTGGCCATCGCCGTCGCCCTGCAAAGTGTTCCGTCCACCGGCGTCGACCTGGACGACGCCGCCGCGCGCGCCCTGACCACGGTTCGCCAGGTGATGCCCTCACGGTTACGCCACCGCGTAGACGGGATCCGGTTCACCGACTCCGGCTCCTCCGCACGGGTGGACCCAAAAGTCCTTGAAGTGCTCAGCACCGCCACCCGGGACCAGCGGATTGCCCGGTTCGATTACGGCGGGGATGGCACCCGCGCGCCCAGACGCGTGGAGCCGCACGCCGTCGTCGCCCGCCATGGCCGCTGGTACCTGATCGCCTGGGATCTGGACAAGGCCGACTGGCGCCTCTACCGGCTGGACAGGATGATGCCGAAGTTTCCGCCCGGCGGGCCGTTCACCCGGCGGCCGATCCCGACCGGCGACGCGGGCACGTTCCTCTCCGCGCGGTTGAAGGGGTCCGACGGCGGCAATGCCTGGCCCTGCTATGGGGAACTCCTGATCGAACTCCCTGCCGTGGAGATTGCACCGTGGCTGGGCGAGGGCGAACTGGAGCAGGTCTCCGATACTTCATGCCGCGTCCGTGTCGGTTCGTGGTCCTGGCCGGGCTTGGTCTCCTGGGCCCTGCGCTTTGATGCGCCGTTCACGGTGCTGGCTCCCGATGCCTTTCGGAACTCGCTCTCCGGCCTCGCCGCCCGGGTCGCCGCGGCCCACCCCGGCCCGGGGGCCACCCAGCCCTGAATCAGCTGACTACACTCGTGCGGCGGCGTCGGAGACTGAGCCGAAACGCACCGGCGGAAGCTCCTCAAAGGCCGGCTTGGCAAACCAGTAGCCCTGGAACAACCGGATGCCGGCGTCCTTGAGCACGAGGAACTCCTCCTCGGTTTCTATGCCTTCGGCCAGCAGCGTGATGTCGAGTTCGGCGGCGATTCCAACAATTCCCGCCACCACGGCCTGGCGGGCCGGACTGGCATCGATGCCGCGGATGAGCTTCATGTCGATTTTGATCAGGTCGGGCTGGAAATCGACCAACAGTCCCAGCCCCGCATGCCCGGCACCAAAATCGTCGACGGCGGTGGTGAACCCATGCTTGCGGTATTCGGTGATGATGTTCGTCAGGTGCGCGGTGTCCGCAACTTCCTCGTTCTCAGTGAACTCGAACATGATGGACGACGTCGGAAAGCTGGTGCGCTTGGCCGCCAGCAGCGTTGCCCGGAGGCAGGCGGCCGGTTCGTAGACCGCCTTCGGCATAAAGTTGATGGACAGCATCAGGTCCTCGCCGGCGGGGAACAGCCGCGATGCCAGCTCGATGGCCTTGACGCGGCAGTCCTGGTCGAAACGGTACTTCTGCTCCGGCGATACCTTGGACAGGACCTCGAAGGCACCCTCGCCCGACTTTCCGCGAACCAGGGCCTCGTAGCCCCACACCCGGCCGGCTTCGGCGTCGTAAATCGGCTGGAAAGCCATGCTGAAATCAAACCCCAGTTGTGTCCCTGTTGTGCAACCCTCGCAGGCCATGCGGCGCCCCCCTCGCTGAATAAGTCCACCGTAGTTTATGTCCTTCTAAACCACGCTGGTCAGCACGCCGCCGTCAGCGCGCACGGCGGCTCCGTTCGTCGCGGACGCCAGGGGACTGGCCAGGAAGGTCACCATCGCGGCGATCTCATCGGGCTCAATAAAGCGCTCCAGCAGCGACGTATGGTTTGTCCCGATAATCGCCTGCTTCATGTCCGCAACGGACTGTCCGGTGGCCGCGGCGATGCCCTCCACAGTGGCGGCGACGCCGTCGGAATACGTTGGTCCGCCCAGCACGGAGTTCACGGTGACGCCGGTGCCGCGGGTGAGCTTCGCCAGACCGTTGCCCACTGCCATCATGGCGGCCTTGGATGCGCCGTAGTGGATCATGTCCGCGGGCACGTTGACGCCGGATTCACTGCTGATAAAGACGATCCGGCCCCACCCCCGCGCCAGCATCGGCGGCAGCATCCGCCGGGCCAGCAGCGCCCCGCTGAGGGTGTTCACCTCAAAGTACCGGCGCCACTCGTCCGCGGACATCTCAGCAAACGGCTTCAGCTCAAAAAGGCCGGCATTGTTAATGAGGATGTCGACGTCGGCGAGCTCCGCGCACAGCCGCTCCACCTGCTCCGGCACGGCGAAGTCGGCGGCGATGCCGTCCACCAATGCTCCGGGCACCTCACGCCGCAACGTCTCGACGGCGGTGGCGAGCTTCGCTGCGTCCCGGCCATGAAGCGTTACGGAGCCGCCCTCGCGGGCCAGCATCCGTGCCACGGCGTAGCCGATTCCCTGCGTGGAACCGCTGATGAACGCGGTTTTTTCTGCGAGCTGCAAATCCATGGTGTTTCCTATCCCGCCGCGTGGAAAGCGGCCGTTACCGGCGCCGGGCCTTCCGCCTCGGCTTCACCTGACGATTCCACGGCCGGATCAGCGCCCGATCAGCGCAGTGTCCGCGCACTAGAATCAGCAGGTGAATAACCTGCGGATCCGCGTTCTTGGCCCTGTTGGCGCCGAGTACGCGGGCACCCCGCTCCGCCTGTCCAAGGCACGGCACCGCGAGATCCTGGGCATCCTGGTTGCTGCCCGCGGCGGGACGGTGTCCACGCAGAGGCTCATCGACGATCTGTGGGAGGACACGCCGCCTGGCGCGGTGGGCGCCGTCCGCACCTTCATCGGCGAACTGCGCCGCATCCTCGAACCGGACCGCCCGCCCCGCACTCCCCCGGCAGTCCTGCTGACCGCCGGCGGCGGCTATGCGCTTCGGCTCCCGGACGACGACGTCGACCTCTGGCGGGTTGAACATCGTCTCCAGCGCGCTGCGGAATGGAGTTTGGAAGCCCGCGAGCGCGCCCTGACCGCGGCACTGGATGAGTGGCGCGGCAGCCCGTTCGAGGAATTCGGCACCCGTGCCTGGGCCACAGCCGAACGGGTGCGGCTGGCCGAGCTGCGGGCGGCAGCGGTTGAGCAGCTGGCTTCCGCACGGCTGGACCTCGGCCGGCCGCAGGATGTCCTGGCGCTGCTCGATGCACACGTCGGCGGGCACCCGTGGCGGGAGGAAGGCTGGCGGCTGCTGGCCCTTGCCCTCTACCGCTGCGCCCGCCAGGTCGACGCCCTTGCCCTGCTGTCCCGTGCCCGCTCCACCCTGCGGCACGATCTGGGCCTGGATCCCGGGACCGGGCTGGCCGGGCTCGAACAGCGCATCCTGCGCCACGATCCAACACTGGACCTGGTGCCCGACGACGACGCCTCCCTCCTTGCGCGGACCGCCGCCGCCGCCGGGCGAACCGGCCAGCGGGCACAGCTGGAGGGAGTGGCGCAGCTGCTTCCGGTGCTGGCGGTGTCCGGATCGGTCCAGCTGGCGGCCGAGCAGCGTCTGGCAGCCATAACTGCGGCGGAGCAGTTCGGTGATCCGGAACTGGCGGCCCGGGTCATCGGCGGCTTTGAGGTGCCGGGGAGCTGGACCCGTTCGGATGATCCGGTTCAATCGGCGGCGGTCGTGGCCGCTGCGGTCCGGACGCTGGAGGTTCTGTCGCCCCAGACGTCGGACCGGGTACGGGCGCGGCTGCTGGCCACTATTGCCATGGAGTCCCGAGGCACTGCGGGCAGGATGGCGGAGGCTGCAGAGGCCGAGCGGATTGCCCGGAAGTTGAACGATCCGGCGCTGCTGTGTTTTGCGCTCAGCGCCCGGTACCAGCAGACCTTCGCGGCGGCCGGACTGGCCAGCGTCCGGGAGGCTCTTGGCGCCGAGCTCATCGCACTGGCCGTGGACGCGGAGCTTCCCACCTTCGAGATCCAGGGCCGGCTGATCCGGATGCAGGCACTGTGTGCGCTCGACGACGTTGGTGCTGCCTCCCGGGAAGCGGATCAGATCGATGCCCTCGCCGTCCGCTACGACCGGGCATTGGCAACGGTCTTCACCGGCTGGTTCCGGAGCACCTTCCTGCAGGGCACGCCTCCGCAGGCCGGAGACGAGATGCCCGGGTTCAGGACCGGCCTTCCCGCCCTGGCTGCGCTGACGGCTGCTGTTCGGAACGGGACGGAGCTGGCGGACGGCAACTTTGGCCCCTACGAACCGTGGGTGCGGCCGCTGCTGCTGGCGCGCGGAGGCGGGCTGGCGGAGGCCCGTGCGGCACTCGACGTCCTGCCGGAGCCGCCGCGGGACCTGTTGTTTGAAGTGTCCTGGTCCCTCATCGGACGGGCTGCCATTGAATGCGGCGATCGGGCTGCTGCCCAACGGGCCTATGCCAACCTGCTGCCGGCGGCCGGAGAGCGTGCCGCCGGCAGCGGCGCCGTCGACCTCGGGCCCGTTTCCGAGCTGCTGGCTGCACTCCGGCCCTTGCGCGATTACTGACGCGGCCGGGGCAGCGGCTCCCGATGCCTACCCGAGGCTCTCGAACACCATGGTCGCCTGGATACGGTCGCCTCCCCCAAACCCCTTGCTGCCGCATTTGCGTTTAGTTCCTTAGGTTTGCGGCTAATTCTGCGCAATACTACTCGATGCAGTTGATGCTCTTTCCGCGGAACAGGGGGCAGTTTTGCGGGCTCGAAACCTATGTCCCCTCACAGACCAGTCACTGACGGAGGCACCATGCCCGATTCCGAAATGCGTTCCAAGACCCTCGAATATTCACCGGCGGAACGGAATACCGCGCGCGTCTTCGGACGGACCGGCCTTGAGCATTTGCAGGCCATGGCCGCCGGCGAGGTTCCCGGACCGCCGATCAGCAGCCACGTGGGACTTCGCCTCGTCAAGGTGAGCGAGGGCGACGTCGTGATGACGGCGGAGCCCGACGAATCGCATTACAACCCGATCGGCTCCATCCATGGCGGCTTTTTCGCCACTGTCCTCGATTCGGTCTGCGGCTGCGCCGTGCACTCCACGTTGCCGGCCGGCGTCGGCTACACCAGCCTCGAGCTCAAGGTGTCCTTCCTGCGGCCCGCCACGGCAGACACGGGCACCGTCACCGCCCACGGGTGGGTGACCAAGGCCGGGCGCAACGCTGCGTTTGTCGAAGCCGACCTGCGCGACGCCGCCGGCCGGGTCCTCGCCACCGCCTCAAGCACCTGCCTGGTAATGGGCCCCGAGCCGTCCGGAAGGTAAATTCCCTGCCAGAATGGCTTGGCCTCCCCTGCCGGCGGCCGAGCGCTTGGCCCCGCCCGTGCCCCCTCAACGAAGGACTCCAGTGCCAGACCCGCAACAGCCCGCCCGGGACCCGCTTCCCGCTGCGGCACCGGAGCCGCTGGAGCTGGTGCAACGGCGCACCATGCGGGTGCTTGTCATCATGCAGATCATTGGCACTGTCGGTGTTGGCGTTGCGCCCTCAATTGGTGTGTTGCTGGCCGGTGAGGTCACCCAGAATGAAGCGTGGGCCGGGTTGGCGCGGACAGCCAGCACGCTGGGAGCCGCCCTGCTCGGCCTGCCGCTGGGGAATCTGGCCGCACGCCGCGGACGCCGGGTCGCTCTGGCCTCCGGTTGGTGGACCGCCGCCGCGGGCGCTGCGATCCTGGTGGCGGCTGCCCAGTGGAGCCTCGTGGTGCCGTTGTTTATCGGCCTGCTGCTGATCGGTGCCGGGTCCGCCGTCAGCCTTCAAGCCCGGTTTGCCGCGACCGACCTGGCCGATCCGCATCACAAGGGCCGGTCGCTGGCCCTGGTGGTGTGGGTGGGCACCATCGGTTCGGTGCTCGGCCCTAATCTGGGGGTTCCGGGTGAGATCCTGCACCGGGCCACCGGTCTCAGCGTTTTCGCCGGGGCGTTCCTTGTTGCCGCTGTGTGTCTGGGGCTGGCCGGCGTCGTCGTCTTCCTCCGGCTCAGGCCCGACCCGCTGCTAATCCTGCAGGCAGCCGCTGGCTCCGCCGTGCCTGCCCCTGCCTCCTCCGCCGAACCCGCCGAACCCGCCGAACTCTCCGCCGCACGCCCGCCCGTGGAACCCGGCGGAAAGAAGCGGGCCCCCGTCCGCCGCATCCTCGCCGAGCTGCGCACCAACCCACCGGCCCGCTTCGCCATGATCGCGATCCTGTCCGCCCAGGTGGTGATGGTGTCGATCATGACGATGACCCCGGTGCATATCGCGCATCAGGGCGGATCAATCTCGATCATCGGCATCACCATCAGCCTGCACATTGCCGGCATGTACGCGCTGGCGCCCCTGGTCGGGTTCATCGTTGACCGCTACGGACACCGGCCCAGTATCGGAGCAGGCCTGCTGATTTTTCTGGCCTCCGCCTCGATCGGTGCTTCCCGGCCTTCGGACACCGGCTGGATCATGGTGTCGCTGTTCCTGCTGGGGGTCGGCTGGTCGTTCGTCAACGTTGCCGGGTCGGCGCTGTTCAGCAGGGTTGTCTCAGCCGAGACCCGCGCGTCTTCGCAGGGCGGCGTCGATGCCCTCGCCAACCTGTGCGGAGCCGTGGCGGCGTTCGCCGCCGGTCCGTTGCTGGCCGCCAGCAGTTTCCCGGTGCTTTCCGTTCTCGCCACCGCGGTCCTGCTTCCGCTCGCCGTACTCACCGTTCGGCGCCGGTCTTCGGCCGCGGCCTGAGCCTGGACGCAGCGAAGGGCCCCGCTGATCTGAACTGGTCAGATCGGCGAGGCCCTTCGGTGTTGCCTGCGCGTTGGACCTAGACGTCCTTGCGGGTCCGGTTCACAACCTTGGACCGCACAGTGGCCGCCAGCACGAGGAACAGCAGCCCGTAGAGCACCAGCGGGATCGGCCCGGTCACGAACACCGAGTAGTCACCGTTGGAGGACAGCAGCGCGTCGCGCATGCTCGTTTCCGCCAGCGGACCCAGCACCACACCAATCATCAGCGGGGCCAGGGGCATCCCGTGGCGGCGCATGATGAAACCAACCAGGCCGAGCCCGAGCAGCATCAGCAGATCGAACACCGCACCGGAGGTGGCGTAGACGCCCAAGCCGCAGAAGACGGTAATCCCGGCGTACAGGTACGGGGCCGGGATGAGGAGCAGCTTGGCCCAAAGCCCTGCGAAGGGCAGGTTGATGATGAGCAGCACCACCATCGCGATGAAGAAGCTCGCCAGCAGTGCCCAGACCAGGTCGGGGGATCGATCGAACAGCAGGGGGCCCGGCTGCAGGCCGTACTGCTGGAACGCGGCGAGCATGATCGCCGCGGTGGCCGAGACCGGCAGGCCCAGGGCCAGAAGTGCTCCCATGGCGGTTCCGGTGGTGGCGTTGCCGGCGGCTTCCGGAGCTGCCAGGCCGCGGATCGCACCCTTGCCGAACTTCGGGTTCTTGCGGCGGCGGTCAATGCGCCGTTCCACGTCGTAGGAGATGAACGTCGGGATCTCGGACCCGCCGGCGGGGATGACGCCAAACGGCAAGCCGATCGCGGTGCCCCGGGCCCAGGCCGGGGCTGCCTCTTTGAGCTCGGCGCGGGAGAGGAAGGGACGGCCTGCGGAGGCGACTTGCTTGCCGGCCGGATCCCGGCGGATGCGGGAGGCGATATGGAACACTTCGCCCAGCGCCAGGATGGCCACGGTCACGGTAATCAGGGAAATGCCGTCAAACATCTGGGGCGCACCGAAGCTGAAACGTTCGGCGCCCGAGAACGGGTCGATCCCCACGGTGGCGATGCCCAGACCGATCACGAGGGCCGCGAGGCCCTTTACCGCGGAGTCCGAGACCACGGAGGACGTGGCAACAAAAGCGAACAGGGCCAGCGCAAAGAACTCAGCCGGACCGAAGTTGGCCGAGAAATCAGCCAAGGCGGGTGCGAGGAACACGACGAGAACGGAGGCCACCATGCCGCCGATAAACGCACCGATGGCTGCGGTGGCCAGAGCCTGCGGGGCCCTGCCGTCCTTGGCCATTTTGTGCCCCTCGAACGTGGAGGCGATGGCCGAGGCCTGGCCCGGGGTGTTCATGAGGATTGCCATGGTGGAGTCGCCGAACATGCCGCCGAAATACACGCCGGCGAACATGATGAAAGCGGCAGTGGGATCGAGGGCAAACGTTACGGGCAGCAGCAGAGCCACTGCCATCGACGAGCCCAGTCCCGGCAGCACGCCGACGGCGGTGCCCAGCAGACAGCCGACGAGCACCCACAGCATGTTCATTGGGGTCAGGGCCGAGGAGAAGCCCTCCATCAACAGATTGAGTGAATCCATGCTAGAAACCTCCTCCAAGGATTCCGGACGGGAGGCTAAGTCCCAGACCGATTGAGAATGCCAGATAGACAGCGCTGCTCATGAGCAGGGCAAGTGAAACGTCGAAGATGGGGCGGCGGCTGCCGAAGCCCTTCGCTACAAACCAGAACATGAGTGCAGCGGCGATGATCCAGCCCAGCGTTTCCAAGGTCAGGGCGAAGAGCAGGAAGCCTCCCGCCGTCCAGAGAACTGCCGACCAGTCCGTGAAGGTGCGGTACTTCCGCGAGGACGTCTCAGTGGGGTACTCCGGAGTACGCACGTAGTGCAGCGCCAGCAGGGCAGCCAGGACATAACCGGCGACCATCAGGATGCCGGGGAAAAACTTCGGACCGGGGAAGTCCGTACCCTCGCCCACGTCCATCGTGAGGATTCCGACCAGCAGATAAGTACTGAAGGCCACCATGACGAGGGAGAGGAGCAGCCCGCTGCGGCCGTCCCACCAAGAGGTGCGGACGGGAGGCTGCCCGTCAGCGCTGGTGCTGTTTTCGATCGGCTGTTCCGCCGTACCTGCGGAC
Organism: Arthrobacter gandavensis; assembly: GCF_009192735.1. Taxonomy (GTDB): domain Bacteria; phylum Actinomycetota; class Actinomycetes; order Actinomycetales; family Micrococcaceae; genus Arthrobacter_B; species Arthrobacter_B citreus. Next base: position 202,137 of record NZ_VTFU01000005.1, read on the forward strand.
GAGGGCCCTGAAGTGCTCATCAGCCGATCTCCTTCACTAGTTCACCAATGCGCTGCTGCTCGGAGGTCATGAACTCGTCGAACTCGTCCCCGGTCAGGTAGACATCGGCCCATTTGTTGCGCTCCACGGCGGCCTGCCACTCGGGAGTCGCGATGGTTTCCTCGATCAGGGTCCGCAGCTCGGCGAATTCCTCATCGGTGATGCCCGGAGGTGCCACGAGGGCTCGCCAGTTGGCCAGATCCACGTCGTAGCCCTGCTCGGTCAAGGTGGGGATGTCGACGCCGTCGAGCCGCTGCGGGGCAGCCAGCCCGAGGGCGCGCAACCGTCCCGCATCAATCTGGTCTTCGACGTCCTTGTATCCCGAGGTGGCAGCTTTGGCGGTGTCCGTGATGAGGGCCTGGGTCGCCTCGCCGCCGCCGGATTTGGGAATGTACGTGGTGTCCGAGGGATCCACGCCGACAGCCAGAGCAAGTTCGGTCATGACCAACTGGTCAAAGGTTCCGCCGCCGGTCCAGGCAATCGCCGCCGGATCAGCCTTCCAAGCCTGCACGAGTTCGTCCAGAGTCTGGTACGGGGAACTGGCCGGAACCACAACGACGTCGTACTCCTCCACCAGGCGGGCGATGGGCCGCACGTCGTCGTGCGTCACTGCCGAGTCCAGCTGCGCCACTCCGGCGACCAGCCCGGCACCCGTAACCAAGAGGTTGTTGGCCTGGCCGGACATGGTGGAAAGCTTGCCGAGGCCAATGGTGCCGGCGGCCCCGGGGATGTTGACCACCTGGGTGTTATTCACCAAACCGTTGGCGCGCATGGCCTGCTGCTGCTCACGCATGAACGTATCCCAGCCGCCACCGGCACCTGCCGGGGCAATCAGGGTGAGGTTTGCGCGGATGTCAGAACCGCCGGAAGCGGACTGGATGGAAAAGAAGCTGGCCAAACCGATCGTGGCGACAGCCACGATGCCATAGGCGGCCATAAAGATCGGATGCTTGCGGCGCGTGCCGGACCCGGTTCGATCTGGTGAAGAACTCACGAAATCAACTGTCCTTAGTGGGGGGAGAAGGGACTTGAAAGCTGGTTAGTAGTCAACGTTGCAATAACCACCAAACGAGCTTAGGTGATCCGTATCATATTGACGGGGTCGGCCAAGCTGAAGCCCTTAACAAACTGCACCCGTTTTGCTTTTTCTCCTCAGTCCGGAGAGCCTGAAGAACAAAATCGGCCCGCAGGATGAACTTTCCATCGTTCTTCTTCACACCACCCGCCTTGGAGACTTCATGACCGTCATCGTTGCCCGCACCAGCACTCCCGAAGGCGAGGCTGCGCTTGCCGCCTCCATCGAAGAAGCCCGCCGCCGCCAGGAAGACCTGATGGTCTTCAATCTGGAAGGCACCCAGCTTGACCCCGAAGGCGCCGAACTCAACGGCGTCCCGGTCACCTACCGCCTGCCGGATCCGCGCAACCGCGACGCCGTCGGCGATCTTCTCGACGCCGCTGAAGAAGTCGATGCCTCCGCCGTGGTGATCGGCGTCAAGCACCGCAGCCCGGTGGGTAAGTTCCTGCTCGGCAGCGCGGCCCAGCAGATCCTGCTCGAAGCCAACGCCCCGGTGATCGCGGTAAAGTCCCGGCGTCTCTAGGGAACACACCGCAAGTGGCGGACGGACTCCGCCGGCGGAGGCTGACGCACACTCGGCCCTGATCCGTCCGAGCCGTGTTTTACAGCAGCAGGTGGAGTCCGCTGTGTGCGATGGCTGATGCATCGGCTCGACGCTCAGCATGCTGTTTGAGGAGCACAGTTTCGGGACCCTCCTGATCGGCGAGCCGGGAACCGGCTGCGATGAAAGCCGTGCCCAGACGGATCAGGGCGCGGGAGGTTAAACCTGCGTGGGCGCTGGTGGGCGCGGGCTGGTAATACCCGAGGGCGGCAGAACTCATGTCGGCTCCTGTGTGTCGATGAGTGGAAATGCGTTGAAATGCAGTTGAACGGGGCGCGCCCCGGGCGTCTTGGGATCACTGCGGTAGGTCTCGAGCTTCTCGCGCAGCACCGTTTCCATGTCCCGGGTAAACGCCTCCAGCTGGTCCGCAGTGAAATGGGCGTTGAACGTGCTGATCACCGGTGCCTCAGCCCACTCCGGCGGCATCGCGGAGGGGTCGCTCTCCATGAAGGTGGCCAGCAGTTCCGCGCGTCCGCGTTCGAAGGTGCGGCTGACCTGCCGGACCGCTTCCCGGACGGCGGGGTCCTGCTTCGTGGGTGCGTTGATGGTCAGGGCGCCGCGCGTGCGCTCCCACCACCGCTCGCGTCCCGAACCCCGGTCCGCGATTTCACGGACCAGGCCGTGCCTGGCCAGCTGCCGGAGGTGGTAGCTCGTAGCACCACTGGACTCCCCCACCCGCTTGGCGATGCTGCTGGCTGTTTGGGGTCCGTACTGCGAGAGGACCTGGAGCAGCTGCACACGAAGGGGATGGGCGAGGGCCTTGAGGACGGGGCCTTCGAGGACGTGGTCCCCGTCCTGGGCTGGACTCGGCTGGGGGGATGAATCTGCGGTCATGGTGACAGCATGCCACTGCAAAGGTTTATTTGCAAACGTTTCTTTGCACCGGAGGCGCGGAACTCCCGATAAGGCTCAACGAGAGGCATCCTTGAACGAGGCGGCTCAGCCCTCAGCCGGATGGCCAGCCTCTGAACCGGGACATCACGCCTGGCTAGGAAGCGGATGACTCCTTGGCGTCGAGTTCGATGGTCAATTCCATGCACCGCAGGCGGGCCGGGGAGTAGTCGTAGGGCATCATGCCAACGGCCTCGCTGAGGGTCACGCGGTTGTCCCCTCCTCCGGTGACCTGACAGGCTTCGCCCTCAGTTCCGGGCACAGCGGGGTGCAGGGCATCCCAGGAGTCGAAAAGCGCTTCGTCACTCTGCGTCTGGCCGGAATCCTCGATGGCGGCGCCCAGCCTCCGTTCGAAGGCGTGCCGTCCGGCAGCCGCCTGTGCCACGCGGGGGTCGTCGACAGGGACCGTGTCATCGAGCGCTTCCTCGGCGGCATCAACACGGTCGGATTCCTCCCGCAGATCCGGGTGGGCGGCCAGCGCAAGGTAACGGCCGGCGCCTATGGCCGCACCGAGCGAGCCGAAGATCCGCTCCATGACCAGCAGGGCATCCAGGTCCGTCTGGCGCAGGAAACCCTCGGGCAGACCCTCGAGCCGGCCGGCGACGAAGTCGGAGAGCAGACCCATCCTGCCCTCCACGGTGCGCAGGCGCTGCACGACGGCGGCATCGCGGCCGCTGTCCGCACCAGCAGGAGCCGGGTCGGCAAAAACCTCACGGATGTCGTCCAGGGCGATCCCGCCGTCGACCATCTTTTGGACCCACAGCAGCCGGATCATGGATTCGTAGCCGTATCGGCCCTGGCGGTCGCTGCCCCGTTCAGACTCGGGGAGCAGACCAATCCCGTGGTAGCTGCGGAGCGCTTCCGGGGTGGTACCGACGAAGGACGCCGCATCACCGATAACGACGTGACGCGGCGGAACAAGGGACAAATGCATGAGCGGAGCCTTCCTTAAGCCCGGGACAAAAGTCCATCGAGCTGTATGACGCTTCGGACCGTACGACTTCGCACAGCGTACCGTGGCCCCAATGACGACCATCCGGCAGAGTCGGCCCGCTGGGTGGCGCCGCGGAAACGTTGACGCATGTGAATGGGGAGGCCGTCGATGTCACCCCCGGACCCGACGTTGGGAACCGCGGATGGACCCAGCCTGACGTCGCCCTCCCCACTCTTGACACTCCCACCGGCACAGGCTGGACTGCAGGGCAACCCTCCCCTGAGAAATGGACACCACCATGGACAGCGATTACGAAGTTTATGACTTGGGCAGCATTCCCCTGCAGTCGGGAATGACTCTGCGGAATGCACGCCTCGCCTACAAAACCTATGGGACGTTGAATGCGGACCGCAGCAATGCGATCCTCTACCCCACCTGGTATTCGGGACGCCATTGGGACAACGAGTGGCTGATCGGTGAGGGGATGGGTCTGGACCCTTCGAAGTACTTCATCATTGTCCCGAACATGTTCGGCAACGGCCTGTCCTCCTCGCCCAGCAACACCCCCGAACCCTTTGACGGTCCGCGCTTTCCGAACATCACCGTCTTTGACAATGTCTTTGCGCAGCACCGGCTGGTTACCGAACACCTGGGCATTGAGCACCTGCGGCTGGTCCTGGGCTGGTCCATGGGTGCGGGCCAGACCTACCAGTGGGGTGTTAGCTATCCGCAGATGATGGACGCACTGCTTCCCTTCTGCGGTTCTCCCCGCACCGCACCGCACAACATTGTTTTCCTCGAATCCGTCCGTGCCGCCATTACCGCCGACTCCGCGTGGCGGCAGGGCTGGTACGCGGACCAGCCCAAAACGGGATTGCGCGCGGCGGCCAGAGTCTACGCCGGATGGGGCTTTTCCCAGGCCTTCTACTGGGAGGAGGAATGGCGGACTCTGGGTTTCACCTCGCTCGAGGACTTTCTGGTCGGGTTCTGGGAAGGGTTCTTTCTGGATAACCGGGACGCCAACAACCTGCTGACCATGCTCTGGACCTGGCAGCACGGCGACGTGGGCAGGACACCGGGTTTCGACGGCGACACCACGTCGGCGCTGACCTCCATCCAGGCCCGGACCATCCAGATGCCTGCCGAAAAGGACCTCTACTTCCCGCCGGAGGACGAGGTCTGGGCTTCCAAGCACCTTCCGAACAGCGAAGTGCGTGTCATTCCGGGCACCTGGGGGCACTTCGCCGGCGGCGGCGAGAACCCTGCGGACACCGCTTTCATCGATCAGGCGGTGAAGGAACTGCTGGGGTGAGGACTTGCATCGAGGGAGCACGCCGCTAAAGACGGACCTATCCTTCGACGCAGCTCGTGACGTGGCCGCATTCCCCATTTTGGTGTCTATGCTGTTCCCCATCCCGTCTCCTACAGCCGTTACTGCGACCTTGACAGCACTTGATCCGCATCCCACGTGGTGTTATAGCCCCGTGGATACGCTACTGTCTAATCCCTGACGACGAGCAAGGTTTACCACATCGGGGATTAGATGGATATAAGATTGGGGATTTGGGATGGATGCCGAGCGTGGGGCGGTTGAATATGAGGCCTTCTGTGATTTGGCCCGCGTTGATTTGGAGCGCGAGTCGCAGCTTCTTCGTGAGAACGCGCTAGACCGGCTCTCATCTGTCCACGGATCGTGGCACCCCACCGGTTTCGCAGTGTTCCACCTGAACGAAAACCACCCCCTCGGGATTTTACGGCTCCATATTTGGCCGGACAACAAACGGGTCGTCAGACCCGACGGCGCGCCAATCCATACGCACGTTTGGCACCTCTGCAGCCGCATTTTAGTTGGCACTTACATCGAAACGCTCTTCGAAAAATCAGAGCCTGTGCCTGATAAAACCCCTGAGTTCCATAGTGCTCACATCAACTACCTCGTCGACAAAGACACTTTCACGGCATCTGGTAAGGCGTCCTTGCAGCCGGTCGGGACTACCCGATTCACTGAGGGGGAGTTCCATGCGGTACCAGCTGACGTGCCGCATGAAACCCTTATAAGCGACAGATCCTTCGTAGCTACACTTCTTATAACATCCCAACCAGTAGCGGATCGTGTCACCATGTACTCACAGGAAAGAATAGCGACTAGCACATATAATCGTCCAAAAATTACACAGGACGAGAAGCGCGACCTCTTGAGTCGGCTGGAGCATGAAATGAAAAAGCAGGCAGGACCGGTGGATGAAATATCTCGATAAGGGTTTGAGCTATGCCCGAAGAGACACTGATGTGGTCATCCTCATCTGCGCGGCCATCTTTTTTGCACTCGGCGGATTTTTAGGCCTCGCTGACGAGATCCTTAACCCCGTCATCGTTACCATGCTTGGCGTTCTTGCCTTTTCTCAGCTACGTAGTCGTGAACAGATATCGAGTGTAACCAAAACCTGGCGAGGTATGAGAACAGACTTTCTACTATTTGATTTCCCGCCCGAATACAGAACTGCCCAGACTGCCGTATCTCACAATTATTTTTTCTCGGGTATTACGATGAACCGAACCCTCCAGATGATGCGGGTTCATCTCACCCGGGTCCTCAGAAACGGTGGGTCAGTGAGGATACTCCTACCGGATCCGCGTGATGATTCTCTGATGGAGATGATCGCCAGGACTAGGTCGCACAGGTCGGCTGAACAGATCCGAAACGATATCGAGAATTCGCTCCGAGGAGCATGCGAACTGAGCCAATCCGGTATCGGGAATTTAGAAGTACGTGTTGTTAAGTTCCTTCCTGCAATCGGGATCAATGCTATGGACCTCGGGCATCAGACCAAATCGATCATGGTACAGATGTATGAGTTCAATCCTGCTGATCTAAGTGAACCCGCACCAATTTTTTTCCTTACAGCAGCAGACCGTTCATGGATCAGCCACTACGAGGCACAGATCCATCGACTCTGGGAGAACGGCATTCCTTATCCAGATACTCGGAACGAGGATCTGGGTTCGGTTACAGCCAAGATTCAAAGATAATACGGGGGCCCGTCGTGAATGAACAGCAAGGAATCGGAGGCACGCTGCCCCTGCATCCCATAACACTGCTCCCCACCCACGCATTTTTGCGACCCAAGCCTCAGCATGGGGGCGCAAGGTATCGCTACGAGCGTTCGTGAGCCAGAAAGGGTGCGCTTGCTTAGTGCGGCTGTCAGACGACACTAACCCACTATAAGTTGAATGAGACGCTGGAGTCCGGCAACAATTTGCTGACCAGAAGTAGTTCCTGCAGCGGCACCCAGCGCAGTCGCCAAAGCTGTACTTGCTTTTGCGAGGAGCCCCTCTTTAGTTGTGTTGTTATCCTCTACAGTATTCCGGAGATCAGCAATCTGACTGTTAAGTCGGGGATCCTGGACTGATGTAGCGACGTTCATAAGTTCTGTAACTGCATCTAATATAGATGCCCGATTTTCCACGCCGTTCGTGGTTGTTACGTTTGCCGTGTTCTGATCTCCTTGCTGGATGGCTCCGACGTTGCCGTTGACACTATTCCCATAGTTCCTGTAATCGTTCACTGTTCCCCCATGTGTCCCGGCCCGCAGATGATTCTCGATAGTCTGGTCGGAAGAGAATAAGGCTTCCCGCCCAGCTGGAAGAATGGTTGGGCGTAGATGGGATTGCTGCCATGAGTTCAGCGAATCCATGAGTCGGTGTTCCTTAAGCCAATCGGCAGCTTCAAGGATTTCTTCGTTCGAAAATGGAATTCCGAACGCACTCGCTCCAGGAGTGTCAACAAAGTCGGCGCACGACCCAATGGTTGCACCAGTATTCAGAAAGCTCAGTAAAGCCTTCCTCACTGCATCATTACGCTCCGGCCCTCCTCTGCCTTGAAGGCTGACGATGTAGGAGCCAAGTTGCCGTCCCCGACTGGTGAGCACCGCCTCGCCCCCTAAACTGACTTCAGATTCTATGTACCCCAGTTCCTTGAGCCTTTGATAGGCCGCTTGTCCTTCAGCTTGCCCCAGACTGTCGCGAAGAGCATGTACCGAAGGCGAACCATCAAAATGGCCTTTGGTAAGCAAAAGCAAGGCTCTTTCTTCAGACGAGCCTCGAATAGCTGTGTGTTCATCTCGTAGCGCCACAGTACCGTCCTATCGGCGAGGGTTATGAGAATCAGGGTACACGCCACCTCGCTCTCGAGGAGGTCGCCCACGGGGTCATTTTCCCTAGTGTCCCAAACGCAAATGCTCGCGCGGGCAACCGATCGTGCTGGCCCTACCCGCCGAGCAAATCCGGCCGTGTGCCTGCAGCACGGCGCTATCGCTCACAGGCTGCGGCGCAGAGGTGGGGCCTCGCCTCTCTACTAGGCTCTGAGCTGCAGGCGGGGCTACTAGAAATTCAAACCCGCCGCCTGTTTCTCCCGACCTCCGCTTCTCCGCATCGTCCCAGGACAGAGCCGAGCATCTGCGTGAGAATCCACCGGAACATTTGTCGGCCCGCCCCTCCGCCAATGCCACCTTCCCCGCCGTCGACAGCTAAAATCGACAAGGCCCGTTTTACCCCTTCGTTCCCGGTCCGGAAAGCGCAGAATGTCCTTTATCGAAAACGCGGTGGCCCACTGGGCGGAACTGCAGCGGCTCCAAGCCACACCGGGCTGGAAACTCACCACCGCAAATCCGTGGGTGCTGGCCCTGTTCCGGGAGGCCTTCAGCCGCACCCGGCCGCGGATTCCGCTCGAGGAATTCCACAACATGACCGACGGGTTCCTGCGCCAGCTGCGGATCTCCGGAGTGAACCTGCGCGAGGACTGGACCGGCAAGAATTACGCCGATGACTGGGTGGCCCGCCGCTTCCTGGCCCGCCCCCGCGTCGAGGGCCGGTTCGTCTACGAACTCACCGAATCCTCGGTCCGCTACCTCTCCTACCTGGACGGCTTCACCAGCGACAAGACCAGCCTGAACTCCTCCCGGCTGGCAACACTGCTGGACCGGGTGGAGAACCTGGCGCACGAAACCAATCCGGACCCCGCAGCACGGATCGCGGTGCTGAAAGAGGAAGTCGCCCGCCGCGAGGAGATGATCCGCGCGCTGGAATCCGGCGACGCCCCGGCCCCGGTGGACGGGGAAACCGCCGTCGAGGCAGCACAGGACATCCTGGACCTCGCCGCAGCGCTGCCGGCCGACTTCAAGCGGATGCGCGACGGCTTGGAGAAGATGCTGCACGCCCTGCGCCAGGAAATGGTGGAATCCAACGCCGCCAAGGGCCTGACCATGGGTGAAATCCTCGAGGCGGACCGCAAGCTGCGCAACACCAGCGAAGGCCGCACCTACGAAGGCTTCACCGCCTTCCTGAACGACGCCGAACAGCAGGACCGCTTCCGCGCCGCCATCGCCGAGGTGCTCGAGCGGGACTTCGCCGAGGACATGAGCCCAGAAGACCGGCAGAGCCTGCACCGGCTGATCAGCGACATGCGCGGCCAGGCCACCGAAATCCACCGCATCTACGGCCGGCTCTCCGAATCCATGCACACCTACGTCCAAAGCGACGAGTATCGCGAATCGGTCCAGCTGCGCCAGCTGATCCGCACCGCCGAAACCGTCATCCACAAGGCACCGCGCAGCAAGCGCCGCACCGCCGTCGTCCCGGGGCCTCAGCTGTACGGCGCGGCTTTCGAATCGCTGGGCATGGTGCACCTCTTTAACCCCGAAGACCATGCCCCGCCACCCAAGCTGCCGGCACCGCCGTCGTTCAGCGAAGCTGACATCCACCGCTCCGCGCGCACGCCCAAGGCCAACCGCCGGGCACTGCGCGACGCCGTCACCCGGGCCGCCGGAAAACGCGGCACCGCCACGGTGGGCGAGATCTTCGCCGAACTCGCCCCCGAAGACCGGCACCTGAACAGCATCCGCGCTCTGCTCTCGGCGGCGCTGGAAGCTGGCTCCGCTGACTTCTCCCCCGGCTCCCGCGGCGGCAGCACCCCCGCCGGACTGGCCGCACAACCCGAATCCGTCACCTTCACCCAGATCGACGGCAGCGAGCGCACCGCGCTGCTGCCCGCCGTCGCCGTCGCGAAAGCCCCCACCCATGAGTGAAACCAGCCTCGATCCGACCAGCACCGCCGGCACTGCCAACCCGGCCGATGACGATCCCTACGCGGACGATTACGCAACAGCCCCCGCGGAACGGAACGTCCTGGTCGACGGACCCGAACTGTTCCCCGGCGACACCGGAACCCTGCCACTGAAACTGCGCCAGGCCCTGATCCGGCTGCTGCGCGGCCCGTACCTGGATGCCACGAGCTCGGACAATGTCTACAACACCGTGGTGGACAACCAAGCCGAACTGCGCACCCGGCTCAGCGAACTGTTCCTGACCCTGGTCATAGACGAGGACCGCAAGGTTGCCCTGCTGCGCCCCGTGGACATGCCCGAACCGCACACCGCGGTGCTGCAGCGCCAGCGCGAAATGACCCGCGAGGAAACCCTGCTGCTGCTGCGCATGCGCCTGCTGCTGGACCGGCACGCCGGCACCGGCAACGACGCCGTGATTGCGCGCAGCGACATCCTGGAAATCATCGAGGGCTACGTCGATCCGGGCCAGCGCGACGCCAAGTCCGTCGAGGACGTGGCCGACGCCGCCATCCGCAAGCTCGTGCAGGAACGCCGGCTGCTGCTGCCCACCGAGGTGGAGAACGTGTGGGTCATTTCCGGCGCCCTGCCGCTGGCACTGCCCTACGAACACATCGGTGACATTGTCACCTTCATGCAGGCCCTGACGGAGGCCTCCGGCGAACTGCCCGACCCGGCACTTCCCGAACCGGCACCGGCCGAACCCACACTGCCCGAACAGGCCACAGCCAACGACGGCGAGGACATCGCGTGAGCATCGAAACCACCCTTCCCATGGGCGACCTGATCAACCCCGGCCAGAACCGGCTCTCCTCCGTGCAGATCGTGAACTGGGGAACGTTCGACGGCGCGCACACCATCTACGTGGACCGCGCCGGCACCCTGCTCACCGGTGACTCCGGCGTGGGCAAGTCCACCATCTTCGACGCGATGCTCCAGGTCATGGACGCCCGGCCGAAAATGAACGAAGCCGCACAGAACAACGGCGGATCCCTGGCCGAGGAAAAGCGCACCGCGTTCTCCTACATGCGCGGCCGCCTGGGCACCCAGGGCTCCGGCAACGGCAATGGCAACGGCACCGGGCCCGACGACGTCGGCACGGCCGGCGCTGACGGCACCGCCTACCAGCGCCCCGGCGCCACCTGGTCCGCCGTCTGCCTGACCTTTGACAACGGACTCGGGCAGATCACCTCGCTCTCCGTCCTCATGGACCTGCCCGCCAACGGCACCGAGCACCATGTGGGCCGCTTCTACGCGGTGCACAACCGGCCGCTGGACATCCGCACCCTGGAAACCGAAATGCGCGGCCGCTTCACCAAGGGCAGCCTGGAAGCGCTGCTGCCCGGCGCCGCCATCTTCGATTCGCACAAGATGTTCGCCGAACGCTTCCGCACCGCCCTGGGTGTGGAGGACGAGAAGGCCTTCGGGCTGCTGCGCATTCTGCAGACCGGCAAGGGCCTGGGCGGAACGGTCAACGACTTCTTCCGCACCAACGTGCTGGACACCCCCAAGACCCTGGCCGCCGCCGATGAAGCGGTGGAGGACTTCAGCCACCTGCGCAGCATCCGCCGGCAGCTTGAACGAGCCCGCCAGCAGCGCGACCACCTCGCCGACGTCCCGGAGCTGCACGCCCTGTTCCAAAAGACGGACACCGCGCTGCGGCACAACCGCGCCCTCACCAAGGACGGCCTGCCCGCCTACCGGCAGCGCCTGACCCTGGCCAGCCATGAGCGCGACGTCGCCCGGCTCACCGCGCAGGAGGAAACCGGCGCCCGCGAACTGGCCGCCGCGGAAGCCCGGCGGAACGAGCTGAAGAAGAAGCTGAACGCCCTCACCGCCCGGTACAGCGAAGAGGGCGGCGGCACCATCGCCACGCTCGAACGCGAGCTGGCGGCCGCCGTCGTGCAGCTGAACTCGCGCGTGGCGCTGGAGGAAACCGCCCGCGGTGAACTGGCCGCCGCCGGCATCGAGGTGGACTTCTCCCCCGCCGGCCTGGTCACCGCCCGCAGCCGCGCCGCCGAGCTGGTGAAGTCCCTGACTCTGGAGGTGGAGGCAGCCCGCGAGCGCAGTTCCGATGCGCACGGGCAGGCCTGGCAGCTCAAGGGGCAGATCGCCAAGCTGGAAAACGACATTGGCTCGTTCCGCCGCCGCACCTCCAATATCCGGCAGGAATCCCTGGACCAGCGCGCGAAGATCTGCGCCGCCACCGGTCTGGATGAGGCGGATCTGCCGTTCGCCGCCGAGCTGATCGATCTGGAGCCGGAGCAGCAGCAGTGGCGTCCGGCCGCCGAGCGCACGCTGCGCTCCCTCGCCACCGCACTGCTGGTGCCCGGCGAGCACATGCGCGCCGTCACCCGCTACCTCTCCGAGACCAACCTCAACGGGTTCCTGCGCTGCATCGACGTCAGCGTTCCCGTGGAGGGACCGTCCGAGCCCGGACCCCGGGACCTGATCACCAAACTGGTGACCCAGGACTCCGAAATGGGCCGCTGGGTGGCCCGCAAGATCACCGCGCACTACGACTTTGTCTGCGTGGAGGATCCGGACGAACTCGCCGGGCTGTCCCGCGGCGTGAGCCTGGGCGGCGCGGTCAAGCGCAACTCCTCCACCACTGAGAAGGATGACCGGCACGCCAAGGCCTCGGACAACGTCCTGGGCTTTGACAACAAGGACACCGTGGCCGCGCTCGGCAACGAACTGCTGGCCCTGCGGGACCGGTTCACCGAAGCCGACACCCGCTCCCAGGCCCAGGCGCAGACCCAGGCCGAGCTGGTCAGCCGGCTCGCCGCCGTCCGCCGCGTCGCCGCCGACACCCGCACCTTCGAGGAACTCTCCGCCTCCGCACAGCGCGACGCCGTGGCTGCCGCCACCGATGCGCTCGATTCCGCCCGGGACGCCAACACGGACCTGGACCAGATCCGCTTCGAGCTGGACACCGCGGAGCTGGACCACACCGCCGCGATCGAAAAGATCGGCGTGCTCAAGGGAGATCTGGCCCGCACCCGGGAACAGCTGGCCGCCGCCACCGCACGCCGGGACACCCTGGCCGCCAAGGCCCTCGGCGCCCTGGACGCCGGACTGCAGGAGGCGCTGGAGGAACTCTTCGCCCCCTTCGGCGAGATCACCGACGTCGTACGCCTGCAGGAAGCCGCCTCCGAAGTGGAGCGGACCCTGATCACCGAGGGCGCCCGGCTGGAAAAGACACTGCTGGAAACGAAGAACCGGCTCGAGCGGACCTTCGAGACCTTTACTGACAAGTGGGGCTCGGACTTCGGCACCTCGGTGGACGCCGCCGGCGCCTACGCGGAGCGGTTCGAGAGCATCGTCTCCGAAGGCCTGCCGCAGCACGAAACCGAGTTCCGCGAATACTTCAACAACCGCACCTACGAGCGGTTCAGTGACCTGCTCGCCCTGCTCGATGAGGAACGGCGCAGCATTTCCTCGCGCCTGCTGCCGCTGAATTCGGTGCTGCAGCGGGTGGAATACCACGTGGACAGCCACCTGGAGATCGAGGTCAAAACCACGGTTCCCGACGCCGCGCACAAGTTCCGCACCGAACTGAAAAACGCGCTGCCGATGATGGGGATGCGGCAGAACAAGGCTGACATGGACGCCCGGTACACCGCACTCGAGAACCTGGTGGACCGGCTGAAGGATCCGGAGGAACGGCGCTGGCGGGCCGAGGTCCTGGATGTGCGCTCCCACGTGACCATCACCTGCACGCACCGCCTCGCCAACGGCCAGGCCTACACCAACCTGCAGGCCTCGCTGATGTCCGGCGGCGAGGGCCAGCGGTTCACCGCGTTCATCATGGCCTCCGCGCTGGCCTACCAGCTGGGCATCGTGAGCCAGGGCTTCAGCACCTACGGCACGGTGATGATGGATGAGGCGTTTGTGAAGTCGTCGCTGTCCTTCGCGGAGGCATCGATCAACGCGCTGCACGAGTTCGGCTTCCAGCTGCTGCTCGCCGCCCCTGAGGACAAGGTGGACCTGTCCCGCTTCCTGGGCTCGGTCACCGAGATCCTGCGCGACGACGCCGCCAACCGCTCCGGTGTGCTGGAACGGGAGATGCGGCGCGGCTCCGGCTCGGTGCCGGTGAACATCCTGCTGCGGTAGGCAGAGGCCGACGACGGCGGGTGACGACGGCGGGCCGCTGCCGCCGTCGTCGTCGGCCTGCGTCGAGACCCGACTACCCGCCGATTTGGTCCAGCTCGGCGAGGTCTTCGGCGGACAGCACCAGGGCGGCGCCGGCAACGTTTTCGCGCAGGTGCTCAGCTGAGGAGGTACCCGAAATCAGCAGGATATTCGGGGAACGCTGCAGCAGCCAGGCCAGGGCCACGGCCGTGGGCGTGGAGTCCCGGCGGGTGGCCACGGCCAGGAGAGCTTCGGACTGCAGCGGGGTGAAGCCGCCCAGCGGGAAGAACGGGACGTAGGCGATCCCGTCCCGCGCCAGGGCGTCGATCAGTGCGTCATCAGAGCGGAACGCGAGGTTGTACATGTTCTGCACGGCAACGATTGGTGCGATGGCCCGCGCCTCCGCCACCTGCTCCGGCAGCACGTTGCTCAGGCCCAGATGCCGGATCATCCCCTGCTCCTGCAGCTCGACGAGCGTTTCGAAGGCCTCTGCGAGGGACTCCGCCACGGGCCCACTGCTGTCGCCCATCCGCAGGTTCACGGCGTCGAGCACCGGCAACCCGAGTGTTTCAAGGTTCTCCTCCACGGCTCGGCGCAGCTGCTCCGGCGTGCGCGCCGGCGGCCAGCCGCCCTGCCCGTCGCGGACGGCCCCGCCTTGGTCACGATGTGCAGTGCTTCGGGGTAGGGGTGCAGCGCCTCGCGGATGAGCTGATTGGTGATGCGGGGTCCGTAGGCCTCGGCGGTGTCGATGTGGGTGATGCCCAGCTCCACCGCCGTGCGGAGGACGGCCAGGGCGCCGTCGACGTCGGCGGGCGGGCCCATGACTCCGGGACCGGCCAGCTGCATGGCACCGTAGCCGAACCGGGATACGTTGAGGTCGCCGAGGGTCCAGGTTCCGCCCGGGAGGGAGGTTGTCAAAGAGTTCATTTGCTGCCTTGTCTTCGTGAAATGCCGGAGAGTTCGGGTGGTGCTCCGAGGAGCGTTACTCCACTATGGTTGGGTTACTTCCCATGGGGAAGTAGGCACCTGTAAGTGCCTTAGTCACCCCGACAGCCACCCCCGACAGATCTGGAGATGCCATGGCCACCCTCACGGCAGCGGAGAAACGTGCTCGGGAGAAGAACGCCTACAACGCCTTCTTGGCGGCATGTCCCAGCCGAAAATTGCTGAACCGGATCTCCGACAAATGGGTCACGCTGGTGATCGCCGCGCTGGGGAGCGGGCCGGATTGCTCCGGGGAGCCGCGGCCGATGCGTTTTTCCGAACTGTCCCGCGTCCTCTCCGGCGTGAGCCAGAAAATGCTCACGCAAACCCTGCGCTCCCTGGAACAGGACGGCCTCATCACCCGGACCGCCACCGCAACGGTGCCCGTGACCGTGTCCTACGAGCTCACTGATCTGGGGATGTCCCTGCACGAACTGGTGCGCAGCATCAAGTCCTGGGCCGAACTGCACATGGACGACGTCCTCGCCCAGCGTGCCGCGCACGACACCGGCACGAAGTAATCCGGCCGTGGCTGCCGCTCCGTCCACGACCTGATCTGCGGCATCGCCGGCCGGTAGCCGTAACCGGCATCTGGATGGAGACTGGTGGAGTGCTAAAAATCCTTGAGACCTGGCGCCGGCAGCTGATCGGCACCTTCAGCAACAACGCCACCGAGATCCCGCAGTGGGAACTGGAACTGGCGAAGGGCGACGACACCGGCTACTTCGGCACGGATTCGGCAGTATGGGCGGTGCACGGATCCATGACGCCCATCATCGCCGGCATCCGCGCCCTGCTGCTGCAGGCGCTGCACCCCGGCGCCATGGCCGGCGTGCACGACTTCTCCGACTACAAGGAGGATCCGCTGGGCCGGCTCGCGGGCACCATCCGCTGGATCTTCACGGTCACCTACGGGGACACCAAGGCGGCACGCTCCGGATCCGAGTGGGTCCTGCGCCTGCACGAACGTGTGCACGGCACCTACGAGGACGCCGCCGGCGTCGAACGCCCCTACTCGGCGAATGATCCGGAGATTGCCCGCTGGGTGCATCTGGCGTTCGCCGATGCGTTCCTCAGCTCGCACCAGCGCTTCGGCGGCCCGATTCCGGGCGGGCCGGACGCCTACGTCTCCGAGTGGGCGGTGGCCGGGGAACTGATGCGGATCGATAATCCGCCGCGGTCCGAGGCAGAACTGCGGGAGCAGATGGCAGCATACGACGGCGAGCTGCGGCACAGTGCCTACGTTCAGGAGGCGCTGGGGTTCCTGCGCCGGCCGCCGCTGCCGCGCTCCCAGCTAATGGGATACCGGGTGCTTTTTGCCGGCGCCGTCGCGTCGCTGGAGCCGCGGCATCGGGAACTGCTGGGGCTGCGGGAGCCCCGGCTGGGTCCGTTCCGGATCCCCATGCGGCTGCCGGTCAAAGCCGTACTGGGCGTGATCCGGCTCGGCCTCGGGCCCATGGGCCCCAGCGAGCGGTCCGCCCGCGAGCGCATTGCCCGGCTGGAAGGCTCGCGGTAGGCACCACCGGCGGCCGCCGTCGTCACCGCCGCTGTCGTCGAGTCTGGGTGAGCTCAGCTAGGGCTTGGCCGCTGCCACGGCAACCAGCTCGGCAGCCACCCCGGTCAGGCGGCGGGGCCCGGACCAGACTGCCGTCAGCGGCCGGCTGATGCCCTGGCCTTCGAAGGGAACCTGCAGCAGCTGGCCGTCGGCCAACTGGTTCCGCACAGCCAGTTCGCTCAGTGCCGCGGGGCCAGCACCGGCCATGACGGCAACGCGGACCGCTGCATTGCTGCCCAACACCTGCGCCGGCGGCACGACGTCGTACCCGGACAGCAGCTCCTGCAGCGCTTCCCGCGTTCCCGAACCGGTTTCCCGCACCACCAGCGGGGTGGCCGCCAGCTCCGGCAGGGAAATCCGGGCGGTCCGCTCCGCCCATGGATGCGTGGGGGCAACCACCACCACCAGCTCATCCTCCCGGACCACTTGGGCATTGAGTCGGACCGGAACGTTGGGCGTCTCCACGAATCCCAGTTGCAGCGTTCCGCGCTGCACCTCCTGAATCACCTGCCAAGAATTTTCCACCTGCACCTCAACCCGGGCCTGCGGCAGCCGCCGGTTCAGTTCCGCCAGCCACACTGGCAGCAGCGTGTCAGCAATCGTGTTGCTGGCACCAACCCGCAGTTCCATGGTGTCGCCCTCGCCGGAGCGCACCAGCTCGTTGAAATGCCGGGCGGCATCCAGCAACTCCCGAGCCTGGTCCGCCAGCAGCAGCCCGCGCGCCGTGGGGGCGGCACCGCGGGGGCTGCGTTCCAGCAGAGCGGTCTGCAGGCTGGTCTCCAGATCGGCAATCGCCCGGCTGGCATTGGACTGCGCCATGCCCACTTTGCGTGCTCCCGCACCGACACCGCCCTCATCCACCACCGCGACGAAGAGCTCCAGTATCTGGAGGTTCGGCCATTTCTCACTCATATCAGAACCATATAGGTCCATGCCAAAATGGCGGCTACCGACCCTAACCTGCCGGTGAAAACATTGAAATATGTCCACCAAGACCTTGCTTACCCGTCCTTCAGCAGCCCTGCAGGGCTCCTCCGCAGGGAAAAAATACGTTCCTGGCCTGCTCCTGTGTGCGGCGGCCGTGGCCATCGCGATGACCGTCAACGCCGCCCTTCCCGCGGCCAGCCCCCTGATCATCGCCATTGTGCTGGGAATCGCACTGACCAACACGGTGCGCCTGCCGCAGTCCACGGCGCCGGGAATCACGCTCGCCGCTAAGAAGCTCCTGCGCCTGGGGATCGTGTTCCTGGGCCTGCAACTGGTGCTCTCGGATATTGCCGCATTGGGCGTGCCCATGCTGCTTGTCATTGTCTGCATTGTGGCCGGTGGAATCTTCGGAACCCTGCTGTTGGGCCGGTTGCTGAAAATGCGGCCCACCCAGGTGCTGCTAATTGCGTGCGGCTTTTCCATCTGCGGGGCCGCCGCGGTGGCCGGTGTTGAAGGCGTCACCGACTCCGAGGAGGAGGACGTGGTCACCGCTGTGGCACTGGTGGTCATTTTCGGTACCCTGATGATTTTTGGCCTTCCCCTGGCCGCCAGCCTGCTGGGCCTGAGCCCTGAAGTCAGCGGCATGTGGGCCGGCGGCTCCATTCATGAGATTGCCCAGGTGGTGGCTGCCGGCGGAGTCATCGGCGGCGGAGCGCTGACTATCGCCGTCGTCGTCAAACTGGCGCGTGTGCTGATGCTGGCCCCTGTTGCCGCCGTCCTGAGCGTTCGCCAGCGCCGGTCCGGCCGCGTCGAAGCGGGCCAGAAGCGTCCCCCCATTGTGCCGCTGTTCATCCTCGGCTTCCTGGCCATGGTCCTGCTCCGGTCCTTTGCGGACCTGCCCGGAGCCGTGATCGCCGCCGGCAGCTTCGCACAGACCGCCCTGCTCTCCTCAGCGATGTTCGGTTTGGGCTGCGGCGTCAAAATCCGCAGCCTGATGCAGGTAGGTGCCCGGCCGTTTATCCTTGCCGCCGCGTCCACCGTTCTTGTCGCCGGAATTGCGCTGGCTGGCATCCTGCTGGTTCATCCTTAAGACGAAGCACCTTCCAACCCGTACTTGGCGCGTGCGCAACGCGCTTCCCCCACTTAGGAAAGGAACTATGCGCAGGACTGTACCTTCACTGATCATCGCTGGTCTGCTTGTGAGCGGAGGGGTGGTGTCTTGCGGGACATCGACAGAGCCCTCCTCCCCCGAGACCTCCGTCAGCGCGTCGGCTTCCGCGGAAGTCACCATCCCCGCCGACCAGTTGGACAAGCTGGTTCCCGCGGACGCACGAACCATCACCAACCCGGCGGACCCGCAGGCCACCCTGGTCCTCTTCACCGATTACCAGTGCCCCTTCTGCGCCATGATGGATCCCATGATCCAGCAGGCCGCTGAGGACTACGGCGACCAAGTCCGCATCGTCGTACGGAATTACCCGCTGCCCAAGCACCAGAACGCGGAACCCTCCGCCCGCGCCGTCGAGGCCGCTGCTGAGCAGGGCAAGCTGGACGAAATGGCCGCCACCGTCTTCGAAAACCAGCAGAACTGGAAGACCGAATCCAACGTGGACGAGATCTTCGCCCAGTACGCCGAAGACCTCGGCCTGGACATGGACCAGTTCCGCGCCGACTACAACTCCGCCGCCATCAAGGAACGGGTGGCCCGGGACCTGCAGGACGCCCAGGAGCTTGGCGTTCCGGGCACTCCCACGCTGTACCTCGACGGGACAGCCATCCAGCTGAAGTCCGGCACGTACAGCGAAATCTCCGAATCGCTGGACGCTGCCCTGAACAAGTAATGAAACGAGGCGGCGGCTGCTCTTGAAGGTGGAAGGCGCAACCCTAGGACGCGGCCGGCTGCCTGGCCCCCGCCGCATTCCGGGCGGCCAGGATGTGGGTGCGCATCACCGCTTCGGCCCATTCGCCGTCCCCCGCCCGTGCCGCAGCCACCAGCTCGGCATGATGGGACATGCTGCGCTGCAGCGCTTCCGGACTGTAGCGGTTGAAGGTGTGGGCCACGACGGCGGGGCGCATCAGCGTCTGCAGCGCGGCGGCGAAGTGCCGGTTGCCGCAGCGCTGGACAAACATGCCGTGAAACTCGTTGTTCAGGGTGCTAAGCATCTCCAAGGATCCGGCGGCGGCCGCCTCCTCCATTTCGGCGGCCAAAACGGCGAGCCGGTCAACGTCGGCGCCGCTGAGCCGGGGTACCGCCAGCAGCGCCGCATGCGGTTCAAACCCGGCGCGGACGTCATACAGATCCGCCACATCCTTGCCGCTGAAGCTCACCACTTGGGCGCCCTTGTTCCGGCTCATCTCCACGATGCCCTCGGCGGCCAGCCGGTTCAAAGCCTCCCTGATGGGGGTGCGGCTGACACCAAGCCGTTCGGCCAGGGCAGTTTCCCGCAGCCAGGACCCCTGCTCAAGGTCACCGGAGGCAATCAGGCCGCGGATCCTGGCGTAGGCACTGTCATCAACGGGTTCAGCCGGCTGCACGGGATGTTCGGGGTGTTCGGGTTGTTCCATGCCCACCACGTTAGCCCCGGTCGGAGGCGGGTTCCGACTGCTCGGGCCAGGACGCAGCCGCCAGGTCGGCCCGGGTGCCGCCCCGGGAAACAAAGGACGCGGACGGCCGGCCGGTCAGCTTCACAATCCGGTCTGCGGCCCGCAGATACTTCGGCAGGTCTATCCCGGTGGAAACACCCAGCCCGTCACACAGATGCACCAGGTCCTCCAGCGGTGCGTTGCCCAGCACCGACGGATCCCCGGGGAACCACAGGTCCCCGCCGAGCCCGGCGAAGGAACCCTCCAGCCAGTCCGCTCCGGCCTGCATCGCCGCGATGGCGTTTGCTGGCGCAAAGCCGTTGCGGTTGTGCAGATGGACGCCAACCTCCAGCTCCGGATACAGGGTGCGCACCTCGGCAACCCCGTCATGGAATTCACCGGGCTCCTCCTGTCCGGACGTGCCGGCGAGGTATACGCCCGCCGAACCGGCGTCGACAGCTGCATGCACCACCCGCAGCCTCTCCGCGTCGGGAACAGGGCCCCGCGCCGGGGCAAAAAAAGAGCATGCGACGGCGGTGACGAGGCGGAGTCCGGTCCGGTCGGCGAGGTGCCCAATCCGGGAAAGACCGGCCAGCGCTTCGGTGACGGAGAGCCGCTGGTTGCGCTGGCTGACGTCCTCATCCGCGGAGACCACCACCACGAGCTCATCCAGCCCACAGTCCACGGCCCGCTCGGCACCCCGGTAATTCGGCGCCAGGCCACGGTAGCGCACACCCGGAATCCGCGGAACGGCAGCCATCACCTCCGCCGCGTCGGCAAGCTGCGGCAGGACCTTGGGATGCGCGAAGGAAACCGCCTCAATTTCCCGCACGCCGGCGTCGATCAGCAGCCGGACGAGTTCCACTTTCTCCGCCGTCGACAGCGGTTCCGGCACCGACTGGAGTCCGTCCCGCAGCCCCACCTCCACCAGCCGGACCGAGGCTGGCAGCCCGGGCAGGCTCATGCCACACCCCGGGTGCGCAGGTCCTGGAGCGCGGCCGGATCCACTCCGACGCCGGCGAGGACTTCAGCGGTATGGGCGCCAAGTTCCGGGCCGGGCCAGCGGATGCTGCCGCGGGTGCGGCTCAGGCGCGGGAAAACGTTCTGCATGGCCAGGGATCCAAGCGCCGGGTGGTCCACTTCGGTGATGGAGCCGCGGGCCTGGAACTGCGGATCAGTGAACATGTCCACGGGGCGGAAGATCCGGCCGGACGGAACGCCATGCTCTTCCAGCACGGCCGCCAGGGCATCCGCATCCAGGGAGGAGGTAAAGGCCGCGATCCGTTCGTCGAGTTCTTCCTGGCGCTCACCGCGGGCGCCGTGCGTGGCATAGCGGCCGTCCACAGCCAGCTCGGGTTCGTTCATGGCCTTGGCCAGCCGGGCGAAAACGGTGTCCTGGTTTGCGGCAATCAGCAGCCACTGCCCGTCCTTGGTGGGGTAGACATTGCTCGGCGCTATGTTGGGCAGCACAGCCCCGGTCCGTTCCCGCTGGTAACCCGTAATCTGCCACTCGGGAACCAGGGATTCCATGACCCCGAGCACCGCTTCGTAGATGGCGGAATCCACCATTTGACCGCGGCCGCTCACGTGCCGTTCCTGCAGGGCGGCCAGGGCTCCGATGGTGGCGAACATCGCCGCGAGGGTGTCGCCGATGGAAATGCCCACCCTCGAGGGCGGTGTGGACGGATCCCCGACCACGTAGCGCAGTCCGCCCATGGCTTCACCGATGGCGCCGTATCCCGCGCGCTGGGAGTAGGGGCCGTCCTGCCCGAATCCGGAGACCCGAACCATCACCAGGCCCGGGTTGATTTCCTGCAGGTCCTCGAAGCCCAGCCCCCAGCGTTCCATGGTTCCGGGGCGGAAATTTTCCACCAGGATGTCCGCGTCCGCGATCAGTTTCCGGGCCAGTTCCTGCCCCTCGGTTTCGCGCAGGTTCAGGGTGACGGAGCGCTTGTTGCGTCCGACGACGGACCACCACAGCGACTGGCCCTTGGGCAGCTGCCGTCCCCACTGGCGCAGCGGGTCCCCCTTGGCCGGGTCTTCGATTTTGACGACGTCGGCGCCGAGGTCGCCAAGAAGCTGTCCGCAGAACGGACCGGCCAGCAGCTGTCCCATTTCCACCACCCGCACCCCGGCCAAGGGCCCTGCAGACTGTCCGGAAACTGTCATCCTGGTCCTCCTGGGGGCCGTGAACACGTCTTTTTGGTGGGATTGCGCGACCGAGACCGCGCGTAATGCATACAACTTCGCAGGTAGTTGTAAACAATGTCAAGGAACGCCGCGCAAGGAAAAGTTCGGTTGTATGCAATCTATTGACAGCGCTCTGCAGCCAACCTAGCCTGATGCCACCGAATGCGACGCAGGCACCATCCGCGGCATTCCAGCCCGATTCCCACGCTGCACCCACCCGGCAGAACCCGCGGGCCGGAGCAGCGCCACCCCCAAGGAGAAGTGATGGCGTTTCGGTTAGGCGTGGATGTGGGCGGCACATTCACCGATATTTTGCTGGTCAACGAAGACACCGGGGAAACCCACCGGTACAAGACCTCCTCCACGCCGGAAGACCAATCCCTGGGCGTGCTGCACGGCATCCGGCAGGTGTGCGCGGCGGCAGGAATCGAACCCTCGGCGGTCCGCGACGTCCTGCACGGGACCACGGTTGCCACCAACGCCATTCTGGAAAAGAAGGGCTCGCGGGTGGGCCTGGTGACCACGCGCGGATTCCGGCAGGTCCTGCAGATTGCCCGGTCCTTTGTCCCGGGTGGCCTGGCAGGGTGGATCATTTGGCCCAAACCCGAACCGCTGGCGGATCTGGAAGACACCGTGGAAGTGACCGAACGGGTGGCCACCACCGGCTCGGTGCTGACCCCGCTGGATGAGGACGACGTCCGCCGCCAGCTGGGCAAGCTGCGGAACAACGGCATTGAGGCCCTGAGCATCTGCCTGATCAACGCCTACGCCAACGGCGCCCACGAAACCCGGATCGCGGAAATTGCCGCAGAGGAGCTGCCGGGGATTCCGGTGTCCCGCTCCTCGGTGGTGCTGCCGGAACTGCGCGAATATGAACGGGCCATCACCACCGTGGCCAACGCCTACGTGCAGGGACAGGTCTCCGGCTACGTCCGGAACCTGGATGCCCAGATGGCCGACGCCGGGATGGACGCCCGGCTGTCCATCCTGCGCAGCGACGGAGGGCTGGTGTCCGGAACGGTGGCCGCCGAGAACCCGGTGTCGCTGCTGCTCTCCGGGCCCGCCGGAGGTGTGACCGGAGCGGCCTGGGCGGCGGAGCAGGCCGGATACCGGGATTTCCTCACCTTCGACATGGGCGGCACCTCCACCGACGTCGCCCTGGTGCAGAACCTGCAGCCGCGGATCGGCCGCGAAACCCGCGTGGGAGATTTGACGGTCCGCGCGACATCCGTGGATGTGAGGACCATCGGCGCCGGCGGCGGATCCATTGCCCATGTTCCCCCGCTGACCCAGGCGCTGCGCGTCGGGCCCCAGTCCGCCGGAGCCGCCCCCGGGCCGGCGTCGTACGGCCGCGGCGGAACCGAACCCACAGTCACGGACGCCAATGTGGTTTTGGGCTATCTGCCGTCGCAGCTCGCCGGCGGCGAAATTGGGCTGGACGCTGAGGCCGCCACAGCGGCGGTGAAGACCATAGCGGACGCCACGGGACTGAACGAGGTGGAACGTGCCGCCGAAGGCATTGTGCACATCGTCAACGAGAACATGTTCGGCGCGCTGAAGCTCGTGTCCACCCAGCAGGGTTTTGATCCGCGTGATTTCGCCCTGGTGGCCTTTGGCGGCGCCGGACCGCTGCATGCCAACGCATTGGGAAAACTGACCGGGGCCTGGCCGGTCATCATCCCGCCGTCGCCGGGGGTGCTCTCCGCCTACGGGGATGCCACCACGAGCCTGCGCGATGAAGCCGGCCGAACCCTTGTCCGTCCGTTCAGCGACTTCGCCGATGCCGACCTGGTGGCCCTGCTGGAGGAGCTGGCGGCCACGGCGCGGGAAACGCTGCTGGCTGCCGGGCTTGCGGAGGATGAGCTGACCGTCAGCTACTCCGCTGACGTCCGCTACCACGGGCAGGGTTTCGAGATTCCGGTACCCATTGATTTCGCTGCTTTTGCAGCCGACGACGGCGGTGGTTTTGCCGGCCTCCGCTCTGCCTTTGACGCCGAGCATGAGCGGCTGTTCTCCTTCCTGCTCAATAACGAACATGAGCTGGTTACCGTCCGGGCCACCGTGAACGGACCCCACCCGGAGGTCGCATCGATCACGCTGGATACCGGCGGCACGGACCCGTCCGCCGCCGAACGCACCGTGACCAGCATTTACGTGGATGGAACCACCGTTGACGCCATGGTTTATGACCGGGACCGGCTGCTGGCCGGAACCGTGGTGCCCGGTCCGGCGGTCATCGCCGAGATGGATTCCACCACCCTGGTCCTGCCGGGGCACACCGCCACGGTGCATCCGCACGGCAGCCTGCTGATCCGCCCCGCCGAAGATGCCCGCCCCGTCGAAGATTCCAAGGAGTAGCCCCATGGCACAGCTTGTGGAAACCGCCACCGAGCCGCTGCGTCCCGTGGACGTGGACGTTGTCACGCTCGACCTGGTCGAAAACGCGCTGCGCAGCGCCCGCTACGAAATGGACGAAACCCTGTTCCGGACGGCGCTGAGCCCCGGAATCCGGGAACAGCACGACGAGTTTCCGCTCATTGCGGACCCGGCCGGGAAGATGATCGTGGGCCAGTTTGGGCTGTCCATCCCGGATTTCCTGGAGAACTTCCACGGAACCATTGAGGAGGGCGACGTCCTCATGACCTCGGACCCGTACTCCTGCGGAGCGGCCATCAGCCACGCCAACGACTGGCTGGTGGTGATGCCGATTTTCTACGAGGGCAGGATTGTGGGCTGGTCCTCCCAGTTTGGCCACATGACCGACGTCGGCGGCAAAACTCCGGCCTCCATGCCCACGGATGCCCGCACCATCTTCGAAGAAGGCGTGGTCATTCCGCCGTTCAAGCTGTACCGGCGGGGCGAACGCGACGAAACGTCGCTGGGCATCATCTTGAACCAGGTCCGCAAGCCGGACTGGAACCGGGCGGACCTCAACGGACTGGTTGCCGCCTGCAGCACCGCCGCCCGGCGGGTGCAGGAGATGTGCGCGCGCTTCGGCGTCGACACCTACACCTCAGCGCTGAACGCCCTGCTGGACCGCAACTACCGGGCCATGAAGACCCTCCTCTCCGTTGTCTTCGAGGAGGGCAAGCCGCTTTCCTTCACCGACTTTATCGACGACGACGGCCGGGGCTTCGGACCCTACGAACTGAAAATGACGATCACCCGGACCGGCGACAAGGTGCTGATCGACCTGACCGGCAGCAGTCCGCAGGCGCAGGGGCCAATCAACTACTACATCAACGAAAACCTGATCCGGATGTTCTTCGGCATCTACATGATCACCGTCGCGGACCCGCAGATCCTGTGGAATGACGGTTTCTATCCGCTGGTGGACGTGGAAATCCCCGAGGACACCTTCTGGAAACCGCGCTACCCGGCGGCACTGAACGGCCGCAACCACGGAATCGGCCGGCTGTTCGATCTCTTTGGGGGGCTGCTGGGCCAGGCCAACCCGGATCTGCTCAACGGCGCCGGGTTCTCCTCCTCACCCCACTTCATGTACTCCGGGAACTACAGCTCCGGTGACCACAAGGGGGAGTGGTTCCAGCTGTACTCCATTGGTTTCGGCGGAATTCCCGGCCGCCCGGTGGGCGACGGCCCGGACGGCCACTCGCTGTGGCCATCCTTCACGAACATCCCGTGCGAGTATCTGGAGTCCTACTACCCGCTGATCATCGAGCGCTGGGAGACCATCGCTGACACCGGCGGTGCTGGGCTGCACCGCGGCGGCAACGGCGTCGACGTCGCCTACCGGTTCCTGGAGCCGGGCACCATAGCCATCCATGACGACCGCTGGCTGACCTATCCGTGGGGCGTCCGCGGCGGCGATCCGGGTGCGCGCGGGCGGAAATGGATCGACAAGGCCGACGGCACCACCACCGTGCTGCCGTCGAAGGTCCACGATGTTTCGGTGGCCCCCGGCGACGTGCTGCATTTTGTCACCTGGGGCGGCGGCGGATGGGGCGATCCCCTGGAGCGGGACCCGGAGCTTGTGGCCAAGGAGGTGCGGCGCGGGCTGGTGACCGGCGACGGCGCACGGCGCTACGGTGTGGTGTGCACGGCGGACGGAGTGCTCGACGCCGGTGCCACCGAGGATCTGCGTGGCCAGCTGCGCGGGGACCGCAAAGAACCGCTGCCGCTGTTCAACCGGGGCGGTGAGCTGGCGGACCTGCTGGCCAACAGCCTCGAGGAAACAGGGCTGGAGGCACCCACTCCCCCGGTGGCCATGCTGTGACCGGTTTCGCCGACGGATTTGACGGGAACCTGACCCCGGGGCTCTCTCCGGCAGTGGTCTCAGTGGACCTCATGCGCGCCTACTTCGAGCCGGAAAGTCCGTTGTGCCTGTCAGAGACAGAGTTCCTGGCCACGGCGGCGGCGGTTATTGGTGCGGCACGGGCCAGCGGGATTCCAGTGCTGCACACCCGGGTCAGCTACGGCCCCGACGGCGCCGACGGCGGCGTGTTCATCCTCAAGGTCCCGGCGCTGCGGCTGCTGATCGGCGACTCGGACCTGGGCTCGATTATGCCTGAGGTGGCGCCCGAGGAGGGAGAGACCGTGCTGGTGAAACAGTACGCCAGCGCGTTCTTCGGCACGGACCTTGCCCGGGACCTGCAGGCCCAGGGGGTGGACACCCTGGTGATCGTGGGCACCAGCACCAGCGGCTGCATCCGTGCCACCGCCGTTGATGCGGTGCAGCACGGGTTCATTCCCATCGTGGTGAGTGACGCCGTCGGGGACCGGGATGAAACCGTCCACAACGCCTCGCTTTATGACCTGCAGGCTAAATACGCCGAGATCTGGGACAGCGCGGGAGTGCTGGAATACTTACGGCGCCAGTAGTCCTTCTGCGCGGCACAAGCCGCAGACAAAGAGAAACACCCCGGTCCGAAGACCGGGGTGTTTCTCTTTTGGCGGAGGATGGGGGATTTGAACCCCCGAGGGCGTTAACCCAACACGCGTTCCAGGCGTGCGCCATAGGCCGCTAGGCGAATCCTCCAGGCATTGCTCCGTAAGAAGCAGATATAAGACTACCCGATGCAGGGCTAATCCAACGAATCGTCCGGCGCGGCCCCTATTTCCGCCGGCGCAGGGGCCCTGCTTCCCAGCACCCGAAACAGCAGATTTACGACGACGATGGCGGCCCAGGAATAGGTGGCGGCGGCCGGGCTCACAAAGGCAATGGGGATGGACAGCAGGAACACAGCAGGCGTCACTGCCACCCGGGTCCGGGCATAGGCCAGGAGCCGGGGATGGACATCAGCCCGGAACAGCCGGCGGTGGCCGGCATAGAGCCACATGGAGGTGTTGACCACCCCAATGAGGCCGAGTATTCCCGCATAGACCACAACCCCCAGCACCTGGTCGCCGTGGAAGGCAATCATGTCCGCGGCGTAGCCGATGAGCGCGACCAAAAGCAGCAGCGCCAGGTTCAGCCGCTGCAACACCACTGTGAATCCGGAGAGCAGGCGGAAGAGGCGGTGATGGCTGAGCCAATAGGCTGCGGTCACCACAAACGACAGCAGGTAGGCCCCGAATTCCGGAAACTGCTCGACGACGGCCCGGCCCAGCTCATCGCCGGGCACCTGGGGAGCCTTGATGTCCACGGCGAGCAGGGTCATGGCAATGGCGAATACGGCATCACTGAAGAATGCCGTGCGCTCAACGTCCGGGCCGGAATTGAACCGCCGGGCGAAAGCCTGGTTCATGCTCATGCGGGACACACAGTCCAGTGTGGCCGGGCGTGCTTTCCGAGTCATCAGCGCCGGCCCAAACCCGGTGGTTAAACAGGGAAGGCCCCGCCAACTGGCGGGGCCTTACCCACAAGGGGGCGGTTAAACAGTTGAGGTCCGCACCACACGGTGCGGACCTCAACCTCTCTGCCAGAATTTGTCCGGCGGTGACCTACTCTCCCACACCCTCCCGGATGCAGTACCATCGGCGCTGTGGGTCTTAGCTTCCGGGTTCGGAATGGGACCGGGCGTTTCCCCCACGCTATGACCGCCGTAACCCTTCCA
>NZ_VTFU01000006.1 GCF_009192735.1 Arthrobacter gandavensis
TAAGACCCACAGCGCCGATGGTACTGCATCCGGGAGGGTGTGGGAGAGTAGGTCACCGCCGGACAAATTCTGGCAGAGAGGTTGAGGTCCGCACCGTGTGGTGCGGACCTCAACTGTTTAACAGCCCCTATTCATCGAACGGCCATTATCTTTGGTGGCTGTTGCGGGGGATACGTGGGAGGCCGGGGGAGCGGTTCCGGCTAGGGTTGAACGATGAACTCTTCCCTGTTTTCCCACGCCGAGCAGCCCGAACCCGCCAGGGAGCCAACCCCTGTCGAGGACATCGTCCTTGAACGCGAAGTCCCGCGGGAACTGCACGAAGCGTTCAACGGCTTTACCGAGTATCTGCATCTTTGGTGGCCGGAGGAGTTTACGGAGTTCGGGGAAGGGACGCACCCGGAGTTTGAGGCCGCTTCCCTGACAGAGACCGGCCCGGAGGGGCAGACGGCCGTGTGGGCGACGGTGACCACCAGGGTGCAGGATTCGGAACTGGTGCTGGAGTGGGTGGCCGGGCACAGCCCACAGACCCCCACAGAAGTCCGGATTACGTTCAGTGCTGTCAGCGCAGATCGAACGAAGATCCGTTTGATGCATTCTGGACTGGGCGCAGTTGCCGAAGCCGTGGAGACCCATCTGGGCTTCTCCACCGCATGGCCGCAGATCCTTGACCGCTACGCACGTTTCATGGGTGCCCGGTAGCAACCCCGAATGACCCCCGGTTACACTCCCCGGGGAGACGACTGAGGGCAGCGCCGCAGCCCTGAGGCTGGACGCTGCCCTCGATGAATCAATAGTCGTGGCCCCTTGGCTGGAACCATCCTCCGCCTGCAGCCAGTTACGCGTGCTGGAGCAGCTGTCAGGCCAGCTGCAGCCACACGGTGCGGTTAGGCCGCAGCCGGGTGCCTTCCATCGCCGACGGCGAGCTGGCAGCCAGTACGGGAAGATCCGGCAGCTGGACCGGGTGCTCGCCCATGTTCATGGCCACCAGAACGTTCCCGTTGACGAAGGCCACCAGTCCCTCGTCGTCGTGCTCCGGCCACCATTCCAGGGTCCCGGCGCCCAACCCCAGCTCACGCCGCACGGAAAGCGCCTTGCGGTACATGTTCAGCGACGACCACGGATTCCGCTCTTCAATGTCACGGGAGTAACGGCCCCAGTAGGCCGGCTGCGGCAGCCAAGAACGTCCTCCGGAACTGAACCCGAAGGACGGCTCATTTACCCGCCACGGCAGGGGAACACGGCTTCCGTCCCGGCCCACCCGAACACCGGCGGTCCGGTGGTAGGTGGGATCCTGGCGGAATTCGTCCGGCATCATGGTGTGGTCGGGCAATCCGAGTTCCTCACCCTGATAGAGGTACACGCCGCCGGGCAGGCCGAGCATCAGCATGGTGGCAGCCCGTGCCCGGTCGGCTCCGAGCAGGTAGTCGGGCTGGTTGTCGCGCGGGCCGATGCCGTCACCGCTGCGCAGCTTGTTCGACTCAAGCCCGAACCGGGACACATGCCGCACCACGTCGTGGTTCGACAGCACCCAGGTGGTGGGGGCGTCAACCTTGTCGAAGGCCCGCAGCGAAGTCTCGATGATCTCGCGCAGCGCCGTCGGCTCCCACGGGTGGTTCAGATAGGCGAAGTTAAACGCCTGATGCATCTCATCCGAGCGGACCCAATCAGTAATCCGCTCCACGGGATCGACGTTGGCCTCGGCGCAAAGGACCCGGTCGCCGTCGTACTCATCCAGCAGCTTCCGCCACGACCGGAAGATGTCGTGGATGCCCGCCTGTCCAAACATGGGGGCATCAGAGCCCGGGAACCCTTCGGTGGAAGCACCGTCCGCCGCGCCGCCCCAGTCGGGCAGGCCGGACTTCTTGATCAGCGCATGCGCGACGTCGACACGGAAGCCGCCCACACCTCGGTCCAGCCAGAAGCGCAGGATGCGTTCGAATTCCTTCCGCACGGCCGGGTTGTCCCAGTTGAAGTCGGGCTGCGAAGCGTCGAAGAGATGCAGATACCACTGGCCCGGAGACCCGTCGGGATTGGTGGTCCGGGTCCAGGCCGGGCCGCCGAAATGCGACTGCCAGTTGTTTGGCGGGTTCTGCCCGTGCTCACCCGTGCCGTCGCGGAAGATGAACATCTCACGTTCCGGTGAACCCGGTGCCGCGGCGAGGGCAGCTTGGAAGAGGGGGTGCTGGTCGGAGCAGTGGTTGGGAACCAGATCGACGATCACCCGGATGCCATAGTCGGAGGCGCGGGCTACGAGCGCATCGAAGTCCTCCAGAGTGCCGAAGATTGGATCCACGGAGCAATAATCCGCGACGTCGTACCCCGCGTCTTTCTGCGGGGACCGGTAGAACGGTGAGAGCCAGACGGCGTCGATCGCCAACTCAGCCAGAGTCGGGATCTCTTCGGTGATGCCCCGAAGATCGCCAATTCCATCGCCCGCAAGGTCACGGAACGACCGGGGGTAAATCTGGTAAATGACCGAGGAGCGCCACCACTCACGCCCCAAAGGAGGCCGGTGGACGGGAATAGTCTTAAGGGCGGCGGCTCCCGGAAGGCGGGAAGCGGCTGACGTAGACATGATCGTGTGGGGACCTCCTAACTTGTCGTAGTTCTCGCTCTATCTCCTTAACGCCCACACCCAGTGCCGCCTTTCCCGCTGCAGGGGTGAAGTTAGGCACAGCCCGCAGTGGGGCATGCGACACTAAGACATTTGCTCGGGTGCTCCGCCGGAATCGAGGATATTCATGGTCCGGGTGTCCGCGGTAAGCAGGATGGCTGCCTCATCCCGTCGGTGGCGCAGCACGGTGTCCATGTATGACTGCACGGCTTCGGCCATGGGAACGTTCCGGTTTTCCCTTTCGGACATGTACCAGCGGTGTTCGAGCACTTCGTGCACCACTTCGGCCTGTTCCAGCTTGCTGCCCAGCTCCCGCGGCACGGATTTCACGATGGGCTCGAAAACCTGGGTGACCCACAGATGGGCGCTGAGCTCCTCGTCGAGGTCCGGGTTGTTGTCGGCGCGGTACGAGTCCATGTCGTTCAGCAACCGGCGGGCCTGGTTTTCCTGGGCGTCCAATCCGGTCAGGCGCAGCAGCCGGCGCTGGTGGTGTCCGGCGTCGACGACCTTGGGCTGGAGCTGTACCTGGGTCCCGTCGGCGGTGGTTTTGATGGTGAGCTCGTCGACGTCGAACCCCAGCTCGTTCAGGCGGCGGATGCGGGCGTTCACGCGCCAGCGCTCACCGAGCTCAAAGGACTCCTTCTCCGTCAGCTCGGCCCACAGGTTGCGGTAGCTGTCCATGATCCGCTCGCTGGTGGCCAGCGGATCCACGCTCTCCTCGACCAGGCCGCCCTCGGCGAGGTCCATCAGCTCGCCGGCGATGTTCACCCGGGCGATCTCCAAGTCGTACTCGCGCTGGCCGTTGGACAGCTCCGGGTACAGTTCGCCGGTTTCCGCATCCACGAGATAGGCGGCAAAGGCGCCGGCGTCGCGCCGGAACAAGGTGTTGGAAAGCGACACGTCGCCCCAATAGAAGCCGGCCAGGTGCAGGCGGACCAGCAGCAGTGCCTGGGCGTCGATCAGCCGGGTGAGGGTGACTTCGCGCAGCGTCTGGGAAAAAACGGCACGGTATGGCAGCGAAAAGCGCAGGTGCTTGGTCACCAGGACCGGCTGCAGTTCCTCGCCGTTGATATCGTAACGGCCGGTGATGACGGCGACGGGGGCAACCGAGGGGACGTTGAGGCGGCGGAGCTTGCGCAGCATGTGGTATTCCTGCCGGGCCACATGTTCACTGGTTTCCTTGATCGCGATGAGTGAATCGCCCATCCTGGCGAAGCGGACCACGTGCCGGGAAATGCCGCGGGGAAGGGCGGCCAGGTTTTCCTTGGGCCAGTCTTCCAACGGAAGGTGCCATGGCAGATCCAAAAGCGCGGGATCCATGGACGCCGCGGTGATGTTCAGGGAGGCGAGGGCTTTTTCCGGAGAGGACACGTGAAGCCGCGGCAGTTTGCCCGGCTGGTCCCAGTCAGTAGGTTCGTCTCGCCACTTTGCGCCTGCAGGTTCGGTCATAAGCACATGCCCTTTGTTGAGCTTTCTTGGTTAAACACCAATGCGGTGGCCCCCTCAACGAGTCTAGTTCAGTCGAGGGTGCCACCGCATTGAGGCCAAATGGATCAGGCGTGGTCCGCCAGGCGCTGGCCGTCGCTGGTGTCGAAGAGGTGAACGTGGCCCACCTGCGGGCGGACAAAGAGCGTGTCACCCTTCATCGGGGGACGGCGTCCGTCGACGCGGACCACCATGTCGCGGTCCGTGCCGTCGAGAGTGGTGTGTCCGTATACGTAAGCGTCGGCGCCGAGTTCCTCGACGACGTCGACCTCCACCTTCAGGCCGGAGCCCGAGGAGTCCACGATCTCCAGGTCTTCGGGCCGGACGCCGAGGGTAACGGTGTTGCCCGCAGCGGCGCCGAGGACCGAGCTGGCCACCGGGTACACGGCACCGCCGAAGGCGACGCCGCCGTCCACCACGGGAAGCTCCAGCAGGTTCATGGCGGGGGAGCCGATGAACCCGGCAACAAAGACGTTGTTCGGGTGGTCGTAGAGGTTCCGCGGGGTGTCCACCTGCTGCAGGATGCCGTCCTTGAGCACGGCAACGCGGTCGCCCATGGTCATGGCCTCAACCTGGTCGTGGGTGACGTAGACCGTGGTGACCCCGAGGCGCCGCGTCAGCGAAGCGATCTGGGTGCGGGTCTGCACGCGCAGCTTGGCGTCCAGGTTGGACAGGGGCTCATCCATGAGGAAGACCTGCGGGTTACGGACGATGGCGCGGCCCATGGCAACACGCTGCCGCTGGCCACCGGAGAGCGCCTTCGGCTTGCGGTCCAGGTAATCCTCGAGGTCCAGCAGCTTTGCCGCCTCGCGGACACGCTCCATCCGCTCTTCCTTGCCGACGCCTGCGATCTTCAGGGCAAAGCCCATGTTGTCGGCAACTGACATGTGCGGGTACAGGGCGTAGTTCTGGAAAACCATGGCAATGTCACGGTCTTTCGGCGGAACGTCGGTGACGTCCCGTTCTCCGATGAGGATGCGGCCGGAGTTGACGTCTTCGAGTCCGGCAAGCATGCGCAGGGAGGTGGATTTTCCGCAGCCCGAGGGGCCCACGAGAACCAGGAACTCGCCGTCGGCGATTTCCAGGCTGAGGTTGTCGACTGCCGGGCGATCAGTGCCCGGGTACAGGCGCGTGGCCTGGTCGAACGTTACCGTTGCCATGATATTTCTCCTTCACGGGCAGGTACGTGCCCGACGATCCGTTGTGAAGTGCTTATTGAATTAAGGAACAGATGACAGCGGTTGTGGCCGCGGTCACAGGGTCAGTATGCCATATCCGCCGGGCGGCGCCGCTTAATGCCGGCCGCGCCGTAATACAAGCAGTTTTTCCAGGACCTCGGTGAACGCTTCCGGCGATTCCACCCGGAAGGATGCCCGCGTGTCACCGGAGCCGATCTTCACGCCCATGTCACCCGGGAGCAATGCCGCGAAGCCGTTCTCGTCGGTGACATCGTCTCCGGCGAAGAGCACCGCCGTCGCACCGGTCAGGGTGCGCAGCGTCCGGATGCCCTCGCCTTTATTCGTGTGGACCACGGATGTTTCGAGGACGCGCTTGCCGTCAGTAACCTGCACTCCGTCGATGGTGCTGAGCCTGGCGCGGGCGGCTTCGGTGGCCGCCGCGGCAACGTCGTCGTCGGCGCTTCGGGTGTGGAGAACGACGCCGGCGGGCTTGGCCTCCAGCCATGTGCCGGGATGGGACGCAGCCACTTCCTCCACAGCCGCCCGGGCCCGGGCCAGCAGCTGCGCCTGTTCCCGGGTGAGCTGCAGGGGCTGGGCATTGGGCCCGGTCCAGGCCTCGGCGCCGTGACTGCCGATCAGCAGGGTCTCCGGCTCGGGGGTTGCAGCCCGGCGAAGGCTTTCCAAGGCGCGGCCGGAGATCATCGCGGTGAACGTGTCCGGCAGCGCGGCCAGTTCCCGGACCGCGGCGGCGGACCCGGGCAGTGGCCGTGCATCATCGGCGTGTTCCACCAGGGGAGCCAGTACGCCGTCGAAATCCAGGGCCACCAGCAGCGTCTCTGCCGCTGCCAGCTGTTCCAGGGATTCTGCCAGGTCCGCGGGGAGCCC
This sequence comes from Arthrobacter gandavensis, assembly GCF_009192735.1. Taxonomy (GTDB): domain Bacteria; phylum Actinomycetota; class Actinomycetes; order Actinomycetales; family Micrococcaceae; genus Arthrobacter_B; species Arthrobacter_B citreus. The sequence continues at coordinate 6,163 of NZ_VTFU01000006.1, forward strand.
GCTCATTTGCCGGTCTCCGGCTCGGACTGCTGCAGGGCGGTCAGGAAGTTCTTGGACCAGCGCTCGACGTCGTTCTGCAGGACCTGCCGGCGCATCAGGCGCATGCGCCGCTGTGCCTCGCGGTCCGGCATGTTGATGGCCTCGAGGATGGAGCTCTTCAGCCCGTCGATATCGTGGGGGTTCACCAGGACCGCCTGCCGCAGCTGGTCCGCCGCACCGGCGAATTCGCTCAGCACCAGCGCGCCGGTGTTGTTGGCGCGGGCGGCCACATATTCCTTGGCCACCAGGTTCATGCCGTCGCGCAGGGCGGTGACCAGCATGACGTCGGCGGCGAGGTAAAGGGCCACCATTTCCTCCACCGGATAGCTGTGGTGCAGGTAGCGGATGGCGGTGCTGCCCATGGTGTCGAAGGTGCCGTTGATCCGGCCCACGGTGCCTTCCACTTCTTCGCGCAGCAGCCGGTACTGCTCCACGCGCTCGCGGCTGGGGCTGGCCACCTGGATCAGCGAGGCTTCTTCCACGGTGAGCTTGCCGTCTTCCAGGAGTTCGCCGTAGGCCTTGAGCCGGTGGCTGATGCCCTTGGTGTAGTCCAGGCGGTCCACGCCCAGGAGCACCGTCTTGGGGTCGCCGAGTTCGCGGCGGATCTGGCGGGAGCGCTCGATGATGTCCTCGCGCTTGGCCAGTTCAGTGATCTGGTCCACGTCGATGGAGATGGGGAAGGACTCGGCCCGTGACACGTAGGACACGCCGTCCTCGTTGGTCACGTGCACCTGCTGCTGGCGGACTGTGTGCCCGGCGAAACGGCGGACACAGCGCAGGAAGTTGCTGGCGTCGGAGGGCCGCTGGAAGCCGATGAGGTCCGCTCCGAGCAGGCCCTCGATGATGTTCCGGCGCCACGGCAGCTGGGCGAAGATTTCCAGCGGCGGGAAGGGAATGTGGTTGAAGAAGCCGATTTTCAGGTCCGGCCGGTCCTTGCGCAGCATCTGCGGAACCAGCTGCAGCTGGTAGTCCTGGACCCAGACGGTGGCGCCCTCGGCTGCCATGGTGGCGGCGGCGTCGGCGAACCGGCGGTTGACGGTGCGGTATGAATCCCACCACGTTCGGTGGAATTCCGGCGGCGCAATGACGTCGTGGTACAGCGGCCAGAGGGTCGCGTTGGAGAAGCCCTCGTAGTACAGCTCCACCTCGGCAGCGCTCAGCGGCACCGGCAGCAGGTGCATGTTGTCGTGGTCGAATTCCTTGAGCTCCTCATCCGGAGCTCCGTGCCAGCCCACCCAGGCGCCGTCGGCTTTGGCCATGACCGGAGCCAGCGCGGTAACCAGTCCGCCGGGGGAGCGGCGCCAGCTCTCGCCGTCGTCGGTGTTGACCCGGTCAACGGGAAGCCGGTTGGAAACTACGATGAAATCGAAATCGCCATACCTGTCCGTGGCATTTGTTTCTGCAGGATCAGCGGCAGCAGCGTTCACGATATGCACCCCTTGGTTGGCTTTTGTATTTATGCCACTCTATCCAAGGCTTGAAACTTTGTGTCCGCTGCGGGCGTTGGAAGTGAGGGCGGCATGGCTGGGTGGCCTAAACTGTTGCCTGCCGGCCGTCTGCCCATTTTGGACTGGCTTGAGAGAAAACATGAGGAACTATGACTGAGCGGAACCCCAAGCCCAGCAAGGCCGAACGCACGGCTGCTGCGCGTGAACAGGCGCGCGCCATGCGCGAAGCCCAGAAGAAAAAGGAGAGGCGCAACAAGCTCCTGGTGCGGTGGGGCGTGGTTGTTGCCGTGGTGGCGATCATCGTGGTCGTAGCGCTCATCGTGATTAACTCCATGAACAGCGGTAAAGGCGCGGAGGCCCAGACCGGCTCGGCGCCGGCCAATGCCAACGAATACGGCGGCATCACGCTGACCTCCACAACATCCCTCGAACCCACCGAGCCCTTCGACGTCGATGTTGCTTCGCTGCCGGAAGCTCCGACCGAAGCCAAGGATGACGCTCCCGTTCCTCCGGGCATTGCGCCCGCAGCCGAGGGCGAGCCGGTTCCGGTTGTGGTCTACGTGGACGTGAACTGCGTCCACTGCGCAGATTTTGAAGAGACCTACGAGGGGAAGATCGCTTCCTGGCTCGACGCCGGCGACATCACCTACGAATACCGCACCGTGGCGTTCCTGGACCGCGGGTCACCCACCAACTACTCCTCTCGCGGCGCCAACGCCGCCGCCTGCGTTGCTGACAGCAACCCGGAGTCGTACTGGGACTTCATGACCGCCATCTTCGGCAACTATGAAAACGGTGAACTGAAGAACGCGGAACTGGCCGACATGGCCGAATCCGTTGGCGCGGGCGACGCAGCCGACTGCATCCAGAACGACGGCTTCCGCGCCTTCGTCAACTACACGGACCGCCTGGCCCGCGTGGATTACATCAGCGGAACGCCCACGGTGTACGTCAACGGCGCCGAGACCAACGCCAACGACTTCGAAACTGCCGTCCAGACGGCAATCGACGCCAACAAGTAGGCCTTTCCGAGGTCCGGCCCCGGTGCCCGTTTCCCGTGGAACCTGTTTGGGTTTCGCGGGAACGGGCGCTCTGGGTTAACCTTGTCTAGCGCAGTCACCGTGTTTTGTTTTTGGACAGGACCCGGAGCACGACGACGGCGCGCCGCCGGCCCAGCCGGTACCGCCCCCTTAGCTCAGCTGGCCAGAGCACCTGTCTTGTAAACAGGGGGTCGCCGGTTCGAATCCGGCAGGGGGCTCCACGAAAAACCCCTCTTGATCAGGCGTCACGCCCGATCAGGAGGGGTTTTTTCCATGTTTGCCGCGCACCCCGGCCGGAGCCGGTTTCTTGCAGAGTTAGGCGGTGACCCCCTGGTCCACCTTCGGGGACCCCGGCAGGACAGCGGAGGACGTGGTGGGAAGGTTCGCCTCACGCACCTCCCGGTACTGGGGCAGGTGGGTGTACAGCTCGTCGCGCAGCGGGTTGCGGTGCCGCTTGACGATGGTGAACACCTGGTAGACCGCGACGGCGATGTTGGCCGCAAGCGAGATGGCCGACACGACGAACAGTGCGGTCGGGTTGTGCGAAGACTCGACGGCGAACGGCGACGTGCTCACGAACGTCGGGACCGCCATCGTGAACATCATCCACAGCGCCAGGGTGTGGGCGCGGTGCTGCAGCCAGGCGCCCTTCTTGAGGAAGAACGCGGGGATGGTGCAGGAGATGAGCAGGGCCGCACCGGCGTAGAACGAGTGGTCGCCGACGCAGTTGTAGACGTAGGCAAAGTTCCAGAGGTCGTACGCGATGATCCAGAACCACATCATGTCGGGCCAGATCATGTCTTTCGACTTGTCGCGCGACACGATGATGCCCGTCCATCCACAAATGGTGAGCAGGTTCAGGATGCCGGCAATGGCGTTCATGTAGTTCCACGGGCCGCCCACCATGAAGACGCCGTCGTGCATGCCCTGCAGGCCCGCCACCTCGAAGTCGCGGATGACAGCCTCGGCGATGTTGATCGCCAGGATCAGTGCAGGGAACATCAGCATCCAGCGGTTCTGCGCCAGGCGCGGGACATACCGGATGAGCATGAAGCCCAGGCACCCGAGGAGTGCCGAGTACACCTTCACCCAGTGGAACCAGGTGCCGGTGGACGAGCCATCTCCGGCCGTCGTTGGCCACACGAACACGGTCAGGAGGATTGGCAGTGCCACGAAGAAGGCCAGGCCGGCCCACTTCCAGCGCCGCGTCACCTCATTGAGCGCGATGAGGGCAACCAGGACGACGCCGAACATCGCCCAGGAATACCAGGGAATGGATTCGAACAAGAACATCTGGGGACCTCTCCTTAGCAGCCCGGTGTAGTTAGTGCCTTCGAATTAAAGGTAAAAACGTCCGCGCCACGGGTCATTAGACAGGTGGTGCGATGTGTCCAGTTCCGCCCGGTGTTACCTTCAGACATGACCGATGAGGTCCGCCCGGCAAAACGTTCCACGGATGCAAGAGAGGCTCTTGCAGCCGCGCTCAAGTCCCGGCTGCGCGACCAGCCGCTCGACAGGGTGACAGTCACCGAATTGGTGCGGGACTGCGGCCTGACGCGCCAGGCGTTCTACTACCACTTCCCCGACGTGCGGCAGCTTGCCGCCTGGGTGTTCGAGACCGAGGTCGCCCGCCAGGTCCGCACATTCGCAGCCGAGGTGGGCTGGGCCGACGGGCTGGTGCGGCTGCTGCTGTACATGCGTGAGAACCGTTCATCAACGCTGGGGGTGCTCAACGGGGTGGGACAGCCCGGGCTGGAGCGTTTCCTGTTTCGGCAGATGCGGCCCATCACCGAGGCAGTGGTGGAACAGGACGGCGGCGGGCCGGCGGACCCACGGGACCGGGTGCTGGTGGTCGACTTCTATACCTCGGCCGTGCTCGCCGTGGTGCTGCGGTGGGTCGAGAGCGGCATGGCAGAACACCCCTACCGCGTGGTGGGAGATCTGGAGATCATGCTGCACGGCGCCGTGCGGGAGTCGGTGCGCCGGCTCGATGCACGCACGGCCCGGCGCCGGTTGTGACTCACACGAACCCAGCCCGATATCCGCCACAGTGGGGGCTGGTTATTTTCATTCCGCTGCCTAGTCTATTTATTGTCATAGTGACAATAAATCAGGAGAGCGACATGAACGCGGTACTGGACTGGATGAACTCCCCAGCGGCAACTCTGCTCGGAGCGCCGGTTAGCTGGATTGAAATGATCGGTTTTGTTACCGGTGCGGCCTGCGTTTACGGCGTCGCCCGGCAAAAGTCGTGGAACTGGCCCGTCGGCATCGTGAACAACGCCGCATTCATGGTCCTGTTTTTCGGCGCAGGATTGTACGGCGAGACCCTGCTCCAAGCCGTCTTTGCCGCCGTGTCCGTCTACGGCTGGCACAACTGGGTCCGGGGAGCCCAAAGCACGGCCGGCACGGACGATCTTCCCATCCGCGACGGCTCCAGGACGGAAGTGGCCTGGGGTCTCGGAGCTGTCGCACTTGCCACGGTTGGCGTTGCCATGATCCTCACGCACGGCACCGACTCTCAGGTTCCCTGGCCGGACGCCTTTGTCCTGGCCGCTTCGCTTCTGGCCACTTACTGGCAGGCAAAGAAGATCTTCCAGCACTGGTACGTATGGATCGTGATCGACCTGGTCAGCATCCCGCTGTATTTCTCCCGAGGGCTCAATCTCACCGCCATTCTGTATGTCGGCTTCACGGCCCTTTGCATCTACGGACTGGTGGGTTGGACGCGGACCCGGCCGGCGGGCACCCGGCGCGGCCAAACGCAGAAGGTGCCGGCATGATGCGCTTCGGGCAGGGAGTGGTCATCGGAAAGTTCTATCCACCGCATGCCGGCCACCGGCACCTCATAACCCAGGCCTCGGAACAGTCCGACCGGCTCGCAGTGGTGGTCCTTGGCAGCAGGTTTGAAAGCATCGGCCTTGAAGACCGCGTGAAGTGGCTGGCCGCGGAGTTCGACGGAACCAACGTCACAGTCATCGGCATGCCGGACGACTGCCCGGTGGATTACAACTCCGGGGCCATTTGGAAGGCGCACAATGAGGTGCTGCGCCTGGCCCTCAAGATGAAAGGGATCATGGCCGTTGACGCGGTCTTCAGCTCCGAGGACTACGGCTGGCAGCTGGCCGATGATTTCGGGGCCGTCCATGTGATGGTGGACCGGGAGCGCACGGACATTCCGGTCAGCGGCACGCTGTGCCGGGATGACCTCAGTGCAGCATGGCCCAGCATTATCGGGCCTGCCCGGCAGGACCTGGCGGTGCGGATCATAGTGGTGGGCGCGCAGTCCACCGGTACCACCACTCTCGCCTCAGGCCTCACCCGGCACTACCGGGCCCGCTATCCAGGGCTTGCTGACGTGCCGGAATACGGCCGGCAGTTCACCTATGACAAGTTCGCGGCGACGCGGGCCGAAAACCCCAACGCATCCCTGGCCGACATGGTCTGGACCGCCGAAGATTTCGCCGTCATCGGTGAACGGCAGAACCGGATGGAGAACGAGGCAGCGGATCGGTGTCCGCTGGTGATAGCTGACACCGATGTCATCACCACGGCACTCTTCGAACGGGTCTACATCGGTGAGCAGAGCTACGGCTCGTACCTGGCCGTGGACCGCATCCCCCGCCGAGACCTCTACCTCATCACGGACCACGACGGCGTGCCGTTCGAGGACGACGGGTGGCGCGAGGCGGACCACCCGCGGGAAGAGATGACTGAGTGGTTTAAGGAAGAACTCACGGCGGCCGGCGCCCCGTGGATCCTTGTTTCGGGCAGCCCGGCCGAGCGCCTGTCCACGGCAACTGAGATCATTGACCTGATCATTGCCCGGCGGAACGCCTTCACCTCCCCGCCCTGGGCCACCCGGACCGCACTGACAGGAAGCTGATGGCCACTGAAGAAGAACGGTTCCTCACGGACTACGTTCCCGGTGAATATCCGTCCGTTGCGCTGGCCGTGGACCTGGTGGTCTTTGCCGTCGCCTCAGGTACCCTCCACGCCGTTTTTGTCCGCCGCGGGACCCACCCGTTCAAGGGTGCCCTGGCGTTGCCGGGCGGATTCGTGTTACCGGATGAAGACGCGCTGACCGCCGCGTGGCGGGAATTGGAGGAGGAAACCGGGCTGGACTTGGGTGCACACCGGGCACACGTTGAGCAATTGGCCACCTACAGTTCGCCGAACCGGGACCCACGCATGCGGGTGGCGTCCGTTGCCCATCTGGCCCTGCTTGCAACCGATGGCCGGGCCCTTCCGGAACTGGCGACGGGGAGCGACGCCGCAGCGGCTGAGTGGCTGCCCGTGTACGACGTCCTGGCAAACGCTGACTTGGCGTTTGACCACCGGGACATCCTTGGCGCCGGATTGGACCGGCTGGCGGGAAAGATCGAATACACGCTCACTGCGTCCCGTCTTTTGCCGGAGGAATTCACGCTGAACCAGCTCCGCCGCGTCTATCAGGCAGTGTGGGACACCGACCGGCTCGACGCCGGAAACTTCACCCGCAAAATGACCGGGGCCCTGCATGACACCGGCCGCAAGGTCATCCGGGGCAAAGGCGCTCCGGCTGCCGTTTTCACGGTCAAGGACGAATACCTGAGCCCGCCGCTGATCCGGCCGGCCCCGTGAGGAAAACGCGGCGGCGATGGGGGACATGGCAATAAACAAGTGCTGACACTTCGGCTTAGCTCATTACACTGAAGCCCACCTCTCACTGACCGGGCTGCAGCGGCTTGGAGGTCCTGGTGGTCTGTCCGGCCCTGCAGCAGCCTGATCTGCATCCGGCTGTCCTCCACCCAACTACTCCTCGAAGGAATTCTCATGGAGAACCCGCTAAGCCCGGAAATTGTTGTTGGTTCACTGCCCAAAGGCATCACGCTCGCCAGCGAAGCCATGGGCAACAAGGTGTGGAACGTTCTTGGGCATACGTATGAATCGAAGACAGAGAGCACCACGAGTTTCGCCTGGCTCTCTCATGATCCACAAGGTACCGGGGTGCCGCCTCACATCCACCCCCTGCAGGATGAACATATTTACGTCCTTGACGGGGTCTATACGCTCTACTTGGACGGGGAATGGACGACCGCGGGCCCGGGCGACACGGTTAGGCTGCCGATGGGACTTGCCCATGCGTACTTCAACAGGTCTGAAGCACCCGCAAAGTCGCTGTTCTGGGTAAGCCCTGCCGGGCGTTTGGCACAGTTGTTTGACCAGCTGCACAATCTCACCGACCCCGAGGAAGTTGTCCGGCGCTCTGCAGTGCACGACGTGAATTTCCTGCCCCCGGGAAGCGTGCCCGGGGCATAGGGCGGCGGCCGGAACCCGGATCCCTGGGGTGCGGGTTCCGGCCAGCGGGGGCTTGGTACGAGACCCCCGGAATCTCGCCAGCTGAACTGTTTGCCTTCAATTCATGTGGTTTTTGCGCCAGGTACTCCCTTTTTAGGGATTTCCCGCCACACTGGACCACCGAAGGCATTGTGCGCGGGATGGAGGGGGAACCATGAGCCAACTTGTGTTGTCAGGATCCGGCGGAGTGAGGACCAAAGGTCCGCATGCCGCGCAGCATACTGAGCCGGCCCTGATCTGGATCCTGAACGCAGCCCCGGTGACCATGAAGTCTACGGACGAGGTCATCAGCCATTTGATTGCCCCGTTGAGCGCACAGGCAAAGGCGTGGGGCGCCATCAGGTTTGGCTTCGCACGGGGCCTGGACGGGAACAACCCGCAGGTGCAGCTTTATGTCATAGCCTCCGCAGATGTTGCTGACCGGGCATGGAAATTCGCCCACGCCTTGGCGGAACAGAGCACTCGGAGTCTGGGGACGGTGAGAATCTCCTCGGCGCAGGGCATTCCTTTCCCACCGCCCCACGGGGAGCAGGTCCCGGCTGCCCTGGAAGCAATGCTCTCCAGATACGGCGGAGATGAAGGCGTGCGTCTGATGGGGGAGGTTGCCGAGCTGGGATCGGACCTCACCATATGGGCGGTTAACCGGTTTCCCACCGGCAGCATGCGGTCGGCGCTGGGGGCGCTCCTTCTCTTCGACTCCTGCCACAGCATGATGCGGGGGGCGCGCTCCTCGGCGTGGGCTGACCGCAGAACGGTGAGCTGGGACTATTACTGGGACCAGTATTTGCGCGGCTGCCTTGAGTCCTCCGGCCGCGATGTGGAACCTGCACGCCGGAAGCTGATGGACCAGGTGTCACCGCAGATTGCCGCCGCACACCGGATCATGGCTGCGTTGGCGTCCGAACCTTCAGTCGACAGTTGGCGCAAGCGCTGGGTCCACGCCATCGATACCTACCTGTACCGGGCCGACAGGGCCCGGGTCAGCCGCAGTGCGCAGCAGCTCACCATGATGCAGAGCCGGCAACTGCTCAACCGCCTGGGAGTCACCTTGTTGGGCGAGGCGGCACTCACCCTGCAGGCCCGCACGTATAGCAAGGACCTCGAAGACGGGACAACAGGGAAGCGGGCCGGACGCGTTCCCCGGCGTCCCTGAAAGGACCCATGGCCCTGGAGCCGGCAGAGCAGATCAGCACGTCTGGGCCTGTTTGCTCCGGACCGGTCAGGAATCAAGAAGCACCGGGCCTGTTGCCCGCCTTACCGTAGAGGCACACTGACAGGGACAGGGACGAAGGAGCAAGGTCATGGCGGACCGGCGGGCGGCTGGAACTGCATCAAAAGAGGCCGCGGAGGACGGATTCTCCGCGGAGGAGCGTGCGGCCATGAAGGAGCGTGCGGCCGAACTCAGGAAAGCTGGACGGGGGAGGGCCGCTGGCAAAGCTGCCGCGGATCTGGATGCCGTGCTGGCAAAGATTGCCGAAATGCCGGCCCCGGACCGCGCGTTGGCAGAGCGCATTCACGCCCTCGTCACGAGTGCGGCGCCGGAGCTGCTGCCTCTCCTGCGCCCTGACCGGAGGATTGACGGAGGATTGACGGAGGCTGGAGAATCGGCGCTTCGGGCCCGCATCGAATGGGCCGTGGGCACATGACTGCGGCGGCGGCGGCGGTGCAGGCAGGCAGAGCGTCCCGGCGGCTGGAGGATCTGGCGCGGCTGCGGCGGGTGCGGGACCGGATTGACCGGGAGTATGCCAAACCCCTGAATGTCGAAGCGCTGGCACGCGGGCAGTTCATGTCCGCCGGGCACCTCAGCCGCCTGTTCCGCGGAGCCTACGGGGAGTCGCCGTACTCCCACCTGATGACCCGGCGGATTGAACGCGGCATGGCCCTGCTCCGCAGGGGAGACCTCAGCGTCACTGCTGCGTGTTTCGCGGTTGGCTGCTCATCCCTGGGGACCTTCAGCACCCGGTTCACCGAATTGGTGGGTGTGCCGCCGTCCATATACCGGCAGCAGGCACGGGATGCCCTGGTCGGGATGCCGCTCTGCGTCACCAGGGCCGTGACACGGCCGATAAGGAATCGAGAAGCGCGGCTGATGCAGCCGCAGTAGGGAGAGCAGCATGGATATCACCATCAACAGTGCCTTTCTTCCGCATACCGACCCCGATGCCTCACTGGCGTTTTACCGGGATGTCCTCGGATTCGAGGTGCGTAACGACGTCGGTTATGACGGGATGCGCTGGATTACCGTGGGACCACCCGATCAGCCCGGCACATCGATTGTCCTGCAGCCACCTGCTGCGGACCCCGGCATCACCGACGGGGAGCGCCGCGCCATTGAGGACATGATGGTTAAGGGCGTTTACGCCGGGCTGATGCTGGCCACCGCGGATTTGGATGCGGCCTTTGCCCGCGTTGAAGCCGGGGGAGCGGAAGTGGTGCAGGAACCCATGGACCAGGACTGGGGAAGGCGCGACTGTGCGTTCCGGGACCCGGCGGGCAACCTGCTCCGTCTCCAGGAGACGCGCTGAACAGCTGGAGGCCAGACGGAGACCCGCCCAGGGAGTAGACAGCCCGGCGTACCAGGGTCTACCCCGGCCGGCGGACCTCCGGAACCAGTTCCAGCATGTGCGCCTCCACGTAGTCCAGCGCCAGGCGCACGGCGCCGGTGGGCACCAGCATCTTGCCCATGTCTGAAACAGCAAGCCGGGGCGGCTCACTCACATAACGGGCCAACTCCTCGGTCATCACCGGCAGCAGAGCCGTAGCTGATGCAGCCACGGCGCCGCCAATGACGATCAGTTTTGGGTCGAAAAACGAGGACACCAGCGCCAGGACCCGGGCCATCCGCCGGGCAATGCGGTCCAGGATTTCTTCAGCCACCGGATCGCCGGCCTCTGCGGCCTCGAACACCAGGCGTGCGGAAGCGCGGTTGGTGGCCGGGCCCACCAGGGCGCGGATGCCGCCGTCGTGCCCGTCCTTCAGCGCCGCGCTGCCCCACAGCCGGGCCAGCTTGGCGATGCCGTCCTCATTGCCAACCCCGGCCACCAGCTCCAGGGCACCCATCGCACCCGTGCCGCCGGAGGCGCCGTGCAGGAGCCGGCCGGATTCGATAATGCCGCTGCCCAGGCGCTCGCCGGCCAGGATCACCGCCAGGTTCTTCTCGCCGGCACCCACCCCGCGCCAGCGCTCGGCCAAAGCGGCGAGCTTGGCGTCGTTCTCCACCAGCAGGGGCCAGCCGCGGCCTTCGCCAAATTCCTTCCGCAGGCCCAGATCGAACATCGGCGCCACCTCCTGCCCGGGGGCGACGGCGCCGTCGCCGGTTACCTGGGCGGCGATGCCCATGCCCACGCACAGCACGGCAGCGGAGGTGATGCCGGCGTCGGCCAGTGCCTGGTCCACTGCCGCGGAGAGGACCCGGCGCCGCTGCTCTGGCACTCCGCCGTGCCGGGGGAACCGGGCCTCGGACCCGCCCACCACGGTGCCGGACAGGTCGGAGACCAGGACACGGACGGTGGCAATGCCGACGTCGAGCCCCAGGACATGCCCGGCTCCGGCATTAAATTCGAAGCGGCGGGCCGGCCGGCCCTTCTGTCCACCGATCCGCGGCGACTCGCGCTCACGCGCCCAGCCCCGGGCAATCAGGTCATCGCAGACCGCGATGACGGTGGCCCGCGTCAGCCCGGTGGCCGAAATAAGGTCGGTTCCAGTGGCCGAGGGCACGGTGCGGAGCACCTCCAGCACTGCGCGCAGGTTGGTGCGCCGCAGGAGCTGCGGGGTACTGGTGGAGGCATCCATGGTTGGCCCTTTGGCGTGGTGGCTTTGACGTGTGGCGGCGATAACAGCATAATTATAGGAGGTAATAAATTTAGTCTCTAAATTTAATTTTATCGAGCCTGAGGAGGCCCTCATGACGGTACGCGTCGGTATTAACGGTTTTGGTCGCATCGGCCGCAACTTCCTGCGAGCAGCACTGGAGCACGGCGACGGTTTCGAGGTTGTCGCAGTTAACGACCTGGGCGATCCCGCACAGCTGGCTCACCTGCTCAAGTACGACTCCGTCGCCGGCCGCCTGGGCGAGAAGGTCTCCGTCGAGGACGGCAACCTCAGCGTTGGCGGCAAGACCATCAAGGTGCTCGCCGAGCGCGATCCGGCCAACCTGCCCTGGGGCGAGCTGAACGTTGACATCGTCATCGAATCCACCGGCTTCTTCACCAAGGCCGAGGATGCCCGCAAGCACATCACGGCAGGTGCCAAGAAGGTCCTGATCTCCGCACCGGCCAAGGGCGACGCCTTCACCGTGGTGATGGGCGTGAATGACGGTGACTACGATCCCGAGAACCACGACATCATCTCCAACGCTTCCTGCACCACCAACTGCCTGGGCCCGCTGGCCAAGGTCCTGAACGACGCCTTCGGCATCGAAAAGGGCCTCATGACCACGGTGCACGCCTACACGGCGGACCAGAACCTGCAGGACGGCCCGCACAGCGACCTGCGCCGCGCCCGCGCCGCTGCCCTGAACATGGTTCCGACCTCCACCGGTGCCGCTGCGGCCATCGGCCTGGTCCTGCCGGAGCTGAAGGGCAAGCTGGACGGCTTCGCCATCCGCGTTCCCGTCCCCACCGGCTCCGTCACCGACCTGACGGTCACGCTGGAAAAGGAAGCCACGGTGGAGGAAATCAACGCCGCCTACGCCAAGGCTGCGCAGGACCCGCGCTGGGCCGGCATCCTCACCTACACCGAGGATCCGATCGTGTCCTCTGACATCGTGGGCGACCCGTCCTCCTGCATCTTCGACTCCGGCCTGACCCGCGTCATGGGCAACCAGGTGAAGATTGTTGGCTGGTACGACAACGAGTGGGGCTACTCCAACCGCCTCGTGGACCTGACCGGTCTGGTTGCGTCCAAGCTCTAAGGAACGGTTCCCGCTCCGGCGGGGAACAGAACAGAACACTGCACGACGGCGCCGCGCCGGACCGCTTCCACGGTCCGGGCGGCGCCGTCGTCGTTAATGGAAAAGCCGTGGCGGGATAACGCAGTGTTCTCCAGCCCTGACCCCCAGCATCGAAAACCGGATGAAGGGCCCCGACGGCTACAGCGCCTCGAGCCCGGCCGCCGCGCAGACAGCCCCGGCGGCGAGGAGCACAGCGCTGGCAGGCAGTCCGCACCAGAAGCTGCGCGCAGCGGCCCGGTCCGGCACCCGTGCGGCCGTCACCGCGGCTGCGGTAAGCACGATTCCGGCAACGGCGAAAACCGGCTGCTGGAACACCCACGCCAGCGGGATGAAGTGGATGCCGACTACCGCGAGGATCAGTGGCGCAATGAGGTCGCTGCGCTTCCGCCGCGTCGCCAGAATGACAAGAACAATCATGGCGGCAACTTCCAGCCAAAACACGGCGGTGTACCAGGCGAAGGCCGCTCCGCCGAAGACGATCGCTGTTGGTTCGCCCCAGTTGCTGACCGCCGCCGGGACGGTGACGGCTGCCAGTGCTGCACCTCCGAGACCCAGGGTGCCAAGGATGAAATGCCAGATTAAGCCGTGCGGCGGGCGCTCCTGCGCCCATCCGGCCCAGATGAACGCAGCCACACCGAAAATTGCACCGGTCATCAGCAGGTCCCGCGGAAAATCGGTAATGATCATCAGGAAACCGCCCCTTTTTTGTTTCCGGCCGCCCTAGCTGACGGCATCCCGGACATGCTCACGCTTCCGGCTGTGACTGCTGCGACGGCTGCGCCGCTGATGCGCGAACTCCCGGGCCCGCCCGCTGGACAAGGCCAGGATGAGCAGGACATCGAGGGAGTAGCCGGCCAGATTGGTCCGCAGGGGAACCTCCGGGCCGCTGCTGACAACGGAAACGATCTGGAGGACAACAGCGACGGCGCTGAGGCTCATCGCGGCTACGCGCGCCGTGTTGATTCCCCGAAGGATGAGCACTGCCCAGCAGACGTCCAAGCAGGCGAAGATCACCAGCAGGACTCCAACCGTCTGGGTGCCGCTGCCCAGATCGACGGCAGCCGGATCCGGCAGGATATTCCCCCAGGGCCCGTTGCCGTTGGTGAGTAAAGCCGCCGCCACCGCCAGCGCGGCAAGTGCCCGCAGGAACACCAGAACACTGCCGACGACGATGGGAGCGGGCCTTCGGTGCTGTGGGCCGGAACTCCCGGCGGAGGACAGTGGGACCCGGGACCGCAAGGCCGTCTGCCCCACGTTCACGATGGGCAGGTCTCCGTCGGTCTCGAAGGTGTCCCCGCCGCCGTTGCGGGAGTGGTAGCCGGTGGAGAACCCCTGGATGACCTCCACCGGCAGGTCCGCGGAGGACTCCGTCAGGGACGAAACGACGTAGTCCCGTTCGGCGTCAATGTCTGCGCCGATCCGGTGCGTGACCTGGAGCGTGAAGAAGGACAGTCCGACCGACCGGTCATAGGCTGCCGCCGCAAGCCAGTCCACGGAAATTCCGCCGGGCAGGAGCCACCCCTCCGGGCAGCGCCAGAAGCGAAGGTGGTGCCGTCGCCGCGGGTTTCCGTCAATTTCCTGCTGGTAGGCAAAGTCCTGTTGGCGGCCAAACAGGAACAGCGGGCTCACCGGAGCTGCCGCATAGCTGCGGTGCAGGATGCTGGCCATGATGATGCGGCGGCTGCTCGCCAGGGTGACCGGGTCCGCCGCCGTCCAGCCGGCGTGCTCGAGCGCGCCGCGCAGCTGTTCTTCGGGCCCGCGGAACGCCAGGTTCACCGGGTCCCCGAAGAGCCCGTCGCTGGTCCGGGTTCGTCCCATGAAGTAGTCGGGAATGTAAATGCGGGTCAGGATCCGATGGATTCTCGGGAGCACCAGATACGCCAGGGCAACCCAGAAAACGACCAGCACCCAAAGATGCCGTGGCTGCAGGCTCTCATCCAGGAGCATGACGGCGAACCAACCCGCCGCGATGCCGCTGAAGAGAAAAAAGGCCCAGTCGACGGCGGTCTCAGGGGAAACGGCAGTCACAGCGGTGCTCCGGGTGGCGCCCGTTGACTGAGTCATAAGCCCACGCTCAGGGTTCGGGGTTTCCACGTCAAGCCTTCAGTGCCAGCCGGAGCCGTGCGTGGCGATCCGGCGGAGCTGCCCGGCCGCATCCATCGCCGGCTCCTTGTTCCGGAGGCCGGACCCTTGTTCCCTTTTTGCGGGCCGTCCACAATGAGGTGGGAGGCCAGGCCGAACGTTGAGAGGACACACACCATGGAACTCGTTCCCAACAACTCCCTCACCTGCGCAAGCCCCGAGGAAGGCCGGCGGCTGGCCCTGACCCTGGCCCTGCAGACATCCCTCGCCATCCAGCCCGACGAGCACGTGCAGAATATCCTCCGTGACGCCTACGCCAACAGCCCGGAGGGGCTGATCGCAGCCTCCCAGGTGGTGGCCACGGAATTCGCCACCATAGCGGCTGCCAATAATTACTGGCGCTGAGAGGTTCCGGCCGGGGCCAACCTTGACCCCCCAAGCCGGCCCGGGCAGGGTTAACCGCACGCTGGGACCACCCATTTATCCCCTCAGGAGCCGCCATGCTGCGCATCCTCTCCATTGACGGCGGCGGAGTCCGCGGCATCATTCCTATCATGTGGCTGACCCACCTGGAAAAACGGGCCGGCAAGCCGACCGCGGAGCTTTTCGACCTGATTGTTGGGACGTCTGTAGGCGGGATGATCGCGTTGGCCCTGACCTGCCCGCGCGACGGAGGCTCGCCCTACAGTGCCAAAGAAGTGCGGAACCTGAACTTCACCAGCGCCAAATCGATCTTTCCGCGGGACCATGCCAAACGGGACTTATCGGCCATCCCGCCGGGCGGATCCATGTACCCCGCACAGCCCCTGCAGCACTTCCTTGAAGAAGTCCTCGGTGACGCGAAGCTGTCCCAGGCCACCCTTCCCGTGGCCGTCACCACCTGCGACCTGACCAACACACAGGCACTGCACTTTGCCGGCGGAGGACTGGACCAGTCCCAGCTCGGCGATGCCCCCATGGCGCTCGCGGCCCGGGCCACGGGGTCGCTGCCCCGCTTTTTCCCCGCCGTGACCTACACCGATCCCGGCGGAAACACCCGGGAGCTGGTGGACGGCGGGCTGGCCGCCGATGACCCCGCCCTGGTGGCCTACACCCTGGGTCTTTCGCTTCCCCGGGACGACGACGGCGTGCTGCTGGTCTCGCTGGGCACCGGCACCTCCGGCGCCTCGATCGGGCTGCTGCTCAATGCCGAGCAGACACGGAACACCGCTGACCTCCAGGCGCTGGAGCAGGACTTCGCCATGGTCTTCGGCGGCCCGGGCCAGCTGATGAGGGAAGGCCTGCGCCGGATACTGGACACCAACTATGTGCGGATTCAGGCACGCCTGCTGCCGGGCACCAACCATGCGTCCAACGACGCCGGAGCCAAGAACATCCTGGGCCTGCTGGCCAGCGCTGAAAAGATGGCACTGGACACCTCGGCCGAACTGCACCGGCTGGCAGAGGTGCTGCAGGAGAAATAGCCCTGCCGATCGAAAAAGTCTCTTGCCTCGATGGAAAGTAACTCATAGACTTACCGCTATGGAAAATGACTTTCAAGGCCGTCCCTCCGCCAAAGAAGCGGCTGCCCGGCTGAACGAGCTGTCCGGGGACCGCCGCGCATTGGCCGGCAGCACGCGCGTCCCCCGGATACTGCTGGCTGCCTACGGAGGTGTCGCCGCATGGTGGGTGGCCGGTGCGGCCTCAGCCAGTCCGGGGGAAAACTACCAGCCGCCGACCTCCGGATGGCTGGCACTGGTGGCCGTGCTGGTCGTCGCCCATCTGATGAACCGGGAAACCGGAATCCGCTTCAAGAGCATGGGTCCGGGAGCTGCCGCGGCCATGGTTGGCATACTGCTGGTATGCCTCACGCTGTTCTCCGTGTCTCTTGGATTGGTGTCGCTGGGCGCGGGGTGGGCCGTGGCCTTCACGAGCCTGGCAGCCTTTGGAGCGGTGAGCTGGCTGGCGTCGGTGGCCTACCGCTCGGCACTGGACCGGTTGGGCAATGCCTGAGGCACAGTTCAATGACCTGATTCATGCTCCCACCCGGCTGCGGATCTGCGGCCTGCTGCGCGCGGTGGACTCACTGGACTTCGCCGTCCTCCGCGACGGACTGGGGATATCCGATGCTGCCCTGTCAAAACACCTGAAGACGCTGGCAGACGCCGGATTTATTCACCTGTCCAAGGCCGCTTCGGAGAACCGCCAGGACGCCAGGCGGCTGACCTGGGTGGGGCTCACCCCTGCCGGCAGGGACGCCTTCGACGCGCATGTCCGCGCCCTGCAGCAGATCGCCGCCGCGGCCGGCTGAGGGCACAGCCGATTTCCTTCCTGTCACAAATTTCCTGTCACAAATGGGCGCCGGCCGGTGTCCCATGTGTGAGCCGGCAATTAGCCGGAGATCCCAAACAGGAGAAGGTCATGGAAACGACTGCAGTTGTCCTTGGCGGAGGATACGCCGGCGTCATGGCGGCCAACCGGCTGGCCGCAGCGAAGCGTCCGGAGCTCGAGGTTGTCCTGGTTAGCCCCGACGAACGTTTTGTGGAACGGATCCGGCTCCACGAGTACGCGCGGCCGGGACCCGAAAGGACCCCACCGTCGCTTATGGATCGCTCCTGCATTCCGGTGTCCGCCGGATGACGGAGACCGCAGCCAGGATTGATGCGGCCACCCGAACCATCCGGTTTGCAGGAGGCGGCACGCTGGATTACGACTATCTCGTGTATGCCGTGGGCTCCGGGCAGGCGAGGATCCCCGACGGAGCACTGACCATCAGCACCCTGGCCGGTTCGGCACAGGCCCGCCGGGCCGTGGAGGCGCTGGAGCCGGGACAGCACGTAGCAGTGGTGGGCGGAGGCCTCACCGCAATCGAAACCGCAGCCGAAACTGCGCACCGCCACCGGCACCTGCGCGTCAGCCTGCACGCGGCGGACGTCCCAGCGCCCCGTGTCTCCGCCGGGGCCCGCCGTGGCCTGGCCCGCAGCCTGCGCCGTGCCGGGGTGGAGCAGCGCAACGGAACCCCGGTGCCATCGTCGGGCGATCCGCGGGTGGGCCTGGACGCCGACGTCGTGCTGTGGTGCGCCGGATTCAGCGTGCCGGACCTCGCCGCTGCCAGCGGTCTGCCGGTGGATGGTGCCGGCCGGCTGGTGGTGGACCCGGCCCTGCAGGTGCCCGGCCAGCCACGGATCTACGGTGCAGGGGACGCGGCGGCGATTGCCGGCCCGGACTTCGCCTATCTGCGGATGAGCTGCGCGGCAGCGATGCCGATGGGGGCCGACGCGGCGGGAAACATCCTCCGGGACATGGACGGTGAAGCACGCATTCGGCACGACAGCGGATTCGGGGGCCAGTGCGTTAGTCTGGGCCGCAGTGACGGGATGGTCCAGTTTGTCCGTGCGGATGACAGCCCGGTCCGGTTCCATCTGCACGGCAGGCTGGCGGCGGTCCAGAAGGAAATCATCTGCCGGATGACGCTGCGCTGGATTCGCGGCGAAGCCAAACGGAGCGGAGCGTACACATGGCCCAAGGGCCCGCGCATGAGGACAACGACGGCGGAGCAGGGGCAGGCGCCGGCCTGGAGCTGAGCCGGGACGCCGATTTCCTGGCCCACCGCGGCATGGTCTTTACCATCGCCTACGACGTCACCGGGGTGGTGGCCGATGCCGAGGACGTGGTCCAGGAAACCTATCTGCGCTGGCGTGCGGTCGACAGGACGGTGGCCAACCCGCGGGCGTACCTGGCGAGGATTGCCACCCGGCAGGCGCTGAACGCCGTCCGTGCCGCGTCCCGGCGGCGGGAGGACTATCCCGGGGAATGGCTCCCAGAGCCGCTGCCCACGGGCGGAGGTATGCCCGGACCGGTCATTGATCCGGAAGCCGCCGCACTGACCGCCGCCGAAGTGTCCACCGCCATGCTCGTGGTCCTGCAGACCCTGAGCGGACCGGAACGGGCCGCGTTTATCCTGCACGACGTGTTTGGCTTTGGCTATCCGGAAATCGCCCAGGCGCTCGAGGCCGGACAGCCCGCAGTGCGCCAGCTGGTGCACCGGGCCCGGGAGCGCGTCGGGACCAAAGCAGCCCGGACGCCGCCGGATCCGGCGGAGCACCGGGCCGCCGTCGGACGCTTCCTGGAGGCAACCCTGACCGGTCAGCTCCAAGCGCTGCTGGACGTGCTCGCGCCGGACGTGGTGCTGCATTCGGACGGCGGCGGCAAAGCCAGCGCCGCGGTCCGCCCGGTGTTTGGACCCGAGAAGGTGGCCAGGCTGATGCTCGGGCTGGCCACGAAGTACGCGTCCGGCGCAGTGCCGGAGTTTGTGGAACTTAACGGATTGCCTGCTGTCGCTTTCCGCGAGGCCGGAACCATCACCACCGTGTTCCAGCTGAGTCTTGCCCACGGCCAGGTCAGCGGTGTGTACGCGATGCGCAACCCGGACAAGCTCGTTCACCTGCAGGGCACGGCTGTAGGCTGAATCAGGTGATGAATTCCCATGAAGCGAACCGCCGCTGGTCAGATGACGCCATCCGGCGGATCGAGGCGGAAGGCAACCGCTCCGCCGACACCCACCTGTTTGAGATTCCCGTTCCCGCCGGATGGTCGGTGAAGGTCTACCTCAAGGACGAGTCCACCCACCGCACCGGCAGCCTCAAGCACCGCCTCGCCCGGTCGCTGTTCCTCTTTGGGCTGGTCAACGGATGGATCACCCGCGGCATGACCATCGTTGAGGCCTCCTCCGGCTCAACCGCCGTCTCCGAGGCCTACTTTGCGCAGCTGCTGGACCTGCCGTTTGTCGCCGTCATGCCCCGCACCACCAGCGCCGAGAAAATCGCGCTGATCGAGCAGTACAACGGAACCTGCCATTTTGTGGACGATCCGTCGCAGGTGTACGCGGCCGCCGAAGAGATCGCCCGCAGCAGCGGCGGCCACTACATGGACCAGTTCACCTATGCGGAGCGGGCCACGGACTGGCGGGGCAACAACAACATCGCCGAATCCATCTACGGGCAGCTGGCACTGGAAGAGGCTCCGGTACCCGAATGGATTGTGGTGGGCGCCGGCACCGGCGGCACCAGCGCCACCCTCGGCCGCTACATCCGGTATCACCGCCACGCCACGAAGCTGGCCGTGGTCGACCCGGAGAATTCAGTGTTCTATCCGTCCTGGCGCAACCCCGGCGTGCCCGCGGAAGGCGGCCCCTCACGGATCGAGGGCATCGGCCGGCCGCGGCTGGAACCGAGTTTTGTTCCGGCCGTCATCGACCACATGATCCAGGTTCCCGACGCCGCTTCGGTGGCCGCGGCCAGACATCTTTTCGATAGTGCGGGACTGCATGCCGGTCCGTCCACCGGCACCAACCTGTGGGGCGTGTGGCAGTTGGCGGCCGCGATGGAAGCGGAAGGGAAAAGCGGGAGCATCGTCTCCCTGATGTGCGATTCCGGCGACCGCTACGAGGCGTCCTACGGCAATGACAACTGGCTGGCCGCACGCGGGCTGGACCCGGCGCCGGCGCAGGCGCTGCTGGCCGAACTGTTTGAAACCGGCCGCTGGCCGCAGTAGCCGGAAGGCAGTGCTCAGGAGACCCCGGCGATGTCCTTCTCGGCGGTGCTGATCAGCTTTTCCTCATCAGCACGGACATCGACGGGACGCTTGCCCTGCAGCGCAGGGTTGGGCGTGTAAAACCAGAGCGCAATCTGTTCATCGGTCCAGCCCATCCAGCGGCCCAGACGGATAACGTCCTTCACGGGCGGGATCATCCGGCCGCCGGGAACATCAAACTGGAACCCCGGGTACAGGAACTGGGCGCCGCGCTTCACGGCCAGCACCCGGCCTTTACCGGTCAGCCGCGAAGCCCGAAGGTTGGGGCCGTAGCCGAATCCCAGTCGCTGGGCGGCTTCGAGGATGGTGTAGAGCCCGTCCTCCCGTTCCATCGAGGACCACAGTGCGTCGGCCTTCTTGCCGGACGGAATGGTCCGGAGGACGCCGGTCGGATGGGAGCTGTGCCGCTGATGGGTTTCCCGGTCGGTCATGTTTCAACGGTACCGCCGCCACCGGCGCAGAGGCAGGGGACAAGCGCCTGCCGGCCCCCAAATAGGTACTCTGCGCATCGGGCTGGGAACATGGAAGCATGCGATCACTCAGCCTTCAGGAAGCAACCCGCCTTGCAGAGCAGACAGCGGCGGTGGCGGAGGGTCACATTCCTTACGGCTCCGGCCTGGGCGCACCGGCCTCTTTCACTCTGGCGTGGCTGATGGCGGGTGCCGGGATCGAGGGCATCCGGGTGGCCAGCGGATCCTCCGGAATGGGCGACCACTTCTGGATCGAAACGCAGCAGTGGCGGATCGATCCGACCCTTCGCCAGTTTCCGCACCTGAACCACCAGCCGCTGGTCCAGCCGGTCACCGAACCCGGAAACTTCGACGCGGTCAAGTATCACTCAGTGCCGGCCAGCCGTGATGAAGCGGTGCGCGAGGTTTCCTACGGTTTCCGCAACGCGGCCGAAACCGAAGCCTTTGTGCGTGAGATGACCGCCGCCGTTGTCCTCTAGCCCTCGTCCTTGAGCCGCAGTCCCCTGACCGCAGTGCGCTCCGGGCCGGACGGGAACGGAACCTGTTGGGACCCGACGGGCGGCACTGCCGTGACCATGATTGAGGAAATCTCCTTCTTGTATTAGCGTCAGCCGCACCACCGGGCGAACCCCGCAGTGGCAACCGTGGATCAAAGGAGAACCATGCGAGCCAGCACCAGGATTTTTGCCGTATCAGCAGCCGCGGTTCTGGCACTGAGCGGCTGCAGCGAAAGCGGTGCCGAGGACGGCACGCAATCCCTCCGCATTGTCTACCGGAGCGTCGACGCGCCGATGGTGGACCTGATGGAGAACGTCAAGCAGCAGTTCGAAGCAGCCAACGACGGCGTGAGCGTTGAACTGGCACCGATTGAAGGCAACGACGAGGATTACGCCACCAAGCTGGCGCTTTCCCAGCGCTCCCCGGACACGGCACCCGATGTTTTCCTGGAGGACTCCTTCAAGCTGCGGGCCGACGTCGACGCCGGGTACGTGCTTCAGCTGGACGACCACCTCTCGGACTGGGAGGACTGGGACAGCTTCAACGAGACGGCCAAGCAGGCCGGCACGGGGGACGACGGCGGCACCTACGCCATTCCCCTGGAAACGGACACCCGGGTCATTTGGTACAACCAGAACGTCCTCTCGGAGGCCGGCATCGACCTGCCGTGGGAACCCGAAAGCTGGGATGACATCCTCACCATGGCGCGCACGGTCAAGGCATCGAACCCCGACGTCGTGCCGTTCAGCATGTACGCGGGAACCATGCAAAGCTTCTACGAACTGCTGTACGGAACCCCCGGGGGCACGCTGTACGACGAGGACGAGCAAAAGTGGGTCACCGGTTCGCAGGGCTTTGTGGACTCCCTGGCGTTCCTGAAGACCATCTACGACGAAGGGCTGGCGGTCAGCCCGGCCGAGGCGCTGGACGAGAACATCTGGCAGGGCATCGTGGGCGAAATGCTCCCGCAGGACCGGATGGGAGCCACGGTCGAAGGGTCCTATGCTCCGCAGTTCTGGCAGGCCGGCGGCCAGTACGAGTGGCCCGAATACAGCGAAGTGATGGCCACGGCACCGTTCCCCACCCAAGACGGGCAGGAGCCCGGGGCCGTGAGCATGTCCGGCGGCTGGACCCTGGCGGTGGGTTCCGGAACGGAATCCCCGGAGCTGGCGGCGGACTTCGTCAAGATGGCCCTCAGCTACGACAACTCGCTGCAGTACACCGTGGACAGTTCCAAGATCGCCGTCCGGACCGACGTCGCCGAGGCGTCCGAATACCTGGAGATGAACCCGTTCGCCGGGGCCGTCACGGAGGTTCTCGACGTCAGCAACTACCGGCCCGCGACGTCGGACTTCGCCGAAATCGATACTGCGGTCCTGACCGCAACCCAGGAAGTCGTGGCCGGCGGCAAGTCTCCGGAGGAGGCCGCAGCCGCCTACGATGATGCGTTGATAAAAATTGTTGGCGAAGAGAACGTCACCCAGAAGTAGCGCGGCCGGTGTCCAGCACGTCGGTAGCCCGGCCCTCCGGTCCGCAGGAGGGGCGGGGGCCGCTGTCCGCGGGGCGGCGGGACCGTCGGGCTGCCGCCCGGATCGGCCGCTTCGCGCGGCTGGTGCCGTTGGCTCCCGCAGTGGTGCTCCTGCTGGTGTTCCTTGGCGGTCCGATCATCTGGGCGGTGTACGGATCCTTCACCGACGCCGGTCTGACCGGTGCCGCCGCCAAGAACCCGGAGTGGATCGGGCTCGAGAATTACCGCGGGCTCCTGACCGATCCGTTGTTCCCGCGGTCCCTGTGGCTCACCTTTCTCTTTGTGCTCGTTTCAGCCGTGATCGGGCAGAACTGCCTGGGAATGCTGCTGGCCCTGCTGATGCAGCGGGCCAACGCGGTGGTGGGCGGGATTGTGGGCACCTGTGTCGTGGCGGCATGGGTGCTGCCAGAAATCGTCGCCGCTTTCATTGCCTATGCCTTCTTCTTCCGGGACGGAATGCTCAACCAGCTGACCGGATTGGCGGGCCTGCCCGCCGTGGACTGGCTCTATGAACAACCCATGCTGGCCCTGATTATCGCCAACATTTGGCGCGGAACAGCCTTTTCGATGATGAATTACCAAGCGGCGCTGAATGACGTACCGCCGGAAATCACCGAATCCGCCACCATCGACGGCGCCGGGACCGTGCAGCGGCTGCGGTACGTCACTCTTCCGATGATCAGGCGCAGCATCGCCACGAACCTGATGCTGATTACGCTCCTGACGCTGGGCACCTTCACCCTCATTTTCGTGGTGACCCGCGGCGGCCCGCTGAACGCCAGCACCACTCTGCCGATCATGGCCTACGAACAGGCTTTCCAGTACGGAGACATTGGTTACGGAACGGCCATCGCCGTCGTCATGCTCTTCATCGGTGCCGTCTTCTCCGTTGCGTATATCCGCATGCTGCGGGAAAGGAAGGACTAGCCATGTCCGTCATCCCGGCGCCGTCCCGGCGCCGTCCCGCCGCAGGTCCCGGGGTCCGGGGATCCCTGCCGTGGTGCTGGTGCTGTTGGCCCTGGTCTTCCTGCTGCCCCTGACCTGGCTGCTGAGCGCGTCAGTGAATGCTGATGCCACCTATGAGCTGACCGCTCCGACAACCCTGACCCTGGCTAACTTCTCAGCAATTATGAACGCCCAGCAGACCTTCATGCCGCTGCTGAACAGCTTCATCCTGGCCTTCGGCGCGGCCGCCGTCACGGTTGCGGCCGCAGTGCTGGCCGCCTATCCGCTCTCCCGCTATCAACTGCGCTTCAAGCGGCCCTTCATGTACACAATCCTCTTCGGCACCTGCCTTCCCATTACGGCGATCATGGTGCCGGTCTACAGCCTGTTTGTGCAGCTGAACCTGCTCGATTCCCTGGGTGGAACCATCCTGTTCATGGGAGCGACCTTTCTGCCGATCGCCATCTGGATGACCAAGAACTTCATGGACTCGGTACCGGTCAGCCTGGAGGAGGCCGCATGGATCGACGGCGCATCGTCCATGAAGGCGCTGTACTACGTGGTGCTTCCGCTCATGCGCCCCGGGCTGGGGGTTGTTTTCATCTTTGTCTTCCTGGAGGGTTGGGGAAACTTCTTTGTCCCCTTCATCCTCCTGTTCGCCGCCGACAAACAGCCGGCGTCAGTGAGCATCTTCCGCTTTTTTGATGAATACGGCGGAGTGGCCTACGGCGAATTGGCGGCCTTTTCGATCCTGTACTCCATGCCGGTCATACTCCTGTACATCGTCTCCCGCGCCCTCGGCGGTTCCTTCGCCCTCAGCGGCGCCATGAAAGGGTAGGTTCCGCATGCATGAGAGCCGCGAACTGGTCGAAGCCCGGATCAACCGGTTCATCCGGGAAAGGCTCACCGCCAATCTTTGGCGGAGCAGGCTGCCGGCGGTGCTTGAGTCCTGGTCGGCGCCGGGGGAGCCCGTCCCTTTCGCGCAGGCCGTGGGCCGGGACTTTCAGCCCTTTGCCCCGGGGCAGGCCTGGGGCGCTCCCTGGGGAACCACCTGGTTCCGGGTTTCCGGCACCGTGCCGGCGGAATGGGCGGGGGAAACCGGGCGCCCTGAACTGGTCATGGACCTGGGGTTCAGCGGTGACGGTCCCGGGTTTGAGGCGGAAGGGCTGGTCTACACGCCGGCCGGAGAGATAGTGAAGGCGGTGGAACCCCGGAACCTGCATGTTCCGGTGCGGCAGGCGCCGGGTGAACCGTTCGAGTTCTTTGTGGAGGCGGCGTCAAACCCCAACGTCATCGCCGGCTTTACCTACGCTCCAACACCCCTGGGAGATCCGGCGACGGCGGGGGACGCGCCGCTGTATGTGTTCCGTTCCGCGGACCTGGCTTTGCTGGACACCGGGGTCTGGGAGCTGGCCAGGGACTTTTGGACGCTGAACGGACTCATGCACGAGCTCCCCATGGACATGCCCCGGCGGTACGAGATCCTCCGGGCGATGGAACGGGCGGTCACCGCCGTCGATCCCGGCAATGTCTCCGGGACCGCGGCGGCGGCCCGCGGGCAGCTGGCCGGGGTCCTGTCCCAGCCGGCCTACGCCAGCGCACACCGGATCCACGCCGTCGGACACGCCCACATCGACAGCGCCTGGCTGTGGCCGGTGCGGGAAACGGTGCGGAAGGTCGCCCGGACCTTCGCCAACGTGCTGGAACTGATGGATCAGGATCCCGAGTTCGTTTTCACGGCGTCCTCAGCCCAGCAGTACGCCTGGCTGCAGCAGTATTATCCGAACCTGTTTGACCGGGTGGCGGAACGTGCACGGGAGGGGAGGTTTGTGCCCACCGGCGGCATGTGGGTGGAAGCGGACACCAACATGCCAGGAGGTGAGGCCATGGCCCGGCAGTTTGTGGCCGGGCAGCGCTTCTTCGGCGAAAATTTCGGCGTGGAACCGGAAGTCCTGTGGCTGCCGGACTCCTTTGGCTACTCGGCGGCGCTGCCGCAGATTGCCCGGGCAGCCGGGGCACGCTGGTTCCTCACCCAGAAAATTTCATGGAACGAAACCAACGTCATGCCGCACTCCACATTCCGGTGGGAGGGAATCGACGGGTCGACGCTGTTCACGCACTTTCCTCCGGTGGACACCTACAACGCCGAGCTGTCCGGCCAGGAGCTGGCGCGGGCACAGCGCCAGTACAGCGAGAAGGGATTCGGCAACACCTCGCTGGTGCCCTTTGGCTGGGGCGACGGCGGCGGGGGACCAACCCGCGAAATGCTGGCCGCGGCCCGCCGCACGGCATCCCTGGAGGGTTCTCCCACGGTCCGCCTTTCCAGCCCCGAAGACTTTTTCGCCGCGGCCGAAGCCGAACTCGCGGATCCTCCCGTGTGGTCCGGGGAGCTGTACCTGGAGTTCCACCGCGGAACGTACACCAGCCAGGCCAGGACCAAGAAAGGCAACCGGCGCAGCGAGCACCTGCTGCGGGAAGCGGAGCTGTGGGCGGCGTCCGCGGCGCTGGCTGCCGGGGCCGAGTATCCATATGACGCACTCGAACAGGCATGGCACACCGTCCTGCTGCAGCAATTCCATGACATCCTGCCGGGCACCTCCATCGCCTGGGTGCACCATGAAGCGGAACGCAACTACGCGCGGGTGGCCGCGGGGCTGGAAGTACTGATCGAGGATTCGGCCCGGGCGCTGCTCGGCGTCGGGGACTTCGCAGCGGCACTGAACGCGGGCCCGTACTCCGTGTCCGGAGTGAAAGCCTTCGGGTCCGGGCCGGTCCCGGAGCCACAGCCCTGGACCTGGCGGCGGGCGGGCGATGGGTGGAAGATCAACAGCGACAAACTGCAGCTCACCGTGGATGCCTCCGGCCTCTTCCGGTCACTGCTGGTGAATGCAGGGATGGGTGCAGGGGAGGGGCGGGAAGTCTTCCCGCCCGGCCGGCCGGGAAACCTCTTCCAGCTCTTCCGCGACACTCCCAACCAATGGGATGCCTGGGACCTGGATGCGCATTACCGGTTCAGTTCCACGGACCTGATGCAGCCGGACAGCATGGAGCTGGAGGACGGCAGCGGTGACCGGGTCCTGGTCATTACCCGGTCCTTCGGACGCTCGGTGGTGGTGCAGCGGCTGTCCCTGAGCCCGGACGGATCCGCGGTGGACCTGGAAGCGGACGTGGACTGGCACGAGCAGCAGAAACTGCTCAAGCTCGCCTTTCCGCTGGACGTGCACGCCGCCCAGGCCGCATCCGAGATCCAATTCGGCCACGTGCACCGTCCCACGCACGCCAACACCTCGTGGGACGCGGCGCGGTTTGAAACGGTTGCACACCGCTGGATCCATGTGGGGGAGCCAGGTTACGGGGTGGCGGTTGCCAACGATTCCACCTACGGCCATGACACCTTCCGCGACAGCGTGGACGGGCGGACGTGCACCACGGTTCGGCTTTCGCTGCTGCGGGCTCCGCTTTTCCCGGACCCCGGATCCGACCAGGGGCAGCACAGCTTCCGGTTCTCGCTGCGGCCGGCATCGGGAATCCCCGACGCCGTGGCCGAGGGCTACCGGCTGAACCTGCCGCTGCGGCGCATCTCCGGAGTGTCAGCGGCAGCCGCGGAGCCGATCCTCGCGGTGGATCATCCCGGCGTGGTGGTGGAAGCGGTCAAGCTGGCCGAAGACCGCAGCGGTGACGTGGTGGTCCGGTTGTACGAGGCCCACGGGGGAAGGGCACGGGCGAAGGTCCGCGTTGGGTTCGCACACGACGACGTCGCCGCCACGGATTTGCTGGAACGGCCTGTCACCTCGGAAGCAGTGCAGGAGCAGCAGCCCTCCGCCGGGACAGTGGTGCTGCAGCTGAGGCCGTTTGAGCTGGTCACGCTTCGATTCCGCCGGAGCTTCACCGGGCAGCGGGGGTGACTGCGGAGCCTGTGGGCCGGGGGAGTGTCCGGGCGTGAAAAACTGGAGACATGCAACCCAGCGACACCGTCCAGCCGATCGTACTGCTCGTCGACAAGGAAGACCCAGCAGCCCACTATGACGCAGTGGCCGCCGCCGCGGCGGCGAGCGTGAGCGCATATGCGCGGAGGGAAGATGACGGGCCCTGGGAGAACTGGGTGTACGGCCGCTTCACCAAGACCGTCCGCCGGGCCAGCCCCAAGGCCTTTGCCAAACTGGCGGCCCAGGCGCCGTCGGGCACCGTCGTCGTCGGCCGGGCACAGGCCCTCGCCTTTGAGCCGGTGACCTATGAGGAGATGCCCAAAGCCGTCCGCGCACTGCAGGTCTCGGGCACCCAGTTGCCCGACGAGGACCCGGTGCCGGGACGCCCGGGAGCCCCGGTGGTGGTGGTGAACGCGGACCTGGAGATGTCCACCGGCAAGGCCGGAGCACAGGCGGCCCATGCGCTGCTTTCCTGGTATCTGACGCTGTCCGGGCAGGAGCAGGACGCGTGGTGCACGGACGGCTGCCCGGTGTCCGTCCGGGCAGCAGCCGGAACCGAGTTTCGGGCGCTCGCCGCCGCACCCGGAGCCGGACCGCTGATCGTGGACGCAGGTATGACGGAGATTGCACCCAACACCGCCACCGCCTTCGTAGCCGCCGCCGGGACCGTTACCGGGCCGCTGGCGGCCCGGTAACGCACATGCCGCTCGGCAGCCCTTGAGGATTAGGCGAGGCGGCTGCGGACAATCTCGCTGACGGCCTTGCCGTCAAAGCGGCCCGCAACCTTGGCTGTCACCGGCTTCATGACGGCGCCCATCTGGCGCATCGACAGTTCGGTGCCGTCAGCGGACAGATCGGCGATGACCTCGTCCACGATGGCCTCCACGTCCGCGGCGGTCAGCGGGGCGGGCAGGTACGCCTCGATGATTTCGGCTTCGGCGACCTCCGCGTCCGCGCGCTCAGTTTCGCCGGCGTCGCGGTAAATGCCCGCGGTGTCCCGGCGCTTGGCCGCTTCCTTCTGCAGCAGCGACACAACCTGGACGTCGTCGAGCTCGACGGGAGTCTTTCCGGACTTTTCCCGGGTTTCAATCTCGCCGAGCACGTTGCGCACCGTCATCAGCGCGGTGCGGTTCCCGGCTTTCATATGGGTCTTCATGTCGGCCTGGAGCTGCTCTTTGAGTGTCATGGGGTCTCATTTCCAATGGAGGATTTCATGGGGTTTCCCTCCATGATCCCGCGGAATGGCACCGGCGTGCACGCTGCGGCTTCAGGGCGCCCGGTTGCGGCCGCGTTCGGCGCCGGCGCGCACCTCCCGCGCCCGCTCCGCCAAGGAGTCGAGGTTTCCCCCGGGGAGCAGGGCGTCCCCGAGCAGTTCCGGGCCGTATGGACGACGTCGGGAGCGGCATGAGGGGAGGCGATAAACCGGGCACCGGCTGCGGCCGACCGCATCACGTCCTGCGGCGTCATGACCGCCCATGCCGATGTCGACGTCGGCGGGGAACCGGGCAGCCAGACGACCGAGGGCATCCAGCGCACCCGGAGTGGTCAGAGTCAGCTCCAGGGACCGGATTCGGAGGTCATGTCCGTGGCTGTCCTGCAGGTTGTTTCTCGCCGGCTTCGACAGGCTCCTTGATGATGTTGCTTCCCACCGGCATTGGGCACGTGCCGTACGGGGTGAAAGCACTGGGATAGTTGACGGCCCGGTTGAAATCCACGGTCACCGAGGATGATCCGGGCTTCGGTGCGGCAAAAACCACCTTGCGCCAGCCGGCCGTGGTCTGGTTGTTGGTTGCATCATGAAAGGTCAGCGCCAACTGGTCCGGCCCCTCCGCGGCGACCTGCAGCCGGTATTCGGACTCAGCCCCGGGAAACCGCAGGACCAGCTCACCCACCGTCCGATGCACGCCGTCGACGGCGGGGTGGGCGGTATGGATGGGCACATCCACCGGGGCCGGGTATGCGTCGAACCTGGCGTCAACCACCAGATCCGGCTGAAAATCAAAGGTGGGGACCTCCCTGAATCCGGTGAAGACCGGTGCGGTGAGGTCCCTGGTGCGGATGCCATACCGGCCGCCCCGCCGGGCCAGTTCCACCTGGACCCGGTCACCGCTGCTGCCGCCGAACTGCACCCAGAGCAGCGACTCCTCGTCCTCCAGGGAAGCGGAAACGGTGCCGTCAACCGCGGTTCCGCTGCCCACCAGAGTGAGTCCCTCAGCGGCAGGCGCGGACAAAACCGCTTCCCGCCCGTCGCTGGACCAAAGACCCGGAATGTTCTCCAGCCTTGCGGGGTCGGAAGTCAGCCAGTGCAGCGAGGTCAGGGTCAACCAGCCGTACTCCTGCCCGAGGTCCCGGTTACGGGCGCTGCGGAAACGCTGCCATCCCTCCAAAGTGCCATCCGTGGTGTCGTGCATGGTTCCTCCTGATCATTAGCGGCCTGCCTTGGGCAGTGTAACGGTCCGGTTTGTAGGATGAAGCATGGAAAACAACGGATCCACTCCTTCCCTCGCCCAATTGCGGAACCGCCAGACTGAACTCGTCTCCGCCCTTGCCGTCGAGACCAGTACTTCCCGGCTTGCAGAGCTGAGCGCGGAACTGGAAACGGTGCTGGAGCGAATTCAGCAGTCCGAGCAGAACCCCTAGCCGGCCGCCATGGGCGAAAATGCAGCCGCCCCTGATGCCGTCAGGGTTGTCCCGGCGAACGAGACGTCATGGGAGGAACTGCAGGCTGTTTTCGGCGGGCGCGGAGAGGCGCACCGGTGCCAGTGCCAGTGGCTCAAAGTGCCGGGCTCGCGCTGGTACGGCATCCCGGTCGAGGAACGGGCGCGCCGTCTGGAGGAACAGGCCGGGTGCGGCAATCCCGATGCTCCAACCAGCGGGCTGGTTGCCTATATTTCGGACGAACCAGTGGGCTGGTGTGCGGTTGAGCCCCGTCCGGCCTACCCGAGGCTGCTGGGGCACCGGGTTCCGTGGGGCGGACGGGCGGAGGACCGTGACGACGACGGCGTGTGGGCGGTGAGCTGCTTCGTGACTCGGACAGGATACCGGCGCCGTGGCGTGAGCTATGCCCTGGCACATGCCGCCGTCGGATTCGCCCGGGAGCGCGGGGCAGCCGCACTCGAGGGTTATCCCATGCTGCTTGAACCCGGTATGAACGCGTCCTGGGGCGAGCTGTACGTGGGCAGCCGCAGCATTTTCGCTGCAGCCGGCTTTGAACAGGTAAGCCACCCGACGCCCCGGCGGGTGGTTATGAGGATTGATTTCTGACCGTACCTCTGGGAAAACTGCGGTGTTTTCGAGGCGGCAGAGGAACGAAAACGGAACATAACGAGGTTACGCTTAGCCCGGCCGCGAATAGCGCAGTCTCCGTGGGCAATCGCACACGGACATTTATGAACGTTCCGGGGGAGCGCCATGCTTAATTTCTTTGATCCATCATTCAAGAAGTTTTCCGCACCAATCTTGATCAAGATCTATTACGGACTTTCCGTTGGCCTGTTGGCCGTATTCTGGCTGATCATGCTGGTATCGGGGTTCAACAACCACTTTCTGAGCGGTTTGCTGGTGTTGATTGTGGGACCCGTTCTCGCTTTCTTCCTTCTGATTGCCACCCGCATTTCCTGTGAATGGATTCTTGCCACGATTCAGGCATCACAGAACACCGCGAAACTGGTGGAGCTCATGAGTGGCAGGCCGGGCCAGGCCGGCCCGCCCACCACGTCCTATGTCTCCGCTCCGCCGCAACCCCCCACGCACTGACACGGCTGACACCGGCTGACAGTTGCAGCACCAGCGGGAACCGGGGTGCCCGGCCAAGGCGGCGGGGCACCCCGGCCCGGTTCCCGGCCGGATACCGACGCATGCCGGGACCCGCCGAATATGAGGTACGGCACACAGCAGATAGTGTTGGTTGGTCCCATCTAAGAAAGGCCACCATGCACGACCGCATTCACCACGAAGGACTGCTGCAGCGCAGGATGTCTGCCGAACAGGCAGCGGCGCTTATCAAACCGGGCATGACGGTGGCGATGAGCGGTTTCACCGGTGCCGGTTATCCCAAGGCAGTGCCGCAGGCCCTGGCCGTCCAGATGGAGGAAGCCCACGCCCGCGGCGAAGACTTCCAGATCAAGGTCCTCACCGGCGCCTCCACTGCTCCCGAGCTCGACGGCGTGCTCGCGAAGGCCGGAGGCATGGAACTGCGCCTGCCGTACCAGTCCGATCCCACCCTGCGGAAGCGGATCAACGACGGCGAACTGGAGTACATCGACATCCACCTGGGCCACGTGGCCCAGTACACCTGGTTCGGCTTCTACGGCCACGTGGACCTGGCAGTGATTGAGGTGGTGGGCATCAACGAAGACGGCTCCCTCATCCCGTCCTCCTCGGTGGGCAACAACAAGACCTGGATTGAGCAGGCTGACAAGATCATTCTTGAAGTGAACTTCCAGCAGGCCGCGGCCATGGACGGCATGCACGACGTCTACTACGGCACGGCGCTGCCGCCGCACCGCAAGCCCATCATGCTGGTGAACCCGGATGACCGGATCGGTGAGCCCTACCTGCGGCTGGATCCGGACAAAGTGATCGCCGTCGTCGAGACCGACGCCCCGGACCGGATGACGCCCTTCGCCGCGCCGGATGAAACCTCCCAGCAGATCGCCGCCCACTTGATCGACTTCTTCGGTGACGAGATCAAGGCAGGCCGGCTGACCGACAAGCTGCTGCCGCTGCAGTCCGGTGTGGGAAACATCGCCAACGCCGTCCTGGGCGGGCTGGCCACTTCCGGCTACACCGGGCTGACCGCGTACACCGAGGTCATCCAGGACGGGATGCTCCACCTGATCCGGGACGGCGTCATTCGGGTGGCCTCCGCAACGTCCTTCTCACTGAGCCCGGCGGGCATCGAAGAGTTCAACTCCAACATCGAGTTCTACCGCAAGCGCATCATCCTGCGCACCCAGGAGATCTCCAACCATCCCGAACTCATCCGCCGTCTCGGCTGCATTGCCATGAACGGGATGATCGAGGCCGACCTCTACGGAAACGTGAACTCCACCCACGTGGCCGGAACGGCCATGATGAACGGAATCGGCGGCTCCGGCGACTTCGCCCGAAACGGGTTCCTCTCCGCTTTCCTGTCCCCAAGCACGGCCAAGGGCGGCAAGATCTCGGGCATCGTCCCGATGGTCAGCCACGTGGACCACACCGAGCATGACACCATGCTGGTGGTTACCGAACGCGGTCTGGCCGATCTGCGCGGGCTCTCGCCCAAGCAGCGTGCCCGGACCATCATCGACAAGTGCGCGCACCCGGACTTCCAGCCGCTGCTGCAGGATTACTTCGACCGTGCCTGCAGGGAAAGCTTCGGCAAGCACACGCCGCATTTGCTGAATGAGGCTCTGTCCTGGCACCAGCGGTTCGTGGAAACGGGCGACAGCAGAGCCGTTGAGGCTGTGTCCGTCTAGAGGTCGCTGCCCGGCGGTTGTAAAACCACCGATTGTGGCGCAGACCCGGTGGTTTCAGTGGCGCCCGTGCTAGAAAGTCCCCGTGAGTGAAGCCAAAGAACAATCGACCGTCAGGCGCCGTCGGCCCCTGGCGATGCCGCTGTGGGCTGCGGTCGCCGCCGTTATCCTGGTGGCGGTCAACCTCCGGCCGGGTGCGACGTCGGTGGGGCCGGTGCTGGCCGAACTCCGGTCGGCCCTCGGGATGGATTCGACGCTGGCGGGAGTGCTGACGGCGCTGCCCGGGTTCACCTTCGCCGTCATCGGAGCCCTGGCGGTTGCGCTGTCGAGGCGGACCGGTCTTAACGGAACGATAGCGGCCGGGGTGGCGGCGGTTGCCGCGGGGCTGCTGCTGCGTTCGGTGGTGGACTCGCCGGTTGTTTTCCTGCTGCTCACGTTCCTCGCTTTTGCCGGCATGGCCGTGGGCAACATCCTTGTTCCGGCGTTCATCAAACGGCACGGGGGAGCGAGGACCGCGCTGCTGAACTCGGTCTACGGAACCACGCTGGCCGTGGGCGCCACGGTGCCGCTGCTGATCGCCGCTCCGCTGGCGGCCAGCGGGCAGGACGGCTGGCAAATCAGCATCCGCGTCTGGGGCGCCGCCGCGCTGGTTGCCGCAGTGCCCTGGGCCGTCATTGCCTTCCGCGGCCGGCGTCTGCCGCCCGCCGGCGGCGACAGCGAATTTAACGGCGCCAGTGCGGCGGCCGACGAAGCGACAGTGGTCCGGGGCCGGCTGCGCATGACGTCGTCGGTGACCGCGGTGGCGCTGTGCCTGTATTTCGGGGTCCAGTCCATGAACGCGTACGTGCAGTTTGGCTGGGTTGCACAGATTTACCGCGACGCAGGACTGAGCCAGTCCCAGGCCGGGTTCATGATGGCCGTTATTGCCTCACTGGGCATCCCCGGCGGACTGATCATGCCCGCCCTCGTGGCGCGTGCCCCGGGCCTGCGGGTGTACGTTGCGGTGCTGGCGGCCGCCACCGGAGCGGGGTATCTCGGCCTGCTGCTGGTTCCCGGGAGCACCCCCTGGCTGTGGGCGCTGCTGCTCGGGATTGGCGGATTCGCTTTTCCGACGGCGCTGGCCCTGATTACGGGACGGTCCCGCGATCCGCGGGTCACGGCGGAACTGTCCGGGTTCTGCCAGCCGGTGGGCTACCTGCTGGCCGCGGCCGGCCCGTTTGCCATCGGCGCCCTGCACGAGGCGACGGGAAGCTGGACTTTCCCCCTGATCATTCTGGCCGGTTCCTCGCTCGTGATGGCCTTTGCCGGGATCGTTGCATCCGCTCCGCGGTTTGTCGACGACCAGCTGCAGCAGGCCAGGCTGCCGGGAAGTTAACGGTCGCCGCGCAACCGGTCAATCTCGCGGCGGTCCTTTTTGGTGGGGCGCCCGGCGCCCCGGTCGCGCACGGGAACCCCCAGCGCCGGCCCCACCGGCCGTGGCGGGGTGTGGTCAGTGAAACAGTGCGATGCCGCTTCGGCACCAACCCGTTTGGCGATCAGTTGGCGCACTTCGAGGATCCGCTCGTACCCCGGCTGACGTACCCGGATGGTGTCTCCGGGCTGGACCGGTTGCGCCGCTTTGGCCGGATTGCCGTTGAGCCTGACATGGCCGGCGCGGCATGCCGCTGTGGCGGCGGACCGGGTTTTGTAGGCGCGGATGGCCCACAGCCATGCGTCCACGCGGACGGATTTTGAGGTGCCGGCAGGAATGCTCATAACGCTACTGATTCTGTCATGGAGTTCTCCGGGTGCTGCAAGCGGCGTGGCGGGCCCATCCCTTACCCGTCGTTCCGGAGGCGTGCCGCATCCGCCTGCGCATCCAGTTCCCGTGCCGTGGGAACAGAGCCGTTGAGGGGATGAGATCCGGGCGACGGGCCAGCCGCTGCCGCAAGCATCCGCCTCAACTCGCCCGGCGTATAGGGGTCCGGCGCCCCGCGGTGGGCGATGGCATGGCAGTTGGGGCACAACGGAATCAGGTCCGCCACGGGATCCAGCATGTAATCCGGGGAGATGGCTGCCGGCGGAACAATATGATGCACCTGGACAAAGGCCGCCCCGGCCGGACCGTACATCTGCTCCATGGACAGGCCGCAGGCCGCACAGGAAGCGCCGTGGAAAGCGACGCACTGCCGGACGGCGTCGGGGTCATGCTCATAGCGGTTGATTCCCACTGAGCGCAGGCTGTCTTGGGGAAGGCTGCCCGGAAGGGGGAGGGTGGGGTCCGCGGCCGCAAGCCAGTCAGCCGGAACCGGCCGGGCCCGCAGGAACTTCGTCCAGACGGTCCGCAGCCCTGTTTCGGCCGACACCGGAACTACGGTGCCGGTGCTCCGGACAGCGTTCCAGTTCACGCCCGGGACGCTTTCCGCCAGCCCTTCGGCGGGGAGCGCATCCCCCGGCGGCAGGAGCAGATCAAAGACGATGCCCGCCAGCAGGCCGAGCCTGGCGGGCAGCGCTGCACCGGGCTGGGGCGCGGACGCAACCACGCCATGTCCCAGCAGCCCCCGGCCGTGCCTCCCCTGGGCGAAAAGCCACACATCGGTTCCCGGATCCAGCCGCTGTCCGCGGCCCACACGCCACCGGGTTCCAAAGAGTCCGGTGTCGTGCACCGTGGAGGCGGCCATGCGGTAATCCGCACGGCCCGGACCCGCACCAAACGCGGTGGCGGGATTCCATCCCAGCACGACGGCGGCCATGAATTCTCCCTTGCCTGTTGTGATGTTCCAGGGTCTGCCGGCGCACAGGGGAGCAGGTTGTCCCAGTTGCTGCCCCAAGGAACTGCCCCTGAGGAGCCGTCCTTAGTTAATACGCGCTTCCCGGCCTTCCCATTCCATTGACCGCAGTTCATTCTTCCGGATTTTCCCGGTGGATGTCTTCGGCAGGTCAATGATGAACTCGATTGACCGCGGCGCCTTGTAGGAAGCGATTTGGCTTTTGACGTGGGCCAGAAGTTCCTCCTCGCTCGCACTGCGGCCCGGAGCAAGCACAACGAAGGCCTTGGGGCGCTCTCCCCAGCGCTCATCGGGAACACCGATTACCGCCACATCGGCCACCGCGGGATGGCTGGCCAGGGCCTGCTCCACTTCGATGGTGGAAATGTTCTCCCCGCCGGAGACCACCACGTCTTTGGACCGGTCCAGCAGTTGGACGTAGCCGTCAGGGTGCATCACTCCGAGATCCCCGGTGTGGAACCAGCCGCCGCGGAACGCATCGGCGGTGCCGGCCTCGTCGCGGTAGTAGCCGTTCATCACGGAGTTTCCCCGCATGACAATCTCACCCATTTCCACGCCGTCGGCCGCGACGTCGGTCAGGTCACCGGCGGTGGCCCCCACTTCGTCGCGGACGACGCGCAGCCGGTCCGATGTCAGCATGCCCACGCCCTGCCGGGCCATCTTCCGCGCCAGGGCATCGCCGTCGAGCGCTGCCCATGCCGCCTGCGGTTCACACACGGCGTGCGGCCCGTAGGACTCGGTGAGTCCGTAGACGTGGACCACGGCGGCCCGCAGCTGGTGGATCTTGTTGATGACCGTGGGGCTGGGCGGGGCGCCGGCCGTAACGATGGTCAGCGGGTGGTTCAGTTCGTGGGCTTCAGCAGCCGTGGCGATGGCGCTGAGTACGGTTGGGGCGCCGGCCAGGTGATCGATGCGGTGGGTGTCGATCAGCCGCCAGATTTCCGGGCCGCGGACTGCCCGCAGGCAGACATGGGTGCCGGATGCGGCGGTCAGCGCCCAGGTGGTGCACCAGCCGTTGCAGTGGAACATCGGCAGGGTCCAGAGATACACGGAGTCCTGGGAGAAGCCCTGGTGGTGCACTTCGCCCAGCGAATTCAGGTAGGCGCCACGGTGGGTGTACATCACGCCCTTGGGCCTGCCGGTGGTGCCGGAGGTGTAGTTCAGGGCGATGACAGTGTTTTCGTCCTCGACTTCCCAGGGGAGCGGGGTGTCGGCGCCGCGCGCGAGGAAATCGGTGTACGACGTCGTGCCCTCCACGGTGTTGGCGCTGCCGTCCTGGAGCGGGACGGAGACGATCTCTGCCACCTCATGAAGCTCAAGCGTTCCAAGGCCGAGGAGCAGGTCCGGATCCCCGAACAACAGGGTGGCGCCGGAGTGGTTGCAGATGTATGCCACCTCGGGAGGGGACAGGCGCGTGTTCAGCGGAACCAGGATGCCGCCGGCCAGGGGAACCGCGTCGTGGGCAATCAGGAACTCCATGGAGTTGGTGCCGAGAAAAGCGACCCTGCCGCCGGGGGCCAGGCCGGATGCCCGCAGCGCATGCGCTGCCCGGGTTACCGCACCGGCAAACCCGCGGTAGGTCATGCGGCGGTCACCATCGATGATGGCTGTCTTCTCCGGGTGAACCTGTGCGGCGCGCTCCAGAAAGCGAAGCGGTGTTAAAGCGGTGTCCAAGCCGGGCATTTGTTCTCCTTTGAAGCTGGTTTGTGGCCTCCAACGCTACAGGTTCATGAGGCGTGGATCACATTCCAAGTCTTCGGAGGACTCTCGTGCGGCTGCCGGCTCCTACCGCGGCTGATAGGTCAGGCAGTCTGCCAGCTCAGCGCCGGGACCAACCTTCACATCGTGGGCGGTGCACATGAGGTGGTCATTGTGCTGGCATTCGCTCCGCAGGCAAGCGCCCACCGAGGCCAGCACTTTGGGCAGCCCGCCGGTTTCCGAGGTGTCAATGAAGGTGGCGCAGCTCGCGTGGTCGGGGGTTCCGCCAACGGTGATGGCGTAGGCCGTGCAGCCGTCGTGGTTGTAATCGCAGCTGTGGACGGCGCAGTCGCTGACGGGCGCAACGTGGTCAGTCATGATTCCTCCAGGGGAGTTATGTCTGTCGGAATCCGAACGTACCACCGTTGCGCCCGGATAATTAGGGCGAAAATACTGCACGTATTTCCCCGCCGCCGGCCTACCTTTCGGAAGCTCCGGGGTCCGGTGCCTGCTCGCCAACGAGCGCCAGCAGCTGGATGGCGGCAAGGCCAAACTGGGACGCATCATTCGTGGAGACTGTCCGGGCCTCCGTGACAGGCGCCAGTACGTGCGGCGGCAAAATGCGGTGTTCCCGGAAGGCAATGTCGTTGCCGAGCAGCTCTCCGCCGGCGGCAAACTCCTCCCAGGCCCGGGCGGCCAGCCGGGGATCAGCGAGCCGTTTTGCCGCGTATGCCGTCAGCCGGCTGTGCGCCTGGGTCAGATAGATGCCCGGCAGCGGCTGCCCAACCTCCGCCTCCTGTTCCGCCGGCGGGGCGAGGAAGAGGCGGCAGTACTGCAGCCAGGCTTGGTCAAACTCCGGCACATCCACGAGGTCGATCAGTTCACTGGCAATCTCCACCAACCCGAAGACAGCGCTCAGGTGCGATACGCTGATTTGCTCCCGGCTGGTGTCGAAGCGCCCGGTGCCCACGTCATACCGGGCTTCCCCGGTCAGGAAACCGTATTTGAGCGCACCGATGTCTTTCATGGTGCCCAGCAGCTTGGCGGCGGCCTCCGTGTCGCCGTGCCGTTCCCACGCCGTCAGCCATGCGGCGGCAAGCGCGCCGTAATCGGTGCCGAGACCGACAGCCAGGGCGGCCGGATCCGGAGAGTAGACGTCGGGGCGGACTTTGCGGGTGGGATCCAGTTTGACGAAATTCCGTTCCCCTTCCACCAGTTCATCGAGCAGGTCTCCTGTGCGGTCGTCGGCCGTCAGGAAGTAGTGGAAGCGCCGGTACGCCGCACTGGAAATGCGGTGCTGCTTGGCACTGCAGCCCCAGTGCTGGACATTGTGCCGTGTTCCAAGGCCTGCCCACTGGCCCAGATGATAAACATCGACCTCTCCGGTGTGCCGGGTCATGGCTTCCGCAACCCGGAAGATGTCAGCCCGCCCGGACCGCAGATAGGCGTACCAAAGCCACAGGTCGGGGGAGAGTTCGGAGTTGTCCCACGCATATCCGCCGACGTCGTAGCGCCAGGTGTGGCGGTCGGTGTCGTACGTGTGCATGACGTCGCCGTAGTTCCAAAACCCGTACCAGCGGCGCTCCTCAATCTGGGACTTGTAGAAGTTAAACAGGAAATCCAATTTGTCTTCGAGCGCGGCCCTGGCACTGGTGCTGCGGTCCACCGGCGCCCAGTCCCCAAAAACACCGGCGGAGGAAAGGTGCCCGGGCGTTGCCTGGAGCAACGGGGGAGCAGCCGCCCAACGCGCGTCAGCTGCCACGTCCGGCGTCGACGGTGTTGCGTCGTAGGCAAAGAGGGTCAGCTCGTGGGTTCGGGCAATTCCATAGGGAGTTCCGAAGCCCTCCTCATAGTCCTCGTACGTGATTTCCAGGCCCTCGAGCTGTTTTGCGTAGGTGTCCTGGCCCAGCCCGTCGTGGTAGAACCGCAGGTCCATGGGCTGCGCCTGCGGGGAATACAACCACTGGGTGACTTCGGCTGCCGGTCCGTCCGCATTCCGGATATCAATTCCGGCCGGGTAGGACTTCCAGAAGTCCCGCAGCCCCACGCCAAAGCCGCCGCCGGGCGTACCCAGATAGGCGAAACCCTCAGCCCGGGTTCCGGTGGTGATCCCTATCCAGGGATGGTTTGGGCCGGTGCGTTTCTGCAGGGTGAATCCGTCGCTGGTGAGTTGGGACAGCGAGTAGTCCGGCCACGCCGGAATGAGGTTCAACCGCTGGCCGACTTCAGGATTCCAGTCCGCCGGGTCTGAGGTGGCCGCTCCGCTGATCTGGGCGGCCCGTACATCGGATCCGGGATCACGGCGCAGGCCGGTGATGCCGCGCACGGCTTCGATGAGGAACCCGCCGTCAGCGCCGGCGATGCGGACATGACGGTCATGCAGGTGTCCCTGCAGCGGCACGGTGAAGCGGATGCCCAGGCCGGCAAGGAAATCCCGGTGTTCATCCCCGTCCCAGGTGAAGGAGTGCATCATCCGGATGCTCCTGGCGCCTTCGTGGAAGTACAGGCGGATCACAAAGGGCAGCCAGTCCCGTCCATTGCCGCTGTGCGTCCCGTTTATGCGCACCACAACGCGGGCCGGACCATCGGATTCGACGACGGCGCCCAGCACGGTGGATTCGTAGGCGGTGCGGGTCACGGTTCCGGCGTTTTCCTCCACCGTGTCCACCGTGGAGCTAACGAGCCGGCCGTTCTCGGCAACCACGGTGCCGCCCCTGGAGAGGGATCTCAGGAAGTCCGGTCCGGTTCGTCCAATGACGCATCTCAGCTGCCCGGTATCGACCGTGATTTCGGTTTCCGCGGTGTCTGCCGTGACAGCGTTGCCCACGCTGACGGCAACTGCCGGAGCCGCGGTGTTGTCAGCGGTGTCGTCAGGGGTGTCGTCCGCGGCGATGGACAACTGCAGGGGTGCCCCGGCTGCTGCCATGGACATGGTGCCGGTGGCAATGCCGGCCCATTTCAGCGAACCATCCGGCCACCTTGCCGTGGGCCACGCCTGGTGGCGCACCGGACGTCCGTCCGCGTCGGCCAGGGTAAGACATCCCGCATCGGTAACTGCGCCGCGGGGGAAGGGGACACCGAAGGTTGTACCGCCGGGCAGGGCCGCAGCCGTGCCTTGCTCCGTTGCCTGCCGGTGGGGCACCGGCTCCAACCAGTCGAGCGCAACTGCATCATGCATGGGTATCCTCCAGCGTGGTCGGGTCAGCTCCGGAAATGAGGCTGCTGACAGAAAAGTTCTTGTATTCGGCAACGAGGGGCGCCATCTGGCGCAATCCGATGTATCCGCCGGCGAGCGGGGCGGGACCGGCGGCGCCGTCGTCGTGCCAGGCGAACAACGGCAGTCCGTTCATGCTGAACCGGACATCGCGGCCGTCCTTCTCGAGGACCAGCCGATAGAACCCGTCCGCATCAGCCGCCGGGGGCAGGGGATCCGCGCCCTGCGCCACCAGGTGGAAACCGGCGCTCCGCCGCAGATTGCAGGTGCGGAACGCCCGTTCCTGCGGCCACCGGTGACGGAAATAGGAGATGTGCAGTGCGTCCAGGTCACCCGAATGGTATTGCGGGTACCGCCCGTCGCGGGGCAGCTGCCGGGGGCCGAACAGATCACCCGAGTGACCCTGGGCCGCGAAAAACAGCATGGCCAGTCCGGGCTCCTCGATGGGCCGGAAATCCCAGGAAATCCGGATGCCGTCGCTGAAGGGAACCGGGCACCAAAGGGTCCAGTGCGCGCCGTCATCGTCGGGGTCCGGAGCGGATCCGGACAACACCACTCCGGACTGCCCCTGGCTTATGGCCACGGGTCCCTCAGCGATCCAGTCCAGCAGGTCATCCGGGGAGCGCAGTGCGTTGGCATAGCCCGTCACAGGTTCAGTCCGAGGGGTGGCTGCCGCGCATCCCGTCCACTGACCGCTGCCAGGGCGTGGGCAACGTAGGATGCAATTTCCCCGGCGCCGCGGACACAGAAATGGGTTTTGTCCTGTTCCGTAAACAGCGCCAGTGCCGCCGTTTCGCCCAATGACTCATACAGCCAGCTGGAGAAAACGGTGAGGTCAATGACCGGCACCTGTTCCCGGGCAGCCAGCGCCCGAACCGCCGCCGGATAACCGCCGTGGGAAGGTGACAAGCGGCCGTCCGAGAACCAGCAGCGCTCCACTGACGTGCAGAGCACCGGTACTCCGCCCCGGTCCCGGACATCGGCCACGAATTCCGCCAGCCGTTCCGTGTAACCGCCCTCGGCCGCCAGCAGCTGGGGGTGCTTTTGATCATTGTGGCCAAACTGGATCAGCACATGGTTCTCCGGCTCGAGCTCCTTGAGGAGGTCCTGCCACAGTCCCTCAGCCGCGAAGGACGCGGTGGTCGCCCCGCCCTTGGCGAAGTTGAGCACGGTGTCTCCGGGCTCCAGGTACCCGGCCAGGGCCGGGCCCCAGCCGCTCATGGGGTATTCCTCGGGAGGGCATGCCGCAACGGTGGAATCTCCCGCCAGCAGGACCCTCATCCCTTCACCGATCCAATCAGGATGCCCTTGGCAAAGTGCTTCTGCAGGAAGGGATAGAACAGCAGGATCGGAATGGTGGCCACAACCACAACGGCAAACTTGATCCCCTGGGACGGCGGGATATAGCTGGGGTCAGGGTTATCGAGCATGGCGTCGGAGGCCACCGTCACCTGCCGCAGGAACATCTGCAGGGTCCACATCCTGCTGTCGTTGAGGTAGAGCAGGGGGGACATAAAGTCGTTCCAGATGCCCACCGCGTAGAACAGGGCAAAGGTTGCCAGCACCGGCTTGGACAGCGGGAGCAGGATGCTCCACAGGATGCGCAGCTCGGAGGCGCCGTCGATTTTTGCCGATTCCTCCAGTTCCGCCGGCAGCTCCTGGAAGAAGTTCTTGATGATGATCAGGCTGAACGGGTTGACGGCCATGGGCAGGATCAGCGCCCACCAGGTGTCGAGCAGGCCCAGGTCCTTGACTACGAGGAACGTGGGGATCATTCCGGCGGAAAAGACCATGGTGAAGACCACCAGGCTCAGGATGATGTTCCGTCCCGGAAGGGCCCGTTTGGAGAGCGGATAGGCCATGCAGACGGTGAGGGCGAGCTGAATGACCGTGCCCGTGGCCGTCACTCCAATGGTGGTGGCCATTGCCCGCAGGAAGGCGGAGGTCTGGAGGATCGCCTCATAGGATCCGAGCGTGAATTCCTCCGGCCACAGGAAGAAGGAGCGCCGGGTAAGTTCCGCCTCAGTGGCGAAGGAACCGGCAATCACAAAGAGGAAGGGCAGCAGGGCGAGGATGCCCACCGCACCGAGGAGCACAATGTTGAACGCGTCGAAGACGCGCCCGGGCTTCGTGTTGTATCGATTTTCCATCTAGAAAAGTCCCGACTGGTTGAACCGCTTGGCAAGCGAGTTGGCGCCGAAGATGAGAATGACCCCTATTACCGCCTTGAACAGGCCGACGGCGGTGCTGTAGCTGTAGGCGCCCTGCGTGATGCCCACGAAGTAGACGTAGGTATCGAAGACGTCGGCCACGGACCGGTTAAGGCTGTTGGACATCAGGTA
The DNA here is from genome assembly GCF_009192735.1 of Arthrobacter gandavensis. Lineage (GTDB taxonomy): Bacteria > Actinomycetota > Actinomycetes > Actinomycetales > Micrococcaceae > Arthrobacter_B > Arthrobacter_B citreus. Next base: position 49,482 of record NZ_VTFU01000006.1, read on the forward strand.
GATCTGTTCAAAGCCGGTGTTCAGGATTTGGCCGATCTGGAGGATGAGCAGGACAACAATCACGCCGCGGATGTTGGGCAGGGTAATGTGCCAGACCCGCTGGAACCGGCCGGCGCCGTCGATCACCGCGGCTTCATACTGTTCCTGGTCAACGGTGGCGAGGGCGGCGAGGAAAATGATGGTTCCCCAGCCCGTGTTTTTCCAGATTTCCTGCGCCACGATGATTGGCCGGAACCAGTCGGGGTCGGCAAGGAAATCAATGTTGGTTCCCAACAGATTGTTCAGCCCCGTAAACAGCGGACCCACATCCATGGCCAGGAGGAGATAGCTCAGCGACGCCACAATGGTCCAGGAGAGGAAATGCGGAATGTAGATCAGTGTCTGGATGGTGCGCTTATAAATTTGCAGCCGCAGTTCATTCAGGAGCAGCGCCATGATGATGGTCAGCGGAAAAGCCACTAAGAGGGACAGGGCCGCGAGGATCAGGGTATTGGTCAGCAGCCGGGAGAAATCCGGGTTGGTGAAGAAATCCTCAAAATGGCGGAACCCAACCCACGGGCTGCCGTCGATGCCCAGGAAAGGAACAAAGTCCTTGAAAGCGATGCGGGCGCCCCACATGGGCCAGTAGCGAAAAACGGCGAAGTACAGAAGGCCCGGCAGCAGCAGGATGTACAGCCAGCGGTATTGGACCATTCGGGCCTTGAACGAGACCTTCCGCTGGACCGGCGAAGGCGGCCCGGAGGCAGCGGAGAGCGAATCCGCGTTTTGGAGGATGCTGGTCACGATGTGTCCTTACTCTGGCCCGGGGTGCGGGGCGGCTTCCGGCCCACACCCCGGGCGGTGCGCTTATTTGGACGATTTGTGCAGTTCGTTGATTTCGGCGATGACGTCGTTGCCTCCGCTGGACTTCCAGAGTTCGACGGCTTGGCGGAGTGCCTTCTCATCGATCTGTCCCGCCAGGAACTGGATGCGGGCATCCGTGACGATGTTGTCCAGCTGGGCTCCCTTGGACACCTGCGTTTCCGAGATGTACGCCGAAGCGGGATTCTGGTCAGCGGACTCAAGGTCGGCTTCCTGCACCTCCAGGCGCTTGTCGAACATCTGCTGTTCGTATTCCGTAGCCTGCTTGGGCAGGTAGTACTTGATGCCGTCCACATTGGTCCCCAGCTGGGAGTAGGTCTTGACGGCCTGCGCGACTTCCTTGCCTTCAGCGGTCAGCTCAGTGATGGGAACCGTCAGGTCTCCGTCGAGGGTGAAGTTGACGTCTTCAATGCCGTTGTTGATCAGAACGGCCGCTTCCTCGGAATTCAGTTCGTTGAGGAAGCCCAGGACTTCCTTCAGCTCCGCTTCGGTCTTGACCTTGGCCTTGGGGACCGCCAGGAAACCGGAGAACCCGGGAGTCGGGTGCGCATGCAGCTCTCCGTCGGGGCCTTCCAGGTTGCCGGAAATATCGACGAAGTTCTCGAACGTGGCCGGATCCTGTTCCTTGAACAGGTTGATGAGCACTGACGCCCTCGAATGAACGTCAACGATGATGCCGCCCTGACCGTTGAAGAACGGTTCGTTCCAGGTGGCAGAATCCATGGTGGCGTAGTCGCCGTTGATCAACCCTTCATCCACGAACTTCTTCAGGTACTTGTTCGCTTCGATGAATTCCTCAGTGGCGAAGTTCGGAACGAGTTCGCCATCCTCCTCGGTCCAGGTGTTGCCGGCGCCGAACCAGGTTGCCACGACGTCGTACGGGCTGTTGGAGTTAATTGTTCCGGGCCACTTGGGCACGATGAGGCCGTAGGTGTCCTTCACGCCGTTGCCGTCGGGATCCTGCTCGGTAAAGGCCTTCGCCACGTCATAGAGGTCATCCACCGTGGCCGGTGTTTCCAAACCGAGCTTCTCCAGCCAGTCCTTGCGCAGGATGACGGACGTCCGCATGGCGTCGCGTGCCCGGTACACGCCGTAGACATCTCCGTTGATGCTTGCGTTGCGCTCAATGTCGGGGTTTTCGGTGACGAGGTTGGGGTAGTCACCCAAATAGTCCGAGAGCTCCCAAAAAGCGCCTGCGGTGGCGTTCTTGACGAAGCCCGGTGTCTTGCCCTGGATGACCATGACGTGGGGGAGGTCGTCGCCGGCGAGGGTGATGTTTGTTTTTTCTTCGTAGTCGGCATTCGGCACCCAGTTGATGTCGAGCTTCTTGCCGGTAATTTCCTCGAGCTTGGTTTGCATGGTGTCGCCCTGCTCCGGCGGCTGGGGCTCAAGGAAAGGGGCCATGATCGAAACGGTGTCCAGCGAAGGCGCTTCCTCCTCGGCACTGGAGGAGCAGGCGGAGAGCGCCAAGCCTGTGGTGAGGACAAGGGCCAGCCCTTTAAGGGGTCTGCGGTGCATGATGATCTCCTTTGATGAATGCAGCGGGTAGTGAAACGGGTGCGGTATGGGGTGCGGGGGACGGTGATCGCCGCCGGCAGGGGGATCGTTAGGCGGCTGGTTGGAGCGGGGCCGCGGCAAGGCGGATTTCGTTGCGCACAAAGAAATCCAGGGCAACGCGTGTCGTGAGGTAGATGCCCAGCCCGAAGGAAAAGAACGGGAGCAGTCCGGGCAGCTGCACGGTGGCAAAAGCGGTCCCGGCGAGGATCAACCCGTTCAGGATGAGCAGCAGCGGGTTGGCGAGGGTGAGGGTAACCGCCGCCGGAGTTGCCGCCGCGAGTCTGATCTCGTAATGGGTCAGGAGCGGTATGAGTACTGACACTACGATGGCGCAGATTCCCGCGACCACCAGGGTGGCCGGAGCAAGGACGGCAGACAGTACGTCCTGACCGGTCCGGAAAAACTGCCAGCTGGACAGCAGCGCTGCCAGCACCACCGCTGCGGGAAGCAGAACGGCGTTAGCCCGGAAGAATTCTGTTTTCCAGGCGCGCCAAAATGCGGGAAATAGCTGAAAAGCATCTCCTTTGACCCTTCGCCGGACAACTGTCGAGCCGGCAACGAGCGACGGGCCAAAACCAAAAACAATTCCACCAAGAAGAGTGAATCCGATGAATGCGACGTTCAGCAGGGCGATCCAGGTTAACGCGTCGAAAAAGTCGTAGGCTCGCGCTGCCATGCTGCCCTTTTTCACTGCACGAGGTTTTTCTGGCTGCGAGCAGAACGGCGGGACATCAATCACACCTCTTTGTGTTTGAACGGGAAGCGGTTTCCCGCCCGAATCACTCAAACATAGGGCGCGTTTGATGGCCAGTCAATAGTTTTTTGAATCGTTATAATCCTGCCGGCTTTTGTCTGCGCTTATTCGTCACAGCTCTTAGCCGAGAGTGTCGAGCTTGGCCTGCGCTTTTTCCACGGCCCGGCGGGCCGCACGGGCTGACCGGCGGGCGGCATCGCGTTCCCGTTCCAGGGTGCCGGCACGTCGGTCGACCGTGGACACGAGCCGTTCCAGGTCACGAATCCTCTCCCGCAGCTCATCGATTTCGTCAGTGAGCTCATCACGCCGGTCCGCCAGGTCATCAACCGCCTGCTGGGCGGCCTTCAGGGTGCCTTCAGCCTGTTCGGCGTCCCGCTGCGCCTCCTGCAGTGCTGCCCGGGCGGCGCGTTGTGCCCTTGCTGCCGCGGCCTTTTCCTTTCGTGCCGCCGCGGCGGATCCGGCGTCATCTCCGGGCGTCTCCGCCCGGGATGCCCGGCCGGTGCCGGTGCCGGAGCCGGTGCCGGAGGCAGTGCCCGTGCCGGACGCAGCGTCCGGACCGCTGCGCCGCTGTCCGTTAGCAGCGGCCGCACCGACCCGGGGTCGGCCACGGCGCCGGAAACATCCACCGGATCCCATCCGTTGGCTTCGAGCGCGCGGACCAGCTGTCCGCTGGATGCGGCCGCGGCGGCATCGGCATCCGTCATGGCGGCCCACAGGGTTTGTTCAACCTCGGCGCCCACCGCGGTACTGACCGGATGTCCAAGTTCTTCGGCCAGGCTGCGGGCCTCCCGCGCAGCCGAACGGAGCAACCGCTGGCGTTCACCACTGAGCTGGCGCAGTTGTTTTTGGTCCAGATCGTTTTGTGCTTCGCGCAGGACCGCGCCCAGTTCGAGAACCTCGCTGACCAGCGAGGGACGGTGCAGCGTCAGCATGTTGACCAGCCACGCGGCGGAGGACGGCTTGGGCAATGCCCGGATGGCCTTACCCGATGGTTTGTCCCCGGCCTTGGCGGCGTCCGCCGCCCGCTGGTTTCGGGCGGCGGTGAAGGCGTCGGGCATGAGGGCGTACAGCTCGGTTACGGCATCCGCTGCCCCCGTCATCCCTCTCCCTCACCTGTTCCGGACTGTTGCTGCGCCTGTTTGCTGAAGGGCCCGTTTACAAGAGCTGCATCAGCCGCCCCCACAGCACAAATGCAGCCATGATCAGAAGGATAGCCGGGAGAACCGCCGCCTGCCTCGGTCCACGGCGCAGGTGCAGGGCCACCGCGAGTGCCATGAGCGCCACCAGCCCGCCGGCAGCGGCGGGGGTCAGCAGGGGTGCCGCCCCCAGCAGGCCGGGGAGCAGGAGGCCCAGGCCGGCAACAACTTCCACGGCACCCAGGGCGCGGATAAGACCCAGGGGGTAGCCGTCCGTCCACGGCAGTCTCCGCAGCTTCCGTGAGGATCCGGTCAGGCGCTGCCCGCCGATTCCCATGAACATCACGGCAAGGACTATCTGCAGGATCCAAAGAAAAAGCGACATGGGAGGGCGGAGTTCCTTCGGCGGGGCGGACTGAGGATTTAGTTAAGCACGGTTGGCGGCCGAAGACGAGGGGCCGGGCCCCGTGCAGTGCCGGCATGCGCGTGGTGGGTCAGGCGCGAAGATCCGCCGGGACCGACGTGCTGGTCCGCACCACGAACTCGGTGGGATAGAACCTCTGAATCCAGTCGGCCTCCAGCGGCTTATCCGCCAGCAGCGAGAGCACTGCGGCGACGGCGGCGGCCCCCTGCCCCCGCGGGTCCTGGCTGATGGTCGTAAGGCCAAAAACCTCGCCAAGCTCGTGCCCGTCAATCCCGATGACGGACAGGTCCTCGGGGACACGCAGTCCCAAACCCCTTGCCGCCAGAATGGTCCCGACGGCGATTTCATCCGAGGCGCAGAAGATGCCCGTAGGCCGGCCCCGGGGAGCGGCCAGGAGTGCCTTGGCGGCGTTTACTCCGCTGGCCACCGAAAAATCCGGACTGTTGATGTGCAGGCTTTCCAGCCCCGCGCGGGCCATGGCCTGTTCGTATCCGTCCCGCCGGGTGCTGCCGAGGCGGAAATCGCGCTCGCGTTCCTCTCCGCCGCCGATGTGGGCAATCCTGGTGTGCCCCAGGGAAATGAGGTGTTCCGTCGCAAGCACCGAAATGTTGGCCTCGTCCACCCGGATGGTGTGGGTCTGCGGCAGGGGGCCGCCAATGGCCACGATTGGCTTGTTGACGGCGTGCAGCTGTGCCAGTTCCTCGTCCGTGAGCTTCAGGGCCACGGCGATTACCGCGTCGAGCCGCTGGCGCCGCAGCATCTCGGTCAGCACGCTTTCGCGGTGCCCGGGGCTGTCGCTGGTGTTGTACAGGGTGAGGTCATAACCGGCATCGATGAGCGCGGCGGCCGCGCCCTCGAGAACCTGGGAAAAGTACCAGCGGCCAACCGTGGGCATGACAATCCCGATGTTGCGGCTGCGCCCGGAAGCGAGCGACGACGCATTGTAGGAAATCACAAAGCCCAGTTCGTCCGCTGCCGCTTGGACCTTTAGCCGGGTGGCGTCAGAGACCTTGCCGTTGCCGCTGAGGGCACGGGAGACAGTGGCTGATGAGACACCGGCGCGTGCCGCCACGTCTTTGATCCCTGCCACTGATGCTCCTCGGGGTGGGTACGGTTTTTGGTGTGGGTGCGGATTTTTGGCGCCGGGCTTCAGCCCGGCGGCCGGAGCGTACTGAGGCACCGGACCCAGGGGTCCGGTGCCTCAGCCATTCCACCATAGCGGCAGTCAGTTAATCCGGAGCCAAACGGCGTGGTTGGGCAGCAGCACGCCGTCGGCCGCGGCACCGGCTTCGCTGGCAACCAGCACTTCTCCGGCCGGGAGGTACAGCGGCTCCGTGCCCATGTTCAGCATGACCAGGACGTTGCCGTTCAGGAAGGCGACCACGGAGTCGGCGTCGACGTCGGGCCACCAGGCCAGGGAACCGGCACCGAGGGCATACTCCCGGCGCACGGCCAGGGCGCTGCGGTACAGGTTCAGGGTCGACGCCGGATCCTCGCGCTGGATATCGCGCGCCAGTGAGGCCCATTCCGCCGGCTGGGGCAGCCATGCTGCGCCCGTCGAGCTGAAGCCGAAGCTTTCGGCACCGGAGTACCACGGCAGGGGGACGCGGCAGCCGTCCCGGCCAAGACGTGCGCCGCCGGTGCGGTGGTACGTCGGATCCTCGCGGAAGTCGTGCGGCATGGTGGTGTGGTCGGGCAGCCCCAGCTCCTCGCCCTGGTACAGGTAGACGCCTCCCGGCAGGGCCAGCATCAGCAGGGAGGCTGCCCGTGCCCGCGACAGGCCCAGCCCGTAGTTGGGCTGCCGGTCATCCGGCCCGATGCCGTCGCCCGGGCGCTCCTGGTGCCCCTCAAGCCCAAAGCGCGTGGCGTGGCGCACGACGTCGTGGTTTGAGAGCACCCAAGTGGTGGGCGCCCCCACCTTGTCAAAGGCCTCCAGCGACGACGAAACGACGTGGCGCACGGCGCCGGCGTGCCAGTCATGGTGCAGATAGGCGAAGTTGAAGGTTTGGTGCATTTCATCCGGACGGACCCAGTCCGAAAGCCGGTCCAGCGGATCGATGGTGGCTTCGGCACAGAGCACGCGCTCGCCGTCATAGCTCTCCAGGAGCTTGCGCCAGGAACGGAAGATGTCATGGACTTCGGCCTGGCCGAACATGGGTGCGTCGTGTCCCGGGAAACCCTCGGACGAGCAGCCGTCAGCGCGGCCGCCCCAATCCGGAAGTCCGGATTTCTTGACCAGGGCATGGGCCACGTCCACGCGGAAACCGCCCACGCCGCGGTCCAGCCAGAACCGGAGGGTCCGTTCAAACTCCTCCCGGACCGCTGGGTTGTCCCAGTTGAAGTCCGGCTGGCTGGAATCGAAGAGGTGCAGGTACCACTGCCCCGGGGTCCCGTCGGTTCCGGTGGTGCGGGTCCACGCCGAGCCGCCGAAGTGGGACTGCCAATTATTGGGCGGAAGATCGCCGTTGTCGCCGGTGCCGTCGCGGAAAATGAACATGTCACGCTCGGGGGAACCCGCGGAGGCCGCCAGGGCCGACTGGAAGAGCTCATGCTCGTTCGAGCAGTGGTTGGGGACGAGGTCCACGATGACCCGGATACCGTGTCCCGAGGCTTTGGCCACCAGGGCGTCGAAGTCCTCCAGCGTCCCGAACAGGGGGTCAACGGAGCAGTAGTCGGCAACGTCGTATCCGGCGTCGTTCTGCGGCGACTTGTAGAACGGGGACAGCCACAGCGCATCGATGTCGAGCTCGGCCAGGGAATCCATTTCGGCGGTGATGCCGGGGAGGTCGCCGATGCCGTCGCCGCTGAGGTCCCGGAAGGAGCGCGGATACACCTGGTAGATGACGGAGGAACGCCACCACTGGCGGTCGTGTTCGCTGGAGGCAGCGTGCAGGGGGACAAGTGCCGGGCCGGTCTCTGCACCGGTGCCGGGGATTACGTGGCTGAGCATGGGTGCCATCCTAGGGGCATGGACAGCCCAAAATGAAAACGCTTCCATCCAAGCCGCAGATCCTAAGATTGCTGATTATTTTCCCACATGCCTTACTCTGGCCGGGTTTTCGCAGAGAATCACCGTCTCCGATGGGGACAAAAACTGTGACGCGGATCTGTGATTGGACGCACAACGTGTACGCGCTTACACTTTCTCCGTACTGAGGTCCCGATGGAGTGTTCCGCTGCTCCTGCCTTTCCGTCGCGCCAGCGCACGGGGCGGGGGCACCAGCGCTGAGAACTGCCGGAATCCATTTGAAAAACATAGGAGAGGTTCACCAATGAAGGTGCACACCACGGGTATGACGGCGCCACGCCGCCGCGCCCTCGCTCTCGGGGCCGTTTCGGTCACCGCTGCCCTTGTCCTGAGCGCCTGCGGCGGCGGTGATTCCGCTGACAGCGCGGACTCCACCGACCTGGCCACCGCCGGGGCCACCACGCTCACCATGTGGGTTGACGCGGAACGTTCGCCGGCCCTGACGGACGTCGCTGCCCAGTTCAAGGAAGACACCGGCATTGAAATCAAGCTGGTCACCAAGGACTTTGAGCAGGTATCCGATGACTTCATCACGCAGGTTCCCACCGGAAAGGGCCCTGACCTGATCGTGGGTCCGCATGACTGGCTGGGCAAGTTTGTCCTGAACGGCGTGGTGTCCCCCATTGAGCTGGGCGACAAGGCCGCGGACTTCCAGGAATCGGCAGTCAAGGCCATGACGTACGAGGGCAGCACCTACGGCGTTCCGTACTCCATCGAGAACATTGGCCTGCTGCGCAACGCTGACCTGGTTCCCGAACCGGCCGCCACCATGGACGAAGTCATCGCCAACGGCAAGGCAGCAGTTGAGAAGGGCGCCGAATTCCCGTTCCTGGTGGGGATGGACCCCAAGCAGGGCGATCCGTACCACCTGTACCCGTTCCAGACCTCCATGGGCGTGCCCGTCTTTGGAACTGACGAGACCGGCGGCTATGACGCTTCGAAGCTGGAGCTGGGCAACAGCAACGGTGCTGCCTTCGCAGCGAAGGTGAAGGAATGGGGCGAGGCGGGAGCAGGCATCCTGAACTCCAACATCACCGCTGACATTGCCAAGGAAAAGTTCAACGCCGGAGCGTCCCCGTACTTCCTGACCGGACCGTGGAACGTGCCGCTGGCCGAGGAAGCCGGGATCAACGTCGTCGTTGACCCGCTGCCGACCGCAGGCGACCAGCCCGCTCAGCCCTTCGTGGGCGTGAACGGTTTCTTCATCAGCTCCAAGAGCGCCAACTCCCTGGCCGCCACCGAGTTTGCCCTGAACTACCTCACCACCGAGGCCGTGCAGGACGCCATGTTCGAAGGCGGCGGACGTCCGCCGGCCCTGAACGCATCCTTCGAGAAGGCAGCCGAAGACCCGACGGTCGCTGCTTTCGGCGAAATCGGCGCCAACGGCGTACCCATGCCGGCCATCCCGGAAATGGGTGCCGTGTGGGCCGACTGGGGCGCAACCGAACTGGCCCTGATCAAGGGCCAGGGCGATCCCGCCGAGTCCTGGGCAACGATGGTCGGCAACGTCGAAGCGAAGATCGCCAAGTAGTCCGGCATCAGCCGCACCTGAGATAGACACCGCTCCGGCCTTCCGCCGGGGCACAAGGTATGCGGGCCGGGACACTGCCCTTTTGGAGCGCAGTGTCCCGGCCCGAACCGGTTCAAGGAGAACCCCGATGGTTGATCAGCTGGACACCCCTGTCCGCCCAGACATTTCCGCACGACCTCCCAAGCGCCGCCGAGGCCCCGATTCCATGGCCGGCCTGCTGGCCAAGATTCTGCTCCTGGGCCTGACGGATGCGTTTGCCGTCTACGTCCTCATGGCCCTGTTCATGAATGAAAAATGGGCCGTCCTCGCTGTTGCCGCAGCGGTGACCGTGCTGATCAACTGGATCTACCTGCGCCGCGGTGGCCTGCCGGCCAAATATCTGGCGCCGGGCGTCCTGTTCCTGGTGGTCTTCCAGGTTTTTGTGGTGGTGTACAGCGGATATATCGCCTTCACCAACTACGGAGACGGACACAACAGCACCAAGGAAGATGCCATATCGGCCATCTCCATGAGCGCCCAAAAGCGGGTTCCGGATTCCCCGGCCTACCAGGTGTCGGTGGTGGAAAAGGACGATGTCCTGTCCCTGCTGGTCACTGATCCCGACGGCGGCGTCCGCATCGGCACCACGGGCGAACCGCTCGAGGAAGCCGAGGGCGCCGAAATCGGCGGCACGGGAAAGGCCACCGGGGCCGACGGATACCGCACCCTCACCTTCAACGAGCTGCTGGCCGTCCAGCAGGACATCACCGCCATCAAGGTCCCGCTGTCCGAGGACCTCGACGACGGGATCCTGCAGACCGCCGACGGATCCAACGCCTACGTCTTCAAACCGGTGCTGATCTACGACGAAGCGGCGGACACCTTCACCGACACCGAAACGGGCACCGTCTACACGGACGGCGGCGAAGGTGCGTTCACATCGGAGGACGGCCAGCGGCTGGCCACGGGCTGGAAGGTGGGAGTGGGCTTCGAGAACTTTGAACGGGCCTTCACGGATCCGGACCTCCGCGGACCGCTGCTCAGCGTCATTGTCTGGACCTTCACGTTTGCCCTCGGATCGGTGCTCCTGTGCTTCGGACTGGGGTTGTTCCTGGCCCTGACCTTCAACCATCCAAACCTGCGCGGCAAGAAGATCTACCGCACGATCATGATCCTGCCGTACGCCTTCCCGGCGTTCCTGGCCGGCCTGGTCTGGTCCGGAATGCTGAACCAGGAATTTGGCTTTATCAACGCAGCCCTGTTCGGCGGCGCCGACATCCCCTGGCTGACCGACCCGTGGCTGGCGAAAATCAGCGTGCTGGTGGTGAATACGTGGCTCGGGTTCCCCTACATGTTCCTGGTCTGCACCGGAGCCCTGCAGTCCCTGCCGGAGGATGTCAACGAGGCGGCCCGCATGGACGGGGCATCCGCGTGGCGGATTTTCCGCTCGATCAAGCTGCCCCTGCTGCTGGTGTCCACCGCTCCGCTGCTCATCTCCACCTTTGCCTTCAACTTCAACAACTTCAACGTGATCTTCATGCTCACCGGCGGCGGACCCCGGTTCACCGACACCAACATGGACATCGGAGCCACGGATCTGTTGATCACGCTGGTCTATAAGGTGGCCTTCGGGCAGGGATCCGGGCGTGACTACGGCCTTGCCAGTGCGCTCGCCGTCATTATCTTCATCATCGTGGCAGTCATCTCAGCGGTCAGCTTCCGGCAGACCAAGGCGCTGGAGGAAGTGAACTCATGAGCAATGCAACTCTGACCCCGGCACGGACCACTGCCCGCCCGGCCGCGGAACCCCGCCAAAGTTTTGGATCCTGGTTCCGGGACAAGGGCTGGCGCCACCTGGTGGGCCTGGTGATGGGCGTCTTTGCGCTCTTTCCGCTGGCCTATGTGCTGTCCGCCGCCCTCAGCCCCACCGGCACCCTGGTGTCGGCGAGCGGACTGTTCAGCACCATCGAGTTCGACAACTTCGTCAAGCTGTTTTCGGATCCGCAGAAGCCCTTCGCCAGATGGTTCATGAACACTCTCATTGTCGGGCTGATCACCAGCGCCGGCACCGTGTTCCTCGGCGCGCTGGCCGCGTACTCCTTCTCCCGGATGCGGTTCACCGGCCGGCGCTTTGGGCTGCTGAGCCTGATGCTCCTGCAGATGTTCCCGCAGATGCTCGGCGTCGTAGCCATTTTCCTGCTGCTGAGCGGCATTTCCGACGTCGTTCCGTGGCTGGGGCTGGGAAGCCAGACCGGCCTGATCATGGTGTACCTCGGCGGCGCCCTGGGCGTAAACACCTACCTGATGTACGGGTTCTTCAACACGGTTCCGAAGTCCCTGGACGAAGCGGCCCGCATTGACGGAGCCAGCCACATCCAGATCTTCTTCACCATCATCCTGCGGCTGGTCACCCCCATCCTGGCGATTGTGGGACTGCTGTCCTTCATCACCTCAACGGGCGAGTTCCTGATCGCCTCCATCGTGCTCAATGATCCGGATGCCCAGACCCTGGCCGTGGGCCTGTATTCCTTCATCGGCGACAGCCAGTCCCGCACCTGGGGTGTCTTCTCCGCCGGCGCGGTTCTGGCCGCCCTGCCGGTCATGGCACTGTTCCTGTTCCTGCAGCGCTTCATCACCACCGGGCTGGTTGCTGGAGCCGTAAAGGGCTAGAAGCCGGCCACGGGGCGGGGCGAGTAGTGCTGTTCCAGATCGTCCAGGTCCTCCGGCGTGAGCTGCAGGTCAAGGGCAGCCACTGAAACATCCAGCTGGCCGGCGGCGGTGACACCCAGCACCGGGGCAGTCACCGCCGGGTGGGCCAGGACCCAGGCCAGGGCAACCTGCGCCCGGGATACGCTGTGGCGCTGCGCTACCCTGAGCACGGCGTCGGCCACGGCCTGGTTAGGCACCTCCTGCCCGGCATAGAGGGAATGCCCCAGGGCGTCCTGCTGCTGGCGCCGGCTTCCCGAACCCCAGTCCCGGGCGAGCCTCCCGCGGGCCAGCGGAGAGTACGCCAGCACCCCAGTGCCCGTTGCCTCGCAAAGGGGGATCATCTCCCGTTCCTCTTCCCGGTAGATGAGGTTGTAGTGCGACTGCATGGTCACGAACCGCGCCCAGCCACTGGCCTGCTGCAGCGTCAGCGCCCGGGAGAACTGCCAGGCATACATGGTGGAGGCGCCCAGATAGCGGACCTTCCCCGACCGGACCAGCCCGTCAAGTGTCTCCAGCGTTTCCTCCAGCGGAGTGGACGCGTCCCACCGGTGAATTTGGTACAGATCAATGTAGTCGGTGCCCAGTCGCCTCAGGGTCTCGTCCACTTGCCAGAGGATGTGCTTGCGCGAGAGGCCCCAGCCGTTGGGCCCGGGCACCATTTCACCGTGGACCTTGGAGGCAATGACCACCTCTTCCCGGCGGGCGTATTTCGCCAAGGCAGCCCCCGTGATCTCCTCGCTGTCTCCGGAGGAATACACGTTGGCCGTGTCAAAAAAGTTGATTCCCAGCTCCACGGCGCGGCGCAGGATCGGCTCGGACTCCGGTTCGCGCAGCGTCCAGCTGTGGTTTCCGTGGTTGGGGTGGCCAAACGCCATGCATCCCAGGCCCACGGCCGAGACCATGGCGCCCGAGCTTCCCAGTTTTACGTATCGCATGTCCGTCATGGCCGGCCTTCGTTTTTCGTGGGCGGAATTCACGGCGGCAAGGTATCCGGGTTCCCGGTACAGCCGAAACCACGGCACCGTACGTGGATGCTACCGCCGCGCGGTGCAGCCGGTACAGGGAAGCTCCGGTGTTCACTGCTCCCGGACTGATCTTCAGCCAACTGGTGCCGGCCGTGCCCTGGGCTGGTGCGAACCCTGCCGCCGGGGGTTTCCGCGGACCTATACTGAGCCATGCCCAACCCTCAGGATCCGGGACAGGTCCGGCAGCCGCCACGGCGAAGCCGCACGGCCGATCCCGTAGGACCCACAGTGGCCGGTTCTCCGGCAGCACTCGAGGCGCGGCAGGCTGCCGCCCGCCTTTCCGCCCTGAGTCCCGGCACGCCTGAGCCAAAGGGGCCCGCCGGAGTCCTGCTGCTGGCGTACCTGCGCGGGCAGTTCCAGGCCATGCTGGCGGAAGATCCGCGGGTGCGGGAAAACCGGCCGGACGCAGTGCATAAGATGCGGGTCAGTACCCGGCGGATGCGCTCGGCGATGGCAAGTTACAAAAAGGTCCTCGCACCTGATCCGGCGCGCGCGGTGAGGAGCGAACTCAAATGGTTGGCCGGCGTGCTCGGGGCCGCCCGCGACGCCCAGGTTTTGCGCTCGCGGCTTGATGCCATGCTCGACACGCAGCCAGCCGAACTGGTGATGGGGCCGGTGCGGCAGCGCATTGACGAAGAGCTGCTCGCTGACCACCGCTCCGCACTGGCGGAGGCTGCCCTCGTGCTCGACAGCGACAGGTACCGGCGCCTGTTGGAGGACCTCGAACTGGTGGTCAGCCGGCCGGAGTTCACGAAAGCGGCGAAAGCCCCGGCCGCCAAGGCGGCGGGCCGCATGCTGCGCCGGGACCGCAGGCGCCTGCACCGGCAGGTGCAGGATGCCCGCTCTGCTCCCAATGAAGACCACCGGTCGGAATCCCTCCATGAAGCACGCAAGGACGCCAAGCGGCTGCGCTATGCGGCCGAGGTGGCGCAGCCGGTGCGCGCTCCCGGTGCGGCCGAGCTCATTGCCGGTGCGGAGCACGTGCAGAAGATTCTCGGCGAGCACCAGGACAGCGTGGTCAGCCGGGAGTTCCTGCGCCGGCTGGGGGCGGGAAGCGCGAGGTCCGGCGCCAACGGATTCACCTATGGGCGGCTGCACGCGCTGGAAGAGGAGCGCGGCGAAACCGCGCGCAAGCAGTTCCGCAAGGCCTGGGTGAACTTCCCCCGGGTGGTCTGACCCGCCGCACCTGACCCGGCCTGTCCGGACGGAGGTATTCCAGATGGACCCGGCATCCCCTTGGGCGCCGCTGCGGCGGCGAATGTTCCTGATTCTGTGGCTGGCGAACATTGGTTCAAGCATCGGCACCTGGATGCAGACCGTGGGTGCACAGTGGTATCTGGTGGAGAACAGCTCCAACCCCGCCCTGGTCTCCCTGGTCCAGACGGCAAACCTGGCACCGTCGCTGCTGCTGGGGCTCATCGCCGGCGTCCTGGCCGACGCCTTCAACCGGCGGCGCCTGATTCTGGGATCAAACCTTTTCGCAGCCGGTGCCGCCGCGTTCCTGACGGTCGTGACGGCACTGGGCATGCTGGACCCGGACTCGCTGCTGCTGTACACCTTCCTCATTGGGTGCGGGGTGGCACTGAGCCAGCCGGCATGGCAGGCCATCACTCCGGAACTGGTGCCACGGCATGAAATCCGCGCCGCGGCCGCCCTGAGCAGCATGGCCGTCAACGGGGCCCGCGCGGTGGGCCCGGCGGTGGCCGGCGTCCTCGTCTCCTTTTTCGGGCCGGCCTTCGTGTTCGGGCTCAATGCCGTGTCCTTCCTGGGCACCGCCATTGCTGTCTATGTGTGGCGGGCGCCTCCGGAACCGGAAGATCCCGAGCGGATGAGGGAAGCACTCGCCGCGGGCATGCGCTACATCCGCGCCGCACCGCGGATCCGGCGCGTGCTGCTCCGCACGGCCCTGTTCATGGTTCCAGCCAGCGCGCTGTACGCACTGCTTCCGGTGGCCGTCAACGGGCACCTGCGCCTCGGATCCGCCGGCTACGGACTGCTGCTGGGCGCACTCGGCGCCGGTGCGGTTGCCGGTGTCGTCGTGCTGCCCAAGGTCAAAAGCCACATCCATGACAACCTGATGCTGGGGCTGGCCGCCGCCGTTTTTGGCGCCGCGGCTTTTGCCGCCGGTTTCCTTCCCGCCCTGGTGCTGGCCGTCCTGCTGTTCTTCGCGGGCATCGCCTGGATAGCCACCTTCTCGATCCTCAACAGTGCCATGCAGCTGACGCTGCCCGAATGGGTGCGCGCCCGCGGACTCTCCGTCTACCTGATGGTGACCACCGGCGCCCAGGCCATTGGCGCCGTCGTCTGGGGTTCGCTGGCAACGGCGTACACCTACGCCCCGGTGCTCGCGGCGGCCGGAATCATCCTTGTGGCGGTTGGCCTGAGCGTATCCGTGCTGCCGCTGCTGCCGCGCACCGGACGGCTGGACCGCAGCATCGCGGAAGCGGATCTGGGCATCGAAGCGGAACAGGAGCCGTCACCCGACGCCGGACCGGTCACGGTCCTTATCGCCTACGAACTCGCTCCCGAAAAGGCAGCGGACTTTGTGCATCTGATGCACGAGGTGCGCCTGTCGCGGATGCGCACCGGCGCCCGGGACTGGGAGCTCGTCCATTCAGTGACGGACGCCCGGCAGTTCCGCGAGATTTACGACGTCGCCACCTGGCGTGAGTACCTGCGCCAGGAACAGGAACGCACCACGGGGGAGGACCGGAGCCTGATTGACAGGGCGGCGGCACTCGCCGAGGAGGAACCGCGCATCCGCTGGTTCCTCCCGGCGTCGGCCTAGGCCAGCTGCTCGCGCACCAGGGGAGCCACTTCGGTGCCATAGAGGCGGATGCAGTTCATCAGCAGTTCGTGCGGAAGGGTGCCCAGGCTGTATTTAAGGTCAAAGCGGCTCAGCTCCAGCTCCCGGGCCACCCGGACAATCTTGGTGGCCACGGTCTCCGGGCTACCGATAAAGAGCGCGCCGTCGGGGCCCGCGGACGCAAGGTAGTCGCTGTGGGTGGTCGGGCTCCAGCCGCGCTCGCGGCCGATCCGGTTCTGCATCCGTTCGAAATGCGGCCAGGCTTCCTCGAGGGCCTGCTCGTCAGTGGCGGCGACATAGCCGGGGGAGTGCGCGCCGACGGGAAGCATGGGGCGGCCAAACTGCGCCAGCGCCCGCTTGTACAGGTCCACGAACGGGGCAAAGCGCGCCGGTTCCCCGCCAATGATGGCCAGCATCAGCGGCAGGCCGTAGTGCGCGGCGCGGACCACTGACTGTGGTGTCCCGCCGACGGCGATCCATGCCGGAAGTTCGCCCGCGGCAGTGGGGGGATACACCCGCTGGTTTTGCAGCGGTGCCCTGGTGCCGCCGTTCCACGTCACCGGGGTTTCCTGGCGCAGCTGGGCAAAGAGCTCCAGTTTCTCCTCGAAGAGCTCCTCGTAGCGGGACAGGTCCAGCCCGAACAAAGGAAAGGATTCGGTGAAGGACCCGCGGCCCAGGATGACTTCGGCGCGGCCGTTGGAGATGGCATCCAGCGTGGAAAAGCGCTGGAACACCCGGATCGGGTCATCCGAGCTCAGGACGGTAACCGCCGAACCCAAGCGGATCCGGTTGGTCTGCCCGGCAATGGCGGCGAGGACCACATCCGGTGCCGAGACGGCGAAATCCTCCCGGTGGTGTTCCCCAATCCCGATGAAGTCGATGCCCACCGAGTCCGCGAGCACTGCTTCGGCCACGACATTGCGCAGCACCTGATGCTGCGGCAGCCGTTCGCCGTCGGGCGCCGAGGTGACGTCGCCAAAGGTGTCCAACCCGAGTTCCAGCTGCTGTCCCATAGTGCTTCCCATCCTCGAAAGTTCATGTATTTGCATCTAGTCTAACCGCGGTCTTCGGCGCCGGCTCACCGTGCCGGGGGTCCGCGCATTTTCATTTCAACTTCCCGGCACCGGATAGACTTGAGGGCGGCCCCCGGCCCATTTCCCGGGTTCCACAAAGGATCAGCCGCAGATGGTGCAAGCGATCAGCGATCAAGCGACTAGTTGAGGTATTTTGCGAGACTTTAGTGCACGCCTGGCGACCGCCGACGAGATAGAAAAATGGGACAGCCACGTGCAGTCCAACCCGGGCGGCGGGAACGTGCTGCAGTCCGCGTCCTACGCGGAGGTCAAGTCCCACCACGGCTGGAACCCCCTTTACCTGGTGTTCACCGGCCGCGGTTACACGACATACAACCTGGTGATCGAGAAGAAGGTCACCGGCCTCGGCAGCCTCTGGTACCTGATCAAGGGTCCCGACGTCGCCGAGCCGTCGCATGTGCCGGAGGTGCTGGATGCGCTGCGCCGCTTCATCAAGGAGTCCAAGCGCAATGTGTTCGCCGTCAAGGTGGAACCGGACATCGTTGACAGCCCGGAGGTCCGGGCCCAGTTCGAAGGGGCGGGGCTGGTCAAGACCTTCAACCTGCAGCCCAACGATTCCACCGCGCTGCTGGACACCACTCCTGACATTGAGCAGGTCCTGAAGAATATCTCCTCACGCGGGCGCAACGCCGTCCGCCGGGCCATCAGGGAAGGCGCCGATGTGCGCCGGGTGGAACCCACCGAAGAGAACATGCGCATCATGTACCGGCTGATGAGCCACATCGAGGACCGGTCCGCGGCCAGGATGCGCTCGTACGAGTACTACCACCGGTTCTGGTCCAACTTTGTTCAGGCCGGGCAGGGCCGCTTCTACTTCGCCTTTGAAGACGGCGAGCCCACCGTGGGGGCGTTTGTCATCGCGTACGGCAAGAAGGGCACCTACAAGGACGGCGGCTCCAAGCCCCGCCGCAGCCAGTACGGCGACTCGCACCTGGTCCAATGGACGGCCATCAGCGAGCTGAAGGAAGACTTCGGCATTGAGCAGTACGACTTCTGCGGAACCCCGCCCAGCGACCAGCTGAAAAACAAGGAACACCCCCACCACGGCCTGGGTCTTTTCAAGACCAGCTTCTCGAAGACCGTCACGGACTTCGTGGGCTGCTACGACCTGGTGCTCGACCCGGTGCGGTACAAGATCTGGAACACGATCGGTGAACGCGTGGCGCGGCAGATCTACTGGCGCCGCCACCAGCAGCCGTTCTACTAAACACGTGCCTGAACGGGATTCAGGGCAAAAAGGCGAGAGGGTGAGTCCTTTGGAAAACATGTCCGATGCAGACCGCCAAAAGCCTGCGCAAAACCCCGATCCGATGGTGGGGCTGATACCGGTGATCCGGAAGCCCGGCGGTGAACGGGAAGCCGGGACCGGGCCCAAGGCTTCAGAGGCGGGCAAAAAGACGCCCGCCGGCGGCAAAGTGCGGCGTCCGGCGGCGCCCGGCAAGGCGCCGAAAAACGCTGCCGCGGCCCCCGGCCTGCCCACTGGCCTGCCCACCGGCCCCGGGGGATCCGGCCTGAGGAGCACCAAACCCAAGCCGCCGCCTCCCACCACGTCCGTGATGCAGACACCGGTCAAGGGCACTTCCGGCGGCATGGGGCTGGGGCGCCTCTCGGGTTCCGGCGGCAAAACCGCAAAGACCGACGGAGCCGGCCAACCGCCTCGGAAGCCCCGGGCCCGCAAGACCATGCCCGGCCAGCACGGAACCGGCAGCAGCTCAATCCGGCAGCAGGACCGCTCGTCAGCGGCGGCACGGAGGATGCTGCGGCGGCTGGTCCAGGGCGAGACTCCTCCCACGCAGGCCATGTCCATTGTGGAGCGGCTGGCGGGTTCTCCGTATGCCAACCCACTGGTCCGCACCGCCGGTCCTGATGCGTCCGCCCGTAAGACCCTGGACCTGGCACTCAGCCTGGCCGAGACCATGTTCCGCTACGGCGCAGGTGCCCTGGAAGTGGAGACGGCAATCATTGCGGTCACCGCTGCCTTTGGCCTGGAGAGCATCGAGGTGGACATCACCAACCAGTCGGTGCTGCTGAACTACTCGCCCAAGGACCAGACGCCCATCACGGTCATGCGGGTGGTCCGGTCCTGGACCAACAACTACGCCGGCCTCGGACTTGTCCACCAGCTCGTCACCGACATCATCGACGGCGGCATTTCCCGCGCCGAAGCGGCCAACCGGCTGAACGAAATCACCCATCAGCCCAAACCGTTTCCGCGGTGGGCAGTGACATTCTCCACCGGGGTCTTTGCCGCCGCCATCGTGGGTTTCATTGGCGGAGAGCCGCTGGCATCAGCGGTGGCCTTTATCAGTACGTTCCTGGTGAGCCTCCTCCAGCGCCTGCTTGGCCGCTGGCGGGTGCCGGACTTCTTCAGCACCGCGGCGAGCGGCTTCGTGGTCACGGCCATCGCCATGCTGTTCTGGTCCCTCGACGTGCCGATTTCCCCGGGCATCGTGGTGGCCGGCGGAATTCTGCTGCTCCTGCCCACGGGCCGGCTGGTCTCTGCGGTGCAGGATGCCATCAACGGGTTCCCGGTCACTGCATCGGGGCGTTTCCTGTCCGCATTCCTGACCTTTGGCGCCCTGGTGGCGGGCATCGCCGTCGCCCTGGTGGTGGGAGCCCTGCTGGGTGTTCCGCGGCTGGACGTGACCAACGTGGCCGGTTCCCAATACCCGTTTGCGGTGACGCTGGTGCTGCTGGCCGTGGCCCTGGGCACCATCTGCGTGGTGGAACAATCGCCGATGAACCTGGTCCTTCCCACCGTCCTGACCGGAGCGGCAGGGTTCCTGGTGTTCCAGCTGTCCGAACTGGTGGGGGTTGGCCCCCGGCTCACCCCCGCGGTGGCCGCCATTTTCATCGGCATGGTGGCGCGGATCATCGCCCTCCGAATGGGCGCGCCGCAGCTGATCGTCGCCGTTCCGGCCATTCTCTTCCTGTTCCCGGGGCTGAGCATCTTCCGCGCCATGTACGGGCTGAGCATCGGCACCGACGACTTCACCGCCGGTGCCGTGGGCATCTTCAATGCGTTGACGGTAATCCTGGCCATCGCCGGCGGCGTGGTCTTTGGAGACAATGTGGCCCGACCGCTGACCCGGAACCTGTCCGGGAACGACAGGCGCAACCGCCGCCGCTAGCCGGCAGGGGTTTCCGGGTGCCGCCAGGGCACCCGGAAACCGCCGGAGGCGAAGGACCCCGCCGGCAGGATCTACAGGATCTTGCCGACCGGGGTCCTTTTTTCTGCCTGGAAAGCCTCCTCGGTGCGGCCGGCAGCCCAGTAGCCGGACAACGACACCTGCCGCCGTTCGAGGCCGCGGGCGTTAAAGAACACGTCCCGCAGGGCCTTCATGGCCTCCCGCTCACCGTGCGCGAAGACCTGGACGTCATTGCTGGGCCAGGGTGCGGCCGCTACGGCTTCCGCCAGCATGCCCGTGTTCCCGGCCGGCTTGGCGCCGCGGTACAGCCAGGTCACCTCGATGCCCTCCGGTGCCGTAAGCGGCTGGCGGTCGCCGGGGCCGCCGACCTCCAGGAACACCTGCCCGACGGCGGATGCCGGCAGCGCCTCCAGCACGGCGGCCGTGGCGGGCAGTGCGGATTCATCGGCGGCGAAAAGGTGCCAGCCGACGTTGGGGTCGGGGTTGAAAGCGCCTCCGGGACCCGTGAAGGTCAGGGGCTCTCCGGGTGTGGCCTGGGCCGCCCAGGGGCCGGCCAGGCCTTCATCGCCGTGGACCACGAAATCGATGGCCAGCTCGCGGGCGGCAGCGTTGACGCTGCGGACGGTGTACGTGCGAGACACGGGCCACTGCTCACGGGGGAACGACTCGCGCAGTGCCTCGAGTTCGGATTCCCCGTCCAGCGGACTGCCGTCCGGACCAAACCAGATCTTGCAGTATGCATCGGCGAAACCATTGGCGGCGAACCGCTCGAAGTTGGGGCCGCCGGCGATGATGCGGACCATGTGCGGAGTCAGCTGTTCGCGCCGGAGGACCTCGAGGGTCAGCAGCGGGCGGGACCGCCGGGGCACGTCCTGGGCGGGCTTCGCCCCGGGTACGGAGGGATCAGGCACTGGTGGCTCTCCTTGATAGGGGTTTCTTCTACCGTATCCCGTCCAGCCGCCAGTCCACCGGCTGCGCTCCCTGCTCCGTCAACAGCTCATTAACCCGGCTGAAGGGGCGGGACCCGAAGAACCCGCGCGACGCCGACAATGGGCTGGGATGGGCGGATTCAATCCGGGGGATCCCGTCCAGCAGGGGGACGATGGACCGGGCGTCGTTGCCCCACAGCACGGCCACCAGGGGAGCAGGTCCGCCGTCGGGCCCCCGTCGGGCGGCAACGGCGCGGACGGCAAGCTCGGTGATTTGCTCCCATCCCCGCCGGCGGTGCGAGCCGGCGCTGCCGGCGCGGACCGTCAACACCCGGTTCAGCAGCAGTACCCCCTGGTCGGCCCAGGCGCTGAGATCGCCGTGCGGGCTCGGCGGAATGTCCAGATCATCTGCAAGTTCCTTAAAAATGTTGTTCAGGCTCCGCGGCAGCGGACGCACCCCGCGGTCCACCGAGAACGACAACCCGACGGCGTGCCCGGGCGTCGGATAGGGATCCTGGCCAATCAGCAGGACCTTGACCTCGGAGAGCGGGCGGGAGAATGCGCGGAGGATGTTCCCCGGCGCGGGAAGGACCGTGTAACCGGAGCGGCGTTCCTCCTCCAGAAGGCCGGCCAGCCGGTGCAGTTCCGGAGCAGCCGGCGCAAGTGCCCTGGCCCAGTCCGCAGCCATGACAGTGTGCAGGGGTGCCGGCGCCGCAAACGGGAATGGCTCGTTGGCCGCAGGGCTTCCTGACCGGGTCCGGTCGTCGGCGGCAGGCAGTGAAAACAGGGTCGGATCGTTGGAACTCACATCCCCAGCCTAGGGCCGGCGGTCTTGCCGCGTCATTCTTCCTTGCCTGATTGGTGCACCCCGCTGCGGCCTCCGACTTCCTCCGGGAGGGCCTGCACGGGAATCACCACAGTGTCGGCGAGCTTCCAATCAAGGCCGGCGCAGCCGTCGCGGGCCGCCGCCAGATTGGCCAGCGACAGGTCGGCGCCGCTCGCTGGCACCACAAACGCTTCGACATGGAAGACCTGCCCCTCGTCCCGCATCCGCACCCCGGCGGCCTCCACCCACGGGAGCCCGTGCAGGTACTCGGTCACTTTTCCGGCCAGTGGATGCGGGTCCGCTTCATCAAAGGTTGTCGCTGCGGTGTCGACCAGGTCGGTGATGGCCCCGCGCATGTTGCGCAGCCCGTCGCGGAGAATGCTCAGGGCGATGAACAGGGCAGCGGCCGCATCCGCCCACCAGAAGCCCAATCCGATTCCCGCGACCCCGACAATCGACCCCAGCGCGGTCATCCAGTCTGCTTTATTCATGTCGGCATCCGCGTACAGCACCTTGTTGTGCAGCTGCCGTGCCAGGCGAATCTTGATTCGGCCCACGATCACGGGCGGAATGGTGGTCACGGCCATCACCACCATCATGAGCCAGCCGAGCCACATCTGGTATCCGAAGATCTCCACGGTGCCGATGGGCGGATGTTCGCCCTTCAGGAGCCCGGTCCCGGACTCGTAAATGAGGAACGCCCCCATGGTTGTCAGCGCCACCGCCGCCACCAGATGGGCGACGCCGATGGAGCGGTGATAGCCGTAGGGGTACCGGGAGTTGGGCGGGCGGGCCACGAGGCGGACCGCCAGCAGGAAGGCCAGCGGGGGAATGAAGGAGAGCATGTCCTCGATCCATGCGGCGCGCATGGCCTGCGAGTTACCCATGACCAGGAAGACCGCCGTCACGGTGACCGCGAGAAAGCCGATGGTGATCCATTCCAGGCGCACGGCGCGGCGCAGCGCATCGGACTGCTGCCGGGGAAGTTCGGTCCGCCCCTGCTGCGCGCTCATGAGCCCTCCCGTTCGGACAGGAACTGTTCAAGGCGTGAAAGGAACGCGTTCTCGCCCATCGGAGCCGCCAGCACATGCTTCTGCTGCTTCCCCCAGCGGTCCGTGCTCTCGGCGTAGGGGCGCGTCAGCGCCGCCTTGTCAGTCCACGGGCTGGACTCTGTCAGCCCGCCAATGACGAGGTCCAGATCGCCCTGTTTCAGGGCCTCCATCAGGTATTCCTCCCCGCCCTCGACCCACTCGACCTCCGCATCGAGGGACTGTGCAAAGTCCCGCGCCACATCGGTTTCCGGTCCCGCCGGTTCAGCCCCGCCGACGTCGGTGGAAGGCGGGGAATGCGAGACACCAACCCTGAGGGTGCCGCCGGAGACGCGGTCCAGGGTGTGGTCCGGGTCTGCGGGAACCGCCGAGCACGACGCCGCGGCCAGGGCAAGGACAACCAGCAGCAGTAAGGCTGCCATTCGGGTTCGGAGCTTCACGAACATAGCTCTAGACCATAGCCCACAACGGCCTCCCCGGCGGGGCTTCCCGAACCGGGGATTCCCCAACTGCGGCGTTCCCGGGCCCAGCTGGGCCGGTGGAAGCATCATGGTCCCGGTGCGGCTGCTTTTTCGGGCGGTGGGCGCCGCGAATGACAAGCCTGTTATTTCCGAACTAGCATAGGAAGGGAAACCGACACCGATCTGGGAGTATCCTGTGGCCGAAACAACCGAAGCGTTCTCACTGGACGGCACGGTTGACCCCGAAAGTCCGCTGGGGGAGCAGGAGCAGCAGATGCTCGCACTGGAGCGGGCCTGGTGGAAATACTCCGGAGCAAAAGAACAGGCTATCCGCGAGCTCTTCGGCATGTCCGCCACGCGCTACTACCAGGTCCTGAACGCCCTTATCGACACCGAGGATGCCCTGGCGCACGACCCGATGCTGGTCAAGCGACTGCGTAGACTACGAACAACCCGTCAGCGCGCCCGCACCGCCCGTCGTTCAGGCTCTGACGTCTAACCGGCGCCACCTGAGATCCAAGGACTGATACCCCACCATGAGCAAATATCCCCGGGACGAGTTTGACAAGGTTCCCGAGACGTCGTCGCGCCAGGGCGTCCACCGGGAACGGTTGATACCGTCACGGTCCGGCGGCCTCGGCCTGATCATCACTGTCGGAGTGCTGGCCCTGATCCTTGGCTTGGCCGCCTTCCTTGTCCTGCCCCGGCTTGGCATCGGGCAGAGCGGGGCCGCTCCGGCACCGGCTGCTGACTCATCAACCTCCGCCCAAAGCCCGGACCCCCAGGTGACGGAAACCGAGCCGGCGGAGCCGGAGACTGCTGAGCCCGCGCCGTCGGAGGACCCTGAGCCGAGCGAGTCCCCGGAGCCCGAGCCGGAGCCTGCTCCGGAAGCTGTTGTAGACCGGAGCCAGCCCGTGGTGGTGCTTAACGCCAGCGGCGTCGGCGGGCTGGGAGCGAATGTCTCAGCCCGGATTGCCGGCGACGGATGGACGACGGCGCAGGTTGCGAACTGGGGTGGAACGCCCCTGCAGTCATCTGTCATTTTCTACAACGGACCCGAGCAGCTTGCCAACGCTCAGGAGCTGTCGCGGATTCTGGGAATCCCTGCGCTCAGCGAGTCTCCTGACTTCAATCTCGTGACTGTGGTGACGGGTCCGGGGTTCCAGTAACAGGCCGCACGCCCGCGTGTACGTAAAAACTCCATAACGATCCGCCGTCTTTAATTGTGTGCTGCGTCACGCTGGCTAGAGTGAGTGCCAGCCGTGCGACGCCGGCCCGATCCAGGCGGATAATCCGCTCCCGGGCCGCCTGTGCGCCGGCCGGTTCCGCCGCGACCGCTTGGTGGAACGCACGAGCGAAACAAGGTTGGAGAAACGCACATGGCGCAGGGGATCGTCAAATGGTTCAACGGGGAAAAAGGCTACGGATTCATCACTCTGGATGAGGCCCAAACGGACGTCTTTGTGCACTGGTCAGCCATCCAGGCCTCGGGGTACCGCACCTTGGAGGAAGGCCAGCGGGTGGAGTTTGAAATTGGCGAGGGCCAGAAAGGTCCGCAGGCCGAGGACGTGCGCAGCATCTAACGCGGTTTTGCGTTCTGTTCGCCATGCAGTGGCGGCAACCCCGCGGGGTTGCCGCCTTTTCCCGTGCCGGCGCTGTGCACCAGGGCCCCTCGGCCGCGCACGGCCGCAATGGTGATGAGTGTGAGCGGCGCAGCGCAGAGTCGTGATCGCTTGCACTCAGTGTGTGGGAGTGCTAATTATTGAGTTAGCACTCTTGCCGTATGACTGCTAAATGCAGTCGGCGTTGAGTGAAAGAGCAAGCCACTGAGGTGAGGGCCTGCGGGTGCGTAAAGAGATCGCATCTCCAGGGCCCGTCCGTCGCGGGCACCGCAGTCTGGAATGCAACATCTAAGCACCCAGCATGACTGTTCCGGAAGGACGAAAGCCGTTATGGCCAAGATCATTGCATTTGACGAAGAGGCACGCCGTGGCCTTGAGCGTGGATTGAACATCCTCGCCGACGCCGTAAAGGTCACCCTGGGCCCGCGCGGCCGCAACGTGGTCCTTGAGAAGAAGTGGGGTGCCCCCACCATCACCAACGACGGCGTTTCCATCGCCAAGGAGATCGAGCTCGACGATCCCTACGAAAAGATCGGCGCCGAGCTGGTCAAGGAAGTTGCCAAGAAGACTGACGATGTTGCCGGTGACGGCACCACCACGGCGACCGTCCTGGCCCAGGCCCTGGTCAAGGAAGGCCTGCGCAACGTTGCAGCCGGCGCCGACCCGCTGAGCCTGAAGCGCGGAATCGAGAAGGCTGTCGCGGCTGTTACGGCCGAGCTGCTCTCCTCTGCCAAGGAAATCGAAACCAAGGAGCAGATTGCTGCCACGGCTTCCATTTCCGCCGGCGACCAGCAGATCGGCGACCTGATCGCCGAAGCGCTGGACAAGGTTGGCAAGGAAGGCGTCATCACCGTTGAAGAGTCCAACACCTTTGGCCTTGAGCTTGAGCTCACTGAGGGTATGCGCTTCGACAAGGGCTACATCTCCGGTTACTTCGTGACCGACGCCGAGCGCCAGGAAACGGTTCTTGAAGACCCGTACATCCTGATCGTGAACTCCAAGATCTCCAACGTGAAGGATCTCGTTGCAGTCCTGGAAAAGGTCATGCAGTCCGGCAAGCCGCTGCTGATCATCGCTGAGGACGTTGAAGGCGAAGCCCTGGCGACCCTGGTTGTCAACAAGATCCGCGGCACGTTCAAGTCCGTCGCCGTCAAGGCTCCGGGCTTCGGCGACCGCCGCAAGGCCCAGCTGGCAGACATCGCCATCCTCACCGGTGGCCAGGTCATCGCCGAGGAAGTCGGCCTGAAGCTGGAAAACGCCACGCTGGACCTGCTGGGCAAGGCCCGCAAGGTTGTTGTCACCAAGGACGAAACCACGATCGTGGAAGGCGCCGGCGACGCCGAGGAAATCGCAGGCCGCGTCAACCAGATCCGTGCCGAGATCGAGAACTCCGATTCCGACTACGACCGCGAGAAGCTGCAGGAACGCCTGGCCAAGCTGGCCGGCGGCGTTGCAGTCATCAAGGCCGGCGCAGCCACCGAGGTTGAGCTGAAGGAGCGCAAGCACCGCATTGAGGACGCTGTCCGCAACGCCAAGGCTGCCGTCGAAGAAGGCATTGTCGCTGGTGGCGGCGTTGCCCTCATCCAGGCCGGCCTGAAGGCCTTCGCCAACCTCAACCTCGAGGGCGACGAAGCAACGGGCGCGAACATCGTGCGCGTGGCCATCGACGCTCCGCTGAAGCAGATCGCCTTCAACGCCGGCCTGGAGCCGGGCGTTGTTGTCGACAAGGTGCGCGGCCTGCCCGAGGGCTTTGGCCTCAACGCCGCAACCGGCGAGTACGAAGACCTGCTGGCCGCCGGCGTCAACGACCCGGTAAAGGTGACCCGCTCTGCTCTGCAGAACGCAGCCTCCATCGCCGGTCTGTTCCTGACCACCGAAGCAGTTGTTGCCGACAAGCCCGAAAAGGCTGCACCGGCAATGGGTGGCGGCGACGAAATGGGCGGCATGGGCGGTATGGGCGGCTTCTAGCAGCCCCCTGCCCGTTCCGGCCCTGCGCCGGTGCGGCTCCGCTGGCTCCCAAGGTCAGCACCTCGAAGACGGAAAAGCGCGGCACCCCGGCGGGTGCCGCGCTTTTCCGTGTCTGGATGGCTGGCCCCATGTCCCGAGGCAGCGGGTCAGTGCCGGAACAGCGCGATGTTGGCTGCTTCAGTTTCGGCGTACTGCCCGGAGGCGTACCCCAGGGCCTGATTGATGCTGGTCAGCGACTCCTCCACCTTGGCCTGGGTGCTTCGCCATTCCGCGATCAGCTGCTGGAAGTTTGCGGAAGCCTGTCCCTGCCAGGACTCGCTGAGGGACTGCAGCCCGGACTGCATCCGGTTGATGTCGGACTGCAGCCGGTCTATGGTGCCGCGGACCTCGGCGCTTTTCGCATCCAGGACCTCGCTGTCCACTGAGACTATTGCCATGGATCTATCTCCCTTCGGAATCACCGTGAGCCTTTGACGTTAGGCCGCGGCAACGCGGATCCAGGCGTGTGCCGCCCGGCAGTGGATAACCACGGGCAAATTCGCCGGTCCCGGGGAGTGTGGAGGACAGGAAGGCTCTAGGGTGCCGGGGTGGAGTCGAGGTCCTCGGGCGGATGGTAGGGCAGCCGGATGGACATTGTCGCTCCACCGCCTTCAGTTTCCGACAGACGAACAGTTCCATCGTGCTGGGCCACCAGCGCAGCGACAATGGCCAGCCCCAAGCCTGTGCCGCCGGTTTCGCGGTGGCGCGAGGAATCCGCCCGGTAGAACCGCTCGAAAACCCGTGCGGCATCTTCCTCCGAGATCCCCGGACCATGGTCGCGGACCTCGAGCACGGCATCGGAACGGTTGTGGATGACGGGGGTAACGCCCACGGCAACCTCGATGGGGGACCCGTCAGGCGTGTAGCGCAGGGCGTTGGTCATGAGGTTTGCGACAACCTGCCGAAGCCGTGCCTCGTCTCCCATGGTGGGCGCCGGCCGGGGCTGCTGGCCGTCCAGCCCAACAACCCGGATCTCCCGTCCGGGCGCACTGGCCCGCGCATCCATGGCGGCGTCGTTGCCCAGGAGCATCAGGTCCACCGGCTCATATTCCAGCGGGCGCTGTTCATCAATGCGGGCCAGGGTGAGCAGGTCCTCCACGAGCTGGCCCATCCTTTTGGCCTCACTCTCGATCCGGCCCATGGCGGCGGCCACCTCTTCGGGTTTCTGCAGCGCCCCGTGCCGGTACAGCTCGGAGAAACCGCGGATGGTGACCAGTGGCGTGCGCAGCTCGTGGGAGGCGTCCTGGACAAAGCGGCGCATCTTTTGCTCGGACCTCGAACGGGCGGCAAAAGCAGTCTCAATGTGGGCCAGCATCGCATTCAGCGACCGGGACAGGCGGCCAATTTCAGTGGCGGGATTCCCGACGTCGACCCGGCGGGAAAGGTCGCCCGCGGCAATCGCGGCCGCCGTTTTCTCCACCTGGCTCAACGGCCGGAACTGGCGGGTGACCGCCCAGTAGGCAATGCCGGTGGCTCCGAGGGTCCCGAGCAGCCCCACGGAGAAGACCAGCGAGGCCGCCTCATCCACGGTGGTGGCCACGTCCTCGAGCGGCAGGGCCACTGCCACTGAACCTGAACTCTCCAGGGCAAACAGCTTTACCCGCCACCCCTTGCTGCCTGGCTGGGTACCGGGCACCGTTTCGCCCCGTTGGCCGAGTTCCAGGACTTCTTCCACCGTGTAATGCGGAACCACTGGGGTGTCCACCCGGGGGTCGGTGTGTGTCTCGGGTCCGTAGCTGCCGTCGTCGGTCAGGTACAGGCCGTAAAACTGGAACAGGGACGTGTCGGCGGGAGGCGCGTCGGACACCAGGTAACGCGACACTGCCGGCGCGCTCTCGGAGATCTCGTCGTCCAGCCGCGTCACCAGGATCTGCCACAGCACGTAGATCGTGGCCAGCCCCGTGATGGTCACCGTGATGACCATGAGGACGGCCATGATGGCCACGAGCTGGGAACGCAGCGAGGCCGATTTCCAGCGCCGCAGCAAGGCTTAGCGCTTCTCCGACGTGCGCAGCAGGTAACCAACCCCGCGCTTGGTCTGGATCAGGGCGGGAGCATCGGGGCTGCGGTCGATCTTGCGGCGCAGGTACGAAATGTAGGACTCGACAATCGATGCGTCACCGTTGAAGTCGTACTCCCAGACATGGTCCAGAATTTGGGCCTTGGACAGCACTCGGTTGGGATTAAGCATCAGGTAGCGCAGGAGCTTGAACTCGGTGGGGGAGAGGTCCACGGTGACGCCGCCGCGGCGCACCTCGTGCGCGTCGTCGTCGAGCTCCAGGTCATCGACGCGGATCACGGCGTCGTCGTCCGCCAGCGGCTGGGTCCGTCGCAGCACGGCGCGGATCCGGGCCACCACCTCGTCAAGGCTGAAGGGCTTGGTGACGTAGTCGTCGCCGCCCACCGTGAGGCCGGTGACCTTGTCCTCGGTATCGTCGCGCGCGGTCAGGAAGACCACCGGGAAATGCTGGCCGGCCGCCCGCAGGCGGCGGGTCAGCGTGAACCCGTCCATGTCCGGGAGCATGACGTCCAGCACCGCGAGGTCAGGGTTGTGGGTTGCGACGGCGGCGAGGGCCTCACGCCCGTTGGCTGCGGCGACGACGTCGAAACCGGCAAAGCGCAGGGAGGTGGAGAGCAGTTCACGAATATTGGGCTCATCATCCACTACGAGGAGACGAGCTTCAGGTCCGGATGATTTATTCACTCAACCAGTTTCTTACATTTAGCTGTGCGTTGTCTGTAGGTGGACAGGATGAACTCTGGGAGTGTCCGGTGAACAAACTACCTGGTCGAGGCCGCATCCGAGACGCGGATGACCGCCGGGAAACGAATCGCTAGACGGGCTTTTCGATGTCGGTGGCGTCGAGGATGGAGTAGGCGTAGCCCTGCTCAGCGAGGAAACGCTGCCGCTTGGCGGCGAAGTCCTGGTCCAGGGTGTCGCGTGCCACGACCGTGTAGAAGTGGGCGGCCTTGCCGTCGGCTTTCGGACGCAGCAGCCGGCCCAGGCGCTGAGCCTCCTCCTGCCGGGACCCAAACGACCCGGAGACCTGCACTGCCACCGAAGCCTCGGGCAGGTCGATGGAGAAGTTCGCGACCTTGGAGACCACCAACGTGGTCAGCTTGCCCTCCCGGAAGTCGTTGAACAGCCGCTGGCGTTCCTTGACGGGGGTGTCGCCCTTGATCACCGGGGCGTCCAGCCGTTCGGCCAGTTCATCCAACTGATCCAGGTACTGGCCGATCACCAGGGTCTGCTCACCGGCATGGCGGCGGACCAGCTGTTCCACCACTCCCGTCTTGGTCTCCGACGTGGAGCACAGCCGGTACTTGTCGCCGTCCTCCGCCATGGCATAGGCCACCCGCTCGTCCCGCGGCAGGTCCACCCGGACCTCGATGCATTCGGCCGGAGCAATGTAGCCCTGGGCCTCAATGTCCTTCCACGGGGCGTCGTAGCGCTTGGGGCCGATGAGGGAAAAGACCTCGCCTTCGCGGCCGTCCTCGCGGACCAGGGTGGCGGTCAGGCCGAGGCGGCGCCGTGCCTGCAGATCGGCCGTCATCCGGAAGATCGGGGCGGGCAGCAGATGGACCTCGTCGTAGATGATCAGGCCCCAGTTGTTCTTATCCAGCAGTTCCATATGCGGATAGAGGCCGCCGCGCTTGAGCGTCAGCACCTGATAAGTGGCAATCGTGACGGGCCGCACTTCCTTGACCGCGCCGGAGTACTCCCCAATTTCGTCCTCGGTCAGCGAGGTGCGCTTAAGCAGCTCATCCTTCCACTGGCGGGCCGAGACGGTGTTGGTGACCAGGATCAGCGTGGTGGTGGAACTGGTGGCCATGGCGGCCGCACCCACCAGGGTCTTGCCCGCTCCGCAGGGGAGGACCACGACGCCGGAACCGCCGGCCCAGAAGTTCTCAGTGGCCAGTTTCTGGTAGGGACGCAGCGCCCAGCCGTCCTCATCCAGCAGGATCGGGTGCGGGGTTCCGTCGATGTAGCCGGCCAGATCCTCGGCCGGCCATCCGAGCTTCAGCAGCAGCTGCTTGAGCTGGCCCCGCATGGAGGACTGCACCACAACCGTTTCGCCGTCAATCCGCGGCCCCAGCAGCGGCTGGATCTTCTTCGCGTGCAGGACCTCCTCCAGCACCGGGTAGTCATTGGTGCGCAGCACCAGGCCGTGCTGCGGATCCTTCTCCAGGCGCAGCCGCCCGTACCGGGACATCGTTTCCTCGATGTCCACCAGCAGGGAATGCGGCACCGGGAACCGCGAGTAATTGAGCAGCGTGTTCAGCACCTGCTCGGCATCGAGCCCCGCGGCCCGGGCGTTCCACAGCCCCAGCGGGGTGAGCCGGTAGCTGTGAATATGTTCCGGGGCACGTTCCAGCTCGGCGAACGCCGCTATCGCGTGCCGCGCCTCGGTGGCCTGTTCATGATCCACTTCCAGCAGGATGGTTTTGTCACTCTGGACAATCAACGGTCCGTCAGCCATGCGCCGGGGTATCCTCCACTATTTCCACATCCATGATTCGGTGCACCGACACCACTCGCTCCACGTCCCGGCGCGGGTCAAAAACCCGCACCCGGCCGTCGGTGACTGATAAGGGAACGAAAATCTCCTGCCGCTGATTCCCCTGGCCGTCCACCACGCCCATCCGGACGGAGCTTCGGGTGCGGATGGCCTCCCGCAGGATCTCCAGCCCGACCAGCGGCTGACTTTCGCTGCGGCCGGCCACCGGTGGCCCTTCGCCGCGCAGGGCCGCCAGCTGGTTCGCGACGTCGTCGTCGGTCAGTTCCCAGGGGTTCAACCGGGTTTTGGACGTCGGAGCCACGGTCACCGGCGGATGTGCGTGCGACCCGGCAACGGGACGGGCGCGGCCCTCCAGCGCCGGTGAGTAGCCAAGTTCGCGCAGGGTATAGGAGAGCTCCTGGGCGCTGGCGACGGAGCCGACGACGGTGGGCGAGAGGCGCACCAGTCCCAGGGACGCGGTGCGCGGGTCGGCGAGCAGGCCGGACAACCCCTCTTCGTCATCACTGCGCAGGTACGACGCGGCGGTTCCCACCCGAAGCCGGCCGTAGCGGGCGGCGGTGTCCTCCACCAGGTACTTCAGCGGCTGCGGGACTTCCGTTGCGGAGTGCCTGCGCAGGAAGTCCAGGATGTCAGCGGCGTCCTGTCCGCTGTCCAGCGCCCGCCGGATGGAGTCGGCGGAAAACCGGTAGATGGCTGCCGGGCCCTGGCCCTCGGCGTCGGAGATGGACGCGAGGCGGCGTGCCACCCCAGGCTCGAGGTAGCCGGGGGCCACGGCAGTCAGGTCGGCCTGCAGCAGAAAGGAATTCAGCGGTTCCGGGAGGGCGTCGCGCAGGCGCCGCAGGGCAGTGTCCCAGTCGCCGGCCGCGACTGCGGCGCCGAGGTCGGTCAAGGCACCCGAACCGAGCAGGCCCAGCTGTGCCGCTTCTTTCAGGATGCCCGGCACCAAGCGGGCGAACCTGCGCTGCAGGCGGGGCTGGTGCCAGGTCAGGGCACTGACCAGGGATTCGGCGTCGAGCGCCCCGGTGGTTTCCTCTTCGGGGGCATCCTCCGCCGCCAGCCGGGCGAGCATCTCCAGTGCCCGCTGCCGCACCAGCGGCGCGTCCGGGCGGGACGCTTCGCCGGCCAGCGCGTTGATGGCGCCGCCGCCGGGGAGCGGGCTCCCGACCAGGGACGGGGCACGGTCCGCATCCAGCCAGGCGGCAACCAGCTGCTTCCACTGCTCGTGCCGGTCCAGCGTCAGCCAGGTTCCCTCGGTGGCGCACCAGCGGGATGTGGTGACATCCAGCGACAGCAGGCCCGACAGTGCACCAAGCTCCAGCAGCCAGGCGGTGGCAGGGGCGTCGATGCGCAGGCTTTCGGAGACCCTCCGCACCTCCCGCACGCCCACCCCACCGGATCGGAGGGTGCTGATGGGGGTTGCCTTGGCCACCGACAACAGCTCAGTGAGCAGGCGAAGGGTTTCCGCCACCGCGCCATAGGCTGCGTTGTCGCGGACGCTGTCCAGGACCCTGCGCGTCACGGGGGCCGGCGGCTGCAGCTTGAAGTCGGAAACGATGACATGGCCGCGCGATGCCTGTCCCACCGGCCTCGGCAGCTCAACATGCAGGGCGTCCAAGGGCACCAGCAGCCCGCGCGCCATCAGCCATTCCACCGGTGTGGGGGAGGGGTTGTCCAGCACTGCGCGCCCCATGGCGGCCTTTTTTGGAATGGTGCCAACGGGGGAGTACTTGAAACGGCGGAGCAGTTCCATCGTTTGCGGCGGGGCATCGGCAATGAGCCTGGCCCAGCCCGCCGGATCGGACACCAGGTGGTGCAGGGAATGGGCCGCAGTGGCGGGCGTGTCGGCCCGTTCCATGGGGATGCCGCTCTTCCGCAGGCCTTCCACGATGCCCACCAGGCGCTGCCCGAATTCCGGATGCTGGACCGCGAGGGTGGAATACGGACGCCCCAGACCGGCCGGATACGCCCCGAGCGCCTCGCCCAGGACCGCGACCGGCAGATAGAAGCGCCTGCTGGCATCTGCTTTGGGCGCGCCGGGATGCGGGGTGGCACGGCGCAGCAGGGCAAGGGCATGCAGATGATTCAGGATCGAGTCGAGTGCCTTGATGGTGGACCCGGCTATGGCGCTTTTCAGCCAGGACGCAGTGGTGCTGAGGTGGGAGTCCTCGTTGGTGGTCAGGTCAACGGCCTCGAGGACCTGCAGCTCCGGTGACGTGAGCTTTTCCAGCACGCGCTGGACGCTGATCCGCGTGGAGGCGCGGGCTGCGAGGGCTTGGAAATCCGGAACCGGAGGGAGGATGAGATCGGGTCTGGCCGCAAGCAATTCACGCAGTTGGTCATCACTGCGTGCAGCTAGATCTTCGGCTAAAGCTCGGATCGCGGACATCGTCTCCACGTTACCCGACCCGGGGCCAAAACGGACTGGATCAGCCGCGTCGCCTGCGGCGGATACCGTCAATTACCAAGCCCACCATTAGGAGGAATGCCGCTGGAAGGCCGTAAAAGGCGCCCGCGGCGAAGCCGGGCCAGAAGCTTTCCGAACGCAGCCCGGAGAGGACGACCACGCCCAGGCACAGCAGTCCGACCACCGCCAGCAGGGCGGCCACGCCGGTGAGGATGCGGCGCCACCGGGGACCCTCCGGTGCACTTCGGTGCGGTGTTCTACCCGGGGTCCGGCCTGGGGAGGGGGTGCTGGTGTCCATGGCCATTAACGCTAACAGCGGAAATGGCCCGGTCCAACGCCGCGGTACAGGGGAAGGAATAGGGGGTCGGGATATTCTAAAGGGAACAGACTTCCCCGTAGTATCTCTGCCGTAGTATCTGGAAGAACCTGGCATCCCGGAACAAGCTGGTTTCTGACGGAAGTGCCGGGCCGTGCATTCCGGCATACGGCGGGCACTGCGGGTTGCGCAATACTGCGGCAGTTTTCTCTGCCGCACCCAACAGCTAAGAAGAGGTAACCGAAGTGCCCATCGGCAAGGTCAAGTGGTTCGACACTGGTAAAGGTTTTGGGTTTCTGGCCACGGACGATGGTCAGGAAGTGTTCCTGCACGCCTCGGCCCTTCCCGCCGGTGTAACCGAGGTGAAGCCCGGGACGCGGATGGAGTTCGGTGTTGCTGACGGCCGCCGTGGTCCGCAGGCCCTGTCGGCGCGGATTCTGGAGGCTCCGCCGTCCGTGGCGAGGGCCACCCGGAAGAGCGCCGATGACATGGCCGTCATTACGGAAGACCTTATTAAACTGTTGGATGCAGTCTCGAACGGCCTGCGCAAGGGCCGCTACCCCGACAAGAAGCATGCCACCAAGGTGGCGGCCGTCCTTCGCGCCGTCGCCGATGACCTGGACGTATAAGGCGGAGCCGCTGCATGACCATGAGCGCAACATCATCTTCTGAAGCCGACAACGAACAACAGGAGCAGGCGGCAGCGCCGGCTAAGGCCGCTGCCGCATCCTCCCCGGAGACCGCTGCCGGAGGGACCTCGCACGAGGCTGCCGCCGGCCCGGCCCCTGCGGGCGGAGCACCTGCAGAGAGTGCACCCGCGGCCAAGGCGCCGCGGCGTGCGCCGCGCCGCCCCTCCAAGCCGGATGCAGTGCTTGCCGCCGCAGTCGAAACAGCGCGCGCCGGACTTCTTGAAGTGGTCCCGGCCGAGCAAATCGGTGCTTACGCTGGTGCATTCCCGGATGCCGAGCGCCTTGTCACGCACCGCTTCGAGGCTCTTCGGCCCGGTTATAACGGGTGGCAGTGGTATGCCACGGTGGCGCGGGTGCCGCGCGGCAAGGTTGCCACCGTTTGTGAAGTGGGGCTGCTGCCATCGGAGAACGCGGTCCTTGCTCCCGAATGGGTACCGTGGTCGGAACGGATCCGCCCTGAAGACGTCGCTGCGGATGAAGCGGCGCAGGCACAGGAACGGGCCAATGCCCAGGCGCAGGAGGACGCAGACCACGCGGACGACGGCGGCGCCGCGGGCAGCGGGGACAACGGAGCGGACACGCGGGAGGACAGCTAGGGCATTGAGGTCCGGGGCAGACGTAGTCACAGTCATCACTGGTCAATCACTTTTCACTGGGCGGTGGTGACCGGTGTTCCGTTCGCTTCGGCTGTTCAACTACCGCATCTGGTTCCTGGGTGCCTTGGTGTCCAACATTGGCACCTGGATGCAGCGCACCGCCCAGGACTGGCTGGTGTACGACATCCTCACGCACCAGGATGCGGCGGCCATGGGAATCGTCATGGCCCTCCAGCTTGGCCCGCAGCTGCTGCTTGCTCCGTGGGCCGGGCTGATCGCCGACACCTATAACCGGCGCAAGGTCCTGCTTTTCACCCAAGTGGCCATGGCCATGCTGGGGCTCGGCCTGGGTGTGCTCGTGCTCTCGGGGGAAGCGCAGCTGTGGCATGTGTACGCCTTTGCGCTGGCACTGGGAGTGGTGTCCGCCGTCGACGCCCCCGCCCGCCAGAGTTTTGTTTCGGAGGTTGTGGGCGAAGCCGACCTGCCCAACGCCGTCGCACTGAACAGCGCATCCTTTAATGCCGCGCGCATGGTCGGCCCGGCGGCTGCCGGCCTGCTCACGGTTGCAGTGGGTCCGGGCTGGGTGTTCCTCATCAACACGTTCACCTTTGCCGCGATGGTCCTGGCCCTGCTCAAGATGCGCAGCGGCGAGCTGCGCATACTGCCCAAGGCTGCTCCGGGAAAGGGGCGGATCAGGGCAGGTCTGCGCTACGTCCGGCACCGTCCCGACCTCATGATGGTGCTGTTGGCCATCTTCATTGTCGGTACGTTCGGGCTGAACTTCGCCGTATACATTGCGGCCATGGCCCGCACCGAGTTCGGCCAGGACGCCGGCATTTTCGGGTTGCTGAACTCGGTGATGGCCATCGGATCGGTGACCGGCGCATTGCTGTCGGCCCGGCGGGACAAACCCAGGCTGCGGTTCATCTTCGGGGCCGCCGGTGCCTTCGGGCTGGCGTGCCTGGTGGCCGCGGCCTCGCCAACACTGCTGTGGTTTGCGGTTTCGCTGATTCCGGTGGGACTGTTCGCGCTGACGCTCATGACCAGCGCCAACGCCTACGTGCAGACCACGACCACTCCTGTGATGCGTGGCCGCGTCATGGCGCTGTACTTCGCCATTTTCATGGGCGGCACTCCGATTGGTGCCCCACTGGTGGGATGGGTGTCCAACAGTTTCGGGCCGCGCTGGAGCCTGGGCGTGGCCGCCGCCTCCGGGATCATCACCGCAGTGGTGGGACTGATCTGGGCCTGGCGTTCCCAGCACCTGCGTCTTTCCTATGACCGGACGCTGCCCCGCCGGCTGCACCTGACGACCCGTGAAACGGAGCAGGACCCGGACGTGCCGTGACGTCCGGGTCCTGCTGCTGCGGGCTTTTGCCGGCTAGGAGTTTTCGATGACGAAGTCGATGCACCGCAGCAGCGCGCTGACGTCCTCCGGATCGATGGCAACAAAAGTGGCAATGCGCAGCTGGTTGCGGCCGAGCTTGCGGTACGGCTCCACATCCACGACGCCGTTGGCGCGCAGCGTCTTTGCCAGGGCGGCAGCATCGATGCTCTCGTCAAAGTCAATGGTGGCGATGACGTTCGAGCGGTCCTGCGGACGCGCCACGAACGGCGTGGCCACCGGGGACGCCTCGGCCCAGGAATAGATCCTGCCGGCCGAATCCGCCGTGCGGGCGGCAGCGAACGGAAGTCCGCCACTGGCGTTCAGCCACTGAACCTGCGCATTGAGCGTCACCAGCGTGGACAGCGACGGCGTGTTGTACGTCTGGTTCAGCTTGGAGTTGTCGATGGCGGTCTGGAGGTTCAGGAAGTCCGGAATCCACCGGTCCGAGGAATTGATCCGTGCCGCGCGTTCCAGCGCAGCCGGGGAGAACATGCCCAGCCACAGGCCGCCGTCGGAGGCAAAGTTCTTTTGCGGTGCAAAGTAGTACACGTCGGATTCGGCAAGATTCACGTGCAGGCCACCGGCCGCGGAGGTTGCATCGACCAGGACAAGGGAGCCGTCGTCGGCGCCTTCCACCCGGCGCACCGGTGCGGCCACCCCGGTGGAAGTCTCATTCTGCGGCCAGGCGTAAACGTCCACCCCGGCCTCCGCGACCGGCTCCGGACGGGTTCCGGGCTCGGCCTTGATGATGGAGGAACCGGCAAGGAAGGGAGCCTTGTTGGTGGCGGCCGCAAACTTGGAGCCGAATTCACCGAAGGAGAGGTGCTGTGCCTTGTTCTCCACGAGGCCAAAGGACGCCACGTCCCAGAATGCGGTGGATCCGCCGACGCCCAGCACGACCTCGTATCCGTCGGGGGCTTTAAAGAGGTCCGAAAGTCCTTCGCGGATGCTGCCGACGAGGTTCCGGACGGGGGCCTGGCGGTGCGAGGTGCCCAGCAGGTTGGTGCCGGCGAGGGCCAGCGCTTCCATCTGCTCCGGACGCACTTTCGACGGCCCGGCTCCGAACCGTCCGTCCAGTGGAAGCAGTTCAGCGGGGATCTTCAGTGCGGCGGTTTCGCCCATGGGTATCGCTCCAAGCGTTTGGCAGGGTGCTCTGATGTGCCTTTCCATTCTGCCCCACCGGCCTGCTTCCCAGCCATTCGTGAACAGACCGTTGCGGGGGTTCCACGGGTTGGGCGGAATTATCTGCACTCTGTGCAAATAAGCTAACGTAAAGGGCAATAATGACCTCTGGCGGCGGCGTCCGCCGTAGTTCTCCTGAATCTTTCGCACGAGTATTCTTCCGCACGAGTAATAGGAGCGGCCCTGCCATGACGGACCTCATCGACACCACAGAGATGTATCTGCGCACCATCCTGGAGCTCGAGGAAGAGAACATCGTCGCTCTCCGGGCACGCATCGCGGAACGGCTGCGCCACTCCGGGCCGACGGTGTCCCAAACAATAGGCCGGATGGAGCGCGACGGACTGGTGGTGGTCTCCGGAAACCGGCACTTGGAGCTCACCGAACTGGGGCGCCGGCGGGCGACTGAAGTGATGCGCAAGCACCGGCTGGCCGAACGGCTGCTGGCCGACGTGATTGGCCTGGACTGGGCCTACGTCCACGACGAAGCCTGCCGCTGGGAACACGTGATGAGCGAGCGTGTGGAACGCCGGCTGTATGACCTGCTGGGCCACCCCACCGAATCGCCGTACGGGAATCCCATCCCCGGACTGGAAGAAATCGGCGGCATCGCCGCTGAGCTCTTCCATGACGGGGTCACCAGCCTTGTTGCCGCCGTTGCGGCCGCGGAGCCGGGCGCCAAGCTCAAGCTGGTCCGTCTGGCCGAGCCCGTTCAGGTTGAACCGGAGTTGTTGACCCAGCTGGACGAGGCGGGACTGCGCCCCGGAGCCGAGCTGACGGCAGAAGTGGTGGCAGGTTACATCTCAGTCCGCGTGCCCGGCATCGAAGGAGCCCTGGAGCTGCCTCCGGAGGTTGCCTCACACGTGTTTGTATCCACCGCCGGGTAACGGAATGGTCTCTTTTGGGCTGTGTCCCCTATAGTGACTTACTGACGTTGAAATAGCACCGTTATCCGGGCCTTCCGCCGAACCCTGCCATTGGCCCGGAACTACAGACCGTTCAGGCAGGGGCGGAGGACCCATCAACTGGCAGCCACGGCTGCCTTGGGGTGAAGCCTCCAGCATCAGCACGCCGCCGCACACGCTGCGGCTGTGGTGAGTGCGGGGCCGAGTTCTCTACTCGAATCCGACAGCTAACTTCGCAGGCATATGAGAGAGGTATATCTTGTCGAAGCATGCTGCCCCGGGCAGGCGCCGCGCGTCCGCACCGGCTATGGCTCCACGACCGAGAAGCGGCCAGCCGACCGGCCGCCGCCGGGCGGAAACAAAGTCCGTGTCCCTCGGTGACACAGCCCAGAAGGTCGCCATCACCGCAGCGACGTCCGGCCTGATCCTTACGGTCGCCATCCCCACCACCGCCGCCGTCAGCGAACCGGTTCAGGAAATGCAGCCGGCCGCGGTCGAGGCACCTGTGGTTTCCGCGGACCCGAATGCGAGCGTGGATTTCGAGCGCGCAGCTTTGAGCAGCAAGTTCGATCCGGACGCGAAGCTGCGCCAGGTGGTGGTGGCCTCCGGCACCGAGATTGCCGCAGGAGCCACCAAGGGCACGCTGGCCACCCCGCTGGCAGCGGAACTGGTGCAGACCTCCGGGTTCGGCTACCGGGTTAGCCCCATCACCGGAAGCGCCGGCGAGCTGCACCGCGGCCAGGACTTCGCGGCCGCCTGCGGCACCGATGTCACCGCGGCTGCTTCGGGCACCGTCACCTTTGCCGGCTGGCACGACGGCGGCGGCGGGAACCGAGTGGTCGTGGACCACGGCAACGGCGTTGAGACCACCTATAACCACATGTCCAACCTTGTGGTGGGCGTTGGCGCGACGGTGGAGCGCGGAGACCTTGTGGGAGCCAGCGGCACCACGGGCGCCTCCACGGGCTGCCACCTGCACTTTGAGGTCATGGTTAACGGCGACGTAGTGGATCCGCTCGGCTGGTTGTGACCGCAGGAACATCATTCCGTGACCTGAACGTGACATTCCCGGAATCATGTTGTACGCTCGTCCTCGTGCCTGATCGGCCAAAGATCGGGCACTCTCGAACAGATCGCCGAGCTCTGCCACTGTTTGAGATCCGTTCGCAACATCGCATGGCAGAGGCGGGGGAACCACATTCGGGTTTCGCAAGAAGCCCTAGGGGTTAAGTTGCACGGGCCTTACGGTCCAGCAGCCGGGTGACTCCCATCCGAATCCGACAGCTCACCTCGTAGGCATTGGGAGAGGCAAACTTGTGTCATCAGTAGCTCATGGCCGTCGTCGCGCGGCCACCACCCAGACGAGCCCAATTTCAGCATTATCGCGGGCCGTTACCTCCAACGCTGGAAACCTTGGCCGCCAGGCCGCCGTCGTCGTCGCCGCTTCCGGCCTCGTCCTGGCTGCGGGCCTTCCCGCCCAGGCCGCCGTCAGCACCGACCGCCAGGCACTTGAGGCCACTCCGCTGAGCGCCGTCACCGCAACCGGAGCCGTATCGGTTTCCGCGCAGGCCCCGTTCGAGCTGGCAACACTTGAATCCGTTTCGTCGGTTTCCGGTGCTGAGTACCGTGCACAGGTTGCCGCAGAAGAAGCCGCAGCAGCTGCCCAGGCGCAGCAGGCCCAGCAGGCTGCAGCTGTGCAGACCCAGCAGGCCCCGGCAACCTCCGCCTACACTGCCCCCGCCGCGGCGCCGGCAGCCAACACTCCGGCCCCCGCCGCTCCGGCTGCTCCGGCACCCGTTGCATCCAGCGGCGTCGGCGCAGCCCTCGTGGCTTCCGCCTACGGCCAGATTGGCGTTGCCCAGGACTGCACCGCCATGGTTGAAAAGGCACTGCGCTCCATCGGCAAGTCCGTAGGAGACCTCGCACCGGCACAGTTCTACGCCTACGGCACTGTTGTAGGTTCCCCGGAACCCGGCGACCTCGTCATCACCTCCGGCCACGTAGCGATCTACGTTGGCAACGGCCAGGTCATCAGCGGCGGCTTCGACGGCATGAACACCGTCCTGCACCCGCTGTCCTACCTCGGCGGCGCAAGCTTCGTCCGCGTCAGCTAATTCCAGCTGCCAGATAACGGAGATTGCACCCGCATGTCATCGACAACTGAGCGCGCCCGCCACCGGGCGCCGGTAGAACGCACTGCGCCCCTGACGGCGCTGGCCCACGCCGTAACCGCCAACGCGGGAACGGTCGGACGCCAGGCAGCCGTAGTGGTCGCCGCCTCGGGCCTCGTGCTGAGTTCCGGTGTGGCAGCCAACGCCTCCGGGTCGAACCCGCTCCGCGATGTTCAGACCAGCGCCCTCGATCTGTCGGCCGCTGTCCCGCTGACCGTGCCCGAAACCGCCACGGTGAACTTCGACCGCCCCGCAGTGGCCGGCGTCATCGTGGCACCTGACGCAGCCCCGCAGCCGCAGGTCGCTGTGCAGTCGGACAACAGTGTGCAGTCGGACAACAGTGTGCAGTCGGACAACGCTGTGCAGGCAGATAACACTGTTCAGGTAAATAACACTGCGCAGGCAGCGGAAGCCGCGGTGACGTCCGCCGGCGCCGGAGCTGTCCAAGGAGCCCCCGCCGCGTCGTCGGGCACTGCAGCGATTATCGCGGCGGCTGCCTACGCGCAGCTGGGTGTATCGCAGGACTGCACCATGCTGGTCACGAACTCGTTGGCCGCAGCAGGCATCAGCTTCCATGACTGGCCTGCCGGATACCTGTCCCTGGGCAGCACGGTCAGTGCTTCGCAGGCAGTGCCGGGGGACCTGATCTACTACGCAGACGGTGGCATGGGGATGGCCCACATTGCCGTCTACATCGGCAACGGCCAGGCCATCCATGGCGGCTTCAACGGCAATTCGACCGTCGTGGCACCGGCCGAGCTTGGCTCCGGAGGCGTTTACATCCGGGTCGGCTAAGCAGCAGGCCGCCAGTCGAACCAACCGGTTTTACGCCGGTAGTCAAGGGTTCCTCCTTCGGGAGGAACCCTTGACTCGTTAAAGACAGGTGCTGCGTTCGGAAATGGCCAAGACCCGGATCCGGGCATACTCTTTTCCATATCATTCGAAGTTCGTCCTCCGCCGGCGGGATGGCAGCGCCGGCGGACCGGCATGCGAAGAGGACCGTGCATGCGCACTCTTGTTCTGAACGCAGGCTACGAGCCGCTGGCCGTAGTCAGCTTCCGCCGGGCGCTGGTGCTGGTGCTCTCCGGCAAAGCCAGCGTGATTGCGGAGAGTGGTGACCCCGTGGTGGGTCCCACTGAGATTCTTGCCCGCCCGTCAGTGATCCTGCTGCACCGGTACGTGAAGATTCCATACCGGGAAGGCACAGCCGCCACCCGGCGCGGCGTCCTGCGCCGGGACGCACATCAGTGCGCATACTGCGGGAAAGCAGCGTCGACAGTGGACCATGTCCTCCCCAAATCCAGGGGAGGCGATGACAGCTGGGAGAACATGGTGGCATGCTGCCTCCGCTGCAACAACGCCAAGGGTGACAGAACCCTGAACCAGCTGGGATGGCAGCTGCGCTTCCTTCCCCAGCCGCCCCGCGGTGCGCGGTGGCAGATCCGGGAACTCGAGCGGCCGGCACCCCAATGGAATGAATTCCTGGATGCCGGCACCGCGGCATGAACGCTTCGACACAACAGGGCTTCCCCCGCTTCAATGCCGTGATCCTGGCCGGCGGGAGGTCCTCACGGCTGGACGGGACACCCAAAGCGCTCCTGCAGGTGTCCGGCCGGACCTTGCTCGGTATTGCCCTGGACGCCGCCGCCGGGGCTTCCGCCCTGGCCGTGGCGGGACCGGGGAACCTGGCGGCAACCCTTGAGCATGCCGGAGCGGGCGCCCTGCTGGTGCGGGAGGACCCGCCGTTCTCCGGACCGGCGGCAGCCGTGGCCGCGGCTTTCACGTCACTTGCGCAGCATGATGCCGGGGCCGGGCGCGCCACGCCCGACTGGACACTGGTCCTAGCCTGCGACATGCCCTTCATCGCCGCGGCTGTCGACACCCTTCTGGCGGCGGCCGTTGCTTCGGCTGCGGCGTCAGGGAACGGTAACGGCGCCGGAAACGCACCCGAATCGCTCCTGGCGGTGGATGAAACCGGCCGTGCCCAGCCGTTGGCCGCACTGTACAGGAGCGCCGAGCTGGGGGAGGCCGTCAGCCAATCCGACAGGCCAGGCGGCTTGGCAAATCTATCGATGAAGAGGCTCCTTGCTAGGGTGCAGTGGAGGGACGTCTTGGTGCCCGCCCACAGCACAGCGGATGTTGACACGTGGGAGGATGCCCGGCGCTGGTCGGTGGAAGCCGGCCGCCCTGCACAGACCTAAGGCCCGCAGCGTGCGGATGAAGGCCAGCAGAGGAGCAGGAAATGGCAAGCCAGGAAGAACAACTCGAAGCGTGGTGCGGCAGGCTGCTGACCGCCTTGGAGCTGGAAGGAACCGCGGTGGACGTCGGTGCAGTGCTGCAGCTGGCGTCCGACGCAGCTCATTCAGTGGTGCGTCCGGCCGCTCCGTTGACCACGTTCGTGGCCGGATTCGCGGCAGGAATGGCGGCGGGCAGCGGACAGGCTGACGACACCGTGGCCATGGGAGCGGCCATGCGTGTGGCGGCCCGCGAATGCAAGAACTACGGCGAAACCGGAGGGTTCAATGACAACTGATAATTCCACTCCCGTGATACTGCCGCTCCAGCCCAACTCGCCCTGGGAACAGGCGCGCGGCGTGGCATTCGCCGCGGGCCGGCCGCTGCCCTATGAGACCGTGCCGCTGGCTGAGGCGCTGGGGCAGGTCCTCGCCGAGGACGTCACCGCACTGCAGCCCGTTCCCCACTATGCGTCGTCGGCCATGGACGGCTGGGCCGTGGCCGGCCCGCCGCCGTGGGAGCTGGTCACGCACCAGGAGCCAAAGACCGAGCGGTGGCAGATCCACAAGGAATCCGGACGACGTCCACTGCAGCCCGGCCAAGCGGTCAGCATCCTCACCGGCGGGATGATCCCTGCCGGGGCCCACAGCGTGCTGCGTTCCGAGAGCGGCGTGCTTTCCGGCGGAGACACTCCCATGCTGTCCCTCAGCGATGCAGCACGCGCTGATGAGCCCCGGATTGGGGAGCACATCCGGCCCGCCGGAGAAGAAGCCGCAGCCGGGGACGTGACCATTGCGCGCGGGACGCTGCTGAACCCGGCGCACATTGCCCTGGCCGCGGTCTGCGGCCACGACACCCTGCCGGTCCTCCGGGCTCCCCGGGTATCACTTCTGCTGACCGGCGACGAAGTTATTGAATATGGGCTGCCCGAGTCCGGCCAGGTGCGGGACACCTTCGGACCGCAGCTTCCCCAGCTCGTGGCCATGCTGGGCGGACGCATGGACGTTGTCCGCCGCCTGTCGGACCGCTATGAGGACGTGGTGGCGGCGCTGAGCACCGACGCCACGGATGAAACATCCATTGCCATGTCCTCCGGGGACGTCCTGATCACCACCGGCGGCACCGGACGCTCCGAAGCGGACCATCTGCGCCAGGCGCTGGAGGACATGGACGCAGAAATGCTCATCAACGGCATCGCGATGCGTCCGGGCCACCCCACTATGCTGGCCCGCCTTCCGGACGGCCGGCTGCTCGTGGCGCTGCCCGGCAATCCGCTCGCCGCAATGATGGCGGTATTCACCGTGCTCTCGCCG
The DNA here is from genome assembly GCF_009192735.1 of Arthrobacter gandavensis. Classification (GTDB taxonomy): domain Bacteria; phylum Actinomycetota; class Actinomycetes; order Actinomycetales; family Micrococcaceae; genus Arthrobacter_B; species Arthrobacter_B citreus. Next base: position 94,147 of record NZ_VTFU01000006.1, read on the forward strand.
CTGCTGGCCGGACTCCGGGGTGCTCCGCTGGCACCGGAGCGGCATGTCCTGGTGGGTGTGGACATTGAGCCGCTCCCCGGGCGCACGCGGCTGGTCCCTTGCAAAATCGAGAACGGGCGGGCCCTTCCGTCGCCGTACTTCCGGTCGGGGATGCTGCGGGGGATTGCCGACGCGGACGCCGTGATGGTTGTTCCGGAGGCCGGGTGCACCAAGGACGAGGCGATCACGGCGCTGCCCCTGCCCTGGACCGTGAACGAACCGCCGGCACACTAGGCAGGGGTATGGCGGAGGCCGGAACGCTGCGTTTGAATGGGCGAGTGGCACTGCGCGGCGCAGCGCTCCGGAAACGGTGCATCTGAGTAACAGTGCTGCTGAACAACATGAGTGTTGCTGAACAAGATGAGTGTTGCTGAATAACGGCGCCGCTGAACAACAGCGGCGCTGAACGGAACACAGGATGAGAAACACAGCGGTGAAGGAGTCGGAATGGGACGGGTAACCCGGCGCGGGCGCATCACGAAATTCCGGACGGATGGAACGGTCACGAAACGCGAAGACGTGCTGGCCGGCGAAGAGCCGCTGGAAATCCGAGTCGAGGGTCGTTCCTTTACGGTCACGATGAGGACGCCCGGTGACGATTTTGATCTCGTTGCCGGGTTCCTGGTCTCGGAAGGCATCATTTGGGACCCTGCCCAACTGATCAGCCTGCGCTACTGCGCCGGCGTCGACGAGTCCGGCCAGCAGACCTTCAACGTCGTGGACGTCCAGCTCCGGCCGGGCACTGCTCTGCCGGACACTGCCATGGAGCGGCACGTCTACACCTCCAGCTCCTGCGGAATCTGTGGAACGGCATCGATCGAGGCGGTCCGCAAGTCCTCCCACTTCTCCCTTGGCGCCGATGACGTGCGGATTCCTCTTGAGGTGCTGGCAGCGCTGCCCGAAGAGCTGCGCCGCAACCAGAAGGTGTTTGACCGCACCGGCGGCGTTCACGCCGCGGGCCTTTTCACGTCCGAGGGGGAGCTGCTGTGCCTGCGCGAAGACGTGGGGCGGCACAACGCGGTGGACAAAGTGGTGGGGTGGGCAGTGCGCGCCGGCATGCTGCCGCTGCGCGGAACCGTCCTGCAGGTATCCGGCCGTGCGTCCTTTGAACTGGTGCAAAAGGCCCAGCTTGCAGGAATTCCGGTGTTGGCAGCCGTCAGCGCTCCGTCCTCGCTGTCGGTGGAACTGGCCGAGGACGCCGGAATGACCCTGGTCGGTTTTAGCCGCGGAACTTCGCTGAACTGCTACGCGTTTCCGGAGCGGATTTCCGTCTGACCCGTCAGCGGCGAGCTGAAGCGGATCAGCGCTGGGACGGAATCTGCACGGTTACGGTGGTGCCCCGGCCCATCACCGAATCGATGTCCAGCTCTCCGCCGTGCTGAAGGACGATGTCCTGCACGATCGCCAGGCCCAGCCCAGTGCCGGGAATCGCGGCAGCCGTTGCGTTGGATGCGCGGAAAAACCGCCGGAACAGCTTCGGAACCTCGCCTTCGGGGATGCCGATCCCGGTGTCCGAGATCTTGATCCGGAGCTGCGGGCCGGACTCTGTCTTGACGTCGTCAACCACCACGTCCACTGTCCCTCCCGGCGGTGTGAACTTCACGGCGTTGGAAAACAGATTCGTAAACACCTGCTCCAGCTGCGCCTGGTCGCCGTCGACCAGCAGGGGTGCCTTCATGGGAGCAAGCCGCAATGCTATGTCGTTGGACGCCGCCGCGGGGGCCAGCGCTGCCGCCACCGATTCCAACAGGCCAGTCAGATCGACTTCCTCCACAGCCAGGCTGGCGTGGGCATCGCTTCGGGAGATGGTCAGCAGATCGGTGATGAGTTGGTTCAGCCGTGCCGCGTTGCGCCCGACGATGTCCAGCATCTGCACCATGTGTGCCGGGACTTCCCCAGCGGAGCCGTCCAAGATCAGGTCCAGGTAGCCAGTGATGGATGTCAGCGGTGTTCGGAGCTCATGATTGACGGTGGCCACAAAGTCGGTTTTGGCCTGGTCCAGTTCCCTGAGCCGGGACAGCACCTCCCGCTGCGCGGTGATCAGGTGTCCCTGGACCAGTCCGTGGGCAAGGTTTCCGCAGACATGCTGGATCAGGGAGAGTTCGGTCCTGCTCCAGTGCCGCGGGCCCGTGGTGCCGGCAATCCAGATGTAACCCAGGACCTGCTCGCCGTGGGCCAGCGGTGCGAACACGGAAGTCCGCAGATTGGGTGGGGCTGCTTCGGCGAGGATCCTTCCATCGGTCTCGTCCGGGCTGTGGTGGTCCTCGACCCGCAGGACGGTTTCCCGTTCCCACAGTGATGAACACAACTGCAGCGCTTCAGCCCGGGGGATGTGGCGGAAGTCGTTTGCCGGCAAGGTACGGTCCCAGGCGGCCGCCAACTCCGGAACCCGCTCTCCCGGGAAGGTCTCGAGCATGACGTGACAGCCGCGAAACGTCTCACCGAGGCCCCGCACAACCAAAGCCGCCATCCGCTCGGGATCATTGGTCCCGCGCAGAGCGGCCGAGATTGCCCGGGTATCGTCCCGGAGCCGTGCTGCGGCGACTTTCCGGCGCCGGGTGGCCCGGCTGCCGGCGAGGACGAGGGCAACCCGGGCCGCCAAATCCGTGCCGTCCGCCGGACCGGCAACGAAGTCCGTGATGCCAAGCTGGATCATGGACTCGATGTCCAGCTCCCGGCCGCCGGAAAGCAGGATGATCGGGAGCCCGGCAACGGAAGGTTCCTGCCGAAGACGCCGCAGCTGGTCAGGCCGAGCACCTCCCAGCATGACCGAGTCCACCACTCCCAGAACGACGTCGCGTTCCTGGAGCGCCTGGATGGCGGCCGACTCATCTTCCACATGCAGTGTCAGCAGGCCTGCATCGCGCAGCACGGTGTCCGCCGCAGCCCGAAGATCACCGGTGCGCACCGCCACTACCGCAAACTGTGCCGAGGCATCGCCGGGCGTCGGTTGCAGTGGTTGAAGCACCCTGGGCATGGAGGCCTTTCGTCGTCTGCGCAATTCCCGAGAGGGTGCAGCGAATGGAAGTGTACCAGCGGACCCGGCCGCACCTGTGCCGGAGGTCACCTTTGTGTCAAACGGCGGGCCCCGGCCTTCCGGCAGCCAGGGCGGAGCGCCGGTGGGAATGGACTGTCGGTGCCGAGGCTTAAACTGAGGAGCGAATACAACGGAGGCGGAAAGATGAGCATGGAAGGCGCGGCGTGGAGTTCCCTGCACAAGATCTCCACCGCCAGGGGCAGCGACAACAAGATTTCACGGGAGACGCTGCGGCGGATCATTGACTTCGCCTCCCCCTACAAGAAGCAGCTGGTGGGGTTTGTCCTGCTGTCCACCCTGGGGGCCTTTTTGGCCGTGGCCACCCCGGTCCTGGCCGGCGAGGTCGTCAATTCCATTGTTGCGGGGTCGGCAGCCGGCCGTGTCATCCAGCTGGCCCTGCTGATTGCCGCTGTCGCCGTGGCGGACTCGGCGGTGTCGCTGGCCACCCGGTGGTTCTCCTCCAGGATCGGCGAGCAGGTGATCCTGGACCTGCGCACGGCGGTCTTTGACCACGTGCAGCGCATGCCCATCGCTTTCTTCACGCGCACGCGCACGGGAGCTCTGGTTAGCCGGCTCAATAATGACGTCATTGGAGCACAGCAGGCGTTCAGCGGAACTCTGTCGGGCGTGGTGAGTAACCTCGTCGCACTCATCCTGACCCTGATCGTCATGCTCAACACCTCCTGGCAGGTGACAGTGCTGGCCATGGTGCTGCTGCCCGTGTTCCTCATTCCGGCCCGCCGCATGGGCGGAAGGCTGGCGGCGCTGCGGCGTGAAGCCGCCAATCACAATGCCTCCATGGGAACCCAGATGACCGAACGGTTCTCTGCCCCCGGAGCCACGCTGGTGAAGCTGTTCGGCCGGCCCGAACAGGAATCGAGCGAGTTCGCCGTCCGTGCCGCAAGAGTCCGGGACATCGGGGTGAAGATGGCCATGATGCAGGCTGTGTTTGTCACGGCACTGACGCTGGTCTCAGCCCTGGCCCTGGCCTTGGTTTACGGTTTGGGCGGATACCTGGCACTCAACGGGAACCTGAACACGGGCGACGTCGTCACCCTTGCCCTGTTGCTGACCCGCCTGTACGCGCCGCTGACCTCGCTGGCCAACGCCCGGGTGGAAATCATGAGCGCCGTGGTCAGTTTTGAGCGGGTTTTCGAGATCCTTGACCTGAAGCCGCTGATCCGTGAAAAGGAAACCACGGTTCCCGTTCCGGAGGGTCCGCTGGGCGTGGAGTTCGACGACGTTCGGTTTGCCTATCCAACCGCCGACAAGGTTTCGCTGGCCTCGCTGGAAGACGTTGCCGTCCTGGACTCGCGCGGCGGCGAAGAAGTGCTGCACGGGATTTCCTTCCGGGTGGAACCAGGCCAGACCGTGGCGCTGGTCGGCACATCCGGCGCCGGTAAATCCACGATCGCCCAGCTGATGTCGCGGCTGTACGACGTTGATTCCGGGGCGGTGCGTTTTTCCGGCACGGACGTGCGGGACGTCAGCTTCGGCGCCATGCGCCAGGCACTGGGCATGGTGACGCAGGACGGGCACCTCTTCCATGAGAGCATCCGCTCCAACCTGCTGCTGGCCAACCCCGAGGCCAGCGAGGACCAGGTGTGGGATGCCCTGCGGCGAGCCAGGCTGGAGGACCTGATCCGGTCCCTGCCCGACGGCTTGGACACCATGGTGGGGGAGCGCGGCTACCGGCTGTCCGGCGGGGAACGCCAGCGGATGACCATCGCCCGGCTCCTGCTGGCGCAGCCGCGGATCGTGATCCTGGACGAAGCCACGGCAGCTCTCGACTCCACCTCCGAAGCGGCCGTGCAGGCGGCCCTGGGAGAGGCGCTGGAAGGCCGCACCGCCGTCGTTATCGCCCACCGGCTGTCGACCATCCGCAACGCGGACAAGATTCTAGTCATCGAGGGCGGCCGCATTGCAGAGCAGGGCACCCACGCCGAGCTTCTGGAGCTCGGTGGCCGGTATGCGGAGCTGCACGGGACGCAGTTTGCCGTGGAAGAGGTTCCGGATGAGGGAGCTGTCCGCGGCTAGCGGTGCCGGGCCGAAAGGCTGCCCGCCACCGCGGCGGGCGACGCGGCCCTCGTACTCGGCGCCAAGCCGATGTGGTGTGCGGGTGAGGGGCGTGCGTGTGCAGGGCGTATCTGGTGCGGGATTTACGTGGTGCCCCCGGCCGGAATCGAACCGACGACCTGCCCTTTAGGAGAGGGCCGCTCTATCCTACTGAGCTACGAGGGCGTGCCGCCGGACTGGCCGGCAGGCGGTTATCAGCTTACCTGCTCCTGCGGCCGGCTTGCTGCATCCGTTACGGTGCGTGTTGTCCGGCAGGCGCGTCCGGACCGGCGCCGGGGCCTGAATCGGCGGCTGTTTCGGGGCCAGGGCCGGTGCCGCTGTCTGATCCGCTCCCGGGTGCGCCGCCGGCTGTGGACCGGGGTTCCGCCAGCGCAGCCTGGTGCGCAGCGTAGGCCGTGCGCATGTCCTCCATGAAGCGGCGCACTGTTTCTAGCTCGTCCGTGGAGTACCGGTTCATGACGTCATCCGTCAGTGCTCCCAGCGGGCCGAAGTAGGCCGCCGCAAGCTGCATGGCCAGCGGCTCAAAGTGCAGCGTCACCTTCCTGCGGTCGGCGTGGTCCCGGTTGCGGTGGATATGTCCAATGCGTTCGAGTCGGTCGATGACTGCGGTGGTGGCTCCTGTTGATGTCCCGAGTTTGGCGCTGAGCTTACCGGCGGTGAGGGCTTCACTGCGGGTTTCCGCTTCCATGATCAGGGTTAGGGCCCGCATGTCGGTTGCGTTGAGGCCTTCGCGGTGCGCGAAAGTGTCCGCCACACGCTGCCCGTCCAGGGACATGCCGCGGATTGCGTTGACGATCTTTCGCCGCAGATCCTTCTGTTCCACCATCACATTGTAACTCTACCTTGAAGTATCTCTAAAAGTGAGATACTTTTTCTAAGAGATACTTTATTGCACCAGGAGCAGACATGAGCGCAGGGATAGTGAAATCGGCCAAAGCGGCCTGGGTCACGCTGCTGCTGAGCCTTGCGGTCGTCATCGGCCTCTTTGCTTTGCCGGCACAAGAGAACGAGGCGTCCACTGTGGGCGGCCTCGACGAGGCCTACCAAACAACCCAGGTGAACGATCTCCTGGAAGAATTTCCCGATGCCCAAGAGTCCACAGCACTGATTGTGGTGTCCCGGGAAGACGGGGAGGCAATGACCGACGCCGATCAGGCGGCCATCGCGGACATCAACGCGGCGGCGGCTGAACTCGGCGCCGTCGGTCCGCCGCCGCAGGTGCCCCCGATCGTCTCGGAGAACAAGCTGGTGGGCCTGGTTCCGGTCACGCTGCAGGCAGCAGCCGACGACGGTGATGCAGTATCGGCCGAGGTGGAGAGCCTCCGCGGGGCAATCTCTGACGCGGCACCGGACGGCTTGACCGCACAGCTGACCGGCGGCGCCGCCTTCACCGCCGATCTGGCCGGAGTCTTTTCCGGCGCGAACTTTGTGCTGCTGACGGTTACGGCAGGCGTGGTGGCACTGCTGTTGCTCATCACGTACCGGTCACCCTGGCTCTGGCTTGTGCCGCTGGCCGTGGTGGCAACCATCGAACAGGCAGCCCTGAAGGTTGTTGACCTGCTGGCACCGGTGGTCGGGATCGACGTTGACCCCTCAGCCGTGGGAATTACCAGCGTGCTCGTCTTTGGTGCCGCCACCAACTACGCGCTGCTGCTGATCGCCCGCTACCGCGAAGAACTGCGCATCCACGAATCCAAGTACGAGGCCATGGGTAAGGCGCTCTCCCGCACCCGTGAAGCGATCATCGCTTCCGGCGGGACCGTCATTCTGGCACTTTTGGTGCTGCTCTTCACCGACACCCTGAGCTACCGCGGACTGGGCTTCTCGGCCGCCACGGGAATCGTCCTGGCCATTCTCAGTGCACTCTTTATCCTGCCCGCGGCCCTGGTGCTGCTCGGCCGGAAGCTGTTCTGGCCGTTCGTGCCGAAGGTCGGCGACGCCGCCCGTGAAGGCAAGTTCTGGGGCAAGCTCGGTGAGGCTACGGCGCGTGCACCCAAGCGCATCGCCGGTGCCGCCGTCGTCGTCCTGCTGGCCGCCGGCGGACTGCTGTTCAACGTGCAGATCGGCCTGAGCGAAAACGAGCAGTTCACTGAGAAGCCGCAGGCCGTCACGGCAGCGGAAACCCTGGCCGAAGGGTTCCCCGCCGGCTCATCCTCGCCGGTGATCGTGCTGGTGAACTCCGACAGTGCTGATGCGGTGATCGAAGAAGTGTCAGCACTGGAAAGCGTCTCGGGGGCTGAAACGGCGTCGGAGCACGACGGCCTGACACGCATCGACATCATCGACACGTATGAGCCCGGCACCGCCGAGTCCAACGAATTTATCGAGGAACTGCGGTCGGATCTGGCCGCCAACCCCGAGTACGGTGCACTGGTGGGCGGAGAAGCAGCCGAACGCGTGGACCAGCTGGCCGCAAACCAGCACGACCTCACGCTCGTGGTGACCTCAGTCATCATCCTGGTCTTCCTGGTCCTGGTGGTGCTGCTGCGCAGCCTGGTGGCTCCGGTGCTGCTGGTTGCATCAGTGCTCCTGACCTTTGTTGCCAGCACCGGCATCAGCTGGTTCCTGTTCGTCAACGTCCTGGGCTTCCCTGCCCTGGACACGCTCACGCTGCTGTACTCGTTTATCTTCCTGGTGGCGCTGGGTGTGGACTACAACATCTTCCTCACCACCCGCGCCCGTGAGAACGCCATGACCAAGGGGACCAAGGAAGGCATGCTCAGTGCCCTGCGGTCCACCGGCGGCGTGATCACCAGCGCCGGTATCCTTCTCGCCGCAGTGTTTGCGGTCCTGGGCGTGCTGCCGCTGGTGACGCTGACCCAGGTGGGCATCACAGTGGCCATCGGCGTGCTGCTGGACACCCTGGTGGTGCGGACGGTCATTGTTCCGGCGCTGGCCTTCACCCTGGGGGAGAGGTTCTGGTGGCCCTCCAAGCCCGCAGGCCAGGGCGGCACCGGCGGCCGGCACGAGGCGGAGCCGGGGAACGACTCCGGTCCCAAGCGGGAGACGGCACCCGCCGGGGCGCACCGTGCCAACTAGCTGCTGAGGCAGCCGGCGGAACCGCAGTCGATGGACAGGGTGACGCACGGAAAGCACCGCACATAACGTAAGGGCCCCGCCGGAAATTCTCCGGCGGGGCCCTTACTGGTGAAAGTCAGCTGGGAATCTTGGGACCGCGCCTGCTGAACACGGCAACGGCCGAAGCCAGAAGGCTGAGTCCGAAAAGCACCCAGCGGGCTATGGTCAGGGCGCTGGCCAGTGCCGCGTCTGAACTGGAGAGGGTGTCCGCCCCCAGGGCAGCGTCAATGGCCACGTTTTCCCACAGGTCAACAACGACGAAGAGGATTGGCGCCGCCCACAGCACCCAGCGCCTGATGCGGCCGCGGGCGTTCAAGCCGATGATCAGCAGCCAGGTGAAGCCGAAAATGAGCGGGAAAATTGTTCCGGCGGTTTTGTGCACGTAGCTGAGCTGGCCGAGGGCATCCTCGTCCATGACCGAGCGCAGGTCATTCAGATACTCCATGCTGTAGCCGCCCACGAGCGAATCCGGCATGGCCATCCCGCCGGCGATCTGGGTCATTTGGCTCAAGACCATCAGATGCAGGTAGAAGAACATGAACAGTGTGGTGGCCACCGCCGCGACGAGGATCAGGTTTGCGTTGCTTTTGGCCTGCTGCGGTGAGCGTGGTGCAGCCTGGTTCGCTAAATGCGGGGGCAGGGCAGCCTTCTCGCCGTGCTTGGCCGCCCGCTGTGCCGGAGTTTTTCCCATACCTACAGAGTATCGCCGCGTGCGCCGGCAATTCGGACCGCAGAGCTTCTCCCCGGGACATCTTCTGCCCGATAGGGTGGCTGCATGAGTGTTAAGGCAGCAACTGACGACTTCTCCCTGGCAGCGGAGCTGGTGCGCGACGCCGGTGCGCTGGCCCTGCGCATGCGCTCGCAGGGACTGACAGCCACGTCGAAAACCACGGTGTCCGACGTCGTGACCGCCGCCGACCACGCGGCGGAAAAGCTGGTGGTGGACCGGCTCCGCCGGCTGCGGCCAGACGACGGGATTGTGGGTGAGGAAGGTGCCAGCGTCACCGGCACCTCCGGGCGGTCCTGGGTGATCGACCCGGTGGACGGCACCTACAACTTTTTCGCCGGATCCACCTACTGGTGTTCAGCCCTGGCCCTGAAAGCTGATGAGCCCGAGTCCCTGAACGGGGACCCCGAAGTGCTGCTGGGTGCCATCTATCAGCCGCAGGAAGACCGGCTGTGGCTGGGCGGGGAAGATCATCCGGCAACCCTCAACGGTGTGCCGCTGCCCCGGCTCGATGATGTCCCCCTGGACCGCCTCAGCGCCGGAACGTATCTGCATCCTACGTGGCTGCTGCGTCCGGAAGTGGCCGGCCCCTGGACGGCTGCCGCTGCGCGGACCGCAACTATCCGGATGCTGGGGTCGGGCTCCTGCGATCTTGGCGGCGTGGCGTCCGGACGGCTCGGCGCCTGGTTCCAGCACAGCTGCCCCGAATGGGACTGGCTGCCGGGCAAGGCCATAGTCCGGGCAGCCGGCGGCAGCACAGCGGTCACCGTGGTGAACGGCTTCCGCTGGCACATTGCCGGGACGGCCTCTGCCGTGCGTGAAATCAGCGGTGCCCTGGCCGCCGTGTAGCCCGGGTGTGGACCCGCCGGAAAGAGTCGGCGCCAGCACCTAGACTTAAGAACACCATGGACTATCTTTTTGATCCGTACTTTTCAGCCGCTAAAACGGACTCCTCCCGCGCCACTGATGCCCAGGGGGAGTCCGCTGATGCGGAACACGCCCAGAGCCAGGCCCAGCATCCGGGGAAGAATTCCCGCGTGGATGAACAACGGGCGGCAGACCTGCTCCAGGGGCTGAACCCGCAGCAGGAAGAAGCCGTCAAGCACGGCGGGTCGCCGCTGCTGATCGTGGCCGGGGCCGGCTCCGGAAAAACCCGTGTGCTCAGTCACCGGATCGCGTACCTGATGGCCACCGGGCGTTCCAATCCCGGCCAGATCCTGGCGATCACCTTCACGAACAAGGCCGCCGCGGAAATGCGTGAGCGGATCGAGGCGCTCGTGGGCGGCGTCGCGAAAACCATGTGGATCTCCACCTTCCACTCCTCCTGCGTGCGGATCCTGCGCCGCGAGGCTAAGTCGGTGGGCATGAATTCCAACTTCTCGATCTACGACTCCGCGGACTCGCTGCGCCTGATCACACTGGTGGCCAAGGGCCTGGACCTTGATCCCAAGCGCTTCACGCCCAAAATGATCATGCACAAGATTTCGGCGCTGAAGAATGAACTGATCGACGACGAGTCCTTTGCCGCCTCGGCGAACTACTCGGACCCGTTCGAGCAGGCCGTCGCCGAGGTCTACAAGGGCTACACGGAACGCATGCGCTCGGCCAACGCGATGGACTTCGACGACCTGATCGCACAGACGGTCTACATGTTCCGCGCGTTCCCCGGGGTTGCCGAATACTACCGCCGCCGTTTCCGCCACATCCTGGTGGACGAGTACCAGGACACCAACCATGCCCAGTACGCCCTGGTGCGGGAACTCGTCGGTGTCCCCGGGGAAGGCAACACCCTGGACATTCCGCCGGCCGAGCTGACTGTCGTGGGCGACTCCGACCAGTCCATCTATGCGTTCCGCGGTGCCGACGTGCGCAACATCGTGGATTTCGAGAAGGATTACCCCTCCGCCCGGACCATCCTGCTGGAGCAGAACTACCGCTCCACCCAGAACATCCTGAACGCGGCCAACGCGGTCATTTCCCGCAATCCCAACCGGCCCGAGAAACGGCTGTGGACGGCCGAGGGCAGCGGTGAAAAGATCGTTGGCTACGTCGGCGAAAACGAACACGAGGAAGCGCGGTTCATTGCCGAGGAAATCGACCGGCTGCAGGATGAGGAAAACCTGCGCCCGGGGGATGTGGCAGTCTTCTACCGGACCAACGCCCAGTCCCGTTCCCTCGAAGACGTCCTGGTGCGCGTGGGGCTGCCCTACAAGGTCGTAGGCGGTACCCGGTTCTACGAGCGCAAGGAAATCAAGGACGCGCTTGCTTACCTGCGGGTGCTGGTCAATTCCGACGACGTCGTGAACCTGCGCCGGATCCTGAACGAACCCAAGCGGGGCATCGGCGACCGTGCCGAATACTCAGTGGCGGCCCTGGCCGAACGGGAACGCATCTCGTTCATGGCTGCCCTCCGCCGCGCGGCAGAGGCCCCGGGGCTGGCCACCCGCTCGCTGAACGCCGTCAACGGGTTCGTCAAGCTCATCGACGACCTCGCCGAGGTGGCGAACGGCTCCGGAGCATCCGCTGCCCTGGAAGCGGTGCTGGAACAGACCGGCTACCTGGCCCAGCTGCGCTCCTCCGCCGATCCGCAGGACGAATCCCGGGTGGAGAACCTCGCCGAACTCGTCGCTGTGGTCCGCGAATACGAAAAGGAAAACCCCGAGGGATCCCTGGGGGAGTTCCTTGAACAGGTTTCCCTCGTGGCCGACGCCGATTCCATCCCGGATGCCCCGGAGGGTTCCGCCGAGGAAGTGGCCGCCGCCGTCGAGGAGTCCCGCCGCCAGGGCGTGGTCACGCTGATGACGCTGCACACCGCCAAGGGCCTGGAATTCCCAGTTGTCTTCCTGACCGGCATGGAGCAGGGGCTGTTCCCGCACCAGCGCTCGGCCACCGACCCCGCGGAACTGGCCGAGGAACGGCGGCTCGCCTACGTGGGCCTCACCCGGGCGCGGAAACGCCTGTACATCACGCGCTCGGAAGTGCGCAGCATGTGGGGGCAAAGCCAATACAACCCGGCCAGCCAGTTTGTCGGTGAAATCCCGGGAGAACTGATCGACTGGAAGCGCGAGGGCATGGACCGGCCCACGTGGGGCGGCAGCACCGGCTCCGGCTCCAGCCGCTACGGGGGATCCTCCTGGGGAGCCGGTTCGGCGCTGGGCACCGGCGGCAGCATTGCCGCGGCTCCGGTGGCCAAGGCCATCGGACGGGTTCAGCCCCAGAAAGAGGTCATTTCCGTGGGGGTGGGGGACAAGGTCAACCACACCACCTTTGGCCACGGAACCGTGCTGGCGGTCGAAGGCACGGGCGACAAGACCGTCGCAAAGGTGAAGTTCGACGTCGGAGAGAAGCGCCTGCTGCTGCGTTACGCGCCGCTGACCAAGGAATCCTGACCCCCGTCCCGGCCCTGCCTTCATAGCCCACGCGCCGCGAATTCTACAAACCATAGAACTGTGCGCTTGATCACTAAAGGGGTAGTCTGGGGGCGGCGTTGGATGCCGAGCGACTAAAGTTCCAGTGGGGCAGACCGGCATGACGCATTTGCTCCGGCGATCATCTGATCGAATGTAAACCTACTTCGACGTAGAAGGACACTAGCCCGTGGACCTGTTTGAATATCAGGCGCGCGATATGTTTGAGGCGCACGGTGTACCCGTGCTTGCCGGAATCGTGGCGCACACTCCCGAAGAAGCAAAAGCTGCAGCCGAGAAGATTGGCGGCGTTGTTGTCGTCAAAGCACAGGTCAAGGTCGGTGGCCGAGGCAAGGCCGGCGGCGTCAAGGTCGCAAAGACTCCTGACGAGGCGTTCTCGTACGCTTCCGACATCCTCGGTATGGACATCAAGGGCCATACCGTCAACACCGTGATGATCGCCCAGGGCGCCGACATCGCCGAGGAGTTCTACTTCTCCGTCCTTCTGGACCGCGCCAACCGCAACTACCTGGCCATGTGCTCGGTGGAAGGCGGCATGGAGATCGAGGTCCTCGCCGTTGAGCGTCCCGACGCCCTGGCCCGCGTGGCCGTTGATCCCGCCGTCGGCATCGATCAGGCCAAGGCCGAAGAGATCGTTGACGCCGCAGGGTTCGCTCCCGAGCTGCGCGACGGCGTCATCAACGCGATCCTCAAGCTGTGGGACGTCTTCGTCAAGGAAGACGCCACCCTGGTGGAGGTCAACCCGCTGGTTCGCACCGGCAACGGCGACATCCTGGCCCTCGACGGCAAGGTCTCGCTCGACGAAAACGCAGACTTCCGCCAGCCCGGCCACGCCGAGCTGGAAGACAAGGCCGCTGCCGACCCGCTGGAGGCCAAGGCCAAGGCCAACGACCTCAACTACGTCAAGCTTGACGGCCAGGTGGGCATCATCGGCAACGGTGCGGGCCTGGTCATGTCCACGCTCGACGTCGTGGCCTACGCCGGCGAGAAGCACGGCAACGTCAAGCCGGCCAACTTCCTGGACATCGGCGGCGGAGCTTCCGCGGCCGTCATGGCTGCGGGTCTGGACGTCATTCTCAATGACGAGCAGGTCAAGTCCGTGTTCGTGAACGTCTTCGGCGGCATCACCGCCTGTGACGCGGTGGCCAACGGCATCGTCAAGGCCCTGGAAATCCTCGGCGACGAAGCCAACAAGCCGCTGGTCGTCCGCCTGGACGGCAACAACGTCGAAGAAGGCCGCCGCATCCTGGCCGACGCCAACCACCCGCTGGTCACGCTGGCCACCACCATGGACGAAGGCGCCGACAAGGCTGCCGAGCTCGCTCACGCCGCTCGCTGATCCAGAGCCTGTCGAACCTTTAGAAAGAGAATCCCCTTATGTCTATCTTTTTGAACAAGGACTCCAAGGTCATCGTTCAGGGCATCACCGGCGGCGAAGGAACCAAACACACCGCCCTGATGCTCAAGGCCGGAACCCAGGTTGTCGGCGGCGTTAACGCCCGCAAAGCCGGTACCACGGTCACCCACGGCGACGTGGAACTGCCCGTCTTCGGCACCGTCACCGAGGCCATCGACAAGACCAACGCCGATGTTTCCATCGTCTTCGTGCCGCCGGCCTTCACCAAGGACGCCGTCATGGAAGCGATCGACGCTGGCATCGGCCTCGTCGTCGTAATCACCGAAGGTGTCCCCGTGCAGGACTCCGCCGAGTTCTGGGCCCACGCCCAGTCCAAGGTGGACGAAAACGGCAACCAGATCACCCGCATCATCGGCCCGAACTGCCCGGGCATCATCACTCCGGGCGAGGCGCTGGTCGGCATCACGCCGAACAACATCACCTCCAAGGGCCCGATCGGCCTGGTGTCCAAGTCCGGCACCCTGACCTACCAGATGATGTACGAACTGCGGGACCTGGGCTTCTCCACCGCAATCGGCATCGGCGGCGACCCCGTCATCGGCACCACGCACATCGACGCCCTGGCTGCGTTCGAAGCTGATCCCGAGACCAAGGCCATCGTCATGATCGGCGAAATCGGCGGTGACGCTGAAGAGCGTGCAGCCGAGTTCATCAAGGCCAACGTCACCAAGCCGGTTGTTGGCTACGTGGCAGGCTTCACGGCTCCCGAAGGCAAGACCATGGGCCACGCAGGCGCCATCGTCTCCGGTTCCGCAGGAACCGCACAGGCCAAGAAGGAAGCCCTCGAGGCTGCCGGCGTGAAGGTCGGCAAGACGCCGTCCGAGACCGCCACCCTGCTGCGCGAAGTTTTCGCAGCACTCTAGTACACGCACGCAGACCCCCGTCGGCCGGAGTTCCTCCGACCGACGGGGGTTTTGTGCGCTCGGATATACGCAGAAAGACCTTTGATGTCCACACTTCTTTCCCCCGGAGCATCCGCGAAACAGGGGAGCAGCCGCCACCGCGGCGCCCTGGGCCGCGCCTCCTGGATCGCCACCCTGGGCGGGTTCCTGTTTGGCTATGACACCGGAGTCATCAACGGGGCGCTGCCCTTCATGCAGGAGGATCTGGGGCTGACGCCCTTCACCGAAGGACTGATCACCTCCAGCCTGCTGTTTGGAGCCGCGTTCGGCGCAGTTATTGCCGGTCAGCTCGCGGACCGCTTCGGGCGCCGCCGGCTGCTCATGATGCTGGCCATGGTCTTTCTCGCCGGAGCGCTCGGCACCGCGGTGGCGCCGTCCGTTGGGCTGATGGTCGCGGCCCGGGTGGTCCTGGGCCTGGCCGTGGGCGGGGCATCCGCCGTCGTGCCCATGTTCCTGTCCGAAATTGCGCCGGCCGCCCGACGCGGGCAGATGGTGACGAGAGACCAGCTGATGATCGTCACCGGCCAGCTGGCCGCGTTCACCACCAATGCCGTGATCGGCAACGTATGGGGCGAGGAAAACCACGTCTGGCGCTGGATGCTGGCCGTGGCGACACTGCCTGCCATCGCCCTCTGGATCGGAATGAAGTTCGTGCCGGAGAGCCCGCGCTGGCTCGCCGCGCAGGGCCGGTACCCGCAGATGCTGGCCGTGCTGCAGAAAATCCGCAGCTCCGAAGACGCACAGACCGAGTATGACGACGTGCGTGCGCTGGCAAGCGATGAGACCACCCGCCGCGGCTCGCTGAAGGACTTTGCCGAGCCCTGGCTGTTCCGGGTGCTGCTCATCGGCATGGGCATGTCGGTGGTCCAGCAGATCACCGGCGTCAATGCGATCGTGTACTACGGCACGCAGATCCTGGCTGACGCCGGGTTTGGCACCGAGGCCGCGCTGACCGCGAACATCGCCAACGGCGTCGTGTCGGTTGCCGTCGCCATCCTGGGCATCTGGCTGCTCGGCAAGGTGGGCCGCCGTCCGATGCTCATCACCGGATTGATCGGAACGTCATCGACGCTTCTGTTGATTGGTGTGGCGTCGCTGACCATGGCCGAAGGCACTGCCCGCGGCTTTGTGGTGCTGTCCCTGACCGTGGCGTTCCTGGCTTTCCAGCAGGGCTCCATCTCACCGGTGACCTGGCTGATGATCGCGGAGATCTTCCCGCTGCGGGTCCGCGGCCTGGGAATGGGACTCTCAGTATTCGTGCAGTGGATGGCCAACTTCGCCGTCGGATTCTCCTTCCCGATGCTGATGGCAGGACTGGGAATTTCCAGCACGTTCTTCATCTTCGTGGGGCTGGGCCTCTGCGCCATCCTGTTCGTGCGGCGCTTCATGCCGGAGACCCAGGGCAAGTCCCTGGAGCAGTTGGAAACCGAGCTGAAGGCTGCAGGGACCAAGTAGGCCAGCTGTTCCCAACATCCTTTCCCAACAAAACATCCTTTCCCAACAAACAGGGACCTGCCACCGGTGATCGGTGGCAGGTCCCTGTTGTTGTGGGGCTGCGTTTTTACTGCAGGCGCAGGTTAGCCGCGCGGCCGCAGCGGACCCTCGCCATCAGCCGCCGACGGCGCCGGACGTGCCGGGACGGGGGCGGGAGTGATGACATCGTGCGCCGTGGTGTCGTGTTCCTGCGTGGCGAGGTCGAAGGTCGACCCGCCGTGCTCATCCACACCGGCGGCGATGGCACGCTCCACCACCGACTTGGTCAGCTGCCGGCGCAGGGCCATCGGGTCGCGGGCCAAATCCTTCGTCAGCGCCACTGTCAGGAGAAGCATGACCAGCGCAAACGGCAGGGCTGCCACGATGGTGATGCGCTGAAGGGCATCAAGTGCCGCGGAGGGCTCATCACCGCCGGCCAAGAGCATTACGGCGGCGACCGCTCCGGTCAGGACGCCCCAGAAAACCACCACGGCACGCGCCGGGTGCTCAGCACCGTTGGAGCTGAGCGAGGCCATGACGATGGACGCGGAATCAGCTCCGGTGACGAAAAAGATACCCACGAGGACCATCGCCAGGACGCCAACAGCCGCGGCTATCAGGTTAGGCATGGGCAGCAGGGCGAACAGCTCGAACAGCGCGGCATCCGAGCCTGCTGCAGCCACCAGGGCATCGGCATCACCGGGTGCTGCGTTTTGCTGGGTGCCGATGGCGGCGCCGCCGAAGATGGAGAACCAGAGGATGGTAACGCTGAACGGGACCAGCAGGACGCCGGTCACGAACTGACGGATAGTGCGGCCGCGGCTGATGCGGGCAATGAACATGCCCACAAAAGGCGTCCAGGAGAGCCACCATGCCCAGTAGAAGATGGTCCATCCCGAGAGCCAGTCGCGCATCGTCTCATCGCCAACGGCCTCGGTGCGAGAAGCCATCTCGGCCATGTTCCCCGCATAGTCAGCGATGGCGGAAGGAATGACGTTCAGGATGAAGAGCGTCGGACCGGCGATAAAGACAATAATCGCCAGCAGCACGGCCAGTCCCATGTTGATGTTGGAGAGCCACTGGATGCCCTTGGAAATTCCGGACATGGCAGAGGCAACAAAACATGCGGTCAGGATAGCGACGATGGCCACCAGAATGGGCGTGCCAACGCTGGCGACCCACCCCTGAGACTCCAGCCCGCTGCCGATCTGGAGAGCTCCCAGGCCCAGTGAGGCGGCGGTGCCGAACAAGGTGGCGAAGATAGCGAAGATGTTGAGGAGTTTGCCCAGCGGTCCATCCACCCGTGCCCGGCCGAACAGGGAAGTGAAAGCGGAGGAAATCAGCTGCTTCCTCCCCAGCCGGTACGTGCCGTAAGCCATGGCAATACCCACGATGGCGTACATGGCCCACGGATGCAGCCCCCAGTGGAAGACCGAAGTGGCCATTGCCGTCCGGATGGCTTCGGGAGTCTCACCGTCCACAGTGCCCGGAGGCGGCGAAATGAAGTGGAACATCGGCTCCGCGACACCGTAGAACATGAGACCAATGCCCATGCCGGCGGCGAACATCATGGAAATCCAGGAGAGCGTCTTGTACTCGGGTTCCTCATCATCCTTGCCGAGCGGAATGTTGCCGAAGCGGCCCAAAGCCAGCCACAGGACGAAGACAACAAAGAAGGACGCCAGCAGGACAAACATCCAGCCGGTGTGCTCCATAACCCAGTCCAGTGCTGTCTGGGACGAGGTGGCCAGGGACTCGCGGCCGAAGAAACCCCACAGAATGAAGGCGATGGCCAGAGCACCGGTTACTCCGAAGAGAACCTTATCCAGCCTGGCGGGGGTCTCGGTGGCGCGCGCGGTTTCATGCGCGCGTTCGGTCTCGCGAAGCTGCGTCAGCAGCTCCTGGTCCGGATCTGCGTCGGGCTCGGCGGGAACCGCATCGACGGGTGATGCTGCTGTTCCGGCGTCCGGGTGGAGGGAGTCTCCGCCGCGTCCTTCCAGACCCAGCCCGGAATCCGGGGTGGGCTCAGTCATGTTAGCCATAGGCCTTCCTAGGTGTTTCTTCCTGGTTTAACGGAAGAATTGCCCGGTTCCCGCAGGGGGATCGTCGGGCAGCTAGAGAGGAGGCCGCCGGGGCCCGGATTCGCAGGTGTTCGTGCACTGCGGGCATGGCACTACCGGGTTATGAAAGCGACGCTGCCCCTCTAATGCGTTTCTTCCGTACCTGGTACGTGGTGATGCTTAATCTCTATTAGAGTTTCCCGCTTCCATACGCAAGTCAAATTTTAACCCGGGCACGGGACGAATCGGGAGGCTTGGTTTCCCGCCGCCCTAAGGGACTTGGAACATCGGGAGTGTTGAACCGCACATCCACCGCGGCTAATTGTCATGGCCTGTTCTCTATTGCTCCGCCCTTGTCCGGGCCGCTGTGGAGGGGCCGGCCAACCGGTGAAGCACCGCGATGCATTGGTCCTCGGCAGCGGCCAGATCCTGGCTCAGCTGGTCCGCCCTGGCTTGCAGCATGGCTTCCGCAAAAGTCATGGGGGTTTCGGCCCCTGCCACGATCATTCCGGGGAGAATGACCGGTTCCTCCTTCTCCTGCAGTTCGGCCACAGCGTCCTGCAATTCCAGGCGCCTCCTGCGGATATCCGCGACGGCGGCGGCGAAGGTCCCCAACGCCTCCGCCGCGCGGACGGCTGCGTGGCGGGCGGCCCGCGCGGCGTCGCGTGGACCGTCCATCGCACGATGGACCTGATGCTCTTCCGGGGCGGCGTAGGCATCGGAGAGCAACGACCAGCGGTCATGCGCACGTTCGAGGGAATCTGCGGCAGTGGAACTGCACTTCGACAGCGAGGCGGCTCCCGTCATGAGCTCCGATATGACCGGCAGCCCGGCGGTGCCGCTCAGATCGACGGACGAAATCATGTCAGGCCCCACTTTCCGCTGGAGGATCCACGGGAAACAGATCCCGAGTCGTCAACGGCTACAGCGAAGGGCAGCCGTTTGGTCTCCAAGGGCCACTCATAAACATGACCGGGAGGCGGAAAAACCCTGGGAAGCCGAATCAATCCCGGAAGCGGACGGGCCGGCCACCAGGGAACTCTTCCTTGAGGCGGCAACCCGGGCTCCGGCCAGCGGGGAAACCAAGCACCCGGCGGACGACAGGGTTCCGGCCACCGCGGAAACCATGAACCTGGTGGACGCCCAGGCTCAGGCCACCGGGGGTGCCAGCCGCCGGGGGGATAAGCGGGGCCCCACCAGCGCGGTCTGAAGTCTGGATGCGGATGCCAATGTCCCGGGCAGGGAAAGCGAAGCCGCAGCATCAAATCACGCGCCGGGATGAAGGGCGGGCGTCCCGGCAGCGCCGGGCGGAACAGCCATCCCGGGTGCCACGGCGGCGGCCCGGGCAGGGGCACTAACGTTGTGGGTTCCGGATCCGGCTCTGCTGCGCCCGGGTACCCTTCTCCGCCGCCGGGGAGGAAGGGAATGGGCTTTGCCGAGCCCTGGTCTCCGCCTCCGTTGCCGGGGAGGAACGGAGCCGCCTCTGCAGAACCCTGGCCTCCGCCTCCGCCTCCGCCTCCGCCGCCGGGGAGCGGGGCCGGCCTTGCCTGCGGGACGATGGGGACGGCAGCGGGTGGGGGAACATGGTCCCCCGGCTGCCCGGAAGGCTCCGGGACGGCGGCTGAGGCTGCTTCAGCCCTCACCCGCATCTCTTCATCAGCGCGCAGATACTCGGCAACTGCTTGAGTGACGTTTTGGACTGCGTCCTCTGCGCGGCTGAGGACCGTCCGCCAAACCGGCAGTAGTTCCCCGGTTCCATAAGCGGTAAACGCCTTGGCCACCCGGCTGGAACCGAGGGCGGCTTCCACGGCGTGCACGCTGCGCTGCAGGTTGGCGGGAACGGGGACCAGCTCGGAAAGCTCTGCTTCCGTGTGCCGGACCGCTTCCAGCACTGCAGTGGTGTCAATGTCGTAGGCAACCATGGGTCTCCCTTCCCTCCTTTTGCCGCACAGCCCGCGCAGCCCGCCCAAGGACGGTGAACGCAGCCCTCCCGGCGGTTTGTCGGGTGGGCTGGGGGAGAGCCGCGGCGCCGGTTCCAGCCGGTCCGCTCAATCTAACCGAGACCTTGGAGCGGGGATATGGAGTGGGTTTTCCTGTGGACAACTGGTGTCGGGACAACTCATGCCGGGACAAGCGCGTCGGACAAGCGCGTCTGACCAGCGCTGCCGGACAAGCACTGCCGGACCGGTGCTGCCGAAACAGCGCTGCCGGAACAGCATCACCGGCCCAACGTCACCGAAACAGCGCTGCTAGTGGCCGAAGACGTCCGAATCCGAGATGCGGCCGTCCGTCTCCATGCCGCCAAGGGACGCCATCTCCTCGGCATCGAGCTCAAAGCCAAAGATGTCCAGGTTCTCCGCCATCCGCTGGGGATTGGCGGATTTGGGAATGGTGACAAATCCGGACTGGACGTCCCAGCGCAGCACGATCTGGGCGGGAGTCTTGCCGTATTTATCGGCCAGAGCCGTGATGCGTGAATCCTTCAGCAGGTCGCTGCCCTTGCCCAGCGGGCTCCAGGCCTCCGTCACGATTCCGAGGCGGGCATGGGCTTCCCGGACGTCACGGCGCGGATGGTACGGATCCAGCTGGATCTGGTTCACCTCGGGAACCAAACCGGCGTCGGACAGCTGCTGCAGGTGGGCGGGCTTGAAGTTGGACACCCCGATCGCGCGGACCAGTCCGTCGTCCTGCACTGCACGCATTCCCCGGAAAGCGTCGACATACTGGTTGAGTTCCGGGTTCGGCCAGTGGATGAGGAGCAAATCCACGTAGTCGGTGCCCAGCCGCTGCAGCGCAGCCTCAGCAGCTTTGCGGGCGCCGTCGAAGCTGTGCCATTCCTTATTGAATTTGGTGGTGATGAAGGCTTCGCTGCGGTCCAGGCCGCTGCGCCGCAGCCCTTCACCGACCCCCTTTTCATTGCGGTAGTTCTCCGCTGTGTCGAAGTGGCGGTAACCAAGACCGACGGCGGTGTCGACGGCGCGGGCCGCCTCGTCGTCGTCCATTGGCCAGGTGCCCAGGCCGATTTGGGGGATCTGGGCGCCACCTCGCAGCGGCAGGACAGGAGACAGGATGGTCATGAATGATCCTTACGGAAGTAGTCGCAGTTCTTCCGCATCGTTCTCCGCGGCAGGCAAAAAGGCAAGGCGCCGCGCCTGGTGCTAGGCGACGCCGGTGCCGAACAACATGCCCAAGAGGTAGGTGGCGCCGGCCGCGCCAAGTCCGATGGCCAGCTGCCGCACACCGCGTTTCAGCGGGGAAGCACCGGAGAGCAGGCCTACGACGGCGCCGGTCATCAGCAGGGCGAGGCCCACCAGGACGCAGGAAATGATGACGGCGGAAAGCCCGGTGAACCCGAAAATGTACGGCAGGACCGGAATGATGGCCCCGGAGGCGAAAAAGCAGAAACTGGACAGTGCGGCGCCGAGTCCGGTGCCGACGGATTCATGATCGTCAGTGCCCTCAACGGATGCTTCCGGGTTTAGCGAGAAACTGGGATCACAGTCGCAGTTGTACAGCCCCATGCGTTCAGCAGCCCGGTGCTCGGCCGCTTCGGGGGACATGCCGCGCGCCCGGTAGACCAGCACCAGCTCGTTGGCGTCGATGTCCAGGGACTTTGCCGCGGCCAGCGTGATCTGTGTGGGACGGGACGCCTCGAGCAGCTCGCGCTGGGAGCGCACCGACACATATTCGCCCGCACCCATGGACAGTGCCCCGGCCAGCAGGCCCGCCAGGCCGCTGAAAAGAATGAAGCCGCTGGATACGCCCGTTGCCCCGATGCCCATGACCAGGGCCAGATTGGAAACGAGCCCGTCATTGGCGCCGAAGACAGCCGCCCGGAAGTTACCGGAGAGCCGGGTCCGGCCCCTGGTGGCCAGCCCGCGCACCACTTCCTCGTGGATCTGCTCGTCGGCGGCCATGGCGCTGGTGGCGTTCGGATCACTCGCATAGGGGGAGCGGCCTTCGGCTCGCTGCGCAAGGGCAAGGACAAACACCGACCCGAAGCGGCGGGCCAGGAATCCGAGCAGCCGGTTACGGAGGGAGGCCTTGGTGCGGCGGTTGGCTTCATCGCCCAGCAGTTCAACCCAGTGGGCCTCATGGCGGCCCTCGGCGTCGGCCAGGGCGAGGAGGATGTCCCGTTCTTCCCCGGTACGGCGCTCAGCCAGGTAGCGGTAGGTGTCGGCTTCGGCGCGTTCGTCGGCGAGGTACTGCCGCCAGCGCTTCAGATCGGACGACGACGGCGGCTGCGGACGTTCGGAAGGCGCGCCTGCGGGGTGGGGATTCACAATGCTCCTGGTGGACGACCGGAGCTGTTCGGGGTGCTCCGGTCAGCTGATGGCGAAACTGACCGAAGGTCTCGCTCGCCCGGCGCACAGTGCGTTCGGGTGGAATGCCGGGCCGCGCGGTGGCGTCCAGTATGTCGACAGACCTCGGCCGTCACCGCAGAGTCCAGTGCGCGCGCTTGGCGTTCACTAAGATTGATTCTGCGGGAGGGCCGGAGCTACTCCCCTTCGAGCTAACAGTGTAGCGGAGAACCTAGTGAAACCCGAGGAAGGCAACATGCGGCCAGCAGGAGGCAGGTTTGGCGCCGGTAGCGGCAATGCGCGGCGGGAGGCGCCCCGGACAGCGGCTAAAGTCGAGCATGTGAGTACTCAAGCCTCCTCAGACCTGACCGAGCTGGAGCGTCCCTGGACCCGCCATTACGGAGAGGGCGTCCCTGCGGATCTGCGCCTGCCGGACGGCTCCCTGGTGGACATGGTGGAGGAGTCGATCCGGAAGTTCGGGTCCAAGCCGGCACTGCAGTTCTTCGGAGCTGTCACCAGCTACCAAGCCCTCGGCGAACAAATCCGCAGGGCGGCGACCGGTCTCCGGAAGCTCGGCGTCAGAAAAGGTGACCGGGTGGCCCTGGTGCTGCCGAACTGTCCGCAGCACATCGTGGCGTTCTACGCTGCTCTGCGTCTGGGCGCCGTCGTGGTCGAACATAACCCGCTCTACACCGACCGGGAGCTGCGCCACCAGTTTGAGGATCACGGCGCCACCGTGGCCGTCGTCTGGGACAAGGCCGTGGAACGGGTGCAGGCCATGCCGGCCGACATTCCGCTGCGCACCATCATTTCCGTCAACCTGGTCGACAGCATGCCGCTGGGAAACCGTCTGGCCCTCAAGCTGCCGGTGCCGGCAGCCCGCAAGGCCCGCAGTGCCCTGACCGTGTCCAAGGCTCCGCGCAGCGGAGCACGCCTGGTTCTCCCATGGAAGAAGCTGCTGGACCACCGGCCGCTGCGGCGCAGGCACCCCCGGCCCGAGGCATCGGACCTGGCCGTCATCCAGTACACCAGCGGGACCACGGGCGTCCCGAAGGGCGCCATGCTGACCCACGCCAACCTGATGGCCAACGCCGCTCAGGGCCGGGCCTGGGTTCCGGGGCTGCGGCCGGGCAAGGAAACGTTCTACGCGGTGCTGCCCATGTTCCATGCCTACGGACTCACGCTCTGCCTGACCTTTGCGATGAGCCTCGGAGCACGGCTGGTGCTGTTTCCCAAGTTTGATGCCGACCTCGTGCTGAAGGCCGTCAAGAAGACCCCGCCGACGTTCCTGCCGGCCGTTCCGCCGATTTATGACCGGATTGTCAGCGCGGCCGATGAGCAGGGTGTCTCCCTGCAGGGCGTGCGGTTTGCGATTTCCGGAGCCATGAACCTCCCGACATCCACCGTCAGCGCGTGGGAAGAGGCAACCGGCGGCTACCTGATCGAGGGTTATGGGCTGACCGAAACATCACCCGTGGCAATCGGCAATCCCATGGGTCCCACGCGGAAGCCCGGAACAGTCGGGGTTCCCTTTCCGCTGACCGATATCCGGGTCGTGGATCCGGATAATCCGCAGGTGGACCGCCCGCACGGCCAACAGGGAGAGCTGCTGATCCGCGGACCCCAGGTGTTCCAGGGCTATTGGAACAAGCCGGCGGAAACCCAGGCGGCACTGCTCGACGGCGGATGGTTCCGAACCGGTGACATTGTCACCGTGGATGATGACCACTTCGTCACGATCCAGGACCGGATCAAGGAGTTGATCATCACCGGCGGTTTCAACGTTTCTCCCTCCGAGGTGGAGGAAGCGCTCAAGCGCCACTCAAGCATTGCCGATGCCGCCGTCGTCGGGATCGGGAAAGCCGGAGGTGGGGAAGATGTGGTTGCAGCCGTGGTTTTGAAACAGGATGCACACTTCGACGCCGAAGAGGTGCGGACTTATGTCCGCAACGAGCTGGCCGCTTATAAGGTGCCGCGCAGGATTGTGCAGATTCCCGATCTGCCGCGTTCCCTGATCGGCAAGGTCCTGCGCCGCCATGTCCGTGACCAGCTCACCGCACCCGAGAGCGAAGCCCAAAACGGCGTCGACGGCGCCGCCGCACCACAGAACAATCCCTAACCCGCCGGCCCCCAACGTTTCGCCAGCAATTCCGTACCGGTTACGCCAACAGGAAGACCAGGCCATGCCCAGAATCCCGTCCACCGAACAGCGCAGGCAGGCCGCAGACTCACCTCAGCGGTATTGGAGCGGAACCTTGGGGCACGCGGGCCAGCGGTCAGCTCAGATCCTCCTGGTCCTGCTCCTGGTCGGTGTCACTGTCTACGGCCTGCGGCAGATCACCCTCGTGGTCATTCCCGTGCTGCTGGCCCTGATCCTGGCAGCAGCAATCGCGCCGTTCGTGAATTGGCTGCGCCGCAAGGGCTGGCCGAGCGCGCTGGCAACCGGTGTCTCCTTCCTGCTGTTGCTTGCGGCCTTCGGCGGACTCATCACCGGCATTGTCTTTGCCATCCGGAGCGAGTGGAGCTCCCTGGTGGACCAGGCGGTGGAGGGCTTCAACGAGCTGTACCGGCTGCTCCAGGAAAGCCCCATCCCGCTCGACAGCGACACCATCACGGACGCCCGGGATGCCGCCATTGACTTCGCCACCAGCTCCACTGCCGGCAGCGGGGCGCTGGCCGGCATCGGAGCGGCAACCAACTTTGTCACCGGCTTCCTGCTGATGGCCGTGGTGCTCTTCTACTTCCTCAAGGACGGCGACAAAATCTGGGCTTTTGTCCTGCGCTGGTTCCACGGAGAGCGGCGGGACAAGGCCCGGCTGTCCGGCGCCCGTGCCATGGAGGTCCTTGGCGGCTACGTGCGCGGAACCGCGATTGTGGCCGCCGTGGACTCGATCTGCATCGGAGCAGCGCTGTTCATCCTGCAGGTGCCGCTGGCGCTGCCACTGTCCGTGATCGTCTTTGTCGGCTCGTTCATTCCACTGGTGGGTGCCACGGCAGCCGGTGTCCTCGCCGCGCTGATCGCGCTGGTCGCCAACGGCCCGCTTGTCGCACTGATCGTCGTCATCGTGATTATTGCGGTCAACCAGCTGGAAGGAAACTTCCTGCAGCCGGTGGTCATGGGCCGGACCCTGAGCATCCACGCCCTGGTGATCCTGCTGGCCCTGACCGCCGGAACCATTCTGGCCGGCATCATCGGTGCCATCCTGTCGGTGCCGATTGCCGCCGTGTCCTGGGCAATCATCAAGGTGTGGATCGGGGAGGATGACGGCGACCCCGACGACGTTGCCGAACTCCCGGAACCCGAAGACTCGGAAGCCTCTACGCCCGACGCAGCTGCCGGCGCGGCCGACAAGGCCTAGGATGACCTTGGCCTGCCCGGAGGAAGAACCGTTCGCGAAAGGACTGCGTCCGTGATGAAGGCGTTGCCCGTAGAGCCCTCCAACGCGCCGGTGGCCATCGGCCCGCGGATCCGTTTGGCCCGTCAAGCCCGCCGGATGACCATTGAGCAGGTTGCCGCGGCCACCGGGCTGACCAAGGGTTTCCTGAGCCGGGTGGAGCGGGACCTGACCTCGCCGTCGGTGGCTTCCCTGCTGACGTTATGCCAGGTGCTGTCCATCTCCATTGGGGATCTCTTCACCGCTCCGGCCACCGAAGTGACCCGGTGGGTGGATGCTCCGTCGGTGAACCTTGGTGGTACGGGAATCACCGAGCGGCTCGTGACTCCCCGGACCGAGCGCCGCGTGCAGGTGATCCGGGCAGTCATAGCTCCCGGGGGCTCAGGGGAGACCGAGCTCTATTCGGTGGACTGCGATGTTGAGGTCCTGCATGTGGCGCGGGGCCGCTTTGTCCTGGTCTTCGCCGGAGAGTCCGTGGAGCTGGCCGAAGGGGATACAGTCACATTTCCCGGCCAGGAACCGCACTCATGGCACAACCCCACTAATGACGAGGCCGTGGTCCTGTGGACGCTCGTCAGCCCGGCGCCCAGCCAGACCGGCCCGGTGGCTAACCAAACCAGCCCAGCCGGCCCGGCGGCTAACCAAACCAGCCCAGCCGGCCCGGCGGCTAACCTAACCAGCCAGGCCGGCTGGAGCAGCTAGGCGGAGATGGCCGCTACGCCGGCTGGGGAACTGAGGCCGGCGTTGTGATGCGGTTGAGGTAATCAACGGCACCGGTGATGTCGGTGCCGGAAGAGCGGAACCCGATGTGTCCGTCCGGACGGACCACCAGCAGTTCGGGGCGGCGGACGCTCAGGCCCAGGCGCTCAAAGGCCAGCCCGCTGATGTCCTGGATTTCGTTGGGGCTGTCGGCTGCCAGCCGGCTTCCCACGTTCAGGCGCTGGACACTCAGCCACGGCGACAGGCGGCCCAGTGCATCATGCAGCCGGAGCTGCGTATCCGCAGGCCAGCCGCGGCCGCAAAGGAGGACGTGGAACCCCGGTGTGGCCAGGATGTCGTGCAGCCGTGTTTCCCTGCCATGGTCGAGCACCACGGCATCGGGCAGCCGGTCACCGGACTTCGGGCCAGCGGTCAGGAAAGCCGGCAGCCGGGCATCGCCCGTATCCACCATGTCGCTGCCGCGGTACGCGGTGTCGAGCTGGGAAACCGTCCGGAAGAGCCGGCTCCGCAGCATTTTCGAACCGGAGGCTTTGGGTGCGATGGCCGGCAGGAGCTTGGTGCGCGGGAATTTCAGCAGCGCGCTGCGGCTGGAGGCCAGCTTGAAGACGCGGTCCGTGAACTGCAGGATGCCTTGCCCCACCGGACGCCGTTCGGCGTCATAGCTGTCCACGAGCTCATCCGACGCCAGGCCGCGTGCACCCAGGGCGAGCTTCCACCCCAGGTTCATTGCGTCCTGGATGCCGGTGTTCATGCCCTGGGCAGCCACGGGGGAGTGGACATGCGCGGCGTCACCGGCGAGGAAAACGGACCCCGACTGGTAATACTCGGCGATCTGGTGGGAGAGCTTGAAGCTGCTGATCCACTGCGGGTCCTTCAGCTGGAGAGCGCCGCCGGTGAATTTATCGGCCATCTCCTGGAGCGAATCCAGGGTGGCCTCGGAGGTGTCGCCCTCCTCCTTCATGCCGATCAGCCGCCATGAGGAAGGGCTGCCCAGCGGGAACAGCATCATGAAGCCGTCGTCGTTGAGGTAGGAGTGGATAACGCCCGGCTCAACGCCGTCGGCTTCCAGATCGGCCAGCACAAAAGTGCCGGGGTAGTCGCTGCCGCGCCAGTCCATGCCGGCCTTGGCCCGCACCGTGCTGTGGGCGCCGTCGGCGCCGACGACGTAGCGCGCCCGGATGCGCTCGATGCCGCGGTCCAGTCGCTGGATTTTGGCTTCCATGCCGGCAAACGGATCCTCGGGGTCCAGCCGTTCCAGATCGTGCAGCTCAGCGCCGCGTTCCACCCGGATACCCTGGGCGCCCAGATGGGAAACCAAGGCACGTTCAGTCTCGGCCTGGGAGAGGAAGAGCAGGTGCTGGTATTCGGAGTCTTCGATGCCGGCGTCGGACAGGTCCACCGGGATGGTCTGCTCCGGCAGGTGCAGGTGGAGCCCGCGGGCCGGGTGCCCGGCTGCCGCCAGGCCGGCGCTCAGGCCAAACGGCCGGAGCGCTTCGAGCGTCCGGGGCTGCAGGGCAAGTGCCCGGGAATGTTCGGAGCGGTTCAGCTGGCGGTCGATGATGCGGAAACTGGTGCCAAAACTGCTCAATTGGGCCGCAAGGGCCAGCCCCGTGGGCCCCGCTCCCACGATCAGGACGTCGACGTCGTAGTTATTGTCCGCACTGTGCTGATGAGCCGCCATACTCACAGCCTAGTCTTGACCTGCGCCCACGTTCCACTTTAGCCTCAGGGGAAACACTTAATGCTTATTAGGCAACCAACTTGGTAGGCTCGGCGGCATCGAACCGGGGAGGCCCCACACGGCGGAACTGGAATCTGGAGAATCTCAAATGCTCAATCCCCCGCGGATCACTGCCAATGGAAACCTCGGCCCGATCGACGCGTCACTGGTGCCGCGTTACGCCGGCCCCGCCACCTACGCGCGCCTGCCGCGCCTGGACGAGGTGCAGTATGCCGATGTTGCCGTGGTGGGGGTGCCCTTTGACAGTGGCGTGTCCTTCCGCCCCGGCGCCCGCTTTGGGGCCAACCATGTCCGGGAAGCCTCCCGGTTGCTGCGCCCCTACAATCCGGCGCAGGATGCTTCGCCGTTCGAAAACCTGCAGGTGGCCGATGCCGGCGACATGGCGGTAAACCCCTTCAACATCGATGAAGCCATTGAGACGGTACAGGCCAACGCCATGGACCTGACGGAAAGCGGCACCAAGCTGCTGACACTGGGCGGAGACCACACCATCGCCCTGCCGCTGCTGCGGGCCGCGTCCGAGCGCGCCGGGCAGCCCGTGGCGCTGCTGCACTTCGACGCCCACCTGGACACGTGGGACAGCTACTTTGGCGCTGAATACACCCACGGGACCCCGTTCCGCCGGGCCGTGGAAGAAGGCATCCTCGACACGGAAGCAATTTCCCACGTGGGAACCCGTGGCCCGCTCTACGGCAAGCGTGACCTGGAGGATGACCGGCGGTTCGGCTTTGGCATCCTGACCTCTTCCGATGTGCTCCGGCAGGGCGTGGATGAGGTGGCCGCAAAACTGCGGGACCGCATTGGGAGCCGGCCGCTGTACGTTTCCGTCGACATTGACGTTTTGGACCCGGCGCATGCACCGGGAACAGGAACTCCCGAGGCCGGCGGCATGACCAGCCGCGAACTCCTGGAAATCCTGCGCGGGCTGCGCGGCCTGAACCTGGTGGGAGCGGACGTCGTCGAGGTTGCTCCGGCCTACGACCACGCAGACATCACCGCCGTTGCCGCCTCACATGTTGCCTATGACCTGATCACGCTGATGGGGCTGCCGGCATGAACGTGACTGACGGAAGGAACGTGGCTGCCGGAAGGAACATGACAGGTCAGCCCGATGTATCGCCCGTCGGCGGAACGGCGGCGCACAACATCCGGGACGAGGCAACCGCAACAGCAGCCATGCCGGCGGCCGGCGCCGCCGTGCGCAACGGCGGGGACCTGGTGGTGGAAACCCTCGCCGCGCTCGGCGCCACCACCGTTTTTGGGATTCCCGGGCAGCACGCACTGGGGCTTTTTGATGCGTTGTCCCGCTCCGACCTGCGGTTTGTCTCCTCACGGGTGGAAAACAACTCGGCCTTTGCCGCAGACGGTTTCTCCCGCGCCACCGGCCAGGTGGGGGTGCTGTTCCTTTCGACCGGTCCCGGCGCCCTGACCGCGTTGTCCGGACTGCAGGAGGCCTACGCGACGGGCGTGCCAATGGTGGTGGTCGCCAGCCAAATCCCCATCGAGGGCCTGGGTGCACGCCGCCGCGGGATGCTGCACCAGCTGGATGACCAGAAGGCCTCGGCCGCCAACGTCACCAAGAGCCAGCGGTTGATCCAGCACGCGTCCGGCATTCCGTCGGCCATCCAGGATGCGTGGACGGAGGCCATCTCCTCACCGATGGGACCCGTCTGGCTTGAAGTGCCGCAAAACGTCCTGCTGAACCCCACCATGGTGCCGGCGGTGGAAGATGCGCTGGCTGAACCGTTTGATAACCCGCCCCGCACCGAACTGGTCAAGGAAGCTGTGCGCTGGCTCGCCGCCGCGGAACGCCCAGCGGTCATCGCCGGGGGCGGCACCCGGCGCGGCGGGGCGGAGGAGGATTTACTGGCGCTCGCCAAGAAGCTGCGCGCACCGGTCATCTGCACCCCCGGCGGCAACGGAGCCTTCCCCTGGAACCATGAACTGTCCCTGCAGTCGTGGATCGAGGACCGCCACACCACCGAGGTCCTCGAAGACGCCGACGTATTGCTCGTTGTTGGATCCTCGCTGGGTGAGGTTACCTCTAACTACTTCACCCTGAAGCCCCGCGGCCGGATCATCCAGATTGACGCCGAACCCCGGGTACTGGAATCCAACCAGCCCGCGCTGGGAATTCGGGCGGACGCCGGCCAGGCCCTCGCTGCCCTGGACCGTGCCCTGGAGCAGGCTCTCCTCGATGCGCCCCGCCGGGAACCGGACTGGCACGGGCAGAGCCCGGAGGACGTTGTGGCCGCGACCCTGGCAAAGGTTTCTGCCCGCCTGGACAGCCAGGATCTGGGGATGGAACGCGCCTTCATGGCAGACATCCGCGCTGCCGTCCCTGCCGGCATGCAGACTTTCTGGGACATGACCATCTCCGCCTACTGGGCCTGGAGCTGCTGGGACGCAAAATCCGGCCAGTTCCACTCGGCCCAGGGTGCCGGCGGGCTGGGGTACGGCTATCCCGGCGCCATCGGAGGCGCCGTCGGCCTCGGGGAACGCGTGCTGGCCGTCTCCGGCGACGGCTCGGCGATGTATTCGATTGCCGAACTGGCCACCGCCCGGCAGCACAACCTGCCCGTTACCTGGCTGATTGTCGACGACGGCGGCTACGGGATCCTGCGTGAGTACATGGTCGAGGCCTTTGGCAAGGCCACCGCAACGGAACTTGCCGGCCCGGACTTCGTGAAGCTGGCCGAGGCCTTTGGCGTACCCGCACGGCGGACCACGCCTGACGGTGTCCGGCGGGCGCTGGAGGAATCACTGGCTGCCGACGGCCCCAACGTGGTGGTGGTGGAGGCGACAATCGGCCTGTTCGCTCCGACCCACCTGGGGCTCTGACTCCGGAGACCTCTTCCCGCTGGTGCGTCAGTCTTCGGGTTCTTCCTTCTCCAGCGGGCGGATATAGAAGCAGTCCGGGAAACGGGTGGCGGCTGCCCGCCAGCCGTCCCGGGCCGAGGGCATTGGCCGGGCGGAGAACACTGACACCCGTTTGACCTCCCAGGCCCGGTTGTCCCGCCGGAGCACATGTTCACCATGCAGGGACCGGATGAGCCGCCAGCCCTGCGCGCATGCCTCGGTCAGGTGACGGACTTCCTCGGCCCGCGCGACCGGTCCCAGGATCCGGGTGCTGCCTGCCGGGAATCCGGCGGGTTCCCGGGCCGGGACGGCAGCTGTTGCCTGGGCGCCGGCCGGAAAGTAGTTCGGATCGAACCGCTGCTGGACTGCCTGCCGCGACGTGCCCAGAACGCTGCCGATTTTCGCCCAGCTCACCCCGCCGTCATGGGCTGCCCTCACGGCCTGACCCTGCAACTCGGAGGAGATCCGCACCAGGTCGTGGAAGGAGGCGACGGCAGCGAGCAACTGCTCTGTGGAGGGCAGGGCTCCGGCGGCAGCATCGCTGGAAGAGGGAGCGTCAGAGGAAAGGGGCGCATCAGAGGAAGGGGGCGCCTGACTGGAGGATTCAGCTCCATGCGCCGCTGCGAGCTTGGACAGTTCAACGGCCAGCCGCGCATCGGAGAAAGCGGTCATGAGGCGTCGTCACCGGGGCGCCACGATCCGGGCCGGGAAGCTGCCGTCGATCTCTGAAGGTGGGGCGTCAGCAGCCAAGCTATGCCGGCGACGACGAGGATCCAGCCGGTGATGCTGATGATGAGGCCGGGAACACCCATTCCGATGAATGCTCCAACCACGCCGAGGCCAAGGCCGGCAAGGACAACAATGAGCAGCAACCGCCTGGTCGATTTAACTTTCGCTTCCGGGTTCATGAACGCAAGGCTAGCTTGCCCTCTCCCGTGTGAGCAAGACCACCTTGCATGTGGCTCTTTCGAGAGTTGTGAGTGTCACCAAACTTTCCCCGGCAAATTGGTTGACTCAGGCAAGCAGTCGGCTTATTGTTGCCTGAGGCAAACAATAAAGTGCTTCCAGGCAGGTGTTTCGTGGCCGTAAACCAGCAGACCGCTGAAGAATTAATTGTCCAAGTGTTCCGGCTCCAGCGTGAGCTGCGCTGCGTGGCCCAGCGAAGCACCGACCCCCGCGGGCCGGGCACTGCGCTGCAGGCAGTCCTGCGTCTCATCGGGGAACAGCCGGAAATCCGGGCAACGGAACTGGCGAAAAAGCTCGGCATTGGTGCGGCGGGCCTGAGCCGGCACATCTCCGAGCTCGTGGAGATGGGCTATGTGTCCCGTCGTCCACACCCGGAGGACGGCCGGGCGTACCTGATCAGCCTCACTCCGGCCGGAAGCTCGGCGGTGGTGGAAGAGATGCGCCGCCGTTCCGAACTGCTGCAGCAAATGCTGGATGACTGGTCCAACGAGGAAGCAACGTCCGCCAGCGATTCCCTGGCCAAACTGGCCGACACACTGCATACATCGATCCGAGCAATGAAGCCGGGCACCCATCAACCGCCCATCCCGGCAGGAGAAAAAACCAAGTGACAGAGCCGCAAAGATCCAGCACCGCAGAGAACCCGAACACCTCGGCCCCCGCAGGCACGTCCGGCAGCAGCCCGAAACGTGGAAAGAGCGGCAAACCCGCCCGCCAAGCCCAGGTCCCCGGAGAAATGAGCCACCGGCAGATCCTGCAGGCACTGACCGGCCTGTTGGCCGCCCTGTTCACGGCTATGCTGAGCACCACCATCGTGGCCAACGCGCTGCCGACCATCATGGCGGACCTGCACGGCACCCAGACCGACTTCGCCTGGGTCGTGACCGCGGCGCTGCTGGCCAACGCCGTGTCCACTCCCATCTGGGGAAAGCTAGCTGATCTTTTCAGCAAGAAACTCCTCGTCCAGCTGAGCATCATCGTCTTCGTCATCGGTTCCGTGGTGGCCGGGCTCGCCGACAACATGCCGGTCCTGCTTACTGCACGGGTCATCCAGGGGATCGGCATGGGTGGACTGACCGCTCTGGTCCAGGCCGTCATCGGCTCGATCATTCCGCCACGCGAGCGCGGCCGGTACTCCGGCTATATGGGCGCAGTCATGGCCGTTGCCACCGCAGGCGGCCCCCTGCTGGGCGGCTTTATCGTGGACAGCCCGCTGGGCTGGCGATGGACCTTCTTCCTGTGCGTGCCGCTTGCCGTGGTTGCACTGTTCCTCCTGCAGGTCACCCTTCGCCTGCCCCACACCCGGCGCAAGGTCAGCATCGACTGGCTGGGTTCCATCCTGCTCACCGCCGGGGTTTCCCTGCTGCTGATCTGGGTCTCGTTTGCCGGCAAGGACGGCTACTACGAATGGATGTCCTGGCAGACCGCCGCCATGGTGGGCACGAGCATCGTGCTGCTGGCGCTTTTGGTCCTGGTGGAATCCAAGGTCCGTGAACCCATCATTCCGCTGAAGATCATCCGCGAACGCACCACTGCGCTGGCCATTGTGGCCTCGGTTGCCGTTGGCATTGCCATGTTCGGTTCCACCACCTTCCTGGGACAGTACTTCCAGATCGCCCGCGGCTACAGCCCCACCGAAGCGGGCCTCCTGATGCTCCCCATGATCGCGGGGAACCTGATGGGATCCGTTGGCTCCGGTCAGCTGATCAGCCGCTTCGGCAAATGGAAGAGGTACCTGATCGCCGGGACGATCATGGTCATAGCCGGCACCGGACTGGCCGGCAGCATGGACCATGAAACCGACATGCTCCTGGTCAGCCTCTACATCTTCGTGCTCGGCCTGGGCATGGGCCTGCTCATGCAGAACCTCGTCCTGGCCGTCCAGAACACGGTCAAGGTTTCCGAAGTTGGATCGGCCAGCGCGTCCATCGCGTTCTTCCGCACGGTGGGCGGTGCTGTGGGTGTATCAGTCCTGGGCGCGGTAATGTCCAGTTCGGTCAGCAGCCGGGCAGCCGACGGCCTGCGTGCCGCCAACATTCCGGTGACTGACGGCGGAGCCGGAGACTCATTGGATATTGGCGGGCTGCCCGAGGCCGTCCAGGGCATCTTCCGTGCCGCCTACGGCGACGCCACGGCCACCATCTTCCAGATCGCCGCCGTCATTTCCGTAGTTGCACTGATTGCCGTGCTGTTCATTAAGGAACAGGTGCTGCGCCGCACCCTGGACATCCAGCCGACAGCCAAGATGCCGGTCGAGCCGGGACTGACCGGGGGATCCGAAATGGTGAACTCCGGCGCCATGCCCACCGTTCCCGCCGCTGCGGCGGGTCCTTCCACTGTCCCGTCTCCCGCTGAGTCTGACGGCGGCGGAGAGCCGGACAGGGGAGCGCGGTCCCGCACGGCAGCCGGTGCCCGGCCCTCCAGCTACGAGACCGAAAGCTGACGAGCGGCAGCTCCAACGCCTGAAACCCAGACTCCGGCCCGGTCCCCTCAGCGGGGCCGGGCCGGAGTCATCCCGGTGAACCTCTGCCGGTGGATGTGGGCGGGGAAATAGGTGGGAGGGCGGATTCCGGCAAGCTGCGGCCAAGCTTCGGTACAGCTGTCAGGAACCGAGCGAACCGCGGGCAGGCCAGACCAGGTCGAAGCGTTCGAAGACCAGCTCATCCCTCTCCGACCAGCTTTCACCCCGCGCCGCGGCTGTACGTTCCCAGTACTTTTGGTGCTCCCGCCGCCAGGATGCCAGGGACAGGTCGTCCTCTCCCTCATCGCGCGCGAAGGCTTCATCTGCGTCGGCGAAGGTTCCGATCTTCAGTTCGGTGGTGCGCAGAATGGCTCCCGGCTCCCCGCTGCCGTCGCAGACAACCCAGTGGACGCCGATCCGGGGCAGCGGTTCGCCTTCGGCCATGTATTCGGCCACGTGAGATGAAGTGGCCCGCTTGCGTCCGGCCAACACCAGCGACAGCAGTTGATCGGCAAGTTCCGGTGAGTCGCCGAACGCCTCGACGGTGTAGGTCCCGGCGGCTGCGGCCTGCCGGGGAAAGGCGGCTGCGTACGCATCCCAGAAACGGGCGGCGGCGTCGTAATCGAGAACGGGTTCCGTGGATGTTTCCATACCCGCAAGTCTGCACTACTGCATGGTGAAGCGGCGGGCCACCAGGTTTCCCGCGGCCCGGATCCGGAAAAGACGGGACAGGCCGGCATTGCGGGCCGCCAGCAGGCGAGGTGCCAAGGGCCGGCCGAGCACCATGTTCAGCTGGGCCTGAAGGGATGCGACGACGGCGGCCCGGCGCCTGTTCCGTCCAAAAGCCGCCAGCGCCGCGCCCACATCCTCTCCGCGCAGGGACGCAACGATGATCGGGGCGAGTTCGGCGGCGTCCAGCCAGCCGAGGTTCATGCCCTGCCCGCCGATCGGACTGACCTCGTGGGCCGCATCGCCGATGAGCACGGTCCGGCCGCGCACCAGGTCACGCGCCAGCCCGGTACGCACCGAGAACGCACTGAGCATGGTGTTCGACGCCGGATCCGGACGCACGCCGGTCCGCTCGGCCACCAGCGCAGCCAAGTCTGCGGCCGTGGCTCCGGACAAGAGCGTGTCAGTGTGGGCGACCCAGCGCCGGATGCCGCCGGGCAGCGGAAAGGATTCCACAATGCCTCCAGACTCCAGGTACAGCACGCCCACCGGGCCGTCGCCCGTGGTGTCCGCGAAATCGCCCATGAGGTAGGTGTCCGGCAAATCCCGGGTTCGGCACGACGTGCCCAGCAATCGACGCACGGGAGAGCGTGCGCCGTCGGCGGCCACGGTGATCCGGGCCGATGTCTCAAAAGGCCGGCCCGGCTGTGCTTCACCGGCCAGGCCCGGCTGTGCCACCCCGGCCAGCTCCGGCCGTGGCACGCCCGCAAACCCGGTGGTGCCGCGCAGCAGGACCCGGCTGCCGTCGTCGTGCAGGCTGTCCACCTTCGCCCCGCGCACCAGGGCGTGTGGATCCAGTTCGCGCAGCCGGGCCTCCAAAATCGCCTCGGTCCGCAGCTGAGGCAGGGTCAGCACATACGGGAATTCCGAAGAAGCAGCGGAAAAATCCACCGCCGCCACGGGCCGGCCGCTGCTGCGGGCCTCGCCGCGGCGGATCTGCACACCTTCGCTGCTCATCTCTTTCGCGACACCGGCCTGGGTCAGTGCCGCCAGCGCCGGCGGATGGATGCCGATGGCCCGTGAGTGCTCCGACCTTTCCCGCCGCTGTTCCAGCACCTGCACGCTCACTCCGGCCTGGGCCAGCAGCACCGCGAGGAAGATGCCCACCGGTCCGCCGCCCACCACTGCCACGTCGGTGGCCGTCCGGGGAAGGATGGGATGCGGCAGTTGAAGGGTCGTCATCCTTTGATTCCTGACGTGTATCCCGGCGTTGTCCGCATCAGCAGGTTCTGCCACGGGTGCTGCTGCAGGCTCTGCCAGCCTGGTGGTGCTGCGGCTGCCAACTCCGCCGCGGTGTAACTGCGCCGGATGGAGGTGAGCCCGTCCTGCCGGATAAAGCTCCCCGGAAAAAAGGGCAGGGTCCCCACGGAAAACAGCGCGTAGCCCCACCGGCTGCGTTCGATGTCGCAGTGCAGGCTCAACCGGCTGCCCAGCTGCTCGGAGTCGGTGAGCAGCGCGGAGAACTGCTCACCGGTGAGGTGATGCAGCACATGGTTGGAGATGACGACGTCGTAGGTCCGGCCCTCGTCCACGAGCTCCGAGCTGAACGCCCGGCGGAACGAGAGGCCGGGCAGCGCCGGGCGTGAGGACGCGAACTCATGCGCCCGCGCGTCGGGATCTATTCCGGTGATTTCCAGCCGCAGGCCGTCCCGCCGCGCCCAGCGGGCCAGCATGCGCGGCACATCGCCGCCGCCGGAGCCAATGTCCAGCAGGGTGTTGGTCCGTCCGGAGCTGAACTGCGGGCGCAGATATCGGACGTAGTTGCGTCTCCAGCCGGACACCACGGAATTGATGAGCCAGAACTGGGCATAGGTGCGCCGGAGTTTCTCCGGATCACAGTCCGGCAGGTCCATTTCCTCCACGGCAGCTGGGTCCCTCTCCGCCAGGGACCGAAGGCGCGGCGGGGTCAGGCGCCGCGCCATGGGACCCTGTGCCAGGGAGCCGCGGCCGCCGGCCTTGTTGGGCGCGGTGGAGGCTTCGCCGCTCACACGCCCGCCGGGGCCGGCACCGCTGACGGTTCCTGCGCTTCTGTTTCGCGCGCGGCTTTTGGCGTCCCATCCTGAACCCTGTCCTGAACCTCGGGCCGGGCCTTCGCCTGTTCTCCTCCGGTCGCCGGTTCCGGGCTCACCGGACCGCCGACGCGGGTGAACAGCCCGGTCTCCACGGTCAGGCCAGGGCCGAAGGCCATGGAGCAGATCCGCTCATTACCGCCGTTGAACGGCTGGTCCAGGATGTGCTTGAGCACAAACAGCACGGTGGCACTGGACATGTTGCCCCAGTTGCGCAGGGTTTCGCGGGCCGGAACCAGCTGGTCCTCGGTCAGGTCTAGCTTGGCTTCCACCTTGTCCAGGATGCTCCGCCCGCCGGGATGGATGGCCCAGTGCTCAATATCGCGGTACGGCAGCCCGGCCATTGAAGGATCACGGGCAAGCAACGGTTCCAGTGCACCGACAATGTGGTCGTCGATGATGTGCGGAACATAGGTTCCGAGCACCATCTCAAACCCCTCATCCCCGATGTTCCAGGCCATGGATTCCTCGCCCACCGGGGTCAGCACGGTTTCGAAGTGGTCCAGCTGGATGCCCGGCGCATTGCCGGGCAGGTCGCGGGCTGTGATGACGGCCGCGGCGGCGCCGTCGGCAAACAGCGACGATCCCATGATGGTGTCCGGATCATTGGACGTGCGCACATGCAGGGAACACAGTTCGGCGCTGACTACGAGCACCACGGCTTCAGGGTCGGCATCACAGAAGGACTTTGCTGCCCGCATTGCCGGGAAGGCGGCATAGCAGCCCATAAAACCAAGATGGAACCGCTGCACCGATGCGTTCAGGCCCAGCGCCCGGACCACTTTGTAATCCGGTCCGGGATTGAAAAACCCGGTGCAGGAGACGGTAATTACGTGGGTAATGTCCTCCGGACCAATGCCCTCGCATGCATCGACGGCTTTTTGGGCGGATTCAATGAAAAGTTTGGTGGCTTCGGTGGCGAAAATGTCGTTTCTGGTTTTGGTGCTGGGACTCAGCATGTGCCCGGAGGCGGAGTCGAAGAAAACAGGATTTTCCGACCGGTTCGTGAGGGAGAGTTCCTCAAGGGCGGTGCGTCGGGTGTCGATGGCCGCCGAATTGAAACACGTGGTAACGAGCCTTTGTCCGAGCCTGGTGAGGCCGGGCTGGGCTGCGAAAACATCCCGTGCTTCGGTTTGGACCAGCACA
This sequence comes from Arthrobacter gandavensis, assembly GCF_009192735.1. Taxonomy (GTDB): domain Bacteria; phylum Actinomycetota; class Actinomycetes; order Actinomycetales; family Micrococcaceae; genus Arthrobacter_B; species Arthrobacter_B citreus. The sequence continues at coordinate 132,771 of NZ_VTFU01000006.1, forward strand.
GTGGGGGGAACAGCAATTTCCAGTGATCTGAGAGTAACCGTCATAGTCCATTCTTAGGGGAATGTTCTGTAGGACACAATGGCGCGGTTCGCGGTTAAGCTCTGGCTGAGGCGCGGCCAAGTACCGGAGGCGCCGGCAGCCGGCGTCGTGCGCGTGCTGCCGGCAGTCCCGAAAATCCGGCGCGCCGCGCGTGTCCCGGGCGTTGAACCGGCCGCGGTATGGCCCCATACTCTAAGCATCATCAGCTGCCACGGCAGTTTTTGGTGCTTACGTTTTATGTCAACGAGGACATCAATCAGGAGCATCCCATGAGCACAGGAATTCCCCGGCAGGACGGACCGCCAGCGCGCCGCGGCAGGCAGGCGGCGCCGGAAGGACTGAAGAAAGTCGTGGCGGCCTCCATGGCCGGCACCGTCGTTGAATGGTATGAGTTTTTCCTTTATGCGGCTGCTTCAACGCTGGTTTTCGCCAAACTGTTCTTCCCCAATGCGAATACCGAACTGGACGGCATCATCGCCGCCTTCGTGACCTACGCCGTCGGCTTTGTGGCGCGGCCCATCGGGGGAATCGTTTTTGGACACTTCGGTGACAAACTAGGCCGGAAAAAGCTGCTCCAGCTCAGCATCATCCTGGTGGGTGTCTCAACGTTCCTGATGGGGTGCCTGCCGGGATTCAACCAGCTGGGGTACTGGGCTCCGGCGCTGCTGGTGCTGCTGCGTTTCATCCAGGGCTTCGCCGTTGGCGGTGAATGGGGCGGCGCCGTGCTGCTCGTGGCCGAGCACAGCCCCAACAAGTCGCGCGGCTTCTGGTCCAGCTGGCCGCAGTCAGCGGTCCCGATGGGCAACCTGCTCGCCACCGGAGTGCTGTTCATCCTCTCGTCCACCCTGTCCGAAGCCGCCTTCCTGGGCTGGGGCTGGCGGGTGGCTTTCTGGCTATCGGCCGTGATCGTGCTGGTGGGCTACTACATCAGGACCAAGGTCAGCGACGCGCCAATCTTCCTGGAAGCCCAGAAGGAAGTGGAGCAGGAAGCCAAGGGCTACGGGGTCATCGAGGTTTTCAAGCGGTACCCCCGCGGCGTCTTCACCGCCATGGGACTGCGGTTCGCCGAGAATATCCTGTATTACCTCGTCGTGACGTTCTCCATTACCTACCTCCGTCTCGTCGTGGACGTGGACACGTCACGGATCCTGCTGCTGCTGCTCATCGCCCACTTCATCCACTTCCTGGCGGTGCCGATGGTGGGCCGCATGTCCGATCTGCTCGGACGGCGTCCAGTGTACCTTGCCGGAGCAGTCCTGGGGGCCACCTGGGGGTTCTTCGCCTTCCCCATGATGGACACTGCCAATGACCTGGTGATTCTGGCCGCCGTCACCATCGGGCTGCTGTTCCACGCCCTGATGTACGCCGGGCAGCCGGCCATCATGGCGGAAATGTTCCCCACCCGGATGCGTTACTCCGGGGTTTCCCTCGGGTATCAGGTGACGTCCATCGTGGCCGGTTCCCTGGCGCCGATCATCGCGAGTTCACTCCTGGAACGGTACGACTCCTCCACCCCGGTGGCGATCTACCTGCTCATTGCATGCGCCATCACGGCGTTCTCCGTGCTCGTGCTGCGTGAAACCAACGGCATTTCCCTGCAGGACGTGGACGCCGCGGATGCTCAGGGAACGGCGGATCTGCTGGCCGCGTCCAAGAGTGCCGAGGCTGCCAAGAGTGCCGGCACGGGCGCCGACGCGGGCGGCACGGGCGCCGGAACCCCCACCCGGACCCGTGCCGACATCAGGAGAGAACGAAAGTAGCGGGCACCGCTGAAAGCACTTCGGCGCAGTGCCATTCTGATTTTTTCGCACCCTGCACCACGCAGGTGCCGGACAAGCAAAGGAGCTCGATCATGGCTGCAGTGGGATGGATTGGCTTGGGAAACATGGGCGGCTACATGTCGGCCAACTTGGTGAAGGCCGGGCATACGGTCCGCGGCTACGACGTGAATCCGGCGGCCGTAACCGCCGCCCAGGATCGCGGGGTGGAGCGGGCGGACAGTATCTCCGACGCCGTGTCCGGTGCCGACGTCGTCTTCACCATGCTTCCCAAGGGCGAGCATGCGCGGGCCGTGTATCTGGGGGATGGCGGGATACTGGCATCCGCTGACACCCGGACCCTGCTGGTGGACTCGTCCACCATCGACGTTGAATCGGCCCAGGAACTGCACAACGCTGCCGCTGACGCCGGTTACCGATTCGTCGATGCTCCCGTCTCCGGCGGAATCAGCGGCGCCGAGGCAGGCACCCTGACGTTCATGGTTGGCGGCGAAGCGGATGCCGTCCGTGATGCCGCCGCTTTCATCGAGCCGATGGCCGGCAACGTCATCCCCACGGGTGGGGCAACCACGGGGCAGGCCGCCAAAATCTGCAACAACCTGATGCTGTTCATCAATCTCGCCGGCGCTGCCGAGGGAGCGGTCCTCGCCGACCGCCTCGGGCTGGACAAGCAGGTGTTCTGGAACATTGCATCGGTGTCCTCCGGGGACAGCTGGGCGCTGCGCACCTGGTATCCCATTCCCGGCGTCGTGGCATCCGCGGCTTCCAACAATGACTTTGCTCCCACGTTTACCGCCGAACTGGCCAACAAGGACATCAACCTGGCCATTGCAGCTGCCCGGGACACCGGAACCCCGCTGGAAATCGGCGAACACGTCCAGCAGCTGTTCCAGCGCCTGGTGGATGCCGGACTGTCCTCCAGGGACTGCTCCATGATCGTCCAGCTGGTGGATGGAACCCTGGCGGCGGAAACCCGCACCTGATTCTTGGCACCTGGTGAGGGGAGTTGTTCCTGGCCAGGGGAGTTAGTCCTGGTGAGGGAAGCCGTTTCGGCCAGGGGAGTTAGTCCTGGTGAGGGAAGCCGTTTCAGCCAGGGGAGTTAGTTCCCTGACTCCTCCGGGACGGCACCGGCCGGCCTGAGCAGGTCCTTTTCCAGGACCAGGTCCACCGAGAGCGTCTTGTAGCCCTCGCTTTCGAACAGCACGGTGACGGTGCCGTCGTCGTAACTCATCACCATGCCCGGGCCCCACTCGCTGTGCGCCACCGGCGACTGCAGCGGGAAGGGCCGCACCCCCGGCTCCTGCTCCGGCTCTGGCATCACGGGGACGGTTTCGCCCTGCGCCGCCGCCTTCTCGCAGTTGTCACAGTTACCGCAGGGGCCGCCGAGCTGCTCGCCGAAATAGCCCAGCAGGAATTCCCGCCGGCAGCCGGTGGTCTCGGCATACTGGCGGGCCATGTCCACCCGGGACTGATCGATGTGCTCCCGCCGCTGGGCAAAGGCAACAGCGGCATCAACGGCTTCCTCCGGGCTCATGGTCCCTGCCCGGTACACGCCGGAGTCCTCCATGACGGCGCCCGATTCCCGGAGCAGGTTCAGCAACCCGCCCAGCTTCCGGGAGCTGATGCCCAGCCCGGTGCGCAGCTCGGCGGCAGTAACACCGCCGTCCCGCGTCCGCAGGACGGCGAACAGCTGCGCCAGTCCATCGGCATCCGGGGCCTTGCTGGCAAAAAACCGGCGCAGCCCCAAGTCCTCCGGCCGGTAATGCAGGACCGCATGGGCCGGCTCGCCGTCGCGTCCGCCGCGGCCAATCTCCTGGTAGTAGCTGTCGATGGAATCGGGAATGGCGGCGTGCACCACAAACCGGACGTTTGGCTTATCGATCCCCATGCCGAAGGCGCTGGTGGCGGCAACCACGTCCACCTCGTCGTCGAGGAATTTCCGGTGCACCTCCTGGCGGTCCTTGGCTCGCCGGGAGGAATGATAGGACTCGGCGCGCATGCCCTGTTCCACCAGCCCGGAGGCATAATCCTCCGTTTCGCGCCGGGTGGCCACGTACAGCAGCCCCGGACCGGGCAGCTCCGGCACCGACTCCAGGACCGCCCGCCGCTTGTCCTCAGCGGAGACATGCGTCTGCACGGCAAGGTGCAGATTTGGGCGGTCGAATCCGTGGGCGAGGACCAGCGGATTCCGCAGGTTCAGCGAGGTGAGGATTTCGCTGCGGACCGGAGGCGCGGCCGTGGCGGTGAGGGCCAGCACCGGGCGCCCCAGAGCCTGGACCAGGGTGCCGAGCTGCAGGTAATCGGGCCTGAAATCATGGCCCCAGGACGAGACGCAGTGCGCCTCGTCGATCACGAGGAGGGAAACGTCCAGGGCCAGGAGCCGGTCCATGACCTCCTCCCGCGCCAGCTGCTCGGGGGCGAGGAACAGGAACTTGGCCCGCACCTTTTCATCAGGGTTTTGCGCTGCAGCCCACGCGTCATTGATGGAGCCTTGGGCCTGCGTGGAGTTCAGCACGTAGGCACGCTCCAAGCCCGCGGCCTCGTTGATGGCGTCCGCCTGATCGCGCTGCAGGGCGATGAGCGGAGAAACGACGACGGCGACGCCCGGAAGCGTCAGCGCAGGCACCTGGTAGATGCCCGACTTTCCATATCCGGTGGGCATCACGCAGAGGGCGTCCCGGCCGCTGGTAACGGCTTCCATCGCTTCCAGCTGTCCGTCCCGGAATGTGTCCCAGCCGAACATATCGGCGGCGGTCTTCAACAGGTCTTGGCGGGTGATGCTCATGGAACCCCTTGTCGTGCGGCGGCCCTCACCTCGGCCGCAAGTAATAAGCCTACTTAGGATACTCCAGGGAGGGGACAGGCCCGCGTGGCCGGGTCGAGACGTACCACTGCCGGTACAGCAGGACCACCACGGCCAGTTCCACGCCGCCGCCGCCGTAATAGAGGATCATCGCACCGGTTTCCCCCGCATCCTGCGGCACCCCGGGCGGCGGCTGTGCATAGAGGGTTTTGGCGAGGATATTGTGACCGGCGGTCACACCGATCAGGACGGCGGCCCGGAAACCGAAACCAGCGCGGTGCGGCATGGGATCCCGGCCCACCAGCACCGCGGTGTACAGGTATCCGGCCACCACCAGATGAAAGGTCACCAGCCAGTGGACGGGCTGGGAGTTCTGCATGGCGGTAAACACTCCGGTGCGGAACATCACCACCATCCCGCCGATGTTCAGTGCCGCAGCCGTGAGGGGAAACGTGAGAACCCGCAGCGGCCGGCTGCGCAGCACTCCGGCCAGCCGACGTGCCGGCACCACATCGAGCGTCCGCAGCGCCAGCGATACCGGACGGGAGAGCACCAGCAGGAGCGGCCCCAGCATTCCGGCCAGCACATGGGCGATGGCCGTGACGGCGAAATCCCGGTGGCTGAGGGTGGCCAGCGGGTTCAGCACGGTCGCGAGGGCCGCGCCGACTCCAGCCGTGAAAAGAAATGCCCGGCGCAGAGGCCAGCCGCGGGACCGGGACGACAGGGCCCCGGCCCAATAAGCCGCAACAGCCACAGCGGCCGGGATCAGGAACACCAGCTCGGCGCCGAAGCCTCCCTCTCCGTGGCCGTGCACTTAGGCTCCGGCGGGCGCTGCCGCGTCGCGCCGGGTCCGGTGCAGCAGAACCGCCCCGGCGAGGATCATCAGGACGGCGGTGGCATTCCACAGCAGGTCATAGGGCAGCAGCGGCACGTTGTAGCGGATCTGGTGCAGGCCCATCAGTTTGTGCTGGACCGTTCCGTCATAGAGCTGAAAGGCACCGGCGCCGAGCAGGACGGATCCCACCCAGCGGGCCGGCAGCAGGATGGCCCGCCGGCGCAGATCAGCAAAGAGGAAGAGGCCCGCCACTACGGCAAACCAGCCGAAGGCATGAAACAGGCCGTCGGAAAAGAGTCCGACGGCGGTGGTGGACTTGTCGTAGAAGTGGTGCCACTGCAGCAGCTGGTGAAAAACGACTTCGTCGACGAAGGCCGCGATCCCGATTCCCACCAATACTCCGGAGAGAAGATTGCGGCGCCGGGGACGGACAGGGGATCTGCTGGACGTGCTCATCCAGAGAAGATAGCACTGTCGCCGCGGGGAGTGCACGGGGCGGGCGGCGGCCGCGAGGGCCTGGAACATGCAGGTGAGGGCACTCATCCGCGGCTGGCGTGGAAACGCGCGGTGTACCACCATGGGGCCATGTGGATAGGCACTGTTGAATTCGACCTGCTCTTGGGAGACGTGCACTCGCTAAAGGTAAAGCGGTCCGTCATCCGTCCGATCATTGCCGAAATTCGGCGCAAATATGAGGTGTCCGTGGCGGAAACCGGTGAGCCGGAACTGCACCGGCGGGCGGAAATAGGCGTGGGGCTGGTGTCAGCGTCCGGCGGGCATATCGGGGAGGTGCTGGACGCCGTCGAACGACTGGTGGCAGCCCGCCCCGAAACGGAGCTGCTCAGTGCCCGGCGCCGGGTGTTTTCAACTGATGACCTCTGATTCCGAAGGCGGCGTCCGGTGCCGCATCCGAAACCGGCGGCGTCGCCTGGCCAGGCCGTGACCGGTGGGGCCGCAGCAGGAGCAGCGCTGTTCCAACGCCCCACAGGTTCAGGGAGTCAAACGCGATGCGTTCGGTGAGGCCAAGGCCCAGGCCGAACGCGGAATGAAAGTAACCGAAGCCCCTTGCTGTTTCTCTCGATTATCGATAGGTTTTTCCTGTTGCTCATTCGGTGGCGTGGATTGGCCCGGTCGGCGGGTACCGGAAAGTATCGGGAAATGGAGAGCGTCATGGGAAAACTGACCATCCTCGCGCTGCGCATCGTGCTGGCGGTGGTGCTGGCCGGAACACTGTTTGTGCAGGCCGTCATGGTGCCGCTGCTCGCCAGTGACCTGAGCGAAGCGGGTCCGGCTGCCGAGGCCGTGCGTCTTCCGGTGAGCGTGATCGTTGTCCTGGGGCTCATTGCCGTGCAGGTCGTTCTGGTGTGTGTCTGGTGCCTGCTCACCATGGCGCGCCGGGGAACCGTCTTTTCGACGGCGGCGTTCCGCTACGTCGATGTTGTCATCGTGGCCGTTTCCGCCGCTGCACTGCTGTTGTTTGGACTCGGCGCAGTCCTGGCCCCGGGCGAAGGCGTTGCTCCCGGCGTCGTACTGCTGATTGGCGGGGCAGGGGTGGCGGTTGCCGGTGTTGCCCTGATTGTCCTGGTGCTGAGGGCCCTGCTCGCCCAGGCTGTGGCGATCGACGCTGAAGCGTCCCACCTGCGCACCGAGCTGAACGAGGTGATTTGATGCCCATCGTCGTGGACATTGACGTCATGGTTGCCAAGCGCAAAATGCCGGTGGGTGTGCTGGCCGAAAGGATCGGCATCACCCCGGCCAACCTGGCGGTCCTGAAGAACGGCCGTGCCAAAGCCGTCCGGTTCACCACGCTGGCTGCGCTTTGTGAGGTGCTGGAGTGCCAGCCCGGCGACTTGCTGCGCTGGGAACCAGGCGATGGGGACGCTGACGACGACGGCGGGCTGAGCAGCGCCGAAGGTGTGGGCACAGTTGACCGCACCCACAGGAGATAGGGAACAATGGCCGGGTGAGTCTTCCCCCGGTACAGCCCCAGAAATCAAAGCCCGAACCAAAGTCCGCCATCAAGCCGGCCAATACGGCCACCGAACGTGTCTGCGCTTTGATTGCAGCGGAGCTCGGGGTGGCAGTGTGGCAGGTGCGTGCCGCCGTCGATCTGCTGGACGCCGGCTCCACGGTCCCGTTTATTGCCCGCTACCGCAAGGAAGCCACGGGCACGCTCGACGATACGCAGCTGCGTGAACTCGACGACCGGCTGCGGTACCTGCGCGAACTGGAGGAACGGCGGGCAGCGGTCCGTGACGCCATTGACGGCCAGGGCAAGCTGACTCCGGCACTGGAAGCGGCACTCGAGGCCGCCGAGACCAAATCCCGGCTCGAGGACATTTACCTGCCCTACAAAACCAAGCGGCGGACCAAAGCCCAGATTGCCCGTGAAGCCGGCTTGGAGCCGCTCGCCGAATCACTGCTGGCCAACCCGCAGCTGGACCCGGAGCGCGCCGCTGCCGGATACCGAAGCGACGCCGTTCCGGATGCCGCCGAGGCGCTCGCCGGAGCACGCGCCATCCTGATTGAACGGGCGGGGCAGGACGCCGACCTGCTCACCGAGCAGCGCGAGCGGCTGTGGAAACAGGGCCGGATGCGTTCGCGGGTCAAAGCGGGCAAGGAGGCCGAAGGCCAGAAGTTCGCCGATTACTTTGACTTTGCCCAGTCGCCGTCGGGGATGCCGTCCCACCGCGTCCTGGCCCTGCTGCGCGGAGAGAAGGAAGGCATCCTGGACCTGGACCTGGCGGAGGCGGACCCGGCTGACGCCGAGGCGCTCGCCGCCGCACGGCAGAAATACGAACGGGCCGTGGCAGCAAGCCTCGGCATCAACGACCGCGGCCGGCCCGCGGATGCCTGGCTGCTGCAGACCGCACAACTCGCGTGGCGGCGGATCCTGGCCAAGCTCTCCGTCGATCTCCGGGTGCGGCTGTTCACCGCGGCCGAAGAAGAGGCAGTCCGGGTGTTCGCCGCGAATCTCCGGGATGTCCTGCTGGCCGCCCCGGCCGGCAACCGGGCAACACTGGGCCTGGACCCGGGCCTGCGCACCGGTGTTAAGGTGGCCGTTGTGGACGGCACCGGACAGCCGGTGGCCACGGACACCATTTATCCGCACGCACCTGTGCGGAAATGGGATGAAGCGCTGAGCCGGCTGGCCGCTCTGGTCCAGGAGCATGGCGTGGATCTTATTGCGATTGGCAACGGCACGGCGTCGCGCGAAACCGACAAACTGGCCACCGAACTGATCCGGATGCTGCCACAGGCGGGCCTGCAGAAACTCGTGGTCTCCGAAGCCGGTGCGTCGGTCTACTCGGCGTCTGCCCTGGCCTCGGCCGAACTCCCGGGCATGGATGTATCACTACGCGGCGCGGTGTCCATCGCCCGCCGGCTGCAGGATCCGCTGGCGGAGCTGGTGAAGATCGATCCCAAGTCGATCGGGGTGGGGCAGTACCAGCACGACGTCGGAGCGGCCAAGCTGGAACGGTCTCTGAACGCCGTGATTGAGGACTGCGTCAACGCCGTGGGCGTGGACGTCAACACGGCGTCGCCGGCGCTGCTGACCCGGGTTGCCGGCGTCGGTCCGCTGTTGAGCGAAAACATTGTGGCGTTCCGCAACGAGTTCGGTCCTTTCGCCCGGCGTGCGGACCTCAAGAAGGTGCCCCGCCTCGGCGCCAAGGCCTTTGAGCAGTGCGCCGGCTTCCTGCGGGTAACGTCAGGTTCCGAGCCGCTGGACGCATCAAGCGTGCACCCGGAGTCCTACGGCATTGCCCGCCGCATCCTTGCTGCAGCCGGAGCCGAGATGAGTCCGGCTGGCGCGTCGCTGGAGAACCTGGAACCGTCAGCCTTCGTGGACGAATCCGCCGGGCTGCCGACAATCCTGGACATCGTGGCTGAACTGCGCAAACCCGGCCGTGACCCCCGTCCGGCTTTCCGCACGGCAACCTTCTCCGAAGGGGTCGAAAAAATCAGCGACCTCCGCGCCGGCATGGTGCTGGATGGGGTGGTCACCAACGTGGCGGCCTTCGGGGCTTTCGTGGATGTGGGCGTGCACCAGGACGGGCTGGTGCACATTTCCGCCATGTCCAGCACGTTTATCTCGGACCCGCGCGACGTCGTGAAGTCCGGGCAGGTGGTCAAAGTTCGGGTGCTGGAGGCTGATCCGGAACGCAAGCGCATTTCCCTCACGCTCCGCCTGGACGACGACGGAGCCGGTTCACGGGGGCCGCGGATGCCGCGAAACGAACGCCGGAACAACGGACAGGGCTCAGGAAAGAACCCGCCATCAAAGGGCGCCGAGGCAAAGAGTGCCGGCAAGGGGTCCACTCCTGCCCGCAGTGCCAAAGCGGGCACTCCGGCACCGGGCAACAACCGCCGGCGGCCGCCGGCTGCGGCCCCGGCCCACGGGCCGATGGCAGACGCGCTGCGCCGGGCAGGGCTGGCCTAGGGGAGCTTATCCGTCGGCGGACTCCGGCTCGTTCAAGGCATCCTCGGGCGCTGACCCCCGGCTGCCGTGAGCCCGCGAATCCTCGGGGCTGCCTGCATCTTTGGCGCTGCCTGCATCATTGGAGCGGCCCGCATCCTTGGCACCGCCTGCATTTTTGGTGCCGCCGGAATGCCCGGCCGGAACAGTTCCGCCCGGAGACGTTCCCTGGGCATCGCGAATATTACCGGCGCTGTCCGCCGAGGAACCGGGACGGCGCGGATCGCCGGTGGGTTCGGGCTGCGGGGCGCTGGGGCCCAGGGGATCCTCGTCATTGTTCGCGGGGCCGGTGGGTTCGGTGGTCAATGGGTGTCCTCTCGGCATGTCATCTCAAAGCAGTTTTCCGACAGTACCACCGGCAATTACCGGCGGTACTGTCGGATGTACTCTCGGGTCAGCGCGGCTGCACCGGGCTGGCCGTGGTGACCGCTTCGGTGCTCGAAGGCATGAGATTCCATGTCTGGAGCCGGCCGCACATCCCGTAGACGGGATCCGGGGACGTGGGCGCCGCGGAACGGACAACGGCGTTCTGCAGGTGGCTGCCGTCGGCCCGGGCCAATTGGTCCAGGTGTTCCAAACTCTGCTGCGCCTGTGCCAGGGGGCCGTTGTGGACGAGGGAGCTCCACGTGGACACTTTGTCCTGCACCAGTGCCGCCGCCTGCCGGTACAGGTGTTCCAGAGCCTGCGGCCCCTCCTGATCCACCTTGGCTCGAAGCGTGAGGAAGCCTTCCATGGCGAGGTCACGGCGGGCTATCACGGCAGCTTCCCGGGACTCCACTGAACCTTCGCCGGGAAGCGACGCCGCTTCCCGGTATGTTTGCGGGTCGTCGAGGTATGGTTCCGGAAACGTGAGGACGGCGTCCCCGTTTTCCGGCAGCCCGGAGTTGCCCATCACCGCAACGATCTCCAGCGCGCCGTCGTCGTTAATCAGCCGGTGCACTGTTCCGGGGGTGAACCAGAGGACTGTTCCGGGGGTGAGGGAGTGTTCCTCGAAGCCGGCCGAGCTCAGCGTCTGAACCCTCCCGCGGCCACCCACCACAACGTAGCTTTCAGTGGTGGCGGTGTGCAGGTGGGGGCTGCCGCCGCACTGCCCGTCCACGGCATCCCAAGTGTAGACATTGATGCGGGTAACGCCGGTGCCGCCGGGGAAACCCGCGGGGCCGGAGCCGGAATCGGGCAGCATCAGCGGCCTGCTGACGCGGGTGAGCCCAGCAGGTTCAGGCTGGCTGCAGCCAACTGCTCCGATCCATCCCCGCCACGGTCCTCGTCCGCGATGACCACGGCATACTCATAGGACAGGCTCTGGCCCGGCTCGAAGGTGAACTCCGTTGAATAGTAGGGGGACGGGCTGACGACGGCGAAGATCCCGGTGCGGACAAACCACTCGGTGTTTTCACCGCCGGGGTAGGAGTTGTTCGGAGAATCCACGAACACCAGGGTGGACGCGCCGCCCTCGCCGTCATGCTGGCCGCTGAAGGCCATCCACGGTGCCCGGATTCCGTTGAGATCGTCTCCCCCGGTCCTGCCCGGAATGTAGACGGAACCGCCGGTGAAGGACCGGGGCCCGCGCCAGAAGAGTCCGCCGTAGCCGGCATTCTCGCGGCCCTTTGTGGTGGGGCTTCCCATCACGATCTCTGCTCCGGAGACGTTGGTGAAGTTGGTGGAGTAGGTCAGTGCCCACGCCTGGTCGCTGTGCCCGCCGTCGAGGACTGCCACCGCAAACCGGCGCTCCTCGCGGACCCAGAGTTCTCCGGCCTGGGTGATCCACTCCAGGTTTTCCACCACGGTGATGCGTTCGGGCGTAACCTCCAGCGTGGTGAACTCGATGTGGTTGGTGGAGCCGTTGTTGTCCAGCTGCTCATATCCGCGGCCGCGGTTGTAGGTGGGCCCGCCCCAGAAGTTTTCGGTGCCGACATTGGGAAGCGACCAGGCCATGCCCTTGTGCCAGAGGTGATCATGAGGGCGGTACGTGCTGACTTCCTTGCCGCCCAGCGTTGTCATGGGGTGGAAATAGGGGCGGGGAGATTCGAACTGCGGATCCCAGGGGCCGTAGACATAACGGAAGATTTCCTGGCCGTCATAGGCCACCCGCAGGCTGCGGCCATGTTCGTGATCCAGGGAAAGCCCCGGGCGTCCCGGCTCGGTGAGGGGGGAGTGGTGCTGGCTCATTTAGTGGCTCTCTTTCACATCGGCCCACGGGGTGGAATTGCCATCCATGGCACCGTAGAAGGGGGAGTTTTTATCAATCGATCCGCGGGATACGGGCTGGCGGGTGAACGCGGAGGCATAGATTGCGGCGATAAGCTCCATGGTCATCCGGGAATCGGTGCTCGTAACAGGCGGGACGCCACCGGATTCGAGGGCATCGAAGATGGCAGCAAATTGGGATGAGTGTCCGGAGGCCCGACCCGTCAGCCCCTCTTTCCACTGGCGTTCCAGGTCTTCGTGGCCCGGAGCGGGGGAGATGGCCCAGCTGTCGTCCGAATATCCGTACAGGTGCTCGAGCTCAACCGTTGCACCGCTGAAATCGAAGCGGAGGTAGCTGGTTTCCTTGGGCGCCAGAAGACTGTTGATGATGGTGGCAACGGCTCCGTTTTCGAAGCTGACAATCGCGGCGGAGAAGTCTTCGGTGTTGGTGGGAAGGGCCTGCCGGGCGGCAACGGCCGTTACCTCGCTCCAGTTCCCCAAGAGGGAGAGCAGAAGGTCAAACTGATGGATTCCGTGGCCCATGGTCGGTCCGCCGCCTTCCACCAGCCACTGCCCCCGCCACGGAAGATCAAAATAGCTGTCGGGCCGGTACCAGAGGGTATTGCAGATCGCGGCCAGCGGGCGGCCAAGGTCATCCCCGCCCATGAAGCGCTTCAGGTTCTCCGCTCCCGAGCCAAAGCGGTGCTGGAACACAGTGGCAAAGAAGGCCTCCGAAGCCGCTTCAGCCTCCGCGATTTCGTCCATGTCCGCCAGGGTCAGTGCCGGAGGCTTCTCCGAGAGCACATTCACGTTGCTGCCCAGGGCTTCAATCGCCTGGCCCTTGTGGAATCCAGGCGGTGTGCAGAGATGGACCAAATCCAGCTCCTCGGCCGCCAGCAGTTCGGTCAGGGAGGAATACCGGTGAGGGATGTTCCATTCGTCGCAGAAGGCCGCCAGCCGTCCGGGATCAATATCGACCGCGGCTACCACCTGTGCCCTGTCGCTCAGGGTGGCCATGCTCTTGGCATGGGCGTGGGCGATGCCGCCGGTGCCAACAATTGCGGTGCGGAAAAGACGTGTCATGGGTAAAGGCTCCAGGAGTTAGAAAAGGAAGCAGGGATGGAAAAGGTAGGGCTCGTTAGGAATGGAAAGGGATTCGGGGTTGAAAGGGATTCAGGGTTGAAAGGGATTCAGGACTGGAAAAAGAATCAAGACTGGAAAAGGAATCAGGACTGGAAGAGCAGGTGAAGAACGGCTGGCAGTGGGGGGACTACCGCAGGCCCTCCAGGTAGGCCACGACGGTTTTGGCGCCTTCCTGCGGGGTCTGGCTGCCGAAGAGGACTTCATTGCCAATCCGGGTGAACTCCGTGCTGAAGTCGGAGGCGTTGGCAGGTGTCACCTGCGGAGGCGTCACGACCTCCTCCTGCATGGTTGCTGCAAACTCCAGCGACATGGTGCCCGTGGCGGTCAGTTGCGGCTTCAGGGCTTCCTGGATGCTGGGAATGGCAGGCACCCCGCGTTCGACCTTGAGGATGGATGCAGCGTCCTCATCATTAATCAGGAAGTTCACAAATTTGGCGGCTTCTTCCGGATGTTCGGTCCGAGAGGAAATGGACCAGTACATGGAAGCCTTGTTGACCATATTCGGGGACTCTCCCTCGTCCTGCGCCGGGAGGCGCAGGAGCTTCAGGTCGGATCCGCTGGCATCCACGAAAGCCTGGATCTGAGTGTGGAACTGGAGGTGGAAGGCGGATTTGTTGGTGCCAAACAGGGACTGCTCGATGTTCCCTGTGCTTTCTGCCTGGGTGGACGCGGCAGGCGTTGCTCCGGTCTCCATGAGCTGAAGGGCCGTCTCAAAGTACTTTTCGACCGTTTCGGTGCTGACGGGGGTTTCTCCATCGCGGGGGTACACTTCTTGGCCATGCTGGCGTGCAAAGGCGCCCAGCTCGGCGGCCTGGGTGCCGAAGAAATCGAACCCGTAGATGCCCTGGCTGCCAAGTTTTTCGCTGACCTCAGCGGCCATGTCGAACATCTCGTCCCACGTCCAGGTGGTGTCATCCGGTATCTCCAGTCCGGCCTGTTCCAGAATCGCCGGATTCACCCCAACTGAGAAAATGCCCACTCCCACCGGGACTCCGGCAAGGGCGCCGCCCGTGATCTCGCCGGTCTGGAGGACCTCCGGCTCCATCTCCGAGAGATCCAGGATGTCTTCCTGGGTTGTCAGGTCCAGCAGGGCATTGCGCTCGCCGTAAGCAGCGATGCGGGTTTCATCCATCTGGATGACATCGGGGGCGTCGCCGCCGGCGGTGGAAGTGGCCAGCTTGTCCCAGTAGCCTTCCCAGCCGCCCCAGTCACCCTTAATGGTGATGCCGGGGTTTTCTTCTTCAAACCTGTCGATGACTTCTTCGGTGAGCTGGGCGCGGGCGTCGGCGCCCCACCAGGTGAAGGTGAGTTCCACGTCGCCGCCGTCGGCGGACTCGGAGGCGGACCCTCCACACGCGGTCAGCGTTAGGGCCAGGCAAGCTGCCGCAGCCGCAAGCGAGCGGAAGCGCCGCGGGTGGCCGCTGCGGGGCTGATGATTGGCGGGGCGAATCGGATGACGGGGCATGGCTTGTACCTCTCCGTTGACGTGCAGGCGGGTGGCTTCGTTGCCGCGGGCCAGCGGAAGACTGCCGAAAGCATGCCATGGTCCGGGGGAGCCCATGAAGCCTTGGAAAGCGTCTTCCGCTTGCGCCCACCCTTGTACACAATGAGTGTGGTGTCAATCACATGACGTGTCGGTTTCGGCCGGTTTTCCGCCCGGTTCGGGTCATATTCCGGGACATTGCCCGGTTCTCTGGCCGGGCACGCAAAAGGGCCGGGAACTTGGTGTTCCCGGCCCTTTGGCGTCAACTGCAGCTAGGCCGCTGCCTCCCGCGCATCGGTAAGGCCGCGGTTGTTGCGACTGCGGCTGTTACAACCGTGGGCGGCACAACTTGGGTGGCCAGCATAACCGCGGGCTATGCAACTTGGGGCCGGCACAACCGCGGGCGGCACAACTTGGGTGGCCAATATAACCGCGGGCTAGCCTGTGGCGCTGCCTGAACTCAGCCCTCGGCTAGTTTCCCCAACAGGGAAGAGTCAAGACTCTGGAGCAGCTCACGGGGGTTGGTCCAAATCTCCTCGGCTCCGGCGTCGCGGAGTTCGGCTTCACTCGTGCCTCCGCAGAGCAAGCCAATGGTGGGAATGTCCAAGGCTGCCGCTGCTTTCACATCCCACACCGAGTCGCCAACGAATACCGTGCCCTGTGCCGTTAACCCGGAGGAATCCAGCGCTGCCTGCAGAATCTCCGGCGACGGCTTCGATTCCGTGGCGTCCGCTGAGCTGGTGGCGGCGCTAATGGCCGAATCGGCATCGATGACGGTGCGCAGCACCTTCAATTCCGTTTCGGATGCAGAAGAGGCGAGGACCACGGTGAGGTCCTTGTCCGCGCAGGCCAACAGGAGGTCCCGGGCGCCGTCAAAGGAACGCAGGGACGGCCACCAGGTGGAGAAAATGGCGCCGTGAGCGGCGTCCAGCTGCTCGTCGAAGTTCTCGTCCCGATCCTCGCCGAGCAAATGTTCCACGAGTTTGTCTCCACCCATGCCGATTGCCCGGTGCACGGCTGACATGGGTACATCGTGGTCCTGCTGGCGGAAGGCCTGCCACCATGCCACGGCGTGTAGGTAATTCGAATCCACCAGGGTTCCATCGACGTCGAAAAGCACGCCGCGCTTGGCGGTGCTGTCGGCCATGTGTTTTTCCTCCCGTTGATGCACTCACTTCAGGAGTGCGCTTAGACCTGTCTTTTCCGGCCGCGACGTGATGCAGCGGCGGCTTGTTTGAGTCTATTCCCCAGAGTGGACCTCCGGCGTGGTGCTTCAGTCCACGGGCCGTGTAACTGCCGCGGGGTCGTGAGCTTTCCGCGGGGTTTGAATACTAGGATCCGCCCGGCTGCCGCGGCCCCAGGAAGGTGACCAGCTGCTGCTCTAATCCGGCGCGGTCCTTGAGCTCACACTCCCAGACCGTGAGGGACTCCCACCCGGCTGCGGCCAGGGCCTCGATAGCCGCGGCGTCGCGGTTAGCTGTCCTGGCACGCTTTTCCGCCCAGAACTCGCTGTTGTTTTGGGGCGCCCGCTGCCCAGCCGGACAACTGTGGAGGTGCCAGAAGCATCCGTTGACGAAGACCGCTTTGCGGCGTGACGCGAACACGAGATCGGGTTTTCCGGGCAGCAGTGTTCCGCCGGCGGCGCCATGCAGTCGGAAGCGGTAACCGGCGGCATGGAGCAGGCGCCGGACCAGGAGCTCGGGCTTGGTGTTTTTGCTGCGGATCCGGGACATGTTCCGGCTCCGCTGTTCAGCGGTGACGGTGTCGGCCATGATCCCAGTCTAGGCAGTACTTCCAGGCAGTACTTCCAGGCAGTACTGCCAGACAGCACTTCCGGGCAGTACTTGGCCGCCGGGATGGCCTCCGCCGGTGCCGGTACCGTCTCTGCCCCTAGGCAGCGGCGGGGCGAGCGTCCTACGTTGGCTGTCATAGGTGAAACACATGAAGGGTTGGCCAGTGGCATCCATTCGAATTCTGGGCACCGGAGGAACCATCTCGTCTCGCAGCACCCCGGGCGGTGGGATTGCGGCGTCGGAACGTGTCGAGGAGCTGATCCGCACGCTGTCCCGACGGCACACGGTGACTGTTCAGGACATTATGGTCTCCGGCAGCTACCAGCTGCAGTTTTCTGACCTGCGGAGAATTGCCCAGGCAGCCCGGAACGCCCTGCTGGATTCGACAGTGGACGGCGTCGTTATCACGCATGGAACAGACACCATGGAGGAGACCGCCTTCCTCTTGGACCTGGTGCACTCCTCGCCTAAGCCGGTGGTGTTCACCGGCTCCTGCCGGCCGCTGGACAGCGCGGCTCCGGACGGGCCGCAAAACCTTGAGGAAGCCGTGGAGGCGGCGGCATCGCCGGAACTGCGGGATTCCGGTGTGCTGGTGTCCTTTGCCGGTGTCGTCCGCTCGGCCCGGGGTTTGCGGAACGCCAGCACGCTGGCAGCGAATCCTTTTGCCGGCGGCACTGAGGTGGCGCACTTTATCGGTGACACACTGCACGTGACCGCCAGACCGGTTCGTCCGGCTCCGCTGTCCATGCCAAACGAGGACTTCGACACCGTGCGGGTGGACATCATCGACTGTTCCGTGGGGACCGGGACCGACTTGTTTTCGCATGCCGTTCAGGCTGGAAGCAACGCCGTCGTCCTCTCCGGCACCGGTCTGGGCAATGCCGGTCCGGGCTTCACCGAAGCGGTGCAGGATGCCGTGCGCGCGGGGTGTTTTGTTGTCCTCAGCTCCCGTGTTCCCGACGGTCCCGTGGTTCCCACCTTCGGTGGCGGTGGCGGGATTGACCTGGTCAGGGCAGGAGCGATTCCATCCGGTGACCTGAAGCCGCCGCAGGCCCGCATTCTCGCGGCGCTGCTCACCTCGCAGCCCGCCACCCCCGAACAAATCCTGCATGCACTGACAGCCGCTCCGGGACGAACGGGGGCCGGTTCCGGAGGTGGTGCAAACCCAACCTAGGTGATTTGAGCGGCTGGCTGTTTCATCACCCATAAGCTGGCTTACTATTAAGGGCACGAGTGGTACCCCTTACAAGGAGGTAAGAGATGTCGGGCTACTTCAAGCTGGTCGACGCTCATGACGGCGCGTTCCGGATCAAACTCATTTCCGGCGACGGCGCTTTGATGGCAGTGTCAGCGATGTTCCCCACCAAACAGGAGGCAGTGGCCGGCATTGAGTTGCTGCGGGAGATTGCCGGGACAGGGCCGGTGGTCGATCAAAGTTCAGATGCCGAACTGTTCGATAACGCCAGCCGCAACGGAGGAAGGGCGCGGGCCTCCTAACAAAATTACCAAGTTGGAAGACCCGCCAAGACAGAAGACTTCCCAGGACAGAAGACTTCCCAGGACAGAAGACTAACCAGAACAGAAGACCCGCCAAGACATAAGACTTACCGCACCTCAGTTCTCAAAAAGAGACAGTTCATACCAAAGGCCTTGGGCTTCCAACGGGAACCCAAGGCCTTTGTTATGTGCCGAGCCTGCTTTGATCCAGCCTGTTTTGAATAAGCCTGTTTCGGCGGAGTCTGTTCTGATCAAGCCTGTCTAGGTCCAGCCTGTTTCGGTCCAGCCTGTTTTGGCCAAACCTATTTCGTCTGCTCCGTGTCATCTCCCTCCGCGGCATCCTGGGTGTGCTGGCGATCCGATTCGGGCGCCTTGGACGTGTCGCCCTCGGACGGGGCTTCATTGTGGGTTCGATCCTTGTCGTTGGCGGCGGGCGATTCCTTCTCAGTCATGGTTCTTCTCCAGTCAGGTTGAGGCGGACATCAGCTCTGCGGGAGCAGCCCCCCATGTGGAGGACTACTCATACGCCAAGTCTAGGAAGAGCTAACCTCCGCAGAAAGGGGCAACTGCCAAGTGGCCCCGCGAAGGGGAACAGGCGGAGTCCAATGCCGTCACTGCAGTGCAGATCATCCCTAGCCAGAGGGAAAAGCTGCAGGTAGCGTGAGCCGGATGCAGCCAACCACAGACGCAGACGTCATTGTTGTAGGAGCCGGTCTGGCGGGCCTGGTCGCCACCGCTGAGCTGATCGACGCCGGCCGGTCCGTGATTTTGGTGGAGCAGGAGGGCGAGGCCAGCATCGGCGGGCAGGCCTGGTGGTCCTTCGGCGGCTTGTTTCTGGTGGACACTCCCGAGCAGCGGCGGCTGCGTATCAAGGACTCCGTGGAGCTGGCTTGGCAGGATTGGCTGGGCACCGCCGCTTTTGACCGGCCCGAGGACTACTGGCCGCGGCGGTGGGCCGAGGCCTACGTTCACTTCGCCGCCGGCGAGAAACGCTCCTGGCTGCATGGCATGGGGCACCGCATTTTTCCCGTTGTCGGCTGGGCGGAGCGCGGCGGCTACGGTGCCACCGGGCCGGGCAACTCCGTGCCCCGGTTCCACATCACCTGGGGGACGGGTCCCGGCGTTACGGCACCGTTTGAAGCGAAGGTGCGCGACGGCGTCGCCCGCGGGCTGGTGCGGCTGGCAGCGCGGCACCGGATGGAAGAGCTGACAACGGCTAACGGTGTGGTGACCGGCATCCGGGGCGCCGTGCTGGAGCCGACGACGGCGGCCCGCGGCACCGAAACCAGCCGCATCAAGGTGGGGGACTTCGAGTTCTCGGCCGGCGCCGTCGTCGTCACCACCGGCGGGATCGGAGGGGACCATGACTTGGTTCGAGCCGCATGGCCGAAACGGCTGGGCAGCCCGCCGCAGACCATGCTCAGCGGAGTGCCCGGACACGTGGACGGGCGCGGCATTACGGCCAGTGCCGCGGCCGGCGGGCGGGTGATCAACCCGGATCGGATGTGGCATTACGTGGAGGGCATCAAGAACTGGAACCCGGTCTGGTCCAACCACGGCATTCGAATTTTGCCCGGCCCGTCATCGCTGTGGCTCGATGCAGCGGGGAACCGGCTTCCGGTGCCGCTGTTCCCGGGGTTCGACACCCTGGGAACGCTCGAGCACCTGCGCAGCACGGGCTATGACTACAGCTGGTTCCTTCTGAACAAGGCGATCATCCGCAAGGAATTTGCCCTCTCCGGTTCCGAGCAGAATCCAGACCTCACGGGAAAGTCAGTTCGGGATGTCCTTGGCCGGGCAACGGCCGGCATTCCCGGACCGGTCCAAAAGTTCCTGGATCACGGCGAGGACTTCATCTCGGCAGGTTCAGTCGAGGAGCTGGTTGCCGGCATGAACGCCCTCGCCAAGGACTCCACTGAGGGGCGGGCACCAGTGCTCTCAGCTGATGCAGTGCGGGGAGAGCTTGTTGCCAGGGACCGGGAAATCCGGAACCCCTTTAGCAAGGACAGCCAGGTAACCGCCATCCGCGGGGCGCGCAGCTACTTGGGTGACCGGCTGATCAGGACCGCGCCTCCGCGTCCCATTCTGGAGACCAAGGACGGACCGTTGATCGCGGTGCGGCTGTCGGTGTTGACCCGTAAGACCCTGGGCGGACTGGAAACGGACCTTGAATCGCGGGTCCTGGACGCCGCGGGTGATCCGGTCCCCGGACTGTATGCCGCCGGTGAGGCAGCCGGGTTTGGCGGCGGTGGCATGCACGGCTACCGCTCTCTGGAGGGCACGTTCCTGGGCGGCTGCCTGTTCAGCGGCCGGTCAGCCGGGCGGGCTGCCGGCCGCTAGGCTCCACCAACGGGCAGGCTCAGTAAGCGGGCCGGTTCAGTGTCGGGCCGGTTCAGTGCCTGCCGGTTTTGCAGGTTCAGTACTGAAGGTTCAGCAGGTTCAGGACTGGAAATTCAGTACGAGCCGAATTTCTTGTTGCGGCGGTACTGCTTCATGGCGGCGAAATAGGCCGGAGCCGGTTTCACATACAGCAGCACTGTGGCTGCCAGGACCAGGACTATTCCCACGATGCCCAGCAGGGATGCCCCTGACGGAACCAGCAGGGACAGCAGCGACAGAACGGCGAAGACCGTCAGGACAATGCGGGCCCAGTTATGGCCCTTGCGGATAAAAATGGCCACCAGGAGGGTGATGGCCACGCTGATAACGGCCGTGATCACCAGGAAGGCGACGGTGGCGGCGATGGCATCATCCACGGTCAGCCCGGCAACGTTTTGCCGCTGGAGTTCCGCTTCGGTGGCTTCCCGGCTTTCGGGGCTGTTGAACACGGCAATTGTGAGGGGCACGCTCACCACTGAAATCACCAAGGAGACAATCAGCAGCCAGAAGGATATGTCCACCTGCTTGGGACGCACCGGAGCGGCCGGCACATCAGGTGTTGCGCCCCCGGTGTAGGCGTTGTAGTTGTAGTTTTCCTGCGGAGTTTGATCGGACATGCTTTCCCCTCAAAGCTTGCTGATTCTGCAGCTGAAGTGCTGCATGCCAGCAAGCCTAGCCCCGGTTGGCACGCAGCCACATCGGCCCAAAGGCGGGGATTCGCTGGCGGGGCGTGATTGGTGCAGTGGAAACTACGCCTTAAGGCTGAGCACCGGCCAACCCCGGAAAACACTGAGGGGCCCGGAAAACACTGAGGGGGTTGGAACCGGTGAACCGGAACCAACCCCCTCAGCGCATAGTGGGCGGGCGCCTAGGGCTTGAGCCCCTGGAGTGCGGTGTACGAAGACTGCGCACCCGGAAGGGTCGCTGCCATGGCGCCGGCGCGTGCGGCAAACTCGGCGGCGGCAGGCAGCGGATCACCCGCGGCAAGCCGGGCAGCGGTGGCCGCCGTGAAGGCATCGCCGCAGCCGGTGGTGTCCACTGCCGTCACCCGGGTGGGTGCGGCAGCGACAACCCGGTCGGCACCGGAGGCCGTTCCATCCAGAACGACAGCACCGTCCCCGCCCAGGGTAATGATCGCGCGGTGAACGCCCAGGCGGGCAAAGGCAGCGATGACCGCCTCCCAATCGGCGGCAGGGTCGGCCAGACCGGTGACCTGTGCCGCTTCATGGGCGTTGACCAGCAGGACGTCGGTCAGCGCCAGCAGCTTGGCCGGAACTTCCCGGTACGGGGAGAGATTCAGCAGCACTGTGGCGCCGGCGTCGTGTCCTGCCTGCGCCGCAGCGGTCACCGCTTCGAGCGGAACCTCCAGGCTTAGGCAGAGGACAGCGGCGTCGTCGAACAGATCCGCCGGGAGTTCAGCGCCGGTGACGGTGCCGTTGGCTCCCGGGGAAACGATGATCGTGTTCTCCCCGGCGGCATCCACCACGATCATGGCCGTGCCGGTCGCCGTGTCGGACCGGCGCAGCACACCGGAAGCGTCGACCCCGGCTTCAGTTGCTGCCTTGAGCAGGAGATCGCCGTGACCGTCGGCTCCGACGGCGCCGAACAGGCGCACGTCTGCTCCGAGGATGGCGGCGGCAGCGGCCTGGTTGGCGCTTTTCCCACCCGGCACGATCACCAGTTCAGATCCGTTGAGCGTTTCACCCGGGGAGGGGAAACGGTCGGTGCGGACAGTCAGGTCAGCGTTGAGTGAACCAACAACTACAACTTTTCCGGCGGTCATGCGTGGATTCTCCTTGGTGGGGCTCAACGGGTGCCGGCGTCGGCTGTAACTTCAGCATTGGCCGGCTTGGGGATCAGGAAGGACGCGGCCAGGGCCAGGCCGAGAATTACCAGACCGGCAATGATACCGCCGTAGTAGCCTTCCGTGCCGGAACCGTCGGCTGCGGTGGTCGCAGTCTTTACCGCGTAAATCACCGCGAAGCTCAGTCCGGCGCCGAGGTTGAAGGCACCGGCGTTCAAGCCCGGCAGGAAACCGGGGTTCTCCTTGGGGGACAGTACGATGCCCAGGCCGTTGAGCATGATGTTGCCAATGCCGGCGTAGGTAATACCGATCAGCACCGAAACGCCCAGGAGACCCAGCTTGGAGTCACTGCCCACCACCAGGAGCATCAGAGCCAAAGCGATGACGGAACCGATCATGCCGATCCGCAGGACCTTTCCGTAACCCCAGGTTGCGGCAAGGCGGCCGGCGAACGGGCCGATCAGCAGGCCTGCGATGGCGTACGGGGTCAGCGTCCACCAAGCCGACTCCTCGGCGCCCAGGCCGAAACCGATGACGCCGTCCTGTGCGAGGGCGGGGATGATGCCGTTCATGACGGCAAAGACACCGGTCATGGTCAGCAGCGTGGTCAGCAGCAGTGACCAAGTGGAGCGCTGCTTGAGCAGGTGCGTGGCCACCAGCGGGTGGTCGCTGCGGTTTTCGACCTTCCAGAACACCGCGAAGGCGATGATGGAAATGACGATCAGCCCGGTGACCAGGGGCCAGTTCGCGTCAGCCAGCTTGCCGGCCTCGTTGAAGGCGGTCAGCAGGGTGCCCACCGAGATGACCAGGGGAATAACGCCCACCCAGTCCATTTTTTCCTTCTTCTCGGCCGTGGACTCCGGCGCCAGGAAGATCAGCAGCGCCGAGGCAATGGCGCCGACAACGGCCATGGCCCAGAAGACCGAAGCGAAGCCGTGGTTCTGCGCCAGGTAGCCGCCGGCGATGGCGTCAACACCGGCGATGCCGCCGTTGACAGCTGTGATGACACCCATCAGGGTGCCGTAAAGCTTCGGCTCGCGGATTTCCACGCGCAGCATGATCAGTGCCAGCGGGACCACAGGCCCGGAGACGCCCTGGATCAGCCGGGCGATGAACAGCACCTCGATGCTGGGCGCCAGTGCAGCCACCACGGAGCCGATGGTCAGGACCACCAGCATCCCGGCGAGGACTTTCTTGCGGCCAATGATGTCGCCCAAACGCGGCAGGAACAGCGAGAAGAGGGCTGCGGAGGTGAAGAACGCAGTCTGGCTCAGGCCAACTGCCGCCGAAGTGGTGTTCAGTTCTTCTTCGATGGTCACCAAGGCGGGGGAGAGCATGGAAGCGTTGAGCTGGAACGCCACGCAGGCGGCCAGCAGGGCCGTCATCAGAACGGCCACGTTTACACGGCGCTGGGTTGTTTCACTCACAGGTCCACCTCGCCAATCCGCTCCAGGGCGTCCACAACCAGGTCCCAGAACTTCTGGTGGTCCAGGTCGACGGCAACGGAGGTGTTGCAGTCAGCGGGCGCCGGGGCGCGGAAGTCCGCCACCGTCATGCCCAGGGTCAGGGTTCCGGTCAGCTCCACGTCCAGCGGAACCCGCCGGGTGGTCATGACTGAAGGATCGATCACGTACGCGACGGCGCACGGGTCATGGACGGGCGGGAAGTCGAAGCCCTGCGCGTCCTTGTAGGCCTCGCCGAAGAATTCCAGGAGCTCACCAACGAATTTTGCCGGCTTGGTTCCGACGGCGGCGATGCGGTCGGCCACTTCGTCAGTGGCCAGTGCCTGGTGCGTCAGGTCCAGGCCGACCATGGTGAGCGGCCACTTTTCGTTGAAGACGATGTGAGCGGCTTCGGGATCAATCTTGATGTTGAACTCGGCTACTGCGGACCAGTTGCCCACGTGGTAGCCGCCGCCCATCAGGACAACTTCCTTCACCCGTTCGGCAATCCGGGGTTCCTTGCGCACGGCCAGGGCAATGTTGGTCAGCCCGCCGGTGGGGACCAACGTGACGGTTCCGGGTTCGTGAGCCATCACGGTGTCGATGATCAGGTCAACTGCGTGGCGCGGGTCCAGCTCGATGGCGGGTTCGGGCAGCTCGGGGCCGTCCATGCCGGATTCACCGTGGATGTCCGGAGCATTTTCGATCGTCCGTACCAAGGGGCGGGGACTGCCTGCAGCGAAGGGAACGTTTGTGATATTTGCGACACGGGCAATTGCCAGCGCGTTGCGGGTCACCTTTTCGAGGGTCTGGTTTCCGACGACCGTGGTTACCGCGAGAAGGTCGATCTCCGGGCTGCCGTGTGCCAGCAGCAGGGCGACCGCATCATCATGACCGGGGTCGCAGTCCAGGATGATTTTGGTGGGCATTGCGTCTCCGCTTCGTTGAGGTTGTAGCTGTGGAACCGCAGTTCCAGTGGAGCAGTGCCCCCGTTTCGGGGTGTCCGTGCCGTGTCCCGCAGCGCTGCGGTACGGCCCGGCCGCGACGCGGTGCAGCACGCAGCGGAACGGCATCAGGCGGGGCCGGAAGACAGTTCGAAGGGCGGCACCAGGCCCCTTCAGGGGCGGGCACTGCATTAAAGATAGCGACGATTTTCACCTCGCATTTCCCACTGCGTCCGACGGGGCGCATGGCAGGCACTGCTGATTTGCGTCCGGCGGTGGCGGCGCTTAACCTATGCGCTGCGCTGTGCCGAAGGCACCAGGATTCCGGGAGGCGAAGTCCTTCCTGTCAGGATCCCCTATGAACGGGTCAAGCGGGAAGTCAGCGCGAGGCGGACTGTTGGCCATTCGCTGTTGATGATGGAAAAGACGACGACGTCGCGCAGCGTGCCGTCCCGCCAGATGTCATGGTTGCGCAGCACCCCGTCCTGTTTTGCGCCGAGCCGGGCGATGGCTGCCCGGGACTGGTGGTTGTGCCAGTGGGTGCGCAGTTCCACCGCATTGCATTCCAGTTCCTCGAAGGCTCGGGTAAGCAGCAGGAGCTTGGCCTCGGTATTGATTTTGGTCCGTTGCGCGCTGGCGGCGAGCCACGTGGAACCGATCTCCAGCCGCCGGTGATCAGCGCGGATGTTCAGATACGTGGTCATTCCGCAGATTGCTCCGGTGTCCCTGCGGCGGATAGCCCATGGCACCACTGTCCCGGCAGCGTGCTGAGCCAGGCGGGCTTCCACATCCGCGTCCATATCTTCGGGTGACGCGATGCGGGTGTACCACTTGTTCCACAACTCACCGTCGCGCACGGCGTCGGCAAGCTCGGGGACGTGGGTGCGGGACAACGGTTCAAGGATCACGCCGGCTCCGCTGAGCTCTACGGGTTCCAGGAACGACGGCGGTGCGGGGCAGCTCTGGTCTCTCATGGGAACAGCGTATGCCGGGCAGTGTTTCGGCCTGCCCAACCCGCGTAACAGAGCGCTTTTGTCAGTGCGCGCTGCCGACGCTGGCGGGGCGCGACTGGCGCCACCAGAGGAGCAGCACAACGCAGGCGCCGGCGATGCATGCGGCCAGAGGCCAGAGCCAGGCGTTATCGGGCGGGAGCAGGGTGGCGTCCTGCTGCCAGGGCCACAGTGCCCGAAGGGAACCGAGAATCAGTCCCGTGGCCACCAACAGAACAGCCCGGCGTCGTACCCGCAGCAAATACCCGAGAAGGCGGACAAATGAGGCCAGGCCGAGGATGGCGCCGGTGATAAAGAGTGCCAAATAGCCGTAGTCCCTCGTGCTGACGGCTTCAAGTGTTGGCTCATACATGCCGAAAGTCAGCAGGATGAAGGAACCGGAGAGGCCCGGCAGCGCAAGGGCGCATACGGCAATTGCTCCGCTTAGGGTCAGGGCCCACCATGGAGGATCCTGGATCTGCAGGGCAGGTATTCCCAGCAGCATGAACGCTGCGGCAGCGACGAGGAGAACAACGGCGATGCCGGTCGCCGTGCCGGCAGTTGTGGCCGGTCCGGCTTGCCGCACCATGCTGATCGGTACGAGCAGGCTGGCTGCGACCATGCCGAAAAACAAGGCGCTCGCGATGGTTGCTTGGTTCTCAACAAAGGAATGCAGCGGTCCCGACAACATGGCCAGGGCCAGGAACATGCCTGCCACCAGCGGCACTACGAGTGCCCACTCAACGGGAGCAAAACGTCGGGCGGCGCCGGTCCTGCTTCCTTTGAATACGAGGTGCGTGATGCCGCTGATGAAGTGATTGGCTGAGGCAATGAGCCGATCGAAGATCCCGAGGACGAGTGCCACTGTTCCGCCGGATACTCCCGGCACCAGTTCGACCAGTCCGATAAGGGCTCCGCGGGCGGCGTGGGCGACGGTCGACCGGATAGTAGGCCGTTGAGCCGGGGGTGAAAGGGCAGGGGAGGAATGGGGGGAAGCCATTGAGTCGAGGCTACTAGGCGTGGATGCCGCCGCCAATTCGGCGCCGGGAAACGGTCGGGGAATAACCTTGCGCGGCGCGGAGTTGGAGAAACTAGATGCAAAGACATGCAAGTTTGAGGAGGTCGCCGTGGTGGCGGATCGCAGGATCGTAGTACTCTCGGCCGGTTTGGGTGTTCCCTCGTCGAGCCGCATGCTGGCTGACCAGCTCGGAGCAGAGGCACGTGCAGCCCTGGAAACCGCAGGCAGCCCGGTGTCGGTCAGCACCTTTGAGCTGCGGGAGTATGCAGTGGACATCGCCAACAACATGGTGACCGGCTTTGCTCCACCTAAATTGGAGGCGATGATCAATGAAGTGATCGGAGCCGACGCCCTGGTGGCAGTAACCCCGGTATTCACGGCATCCATGAGCGGGTTGTTCAAATCCTTCTTTGACGTCATCGACAACACTGCCCTGGATGGCAAACCGGTCATCCTCGGGGCTACCGGTGGCAGCTCCCGGCACTCGATGGTCCTCGACTTCGCCCTGCGCCCCATGTTCAGCTACCTCCGGGCCAGAGTCACCCCCACCGCGGTCTACGCGGCACCGGAGGATTGGGGTACCGGCCAAGCGGGAACCACGCCGCTGGACGGCAGGATCCGCCGCGCCGCAGGCGAACTTGTGGCTTTGCTGGGGGATCTGCCGCCTGCCGCCCGGACCGGGACTGAGGCATCGTTGCCGTTTGAGCAGCTGCTGGCCCAAACCCAACGGCGATAGCCTTCCCACACCGGGGATAAAGCCGCCGTCCCTATCCATGGCTTGGGCCCCGGAACTAACATCGTCAGGAGCCGGTGCCCATCGTTCCGCACGGCGCCCGTGCGTGCAGAGGCCCATGGGAACCCCACAGCCCGCAGGAGCCTCGAATGGCCAGGCACGCTGACCCTTTCAACCCCAATCCACAGGGGTCGTCGAACCCCGGGACGGGCACCCCGTCCATCGCCTTTCTCCCGTCTCCAACAGACGAATTGGCAGTCGCTGTCCGAGAAGGCGGCGGCGTCGTCGAACCGTTATCAGACGCAACAGCAGGGCTGGTGCTGTCGGACGTTGTCAGCGCCTCCGAGGTGGCGAAAGTTCTGGCAGCTCACCCCGGTATTCGTTGGATCCAGCTGTACCTTGCGGGGGTGGACCAGTATGACGCTCTGATGCGGTCCAATCCCACCCGGAAGTGGACCAGTGGCAAGGGCGCATTCGGTCAGCCGGTGGGGGAGTTTGCCATCACCCTGACGCTGGCCATGCTGCGCGGTGTTCCCACCTTTGCCCGGGCCAGCAGCTGGGGACCGCCGCGCGGCACCTCGCTTCAGGACCGGAACGTGGTGCTCGTTGGAGCCGGTGGTGTCGGGTCCGAAATCCTGAGGCTGCTGCAGGCTTTCACCGAACACATTACGGTGGTCCGTGCGCACGACCGGCCGGTTCCCGGAGCTGAACGAACAGTCACCGATGCAGGGATGGACGAGGTGCTGGCAACAGCCGACGTCGTAATCCTGGCGGCAGCGCTGACGGCCGGCACGGACCACCTCATGGATGCGCGGCGGCTGGCACTGCTGAAGCCCGAAGCATTCCTCATCAACGTCAGCCGCGGCCCTACCGTGGACACTGATGCCCTGGTGCAGGCGCTCGCCGGCGGAAAACTGGCCGGGGCCGCCCTGGATGTCACCGACCCGCAGCCGCTGCCTGACGGCCACCCGCTATGGAGTGAGCCGCGCGCTCTCATCACTCCGCACACAGCCGAAACACCGGAAATGGTGGCTCCGCTGCTGGCCAGGCGAGTACGCGAGAATGTACGCAGGTTTGCTGCCGGCGAGCCGCTCGAGGGGCTCGTGAATGTGGACGAGGGCTACTGATCCATTGGACGTGGCGATCCGTTGGACGGGTTAGTCCTGGAGCCCCGGTTCCTGAGGCCCCGGTCCTGGGGCCCCGGCGATCCTGAGGCCCCGGCGATTCGGCGGCCCTGCGAGCCACCGAATCGCCGTTTGGGCCCTTTACCTGGAGGGGTACCTACTGGGCCAGGACCTGGCGGATGAACTGCTCCGTACGGAACTGCAGGCCGTCAATCCGTTCCTTGATGACAACCTCGGGATCGGGGTGGATGGGTGATGGCTCCACCTCGGCGCGGACGCTCTGGGAGCAGATGAAATCGGCGTGGATCAGTGTGCCCACGGAGTTGCCGTTGCGGCCGGATGCTCCTGAGCGCCGCGCCACGTAGAGGAACACCTCGTCCTTGGACTTAACGTCCTGGCACAGGGCGCACATTACCCGCCGGTTTTTTGGCGCTGCGGTGTCAGGGGCGCGCAGCAGGACACCCACGATTGACCCTTCGAACGGGGCCAGCAAATAACCGCGCTTGGGCATCTTGTGGTCCCGCCAGCCGAGCTGGTCAAGCTGGTCCCAATCGAGGGTTTCAAAGTTCTGCGGCAGGTTCAGGGCTGCCGTCTCTGAGCGGCTGGCATTGATGAAGGATCGCCGGATTGCGGATTCTGTCAGGGGTTGCATAAGAAAGTACTGCCTTCGGTGAGCAGGAATGAGGACATGGAACTGTCCGCTCGCCTGCAGGCACCACAAAAAGCCTGCGCAGCACGTGCGCAAAAAGGGCACGGGAGCGCTCAGGGAATAGGTGCGGGAAGACTAGGCGAGCGGTGGCAGGAAGGCTGCTCTGCAGGCCTGCCGGCCCACCGTCCCCTCCACGGCGGACCAACGGCCGCTCATGATTCTTGGGAATGTCATGGCGTCATTCTAACAAGGCCGAGATTCCAGTTGGGGGCGCCTTCCAACCGGGGCATAGTGCCAGCCGGGAACGCACTTAAACAACGCACTCAGACAAGGGAGCGGGAAAGCGACGGCGCGGATTTGAGGGTCCGTTGTCACGGAGCGACCGGTTTGTCCTGGGTTTCGTCCCAGCCCAGGTTGG
Organism: Arthrobacter gandavensis; assembly: GCF_009192735.1. Taxonomy (GTDB): domain Bacteria; phylum Actinomycetota; class Actinomycetes; order Actinomycetales; family Micrococcaceae; genus Arthrobacter_B; species Arthrobacter_B citreus. The sequence goes on from NZ_VTFU01000006.1 coordinate 162,306, forward strand.
TGGCCATCCGCTGCAGGACGGCTACGAGGGCGCCGTACTCATCCTCGGAAACGTTCGCTGTGAGCTGTTCACGGATCCGTTCGACGGCCCCGCGGAGGTTTTCCAGGCTCCTGCGGCCCAAATCGGTGAGCTGATACTGGTTCTCTTCCAAGGCGACCCAGCCGCTTTCACGCAGTTCCTCGATCAGCTCCACCGAGGTGCCGGACTCCACGACAGGGAAAAAGGGCTTCAATCCGTCAGTGAGTTGCTTTTCGGATGCAGGACCGTCAGTCAGCAGATTCATCATCTGCCATTGCCTCCGGGTGACGCCGTGCTCTTCGAAACTGGCCCCAAACTGGTCATCAACCAGTTGGTCCACGAGTTTCAGCCAGAATCCGATGGGGCGTTCGTCAGTAGCCATCACCCCACTGTACAAACCATTAAGGATTCACGGAATGGCTTGTCGGGCTTGAGCGAAGGCTAGAACCTGGCCTGCGTGCCGCATCGGGGGCAGGGGCCGGAACGGGCCAAATCCACGCACACCATGCAGACGGGCAGTTGGCCGTTGTCATCCCGCAGCGGACGGTTCGGCATTGTTTTTCCGCAGTACGGTACGGGTCTTTGCGCGTGGTGCATCGCCCGGCGCTTGCAGGGGGTGCAAAAAACATGCACAAGCTCGTCTTCATCCTTCGCAGTGACATCCTGAGGACGGACGAGGGTTGAATCCTGGGTGAACATAGTCCTTTCCCTGTGACGGCAGACCTCGAAAGAGCAGGTGCTGGCTGTTCCAGATTAATATCTTCGCCAGCGGGCCCGGAGGCGCCGGAGCACGGGCAGTTGCCCGGATTGGCGCGGTTATGTGGAGATTCAGCAGGCAGCGGCCGTGGGGAAATTCATAGCGGCACGTGGTTCCGGAACCTCAGTCCAGCAGCGCCCGGATGTCCTCGGCGGTCAGCGCCGAACTGAACACGGCGTCGTCGTCCATCACGGAGCTGAAAAGCTTCGCCTTCTGCTCCTTCAGGGCCATGACCTTCTCTTCAATGGTTCCCCGCGCAACCATTCGATAGACCATGACGTTCCGGGTCTGCCCAATCCGGTGGGTGCGGTCCACCGCCTGCGACTCGGCTGCCGGGTTCCACCAGGGATCCAGCAGGAACACATAGTCGGCTTCGGTCAGGTTGAGGCCGAAACCGCCGGCCTTGAGGCTGATCAGGAACACGGGCGCCTGGCCGTCTTTGAAGGAGTTGATGACGTCGCCGCGGTTCTTGGTGGAGCCGTCCAGATAGGCGTAGGGGATACCTGCCGCCTCGAGGCGCTCGGCGGCCTTCTTCAGGAACGAAGTGAACTGGCTGAAGATCAGCGCCCGGTGTCCTTCGGCGGTGACATCCTCGAGCTGCTCGAACAGGGCATCAAGCTTGGCCGACGGCACCCCGGCATACTCATCGTCCACGAGGGAGGCATCCAGGCTCAGCATTCTGAGCAGGGTCAGCGAACGGAACACGATCATCCGGTTCCGGTCCAGATCCTTGATGAGTCCCATCAGCTTTTGGCGTTCACGCTGCAGGTGCATCTCGTAGATTTTGCGGTGTTTCGGACTCAACTCCACTTCAAGGACCTGTTCCTGCTTCTCCGGCAGGTCCTTGGCCACGGCTTCCTTGGTTCGGCGCATGAGGAGCGGGCGGATCCGGCGCCGCATCCGCGCCAGCAGCTTGGCGTCTTCACCGCGTTCGATGGGCCGCTGGTATTCCTCAGTGAACTTCCGGGCGGAGGGAAACAGCCCGGGCGCCACGATGGCAAACAGGCTCCACAGCTCGAGGAGATTGTTTTCCATGGGAGTGCCGGTAATGGCCAGCTTGAAGGGCGCCACGAGGTCGCGTGCGCATTGATGCGCACGGGTGGTGCGGTTCTTGACGAACTGCGCCTCATCCAGGATCAATCCGTCCCACGCCAGCGCACGGTAGGCGGCAAAGTCCAGCCGGAACACGGCGTAGGAGGTGACGACGATGTCTGCATCCGCAGTCAGGTCCGCCAGCGGCACCTTTGATTTGGCGGTGGTGTCAGGGATTGCGACAGTGCGCAGCCCCGGAGTGAACCGGGCAGCTTCCGAGAGCCAGTTGGGCACCACCGAGGTGGGAGCCACAACAAGGAACGGACGCCGCGCCGGGGGAGCTTCGCCGTCGTCGGGCACTGCCGGGGCTTCGCCGTCGGCGGGCACTGTAAGAGACCCGCCGTCGTCGTGCGCTGCCGGGGCTTCGCCGCCGGCGGGCACTGCCCAAGGCTGAGCGGCGGCACTTTCCCGGGCATAGGCCACCAGCGCCAGCGTCTGAAGTGTTTTACCCAACCCCATGTCATCGGCCAGGATGCCCCCGAGCCCGTGTTGCCAGAGGAAAGCCAGCCAATTAAATCCCTCCGCTTGGTAAGGGCGCAATTCAGCTTTGAGTCCGGCGGGCAGCGGCACAGGGTCAACTGATTCCAGCTCCAGCAGTCCGGTCACCGAGGCGCGCCAGGCAGCCGCCTGCTCGGTCTCTTCAGCGAGCTCCTCCAGCTCGGACCACAGGCCGGCCTGATACCGGCTGATGGTCATCTTGCCGGTTTCCCACTCCCGCAGCCCTTCGGCCTCTTCGAGAAGGGCATGCAGCTGGGCAAACTCGGGCCGGTCCAGGGACAGGTAGGTGCGGTCGGGCAGGAGCAGCTTGGTTTTGCCCTGGGACAGCGCCTTGAACACGTCAGCGAACGGAACCAGCCGGCCGTCCACGGTGATCATGATGCCGAGGTCGAACCAGTCGCGGCGCTCAGTCTCCACCGTGGTGATCCGAAGTTCCGGAACGCTGGTCAGCTCGCGGTAGTCGGGACGTTCGCCGATGACGTCCACCCTCACGCCGTCGACCTTTTCGACTTTGGGCAGCAGGTATTCGGTAAACTCCGCGGTGTCTATGCCCTGGTAGGAGCGGCTGCGGGGCACCCCGCCGAGGACTTTGCCCACCGCGGTCAGCAGGTCAGCTTCGGCAATGACGTCGCGGTACCCGGCGGCCGGGTCAGCCCTGGTGCCCAGCGGAATGCGATTGATGTCTTCACCCTGGCGGTATTCCCATTCCCAGTCGAGGAACAGGGAATCCTCCGGCTGGAATGATGCCGTAAGAACGAGCAGCGGAGGCGATATTTCGGGGAACTCCACTGAGTTGTCGCTGCTGGTCACCGGCAGGACCTGGCGAAGTTTTGGATAGAACTTTTCCAGGAACACCGGTGCGTCTTCTTCGGGGATCATCACTGGCGCGCCCTTGAGCAGCAGGCCCTTGTCCTGATCAGTGAGCGGCCGGGCGGTGGGTGCCAGGGTGATGACGTTTTCAGGACTGCGCACGTAAATGCCGTGTCCCGAGATGAGCCCGGCCGTGTCAGTGGGCAACGGCTGACCGTCGATTTCCAGCACCGGCAGTAGCTGGAGCGGTGAGGAATCTCCGGGCTCGGCAGTCCGGACATCCAGGGAAAGAGCGGCCCGCTGTCCGAGCTGGACGCTGGTGTCCTTCTTGGTTCCGACAAACTCGATGCCGATCCGCCGTGCCTCTTCGAGCAGCTGCCACAGGAGCGGATTCGCGAAGTCATCGAGGTAGAGCCAGGAGTCGTTTTGACCGAAGTAGCTCACACCGTTGGAGCGGTGCAGGGCTGGGAACTGGGAAAACCAGCGGTGCTGCTCCGGATCGAGTTTCATTCCGTAGGTCTGATACGAGATGTTGCTCCAGGCCAAGTTGTTCTTGACCCAGTTGCCCTTGGTATTGCGCACCACCGGGCGGACGCCCAGGCGGAAGGATGTGGCACGATGTGCGCTGCGCGGAGCCGGTGCGCCCCAGCGGGCACTCATACCGGCATCGGAGGTCCGCACCTCAAACTGCAGGGCCAGCGGTGTGGCCGCGGCCGGGGTGCTGCCGGTCAGGGCGTCGAGGTCGGCATCGATGAGAGTCTGCAGCGAATCCTGCCACGCCGGCACTGCTGGCTTTAGTGCGCTGGGGCGGATGAATTCCTGCCGTGCCACCAAATGGTCCGTGTTGCTCTGCAGAGCCACGGCGGCCACATGTTTGCAGTCAAAGCCCACCGGGCAGCTGCAGTGGTTGTCCAGCAGCCGGTAGTCGCCCTGCCGTTTTTCGCCCAGCTGCAGCATGATTCGATATGGGACAGAGGAGTGGCCGCGAACCTTGGCCCTGAGCACTTCTGACTGCGGATCCCACTCCATGGCGTCTACGGCGCCGCCTTTGGCATAGGTCTGGCCGCGCTGGAACGCGGCGCCGCCGACAACGCGGATGATGTCCGTGACATCAATCAGGGGCGGTGAGGAAGGCATGTTTTTATCGTCTCACGCACTCCTGACACTTCCGCGACGGAGTCTGGGACCGAGCCTGGCGCGCGCACCCGCGGGGCGTTTCTGCAAAGCGGAGCGATTCTCGCTAGCATCTTATGCAGCGCAGATCACAATGGCGTGGTCTGCGTCTCTCCTTTTCGGCATCTCAGGACAGGCTGATTTGGGTGCAGAATGATGCTCGGCTTCCGCTTCGGCCCTTATGGGTGTGGCAGCCTAAAGGCTAGTTTCCGCAGGCGCTCGCCACAAACCCGTAAACCGACCGGGTGAACTCCTCGCTCGGCTCCAGCCTTAGCTCTCCGGACCGCTGGCCAGCAGCCACGGTCACCGGAACCTTGGTACCAGCCTTGTCCTCCGCGAGAGCGTGCGGATCACATCTGGCCGGTTTTACGGCCAGATCGACAGTGGATGGCGGATCCGTTCCGGAAACGGAGATGTTTCGGGGCCAGGGCTGTTGGGGGCTTTCCGCCAGCAGAGTGGTGTTGCCAAAGTCTGCGAGCATCATGTCCGCGCTGGCTCCCGTTGGAACAACCGACAAATGGACGACGGCGGTGCTTCCGTCCGCCGCGATGGAGAGCGTTGGCATGGGGACCACGGATGCGACCGCCAGCATGGCGCGTTCCAGGCAGTCTTGCTGCTGGATCCTGGCAAGGGCGAAATGAGGATCAGTGGCTTCGAACTCGTGCTCCAGCCCTTTGAGCGTCAGCAATACGATGGCCGTATCCGCCCGTCCGATCTTTGGAGACGAAGCCGAATCTGGCATTTCGCTGCAGTTTGCAGCCGTCAGGGTGGCGGGCAGGGCTACGGTCGCGCCTGGGCGAAGCGTACTGGATCCAGAAGCCCCGGGAACCCAATTGCTGGTTCCGTCAAAACGCGGAGTCGCGAGTGCCGCCGCAGTAATGGGCAACGGATCGTCAGTGTTGTTGGTGACGAGAATGCTGATCACTCCCTGCCCGATATTCAGTCTCTGTTCGTCGAGGCTCACCGTGATGTCAGGGACCGCCAGTGCACTGGCGGTTGTCGGTGATGGGGAGAGGGGCGCGGATGGGCCGGAAGGACCTGGTGAGCCGAAAGGACCTGGTGGTGGGCCGGGAGGAGAGGACGGCGGATGGGAAGCGGACAGCGGAGGTGACGCAAATACTGTTGACGGCCGGGGTAGTGGTTGTGATGGTGGCTGGGCCTGTTGTCCCGGGGACGGCCTCGGATGCTCCTGTGCGACAGTTGCAGGTCCCGGTGACACCACTTCTGGCTCCGGAGAGACTGATTCGCCGGTGCAGGCTCCTGCCGAGAGGACAAAGCCTGCCGCTGCCAGGCAGGAGCGCACCCGGGGCCAGACTGCGGTGCGCGGATTTCCGCACCGTCGTTGGCCAAACCCAGGCTTCCGTCCTGGTGAGCCGCACGTGCGTGGCATGTACAGAACTCTAGATCTGGAACCAGATGCTGCACAGCGTTGTCCCCTTACGGTTTCCCTTACTGCGTGAGGCTTAGAAAGGCGGTGGGTCACAACCGTAGTCGTCCCGATCGCTGACACCGGCACCGTCACTGGCAACATCCATGGGCTTTGTTGGCTCTGGAGTCTGTGGGGTCCGTGGAGTCCGTGGGGTCAGCGTGAGGTGGGGTTCGGTGCGGTACTTGCGTCCCCCGGGTGAGGTCCATTCAATGATTCCCGGACTGGGTTGGCAGGCTTTCCAGAAACCTTTGGTTTTGAACATGTGGTGCCGCCGGCATAGATGCTCCAAATTGTCATGATCGGTGGCGCCGCCCTGCGCCCAGGGTGTGGTGTGGTCGATTTCGGAGATCACCGCGTTGGTGCGGCAGCCGGGGAACCGGCAGGTTCCGTCCCGGACCCGCAGCACCTGCTTCAGCCGATCCGGTACTTTCCGTTTCCGGCCAATCCTCAGGAACTCATCGGTTTTCGGGTCCCGTTCCACCGGCGTCCATTTCGCCGCGTCCCGGGCCATCTTTCGTGCCGTGACCGGGCTGATCGGTCCGTAGCCGTGCAGTTCGGCGGGTTGGTCGTCGGCGCCGAAGAGGGTCTCGGCGCTGATCAGGACCAGGATCTCCGTCCGGGCCCGCGCCCGGGCACGTCCGTGGCCGTCCGTCCGGTGCTTCCCGCGGCCACCGGCCTCTGCCTTCCCTCCCGCCTCTGCTTGCCCACCGGCCTCTGCCTGGCCCTCCGCTTCTGTGTGGCCGCCCGTCTCTTCCAGATCGTCCTGGCCATCGTGGCCCTCGAGCAGGCTGGCCATGATGTCTGTCCGGAGCTGATCCACGGTGCGTGGATCGCCGGCGGCCTGCTCTCCTCGGGCGGCGGTGCTGAGTTGGTTGAAGAACGCCTGCGCTTTCTGGGCCGGCAGCAGGGCCGAGAGCCAGGACATCCCGTCGCACTCGGGCTGCAGGGACACCCGGCGCCGGTCAAAGGCACTGCGCTGACGGACGACGATGGTTTCGGGATACGTGTTCTCCCGCAGCCGCCGTGCCCGGACCCGGAACTGGGGATGGGTTTGCTCCGGGGCCAGCCCCAGTAATTGGGCTTCGAAGCCGGGCAGGTCTGCGGGCGGGATGTTCTGGGACTGATCGACCAGGGTCTGGACGTGCCCGTAACTGATGTGCCCGGATTCCAGGGCCTTCAGAGTGGCGGTGTGGGTGGTGCAGAGGGTGCCGGCTTCACTCATGAGCATCATCGCAGTGTTCGTGGGCATGTGCAGGATGGTCGCTGCTTCTTCCGCGGCGAGACTGAACGCGAGACCGGGATCGACCAGGCCGGTGTCGTGGAGGTATTCGTCCCGGAACAGGACCTGCATGCGGGTGAGGGTTTTGGCTTGCTGGGCCTGAGCCCACCGGATCAGGTGATCCAGGCGGGAGAGCACGGCGCCGGCTTCGTCCTGGGTCAGGGACTCCACCGCGTGTAAGGCCAGGGATCCGGTGAGGGCGGCCTGAGATGGAACGGCAGGATCCTCACGGGCAGGAGCAGGATCGGCAGCGTAAACCGACAGGCTGACTGGTGCCGCCTGTCCGCTGCCGGCAACCTTGCCGGGAAGAGATCCGTTCTGATCCATGTCTTCAGGCTTTCACCCGGCACTGACATTTCCGGCTCCAAAACAGGCAGAAAAAGCCTGAAAACGGCCCTTTGCGGGTGATAGAAATACCCTACTTTTTCAGCCGAATACCTGTGCCCAATTCCCAACCGCCTGCGCCACATTCTGTGCCCCGTTACGTGCCCCACATTCCGTGCCCCGCCCGTCAAAGCGGTGTACAGCGATGGACATTAAAAGCAGGTCAGCGGAGCGGGTCAAACGGCCGGATCTGATCCGGCACCGTCCCTGTGGCAATTTGTTCCGCCAACAACTTGCCGGTTGCCGGGCCGAGCACAATGCCCCACATGCCGTGCCCGCCCGCCACGAAGACCCCGGGAGAGCGGGTGGCTCCAATCAGCGGCAGTCCATCGGGCGTCACGGGCCGCGGACCCACCCAGATGTCCTGCAGGTTCTCCAGATCCATATTGGTGAACAGCGGACGGACCGAGTCGAGGATGGCTTGGATCCGCCCCGTTTGCAGCGGCTCGTCCGGTCCCCGGAACTCCATGGTTCCTGCAATCCGCAGACGCCCCTGATACGGCGTGCACGCCACACGCCGGGCGGGAAGATAGATGGGAAACTCGGCCGGCTCGTCGGTCGCGACACTGAAGGAATAGCCGCGTCCGGCCCGCACCAAGGTACGCACTCCCAGCGGCTTGGCGAGTTTTGGCAGCCAGGCTCCGGTAGCCAGCACGACGACGTCGGCCGTCACGGGATCCGATGCGTACGTCTCCACGGCGATCCCGGCCGGCCCGTGCCGCAGCGACCGGACCTCTGCCCCGGTGACAATCCGGCCACCCCTGGCCAGCACCGAATCCGCCAGCGCCTGCACAAAAGGTCCGGGTTCTATAAACCGCTGGCCTTCCATGGCGTAGACAGTGGAAACCTTGTCCGACAGCTGCGGGACTTTCGCTTGGGCATCGGGCATTTCCACCAACGGTACGGATTGTCCGGCCGCTTCGACATGGCCGATTTCCCTGGTGAATGGCACGCTTTGCGCAGCCGTTTCGAAGCCGATAATGAAAGGACCTTTGCGGGTTGCCGAGGACACCCCCGCGGCAGCCAGTTCATCGAAAGCTTCCAAAGCCATCTGATCGATGGGCGTCAGCGCCGCCATGGCCTTGGACCAGGCCCGTGGCGTGGCGTGGGCCGCGAAACGGGCCAAAAAAGACCACAGCTGGGGATCGAGCCGCGCCGGAATATGCAGGGGAGCAGTGGGATCGAGCAACGCCTTGGCACCGTAGGACCACAGGGAAGGATCGGAGAGGGGCATCGCCATCCCCGGGGTCAACCAGCCGGCATTGCCCCACGATGCTCCGGCCGCAACACCGGAACGGTCCAGGACCGTCACTCGGAGGCCGTGCTCCTGCAAATGCCAGGCGGTGGCCAGCCCAACCATTCCCGCCCCAACGACGACGGCGTTCCTCGGTGCTGTTGCTCGGGGATACATGGGACTCCTTCAGACGGGACGGCAGCGTTGGTGCCATCCTGAAGATCCATAAGAAGGAAAGCAACGGATCCGCTGATCATTCTGCTTAGACTGCCGATCATGGGCGAGAATTCGGGAAATATGGCTGCACAGGGTGCCGGATCGAAGAAACGGCGGGACCCGGAAAGTGGAAAAACGCCGGCACCCGAACGGATGCGGCCGACGGCGCCTGCCACCGGCCTGGATGCGGTCGACTTAAAGATCGTGAACCTTCTGCAAAAGGATGCCAGAATGCCGAACAACGCGGTGGCCGCCGCCGTCGGCATTGCACCATCCACCTGCCACGGCAGAATCAAGTCCCTGCAGGAGCGCGGCGTGATCCGCGGCTTTCATGCAGACGTTGACCCGGCCGCCGTCGGGCGTGGCCTGCAGGCTTTGGTCGCTATCCGTTTGCACGCCCACGCACGGTCCAACCTGGCGACGTTCAAGGAGTACCTGGCGCAGCTGCCTGGTGTGGAAAGCATCTTCTTCGTTACCGGTGACCGCGATTTCCTGATTCACGTGGCGTTGGCGGATTCCGAGGCTCTGCGCGCTCTGGTGGCCAACAACTTGAGCGTGCATCCGGAGGTCGCCGGGACAAACACCAGCGTCATCTTTGAGTATGTGTCAGTGGAGCGCCCCATCGGATAGGAAGGGTTCCAGTCCTCAGCCCTTGGGCTTCACGACCGGAAACTGGCCGCTGGGCTCCTCGCCCTCTTCGAAATGGCTCGCGGCCGGACCCACAATCAACGGATCCGGAGCATGCGCCACGGAAACGTCCTTATTGGGATAGTCCACGGAATGCAGGACATGGCGCATGGCTTCAAGCCTCGCGCGCTTCTTGTCGTTGGACTTCACCACCGTCCAGGGAGCGTCACCGGTATCGGTGTAGAAGAACATGGCCTCCTTCGCCTCGGTATAGTCATCCCATTTGTCCAGGCTGGCCAGATCGGTGGGGGAGAGCTTCCACTGTTTCACCGGGTCCGTTTCCCGGGCAGCAAACCGGGCCACCTGCTCGGCTCGTCCCACCGAGAACCACAGCTTGTTGAGCAGCACGCCCGAGTTCACCAGCATCCGTTCAAGCTCCGGTACCTCGCGCATAAACTCCAGGTACTGTGCCGGTGTGCAGTATCCCATCACGCGTTCCACACCCGCCCTGTTGTACCAGGACCGGTCCATCATGACGATCTCGCCGCCGCTGGGAAGTTTCGCCACGTACCGCTGGAAATACCACTGCGTCCGCTCGCTGTCCGTTGGCTTCTCCAGAGCGACAATGCGCGCGCCGCGGGGGTTGAGGTGTTCATTGAAACGTTTGATGGCACCGCCCTTGCCCGCGGCATCGCGGCCTTCAAAGATGATCAGCATCTTCTGCCCGGTGTCCTTGACCCAGAGCTGCATCTTGAGCAGTTCGATTTGGAGGGCGCGCTTCTGCTTTTCGTAGCTGCGCCCGGACAGCTTCGTGTCGTACGGATAGTTATGCCGCCAGGCGTCGTCGTCGGCGTTTTCCTTGATTTTTTTGCTCTTGATTTTCAGCTCGCGGAGCTCATCCAATTCGTTTGTATAGTCCGCTGCTATGGCCGCCGGCTGGGACCCGTCCGATGGCTGGACTTTGCCGTTGGTCTGCGGCACCTTTTGTTCAACCGGCTTTTTGTCGAGTTTCGTATCCGAGGATTTGTTCGTGGCCATTGCATCTCCCTGCGCGGACGGTAGTTACGAATCTACGTCCGCGCGTCGAGGGTGGGAAGAGGTTTCCCCGGAAGGCTGCGCTGGCGGACGGGAGGGAGGACCGCTACTGCCTGAACTTGTCGTCGAATCGCTTCATGAAGGCAGCCATGGCGTCCCGGGCTACCGGAGTCACGGGCTGGAAGGTTCCGTCCGGCCATCCTGTGGAGATCCCGGTGGACGCCAGCCATGAAATCTCCGGATAGAACTGGCTGCTGGCGGGCACGTCGCGGAACGCCGACTTTCGGGGCGCGGTGTAGCCCGGCGACCCGGCAAACCGGTACATGAAGGCGGCCATGGCATCGCGGTTCACCGGTGTGGTGGGGCGGTAGGTTTTGGTGCCATTGGCTTCGGGCCAACCAGTGGAGATGCCCCGGCTGTTGAGCCAAGCAATTTCCTTGTAGAACGGGTTGCTGGTGGCCACATCCGCAAAGGGTGATTTCTTCGGCGGCGTGTAGTCCGGACTTCCGTCAAGCCGATACATAAAGGCCGCCATCGCGTCGCGGTTCACAGCCGAGAGAGGCCTGTAGGTTTTGGTGCCATTGGCCTCGGTCCAACCGGTGGAAATACCCTTACCTGCCATCCACACCATTTCATCGTGGAACTGAACGCCTGGCGATACATCCCTAAACGGGGGAACAGCGGCGGCCATGGCAGCCCCGGCGTCCAAGAGGCCAGGACCGCAATGCGGAGAACAGTTCCCCGGCAGGGGGCGGGAAGTCTTAGTGAGGATAAGTTCCACTTGGGAGGGAGTCAGCGCGGGATTAGCGGCCAACAGCAGCGCTGCCGTGCCGGCCACGTGCGGAGCCGCCATTGATGTTCCCTGGTAATAGCCATAGCTTTCGCGGGCGGGTTTGGACGTTCCGCTGTTAAGCGTCGACATGATGCCGCCGGTGCCATCACTGGAAATAGTGCTGCCGCCCGGAGCCATGATGTCCACTATGGAGCCGAAGTTGGAATACGGCGACCGCGCTCCTTCCCTGTCCCCGGCACCCACCACAACCACGTTGTTACAGTTGGCCGGCTGGCTCAGTGTTGCGGAAACGGCATCGTTACCGGCTGCTGCGACGACGACGGCACCGCGGCCGACGGCGTAGTCCACTGCTTGCTGCATCGAGGACGAGCAGGTGTTTTCGCCGCCCAAGCTAAGGTTGATGACCCGTGCCGGGGTGGGGTTCAACGGCAAACCTGGCACCTGTCCGCCCGCGGCCCATACGATGCCGTCGGAAATGTCGGACATGTAACCGCCGCAGGTCCCCATGGTGCGCACCGGAAGGATCAGAGCGTCGGGGGCAACTCCACTGATCCCGACGCCGTTGTTCGTGCTGGCGGCAACGATGCCCGAAACGTGCGTGCCGTGCCAGGTGGAATCGGCGCCCCGGGTCCGTCCGCAGGCTCCGGCCTCATACCCGTCCCCTTCATCCGCGGGGTTGGCATCCCGGCCGTCGCCGTCACCGGCGATAGCAGCGGTGGAGATCAGGTCATAGCCGGGGAGGACTTTGGCGTTCAAATCGGTGTGGGTGGTAATTCCGGTGTCGACGACGGCAACCACTTGGCGCTCGCCGGCGCCAAGATTCCAGGCGGCGGCAACATTTGCTCCGCCGCCCGCCGTCCGAAGGTTCCACTGGGAGGCATAAAAAGGATCATTGGGCTCGGCCGCCGCCGGATAGAGCAGGACATCCGGCTCGACGAAGGCAACGTTGGGATCAGCAGCAAGGGAGGCAACAGCGTCGGCTGTTTCTTCAGTGGTCAGATCCTTGTCAATCTGCACCACCATCCCTCCCGCAGCCGTTTCATGCAGCTCGGTGACAGCGGCGCCAAGGGCAGCGGTGGCCCCGGAGTAGGCCTCGATCCGGTCTGTGCTTGAGGTGCCCGCTCGGCCCGTGAACTGCACGATAAAACGATCGGTGGGTGGCCGGTGACGCCGCATCTTCGGGCGCGGGCTCGGTCGGAACAGGGACTGGCTCGGACGCCGCCGGGGCCTGAGTCGGGCCAGGGACTGGGGCCTGCTCGGCAACGGCGAGTGCCGGCACTGCCAGAACGGTGCCGCCCAGAGTAAAAGCTGCTGTTGCGGCCACGGCACGAAACCGGACGCGGAGACAAAGGATCTTTGCCAAGGGTGTTCCTGTTCAACGGAGAAAAGCCGGAATGTCTTGCTGCCGGCCGGACAAACGGGTGCTGAGCGGCTTCTGCCGCGCATGCTGACTCTATCCCGCGATTCGCCCCGTGATTTCCCCATAGGGTTCACCCTGCCCGGAGGCAGCGGAAAACCCGTATCGCATAATCGCCCATAATGAATAACGATGACTTCTCTGCGCTCCAAATTTCTGTCCCTGATCGCCCTGCCCGTAATTCTCTTCGGTTCCGCAGCCTGTACTCCTTTGACGGAGGCCGGCACCGCCGACGTCGGGGCGGGCAGCCCGGATGGTGGGACAGATGGCACCACAGTCCAGGAGACCGCAGCCGGATCGGCCGCGGAGCAACTGGAAACGCTCCCCATCAAGGGCAGGGCACCGAAGACCGGCTATGACAGGGATCAGTTCGGGCCGTCGTGGGCCGACGTCGACCGCAACGGCTGCGATACCCGCAACGACATTCTCGCCCGGGACCTGACCGCCGTCGCGTACAAGGACGGAACGAAGGAATGCGTGGTCGCATCGGGTACCTTCACGGATCCCTACACCGGCACCACCATCAACTTTGTGCGCGGCAATAAAACCAGCACAGCGGTGCAGATCGACCACATCGTGGCCCTTTCGGATGCATGGCAGAAGGGCGCGCAGCAGCTCTCCGCCGAAGAGCGGCGCCAGTTTGCCAACGACCCCCTGAACCTGGTGGCTGCCGACGGTCCGGCCAACGGTGCCAAATCCGATGCCGACGCCGCCACTTGGCTGCCGCCGAACAAGGCCTTCCGCTGCGAATACGTGGCCCGCCAGATCGCGGTCAAGGCGAACTACAGGCTGTGGATGACGCAGGCGGAACATGACGCCGCCGCCGGCGTCCTAGCCACCTGCCCGGACCAGCCCGTACCAACCGCGGGGCCGGCGGTCAGCGTATCCGGGAACACCGGGAACACCGGGAACACCGGAGTCAGCGGCGACACCGGCAACACCGACGTCAGCCAGGCACAGCCGGACAACGTACCGGTCTACGCGAACTGCACCGCGGTCAAGGCCGCCGGCGCTGCTCCCATCCGGCCCGGCGACGCGGGCTGGGACCCCAAGTTCGACGGCGACGGCGACGGCGTGGGCTGCACCTCCTAGCGCTCGTTTCCGGGTGCGGAACCAAATGCCCGGGTACGGAACGAATAAGGCCCGACGCCGCCCTCACTCCTCCCGCGCGTCGTGCACGGTGAGAGCCGCGGTAATCAGTGCGAGATGGGACAGCCCCTGCGGAAAGTTTCCCAGAAAAGCGTGGTCCTCCTCAGCGATCATTTCGGTGTACAGGCCCACGTCGTTGGCCAGGGGAACCAACTGATCCATCAGCTGAACCGCCTCATCCTGGCGGCCGACGTGCGTCAGGGCGGACACCAGCCAAAACGCGCAGGCCACAAAGGTTCCTTCTTCCTTCTCGGCGCCGCTGTACCGGTACAGCAGCGGACCGCGGCACAGCTCAGCCTGCAGCGCATCAAGGGTGGAACTCATCCGCTCACTGCGGTCGAACCCGCTGATGGCATGGAGCAGAATGGAGGCGTCCAGCTTGTCCGAGCCCGGATACCAGACATAGCTGCCGCGCTCCTCTGACCAGCAGTTTTCCCGGACCCAGTGCGCAATGCGCTCCTTTTCGGCACGCCACCGGTCCGCGGGCCCGGGAATTTGGCCCAGGTCAGCCAGATGGGAAGCGCAGCTGAGCGCATGCCAGCAGCCCAGCTTGGACGTGGTGTAGTGGCGCTCCTCGGACAGTTCCCACATCCCGGCGTCGCGCTTTTGCCAGGTGTCGCACGCCAAATCGGCCAGATCCGCCAGCAGCCGCCCGGTGCCGGTGTCCAGGACGTGTCCGGCATCCACATAGAGCTGGACAATGTTGAACAGATCGCCAAAAACACCCATTTGAAGCTGCCGGGCAGCATTGTTGCCGCGTACCACCGGACCGACGCCGCGCCACCCCGGCATATCCAGCTCCTCGGCGTCCTGTGCCTTTTCGCCGTTGAGCGCGGTAAACACCTGCAGCTCGGTGCCCTGGCTGCGGATGCTCTTCAACATTCCCGCAACCGCGGCGTGCACTTCTTCCCGCAAGCCAAACCGGATCAGGGCGTTGAGCGTGTAGGCGGTGTCGCGGACCCAGGCGTAGCGGTAATCCCAGTTCTTGCCGCCGTCCATGCTCTCCGGCAGCGACGTCGTGGCCGCAGCCGCCACCGCTCCGGAGGGGCTGTGGATCAGCAGCTTTAGCGCCAGCGCGCTGCGCTGCACCGCGTCCGCCCACGGCCCGTCATAGGAAAACTCCTTCATCCAGCTCTGCCAGTTGGCGATGGTGCGGTCGACGCCGGCGTCCACGGTTTCCGGATCCGGCAGCGCCAGGGGCTCGTCGTGGGTGGATACAACCGCCACCAAATGCCGGGAATCCGGGGATGTGGTGAAGGTGCCGGAAATGCTGCGGTCCGAGACCTCTTCCGAGCCGTGGTTAAGGCCGCGCACCCCGATGGTGGCCTGCTGTGCCTGGAGCACCGGGCCGTGCGCACTGTTTTCCACCCAGGGGGATGCGGTGCCGAAACAGTTGCCCGGCTGCACCGCCCACCGCATTTCCACGGTGCCCTCCAGTCCTTCGATCCGCCGGGCCAGTTCGCCCCATGGCAGCCGCCCGGCGACACCGGTATTGAGGGAATCGGTGACCCGTACCCGGCCCGAAGCGGTGGTGAAGGTGGTGGCCAAAACGTTGGTGCTGTCCACATAGGCCCGCTCCACCGAGAATTCCGCCACCGGGCGCAGCTCAATCCGGCCGCCGTGTTCGTTGTCCAGCAAGGCTGCGAAGGTCGGAACGGAATCGAGGTCCGGCGTTGGATACCAGTCCACTGAACCGTCCCTTGCCACCAAGGCGACTGTGCGTCCATCTCCGATTGCCGCATAGGAACGCAAGGCCGCGTATCCGTCGAGGCGTTCGTCGGAGAAGTTCTGGTCGGGGGAGTCCTTGCGCATCTGTGGCCTTCCGGGAAGCGTGTTCGGTCCCACCATCGTAAAAGAACCCGCCGCTGTGATGCGGGGAGTGATATTGCAGGGGTGAAGTCGGGGGTGTGATGCGGGGCTGGGATGCTGGGAGGCTGAAGTTGCAGGGGGAATCAACTTGGGGCGTCACGCTGAGGCCCGACTCCTCCACCACCCCCTAGGATGGGCCTCACGGTGTTCCCGCAAGCCGACGCGCTACTGCCTTATTCCAATGGAAACGTGTGTTTTCCCTTTCGAAATCTTTGGCTGTCAGGATGTGTTTATGACTTCTTCTCTAACAATCGGTTACGCGGCAATGCTCGAGCAGTTCCATCCCACTGAAGCGGTGGCGCTCGCGGAATATGCTGAAAGCAAAGGTTTTTCCGGAGTCATGGCGGCGGATCATTTCCAGCCCTGGGTGCCGGCACAGGGGCAATCGGCATTTGTCTGGAATGTCTTATCGGCACTCGGTGAACGGACCAAGGGCGATATTGGTCCCGGGGTCACCGCTCCCACCTTCCGCTGGCACCCGGCGATGGTGGCGCAGGCGTCAGCAACCCTGGCCGCCATGTATCCGGGCCGGCACTGGCTGGGGCTGGGATCGGGAGAAGCGCTGAATGAGCACATCACGGCGCAGTACTGGCCCGAAGCCCCCGAGCGGATCAACCGGATGTTCGAGGCCATCGAAATCATCAGCAAACTCTTCACCAATTCCCTTGCCGGCAAGGATGTGCGGCACAAGGGTGAGTTCTACAAGATGGAATCCACCCGGCTGTGGACCATGCCAGAGGTGGCACCCGAAATCCTGGTCGCCACTGCGGGTCCGGTGACGGCAAAGCGGGCCGGCCGGCACGCCGACGGGCTGATTACGGTGGGGGCTCCGCTGGAAAAGATCGGCATGCTCTTTGACCGGTTCGACGCCGGAGCGCGCGAGGCCGGCAAGGACCCGGACACCATGCCCAAGGTCCTTCAGCTGCATATGAGCTGGGCCGAGACGGACGAGGAAGCCCTGACCAACGCCATGGTGGAATGGCCCAACGGCGGCATGAAGTTCCCCAAGGGCGACATCCGTTCGCCGTTCGAGCTGGAACAGATGGCCAAGCTCGTGCGCCCCGAAGACTTCGAGGGACGGCTGGTGATCTCCAGCGACCCCGACGTGCACCGGGCCTACATCCAGAAGTTTGTCGATCTGGGCTTTGACCGCATCTACCTGCACAACGTGGGACGGAACCAGCGGGAGTGGATTGATGTCTTCTCCCGCAGCGTTCTGCCCGCCCTCAGCCGCTGAGCCGATGCGCAGCATCACACTGTTCACGCTTCCAGGTATCGCGGAAATTGCCCCCGGAACGGACCTGACAACGGTCATCCTGGCCGCGGCAGCAGCGGCCGCCGGAGCCGATCCTGAGGCTGCGCTGCAACCCGGCGACATCCTGGTGGTCACTTCCAAGATCGTGTCCAAGGCCGAGGGACGCCAGCTGCCGGCAGAAGACCGGGAGCAGGCCATCACCGAGGAGACCGTTCGGCTCGTCGCCAGCAGGGTTCATCCCGGCGGCGTGACCCGGATCGTGGAGAACAAGCTGGGCATTGTGGCCGCGGCGGCAGGCGTTGACAACAGCAACACCCCGGCCGGCACGGTACTGCTGCTGCCCGTGGACCCGGATGCGTCGGCGCGGGCACTGTGTGCTGGGCTGCGGAGGGCTCTGGGCTTCGACGTCGGGGTGGTCATCACCGACACGATGGGCCGGGCCTGGCGCGAGGGGCAGACCGATGCCGCCATCGGCGCTGCCGGCGTGGATGTCATTACCGACCTGCGCGGAAGCCACGACACCTTTGGGCAGCAGATGAAGGCGACCATGACCGCCGTCGCGGACGAAATCGCGGCGGCCGCGGACCTCATCAAGGGCAAGACCAGCCAGTGCCCCGTGGCGGTGCTCCGCGGCATGCCGGAGCTGGTGCATCCGCAAGGGCAGAGGTCCCGAAATGAGGGCGGCTCCAGGAACGACGGCGCCCGGTCGCTGATCCGCCCGGCCGAGCAGGACATGTTCCGGCTGGGCAGCGATGAGGCGTGGCGTGAGGGCTATGCTGCGGCATGCCGCGAGAACGGGCTGCCGGTTCCGGGGGAGGACCTGCTGCGGGTTCCGGAGGAAGACCCGGCGGATGGTCCGGGGAAAGACCCGGCGCAGGATCCGGGGAAAGACCCGGCGCAGGACCCGGGGGAAGCACCCGGGAAAGCTCAGGCGGAGGAACCGAAGTAGGACTGTTGGGAACTGTCCCGGGCGGTTCCTGCTTCCGTTGAAAGGGACAGCGCGATCAGCGGCCGTCCGGTGGCCGGGTGCTCCAGCACGTGGGCTTCCACGCCGTACACCGCCCGGATCAGCTCGGCGGTCAGGACGGACCGGGGATCACCGGCGGCCACCACGGCGCCTGCGGCCAGGACAATAACGTGGTCACAGTGCGCGGCGGCGTGCGTCAAATCATGCAGTGCGGCAATAACGGCCATGCCCTCGCCGGCAAGCCGCCGCATCAGGTGCAGCGTGGTGAGCTGGGCATGCGGATCCAGATGGTTCGTCGGTTCATCAAGGAGCAGCAGCCGGGGTTTCTGGGCCAGAGCACGGGCCAGCTGGACCCGCTGCCGCTGCCCGCCGGACAGTTCGCTGAACAACCGGTCCGCAAGCTGCGGAACGCCGGCTGAATGCAGGGCCCTGGCCACATCGGCGTCGTCTTCGCTGCCGCCAAATCCCAGCAGCGGCCGGTGCGGCATAGTCCCCAGCGAGACCACGTCCCGCACGGTCAGGGGCGTATCAGTGCCTGATTCCTGCTCCGCCAGGGCGGCAATGCGGGCGCGTTCGCGGCGCGGCAGCCGCAGCAGATCACGGCCATCCCACAGCACCGTTCCGCGGCGCACGGGAACGACGCCGGCCAGCGCGCGGAGCAGCGTGGACTTACCGGCACCGTTGGGCCCGACCAGGGCAGACAAGGCGCCTACGGGAACCGTGCAGTCCACCCCGTCCACCACGAGTTTTCCGCCCAGGGACACGTCCAGGGCTGCGGCCTGAAGCATTGGCGTGTTCATGCCCCGCCCTTCCGCCGCGCAAGCACGTATGCGAACACCGGCGCACCGATAACTGCGGTCACCACGCCCACGGGAAGCTCCCGGGGCTCAAACGCAAACCGCGCCGCGGTGTCGGCCCAAATCAGGAAGATTGCCCCGAGCAGGGCGGACAGCGGCAGCAGCGAGCGGTGCCCGGGGCCGGCGATCATCCGCACGACATGGGGAAACACCAACCCGATAAACCCAATGGATCCGCTGACGGACACCATGGCACCGGTCAGCAGAGCCGTGCCGGCCAGCATGGTCCACCGCACCGCCGGCACATTGATGCCCAGAGCCGAGGCGGCGTCGTCGCCGAACGCGAAACCGTCCAGGATCCGGGACGACGCCAGCAGCGGCACGCCCACCACCAGCAGCGCAGCGGCGGCAATCCCGGCACTGAACCACTGCGCGCCGCTGAGCGATCCGAGCAGCCAGCCCAGGATGTTCCGGTAGGAATCTCCGGTGGCCGTCCAGAAAATCACCAGGCTGGTCAGTGCGCTGCCCAGCGAGGAGACGGCCACCCCGGCCAAAACGGTGCGCGACGGCGTCAGGCCCCCGGCCAGCCGGGCCAGCAGCAGGGTTGCCGCCAGGGCCGCCAGCGCGCCGATAAAGGCTGCCACCGGCAGCAGCAGTTGCAGGCCCAGCAGCACCACGCAGACGGCGCCCAGCGACGCTCCGGAGGACAGCCCCAGCAGGTAGGGGTCGGCCAGAGCATTGCGGGTCAGCGCCTGCATGACTGCGCCGCTGACCGCCAGCCCGGCGCCCACTGCGGCCGCTGTCAGCACCCGGGGCAGCCGGAGCTCCCAAATAATGCCGTCATGCAGCACGGACAGCGGGCTTGCGCCGAACCCCAGATGGGCGCCAATGGTGCGGAAGGCATCAGCAACGCTGATGTCCGCCGGCCCCACCGCGGTTGCCGCCGCGATGGAAAAGACGAGGACGGCGGCAAGGAACACCGCCGCCGGTCCGGTGCGGAACCGGCGGCGGGGCGGCGGACCCGGCATCTCAAGTGCAGCCGCCCCCGGGAGGGGCCGGGACCGGGTGCGCACAGAGGTCATGGCAGTGCGGAGAGCTGCTCGGCGAGGTCTGCCACGGC
This sequence comes from Arthrobacter gandavensis, assembly GCF_009192735.1. Lineage (GTDB taxonomy): Bacteria > Actinomycetota > Actinomycetes > Actinomycetales > Micrococcaceae > Arthrobacter_B > Arthrobacter_B citreus. The sequence continues at coordinate 182,225 of NZ_VTFU01000006.1, forward strand.
CTCGGCGTTCCGCACTCCGGCTTCTCCCGCGGCGAAAGGCAGGATGACGTAGCGTTCGTTCACCACTGCGTCCATGTTTGCCGTAGCCGGCATGGAGGCGAGCAGTTCTTTCTTGGACTCTGCGGTGTTGCGGTCCGAGTCCACGAGGACAATGACGTCCGGATTGGCGGCAACCACGGTTTCCCAGCTCAGCGATGCCCAGGACTCTTCGACGTCCGCCGCGATGTTCTCCAGGCCGAGCTCCTCCATCATCATCTGCGGGGCGCCGAGCCCGGCTCCCGCATACGGGGTGTCCCGTCCCGAGGAGAACCAAAAGGCACTCTGGCCTCCGCCCGCGGGCGTCACGCCGTCGAGCACCCGGCGCTGTTCGGCAATCAGCGCCGCTGCGGCGTCGGGGGCACCGAAGATGGCTCCGGCCTCGGTGATGTGTGCAAACACGTCCTCAAAACCAAGCTTTCCGGGGATGCCTTCTTCCCGGCAGGCCGCCGGCGAAACATAGCTGCCGACTCCCAGCGATGCCAGGAAACTGCGCTCGCCGGCGGTGTCGGAGCTCAGGTTCGATTCCCAGCCGGCATAAATAAAGTCGGGTTCGCGTTCCAGCACCGCTTCTTGGGTGGGCGCCGCGTCGGACAGGACCGGCACCGACGCGGCATCGGCTGCCAGTGATTCGGGGACCGGGCCGTCGGAGAAAGCGGAGCCAACCACTTTGCTGCCCAGCCCAAGGGCCAGGAGTGTTTCCAGCGCCGTGGATTTGATCGTGACAATCCGTTCGGGCGGCGCTTCAACGGTCACTTCGGTGCCGCAATTGGTCACAGTCAGGGGATACGACACGGACACGTCCGGCACCCCTGATGCTGCAGCTGAGGTGCTGTTCTCCGGCACAGGCGCGGAAGGCGTGGACTGGCTGGAACAACCGACAAGTCCGGCGATTCCGGCGGCCAGGAGCATGCCAAGGGCAGGGGATGGGGATCGGTTCATAGTTCCTCGCAGGTGGTGAGCGGAAAACGGAGGGATCTATGGCCCAAATCCAGACCAGTTCTACCGGCCATTTCCGGCCGGTGATCTATTGAGGAGGCTAGCACCCCATTGTTTCCGGCATGCGGCGAGGGGCATGAGCGGCGTCATTATCCGCCGGGCCGGCACTGCAAACAACAGCCTAAAAACCCTTGCGGGTTTGGGCCGGAGCGTCAAGGATGAGCAAACGCCGCGGCAACTGGGTTCAGCCTTTTAACGCGGCGGAAATGTTGGGGAAATGTTCGGCACAGAGACTGATGACGGCCCTTCAACAGGCCAATCACGACGGCGGCACCTTTGCCGTAAACAGGAGGCACAATGACAATTATCCGCACAGCCTTGACCCAGACAACCTGGACCGGCGATGAAGAGTCCATGGTTGCCAAGCACGAGGAGTTTGTCCGCAAGGCGGCTGCCGAGGGTGCCCAGATCATTTGTTTCCAGGAGTTGTTTCACGGACCGTATTTCGGGATCGTCCAGGACAACAAGTACTACGACTTCGCGCAGAAGGTTCCCGGACCCCTGACGGAACGTTTTTCGAAGCTCGCAGCAGAACACAACATGGTGATCATCCTTCCCATTTACGAAGAGGACCAGCCCGGCGTCCTGTACAACACGGCCGCGGTCATCGACTCCGACGGAACCTATTTGGGCAAATACCGGAAAAACCACATTCCGCACGTTGAAAAGTTCTGGGAGAAGTTCTATTTCCGGCCCGGAAACATGGGCTGGCCGGTCTTTGAGACCGCCGTCGGAACCGTGGGCCTGACCATTTGTTATGACCGCCACTTCCCTGAGGGCTGGCGCGTGCTGGGACTGAACGGCGCCCAGATCGTCTTCAACCCGAATGCGTCAAAGCCGGGACTGTCCAACCGGCTGTGGGAGCTGGAACAGCCCACCGCCGCCGCCGCCAACGGCTACTACGTGGTGGTTCCCAACCGGGTGGGCGCCGAAACGAACGAGTTCGGCGACGAGGCGGTGGACTTCTACGGAACGTCCTACATGGTTGACCCGCAGGGCAACTACGTGGGCGAAATAGGCTCCCGCGACGGCGACGAACTGATGATCCGGGACCTGGACATGGACCTGGTCCGCACCGCCCGCAACAACTGGCAGTTCTACCGCGACCGCCGTCCGGATGCCTACGCGCCGATTACGGCCCCGTAACGTCCCGGCGGCTTCTCCGCTGACGCGTGCCAGAGGTGCTTTGACAGGCCGAGCCTTTATACAGACAAGGATGTCGTTTTGAGTACAACACTGATCACCGGAGGAACCGTTGTCACCTCCACCGGCCGCAGCGAAGCGGACGTTCTCATTGACGGCGAAACAATCGCAGCGGTGCTCGCACCGGGATCAACACTGCTGGGACACGATCTTGCCGGCTCCGTGGACACCGTCCTGGATGCCACGGGCAAGTACGTTATCCCCGGCGGCATCGATGCCCACACCCACATGCAGATGCCGTTTGGCGGCACCGAGGCCTCCGATACGTTTGAAACCGGAACCCGCGCCGCCGCCTGGGGAGGCACGACGACGATTGTCGACTTCGCAATCCAGCGCTACGGCGAGCGCGTCATGGACGGGCTGGCGGAGTGGCATGAAAAAGCCGCCGGGGAATGCGCCATCGATTACGGATTCCACCAGATCGTGGGGGACGTTAATGACGACTCCCTGAAGGCAATGGCGGGGCTCATCGACGAGGGTGTCTCCAGCTACAAACTGTTCATGGCCTATCCGGGCGTTTTCTACAGCGACGACGCCCAGATCTACAAGGCCATGCGCGTCGGCGCCGACACCGGGCTGATGACGATGATGCACGCCGAGAATGGCCCGGCGATCGACGCCATGGTCAGTGAACTGCTGGCGCAGGGCAAAACCGATCCGTACTACCACGGGGTGGCGCGGGCCTGGCAGATGGAGGAGGAAGCCACCCACCGGGCCATCATGCTGGCGAACCTCACCGGTGCGCCCCTGTACGTGGTGCACGTTTCCGCGAAGCAGGCCGTGGAGCAGCTGGCCGCCGCCCGCGACAACGGACAGAACGTCTTTGGTGAAACATGCCCGCAGTATCTGTACATGAGCCTGGAGGACCAGCTCGGCGCCGAAGGCTTTGAGGGCGCCAAGTACGTCTGTTCCACGCCGCTGCGCTCCAAGCACGAACACCACCAGGACCACATGTGGCAGTCGCTGCGCACCAACGACATCCAGATGGTGGCCACCGACCACTGCCCGTTCTGCATGAAGGGGCAAAAGGACATGGGGGTGGGGGACTTCTCCAAGATCCCCAACGGCATCGGCTCGGTGGAACACCGCCTGGACCTGATGTACCAGGGAGTGGTGGACGGCAAGATCACGCTCGAGCGCTGGGTGGAGATCACCAGCACGACGCCGGCCCGCATGTTCGGCATGTACGGCACCAAGGGCGTGATCGCACCGGGAGCGGACGCCGACGTCGTCATCTATGACCCGGCGGGCCACACCTCGATCGGGCTGGAAAAAACCCACCACATGAACATGGACTACTCCGCATGGGAGGGCTACGAGATTGACGGGCACGTTGACACCGTGCTGTCCCGCGGCCGAATCCTCATCAATGACAACGAATACCTCGGGACCAAGAGCCACGGCCGCTACATCCGCCGTGCCCCGAGCCAGTACCTGATCTAGGAGCGGACAGCATGGATTTTGGAGCAGTACTTCAGTGCAATCCGCCCGCCGCACGCACGGTGGCGCTCGCCAAGAGGGCCGAGGAGTTCGGGTTCGACTACGTCTGGACCTTTGACTCGCACATCCTGTGGCAGGAACCGTACGTCATTTACAGCCAGATCCTGGCCGAGACCCAGAACATCAAGGTGGGTCCCATGGTCACCAACCCGGCCACCCGGGACTGGACCGTCACCGCGTCCACCTACGCCACCCTGAACTCGATGTACGGCAACCGGACCGTGTGCGGGATCGGCCGCGGCGACTCGGCGCTGCGCGTCAGCAACGGCAAGCCCACCACCCTGAAGACCCTTCGGGAGTCAATTCACGTGATTCGTGAGCTGGCGAACTCCCGCCCGGTGGAATACAACGGAGCCACCATCCAGTTCCCGTGGAGCAAGGGCTCCGAGCTGGAAATGTGGGTGGCCGCCTACGGTCCGCTCGCGCTAAAGCTGACCGGCGAAGTGGGCGACGGCTTCATCCTGCAGCTGGCGGACGTGGATATCGCCGAATGGATGATCGCCGCTGTGCGGTCGGCCGCGGCTGCCGCCGGGCGTGACCCCATGGCCATCAAATTCTGTGTGGCAGCACCCATGTACATAGGGGATGACTGGGAGCACATGCGGGACCAGTGCCGCTGGTTCGGCGGCATGGTGGGCAACCATATTGCCGACATCGTGGCCAAGTACGGGACGGACTCCCCGGTGCCGCAGGCGCTCACCGACTACATCGCCGGCAGGGAAGGCTACGACTACAACGAGCACGGCCGGGCGGGCAACACGCACACAGCCTTTGTGCCGGACGAGATTGTGGACCGTTTCTGCCTGATGGGCACGGCGGAGCAGCACATCGAAAAGCTCGAAAAACTCAAGGCCCTCGGCGTAACCCAGTTCGCCGGGTATCTCCAGCATGACAACAAGGAGGAAACCCTGCGGGTCTACGGCGAGAGCGTCATTCCGGCACTGCACGAGACCGTGAGCGCAACGGCATGAGCCGGGCCGGAACCAGGACACCGCCGGCGGCTCGGATCGGCTGGGCCGCCGCCGGCGTCCTGGTTCCGGTCCTGCTGTGGGAAGCGTATAAGTTTGCCGGTCCCGACGACGGCGTAAGCCTGGGGAGCATGCCGCTCCTGCCGCGCACCACTGACCTTGCCATGCCCCACGTCTGGACCATGCTCGCAAGGTTGGCGGAACCGGTCACCTCCGCCGCCGGGGCGCCGCCCCTGTGGCTGGCCGTCCTGCAAGCGGCGGCCTTCACACTGGGGATCGCGGCAGTGGGCTGGATCATCGGAGTCCTGGTGGGCCTGGGCCTGGCCATGGTCATGCAGCGGTTCCGGTCCGCCGGTTCCGCCCTGCTGCCGTGGATCATCCTGAGCCAAACCGTTCCCCTGATCGCTATCGCTCCGCTGGTCCGCCGCTGGGGATCCCAACTGGAGATCGGCTCCTTCAGCTGGGAGAACTGGATGTCGGTGGCCGTTATCGCCTCCTATCTGGCCTTCTTTCCGGTGGCGATCGGTGCCCTGCGGGGATTCGCTTCTCCGCAGGTCAGCCATTTGGACCTCATGCACAGCTATTCGGTGGGATGGTGGCGCAGTTTCCTTTTCCTGCGGCTGCCGGCCAGCATTCCCTATCTGCTGCCGGCGCTTCGCCTGGCTGCCGCCAACGCGGTGATCGGCGCCGTCGTGGCCGAAGTGTCGATCGGCCTCAAGGGCGGGATCGGCCGAATGATCGTGGAATATGCCGCCGCCGCCGGCGGTGACCCGGGCAAACCCTGGGCACCCATCTTTGGAGCCGTCCTGCTGGGCCTGGCTGCAGTCTCCGCCACCACAGTCCTGGGACTTTTCCTGCACCGCTACCGCCGAGGAGAGCAAGCAGCATGAACGGATCAACAGAAGCAGCCTCGCCGGCAGAATTGGCAACGCAGCAACCGGCGGTCGAAGTACGGGACGTCCACCGGGTCTTCACCACCGGCAAAGGTTCCGTCACGGCCCTCGAGGCGGCCAACCTGACGGTGGCGCCGGGAGAGTTTGTGTCACTCATCGGACCGTCGGGCTGCGGCAAAAGCACGCTGCTGCGCCTGATCGCGGATCTCGATGAACCGACCAGCGGAAGCATCAGCGTGTTCGGCCGGACCGCCCGGCAGGCCCGGCGGGAGCAGGCGTACGGCATCGCCTTTCAGCAGGCCGGATTGCTGCCCTGGCGCACGGTGCGTGCGAACATCGAACTGCCGCTTCAGCTGCACGGAGCATCGGCAAAGGTCCGAAGGAGCCGGGCCGAGGAGCTCCTGGGGATGGTGGGACTCACGGAGTTTGCCGATTCCTTTCCGGACCAGCTGTCCGGCGGGATGCAGCAGCGCGTGGCCATCGCGCGGTCGCTGGCCGAAAGCCCCCGGCTGCTGCTGATGGATGAGCCGTTTGGGGCCCTCGACGAGATGACCCGTGAACGAATGCAGAACGAGTTGGTGCGCATCTGCGCGGAGACCGGTGCCGCCGTCGTCTTTGTCACCCACTCCATTCCGGAAGCGGTGTTTCTCTCGGACCGGGTGTTTGTGATGTCGGCCCGGCCGGGACGGATCAAGGACGTGCTGTCCATGCGCCTGGGAGCGGCGGGGGAGCGCAGCGAGAACCTGCGGGAGGAGACGGCCTTCTACGCCGCCATCACCGCCGTGCGGGAATCCCTGCACGGCACCGCGGTGACCGCCCTTCGCGGGGTGGAAACGCGGTGACGGCGCTGGAGCGTTCCGAGGCCAAGCCCGCCCCGGCCGCAGTGGCGGCAACGTCTCCGGCGCTTCTGGCGCGGGCAGTCGACGGCGGAAGGCAGGCGCTGCTTCCCCTGCTCCTGGGAGTTGCCGCGGTGCTGCTGTGGCAGGCGGCGGTGAGCGTGCTGGCGGTTCCTCCGTTTGTGCTCCCCGGCCCGTTCGACATTGCCGCGGCTTTCTTCGCCAACCTGGGCAACATTGTCTCGGCATCACTCGTGACCGGAGGCAATGCCGCGGTGGGGCTGGTGGCCGGAGGGTTGTTGGGTGTGCTGGCCGCCGTGGTCGCCGCGTTCCTGCCGGTTTTTGATCGCCTCGCCGGACCGCTGGTTGCTGCGCTGTCGGTGGTGCCGATCGTGGCCGTAGCACCGGTGCTCTATACGATGTTCGGCGCCGGCGAAGAGTCACCGCGGCAGATCGTGGCCGGAATTGCGGTTTTTGTTCCGGTGTACGTGAATTCCCTGCGCGGGTTCCGCCAGGTCCTTCCGGTGCACCGGGACCTCATGCGCTCCTACGCGGCGGGCCGCTGGCAGGTCACCCGCACCGTCACGCTCCCCAGCGCCGTGCCCTACATGTTTACCGGGCTGCGCATCGCGTCATCGCTGGCCGTCATTTCCGCGCTGATTGCCGAGTATTTCGGCGGCCCGGTGGGCGGACTCGGCAAATCCATCACCTCTGCCGCAGCCGGAAGCAACTACACGCTGGCGTGGGCCTACGTGCTGGGGGCCGTCGTCGTCGGCCTGGTGTTCTTCTGTGCCACCGCCGCACTGGAGAAATACAGCTCCCGGCACTGACACCGCCGGTTTTTCACCCGTCCCGTCCGGACGGTCCCGCTCACAGCTATCCGCTCTCACCTAAATGGAGGCAACAAAATGGCAAGTGGAAAACGAATCCGCACAGCCGCGGCGGCAGGAACCGCAGCAGCCCTGGTTTTGGCCGGCTGCGCCTCGGGCAGCGGCGCGGACGATTCTGAATCCCCGGATGGACTGACCCCGGTGAAACTCCAGCTGCAGTGGTTCTCGCAGGCGCAGTTTGCCGGCTACTACGCGGCACTGGACCAGGGATACTTCGAGGACGAGGGCCTGGACGTGGAAATTGTCGAAGGCGGGGCGGATATCGTGCCGCAGGACGTACTGGCCTCCGGCGATGTGGACTACGCCATTTCCTGGGTGCCGAAAGTGCTGGGATCCATTGAACAGGGCGCCAACATCACCAACGTGGCCCAGATTTTTGAACGCAGCGCAACGCTGCAGGTGGCGATGGCGGATTCCGGCATCGACGGCCCGGAGGATCTCGCGGGTAAGAAGGTGGGCTCCTGGGGATACGGCAATGAATGGGAGCTCTTCGCCGGCCTGCAGAATGCCGGGGTGGAACCCGGCGACATTGAGCTGATTCAGCAAGCCTTCGACATGAACGGTTTCCTTTCCGGCGATATCGACGCAGCTCAAGCGATGACCTACAACGAGTACGCCCAGGTGCTGGAAACGGTGAACCCGGAGACGGGGGAGCTGTACCAGCCGGAGGACCTGACGGTGATCGACTGGAACGAAGAAGGTTCCGCCATGCTGCAGGACGCCATTTGGGCCGACGCGGCGCGGCTTGCTGAGGACACCGAATACCAGAACACCACCACGGCCTTCATCAAGGCCGCGATCAAGGGCTGGATCTACGCCAAGGACAATCCGGAAGAGGCGGCCACGATCGTGACCGACTCCGGGTCCACCCTGGGACAAAGCCACCAGCTGTGGATGACGAACGAAACCAACAAGCTGATCTTCCCCTCCACCAACGGCGTCGGCATCATCGATGAAGCGGACTGGAAGCAGACCGTGGACATTGCCATGGGAACCAATAACGAAACGGGGACCACCATCCTGACCACGGAACCGCCGGAGACCGCCTACACCAATGAGTATGTGGAGAAGGCGCTGGCGGAGCTGGAAGAGGAAGGAGTGGACACCAAGGGGGCGGACTACGAACCCATTGAGGTGACCCTGGCCGAGGGCGGCAACTAACCCGGGCGGCAACTAACCCGGGCGGCAACTAACCCGGGCAGCTAAGCCCGGCGCGGTTCCAGCGATGAGGCGCAGGACGGCGGCCGGCAGCAGCAGCTGCCGGCCGCCTCTGTTATCGGTCACCATTGTTACCGGCCACCACTGCGTGGCCTGGATGGTCAGGTTTGGGGCCCTGCCGGAGGGTGCTGGAGGCCGATTTGCGGCGGGGTGCAAACCTGTGTAAAGTCTTCTAAGTCGCCGCGGCCGGGAGTTGAGAAACAACCCGAGCATGGCGGCCAAACCCCACCAAAAACATCCTGGTGATCCACCCTGCGCCTCACGGCCCGGGACGGAAAGC
>NZ_VTFU01000007.1 GCF_009192735.1 Arthrobacter gandavensis
CAGCAACCAGGAACGCACAGCAGCACTTGCACCATGGCTCGAGCACTACAACAATGAACGACACCACAGCGCACTCGGAGGCAAACCACCCATCAGCCGACTGCTACCAACCTGACGGCCGGGTACACCTAGGCGGTAGCGGCAGGATCTGGTTGCCCTGGCTGCCCTGGCTGCCCTGGCGGCCCGAGCGGGCGGACCGGCTGCCGGAGCACCGTCCGCAGTTTTTCGGTGGCGGTCCGCCGCGGGTCGCTGAGATACACCTCGTGGTGGTCGCCGTTGAACCCCAGCCCATGGGCGGGCATCCACTGGTGGTGCATCCGGTCCAGGACCGGACCTTCGGCGTCATAGGCTCCAATGTGCAGAATCTGCACGGAGGAACCTTCCTCGAGGGCCAGCAGTCGAAGCCGGTCCAGCCCGGACAGTCCCTTTTTCTTCCGCACTGCGCTGACCGCCGCGTGCACCATGTCCTCCGTGATCCAGTCCGGCTGGGCCACCAGCATGGTCCAGTCCCAGGAATCCTTCTCGCCTCGGATGAAGGCATCCATGTCGGCGGCCCGCCACAGCCCCTCGAGCGGGCCAACGGTGAAATCCCGGCCCAGATCATTTTTGGAGGCAAACTTCAGGGTGTACGCCGTGGGATACAGGCAGTCCAGGGCATGGGCGTATTCGGCTGAGGTGTTGGGATCCCCATGGCCGTCATAGGCCAGATATTGCAGGCGGGGCACCTGAACCACGGAGAAATCACCGGGCCTTGGCGCGTACAGCTCCGGATAGGCCTTCCTGAACTCGAACTTTTCCATCGTCGCGCGCCGCCTTTCCGCTGCCGTATCAGGGTAGGTCCGCAGACATGGCGGCTGCTACCGCCGGTCGGTAAAACAGCTACCATCCACTAAGGGCCGGACAGGTCCACGGAGCCCGGTTTCCCGAACCCCCGAACGAACGGATGCCCATGCTGCACGGTACGGCCGCCACAGTGGTGCTGCTGCGGGACGCCCCCGGCGGTTTGCAGGTGCTGCTGCTAGAACGTCCGGGACACCGCGGCGCCTTTGCCGGGGCGTGGGTGTTTCCCGGCGGTGTGGTGGACCCGCAGGATGCCGCGGAATCAACAGCCGACGACGACGCCGGGCTGGCGGCCGCCCGCCGTGCCGGCGTCCGGGAAACGGCCGAGGAAACCGGATTGGTGCTGGACCCGCGGGAGCTGGTGCACTTGTCCTGCTGGGTTCCGCCGCCCGAAGCGCCGCGCCGCTGGAAAACGGAGTTCTTCGTAACTGCGGCTCCAGCGGGCACCGTCGTGTTGAGCCCGGAGGAGCATGTCGACGCCGTGTGGCTGACCCCGCAGGACGCCCTGCGCCGGGGACACGAGGGAACGATGGACCTGGTGCCGCCCACCTGGGTGACCCTGCACGGACTGCTGGAGCACCGGACCGTTGACGAGGCGCTGGCGGCCGCGGCGGCAGCCGTCCCCGAAACCTATGCCACCCGCCGGCTGCCCGGGCGGGAACCTCCCGTCATGGTGTGGCAGGGCGACCCCGAGTACCCCAAGGATCCCGACGGCGTCGGATTCGCCGGCGGCCCGGCCGGCAACCCGTCCCGCCGGCACCGGCTGGTGCGGGACGGATCAGGCTGGATTTACCAGCGGACCACGTAGCCGGTCAGCCGGGACCGCCTGCAGTCCCACCTGCGCCCCTAGACTGGGCGCATGAACAGTCCCTATCTGATTTCCCGCGACCAGCTCGTGTCCGCATCGCCGGACGCCGTCTTTGACCTGCTGGCCCGCCCCGCCATGCACAGCGTGATCGACGGCTCCGGCACCGTGCGCGAGGCCCAGCCCGACGGCCCGGCGAGGCTTTCGCCGGGAGCCCGTTTTGGCATGGACATGAAGATGGGCATTCCCTACAAAATCAGCAACACCGTGACCGAGTTCGAGGAGGGCCGCCGCATTGCGTGGCGGCACTCCGGCGGACACGTGTGGCGATACCTCCTGGAACCTGTCGACAGCGGCACCCTGGTGACGGAGCAGTGGGATGCACGGAAGGTGCGCCACCGCGTGATGTACCGGGTCATCGGCATTACCCGCAGCCACCCGGCCAGCATTGAGCAGACGCTCGGGAAGCTGGCCGCGCATTTCACGGCGAAGTAGCAGCGCGAGGTAAATCAGCGGCAGACAGGCAACCAGCGGTGAGACGGGCCGCCGCTCGAATCCCGCGCCGATAGAATGGATGCCTGAAACACGGGCAGGCAAACTAACACCGGGAGCGGCATGGCGAATTTTGATCCGGAGGCCGTCTTCAACGTCGTGGACCTTGCCGGCGTGCTGGCCAACGGCGTGCTCGGCGGCGCCGTGGCCCGGCAGCTGCGCATGGACCCGGTCGGCTTCCTCGTCCTGGCGCTGACCTCAGCCCTGGGCGGCGGTGTCCTGCGCGACACCCTGCTGCAGGATGGGACGCCGGTGGCCCTGACCAACCCCGCATACCTAATGGCCGCCATTGCCGGAGCGTTCATCGCGTACCTGATCGAGCTCAAGGGCAAATGGGCCAACCGTTTCCTGATCATCATCGATGCTCTGGCCCTGGGCTGCTGGGCCGCCACCGGAACATCCAAGGCTTTGACCGTGGGCCTGGAATGGCTCCCGGCCATCCTGATCGGTGTCGCCACCGCAGTGGGCGGCGGCATGATCCGGGACATCGTGGTGGGCCGGGTGCCGGCCATTTTTGGCGGCAACACCCTATACGCCACGGGTGCGATGGTCGCCGCCGTCGAGATGGCCATCCTGTACCGGCTGGGCCTGCCCAACGTGGGCATGGCTGCCGCCATCGTGACCGCTGCTGTCCTTTGTACTGTGGCCCGCCGCCGGGGGTGGCGCCTGCCGGCGCCGGGGGAATGGAGTGTGCGGATGAGCCGCCGCCCGCGCCCGGCAGGGTCCTCGGCTGCCGGCCGCCGGAACGGTCCCAAACGCGAGCAGCAGGGCTGGCCCCGTCCACGCTTTGGCCGCATCCCGGGGCTGCGGCGGAAAACTTGAGCCGGCAGCGAACCGGCTTGTCGCCCGGCCCACGTCCGGCGGTAGCGTGGCGCACATGACTGCTTACAAAACCGTGAACCCCGCAACCGGTGAGACACTTCAGGAATTCGCAGAAGCAACCGACCAAGAGATCAGCGAAGCAATCAGCGCAGCGCACGGAGCGTTTGCGCAATGGCGCAGCACACCGGTGGAAGCCCGCAGCAAGATCATCGGGCGGGTGGCCGAGCTCTACCGCGAACGCAGTGACGAACTGGCGGCACTCATCGCCACCGAAATGGGCAAACCCCTGCGCGAAGCAAAGGGCGAAGTCGCCCTGTCCGCCAACATCTATGACTACTACGCCGCCGAAGGCCCCGGTTTTATGGCCGACGAGGAACTGACCGTCAAGGGCGGCGGTGGAGCCACCGTGCGCACGGAACCGATCGGCGCCATCCTGGGCATCATGCCGTGGAACTACCCGTACTACCAGGTGGCCCGTTTCGCCGGTCCCAACCTGATGCTGGGCAACACCATCCTGCTCAAGCACGCCAACAACTGCCCGCAGTCCGCGCTCGCGATGGAACAGATCTTCCGCGACGCCGGACTGCCCCATGCCGCATACATCAACGTCTTCGCCACCAATGACCAGGCCGCCGACATCATCGCCGACCCGCGCATCCAGGGGGTCTCCCTGACCGGGTCTGAGCGCGCCGGTTCCGCCGTGGCCGAGGTCGCCGGCCGGAACCTGAAGAAGTACGTGCTGGAACTGGGCGGCAGTGATCCGTTCATCGTCCTTGATTCCGCGGACCTGGACGCTACCGTCAAGGCAGCCGTTGCCGGACGCATGGGCAACGCAGGGCAGGCCTGCAACGCCGCCAAGCGGTTCATCGTCATGGAAGACCTCTACGAAGACTTTGTGGAAAAGTTCACCGCCAAGATGGAGGAGATCCAGCCCGGCGATCCGCTGGACGAGGGAACCCGCTTTGGCCCGTTGTCATCGCAGGCCGCCGCCGACGGACTCATCGAACAGATCAGGGACGCAGTGGAGAAGGGTGCCACCCTGCACACCGGCGGCAGCCTGGTGGACGGCCCCGGCGCTTACGTGCAGCCCACCGTCCTGACAGGGGTCACCAAGGACATGCGTGCCTTCTCCGAGGAACTCTTTGGTCCCGCAGCCGTGATCTACAAGGTTGCCAGCACGGATGAAGCCGTCGAACTGGCCAACAGCTCGCCCTACGGACTGGGCGGCGCCGTCTTCAGCACTGACGAAGACAAGGCCCTGGACGTGGCGGACCGTCTGGAATCCGGCATGGTCTGGATCAACGGTGTCTCCGGAACCCAGGAGGACCTGCCGTTCGGCGGCGTTAAGCGCTCCGGCGTCGGCCGCGAGCTGGGCCGCTTCGGCATGGACGAGTTCGTCAATAAGAAGCTCATCCGCACTCCGAAGTAACGCGGGGAAAAGACGCCGCCCGGAAGGGACCCGAACCTACGCGGGTTCCTTCTGCGGCGTTTTCCGCTGCCCGGCCCGGGCGGCCCGCTCTTCCGCTGTGGTGAACACGATGTACCGGTAAGCGAAATACCGGAAGATGTTGCCGGCAATCACGCCCACCACGTTTCCGGAGATGTTGTCCGCCAGCTGGCTGTCGAAACCCAGCAGGTAATGGGAGACATACAGGCACCCCGTGGCGATCAGCAGGCCAACAAAATTGGTGAGGGCAAACAGCAGGGTTTCGCTGCGGATGCTCCGGCCCCGGGTCCGGCGGAAGGTCAGGTAACGGCTGCCGAGCCAGGAAACGGTGGTGGCCACGGCAACTGAGGCCACCTTGGCTGCGATGGGGCTGTCGTCAAGGACCGTCGAGGCCAGTACGTTGTACAGCGAGATGTCCACCAAGAAGGCCACAGTGCCAACGAGAGAGAACGACCCCAGCCTGCGCACCACCTTGCGCACCGGCGAGGTTTTGCTGTTGGTCATCGACCCGTTCCCCTGCTCACTTTGTCCCGGATCATCCGGGACTCCCTTTTGGGATATTTTCACAAGCTGCCGGGGGCCACAAAATCGGCCGGAGCAGGGGCCAGGGGGAGTGTGACAGTGAAGACAGTTCCCTTGCCCGGTTCGCTGCGCAGGGCGATGGTGCCCTGGTGTTCCTCGATGATCTTGCGGCTGATCACCAGCCCCAGCCCGACGCCGGGAATGGCGGCCTTGCGGGCACTGGCGGAACGGAAGAACTTCGTGAAGACCTCGCCCTGTTCCGCCTCGGTCATGCCGATGCCCGGATCGGCCACCTCGATGCTGGTCAGCTCCCCAGTCCGCCGGGCACGGACAGTGACGGTTCCGCCGTTCGGCGAATACTTAACGGCGTTGGACAACAGGTTGTCCAGCACCTGCCCAATGCGCTGGGGATCAACCGTATCCGGAAGGGCATCCGGCAGATCCGTGACAAACTGCACGCCGCTGATGCCGGCCCGGGGCGCCGCCGACGCCACGGCGGATTGGATGAGCTCGGTCAGGTCAACGTCCTCCCGGGCCAGGGTGCTTCCGCCCGTGGCTGCCGTGAGCAGGTCCGAGACCAGCGCCAGCAGCTTCTCGGAGTTGCGCATCGCCACCTTCAACGACGTCGTCACATGGGCCGGCAGATCATCCGCGTCTTCCAGCAGCAGATCCAGGTAACCCATGATCGATGTCAGCGGCGTGCGCAGCTCGTGCGAAACGTTGGCTACGAAGTCATCCTTGGCGCGCACCGCGTCCACCAGGCCCGTGACATCGTTGAAGACGATCACTGAACCCCGGAAGGCGCCCTGGCCACGCACCGAGCGGGCCGAAACGCTCAGCCCCTGCTGCCCGTCACCGGTGCCAAACCACACAAGCTGGTCCGAATATGAGCCGCTGAGCATGGCGCGCCGGAGCGGCCGCTCATCAGCAGGCAACTGGGTTACCCGGTCCGGGCCGAACATCAGGAGTTCACACTCATCGGCGTCCCGGACGCCGGGCGGGACCGCCCGCTGGCGGTTATGCATCTGCCGGCTGTTCGTCAGGATGTTGTTGCCCGCTTCATCGATCACCACCACGCCCACCTCAACGGTGTTCAGGATGGTCTCCAGCAGCGTTCCCTTCCGGCGGCTCTCGGCCAGGCTCTCCTGCAGGACGAGGTCCTTTTGCCGCAGGGCCTCCTGCTGGGCGAAAACCGATGCTTCCGCGCTGGCCCGGGCCGCCTCCGCTTCTTCCGTCTTGCGCAGCGTGTTGACCAGCTCCTGCTCGTACAGCCGGCGCTCGTGCGCATTAAAGACAATGATCCGGTCCATGGCCGGACGGCCGGCCCCGGCCGGGATCCGGCTCGCTGAGAGCAGTGCCGGCATCCTGTCCCCGTCGGCTTTGAGCATGTCGACGGCGAGTTCGGCAAAGGCTCCCGCGACGCCCATCTGGGGTGCGGCGTGGGTTGCATAGAGAATGCGGTCGCCGATCGGCAGCAGCTTGAGGAAGCTGGTTCCCACCAGCTGCCCGCGGGTCATCCCCAGCCATGCCAGCAGCGTGCGGTTGGCCTCGAGGATGGTCCCATCAGCGCCGCTGATGAGGTAGCCGGCCGGGGCGTCGTGAAACAGGGCCTCGAAGTCCAGGGGGACAGCCTCCACCAGAAGGGCTACGCCGCCTGGCGAAGGTAACCGAGGATGGTGTCGGCGGTTTCCTTCGGGGCGCTGACGTGAGGCAGGTGGCCGGTGGCCTTCATGACCGCCAGTGTCGCCTGGGGCAGATGCTCCTGCGTGTAGCTGCCAACGTGGACGGGCGCCAGCAGGTCATCGGAGCACTGCATGACAAGCGTGGGAACGCTGACCTGGGGAAGCAGGTGGCGGACGTCGGAAAGGAACGCAACCCGGGCAAACTCGCGGGCAATGGTCGGGTTGATGCGGCAGAAACTGCCCTCCAGCTCGCTGTGCAGCTGCGGGGAGTCCGGATTTCCCATGATGACCGGTGCCATGTTGGCGGCCCAGACCATGTAGTTGCTGTCCAGGGATTCCAGCAGCTCACGGATGTCGTGCTGCGATGTGCCGCCCACGTAATCATCCTCGGGGTAGTCCATGTAACTGGGAGAGGAGGCCAGGAACACCAGGGACTTGAACCGCGAGGGATCGGCGGCGGCCGCGGCCACCCCCATCATGCCCCCGACACTGTGGCCCACAAACGTGACGTCGTGCAGGTCAAGCTCTTCCATGATGTCCTGCACATCGGAGGTGTAACCGTCCAGCGATGAGTACCGTGCGGAAGAATAGGAGTCCGTATCGGAGTTGCCGGCACCCATATGGTCAAACAGGACAATCTGGAAATCCTGCGAAAACCGGGGAACCAGGCGCTGCCACATGCCCTGGTCGCAGCCGAAGCCATGCGCGAACATGATGACCGGTCCCTCGGGATTCCCCAGGACCCTGACGTTGTTGCGGATGCGGATGTCTTTCCCCATGAATGATCTGCCACTTTCTGAGACTGGCGAGCTGGCGCTGGCATGCTGCGGCCGAACAGGTCAGGCAAACCCGCGGCGCACGAAGTCACACTCTATCGGAATCCGGCATGCGGAAGCGGACGGGCCGGCGGTGCCGGCTAGCTGAAGGAAAAGCGGAGCTCCGCGGCGCCGCCGTTGAACGACGTTGTGCCCGCCAGCCGCATCGGTGCGGTCGGTGCTGACACCGGGAGCAGGCGCCGCCCGGCACCGAGGGCCACGGGCATGTACGTGACCCACATTTCATCCAGGAGCCCGGCCTCGGCGAACTGGGCCGCGACGTCGCCGCCGCCCACCACCCAAACGTTGCGTCCGGCGGCGTCACGGACAGCGTCGGCACAAATCTGCCCAATGTCCCCGGACACAAAGCGCACCCCGGAGCCCGCGGGCGGGGCCTGAAGGGTTCTGCTGGTCAGCACCTGGCAGGGCAGGGCTCCGTAGGGCCAACTGTCAGGCTCCTGCCGGCCCATCCATTCATAGGTGGCCGAACCCATGACCAGGGAGCCGACGCCGGCGATGAACTTGTCATAGTGGTCCTGGAAAACTTCGAATCCGAAGGCCAGGAGCCAATCCAAATTGTGGTCCTCAGTGGCTATGAAGCCATCCAGTGATGACGCGACGTAATAGAGGACCTTACCCATGGTGAAGAGCATATCGGCGGCCCGGCTCCCGCACACCAGCCCGGGTGCCGGCAGCGGTCGCAAGGAGGCAAAACAGCCCCTCCCGCTCCCGCATCCCCGGTCGGAAGCGGGGTTAGAGTGGGATTACTCAGCACACTGATGATTTCGAGGAGGCAGTCGATGGGCGATACAACTGACGGCTCGCAGCAGCAGGGGGAGCCGAAGCTGGTGGCGGATTTGCTGGTCTCCCGGCTCAAAGCCTGGGGCGTGGGACGGATTTTCGGTTACAGCGGAGACGGCATCAACCCGGTGATGGGTGCCCTGCGGCGGGCGGGAGGGCCGGAGTTTATCCAGGCCCGGCATGAGGAAAACGCAGCCTTCATGGCCGTGGGCCACGCCAAGTACACCGGGGAAGTGGGTGTGGTGGTCTCCACTCAGGGACCCGGCGCCATCCACCTGCTGAACGGCCTCTATGACGCCCGGATGGACTCAGTCCCGGTGGTGGCCCTGATCGGACAGCAGAGCCTGAGCGTCCTGGGATCCGCCTACATGCAGGAGGTGGACCTGATGCACCTTTTCCGCGACGTCGCTTCCGGTTTCCGGCAGCAGGTCAGCAGCCCGGAGCAGGCACCCCTGGTCATCGACCGGGCCTTCAAGGAAGCCCTGGCGACCCGCACACCGTCGGTGGTGATCCTGCCCCATGACGTGCAGCAGGCGCCGGCGCCGGAACTGGACCAGGAGCACGGTGTCCTCAGCACGTCCCCGGTGTGGCGCCCGGCGCTGACCCTGCCGCGGCCGGAGGACGTCCAGGCCGCCGCTGACGTGCTCAACAACGGCCAGAAAATTGCACTGCTCGTCGGCCAGGGGGCGCGCGGCGCCCGGGAGCAGGTGGTCGCCCTGGCGGAAAGGCTCGGCGCGGCAGTGACCACCAGCCTGCTCGGCAAGCCGTACGTGGATGAATCCCATCCCCTGGCCGCAGGCGTCATGGGGCATTTGGGCACGTCGGCCAGCGGTTTTGTACTGGCCAACTGCGACACCCTGCTGATTATCGGCTCCAACGATCCCTGGACGGAGTTCTATCCACCGCCGGGTGCCGCCCGCGCAGTGCAGATCGACATTGACCCGGCTGCGATCGGCAACCGGTATCCGGTCGAGGTGGCCCTGCCCGGTGATGCGGCGGCGACCCTTGATGCGCTGCTGCCACTGCTGACGGAGCGCGGCGAATCGGCCTGGCGAAGCGACGTCGAAGGGGCCGTGCGCGCCTGGCATGAGCTGTCCCTGGAGCGGGCCTTCACTCCCGTCAACCCGGTGAACCCGGAGCGGGCGGTCCATGAACTGAGCATGCGCCTGCCGGAAAACGCACAGGTGGCCGTGGATGTGGGGAGCAGCGTCTATTGGTATGCGCGCCAGCTGCGCCTGCCCCCGGGGGTGCCGGCGCACCTCTCCAGCACGCTGGCCAGCATGGGCTGCGCCGTGCCCTACGGGATTGCCGCCAAGCTGGCGCACCCGGACCGCCCGCTGATTGCCCTCGCCGGGGACGGGGCCATGCAGATGGCCGGACTCACCGAACTCATCACCGTGAGCCGGCTGTGGCAGTCCTGGGCGGATCCGACCTTCATCGTCTGCGTGCTGAACAACCGTGAACTGACGGAGGTCACCTGGGAGCAGCGCGAGATGGAGTCCGAACCGCGGTTCGAGGACAGCCAGGCCCTGCCCGAATTCAACTACGCAGGGTATGCGGAACTGCTGGGATTCGAGGGCATCCGAGTGGAGGATCCCGAACAGCTCGGCGCCGCATGGGACCGGGCGCTCGCCGCCGGCCGGCCGTGCATCATTGAAGTGGTTTCGGATCCGGACATCCCGCTCCTGCCGCCGTTCCCCGGCGGCCGGGCACAAGCGGCATCCATGATGGAGGCGATGGAGAAGGAGGGTCCGCAGACCCAGCATGCCCGCGACCTGCTGTCCGTGTACCTCCGGCAGGAGGAAACCCTTAACGAAGGGTGAGAGCGAAAGCAGGGGAGCGCCAATCGGAACCTAAGTAGTTTCATTTGGTCTTCGTTTATTGACCCTTCGATAACGCGGGCATAGCTTGAGCGATGTCGCCAATGGTGGTGGCTGCTTTCGCCAAGGCTGTCGGGGGTACTGCATGAAACCGAACCGCGATGAAGCTGCCAGGGAACATGAAATCCTGGTGGAGCTCGACACCCGGGGTGCCGTGATCGTGCGCGATCTGGCCGTCCGGTTCGGAATCTCGGAGGTTACGGTCCGCAAGGACCTGGCCACCATGGAACGCCGGTCGCTGCTGCGCCGGGTCCGCGGCGGTGCCGTGCCGGTGGAACTGTCCGATGAAGGCGCGTTCAACATGCGGCTGCGGTGCCAGCGTGAAACCAAACGCCTGCTGGCCCGTGCAGTTGCTCCCCTCGTGGACCACGGCGACACCATCGCCATCGATTCCTCCACCACCTGCTTTTATCTCGCCCATGAGCTGGTGGACCGCCGCAACCTGCTGGTGGTCACCAACGGGCTCCGCATCGCCACACTGTTCATGGAACGCTCCAACGCCATGGTGGTCATGCCCGGCGGCACTGTGCGGCGCTCCTCGGCATCCCTGGTGGGCCCGGTGGAAGACGCGCTCTCCGGACGGGGCCGCATCGCCAAGGGCTTCTTCGGGGTCAAGAGCATCTCCTTGGAATACGGCTTGGCGGAACTGGCCTTGGAGGAGGCCAACGCCAAGCGGCACTTGGCCAACGCCTGCACCTCCGTCTACGCACTTTTCAGCTCCGTGAAGGCCGGGCAGCTGGGCCTGCACCCCTTTGTGGCTCCGGACCGGGTCGCCGCCATGTACACGGATGACCGCATCAGCGGGACCTTCGTCAGTGAATGGCAGCGGCGCAATGTCCCGGTTCACACCGTGAAGACCCAGCTGCGGCCGGGGCTGGAGGCTGCGGGATGACGGGCCGCACGGTGGCGGCGGTGGACCTTGGCGCGGAGAGCGCCCGCGTGGCCGCCGTGACGCTGACCGGCGGGCGGCTGGAATTCCGCTTGGCCAACCGGACCCCGAACGTACCGGGGATCCGCGACGGCCAGCTGGCCTGGAACATGGATGCCCTGTGGCAGGGGGTTTCCGCCGGACTTCAGCAGCTGGCCGCGGAGAGCCAACCCATCGCATCGGTGGGCGTGGACAGCTGGGGCGTGGACTACGGACTGCTCGATACCGACGGCGCGCCCATGGGGGAGCCGGTCTGCCACCGCGACGGGCGCAACGCGGCCCAGCTGGCCAGGGCATTGGCACGGGTGGGCGCCCGGAACCTCTACCTGGCCACCGGCTGCCAGATCCACGAAGTGAACAGCGTCTTTGGCTTGATGGATGATGCCGCCAACCATCCGCAGCGGCTGGAATCGGCACGGAAGATGCTGATGATGGCGGACCTCTTTGCGAACCGGCTCAGCGGCAGCACCGTTACGGAGTTTTCGCTGGCCTCCACCACGGGTTGTTTTGACATGGCCTCGCACTCCTGGGCCCTGGACCTGCTGGACAGCCTCGGCGTGCCAACCCACATGCTGCCCGACGTCGTCGCCCCCGGCACGGACGCCGGACCGCTGACCGGCGTGCCCCGCACCGGCGCCCTGCGCCGGGCCCGGGTCATCCTCCCCGCAGCCCATGACACCGCCAGCGCCGTGCTGGCCGTGCCGTCCGACGCCCCCGGCGAGGGCTACATTTCCTCCGGAACGTGGTCACTGGTGGGGGTCCTGGCCCCGGAGCCGGTCATCACGGAGGAGTCCTTCGCCGCGAACCTGACCAATGAGGGCGGCTACCAGGGAACCATCCGGCTGCTGCGCAACATCGCCGGGCTGTGGATCCTCCAGGCCTGCCGCGCGCAGTGGGCCAGGGAAGGCTCCTCCCGGGACTACGCCCAACTGGCTGAAGCCGCTGCCCTCGAGGCACCCCTTCGCAGCATCATCAACCCGAATGCCGCAGAGTTCCTGGCCCCGGGGGACATGCCCGCCCGAATCCGCCGGTACTGCCGCAGGAACGGTGAACCGGTCCCGGAAACCATCGGCCAGACAGCGCGCTGCGTCGTGGACTCGCTGGCCCTGGCCTACCGGCTGACTTTCGAGGACATCGCCCGGGTCACCGGCCACGCCGTCAACGCCCTGAACGTGGTGGGCGGAGGAGTGCGCCACACCCTGCTGCAGCAGGTAACGGCCGACGCCGTGGGGGTTCCGGTCCGCTGCGGATCCCCCGAGGCGGCCGCCCTCGGCAACGCCGCGGCCCAGCTGGTCTGTCTCGGAGACATCACGGCGGCGGATATTCCGGCGCTCATGCGGGCCGGCACCGGGGTGCGCACCTATGAACCGCGGGCCGGAGCCGATTGGGAAGCCGCGGCGGAACGCCTGCGTCTCCTCATCCGGCGGGACCACGCAGGCCGGGAGCACGGGGGCCCCGGCGCGCAGCATCAATTGCCAGAACCCATCAAGCAGTACCCCTAAGGAGAAAAATGCGACGTTTATCCAGAACCGGAGTCTTCTCGGCGGCGGCTGCCGCACTGCTGCTGGCCGCCACCGGCTGCACCAACAAGAACGATACCGGCGCCACCGGGGGAGAGAGCGGAAGCGATGAAACCATTACCGTCGCCTTCGTTCCCAAGCTGTCCGGCATCCCCTACTTCGAGGCCATGAACACCGGCGGACAAAAGGCCGCTGAAGAACTGGGCAATGTTGAATGGCTGTACCAGGGCCCGACGACGGCGGATGCGGCCGCGCAGGCTGACATTGTCCGGTCCTTCATCCAGCAGGGCGTTGACGCCCTCATCGTGGCGCCCAACGATCCGGACTCCATGGGACCGCTGCTTCAGGAAGCGCAGGCCGCGGGCATCAAGGTGGCGACATCGGACACCGACGCTCCCGGTTCGGTCCGCGAGGTCTTCGTGAACCAGGCCAGCACCGAGGGTATCGGCCAGGCTCTCACGGACCAGATGATGGAGGCGATGGGCGGATCCGGAAAGTACGCCATTGTCTCCTGCGGCGAGACAGCGGAAAACTTGAACTCCTGGATCGAAGTCCAGCGGGAGTACACCGCCCAGGAATACCCGGATGCCGAGATCGTCGACGTTGTCTACGCCGGTGAGGACCAGGCCAAGGCCACCGCAATGGCCACGGACCTGATGAACGCCCACCCCGACCTCACCGGGCTGGTGGGCGAATGCACCTCCTCGGCCCCCGGAGTGGCGCAGGCGGTCCGCGACGCCGGCCGGATCGGCGAAGTGTTCACCACCGGGCTGGGCACTCCGCAGTCGATGGCCCCGTACCTGGAGGACGGATCCTCCTCGGCGTCGGTCCTCTGGAACGTGGAGAACCTGGGTTACCTGACGGCCTGGACCGGCCAGCAGCTGGTTGAAGGAAACGAGCTGCAGGCCGAGAACAACGTGGGCGAAGGCATGGACGCGGTGACCTTCGACAACGGTTCCAAAGTGCTGCTGCTGGGCGATCCCCTGATCATCACCTCCGAGAACGTTGGGGAATTCGACTACTAAACCGCCGTCGTCCGTCGTCCGGCAAAAGGTCAGGAGCAAAACGTGGCTGATCCACCCACCACCGCGGCGCCGCGCCTGGAACTGCAGGGAATTTCCAAGCGGTTTGGCGGCGTGCACGCCATCACCCGCGCCGACCTCTCAGTGCGGCCGGGCAGCGTGCACGCGCTGATCGGGGAAAACGGCGCCGGCAAATCCACCCTGATCCGGATCATCTCCGGAGCCGAGGTCCCCGACACCGGCACCATTTTGTTCAACGGAGAACCCGTGGCCGCGGGATCAACGGTGGGCGCGATGGACCTCGGGATCGAAACCGTTTACCAGGAGCCCCAGCTCTTCGATGAACTGACGGTGGTGGAAAACGTCTACATCGGCCGTGAGGTCACCACGGGCATCCGCATCGACTGGCGCAGGGCCACCGCTGAGGTTGCCGAACTCCTGGAGCTCATTGGGCTTCCGCAGAAATACATCCGGGTGCCGGTGGGGGAGCTGTCCATCGCCGAGAAGCAGCAGGTCTCGATCGCCAAGGCCCTGGCCCGCGACGCCAGCGTGCTGATCCTCGACGAGCCGTCGGCCATCCTGACCGATACCGAAATCGACCGGTTGTTCGGGGTCATCCGCAACCTGGTGCGCCAGGGAGTCAGCGTCATCTACATTTCCCACCGGCTGGATGAGCTGGCCCGCATTGCCGATGAAATAACGGTGATGCGGGACGGCCAAACCATTACCACCCGTCCCGCGGCCGACCTCACGGTCCGTGAGATGGCGGAACTGATGGTGGGCGGAGCGCTGAACCAGGACCGGAGCCAGCGCACGCCGCCGGATCCGGAGCCCTTCCTGCGGCTCGAGGGGCTGTCCGCGGCCGGAAGGTTCGAGGACATCAGCTTCGACGTACGGCCCGGTGAGATCGTGGGGCTCTACGGGCTGGTCGGCTCGGGAGCCGGAGACATTGCCTCGGCGCTCTACGGGGTTCTGGACACGTCCGGCGGCAGTATTTTCCTTGGCGGCCGCCGGGTGAACCCGCACTCTCCGGGCCATGCCCAGCGCCTGGGAGTTGGCCTGCTGCCGGCCAACCGGAAGGCGCAGGGGATGTTCTCCTTCCAGTCCATCGCCTTCAACATCTCAGTGGGCCATCTGCGGTCGTTCAGCCGCGGGCACCTGGTGATGAACCGCCGCCGCGAGGCCGGCACCGCGAGGGACCTGATCCGCCGGCTGTCCATCCGGACGCCGGATGAGAAGACCCCCATCAGTGCCATGTCCGGCGGCAACGCCCAGAAGGTGGTGCTGGCCCGGCAGCTTGTCGGCCGCCCGCCGGTGCTGGTCCTGGTGGAACCCACGCAGGGTGTGGATGTGGGGGCCAAAGAGGAAATCCACCGGATTGTTGCCGAACTTGCCGATGCCAAAAGCGCGGTCCTGATTGTCACTTCGGACCTGACCGAGGTCCTGGGCCTGTGCGACCGGATCCTGGTGGTCCGGGCCGGAACGGTCACCGCCGAATTCGGCCCGGACGCCAGCCAGGTGAACGTCTTGGCCGCAGCCGCCGGAGACACCTCCCAGCCACCCCCGGAAGGAGCATATCCATGACCACCAGCACGCCGCGTCCGGCCCGTGTGGGAGCAGTCGCCGGCGCTGCGGCCCCCCGGACCCGCAGCCGGATCCTGCCCTTTCCCATCACCAGCCAGGAACTGGTCCTGATCGGGGTCACCGCCGCACTGTGGGTGACGCTCGGCTTCATGACCTCTTCCTTCCTCACCCCCGGATCCATCCAGCCGCTGCTCACCTCGGTTGCGCCCATTGCCCTCATCGGCGTCGGCATGACGGTGGTGATCATCACCGGAGGCATCGACATCTCGGTGGCCGCAGCCCTCATGGTCACTTCAGTGGTCACGGCAAAGCTGCTGGTCGACGGCGGTTTCCCGCTGCTGCCGGCCATGCTCGTGTCGATGGCGCTGGGCGCCGCCCTTGGCTCCGTGAACGGACTGCTCATTGCCTTTGGCCGGGTGCACGCCATCATCATCACCTTCGGCACCGCAAACCTTTTCCTCTTCCTGGGCCTGCGCATCTTCGGCTCGGCGACGGTCAACGGGATTCCCGACACCTTTGCTTTCTTTGGCCGGGGCGAAGCCGGGCGCACCGCCGGGGTTCCGCACAGCTTCCTCATTACCCTGCTGGTGGCCGGCGGCGCCTGGTGGTATCTGCGGCACACCCCCGGCGGCCGGCACTTCTACGCCATCGGCGGAGACATGGAAGCGGCCAGGCTGGCCGGCATCCGGGTGAAACGGCGGCTGATGATCGCCTATTCACTCACCGGCCTGCTGGTGGGACTGGCGGCATGCTTCACCATCGCCCTGGGCACGTCCACCCTGGACCAGAGCGTGGGCACGGGCCGGGAGCTGGCGGTGATCGCCGCCGTCGTGATTGGCGGAACATCCATCATGGGCGGCCGCGGGTCGGTGCTGGGCACCGTGCTCGGCGCGCTGCTGGTGCAGACCGTGGCCTCCGGGGTCACGCAGCTGGGGTGGCCGTCCCAGCTGGGTGACCTGTTCGTGGGCCTGTTCATTGTGATCGCCGTGGGGGCGGACATTCTCCGCGAGCGCGCCAGGAGGAAATTATGAGCACCATAGCTGCTGATCCAGCCGGCCCGGTTGCCCCGGGCCGGCCCGCGGGCCCCGGCTCCCGGCTGCTGAAGGCCCTGGCCACCCAGCGCACGGTGCTGCTGGCGGTGCTGCTCGTGCTCGTGGTGGCGGTCATGAGCATCCTCAGCGCGGCCGGATACATGTCCGGGGAATACAACCCGGACTACATGTCCGCCGCCCTGATCAATGCGGTTCCGCTGGCCATGCTGGCATTGGCCGAGTTGGTGGTGATCCTCTCCGGCCGCGGCGGCATTGACCTTTCGGTGGGTGCCATTGTGTCCCTGACCGGCATGATCTTCGGTTTCACCTACGGACTGTGGGGCTGGCCGCTGCCTGCGAGCATGCTCGCCGCGGTGCTCTTTGGGGCGCTGTGCGGGGCGGTGAACGGCGCCCTGGTCGCATATCTTGGCTTCCCGCCGCTGATCGCCACGCTGGCCACGTTCTACGCGTACAAGTCCATCGCCATCGTCGTCAATGACCAGCGTCCCATCAGCACGCCGCCCATCCAGGAGTTCTACTCCACGGCCAAGGCCGTGGAGCTGCCGGTGATCGGCCACAATATCCCCAACATTCCCCTGGGGCTGTTCACGTTCCTGATTCCCACGGTGGTGGCGGTCTGGTTCCTGCTGGCCCGGACTCCGTTTGGCCGGCGGATCTTCGCCATTGGCACCAACAACACGGCGGCGCAGTGGGCCGGAATCGATACCCGGCGCACCCGTTTCACCGCCTACCTGATCTCCGGGCTCATCTCCGGCCTGGTTGCCGTGGTCACCGTGGCGCAGTTCGCCTCGGCCCGTCCGGACGCCGGGGTATCCGGCAACGGGATGGCGCTGCCGGCCATCACCATCGCCGTCCTGGGCGGGGTGGCCATCACCGGTGGCATCGGACGGGTGTCCGGCGTCGTGCTGGCCGCCCTGCTGGTGGTGTGGCTCAACGCCGGACTGCTGCTCCTTTTTGCCGGCAACGTGGGTGCGCAGGTCCAGCTCTTCGCGCTGGGCACCGTGCTCATCCTGGCCGCCCTGCTCAACGGCATCGCCACCCGGCGGTACGGAGGCACCTCATGAGCACGCAGTGGGACCCGTCCCGTGTCAGCGGCGAACTGGTGGAACTGACCAATGCGCTCGGTGCTCCGCAGCGCGACCTGGTGATCCTGGCGGAGGGCAACACCTCACAGCGCCTGCCGGACGGGAGCATCGCCGTCAAAGCCTCGGGAACATCCATGGCGTCTGCGGGAGCCGGGGATTTTGTGCTGGCCGACCCCCGGGAACTGGTCCGGATCCTGACCGACCCTGAGGCCACCCAGGCACGCCTCAGCACTGAGCTGGACGCCGGAATCCACGGCGGAATCCGCCGCCGGGCCTCCATTGAAGCGCCGCTGCACGCCGTGGTCCAGGTGCTCGGGGAAGCGGCCTTCATCGCACACACCCATCCCACCGACGTCGTGTCCGTCCTGGCCAGCGTCCACGGCCCGCAGGCGTATGAATACTCGGTCTATTCCGACGAAGCCGTGGTCCTGGGCCGCCCGCTGTACGTTCCCTACGCGCAGCCGGGAATCGACCTCGGCCGGCTCTTCCACCACCGGCTGCGCGGGTACCTGGACTCGCACGGGGAACTTCCCGCACTGGTGCTGCTGGGAAACCACGGGATGGTCGCCATCGGCGCCACCCCGCAGGCGGTGGACGGAATAACGGCCATGGCCGTGAAAGGTGCCCGGATACGGGCCGGCGCCCTGGCCATGGGCGGGGTGGTCCCGGTGCCGGAGGAGTCCCTCACCGCTTTTTTTGACCGCAGCGACATCCTTGAACGCCGGCGCCTGCTGGCGGGCACTCAAGGAACGGGAGAGCGAACAAAGGAGAAAACATGAACACGATCGGTATCCACGGCATGGTCTGGGTGGGAGGCTTCAGCAAACCGGAGGCGGAACTGGCCATCACCAACTCCGCGGCAACGGGCTATTCCCTGATCGAACTTCCACCGGTCGATCCGCGCACCATCGACGTCGACCACATCCGCGGGCTGCTTGCGGACAACGGGCTGGCGGTTTCAGCCACCCTGGGGCTGGACGAAGCCACCGACGTCTCCAGCACCGACCCGGCCATCGTGCAGGCGGGCCGCGAACGGCTGCTGGGTGCCCTGAACATGGTCTCCGAGCTGGGCGGCAGCTTCCTGGGCGGAGTCATCTACTCCAAGCTGGGCCGCTATACGGAACCCGTCAGCGACGCCGGCCGCGCCAACTCGGTGGAAGCCATCACCATGCTGGCGGATGAGGCGGCGAAATCCGGCGTCACCATTGGCCTGGAAGTGGTGAACCGGTATGAAACCAACGTCATGAACACGGTTCAGGAAGGGCTGGCGTTCATCAAGGACGTGGGCCGGGACAACGTCACCCTCCATCTGGACACCTACCACATGAACATTGAGGAGCGCAGCTTCCGCGACGCCATCCATGCCGCCCACGATGCCGGAAAGCTGGGGTACTTCCACGTGGGGGAGAGCCACCGGGGCCAGCTGGGAACCGGGTCCGTGCCATGGGCCGAGACCTTCAGCTCCCTCACCGAAGTGGGGTACGACGGCGTCATCACGTTTGAATCCTTCTCCTCCAAGGTGGTCCACCCCACCCTGTCCTCCACGCTGGCCATCTGGCGCAACACGTGGGAAGACAGCTACGAACTCGCAACCGGGGCCCGCGGGTTCCTCCGCAGCAACATCGCCTGACACTCAAAGGAGAGCACCATGCGCATCACCAAAACCCTTATCCGCTGTGCAGCAGCGTCCAGCGCCGCGGCCCTGATGCTGACGGCCTGCACCACGGGGGACGAAACCGCCACACAGAGCGAAGAGCCGCGCGAAATCGAGACCATCGGACTGATGGTGCAGGACCTGAGCAACCCCTTCTTTTCCGCCATGCAGACCGGATTGGAAGCAAAGGCCGAGGAAATCGGGGCCACCGTCAATACTCAGGACGGCCGCCAGGACCTGGCCGCGCAGAATGACCAGATCGATGCCTTTATCCAGCAGCAGGTGGACGTGATTCTCCTCAACGCCGTGGATTCCGACGGCATCGCCTCAGCGGTGTCCCGCGCCAAGGCGGCAGGGATCATCGTGGTCGCCGTCGATGTCGGAGCCGAAGGTGCCGACGCAACCGTGACAACGGACAACGTGGCCGCGGGAAGCCAGGCCTGCCAGTACCTGGTTGATGCGCTGGGCGGAACCGGGAACATCCTCATCGTGGACGGCACCCCCATCACCTCGGTGCAGGACCGGGTGGCGGGCTGCGAGGAAGTTCTGGCGGACAATCCGGGGATCACCGTGGTGGGAAAACAGGCGGGTAAGAATGACAGGGCAACTTCCCTGACGTTGACCACCGACATGCTCACGGCCAACCCCGTGGTGGACGGCATCTTTGCCATCAACGATCCCACCGCCCTTGGATCCGCACTGGCCGCAGAGCAGTCCGGACGCACCGGCATCCAGATTGTCGGCGTGGACGGCTCGCCCGAGGCCGTTGCCGAACTCCAGAAAACCGAGTCGCCTTTCGTCGCCACCCCGGCCCAGGATCCTGCCGGGATTGTCGTGCGGGGACTGGAAATCGCCCAGGAGATCGCGTCCGGGGAAACGCCGGCGGAAACGGAGGTGCTGATGCCCACCGAACTCATCACCCGGGAGAACCTGTCCACCTACAAGGGCTGGACCTAGGGGGGACGGCATGAGCCAGGCCCCCCTGCTCAGCCTGAGCAACGTCAGCAAACGCTTCGGCGCAACGCTTGCCCTGGATGACGTGAGCTTTGACCTGATGGCCGGTGAGGTCCATGCCCTGATGGGAGAGAACGGTGCCGGCAAATCCACGCTGATGAAGATCCTCGCCGGGGTGTATCCGCTGGATTCAGGTTCCATCACGCTGGAGGGGCAGCCCGTCACCATGGCCTCGCCCCGTGATGCCGCCGCCCACGGCATCGCGATCATCCATCAGGAACTGAACACCCTGCCGGCCATGACGGTTGCGGAAAACCTGGCCATCGGCAGGGAACCCACCCGGTTAGGCGCGCTGAACCGGCGCCGCATGGTCGCCGATGCCCGGGACAAGCTCGCCCGCATCGGGTCCACCCTGGACCCGCGCAGGGAACTGGGACAGCTGAGCGTTGGCATGCAGCAGATGGTGGAAATAGCCCGCGCCGTGAGCGAGGACGCCAGGATCCTGGTCCTGGATGAACCCACGGCGTCCCTGTCCCGCACTGAGTCCAAACGGCTCTTTGACCTGATCGCGGACATGAAGGCGCAGGGGATGGGCCTGGTCTACATCAGCCACCGGATGGAGGAGGTCTGGCAGCTGGCCGACCGGGTCACCGTTTTCCGTGACGGCGCACTGGTGGGCACCCGGGAGAAAGGCAACATCAGCCCCTCCGAGGTGGTGCGCATGATGGTGGGCCGCGACGTCGACGATCTGTACACGCGGGGAGGCCGCAGCGCCGCTGAGCCCGTCCTGCAGGTGGAGGACCTGAGCGACGGCAAGGGGATAGGGCCGGTCAGCCTGGAGGTGCGGGCCGGTGAGGTGGTGTGCCTCTCC
Source organism: Arthrobacter gandavensis (assembly GCF_009192735.1). Lineage (GTDB taxonomy): Bacteria > Actinomycetota > Actinomycetes > Actinomycetales > Micrococcaceae > Arthrobacter_B > Arthrobacter_B citreus. Next base: position 20,837 of record NZ_VTFU01000007.1, read on the forward strand.
GGGCTGATCGGGGCCGGACGCACTGAAACCGCACGGATGGTCTTCGGCGCTGACAAGTCCCGCAGCGGCACCGTCCGGGTCCGCGGCAAACGCATACCCCCCAACCAGCCCCGCGCGGCCATCCGCGCCGGGATGGGAATGGTGCCCGAAAGCCGGAAGGAACAGGCACTCTTCCTGGAATTGAGCGTCAAGGACAACATCGCGATCACGTCCCTGGCGGAGAACACGTGGGCCGGAATCGTCCGGGACGGGCGCGTGACCGCCGCGGTGCGGGGCCAGATGGAAAGGCTGCGGATCCGCTCCAATGCCCTGCGGCTGCTGGCGCGGAGCCTGTCCGGCGGCAACCAGCAGAAACTGGTCATTGCCCGGTGGCTGCTGATGGATCCGTCGGTGCTGGTCCTTGATGAACCCACGCGCGGTGTGGACATTGGCGCAAAAAGCGAGATCTACGCCCTGATCCAGGAGCTGACCGAGAAGGGAGTCGCCATCCTGGTGATTTCCTCCGACCTGCCCGAAGCGCTGGGCATCAGCGACCGGATCCTGGTGATGCGTGCCGGCCTGGTGGTGAAGGAACTGGACGCACGTTCGGCAACGGAGGAGGACGTCATGAAGCATGCAACGGGCATCACGGACCTGGTGGGAGCCGGAGATGAGTGAGCGGGTGAGCGCAACGCCGCAGCCGGCAAACGCCGACATCGTGACGGTTCAGCGCACGGCACCGCGCTCAGGAGTCAGCCTGGCCCTGTGGTGGGACCGGGTGGGAATCTTCCTGGTCCTGCTGCTGCTGATTGCGCTGATGTGCGTTGTGGCGCCCAACTTCGCCACCGTGGACAACGCGCTGAATGTTGCCCGGGCGGTGTCGATCAACGCCATTCTGGCCGCGGGCATGACCGTGGTGATTCTTACCGGGGGCATCGACCTCTCAGTGGGCTCCATAGTGGCGGTTTCCGGCGTGCTGTCGGTGCTGCTGTGGGTCAACGGTGTGCCGTCGATTATCGCCGTGCTGGTGGGAATTGTGGTGGGCGCCTTGGCTGGCCTGGTCAACGGGCTGCTGACCGCCTATCTGGCGCTTCCGGCGTTCATCGTGACGCTGGGAGCGATGACCTATCTGCGCGGCACCGCCTATTCGCTGACCGACGGGCAGCCGCTGGTGGCGAACGGCCTCGGGTTCCGCGGGCTGGGCAACGGCACCGTGGCCGGGCTGCCCACGCCCGTGGTGGTGATGGTCCTCGTCTATGTGGCGGTGTGGTTCCTGCTCGAACGCACCCGGTACGGCCGCCACATCTACGCAGTGGGAGGCAACAAGGAGGCTGCCCGCCTGGCCGGAGTGCGGGTCCGCCCGCTGATCGCCAGCGTCTATCTGATCTCCGGGGCAACGGCCGGCCTCGCGGGCGTCATCTTCTCCGCCCGCGTCCTGAGCGGCCAGCCGACGGCCGGCAGCGGCTACGAGCTGGACGCCATTGCCGCGGTGGTCCTCGGCGGCACCAGCCTGATGGGCGGGCGCGGACGGATCCTGGGAACCCTGGTGGGAGCGCTGATCATCGGAGTCCTGAGCAACGGACTGGTCCTGATGAACGTTCCCTTTTTCTATCAGCTGGTGGTCAAGGGCGTGGTCATTGTGGTGGCCGTTGGTTTAGACAGCCTCAAACGGCTCGGCCGGACCACGGACTAGCCGGGGGCCCGGTTAAGGCCGGGCCCCCAGCTCCACCGGGTCTTCATCATTGAGGTACGCGGATTCGGCATGGGCTGCAATGTCGATGCCCTGCAGTTCGCTTTCCTCCGGGATGCGCAGGCCGATGGTCAGCGCCAGCACCTTGGCAATCACCCAGGTGACCACGAAGGAGTAGACCAGGACAGCGGCCGCAGCCAGCGCCTGGATGCCCAGCAGGCCGAAGCCGCCGCCATAGAACAGTCCGCTGACACCGTTGGGCGCCGCGTCGGTGGCGAACAACCCGATCAGCAGGGTCCCCAGCAGCCCGCCCACCGCGTGGACCCCGACGACGTCGAGCGAGTCGTCATACCCGAGCCGGAACTTCCATTCGATGGCCAGCGAGCACACGAGACCCGCCAGCAGGCCAATCGCCAGGGCTCCCAGCGGGCTGACCGCGCCGCAGGCCGGGGTGATCGCCACCAGCGCGGAAATCAGGCCCGACGCCGCTCCCAGCGAGGACGACGTTCCCAGCCGCAGCCGGTCCATCAGCATCCAGCCGAGCAGTCCCGCCGCCGCGGCCACCGCGGTGTTCAGGAAAACGACGGCGGCGGAGTGGCCGGCGCTCAGGGCCGAACCGGCGTTGAACCCGTACCAGCCCACCCACAACAGGCCCGCCCCCAGCAGCACCAGGGGGCGGCTGTGCGGCTTGCCGTGCGCGTTGGGCCAGCCCTTGCTGCGGCCCAGCACCAGGGCCAGGGCCAGCGCGGCGACGCCGGCGTTCAGGTGCACGGCGGTTCCGCCGGCGAAGTCGATGGCGCCGAGCTGGTTGGCGATCCACCCGCCGGTGACGGATCCATCCTCACTGCTGAAGGCGAACACCCAGTGCGCCACGGGAAAGTACACGAGGCTGGCCCACAGCCCGGCGAACAGCATCCAGGCGCCGAATTTCATGCGCCCGGCGGCCGCGCCGGCCACCAGCGCGGTGGTGACACAGGCGAACATCAGTTGGAAGGCGGCAAAGAGCGCCAGCGGCAGCGAGCTGTCCGGGTCTTCCACCAGCAGGTCGGAGAGCCCGAAGAATTCGGCGGGGTTTCCCAGCAGGCCAGCCCCCGTCACCGAGTTGCCGAAGGAGGCGGAATAGCCGTAGAGCACCCACAGCACGGCGACGAGGCTCGCCCCGCCGAAGCACATCAGCATCATGTTCAGGATTCGGCGGGACCCCACCATGCCTCCGTAGAAGAAGGCGATGCCGGGAATCATGAGGCAGACCAATGCGGAACTGGCCAGCAGCCAAGCGGTGTTTCCAGAATCCATGGAGTCACTCCATTTCGGGGATTGCCGGCCACGCTTGGGGCCGGAGCGCGGGGATGGAAACCGTGCTTCTCCCAGAGTGGGCGCCTCGTATTACGGGCAGGTTTCCCGGCGCGTTAGCGCTGTGTAAACAGCTGCTGGACGGTTGCTGGACGCCACCCGGACACTCTCAGGACGTTCTCAGGACAGTGGGATGCCGCGGCCAAAGGCGAAGGCCCGGACCACTTCCACGATGCCCAAAACCACCAGGAAGATCCCGCCAAACACCACCAGGGCGGCAAGGGATCCCACCGGAAGGAACAGCACCACGACTCCGGCGATGATGCTGATGACTCCGTAGGTGATGGCATACCACCGTGATCCGCCGCTTTCGCTTTCGGTCAGGGCCATGATGCCCTCGACAATCCAGGCGATTCCGATGACCATCCCAAGGACGGCAAGGGATGCGAGCGGATTGCGGATCGCCACCACTCCAACAATGAAGATCAGCACTCCGGTGAGGATGTTCAGCACCCGCAGGCCGCCGGACAGGGGCGTGATGATTCCCGTGACCACGCGCACCGCGCCGGAGATCAGGAAATACAGTCCAAACAGGACGGCGACCACGTCCAGGGTCGCGCCGGGCCAAAAGAGAACCAAGGCGCCCAGGATGATCGAAAGGACTCCGGTGAGGGCGAGCCCGCCGCGGATATTCCGGACTGCCTTGCGGGTGAGTTCGCTGATGTCCAGGTTCAACCCGCCGAGCCCAAAAACGCTTCCTGACATGGACATGTGGAACCTCCCGGAGATTCGGAAAAGCGGGTCGCCTGCTCACTGGAATTATCCGCTGCCGGGATTGGCGGCGGTAGGGTGGGGTCCGTTCCGGGCCGTCGGAAGGCTGGACTGGTGGGCTTACGCTCCGAGGTGGATGCGGATCATCCGGGCCACGGCCTCATGTCCGGCCTGATTGGGGTGGAACGGCAGCGGTCCGCCGTCGGTTGGCAGGAAGGCTCCCACCGTCCACGGGTCCTCAGAGCCGGCATAGTGGTCCGCACTGGCCTTCGCGGTCCGGACCACTGAACATCCGGTGGCGGAGGCACCGGCTTCCGTGGCCAGCGCGAGATGGACGGCCAGCCGGCGGCATGCGGCAGCCTGGGCCGGTTTCATGCCCGGCACCCTGATGTGCGGATCCAGCGGCAACACGGTCAGGTACTCCACAAACAGTACGACGGCGTGGGGCGAGCGGCGCCGGATCAGCTGGCCCACGGAGGCCATGTCCGCCGGCAGCAGGCCGATGTTGCGGTTCAGCACGGCCGGTGCGAGGGCCTTGAAGAACTCCAGGGACGGGCGGTGGCGCAGATAGGCCGCGGGGGACAACCCGGCCATCATCATTGATGCCGCATAGCCAATGTCATTGCCTCCGACAGTGACCGTCACCAGATCCGTGTCGGGGGTCAGCGCGTCAGCCTGGGGTGCCTGCCCGTACTGGGAGCGCCACAGGATATCGGCGGTTGTTGCCCCGGAGCTGGTGGCATCCGTGAGTGAAAGCTGCAGGGCTCCGGCAAGGACATGGGCATAGTTGGCGTCGGTGCGGCCGGCCTCGGGAGGGCTTCCGGGAACCGGATGCCCCAGCCCCGGAGCGGAAGCGAAGGAGCTTCCCAGTGCCACGTAGCGGGCTCCGGCCCAGCTGCGCGTGCCGCCGCCGTTTTCAGCTGTGTGATTGTCAGGCGCTGCGTTCATTGGTCCTGCCTCCGATGGTGGGTGGTCCGGGGGAGCCCGGAGGGGTTAGGGAATGTCCAGGAGCTGCCGGATCTCGGCGTCGGTGGTCTGGTCAAAGTGCTCGTAGGCCTGGCCCACGGCGGTCAGCGCGCCGCTTTGCCAGGGGATGACGACGTCGTCGGCCAGCGCCGTCAGCCACCCCGGATCGCCGCAGCTGGCAGGAGCGGCGGCAACCAGGCGGGCCGGATCCTGCCGGCGCAGCGCCAGCAGGGCGGCCCGCATGGTGCTTCCGGTGGCCAGCCCGTCGTCCACCACTATGACGGTCCGGCCGCCAACGTCCAGGGGTGCCCGGCCCATCCGATACAGCTTGTCCCGGCGGATCAGCTCGAGCTGCTCGACTGCGGCTGCCGCGTCGAAAGCCTCGTCGGCATCCAGGTGGGCGTCCGGCGAGGAATCGCCACTGTGGCGCAGGGGCGCCAGCGAGCGCTGCCACTCCAGCAGCACCGGCTCGTTGCGCACCGTGGTGATGGTTCCCGCCAGCCACGCCAGTGCACCGGCGGCAAGCTCGGGTTGGGGCGGAAGCCCCACTTTGCGGACGGCAACGGCGTCCAGCGGAGCACGGAGCAGCCGCGCCACCGCGGCGGCAACCGGAACCCCGCCGCGCGGCAGTCCGATCACCAACAGCCCGGGCGTGCCAAAATACGGGGCGAGTTCCAGGCCCAGCGTCCGGCCGGCGTCCTGCCTGTCGCGGTACCGCCGTGATGCCATGGCTCCTCCTCGACGGGCACGGCTTTCCTGCCACGGTATGGCCGCCCGGAGCCGGTTGCAAGGACGCGGTGACGCGCGGGCGTCCGCATTGCCAAAGCATGCGGGGCATAGCAGGGTAGGCGTGGAAAGGTGGACCCATGACTCCCACAGCTTTGATTACCGGCGCCACCTCGGGCATCGGCGCCGAATTTGCCCGCCAGCTGGCCCACCGCGGCTACAACCTGGTCCTCACCGCCCGCAATGAACAGCGGCTGAAGGATTCCGCTGCATCGCTGGCCCGGGAATACGCCGTGCAGACGGAGTACATAACGGCGGACCTTTCCGACGCCGACGGCGTGGAGCTGGTCAGCAGGCGGCTGGAAAAACCGGACATCACCATGCTCGTCAACAACGCCGGCTACGGCTTGAAGAACAACTTTGAACGCAATGACCTGTCGGCGGAGCTGGACCACCTGAACGTTCTGGTGGCGGCGCCGCTGCAGCTGAGCCACACCGCGCTGAACACCATGCTGTCCCGGCTCGAGGGGCCGGACGGACACATTATCAACGTCGCTTCGGTGGCCGGATTCATTCCCCGCGGCACCTACAGTGCGGCCAAGTCCTGGGTCATCACGTTCAGCCGGTGGGCCAACCTCGCGTACGGCGGCCGCGGCGTGCACGTGACCGCCCTGTGCCCCGGGTTTGTCCACACGGAGTTCCATCAGCGCATGGACATGGACAAAACCGTGTACCCGAACTGGATGTGGCTCGACGCCGAACGGGTGGTCCGCGAGGGGCTCGCCGATGCCTTTGCCGGCAAGGGAGTGTCCATCCCGTCCAAACGGTACAAGGCGCTCGCATGGTTCGGCGCCCGCGGACCGCAGGCGCTGGTGGCGCGGATCGCCGGCCGCGGCCGTTAGCATGCCGGCGCCGGTGCAGCGGCTTCCCGCAACACGGTGCGTCACGTAACTGGCTCAGGCCCCACCCGGGACTTAGTGTGAGTGGCCATGACCCGCATCACGACACCCAGTACTGCGTATCTGAACCATCTAGACACGGAAACCGCACGGCGCATGCAGACGGCACAGGCTGCGGAATCGCCCTTTGCGGGAGCTTCGGCCGACATGGCCGCCGCGGTGGAAGCGCGGGTGGATGCCCTCGCCGCGGACCTTGCCGAGGTTGTCCACACGCTGCACAAGGATCCTGAAACCGCCTATGAGGAGCACCGCAGCGCAGCCTTCCTCGCGGATGTGCTGAACCGGCACGGCATCAAGGCCGAGCTTGGTGCCCATGGGGTTTCCACCGCGCTGCGGGCCGAGATCGGTTCCAGCGCCGGACCGGCAGTGGCCATCCTCAGCGAATATGACGCCCTGCCCGAAGTGGGCCACGCCTGCGGCCACAACGTCATTGCCGCCACCGGCGTCGGCGCCTTCATCGCCCTCGCCAAAACCCTGGAAGAAGATCCGGAAGCCTTTCCCGGCCGGGTCGTGTTCCTGGGCACCCCGGCGGAGGAAGGGCACTCGGGCAAGGAGATCATGGCCCGCAACGGTGCTTTCGACGGCATCGACGCGGCCATCATGGTCCACCCCTACGCCATGGACCTCGCCGAGCAGGTCTGGCTCGGCCGGCGGCTGCTCACCGTCACGTTCTCCGGCATGGCGGCGCATGCCTCCGCCCAGCCCTTCATGGGCCGCAACGCACTGGACGCCGCATCGCTGGCGTACACCGGCATTGGGCTGCTCCGCCAGCAGCTGCCACCGGCGGACCGCGTGCACGCCATCATCACGGAGGGCGGGCAGCGTCCAAGCGTCATCCCGGAAAAGGCCGTCCTGAAGCTCTATGCGCGGTCCAAGTACCCCGACACCCTCAAGGACCTCAGCGGCCGGCTCGAAGATATTGCCACCGGAGCCGCGCTCATGACGGGCACGGCGGTGGACATCAGCTGGGATGAGCATCCTCCGTCGCTGCCGGTTCGCACCAACTCTGCCCTGACCGGCCGATGGGTTGCAGCACAGGAGCGCCGGGGACGCAGCCCGCTGCCCGGCGGCGTCGTGTCCGAGACGATTGCGGCGTCCACCGACTTCGGCAATGTCAGCTACCGGATCCCCGGCATCCACCCCCTGATCGGCATCGCGCCGGCGGACGTGGCACTGCATACCCGTGCTTTCGCGGATGCGGCCGGTTCCCCCGCTGCCGAATCAGGAGCGGTCGACGGCGCCGCGGGACTCGCACTGACCGCCCTGGATTACCTCTGCGATTCCGAACTGCGCGAGGCGGTGGCCCGGGAGTTCGCCGACGCCGGCGGGCCCGTGGACGTCCCCTCCTATTTCGACTGATCCGGTAAGCCCAACATTCCCAGAGCAGGAAAGAGGACTGGAATGAGAACTCAGCATCAAGCCCTGCGTGCCGGCCGCAGCAGCCTTCCCGACCGTCTCCTGGGCGGTGTGGAGAGAATCGGCAACAAGTTGCCGGACCCGTTCATGCTTTTCCTGTTCCTCTTCCTGGCGGTGGCCGTGGTGTCCACCGCCATGGCCTGGGCCAACGTTGTGGTCACCGTGCCCGGCGCCGCGGAGGAAACCGTCATCAAGGGCTTCTTCACCGCTGAGGGGATGAGCTGGTTCACCACCACCCTTGGCGCAAACTACCTGGGCTTTCCGCCGCTGGCCACCGTGCTTCCGATCCTGCTGGCCGTGGGCGTGGCGGAGAAATCCGGGCTGCTTTCGGCGTTGATCCGAAAGGCCTTCGGCTCCGCTCCCCGATGGGCGCTGCCGTACGCCGTCGGCTTGGTGGGGGTCACCGGATCCATCATGTCCGACGCCGCCTTTGTGGTTATTCCGCCGCTGGCGGCACTGGTTTTCAAGGCCGCGGGCCGGCATCCGGTCGCCGGCCTGCTGGGTGGTTTTGCCGCGGCCGGCGCGGGCTACTCCACGTCCATGCTGGTCACGAGCCTGGATGCGCTGTTCGCCGGAATCACCACCGCCGTGACTGAAACCCTGCCGAATCCCGGTGCGGCGGTAAACCCGCTGTCCAACTACTTCTTCAACTTTGCCTCCTCGCTGGTGCTGATCCTGCTGGCCGGGTTCATCATCGACAAAATCCTGGAACCCCGCCTGACCCGGCAGGGAGTTCCCACCGAGGAAACGGCGGCAGACGACGACGGCGACACCGACGGCGGAGCATCATCCGGCGCCCCGGCGGCCGCACCCGCTCTTTCCTCGGTGCTGAGCCCGGTGGAACGCCGCGGTGTCCTGTGGGCCGTTATTGTGGGAGCCGCCGTCGCACTCCTGATCCTGGTGGGTGCGCTGCTGCCTGACTCGCCGTGGCGCAACGAGGATGGCGGGTTCCTGCCCAAGTCCCCGCTGCTGAGCTCGATCGTCTTCATCGTGTTTGTCCTGTTCACCGTCCCGGGACTCGTTTACGGCAAGATCACCGGAACCATCGCCTCCGGCAAAGACGTTCCGCGGGTCATGGGTGCCTCGATCAAGGACATGAGCGGATTCCTGGTGCTCGCGTTCATCCTGGGGCAGTTCATTGCCCTGTTCAACTGGTCCGGAATCGGCAACTGGATTGCGGTGGCCGGAGCATCCGGGCTGGAGTCCATCGGCCTGACCGGCTATCCGGCGATTGTCGGCTTCATCCTGCTGGCCTCGGTGCTGAACCTGTTCATCATTTCCGGCTCGGCCATGTGGACCCTGATGGCATCGGTCTTTGTGCCCATGTTTGCCCTGCTCGGATTCGAGCCGGCCTTCATCCAGGGCGCGTTCCGGGCGGGGGACTCCGCAACGCAGATCCTCACCCCGCTGAACCCGTACATGATCGTGCTGCTGACCATGCTGCGCAAGTACGAGCCCCAGGCAGGCCTTGGCACCGTCATTGCCCGGATGCTTCCCTTCACCATCCTCTTCTGGCTGGCCTGGGTTGCCGTGCTGACGGTCTTCTTCATCTTCGACCTGCCCATGGGACCGGGCAACGGAATATACATCGGCGGCTAGGCGCTGCATGACATCAACAACGCAGAAACACCCCAGAGCCAACAGCGGCCCGAGGAAAGGCACTTTGACCATGAGCTCCACCAGCCCCAAGATCTACGCCCTGCACGAGAATCCCGAGTGGTTCCCTCCGTTTGCCCGCGCCTTCGAAGCCGAGGGCCTGGAGGTGGAGGAATGGCTGCTCACCGACGGCGTCCTCGACCTGGACTCGGTACCGCCGGAAGGCATCTTCTGGTCGCGGATCAGCGCCTCCTCGCATACGCGCGACCACGGGCTGTCCAAGGACTACGCGCGGGCGGTGCTGTCCTGGCTCGAAGCCCACGGCCGGCGCACGGTTAACGGACGGCGGATCCTGGAACTGGAAATGAGCAAAGTGGACCAGCTCACCGCACTCCGCGCCGCCGGGATCGACACCCCGCGCACCGTTGCCGCCGTTGGCCGGGAGCAGATCCTGGCTGCCGCCAAGGAATTTGCCGCGCCGTTCATCACCAAGCACAACCAGGGCGGCAAGGGCCTGGGGGTGCGCAAATTCGAATCCCACGGTGAGCTCGCCGACTACGTGGCCGGTCCGGACTTCGAGGAGCCGGCCGACGGCATCACCCTGATCCAGGAGTTCATTGTTGCCGCCGAACCCTTCATCACCCGGGTGGAAATCGTCGGCGGGGAATTCATCTATGCCATCAAGGCGGACACGGCCCGCGGCGGATTCCAGCTGTGCCCCGCCGATGCCTGCGCGATCGACCCCTCCACCGGCAAACCGATCATGCCGCCGGGGGCCACCATCGCACCGGACGAGGACACGCAGCTCTTCAGCATCCGGGAAGGCTTTGACCATCCGATCATTGGCAAGTACCTCGACTTCGCCAAGCGCACCGGGCTGGAGGTGTGCGGCATCGAGTTCATGGAAACCGCCGACGGCCGCATCCTCACCTATGACGTGAACACCAACACCAACTACAACGCGGCGGTTGAGGCGGCGGCTCCTCGCTCGGCTCCCCGGGCGCTGGCGCAGTACCTCAAGGGCCTCCCGGCCTGACCGCGGAGGCTGCTGCGGGCCGGAATGTCGTGCAGTGGTTTCGGACAACTTTTTTAATCCCCGGCCCGTCCCGTCGCTATAGTCGGGATTAACCGAACTGAAGGAGCTTCGTCAATGACTGCTGCCCAGGAACCGCTGTGGGTCAAGAACTACCAGCCCGGAGTTCCGGCAACCATTGAGCTGCCCACCGAGTCCCTGACAGCCATGGTTGAGGACGCCGTCGCCCGCTTTGGGCCCAAGGTGGCACTGGAATTTTTCGGTGCCGAAACCACGTACACGCAATTGGGCGAGAAGATCGACCGCGCCGCGGAAGGCCTGCGGAGGCTCGGAGTGGGCCGGGGACACCGGGTGGCCATCGTGCTGCCGAACTGCCCCCAGTACCTCATCGCGTTCTACGCGGTGCTGCGCCTGGGCGCCGTCGTCGTCGGCCACAACCCGCTGTACACGGAGCGCGAACTGCGCCACCAGTTTGAAAACCACGGTGCGCAGGTGGCCATCGTTTGGGACAAGGCCGTGGAGAAGATCCAGGGTTTCCCGGACGACATCGCGGTGAAGACGATTATTGCCGTGGACATCACCAAGGCCATGCCGCGGATGAAGCGGATGGCCCTGAGCCTGCCGCTGCCGAAGCTGCGCCGCACCCGTGCCGGGCTGACAACCAAGACCGAAAACACGATGTCCTGGGAGAAACTGCTCAGCGCGCCGCGGATCGACAGCGCCCACCCGCGCCCCTCGGTGAATGACCTGGCGGCGCTGCAGTACACCTCGGGCACCACCGGCATTCCCAAGGGCGTCATGCTGACCCACTACAACCTGCGCTCCAACGCGCTGCAGGGGCAGGCCTGGATGCACGGCGCGGAAGAGGGCAAGGAAGTCATCTTCGGAGTGCTGCCAATGTTCCATGCCTTCGGCCTGACGCTGTACCTGACCTTCGCAATGCTGACCGGTTCCCGTCTGGTGCTGTTCCCCAAGTTCGACGTGGACCTGGTCCTGACAGCGGCCAAGAAGTCCCCGCCCACCGTGTTCTGCGCCGTGCCGCCCATCTACGAAAAAACGGCGCTGGAGTCCAAGAAGCGCGGCATTGACCTCTCGACCATCCGCTTTGCCATTTCCGGGGCCATGACGCTTCCGGCCGCAACCGTGAAGCTGTGGGAAGAAGTGTCCGGCGGGCTGCTGGTGGAGGGTTACGGCCTCACCGAGTCCTCGCCGGTGGCGCTGGGCAACCCGTTCGCCGAGTCGCGGCGCAACGGCACCATCGGCGTTCCGTTCCCCAGCACCGAAATGCGGGTGGCGGACCCCGAGCACCCGGAGAACGACGTTCCCGCCGGCGAACGCGGCGAGCTGCTGATCCGCGGGCCGCAGGTCTTTGCCGGTTACTGGAACAACGCCGAGGACACCGAACAGGTCCTGCTCGACGGAGGCTGGCTGCGGACCGGCGACATCGTCACCGTTGACGCGGACGGTTTCGTGAAAGTGGTGGACCGCCGCAAGGAACTGATCATCACCGGCGGCTTCAACGTGTCGCCCAGCGAGGTGGAAGAGGTGCTGCGCAGCAACCAGGACATTGCCGACGTGGCCGTGGTGGGCCTTCCCCGGGCCGACGGCGGCGAGCAGGTGGTGGCCGCCGTCGTGCTGCAGCCGGGAACGGAACTGGACGAAGGGGGCCTGCGTGCCTGGTGCCGCGAGCGCCTGACGCCCTACAAGGTTCCGCGCCGGATTTTCGCCGTGGACGAGCTGCCCAAATCGATGCTGGGCAAGGTTCTCCGCCGCGAGGTGCGGGCACTTTTGACCGACTCGAAGTAGGGCTGGCCAAGCACTACCTATTGACGCTCTGAAGCTGTTGCGTTGGAATGATAAGCAGGCTTGGGATTCCAGGCTGAGTCGCCAAAAGGGCCTCCACAAGGCTCACACCGGGGTTTGGCGTGCGCCCGCCAAAGGCCGTTCGGCTCCGCATTCCTCCGCCGTTCGTCCTTCGAAGCAACCGGCATGCTCCGGTCCAACGTGAATAAACACCGGACAACGGTGATGGTTCGCAGCTGAAGGAGAACAACATGATCAGCAATCAGCAAGTCGAAGGCCTTATGGCCGGTTCGGGTAATGTGCTGGGACCCAATGGAGACAAGATTGGCTCCGTGGGGACGTTCTACCTGGACGACCAGACCAACGAACCCGCATGGGTGACCGTGAACACTGGCCTGTTTGGCACCAACGAGTCTTTCGTCCCGCTCAGCGAGGCAACCGTCGAGGGCGTGGACGTGCTGGTGCCCTACTCCAAGGACGAGGTGAAGAATTCTCCGCAGGTCGAGTCGGACGGATCCATTTCCCCGGAAGAGGAAGTGACCCTCTACCGCTACTACGGATTCACGTACGACGACGGCTCCGCTGACACCGGCACCATGGACGCCGGCCTGGGAACCAGCACCATGGAACCCGGTACGGGCACCATGACCGACCGTGACTCCATGACCGGCAGCGGCACCGGTACCGACAGCAGCACGGGGGTGGACCGCGGTTTCGGTGACGACAGCGACATCACCCGCTCCGGCGCCGGCACTTCCTCCGGCATTGGAACATCCTCGGGAACCGTGGGGCACGATACGTCGGGGCCCACCACCGACGACGCGATGACCCGGTCGGAAGAGCAGCTTGACGTGGGAACCGAGACCCGGCAGACCGGCAAGGCGCGCCTGCGCAAGTATGTCGTCACCGAAACTGTCACCACGCAGGTCCCGGTCAGTCACGAGGAAGTCCGGGTGGAGCGGGAGCCGATTACCGACGCCAACGTCGATTCCGCCATGTCCGGTCCCGAGCTCAGCGAAGAAGAGCACGAGGTGACTCTTCACGCCGAGGAACCGGTGGTCGATAAGAAGACCGTTCCGGTGGAGCGGGTCCGGCTCGACACCGAGACCGTCACCGACACCGAGAGCGTGACCGAGGAAGTGAGCAAGGAGCAGATCGAGACGGATGTGGACGGCTCCGCACGCCGTTCCAGTCATGAGGGCTCGGGACAACACAGTTCGGGACACGACAGCTCAGGACACGGCGGTTCCGGACATGACAGTTCAGGCGGTTCCAGTTCCGGACGGTAATCCCGCCGCTTCTGGCCGAATACCGGCATAGATACTGCACCATAAACACCGCACCAGACACTGCAGCCCCGGCACCGGCCGGGGCTGCAGCGTTTAAACGGGCTCTTATTCAGCAGGCGGCGGCTGCGAGGCCACCGTCCGCGCCGTCCGCTCCAGCACCTCGCGGCAGGCCAGCACCGCGGGCCGGCGGCTGCCGGCCCGGCGCACCGAGGTAAAGATGCTGCGCCGGGGCTTGCCGTTCAGTTCGAGCAGCCGGACGCTTGGCTCGCGTCCGGTCCAGACCAGATCCGGCATCAGCGCCACGGCATTGCCTGACTCGATCAGGCGGATTTGCGCCTGCAGGTCCGCCGTTTCGTAGCGCACGTCCGGCTCGAAGCCCGCGCGCCGGCAGGCCTGTTCCGCCCAGTGGCGGGAAGCGGCTCCCCGCGGCTCCATAACCCACGGCAGGTCCGCCGTGTCTGCCAGCGACTGCACCGGCTGCAGCCCCTCATGGGGTACGGCCAGCCGGATGGCGTCGGAGGTCAAATGCACGCGGTCCAGTTCGGGGTGCCGCACGGCGGCGTGGCCCGGGTACTGCTCCGCAATCACCACATCGAAGTCGCGCGCCCAGGTTTCGTACAGCGCTGTTTCGGGTTCCCGCTGCACCATTTCCACCCGGAGGTCGGGATGCTCCCGGCGCAGCAGGGACAGTGCGCCGGGCATCAGGGCCAGGGCAGCCGATTGAAACACCGCCACCCTGATCCTTCCGGTGACTGTGGTCAGTGAGGAGGCCAGATCCGCTTCGGCCCGTTCCAGCGATTCCAGGATGTCGGATGTATGCGCCACCAGGATTTCCGCCTGCGGGGTCAGCTGCACTCCGCGGCCGGTTTTCCGCAGCAATTCAACCCCAACGTCCTTCTCCAGCAGGGCCAGCTGCTGGGATACGGCGGAGGGACTGAGCCCCAGGGCCTCGGCAACCGCCGCCAGGGTTCCGCGCACCTTCACCTCGCGCAAAAGGTTCATTCTGCGTACGTCCAGCAAGGGCTTCCTCCGGTGTTTTTCCTGCCCACAAATTCATTAGTAAAACTAACCTATATGCGTAAGAAAACCGACCTTTGCCTTACGTGACTTTGCGCGGATACTTAGAGAAAGCATCAATCAGTCGCACGTCGAAAAGAGCTGGCCGCATGAGCAACACCGTCATCGAACCAACCGCGGGACCGGGCCTGCCCCAGGACTTGTCCGGCGAAGCAGTGGCGCTCGTGCGCCGCTGGTTGGCCGAAGCCGCATCAGTACCCGTGGACGCCTCCGCGGCCCAGCTCGCAGGCGTCCTGAAGGACCCCTCCGGGCTCGACTTCACCGTCGGATTCGTCGACGGCGTCATCCGTCCCGAGGACCTGCGCGTTGCCGGCCGGAACCTCGCGGCACTGGCTCCGCAGGTTCCCGGTTTCCTGCCCTGGTACATGCGCTCGGCCGTCCGGCTCGGCGGCGTCATGGCTCCGGTGCTTCCCCAGGTGGTCATTCCCGTGGCCCGAAAAGTGCTGCGCCGGATGGTGGGCCACCTGATCGTCGACGCCACGGACGCCCGGCTGGGCAAGGCCATCAGCAGCATCCGCAAGGATGACGTCCGCCTGAACATGAACCTCCTCGGTGAGGCAGTGCTGGGCGAGCGTGAAGCCAACCGCCGCCTGCAGGGCACCCATGATCTCCTGGCCCGGGACGACGTTGAATACGTGTCCATCAAGGTCTCCTCCACCGTGTCGCCGCACTCCCACTGGGCCTTCGACGAAGCCGTCGAGCACGTGGTGGAGAAGCTGGCCCCGCTGTACCGGCAGGCGTCATCCTTCAGCCCCAAGAAGTTCATCAACCTGGACATGGAGGAGTACAAGGACCTGGAGATGACCATGGCGGTCTTCACCAAGCTCCTCTCCATGCCGGAGTTCAAGGACCTGGAAGCCGGCATCGTCCTGCAGGCCTACCTCCCAGATGCCCTGTCCGCCATGATGCGCCTGCAGGAATTTGCCGCCGCACGCCGCGCCGACGGCGGTGCGCCCATCAAGGTGCGCGTCGTCAAGGGCGCCA
Source organism: Arthrobacter gandavensis (assembly GCF_009192735.1). Classification (GTDB taxonomy): domain Bacteria; phylum Actinomycetota; class Actinomycetes; order Actinomycetales; family Micrococcaceae; genus Arthrobacter_B; species Arthrobacter_B citreus. Next base: position 36,419 of record NZ_VTFU01000007.1, read on the forward strand.
ACCTGCCGATGGAGCAGGTGGAAGCATCGCTGCACGGCTGGCCCCTGGCCACCTGCGGCACCAAGGCGGAAACTGACACCAACTACAAGCGAGTGATCAACTACGCCCTGCGCCCCGAGCACGTGGCCAACGTGCGCATTGGCGTGGCTGGCCACAACCTCTTCGACGTTGCCTTCGCCTGGCTGCTGGCCAAGCAGCGCGGCGTTACCGACGGCATCGAGTTTGAGATGCTGCTGGGCATGGCCACCGGCCAAGCCGAAGTGGTCAAGCGCGACGTCGGTTCGCTGCTGCTGTACACCCCGGTGGTGCACCCGGCGGAGTTCGACGTCGCCATCGCCTACCTGATCCGGCGCCTCGAAGAAGGGGCGAGCTCCGAAAACTTCATGTCCGCCGTCTTCGAGCTGAGCGAAAACGAGACGCTGTTCGAGCGCGAGAAGCTGCGCTTCCTCACCTCGCTGGCGGATCTCGATGACGCCGTTCCCGCGTCCAACCGGGTCCAGGACCGCAGCCAGCCCCGCCCCGCGGATACCGCCGGAGCCGACGCCGCCAACCAGGGCTTCGAAAACACGCCGGACACCGATCCGTCCCTGCCCGCCAACCAGGCCTGGGGCCGGTCCATCCTGACGCGCGTCGAGGAGTCCGTCCTCGGCGTCGCCGCCGTCAACGAAGCACAGATCACCGATGAAGCTGCCCTGGACGCAGTCATCCGCACCGGTGTGGACTCAGCCAAGGGCTGGGCGTCGCTCAGCGCAGCCGAGCGCGCCGACGTCCTGCACCGCGCCGGCGTCGTGCTGCAGCAGAAGCGTGCGGACCTGATGGAGGTCATGGCTTCCGAAACCGGCAAGACGCTGGACCAGTCGGATCCCGAGGTGTCCGAGGCCGTCGACTTCGCCCACTACTATGCAGAGCGTGCCAAGGACCTGGAAACTGTCGACGGCGCCCGGTTTGTGCCGGCCCGCCTCACCGTCGTCACTCCGCCGTGGAACTTCCCGGTTGCCATCCCGGCAGGTTCAACCCTGGCGGCCCTGGCCGCCGGATCATCGGTGATCATCAAGCCCGCCCGCCAGTCCGCACGCAGCGGCGCCGTCATGGTTGAGGCCCTCTGGGAAGCCGGCGTTCCCCGCGACGTGCTGCAGATGGTGCAACTGGGCGAGAAGGAGCTGGGCCGCCAGCTGGTGGCGCATCCGTCCGTGGACCGCGTCATCCTCACCGGCGGGTACGAGACCGCCGAACTGTTCCGTTCCTTCCGCTCCGACCTTCCGCTGCTGGCCGAGACCTCCGGCAAGAACGCCATCATCGTCACGCCCAGCGCCGACTTTGACCTGGCTGCCCGCGACGTCGTTGCGTCCGCCTTCGGCCACGCCGGCCAGAAGTGCTCCGCAGCCTCCCTGGTGATCCTCGTGGGCTCGGTGGCCAAGTCACCGCGCTTCCGCAATCAGCTGGTTGACGCTGTGCAGTCCCTCAAGGTCGGCTATCCGGTGGACGCCGTGACCCAGATGGGTCCGGTCATTGAACCGGCCGCCGGCAAGCTGCTGCGCGGACTCACGGTCCTGGGCGAGGGCGAGTCCTGGCTGATTGAACCCAAGCAGCTCGATGACAGCGGCCGGCTGTGGAGCCCGGGCGTCCGCACCGGTGTCCGCCTCGGGTCCGAGTTCCACCTCACCGAGTACTTCGGCCCGATCCTCGGCGTGATGACCGCGGACACGCTTGAGGAAGCCATCGCCCTGCAGAACCAGATCGATTACGGGCTGACCTCAGGCCTGCATTCCCTGGACCCCGCGGAAATGGATGTGTGGCTGGAGAACATCTCCGCCGGCAACCTCTACATCAACCGCGGCATCACCGGAGCCATCGTCCAGCGCCAGCCCTTCGGCGGCTGGAAGAAGTCGGCAGTCGGCGCAGGAACCAAGGCCGGCGGCCCGAACTACCTGATGGGCCTGGGCGAGTGGGAGCCGGCGGTTTCCACCGGCGCCGGAGCGCCCGTGACCCACCAGGGCGCAGCGAAAATCCTGGCCTCGGCATCGGCCGGCAGCTATGCCGCCGACACTGAGTTCCTGCACCGGGCACTGAGCAGCGACGCCGCGGCCTGGGCTGAGGAATTCGGCACCGTCAAGGATGTTTCGGCACTGTCCGCCGAGCGCAACGTCTTCCGGTACCGGCCGCTGCCGGTCACCATCCGGTTGGCCGAGAAGCAGTCACTGACCGCCATGCTCCGCGTTGTGGCTGCCGGCCTGCTGGCCGGATCCGCACTGCGGGTCTCCACCGGCGTCGAACTGCCGGTGGCGCTGCTGGCGCTGCTGACCGAACACGGGATCCCCGTCACCCAGGAGAACGACGCCGAATGGCTGGCGTCCGCTTCCAGCTACGATCCCGCAGTCCACGGTCCGCGGATCCGCCTCATCGGAACTGACGCATCGGCGCTGGCCGAAGCACTGGGCGGCCGCCCGGACATTGCCGTCTACGCCAACCCGGTTACCGAAGCCGGACGAGTGGAACTGCTGCCGTTCCTGCACGAACAGGCCGTCAGCATCACTGCCCACCGATTCGGAACGCCGAATCACCTCTCCGACGCCCTGATCTAGGCAGGCCGGGCCCTATCGGGCCAAGCTTTCCCGGCAGGACAGGGATTGGTTAAAACGAAAGGACGGCACCGGGGTCTTCCCGGTGCCGTCCTTTGTTGTTACGGTGTCCGCATGGAACTCATTTACGAGTAGGGCCGTGCCCTGACCGGGCTCCGTGGATCTGCCTCCCTGAGGGACTCTGCCTCCTTTAGGGACTCTGCCTCCATTATCGGCGCCGCTGATCCCTCCCGGTCGCACGCACCCTCTTTTTCGCAGACAGTATTCACCCACCGCCGGGTGAGCTTGTCGATGGTGCGTGTTGCTGGCCGTGCTCCAATCCCGAACGACGACCCAACTGGCCTCTCTGCTCTTCCACGCACGACGGAATGGCAGGAGGAACTGCAGCTGGACGTTCCGGGAGCCGTGTCCGCACCATTCCCAGCGAAGCTCCCGGCCCGCAGCTGAAAGTCCGGAGATCACCATGACGCATAACAAGAAAAACCACGCCAAACCCCTGTCCCAAAATTCCCCGCTGTCTTCCCTGTTGTCTTCCCCAGTGCCGGCCCCGCGGCTGCCGGAGGCAACGGTGAATCTCGCTCCCGCCGCAGCCGCCAAGCTGAGCGCGGAAGCGCAGGAAAAGACGATGGCGGCGATGGCCGCGGAAAACGCGCTGCCGGGCTGGCAAAGCATGGGCAAGGACCACAAGCCCACGCACGCCTACGGCAAGCAGGGAAGGCGGGAGAAAAAGGTGCGCTGGTAACGATAAAACCTGCGCAGGATCTGCCCTGCACAGGGGCCGGACAGTTGCCCGGCCCCTGTGCACGGCAGTGCGGCAGTGCCATCATTGTCAGGCACAGCCACGAACGCATACCCACAGCGGATCTAAGAGGCGCACATGCTGCTTAACGGAAAAACCGCCGTCATCTACGGCGGGGGAGGATCAATCGGGGGAGCGGTGGCCCGGGCCTTCGCCCGCGAAGGCGCCCGGGTGTTTCTGGCCGGCCGCAGTCCGGAAAACCTTGAAGCCGTGGCCAGGGATATTCGCGCCGCTGGAGGACTTGCCGAGACGGCGCTGCTGGATGCCACCAACGAACAGGCCGTCAACGAGCACGCTGATGATGTCGCCGCTGCCGCAGGAAGCCTGGACATCTCGCTGAACGTCATCCAGCACGGTGACATCCAGGGCTCTCCCATGGTGGATATGGAGGTGGAGGACTACCTTCGCCCGGTTTCGACCGCCGTGCAGAGCTTTTTCCTGACCTCCCGGGCTGCGGCCAGGCAAATGATGCGGCAGGGGTCGGGGGTCATCCTGGTGTTTGGGGGATCCGGGGATCCAAGTCCCGGGAATTACTACGGCGGACTTATCACCGCGTTTGAAGCCATGGAGGCCATGCGGCGTCAGCTGGCGGTTGAACTCGGCCGTCACGGCATCCGCGTTGTCACCCTGCGCAGCGGCGGCATCCCCGAATCCCTGCCGGCAGGGATGGACGGACGCGAGGATATCGCCAACAGCATTGTTGATGCCACGCTGCCGAAACGGGCTGCAACCCTGGAGGACGTGGGAAATGCTGCGGCCTTCGCAGCGTCGGACAAGGCGGCGACCATGACGGCTGCCACGCTGAATATCAGTGCCGGGTCCCTGATGGACCGGTAATGCTCCGGCCGGGAAGGAACCGGGCTAGGCCGGGACCTTCCAGATGGTGAAGTCCTCGACGCTGACGGCAATGCGGAGTCCGTCTTCACCCCGGAGCCAGATCGTGCCCAAACCCGGCGCGCTGTCGCGTACTTCTCCGCGGTAGTGGACCTCATTTCCGCTTCGGACTTCAATGTGGTCTCCGCGGCGGATGGAACGGATATTTCGGATTCGCTTGGCGCGGCTCGTCTTCGAACGGATGGGCGTACTGGGCATGCTTGGGGCTGGCACAGACTCTCTTTCTCTTGACTAGTTATGTCAACCAACCGGGGTTGAAAGTTATTCCCGTGCTCAGCGTGCAGTTTTGCGCTGGTGTCCCTGACGCCCGGGGGCGCCCGGCGTACGATCGGGAGCATGGATATCGTGGACTTCCTGTTGACCCGCTTCCAGGACGATGCCGCGGAGTCCCGCAAGCTCCTGACGGCCCGGGGCGTTTCCCCTTCCGACCGGTGGTATGAGGAACGGCTGCTTCGTGAATGCGAATCCAAGCTGATGCTCATCGAAATCATCGGCGGCGCCAGGCGGAACGCACTGGCGCGGATGGTGATGGATCCGGACGGCGAGGGCAAGCAGTCCGCTGATGAGTTGGAGTGGACCACTCTGGCGCTGGCAGCCATGGCCGCTGCCTATGAGGATCATCCGGATTACCAGGATGTGTGGCGGCTGACGGAAAAGCGCAGCTAGGCCTGCGGACACCGGGGCTGGGCGACGGGGCTCGGCAACCCTTAGATTAGCTGTCATGACTGTAGCGAATTCTCCTGGCCAGGCGACGGACAGCAGCACCCTTTTGCGCGAGCTCGCCGCACACCACCACGTAGTCACCACCTTCAAGGGCTGGGACGGCACACCCCGCGAAGTATCGGATGAAACGCTGCGCCGCGTCCTCTCCGCGCTGGGAGTCGCGGTGGACACCGAAGATGAAATGGCCGCATCCCTGGCTGAAGGGCGCCTCTCCGAGTGGCGGCGGACTCTGCCCGGTGCCGTCGTCGTCCGCGAAGGCGGCAGCCATTCAGTCGCCGTCCACACCCCGGTGGGGGAGGACGCCACAGTGTTCATCACGCTGGAGGACGGCGGTCAACGCGGGCTCGACTGGCCGCGGGTTCCCGCCGAAGAGCTGGACCTTGACGGGACGCTGACCGCCCGCACCCTCGTGCGGCTTCCCCTGGACCTGCCGCTGGGATGGCACCGCCTCGAGGTCAAGTGCGGCGGAAAGCAGGCGGATACCGTCCTGGTGGTCACTCCGGCACGGCTCACGACGGCGGCGCAACTGGCCCAACGCCGCGCCTGGGGACTGATGGCGCAGCTGTATTCGGTGCGGTCCTCCCGTTCCTGGGGCATTGGCGACCTGAACGACTTGGCGGACCTGGCGGCTCTTTCCGGCGCTGACCACGGGGCCGGGTTCATTCTGATCAATCCCCTTCACGCTGCCGAACCGGTTCCGCCGCTGGAGCCATCCCCGTACCTGCCCACCACCCGGCGCTTCTTCAATCCGCTCTACATCCGGGTCGAGGACGTCCCGGAGTATGCGTACCTTCCCGCAGCAGCCACGGCGCAGGTCGAGGAATCGGCACGGGCGCTCAGCGCAGCCAACCGCTCCACCGATCTGCTGGACCGCGATGCAACCTATGCGGCCAAGCTTGCCGCGCTGGAGCAGGTTTTCTCGGTCCCGCGGAGCATCGCGAGGGAACAGCAGTTTCAGCGGTTCTGCGACTTGGAAGGGCCCGGCTTGGAGAGCTTTGCCCTGTGGAGCGCGCTGGCTGAGAAACTTCCCGCCGGAGCACCCGAGTGGGAGCAGATTACGGGGCCTGACAGCTCCTACGTGCGCCGGAACGAGCAGGACCTCGCCCCGCGCGTGCAGTTCTTCAAGTGGCTGCAGTGGATCTGCGACCAGCAGCTGGAAAACGTCCAGACCGCGGCCCGGAGCGCCGGGATGTCCATCGGCGTGGTCCATGACCTGGCCGTGGGCGTACATCCGGCGGGCGCGGACGCGTGGATGCTGCGGCCGGTGCTTGCTCCCGGCGTTTCAGTGGGGGCGCCGCCGGACATGTTCAACCAGCAGGGCCAGGACTGGAGCCAGCCGCCCTGGCACCCGCAGCGGCTGGCCGACGCCGGCTACCTGCCGTACCGGGACATGCTGCGGACCGTGCTGCGGCATGCCGGCGGCATCCGGGTCGATCACATTCTGGGCCTGTTCCGGCAGTGGTGGATTCCGGCCGGATCAGCTCCGGGCGAGGGGGCCTATGTGCACTTCGACCATGAGGCGCTGATTGGGATTCTGGCGCTGGAGGCAGAGCGCACCGGCGCGGTCGTCGTCGGCGAAGACCTGGGAGTGTTTGAGCCCTGGGTGCAGGAGTACCTCGGAGAGCGGGGCGTGCTTGGCACGTCCATCCTGTGGTTCGAAGAGGCCGAAACCGGCCCGCGGCTGCCCGAGGAATACCGTCAGGGCGCCCTGACCACCGTCAACACCCACGACCTGCCGCCCGCGGCCGGATACCTCGCCGGCGAACATGTGGACCTTCGTGCGTCCCTGGGCCTGCTGAGCCGCCCGGTGGAGGAAGAGCGGGAAGCCGACGCCGCCGCCAGGGAAGCCGTCCTGTCGCTGGTCCGCAGCCGCGGACTGCTGCCCGAATCCGGCACCGGCAGCGATTCGGTCCAGCAGACCGTTGAGGCGCTGCATTCCTTCATCCTGCAGACACCATCGGTGCTCCTCGGGGTGTCACTGACTGATGCGGTGGGGGAGCGGCAGACCCAAAACCAGCCGGGCACCGGAGACGAATATCCCAACTGGCGGATTCCCCTGAGCGGGCCGGACGGGCAGGCCATCCTGATCGATGACCTGCCCTCCAACCACCGCTTCAACTCCCTGGCCAACCTGATGCGGGACTCGATCTAGGATCCCAGTTTCCTAGGACTCCAGCTTCATGGCCTTGCGGAGGGTCAGCGCGCCTCCGCTCTGCATGACCGCGCGGCGGTAGATGTTTTCGCTGAAGCGCAGCAGAGCGTAGGCCGCGGCCAGGGCGATAGCCAGGGACAGGAATGTTTCCCAGAGCGGAACATCGGTATTGAGCATCCGGATGGGCATTGCCACCGAGGACACCACCGGGATGTAGGACGCGATCACCAGCAGCTGTCCCTTGGCGAACAGGCCGGCAAACAGTGCGGCGAAGACAACGGCGAGCACCGGGGTGGAGCTGTTGCTCAGGTCCTCGTTGCGGCTGGCCATGGCGCCGAGCATGGCCCAGGCCGAGGCCAGGATCAGGAACCCGGCGAGGAAGAACACCAGGAACCAGCCGGAGGCCGGAATGATCATTCCCACCATGTCCGCCGTGTCCGTCATGTTCAGCGCCAGCAAGGCCGCACCGCCGTACAGGGCCAGCTGGATCATTGCCAGGACGGTGTTGCCGGCCACCTTGCCGTAGAGCAGCTGCCGGATGGGAATCGCCGTGGCCAGGATTTCCACCACCCGGTTCTGCTTCTCCTCCAGCACCGAGGTGGCGATGGCCATGCCGAAGATGATGGCGGACATGTAGAACAGGAAGCTGAAGGCAAAACCCACCACGGTGGCCAGCAGGGCGTTTTCGGCATTACCCTCGAGCAGCTCTTCCTGCAGCTCGCTGCCGGCCAACAGCTCCGTGCCGGTGGTTCCGGCCGCTTCGGCGTTGTCATTAAGGACGGTCAGCCGCAGCGCTTCAGTAAGCGCGGAGCGCAGCCCGCCGTCAACTTCCTCGTTCCCCACCAGGGTCCAGACGCCGTCGGAATCCTGCAGCAGGGCGGCATCGGCGTCACCGTTGCGGACCAGTTCCCGTGCTGCGTCGGGGGAGTCGGCGTTAACCGCTTCGAAGGTGGTGTTGTCATCGGTGCCGGCAGTCTCGCCGGCGGTTTCCACCACGGCCGCACCGGAGGTCCCCGTCACGGCCACGGCGTAGTCGTCGCCGCGGTTGGCCATATAGGCGTTGAACACCACGGCGCCGACAATCAGCACCAGGGTAACCAGAGTGGAGATCAGGTAACTGCGGTCGCGGGCTTTCACCATGACCTCGCGCAGGGTGACGATGGCCCACGGCGGAGTGTTGTTGGCCGCCGGTTCCGGGCGCTGCTGCACGGAGGAATCAGGGCGGCGGGTCTCGGTGGTGCTCATGCTGATACCTCCCGGTAGATTTCGCTGAGGGACGGCCTCAGGGGCGTAAATTCTTCGACGGTGCCGCGGGCCATGGCGGTGCCGAGGATGCGCTGGGCGGTGGTTTCGCCGTCGAACTCCAGCACTGCCGTGGGTCCTGCCACATCGATGACCTGCAGCCCGGGCTCGTCGCGGAGCCAGCCGGCGTCCGGTGAAACGGTGAGGCGGTGGCGGCGGGGCGCGCTGGCGCGGAGCTGGTCGCTGGACCCGGCGGCCATGACCTTGCCGGCCTTGAGCACCACCAAGTTGTCGCAAAGCCGGTCCACAAGGTCCAGCTGGTGGCTGGAGAAGAGGACCGGCACCCCTTCGCGGGTGCGCTCGCGCAGCAGTTCAACCATGGAATCGACGGCGGCGGGGTCAAGCCCGGAGAACGGCTCGTCCAGGATCAACACGTTGGGCCGGTGCAGCAGCGAGGCGGCAATCTGCACCCGCTGCTGGTTGCCCAGGGACAGCGATTCCAGTTTGTCCTTGAACCGGTCGGCCAGCGTGAAGCGCTCCAGGAGATCCACGGCCTCGCGCCGGGCGTCCGCCGCACTCATCCGGTGCAGCTGGCCCAAATACACCAGCTGGTCCAGGATTGGCTGCTTCGGGTAGAGGCCGCGTTCCTCCGGCATGTACCCAAACTGGGCCCGGGCGGCTGCGGTTACCGGTGACCCGTCGAGAAGCACTTCACCGGCCGTGGCCGTCAGTACGCCCATGATCATGCGCATGGTGGTGGTCTTGCCGGCGCCGTTGCCGCCGACAAATCCGGTCATCTGGCCGGCGGGGACATCGAAGGTGACGTTGTCCACCGCCGTTTTGTCCCCGAATTTTCGGGTGAGGTTGGAGACCTGCAGCATGGTGGCTGCTCCTTTCCCGGAGTGCCGGGTGTTGTCAGGGGAAAATCTTCTCCCTCGACTTTACGGGCGGCTGCCCGAAAGGAGATCGGCCGGGCGGGTGAATCCTCCCGGCTCAGGAACGCCGGTCGCCGGAAGCCTCGGCGGCGCTCTCCCCCGGAAGGATGAGTCCGGATTCGTAGGCGAACACCACGGCCTGGACCCGGTCCCGGACCTGGATCTTGGCGAGCAGATTGGACACGTGTGTTTTGACCGTTGCTTCGGCCACGAACATGCGGGCGGCGATTTCGGAGTTGCTGCAGCCGGCCGCCACGTTCACCAGGACTTCCCGTTCCCGGGACGTCAGGGAAGCCAGCAGTTTCTGCTGTTCCGGTGACACGGGCCGGGTCGCGGCCTGGCCGGCCTGGCCGGCGGGGGCGGCTCCGTCGCCGGACGGGTTGGTGCCGGACGCATCCTGCGCGGATTCAGCGCCAAGCTGGCGTGCGAAGCGCTCGATGACGCGGACAGTGACTTCCGGTGCGAGCAGGGCATGGCCGCCGGCCACGGCGTGCACAGCGGTCACCAGGTCATCCGGGTCGGCATTCTTGAGCAGGAAGCCACTGGCGCCGGAGCGAATCGCATCAAAAAGGTAGTCGTCGCGCTCAAAGGTGGTCAGGATAATCACCTTGGCCGTGCCCGCCTGCACTACGGCCTCGGTGGCCCTGATGCCGTCCAGCACCGGCATCTGCACATCCATCAGGATGACATCCACCGGATTCGCGGCGGCGAAGTCCACGGCCTCCTTGCCGTTGGCCACCTGGCCCACAACCGTGATCTCGTCCTCCACGGAGAGCATCATGGCGAAGCCGGCCCGGACCAGTGCCTGGTCATCGGCCAACAGGACCCGGATCGGTTCCATCGCGTGTGTTCACACCCTTTCGCGCAAGGAGAGCCCCTCGGCACCGGCGGGGCCGGCGGCCCCGGAAATAACGTACCGGCAAAACCGCCGAATCGGAGATCAGCGCACCGGGAAGCGGACGCGGACCCGCCATCCGCCGCCCGACCGTGGACCGATTTCGGCATTTCCGCCGTGCAGCGCCGCCCGTTCCCGGATGCCCTGCAGGCCATATCCCGAGCCGGCGGTGCTGCCCGACCGCGGCCGGCCGTCGTCGACCGTCTCCGCCTCCACCCAGTCGCCGTCCTCAGACCGGCCGGTCCGCAGCGCCACCACTGCGGACCCTGCCGTGGAGTGCCGCCGCACATTGGCCAGTGATTCCTGGACTGTCCGGTAAATGGACAGGCCAAGTGGAGCAGGGATGCGGTTCAGAACCGACCCGGGATCGGAGGCCTGATGAAAGGACACGCGAAGCCCCATGGCGTCATGTTCGGTAATCAGCGCTGGCAGGTCAGACAGCCCGGGTTCCGGATGCCGCTGCGCGGCGCCGTCGGAGTCGGGAGCCGGTTCCTGCCCGCCGCGAAGCACGCCCAGCAGTGACCGCATCTGGCCCACAGCCTCCCGGGACGATGACTCAATGGTCTGCAGGGCGCCGGCAGTGGCGGCGGGCTTTTTCTCCAGCACCCGCCGGGCGGCTCCCGCCTGGATGCCGATCACCGCAATGTGGTGGGCGACGACGTCGTGCAGCTCGCGGGCGATCCGCAGGCGCTCGTCGATCACGGCCTGCCGGGCCAGCTCGGTGGCCTGTGCCTCCAGCTGGGCCGATTGCCGGGCGAGCTGCTCCCGCTGGTGTGCGCTGCGCCAGGAGGTGATGCCAAAGAGGATCGCTCCGCCGAAGTAGGCGGCGTTAATGAGGAACGTGTAGATGGCGTAGGAAGCCAGCGGCGGCAGGAAGCTGCGGGAGGGGCCTTCCTGTTCCTCCACCTGCTCCAGAAATGACTCGTACGCGTTGCTGACGGTGAAGGACAGCAGCAGCCACAGAGCCATGGCCGCTATCACCAGCACCAGGGCCAGGCGCAGCATTCGGCGGTTCGGGGCCCAGGCCACCGCGGAATAGATGGCGGCAAAATACGCGCCCTGGAAAGCGATCTGCATCGAGAGGATGGGCATGTACATGCCCAGGACCAGGAAGAGCACCGACGATACGAGCAGGACGGTGACCGGAAAGCGGCGCCGCACCGCCAGCGGGAGCACCATCAACGCCATCACCAGGTGCTGAAGCCAGAACGGCTTGTCTTCCCCGCCCATGGTCCCGAAGCCGCGGACGCTCTCAAGGGCGACGGCGCTGAGCAGCAGCACGATGCAGGTGCCGATCACGTCCCGGCGCAGCTGCTCCGGCGTTGGTCCGGGGCGCTCCCAGTCGTCGCCGATTTGCCACGGCCTCGCGGGGAACCAGCGCTGGAGCAGCCGGCGGCGGGGCCCGGCGTCCCGGGTGTCGGCGTCGGGTGCGGGCGTATCGATCATGCAGCCCAGTCTAAAAGCCGGCGCACGGCATCGGCTCCGCCGGAGGGATGATCGTGCGGGAGGGGAAGGAGTGATTTACTTCAAGGTACTGATACGGCAGCCTGGCGGCGGCCGACCGCGTTGACGACAGGACTTTGCATGTTTGTAGAAGAGGCCCAGACCATCCTGCCGGAACTGGTGGCGCTGCGGCGTGCGCTGCATGCCGATCCGGAGACCGGCAACAACCTGCCGCGGACCCAGGAGAGAATCCTTGCAGCGCTGGAGGGGCTGGACCTGGAGATCACGCTGGGGGTGAAATCGACGTCGGTGGTTGCCGTGCTGCGCGGTGCCGAGCCCGGGCCGGCCGTGCTGCTGCGCGGCGACATGGACGCCCTGCCCGTCTTCGAAATGACGGACCTGGACTACGCCTCCACGAACGGCAACATGCATGCCTGCGGACATGACCTGCACGTGGCGGGCCTGGTGGGTGCGGCCAAACTGCTCTGCGCCCAGCAGGAGGACCTCTCGGGCAGCGTCATCTTCATGTTCCAGCCCGGAGAAGAGGGGCACGACGGCGCCAGCCTCATGCTCGATGAAGGCGTGCTCGACGCCGCGGGGGAGCGTCCCGTCGCCGCCTACGGGATCCATGTTCGCCCCGGACCACTGGGAGTCTTCCGGACAAAACCGGGCACGCTGATGGCCGGCGCGAATGAACTCCGAATCACTGTCAAAGGATCCGGCGGCCACAGCTCACAGCCCCAAACCGCCGTCGACCCCGTTCCCGCGCTCACTGAAATCGCCACGGCACTGCAGACGATGGCCACGCGCCGCTTCTCAGCCTTCGATCCGATTGTGCTGACCGTGACACAGCTCAGCGCGGGCGAAGCCATCAACGTCATCCCTGACACCGCCAGCCTGGGCGCCTCTGTCCGCACCCTTTCCGAGGATTCCCTGGACCGGGCAGTCGTGGAAACCAAAACGCTTGCCGAGGGCATAGCCGCCGCCCACGGCTGCAGTGTGGAAGTGGACTTCACCGTGCGTTATCCGGTGACTAGCAACGACGCCGGGCGCACGCAGGAGGCCATCACCGGGCTGCGGGAAATCTTCGGCGAGGACCGGGTGCTGGAATCCCGCGATCCGCTCATGGGATCGGAAGACTTCTCCCTCGTCCTCAACGAGGTTCCGGGCACTTTCATCTTCCTGGGGGCGACGCCGCCGGCGCTGGATCCGGACACCGTAGCGTGGAACCACTCTCCGCGGGTGGTTTTTGACGATTCGGTCCTGGGTGACCAGGCGGCCGCCCTTGCCCACCTCGCGTACAACCGGCTGACGTAGTCTGTGCCCATGCCTTTCTCGAACCTGATCACCGCAGCTTCCCGGCCCGCTCCGCCCACCTCGAAACGCCGGCGGCTTGGCGCCATTGCCCTGGGCTCATTCCTGGCCTTTGCGGGAACCTCCCATCTGACCTTTGCCCGCACTGAGTTCCAGGCCCAGGTGCCGGAGTGGGTGCCGGTGGACGACGACGTCGTGGTGCTGCTGTCCGGCGTCGCCGAGCTGAGCCTCGGTGCGGCGCTGATCCTGCTGCGCAAGCGCCGGGTCCCGGTGGGATTGGCTGCAGCGGCATTTTTTGTCGCCATATTTCCCGGCAACATTTCCCAATACGTCACCCACACTGACGCTTTCGGGCTCGATACTGACCGTGCCCGTCTGGTGCGGCTGTTTTTTCAGCCGCTGCTGGTGATCTGGGCGCTGTGGTCCACCGGTTCGTGGAAAGCGGTGCGGGCCGGGGCGAAGAAGTAGGGCTGCCGGCCCATCAATCAGATCCCACCTCCTCGCTGAACTCCCAAATAGCTCCCAAGCGCATTGGGAGTTGGGAGTTCGCCGCGCATGGGTTTCCACCCTTTGTTGTCTCCTGTGGCTGCTGTGACTCCAGTAGCAACAGCAGCAACACAGGCTGGGAACCTGTGCGGCGGAGTGGGCTGAAGAGACGATCTGTGCCGGTGGTCCAGAGATTCGCCCGGCCAGAGTCTGTAGTATCACGGGCCATGGGGCGACCGCCGCCCTGCCAACAAGGGGGGAGCAGGACGTGCAGATTCCGGAAATACTCACTGACCAGCAGATTGGGAAGGCCGCACACCTACTCAAGGACTACTACACGCGGCCCGTTTCCAAGGGCCGGGTTCGCACGGGGGCGCACTTCGATGCGTGGGCGGGCGGCGGTGCAGCCCCCGGCGTCGCCAACACCATCACAGCAGACGACATGCTGGCTGCGTCCTTTCTTTCCGTACCGTTTGAGCCTGCCGCGGTGATTGGCCTGCTTGCCGAGCGCCAACTCGATATCACGGCACTTTTGATGCAGATTCCGGCGAATCGCCACCTAGCTGGGGTGTCCCACGAGGAATTCAAAGACCTGCTGGGCGAGGAAAGCCCCGCGTGGAAGCTCTGGAACATTCTCCGCGGCAAGGAAGACGGCGGATGGGGGATTGGGCCCACTCGAGCCAGCAAGCTTATGGCACGCAAGCGTCCGCGCCTGATCCCCATCTGGGATTCCGTGGTCGGGGCAGAAGCCAAGATAGCGAGCTCTCTGACCCAGTGGAGCGATTGGCACGAGATGCTCACTCAGGAAGGTGGAGCATTGGCCGGCCGCTTGGACAGGATCCAGGACCGGGCCGAACTGCAGTTTCGGGTGTCGCAGCTGCGCGTGATGGACGTGGTGCTCTGGATGCACGGACAGCGGTACCGAGATGCCGCCAAGTGAAGACGGAGCGGCGTAACCCCGCCAAAGAGCAGGACAAACTTGCGGCCCGGCACAAACGGCCGGGCCACAAGGTGAATCAAGAGCGGGTTGCTATCCCGCCCGAGCCTCCGCGAAGCGCGGCGCCATGGACTCCATCTGCTCCATGACGAGCTTGATCGCGGCAGGCTGCTTGTCCGGCGGATAGCCGTTCTTGACGAGCAGTCGTTTGATGGAGGAGCGCAGCTTGGCCCGGACATCATCACGCACCGTCCAGTCGGTGCGGACATCGCGCCTCATCACGGCGACCAGATCACGGGCAATATTCGCGAGAACTCCCTCGCCCTGAACATCCACGGCTGAAGCGTTCTGGGACACGGCATCGTAAAAAGCCAGCTCATCCTGGTTCAGCTCCGGGTTAAACTGCTTGCCGCGGTTCTTCTCCTGCGAGACTTCCTTGGCCAGTTCCACCAGGGCCGCAATGACCTCCGCCGAGGTCAGCTGCTGGTTGGTGTACTTGTTCATCAGCTCCGTGATCCGCTCCGAGAACGCACGCTCTCGGATGGCGTTGTTCCGCGTCGTCCGCAGGGCCTCCTCGGAGATGAGTTTCCGCAGCGCCTCAATGGCGAGCTGCGGGTTCCGCGCCTGCTGCGTCTTCGCCATGAACTCGGGAGTGAGGTCTTCGAGGGAAGGCTTGGGCATGCCGGCAGCCTCGTAGATGTCCATCACCTCGCCCGAGACTGTTGACGTGGCAATCAGCTGGCCAAGCAGGCGCTGGATGTCCTCCGGTACGGGGATCCCGCGGGACTGGCGGTCTTCGGCGTCCCACTTCGCCATCCACACCCGGATCTCTTCGTACACCTTGATCTCGGGCAGCAGGTGCGCCAGATGCGCCGACCCTGAACAGAGTGCCCAGGCCCGGGCCAGCTGTCCCGAATACCGGCGGTACTGGGAGGCCAGCGTCTCACTGTCCGGGGCGGGTTCGTTCCCCGGCGTCAGCGGGTCACGGAGGTAGTTGACGGCACCGGTGACAGCGTGGAGGAAAGCCTTGGGCCCGCCTTTGTTCAGTGTGGCCTTCCAGTTGTGCCCGGCCAGCAGTTCGCGGAGCTTCTCGACCAGTGTTTCGGTGAGCGCAATCGCCTCGTCCAGGTTCTTACCCACCGGCTGATGCGCCGCCCCGTCCTGGCGGCTGTATTCCTTCAGCGCCGCCGCCAGGTTCTCCGCCAGCGGGGCGTACGCCACCAGCAGGCCGTCTTCCTTTCCCCGGTACGTGCGGTTTACCCGCGCCAGGGTCTGCATCAGCAGTGCGCCCTTCAGCGGCCGGTCCAGGTACAGGGTGTGCAGGGGCGGGGAGTCGTAGCCCGTGAGCATCATGTCCTTGACGATCACCAGCTCCAGCTCATCGTCCGCATCCTTGAGCCGCTGCTTGATGGTGGCGTTCTGCGAATCGCGGCGCACATGGTCGGAGACCGGGGGAGTGTCCGAGGCAGTCCCGGAATAGACAACCTTGATCTTTCCCCGTTCCAGATCATCGGAATGCCAGTCCGGGCGCAGCTGAACGATCGCCGAATAGAGATTCGCGCAGATCTCCCGGGTGCCGCCCACGATCATGGCCTTGCCCGGCGCGTCGATGAACTTCCGCATCTGGTCCCGCCGGTTCTCCCAGTGCGCCACCAGATCTTCGGCCAGCTTGGCAATGCGTTCCGGCGCGCCGTATACGGCATTGACGACGGCGACGCTCTTCTCGATGCGCGCCCGTTCCGTGTCATCGAGGCCTGCGGTGACTTCATCGGCGGCCTGGTCCAGGGACTCCTCGCTGACTCCTTCGGCCAGGCCCACCTTGATCAGGCGGGGCTCGAAGTAGACGGGGACGGTGGCGCCGTCGTCCACTGCCCGGTTCAGGTCATAGATGTCGATGTAGTCGCCGAACACGTCACGGGTGTTGCGGTCCTCGAAGGAAATCGGCGTACCGGTGAACGCGATCAGCGTGGCATGCGGCAGGGCATCGCGCAGGTGCCGGGCATACCCGTCCAGGTCGTCATAGTGGCTTCGGTGGGCCTCGTCGACGACGACGATGATGTTGCGCCGGTCAGAGAGCAGCGGGTGCTCCGCACCGGCATCGCGTTCTGCCTTGCTGCGCCCGAACTTCTGCAGCGTCGTGAAGTAGATGCCACCTGTGGTGCGGCTGCTGAGTTCCTCCCGCAGCTCGGAGCGTTTGCGGATTTGCCGTGCCGTTTCGGGCAGCAGCTGGCTGCGGACGAAGGTCTCGTAGAGCTGGCCGTCCAGTTCGTTGCGGTCGGTGATGACGACGACGGTCGGGTTGCGCAGCTTCGGGTGCCGGATCACCAGGTTGGTGTAGAGCTCCATTTCCATGGATTTGCCTGAGCCCTGGGTATGCCAGACGACGCCGGCCTTGCCGTTGCTGCCGACCGCCTGCACGGTGCTTCCCACGGCTTTGGTGACGGCGAAGTACTGGTGCGGTTTAGCAATGCGTTTGATCAGCCCGGATGCGCCTTCGTCGAACGCGGTGTAGCTGTTCATCAGCTGCAGGAAGCGTTCCTGGTTGTAGAGCCCCAGCAGCGCAGTGTCCAAACCGGTGACGGGTTCGCCGTCGAGCAGTGCACCGGGAGGCACCGGCTTGCCGTCGTCGTCTACATTCCAGGGCGAGAAGTGGTTCAGGGGGGTGAAAGGGGTGCCGTAGCGGGCGAACAGGCCGTCGGAGGCGAGCGTGAAGACGCAGAACCGGAACGCCATGGGGAATTCGCGGACGTAGGTGGCCAGCTGGTTATGGGCTGCAGCTACGTCGGCAGACTTGCTGCCGGCCTTCTTGAGTTCGATGATGCTTACCGGCATGCCGTTGCAGTAGAGCACCAGGTCGAAGCGGCGTTTGTAGTCGCCGTGCTGGATGGTGACCTGGTTGACGGCGAGCCAGTCGTTGTCGTCGGGGGAGTGGCTGACCAGGCGCAGTGTGGGGCTAACTTCCGTGCCGTCGGCGTCGATGTAGGTGAGGCGGAAGCCGTTGGTGAGGTAGTCGTGGATGCGCTGGTTTTCGGTGATCGCGTCCACGGATTTGGGGGAGCCGATTTCGGCCAGCGCCTGCTTGAGGTACTGGACGGGGACTTCGGGGTTGAACTTTTGCAGGGCGGCCAGCAGCCGGGGCCGGATGAGCAGTTCATCCCAGGAATCGCGCTCGCCTGTGCCGGGTGCAATGTCGTGTCCGGTTTTCGGACGCCAGCCGAGCGGTTCGGCGAGCATTTCCAATGCGTCACCTTCCCAGTCGGCTTCGGAATACCCCAGCTGCTGTGCCTGTGCCATTTAGACCATTTCCCCCATGGTGTTTTCAATATCTCGAACTCGCAGTTTCCCGGACATCAGCTGCGGCAGCAGTGCGTCGCGGGTGACGGCGAGGATATCTGATTCTTGCCCAGCCGCCTGCATCTTTTTGAAGATTTCGACTGAGAGATCATTGAAGCTTTGAAGCCGGTGATCGTCCGGCAGCCGGATCTCTTTGTCATTGAAGTAGTTGGTTAGAGCCAGGTTTTTGATACCTGTTGTACCGTTCTCATACTGAAAGAACTCGCCTCTTTCCCAACTATTTCTAAGGTGTCCATAAACCAAGAAGGCGTTCTTCGAATCCTTCATACGCAAAGCTTTGCAAAAGTTCGAGCTACTAAGGGGCACGTCGAAGCGGGATAGCAATGAGTCTGTAATCAAGGCAGCCCTACCCGTGGACTGAGTCGGACTACCGCCAGAAGCCTCCATGACTATGTCGCCAACGTGAAGTTCCCGCCGCTTTAGGCTGGTAGGTTTCAGGAACCTGATAGGCATTTTGCCGCTGCCGGAAGTCTGCAGGGAAGGTAAATCGGCGCCCCGTATGCAGAGCACCTCCTCAGGGTGGGTTGCCGTCTTCTCGCTGGAGCCCCAATCGCCCGCGAAGATGTCTGCCACTAGAGAGTTCAAACGGCACTGAGTCCCGGACTCGGGTTGGCTAAGTGCTTGCCAATGCGCACTAAAGAGTTCATCTAAACCGTGCACGAGCTTGGTGTTGGCAGCGATCTTGTCGTCGAGGGCCCCCAGCACCTCCGCGATCGCCATTCGTTCTTGTTTCTCTGGTGCACCAAACGGAATCGAACCGAGAACACCCTGGTTAAGGAGTGGTTGGCCAGACCCTGAACTTCTGCCATTCAAGTCGAGTGTCTGAAGTGCGTAGTACCAGTAGCGGGCGTCGGTACTACCGATAGGAGTGCAGACGATCGCGTTATCCGTAACCCACGCGTCCTCGCCAGAATAGTACAGACTTCCGCAGTATGAGCCCACGCGCCCAATTACTATGAGGGGTCCGGAAGCGTTGCTCTCCTCTGCATAACCAATCTGCCCGTTGGACCCGTAGACCGGGAACGTTCCTTGATTTGATCGCGCGGGCGAAGTTTTACCGTTCCTAAAACTGAGGTAGTCCTTCAGGCACGTCTGATCAGTCACGAGATCCGTCCCAACTGTTCGCGCACAACCTTGGCCATCCGGTCGGACTCCTCGAACTGCTCGAACAGTTCCTTCTTCAACCGCGCAATCTTCTCTTCGATCGGCTCGCCGTCATCCTCAATCGCGGCAGCACCCACGTACCGGCCCGGCGTCAGGGCGTAGTCGGCAGCCTTGATCTCCTCCAAAGTGGCTGAATAGCAGAAGCCGGGCTCATCGTCGTACTCGAGACCGCCCTCAACAGCGGACGACTTGCCGCGCCAGGCGCGGAAAGTGTTGGCGATCTTGTTGATGTCGTCGTCGGACAGGGCGCGCTCGGCACGGTCCACCATGTAGCCCAGGTTGCGGGCGTCAATGAACAGCACCTGGCCGGAGCGGTCGATGGAACCGTTAGGGCCTGCAGTCTTGTCCTTGGCGAAGAACCACGTGCAGACCGGAATGCCGGTGCTGCGGAACAGCTGGGTGGGCAGGGCGATCATGCAGGAGACCAAGTCCGCCTCCACCAGCTGGGCACGGATCTGGCCCTCGCCGCCGGAGTTGGAGGACATGGAACCATTAGCCATGACCACACCGGCCTTGCCGCCCGGAGCGAGCTTGGAAATGATGTGCTGGATCCAGGCGTAGTTGGCATTGTTGGCCGGCGGGACACCGTACTTCCAGCGCGGATCAGACTCGGAGCGCGCCCAGTCTTTGATGTTGAACGGCGGGTTGGCCAGCACATAGTCGGCTTCCATCTCCGGGTGCTGGTCCCGCGCAAAAGTGTCGCCCCAGCGGGAGGCAAGGTTGCCGTTGAGCCCGTGGATGGCCAGGTTCATCTTGGCCATCCGCCAGGTGCGCTCGTTCAATTCCTGCCCGTACACCGAGATGTCTGAGCCCTCCTTGTTGTGGGCTTCGAGGAACTTCTCGGTCTGCACAAACATGCCGCCGGAGCCGCAGCACGGGTCGTAAACGCGGCCGTGGTCCGGTTCGAGGACCTCCACCAGCACGCGGACAACGCCGGCGGGAGTGTAGAACTCCCCGCCCCGCTTGCCTTCGGCGCGGGCGAATTTCTCCAGGAAGTATTCATAGACTTCGCCGAGCAGGTCGCGGGCCTTCTTGGCGCCGTCGCCGGTGAAGCGGGCGGAGTTCAGCAGATCCAGCAATTCCCCGAGGCGGCGCTGGTCCACGTTGTCCCGGTTGTAAATCGTGGGCAGCGTGGCGGCCAGGGTGTGGTTGGCACCCATGATGAGCGTCATTGCGTCATCGATCAGTTCGCCGATGGACTTCGCCGGGGCATCTGCGGAGGCCTGCGTTCCCTTGGCATTTTCGGCCAGGTACTGCCAGCGGGCGCGGGCCGGAACCCAGAAGACGCCGCGGCCGGTGTACTCGTCCACGTCGTCGATGAACTGGGCAATCTGGTCCTCGTTCATGCCGTCCGCTTCCAGCTCGGCATGAATCTGGGCCCGGCGCTCGTCGAACGCGTCGGAGACGTACTTCAGGAACACCAGTCCCAGGATCACGTCCTTGTACTGGGACGCGTCCATGGATCCGCGCAGTTTGTCAGCGGCCTTCCAGAGCGTGTCCTTGAGTTCCTTCATGGTTGACGGCGCGGCCGCCACCTTTGTCTTCGGGGGCACTAGCTGTTTCCTTCCATTGCGGCGTAAGTGTTTGTCACGGTGAGGGTTCCTCCGGCTACGCCGTCCAAGACCAGCGTAGTGAGTTCCTCGAGCTGTTGGAGCCGTTTGCGGGCGGCGTCACGCTGTTGCGCCAGCTCGGTCAGGACCGCGGTGAGCATCTCCTGCCCCTGGTCCATCCGGCGCACGGGCCACCGCTTCCAGCTGCCGTCCCCGGAGGGCACGGCATTGATATCCGCTGCCAGGACGTGCGGATGCAGCCCGCCGTCGTTGGTCCGGTCAATGCGTAGGACGCGCGCCGGGTAGAGCACGACGGCGGATCCCTCCGTATCGACGACGGCGGCAGGCCGGGGGCTGGTACAGAACACCACGTCCCCGGGTTCGGTGACGCGTGCAGCCGGATAGGCATCCGCCAGCACGAGGAGGTCGATGCTCCGGGATCCCATGGTCAGGGTGCCGAAGACTTCCTCCGGACCGATCACCCTGACGCCCCGGTCCCGGGCCAAATGCTCCGGATCCAGCCGGTGTCCCTGCCGGTACATCAGCCGTTTGGAAGCCAGCAGGTCCTGGATCGGTGATGACTTTCCCGCCGTGGCTCCCGTCAGGGGAGCGACAGCCCGGTGGTCCGACACAGACTCGACCGAATAGCGGTCGAGGAGGTCGGGCGCGGTCGGAGTGTTCAGTTGGGCTAGCAGGTCATCTGCCCGCAGCGCTGCTTCGGGGCCAGCAAGTTTTTTGCGGCCACTTGAGGCCATTGCTGCCCCGACGAGCGAACCCCGCGAGGCGAGCAGAACACGGGTAAGGGACAGATGTGCAAAGCGGAACGAGTGAGCCCGGATCTGCGCCAGCGTTCCCATCGCGGCCGAAATATCGCCCACCAGATCCTGCACTACATCCTGTGAAAGATGGGCGCTGCCCAGATCAGCGACCATAGTCCACTTCGCCGTGTCTTCAACGGAGCGGTGGGCAGGACCCAGTACCCACAGTGCCAGCGCCTGCCGGGATTTGCTGAGGAGCAATCCCTGGGGCAGTTTCACCACGGCGCGGAGCCTTCCGGAGCGCAGGAGATCGGAGCGGACGTTTTCGGCCTCGCCCCGCAGCGGCTCAGTCAGGGCGACGGCCGGCGCGATGATGACGGCACGTTGATCTTCACCCATCTGCAGTTGAATGTGCTCCACCGCTGACAGCATCTGCAGCGCGTCCATCACCGGAGTGCCGGGAGCCGGGTACTGGGCCACGAGGACGGCTGGGCAGGAGAGCGAAAACTCGCCGTTCGCGTCGACATCCAGCTGTCCTCGGCCGACTCCGTGTACACAGAGCCGACGGCGTGCCAGCCGGGCGTCGCCGTCGTCGTTCGATCCGGTCATGAGGACAACATCCTCAGCATCGCCCATCCGTCGAGCCACCGCCATCAGGAGATCGCTGCCGCCGTTGGTAGGGTCGGCGAAGACCGGTGTTTCCGGCAGGCCGGCGGCCAGTTCAGCGGCGATGGCTGCGACCATCTCCGTTGCTTGATCGGCCAGCGCGATACCGGCGTGCTGCCGCAGCCCGGCCCGGAACCGGTCGGTCATGAGCTTCTCGAACGCCGCCGCCGGGTGATAGGCGCCGTCCACCAGCAGATCAGCGTAGCGGGCCAGTGCCCCGAGATCAGGCTTGACGTGTTCGAGTTCGCTGTAGAGGAGTACGTTATCCGGATCCTGATCGTCCGCTGCGTCCAGCAGATCTGCACTGTCCAAGCCGGTGAGCTGAGTGCCGGAGAGGACCCGGAGGGCGAGTAGCGCGGTGAGTGCATTGAACAGGTCCTCGCCCTGGGCCGCTACGCCTGTCACTGCGGTGAAGGAGGCGACGTCGTCGAGCGCCTGGCGGTTATTTCCATGACCGGTGTCAACAAGCCACCGGGCCACCTCAAAGGCATCGAAGAGGTCCTGTCCCCGAGCGTTTTGCTGGGGCTGGGGAAACGGGTGCGGGGATTCCTTGGTGCGGGATCTCCACATGCTCACGACTGGGCGTCTAACCCTGGCGAGAAGCGCTATATCCGGCAAAGAGATCAGCAATTGGTCGTCTGGACGAATCATCGCTGCTCCTTTCCCGGAAATACATATGTGCTCTCGATCTCATCAGCGTAGTTCATACGGTGATTTTTGGGCGGCTGACCCTGATAAGGGGGGTTATCACGATTCCTTGCCGCAATCTCAACCAAGCCAGCCTAGGTTCATAGGGCAGGACAAACGCCAGGCGTTGGTTCTGCTGGAGCGGAAGCCGTTGCACGTTAGTGGGGGGAACGGCTTCCGCTTCGCATCCAACGCTTATTTGTTGTCCATCAGGAGAAGAAGTCATGTCCCAGCATCGAGAAGCCGGCGAAATACCGCTGAATACAGCCAAGCCCCAGGGCGGCCAGTCATCGCCCGCGTCAGGGTCACCGGGTATCTGGCCTCCGGTGACACCTGAAGCCAAAACAGCGGGATCGATGAGCACAACACCGTCCGAAGGCCGCCGGCAGAATGTTCCGCCGGCACCTCCTGCTCCACCCGTTGGCCAGGATGTGGCTGCCTCCAACAGCGGACCGGAGACAACTCCGACGCGCTCCAGCCGCAGGCACCTGGTATTCGGGGCCGCAGGTCTCGGCATCGGTGTGCTTGTGGGAATTGGACTGGGACAAATCAACCTTCCCTTCACGTCCAATGCCATTGAAGCCGCAGCTGAGGCGTGCAGTGTTCTGGAGACCTTCGGCATTGACCTCGGCGACAACGGGCAATCGATCTCCATGAGCAGCGAAGGTGAGGACTCGGCCGGCGCTGAATACGCAGATATCTCCTGCGTGCTTGCTGAGCTGGAGGTTCCCGACAGCGTGGAAACCCGGATCGGGACAACCCGGGCCCTGGACGGACGGCAGAGTGCGGACTGGGACAAGTTCACTGCTTCCTGGGGCTACCACCCCGACAGCGGTCTCAACATAGTCATTGAAATTGCGGACAACTAGGAGCAGCGCCATGACCGATAAGCCAGAGGTGGGTCGAGACACGGACGCGATTGGTGTCGTCGAAGGACCATATTCAGCAGCACCGCCCGCGCCGCCGGAGAATGCGGAGCCGGCAGGGGCGGAGTCCGCCCTTAGCGGCCGATCCACAAAGAAGCGCAAAGGCAAGGCCTGGGCGTTGGCCTTGACCGGCGTCGTGCTCCTTTCCGGGGGTGCCGTGGCCGGAGCTGCCCTGGTGGACCCAACCGGCAGCGAAGAGTACGCAGCAGTTGAAGCCTCAAAGACGGCAGCCGAATCGGAACTGACAGAGCTCACGTCGGACTACGAAGCGCTTCAAAAAGACTATGACGTTATGGCGGGCGGCATCCGTAAACGGGAAACCGACGTCGAGAAGCGGGAAGCTGCCGCCGCCACCGCGGAGGAGAAGGTCAAAGCAGCGGAACAAGCAGTCAAAGTCCGAGAAGAAGCGGTAACCGGAGCTGAAAAGACCAAGGCTGCCAACACCGTGGGCGACGGGACCTGGGTGGTGGGACCTGATATTGCGCCCGGCACATACCGCACGTCACAGCCCGTCGGGTCCAACTGTTACTGGGGGATTTACCGCAGCGGCTCCAACGGTGCGGACATCCTCGAAAACGACATTCCCGGCGGCGGCCACCCCGTAGTCACGTTGGCCGATGGCCAGGACTTCAAATCAGCCCGCTGCGGTACATGGGAGAAGCAGTAAGCGTCTGCCCCAGATCCTTCGAATAATTCATCTCTTCTGAAAGGAAATCCAATGAGCAAGAAATTGTCCAACCCCGAAAATGAGGCCCGTATGCCCCGCACCCCCATCTTCAAGAAGAAGCGGTTTGTCGTTCCGGCCGCTGTGCTGGTCCTCGGAATCACTCTTGGGTCCTGTGGGTCAGACAGCTCGACGGGGGATGCCAACCAGGATGTCGTGACTACCCCCAGCGCCGGAGCAAGTGAGGCACCGGTTGCCGAAGCAACATCGGCGCCTGCGGGCCCGGCCGTCGGCGTTCCATTCACCGCCGACATGGGTGGTGGAAATACCGCTAGGATCACGGTTGTTTCTGCGGAGTTCACGGACACCGTCAGCGCTGAGTCCTTCGCTCCCGCTGCACAGAATGGCGGGTTCCTGCTGCTGGATGTTCTGTGGGAAACCGAAAAAGGTGTTACCTCCGCTAATCCGTTGTACTTCAACGCTAAGGACGCCGATGGCAGGGCCGGCGAAATGTACCTGTTTGCCGACGGTCAGCTGGGTTCCGGCGAGGTCCTGCCGGGCGACAAGTCCCGCGGCTACGTCGCCTTCGATATGGCCCCTGGGGTTGCCACAGTGACGGTGACCAACCCACTGCTGCAGGAAGCAGCGCGGATTCAGGTTGGCCAGTAGAACTGCACTGGCCAGAAGCCGGCAACGCCCGAATGCCCCAGGCGGACTGGCGTTGCCGGCTATTGGCAGCGAGCTCCTCGAGTGCGCACGGCAGCCATTACGCGAGTAATTACTAAGAGAAGTCCGGTAGGCACTTTTGCCCATGACCGGCCATCTGGTGGGCTGAATCACATAAAATAGAACACATGTACGGGGTCAAGAAGGACAGCACGGAGCACAACCCGGAGGGCGCCAAGGCCTCCGGACTCGCCCCTGCCGGCTGTTCCGGGAAGCCCGTTGCGGCAGAAGCTGCGCTGCTGGCCGGGTTGATTGATTCCATTCGGGCGTTGGAGGAACTCAAGGCAGCCGCCTCGGCAGCCCAGGCCCGGGCAACGGCAATCTTCGACGCAATGACCCGGCGCTCCCAAGCGGCAGCCGGAGTGAAAGCCGACCAGCTCGGCAAAGGTGTCGGAGCCCAAATCGGGTTCGCCCGCCGCGAGTCCCCGCACCGCGGAACCCGGCTGCTGGGTCTGGCACGGATCCTGACCCGAGAAATGCCCCACACCCTGCACGCCTTGACCCTCGGAGTGATCAGCGAATGGCGGGCCACCCTGTTGGTCCGGGAGACCGCGTGCCTGTCCCTGACGGACCGGCAGAAGGTTGACGAAGTCATTGCCGGGAACCTGGATGAGCTCGAGCAGCTCGGGGACCGGGCGCTGATCGCCAAAATCAAGACCCTGTCCTACGCCATGGATCCGCACGCCGTGGTCAACCGTGCCGCGCATGCCGTCTCGGAGCGGTTTGTGTCCTGCCGTCCAGCACCGGACACCATGACCTATCTGACCGCACTGCTGCCCGTGGGCCAGGGCGTGGGAGTGTATGCGGCGCTGACCCGGGAAGCGGACCGGCTCCGCGCTGCCGGGGACCCGCGGACCAAGGGCCAGATCATGGCCGACACCCTGGTGGAACGCACCACCGGACAAGTCAGGGCCGAGGATGTGCGGATCGAGGTGCAGCTGATCATGACGGACCGGGCCCTGCTGGCCGGAACCGCGGAACCGGCCGTGCTGCCCGGCTACGGGATGCTGCCCGCACAAACGGCACGGGACCTGATCCGCCGGAACTCAACCGCCAGCGGCGCAGCTTCCCGGAACACAGCCTTGGGGATGCCCGCGGACCCGGTTAAACCTTCGGGAAAGCCGGCCGACCCGGACAAATCAGCACGCATCTGGTTGCGGCGGCTTTACACGGCACCATCCACCGGACAGCTGGTGGGCGTGGATTCCCGTGCCCGGCTGGTGCCCGAGGGCTTGGCCCGGTTCATCGCGGCCAGAGACCAGGTATGCCGGATGCCGTGGTGCGGTGCTCCGATCCGGCACTTTGACCACATCCGCCCGGTCCGGGCCGGCGGAACCACCAGTGCAGAGAACATCCAGGGCTTATGCGAGGCCTGCAACCAGGCCAAGGAAGCACCGGGTTGGACCACACGCACCCTTGACGGACCACCAACACCGCCCATTGAGTCTCCGGCTCCGAAGGCTGTTGTTCCGAACGGTCCTCCGGCCATCCATACGCCTCCGGTCATCCATACGGTGGAAACACTCACGCCCACCGGACATGTCTACCGATCCACCGCACCGCCCTTGCCCGGATCCAGGCCGGCCCCTCCGTGTTGTCCGGGCAACAGAGCCAGGTCAGGATAGGGAATCGTCCGGATCTTCCGGATGGATGCCCACTTTGCTCATCGCATTGAACCACTCCATATCTTCCAGATAATTGCGGAAGAACAGTCGGCCGGACGCCTTATCGACGAGCGTTACACCCCGGCCGACGGGCTCAAATCCGGATTCCGCATCAATAAGCGATTCCCGTGCTCCATCGATAAGAACCCACACGTCCTCGTTCTCAAACCCGTAAGCCGCCACCATATAGGTACCCCGGTAATCTCCGGCCCATTTCTTGGCCAAAGACCTATAGGCAATGTGCCGGGCCTCTTCAAAGCTGATCATTGTTCACATCTTTCCTGGGCCCAATGGGAGCTATACCCTATCCCCACATCGCGCCCGCCACTGAGCACGGGAATTCTCAACGGAAAGAGGTCTCGCCATGACGACCATGCAGCCGGGAACGGAACCTTCCCTGAAAAAAGTGCTGGGCAGGCTGGATGTCCTGGCCATCGGTTTCGGTGCGATGATCGGCTTCGGCTGGGTGGTCCTGACCGGAGGTTGGCTGGAGTCAGCAGGAACCATGGGCGCGGCAGCCGCGATGGTGGCCGGCGGGATCATCATGTCCGTCGTCGGCCTGACCTATGCGGAACTGTGCGCCGCCATGCCAAAGGCCGGCGGCGAACACAACTACATCATGAGCGCGATGGGACCACGGATTTCCTTCATCGGGTCCTGGGCCATCATCGGCGGATACGTCACCATCGTCGCCTTTGAAGCCGTGGCACTGCCGCGGACGGCGGAATACATTTTTCCCGACCTAAGCCAGATTCCGCTATGGGAAGTCGCCGGCTTTGAAGTGCACCTGACCTGGGCGCTGGTCGGCGCCATTGCTGCTGTCCTGATCACCTGGATCAATATCCGGGGCGTGAAGGAAGCCGGGATTGTGCAGACCTTCGTCGTCCTGTTCCTTCTGGCCATCGGAGTGGTCATGATTGCCGGCTCATTCACCGGCGGGTCCGTTGCCAACATGGAACCGTGGTTCAACGGCGGCATGAACGGGTTCTTCGCAGTACTCGTCGTCGTCCCGTTCCTCTTTATCGGCTTTGACGTCATTCCGCAGTCGGCCGAGGAAGTGAATATCCCGGCAAAGCAGATCGGGAAGCTGGTGGTGATATCAGTAGTTCTCGCCACCATTTGGTACGTAATGGTGGTGATCACGACTTCCTCGGCAATGCCGGCTTCAGAACTGGCCGTAGCGGACATTGCCACGGCAGACGCCGTCGGCGCCATGTTTGGAACCGATGTCATGGCCAAAATCCTGATCGCCGGAGGCATTGCCGGCATTCTGACCTCTTGGAACTCGCTGTTGATGGGCGCATCACGCCTGATGTATTCGCTGGCGCGTTCGGGAATGCTCCCCGCTTGGTTTGGCAAGCTCCATCCCAAGTACCACACCCCGCACAACGCGCTGCTCTTTATTGGTGCCCTGAGCTTTCTGGCTCCGTTCGGGGGAGCGGAAATGCTCGGCTGGCTGGTGGACTCGGGAGCGCCGAGCATCGTCCTGGCCTACACCCTCGTGGCAATAGCCTTCCTGCTGCTGCGCCGCCGGGAGCCGGACATGGACCGCCCCCTGCGGATAGGCGGGAGTGGAAAAGGCGGGCTGGTGATTGGTGTGCTTGCCGCGGTTTTCGGTATTGCACTCTTCAGCCTCTATATGCCGGGCATGCCTGCCCAGCTGGGAGTGGAACCGTGGATTCTGTTTGGTCTCTGGTGGGTGGTGGGCATGATCTTTTTCTTCCGTATTCCCGGCGGAGTCAGGTCCGGACCGGACGCTGAAGAACACCTGCTGGCAAAACTGCGGCGAAACTAAAGAACGACGGCGGAGCCTCCTGGCGGGGGTGGCGCTTCTTTTTGCCGCCCGTGTCAAAACCGGCGTAAAGAAACGACACAATCACTGTGCTAAGTACAGTTACAAATGGATCACGGTTCCTGCCGATTGAGGCTCCAGTCCGGAACCTCCATCATTTCGGCAATTACGTTTGCCCTTGGCAATTCCTGCTCCCGAACGGAGCCGGAGAGCAATACGTAACCGAAGTGAAGAAGGTACTAATGTGTTGGAATTCGTACGCGACAGGGCGGACCAGATACTCTTCGCCGGCTGGCAGCATTTCAGCCTGGTCTTCCAATGTCTGGTCCTGGCCACTGTCCTAGCAGTATTCCTCGCAGCGTTGGTTTACCGCAGCAAAGGCCTCAGTGCCGCAGCCAACAGCGTCTCCGCCATCGGACTGACCATCCCGTCCTTTGCCCTGATCGGCCTGCTGATCGCCCCCTTGGGTTTCGGCCCCACGCCCGCCGTCGTTGTTGTCGCATTCTTCGCGACCCTGCCCATCCTGCGGAACGCCGTGGTGGGGCTCTCCGGCATTGCGCCGTCGGTGGTTGAGTCTGCACGGGGTATCGGCATGAGCCGCGTGCGCACCCTGCTGACCGTCGAAATTCCGCTCGCCTGGCCGATTATCCTGGCCGGCGTTCGCGTATCAGCCCAGATGGTCATGGGTGTGGCCGCCGTTGCCGCCTACGCCCTGGGCCCCGGGCTGGGCGGTTTCATATTTAACGGCCTCTCCCGGCTCGGCGGTGCCAACTCCATTGAGTCCGTGGCCGTGGGCGTGCTGGGCGTGATCCTGCTGGCCCTGATCCTTGACCTTCTCCTTGTCGGCCTCGGCCGGCTTACAACCCCGCGAGGTATCCGTGTTTGAGAACTCCACCACCACTCCCGGCGCCGCCGGAACCAACACCGGCGCGAGCATTCTGCTGGACAACGTCACTAAGCAATACCCTGGACAGGACAAGCCTGCCGTCGGCGGCCTGACCCTTGAGATTCCGGCGGGCAGCATCGTCATGTTCGTCGGACCGTCCGGCTGCGGCAAAACCACCACACTGAAGATGATCAACCGGCTGATCGAACCCACCGAGGGCGCGATCGTCATGAACGGCGACGACGTCACCACAATGGACGGTGACAAGCTGCGCCGCCGCATTGGATACGTCATCCAGGCCGGCGGGCTCTTCCCGCATATGAGTGTTGCGGCAAACATCGGAATCGTGCCCAAGATGCTGGGCTGGAGCAAGGATAAGATCGCTGCCCGGGTCGATGAACTGCTGGAACTGGTCTCATTGGATCCGGCGCTCTACCGGGACCGCTACCCGCGGGAACTCTCCGGCGGCCAGCAGCAGCGGGTCGGCGTGGCCCGGGCCCTCGCCGCGGACCCGCCCGTCCTGCTCATGGATGAACCTTTCGGTGCCGTGGACCCCATCACCCGCCAGCGGCTCCAGGACGAACTGCTGAACATCCAGTCTGAGCTGCACAAGACCATTGTCTGCGTCACTCACGACTTTGACGAGGCGGTGAAGCTCGGCGACTGGATCGCCGTCTTCGATGAGGGCGCGCAGCTGGTGCAGTACGACTCTCCGGAACGGATCCTGGCCAACCCGGCCAACGAATTCGTGGAGAACTTCATCGGCTCCGGTGCCGGCCTCAAGCAGCTCACACTGACCCGGGTCAACGAAGTGGAGCTCGGCACGGCAGTCACCGCCGCACCCGGAGACCTGGCCAGCGACGTGCTGTCCAAGCTGCAGGGTGCCGGCGTCAAGCAGGCGGTAGTCCTGGATGCCCGGCGCCGGCCCATTCAGTGGCCGACCCGCCGCCAGCTCAGCCGGCTGGAGCGCATTTCCGCCACGGTCGATCCCAAACTCCCGGTTATCGGCGACCGCGCCACCCTCAACGACGCGCTGGACACCATGCTGGTTTCCAGTTCCGGGGCAGCACTGGTCACCGGACCGCGTGATGTCTTCCTGGGCATAATCACCGTGGAGACTGTCATGCAGGCCATCACTGATGCCCGTGAAGCGGCGCTTGACGGAACCTCCGACGCCCCGGTGGGCATCAACAGCGGCTTGGTCGAGCGGGTGCACCGATACGATGACGACGCTTCAGTCGGCGCCGCTGCCGGGTCAGGGGGCGGCAGGGAATGAGTACCACTGTTACGGACACCGTTTCCGCCTCCGCTGTGGAGGGGGCCAAAGCACCGGCACCCTGGAGGGCGCTGTGGCTGCAGTTCGCCGGTATCGCCGCCGGGTTAGGCGCGCTGGTGCTGTGGCTGTTCACGGCCGACCTTACGGATACGGAACGAACCACGCTGGACCCCGCCGCGCTTGGCGGCTATGCCGTGGAGCATCTGACGCTTACCGCCGCGGCTGCCGCCATTGCCCTCTGCGTTGCCATCCCCGCCGGCGTGCTGCTGACCCGCGGTCCGCTGAGCAGTCTGACCGGGCCGGCCATGGCCCTCGCCAACATCGGCCAGGCCGCACCGGCGATCGGGCTGGTGGTGCTGCTGGCCTTCTGGCTGGGTTTCGGCTTCTGGGCCGCTGTGGTGGCGCTGGTGGCCTATTCGATCCTTCCGGTCATGCGCAACACCATGGTCGGATTGCAGCAGGTCGACAAGGCCCTGGTGGAGGCCGGACGAGGCATGGGCATGAGCTCCACAGCCGTCCTCTTCAAAGTGGAGCTGCCGCTGGCTGTTCCGGTGATGCTGGCCGGTGTGCGGACCGCCCTGGTGCTGCTGGTGGGCACGGCCACGCTCGCCACCTTCATCAACGGCGGTGGGCTGGGCATCCTCATCACCACCGGCGTGAATCTGAACCTCACCACCGTGCTGATCACCGGGGCTGTGCTGGTGGCCCTGCTCGCACTGGCCGTGGACTGGCTGGGCCGCGTGGCCGAACAGCTGGCGCGGCCGAAAGGACTGTGACATGAAAAGCGGCGACATGAACAACGGCGACGTGAAAAACGGCGACGTGAAAAACGGCGACGTGAAAAACGGCGACATGGACAACGGCGACGTGGAAATCGGAAACGTGAAAAACGGAAACGTGAAAAACGGGAATTCGACGAGCACGCTGCGGACCGGCCGTAACCGGCGGCGGACGGCAGCAGCAGCCCTCGCGGCTGTCGTCGGCCTGGGGATGGGCGGCTGCGGGCTGCAGCCTGCGGCGTCGTACACGCCTGACAGCAGCCCCGGCAGCATCCGTCCCATCGAATCGCTGCCCGATGACGCGAAGCTGACGGTGGTCAGCAAAAACTTCACCGAACAGCTGATTCTGGGCAAGATCGCCGTGATGGCGGCGCAGGCCGCGGGATTCGAGGTCACGGACCTGGCCAATGTGCCCGGCAGCCAGCCGGTCCGCGAGCTGATGCTCAGCGGCCAGGCCGACATGGCGTGGGAGTACACCGGCAGTGCATGGATCACCTATCTGAACAGGGAAACGGCCATTCCGGACAAAACCGAACAATGGCAGGCCGTGTATGACGCCGATCTGGCCAACGGGCTGACCTGGGGCCAGCCCGCACCCATGAACAACACCTATGCCATGGCAGTGCGCAGCGAAGCCGTCGCGGAACTGGGCGGCGTCAGCAAGCTCTCGGATATTGCCGCCCTGCCGGTTGCGGAGCGGACCTTCTGCCTGGAGGCTGAATTCAACTCCCGCCAGGACGGTTTCAATCCCATGGCGGAGGCCTACGGGATTCCGCGGGCTGCTGCCGACGGTGTTCCTGAGGAGAACATCGGGATCTACGACACCGGTGCCGTGTACACGGCCACGGACGAGGGCGCCTGCAACTTCGGCGAAGTGTTCACCACCGATGGACGCATCGATTCGCTGGGCCTGACGGTCTTGGAAGATGACAGGGCGTTTTTCCCCGCCTACAACGGCGCCCCGGTGTTCAACACGCAGACGCTGGAGCAGTACCCGGAGCTGGAGGACGTCTTTGCCCAGGTCGCTCCGCTGCTGACCGATGAGGTGCTGCGGCAGCTGAACCTCAAGGTGGATGTGCTGGGCGAGGACCCGGCGGATGTGGCCTACGACTGGATGCGCTCGGAAGGACTCATCAACCCGCCGGAATAGGAGCTGCGGACAAACTAAGTTACTGACCAGTAATATAGCGTTTATGCACCTTCTCCTCCGCACGCTCCTGGTCCTCTTCCGCTCCCGCCGGCGTCCCAAGATGGGCTTTTTCGACACGTCGTCCCTGCCCATGCGGGTGCTCCCGACGGACATCGACATCGCCATGCATCTGAATAACGGGATGTACCTGTCGCTGATGGATCTGGGCCGGTTTGATCTCATGGTTCGAAGCGGTTTTTGGGCGGCAATGCGCCGCAACGGCTGGAATCCCGTGGTGGGCAACGAGACCATCAGCTTCCGTAAATCCCTTGAACTGGGCCAGCGCTACACGATTGAAACCAAGGTCATCGGTTTCGACGAGCGCGCCAGCTACATCGAGCAGCGGATGGTGGCCGACGGCGAAATCTACGCCCGCGCCTACATCGCCGCGCGCTTCGTGTCCAAGAAGGGCCCGGTAAGCAACGAAGAGATCTTCAAAGCGGCAGGAGTCCAGCCGCCCGCTGACCTGGAGCTGCCGGAGTGGATCCGGCAGTGGCGCCAGGACGGCGCCCTGCCCAGCACCCGCCGTCCGGCACCGTCCATCTGGGGGTGATTCCCGCCCCGAGGCGTACGGGAGCCAAAACCGGGTGCCTGCGTATCGCCGGTCCGCAGGGCGGCGTAAATTGGCGCCATGACTCTATCCCTGAACATGTTCCTGAGCCTGGACGGTGTGATGCAGGGACCAGGTGCTGTCGACGAGGACCGGTCCGGCGGGTTCGAAAGCGGCGGATGGCTGGCGCCGCACATGACCGCAGGAGTCGGCCGAACGGTCACCGGATGGTTTGCCAAGGCTGACTCGCTGCTTATGGGGCGGGGC
This sequence comes from Arthrobacter gandavensis, assembly GCF_009192735.1. Classification (GTDB taxonomy): domain Bacteria; phylum Actinomycetota; class Actinomycetes; order Actinomycetales; family Micrococcaceae; genus Arthrobacter_B; species Arthrobacter_B citreus. The sequence continues at coordinate 69,716 of NZ_VTFU01000007.1, forward strand.
ACCTATGAGATGCTGCAGCCGTTCTGGGAAGCCGTCACGGCCCCGGAAGACCAGGTGGCCTACGCCTATAACCATCTGCCGAAGCACTTGGTCACCTCGACCATCGACCATCCCACCTGGAACAACACCAAGGTTCTCACCGGGGATCTGCTGCCGGCCGTTGCGGCGCTCAGGGGGCGCCGCGGGGAGGTGCAGGTACACGGCAGCTACAAGCTGGCCCGGGCTCTGCACGATGCAGGGCTGGTGGATGAGTATCGGCTGCTCGTCTTTCCCGTAGTTGTTGGAACGGGGAAGCGCCTGTTTGAAACTGGTGCCGCGTCGTCAGGCTTTCGACTTCTTGAATCCGAGACCTTGGACGGGGGTGCCCTGCACCTGCGGCTGCGGCCCATTCCTTTTGGAACTGCTGATTTTGAGCATGGGTGGGACCTGTGAAAACACGGAAGGGCGGAACCGCACTTGCGGTTCCGCCCTTCTTTTTAGCGCCGGTGGCTCTGGGTTAATGCTGTGCGCGTCGTGAGCGTCCCATGACCAGCATGACCAGCGGAACCATCAGCAGGAGCAGCGGAATCAGTAGCGCCAGGACCTTGGGAGAGGTAACAATCTCGCCGGGGGTCATTGCGACGGTGCTGGCCCGCATGGTGTCGGCGCCTGCGGAGATCTCCCCGTTGCCGCCGTCGAGCGTCTCGGTGCCTTCGGCCAGCTTCTTATTGCCATCGGCCAATTCAGCAGCGCCTTCCTTCAGATCGCTGGTCCCGGCGGTCAGCGTCTTGCCGCCGTCGTCGAGCTTTGCGGTGCCTTCGGCAAGGCTGCCGCTGCCGGTGACCAACTTGCTGGTGCCTTCCGCCAGGGTGGTGGCGCCGGTGGCCAGCTGATCATTTCCGTCCGCGAGCGTTGCTGCTCCGGCTTCCAGAGTGCCTAGACCAGTGGAAAGCGTCTGGGCACCCGTGGCCAGCTTTTCTGCGCCGGTCACGAGATCCGGAGTCTTGGCAGCCAACTCGGAGGCTCCTGCGTTGAGCTTGCCGGCGCCTTCGGCGATGGCGGTGTTACCCGCAGCCAGGGTTCCCGCACCGGCACGCAGTGTGCCGAGCCCGGTGGAGAGCTCTCCGGCTCCTGCAGAGAGGGTTGCGGCACCGGTGTTGAGCGTTCCCGCTCCGGTTGCCAGCTGTCCGGCACCAACCTCCAGTGCCTTGGTGCCCGTGGCCAGTTCTGCGGCTCCGGCATTGAGCTGGCCGGCACCTTCGGCGATGGCCCCGTTGCCCTTGGCCAGGTCTCCGGCGCCGGCTCGCAGTGCCGTCAGGCCGGTTGACAGGTCTGAGGCGCCGATGGAAACCTTTCCGGCTCCAACATTGAGCTGACCCGCACCTGCGGCGATCTGATTGGCGCCGGCAGCGAGTGCCGGAGTTCCTGCGGCCAGGGTCTTGGCACCAGTGTTCAGTTCACCAGCGCCTGCGGCGAGCTTTTCGTTGCCGCTCGCCAGGTCGCCGGAGCCGGCTTCCAATGCAGCGGTTCCCTTGGCCAGTTCGCCGGTTCCGGCTGCCAGTTCTCCGGCGCCGTCCAGGACCTGCTGTGCGCCGCCCTGGAGCTTCAAGGCTCCTTCGGCAAGAGCTGCGGCACCGCCGGCAACTCCTTCGGCACCCTTGCGAAGACCGGGCTCTTCGGCAGTTCCCTGACCCTCGAAGCCGGCCTTGATCGTCTGAATACCGACGTTGAGGGCTTCTGCTCCGGCGGCTACAGACTTACCGCCGTCCTGTACCTTCGGGACGCCTGCGGCAAGGGCGGTTGCCCCGGCCCCGGCCGTGACGGCACCGGCTCGGACTGTTTCCAGCCCGTCTTTGAGCTCATCGTTGTACTTGTTGCTGAAGTTAGTCGCTCCCGCCGCGATGGCGTCCACTCCGGCTTTCGTACCCTCGGCCTGAGCAGTGATGGCCTTAAGCCGTTCCTGGAGCTCTGCATCAGTGAGGGTCGCGGCTTCACTCTGCAGTGCCTGCAGCTTTGCCACCATGTCAGCAGCGGCCGCTGAAGCATTTCCTGCACCCGCGGCCACCGTGTCGGCGCCTAGGGTGAGTCCGGCAGCTCCACCGTTGACCAGCGGTATTCCGGCGGAAAGGGCCAAAGCGCCATCGCGCAGCTGCGGCCCGCCGTTGACCAGGGCGTCAATGCCGTTGGAGAGATTCCGTGCACCGTCAGCGAGTTCGGCCGAGCCGGCAGCAGCGTCATTCACGCCGTCGCCCAGCTGCGTGGCACCACCAAAGACACGATTAGCACCGGCCACGAGGTCCTCGGTGCCCTGAACTGCAGCAGAGGTTCCGTCCCGGAGCGTGGTGCTGCCGATGAGGAGATCTTCGGCGCCCTTCGCCAGCTTGGAGACGCCGGCATTTACGCCGGCGGCACCGACGGCAAGCTTCGCGGCACCATCCTTCGCTGTCTCGGCACCGGTCTTCAGGTCACCGGTTCCCGCCGCAATCTGCTGCGCACCGGCATCAGCGTTCTTGGCACCTGCCGCCAGATCTGTGCTTCCGGTGTTGAGTGCATCAGCGCCGGCAGCAAGCTCGCCTGCCCCGGTGGAGATCTGCTCGGCTCCGTCCTTGGCGCTTCCGGCTCCGGCCTCCAGTTGGCCTGCACCGGCTTTTGCATCGTTGGCACCGGACCGCAGTACTCCGGCACCCGCGGCGAGCTGGCCGGCGCCGGCGTTGGCGGCCTTCGAGCCATCCCGCAGCTTGAGGCCGCCGTTGTTTAGTTCCTTCGCTCCGCCGGCAATTTGATCGGCGCCGTTCCGAAGGGCCAGGCCTCCGTCGTTAAGCTGTCCCGCGCCGGCGTTCAGCGTCTTGGCGCCTTCAGCGGCGCTGAGGGCTCCCGTATTCAGGTCTCCCGAACCGACAGCAAGCAGGCTTGCGCCATCCGAGGCCCGCACGGCTCCGTCGCGGAGTTGGATACCTCCGCTTGCAAGCTGGCCCGCGCCGGCGTTGGCCGTCCCCGCGCCGGTTGCGAGCTTAAGCGCGCCCTCGGAGGCGGAAACAGCGCCGGACTGCAGCTTCAAGGCGCCTTCGTCCAGGGAAACCGCGCCATCTTTCAGGGATGTCGCACCGGTCTTGGCGGAGGCGATGCCCTGGGCCAGGGTGTTGGCCCCGGTATCGACCTTTTCACTGCCGGCGGCAACCTTGTCCGCGCCTTCGCGGGCTTTGGCCGCACCGTCCTTCAGGTCGCCGGCGCCGGTGGAGGCTTTGGCCGCGCCGTCACTGAGTTCGGTGGCTCCGGCCGCAACGCGGCTGGTGAACAGTACGAAGAAGGCGAGAAGGAGTATCAGGAATAAAGCCAAAAGAGCTGTTAGGAGGGCATGCGGCCTGGAACTGGCCCGCCCCGAGGGAGAACTCGTCATTGAAATTCCTTTTGTGGTCATATCCGGTTCCATGACCGGGTGGGCGCAAGCGGTGCCGAAAGCCTCCGCTGTGAGTGCTGCCGGACCGAAAGCGCCTCGACTCTGATGACGAATTCCCCCGGCAAAGTGTGATGTCTGTTACATCTAACCTACTGACCGGTAACAAGGCAAGGATTTTGGAAATTTAAGTTACCGAAGAGTAGGTTGCGGTCCACGCCGAATTTTGCCTGCCCTGCCGCGGCGTGTCAGGACCAACCGGGCAGCGTCATGGTGAATGCTGGCGGCAATGGCAGTTTGCAGGCGCTTCACCATCAACGAGGGAGTTATGGATGAGCTGGCTTGACCGTGAAAACACCATCGCCCCGCCGGGATTCAACCGCTGGCTCATTCCGCCAGCCGCATTGGCGGTCCATCTCTGCATTGGCCAGGCCTATGCGACGAGCGTCTACAAAAATGCGCTCGTTGAGCACTTCGATGCCAGCCTGACGCAGATCGGCATCATTTTTTCGGTTGCCATTGTGATGCTCGGGCTGTCCGCGGCGGTGATGGGCACCTGGGTGGACCGGAACGGACCACGGAAGGCAATGTTTGTCTCCGCCGTGTTCTGGACGGGCGGTTTCCTGGTGGGGGCCGCCGGAATTTTCACCGACCAGCTCTGGCTCCTCTACCTCGGGTACGGAGTGATTGGCGGCATCGGGCTGGGTATCGGCTACATTTCTCCGGTTTCAACGCTGATCAAGTGGTTCCCGGACCGGCCCGGGCTGGCCACCGGAATGGCGATCATGGGCTTCGGTGGCGGCGCCCTGATCGCCAGCCCGCTGTCCTCTGCCCTGCTGACCTTCTACGACCCTGACTTCGGCACTGCGGGCAGCGACTCCGGAGAAGCCGTGGGCAAACTCTTCCTCACACTCGCCGCCGTGTATCTCGTGTATATGCTCTACGGGGCATGGACCATCAAAGTCCCTGCGGACGGCTGGCGGCCCGAAGGATTCGACCCGGCGAAAGTTGCCAGTAAGTCACTGGTCACCACCAACCACGTCTCCGCCGCCAACGCCATCAAGACCCGCCAGTTCTGGCTGGTGTGGATAGTCCTGTTCTGCAACGTCACGGCGGGAATCGGCATCCTGGAGCAGGCATCTCCGATGATCCAGGACTTCTTCCGCCAGCCCGACGGCGTCTCCCTGGTTAGCGCGGCGGTGGCGGGAGGCTTCGTGGGACTGTTGTCCATCGGCAACATGGGCGGCCGGTTCGTGTGGTCCGCGACGTCCGACGTGATCGGCCGCAAACGCATCTACATGGTCTATCTGGGTGCTGGAGCGGTGCTGTACCTGATGCTTTCCCTGTTCGGCAGCACTTCCACCATCCTGTACGTCCTGCTGGCCTTCGTGATCCTGTCCTTTTACGGCGGCGGCTTTGCCACGGTCCCCGCGTATCTGCGGGATCTTTTCGGGACATACCAGGTGGGAGCCATCCACGGCCGTCTGCTGACGGCATGGTCCGCCGCGGGAATTGCCGGGCCGCTGATCGTGAACTCCTTCCTTGACGCCCAGGGCACCCCCGGGGAACTGGATGCCGGTGCCTATCAACCCGCGCTGCTGACGATGGTCGGGCTTCTGGTCATCGGTTTCGTCGCGAACCTGCTGGTACGCCCGGTGGATGCAAAACACCACGAGCCGCAGGGCGCGGTTCCGTCTGCGGCGGCCGACACAAGCGAGCTGGAGGATGAGCGCAAATGAACAAAACCTCGAATGCCCGGGTGGTACTGAGCTGGCTGCTGGTAGGGGTGCCCCTGGCGTATGGAGTGTTCCAGACCCTGACCCGGGCGGCAGCTCTGTTCGGAGGCTGACGCGTTAACCCCGCCGCCGGGGCCGGCGGCGGGGTGAGGGGCTGTGTATTGGAGTGATGGGTGCAACGATTAAAAGGCCCGAATCCACCAGCCGCGACCGGCGGACTACGCGTCCGGGGCACGGAGATCAGGAGTTTCCCATGAAGGCTCTTCAGTACCGCACGATTGGTTCCCCGCCCGAAGTAGTGGAGATAGAAACTCCGGAGCCCGGTCCCGGTCAGGTCCGCATCAAGGTCAGTGCCGCAGGCGTGTGCCACTCGGATGAGTTCATCATGAGCCTGCCTGATGACCAGTATGTGTACGGCCGTCCGCAAACGCTGGGCCATGAGGGTGCCGGCGTCGTCGACAAGCTGGGCGACGGCGTGAAGTACCTGGAGCTGGGAACGTCCGTTGCGGTCTACGGTCCCTGGGGCTGCGGGCGGTGCTACGAGTGTTCCAAGGGCAGTGAGAACTACTGCACGAACGCGGCCAAATACGGGATTATGCCGCCGGGGCTGGGTGCTCCGGGCGCCATGGCCGAATACATGATTGTGGACGATCCCCGGCATCTGGTGCCGTTGGGGGACCTCGACCCCGTGCAGAACGTATCCCTGACCGACGCCGGCCTGACTCCGTACCACGGGATCAAAGGGTCGCTGGATAAGCTGCATGCCGGAGCCACCTGCGTGGTAATTGGCGTTGGCGGCCTGGGCCACGTTGCCGTCCAGCTCCTGCGGGCCATGACCCCGGCCACCGTGGTGGCGCTGGACATCAGCGAGGACAAGCTGAATCTGGCCTCGGATGTCGGCGCCCAGTACACCTTCCCGTCGGAAGCCGGAACAGTGGATCTGGTGAGGGACCTGACCCACGGCGAGGGCGTAAACGCTGTGTTCGACTTCGTCGCCAACCAGGCCACGATGGACCTGGGCAAGGCAATGATCCGGACCCAGGGAGACCAGGTCCTGCTCGGTGTCGGCGCCGGCGTGCTTCCCGTGGGGTTCATGTCCGGGGCCTTGGAGGCCACCATCCGCTCGCCGTACTGGGGAAGCCGGCCGGAACTGATTGAAGTCCTGGATCTGGCCCGCTCCAGCGGAATCAACGTGCACACCGAGGTGTATTCCCTGGAAGATGCGCCCAAGGCCTACGAGAAACTGAAGAACAACGAGATCATCGGGCGGGCGGTCGTCGTTCCGTAGCGCGTCCCTAATCCACGGCGGGGGACAGCCCGGCGAACACGCGTGCCTGTGCCAGGAGCTGCGGGACCCCGGCCTCCATCGACGGGGCAAACCGTGTGTCGTTGGGGCGCTCGCCCTTGAGCCAGCGGGTGTAGATGGCCTCGCAGAATATCGAGGCCTTCCACAGAGCCAGGGCCTGATACCAGGGGAGGGCATCGAGGGACAGACTGGTCTGCGACTGATAGCGCTCAATCACTTCATGCCGCCGCAGGTACCCCGGACTGCGGGTGACAGCAGTCAGCTCCAACGGGCTCGGCGGGCTGCCCGGTTCGGCGTAGGTGGCTGTCAAATAGCCCAAGTCGGCGAGCGGATCGCCGACGGCGGCCATTTCCCAGTCCAGGACGGCGGTCACCCGGGCGGGCGCGGAGCGGTGGAACATCAGGTTTCCGGGGCGGTAGTCGCCGTGGAGGACGGAAGCCTGCTGGCTGTCCGGCAGGTTGTCCGCCAGCCAAGTGCCCAAGTGGGCGACGTCGGGAAGTGACCGGGTGGTGTTGATGTCCCACAGCGTGGAAAACCGCTCCACCTGCCGGCGCAGGTAGCCGTCGGGCCGGCCAAAGGCGGCAAGCTCACCCTCCGTCACGTCCACGCTGTGCAGTGTGACCAGGGTGTCGACGACGGCGTTGCTGGTTGCGATGCGCTGTTCCGCCGAATCCAGGGCAGCCGGGATGCTGTTGGTGATGACGAGGCCGTCCAGATGCGTCATGACATAGAACGGAACGCCAAGGACTGACTCGTCGCCGCACACAGCCAGGATGGCCGGAACGGGGACGCCGCGGGTTTTCAGGATCTGCTGGATCCGCGCTTCCCGCACCATGTCGTGGGTGGACGGCGGCAGCGGCGGGCGGGGTCCGCGGCGAAGGACAAAGACGTCGCTGCCGCGCTGGATACGGTACGTGACGTTCGATTGCCCGTCCCCAATCCGGGCCCAGGATAACGGGCCCGAGCCAAGGTTGTGCGCATCCATGAATGCCGTCACCGCGTCAAGGATGAGCAGGGGCGGCGATGCCAGCGCATCGGCCTCAGCCCGGGTTGCCACTACTTCTGTTCCATCCGGCACGGAGAGCAGTGTTGCCGTGTCTGTTGCCATCTTCTAGGCCTCCGCGGAGCTGTAGGAGGGCACATCGTCAACGCTGGCCTGGAAGGGTGCGCCTTGTTCGACCTCACGGCGCCGCGCGGCTGATGCCCGCCGGGCGATGGCCCATTTATGCGTTTCATTGGAGCCGTCGTAAATGCGGAAGGCACGCACTTCATTAAGGTAGGACGCCAGCGGCAGGCGGTCGGAAACACCGTCGCCGCCGCACAGCTGCAGCGAACGGTCGATCACCCGGTAGACCGCTTCGGACGTATGTGTTTTCACCACGGACGACAGTGCGGAACCGGCCTTCGCATCGGTGTCCAGCAGAGTGGCGGTCTTGGTGATGATGGCATCCGACGTTTCCAGATCCAGCACATTCAGTGCCAGCATGTCCTGTGCAATGCCCAGCTCGTGCATGGCGGAGCCGAAAATCTCCCTGGTGTTTGTCCGGTCCAGGGCAATGTCCATCGCCCGCCGTGCCAGCCCAAGCCAGCGCATGCAGTGGGTCAGCCGGGCGGGCCCCAACCGTACCTGCGCGTAGCGGAAACCCTCACCCGGCGTGCCGAGTACGGCGGAATCGGGCACAAAGACGTCCTCGAAGTGCAGATGCGGATGACCGCCGCCAATGGCCCGATCCATTGTGGAGATCTGTTCGCCGATCCGCACCCCGGGAGCGTCCATGTCCACCAGCAGCATGGTTGCCCCGGCCGGGGATGCCGCTTCCGGTGACGAACCCTCCACCGCGGGCGTGCGGACCATGGCGATGCAGAAGGCTGCGTTGTTGGCGCCGCTGGTGAAGCGCTTGTGGCCGTTGATCACCCAGCCGCCGTCCACCTTGGCGGCCGAGGACTGCAGGGCCGCCGGATCGGATCCGGCACCGGGATGGGGCTCGGTCATCCCGAAACAGGATCTTGCATCCCCGGAGACCAGAGGCCGCAGATACTGCTCCTTCTGCGACTGCGTGCCAATCAATTCCAGCATGTGCATGTTGCCTTCATCCGGCGCCTGGCAATTCAGGATGGTCGGCCCGATCAAGGAATACCCGGCCTCTTGGAAGATTGGCGACCAGTATTTCAGCGGCAGCCCCTGGCCGCCGTATTCCTTGGGGGCGTGGGGGGCGTAGACGCCGGCGTCCTTGGCAGCGGCACGCAGGCGGGCGAGGGTTTCCTCGTCCAGACGTTCGCCGGGAGAAGGCTCCGCGGGAATCACCACGGAGCGGATGAAGTCCCGGGTGCGGAGGCGCAGGTCCTCGACGTCGGAGGGGAGCGTGTTCATGGAGGTGTCCTTTGCTGCTCAGGCGTTGCCGCCGGCAGCCAGCAGGCCGCCGTCGAGGTTCAGGATCTGGCCGGTGATCCAGGCTGCGTCGTCCGAAGCCAGGAAGGCCGCGGCGCCAGCCACGTCGTCGGGCGTGCCAAGCCGGCCGAGGGGATAGGCAGCGGCCACCTGCTCCTCCCGGCCTTCATACAGGGCCCGGGCAAACTGCGTCTTGACGACGGCGGGGGCGAGGGCATTGACGCGGATGGCCGGGCCCAGTTCGACGGCCAGCGACCGGGTGAGCTGCTCGATGGCTGCCTTGCTGACGCCGTAAAAGCTGATTCCGGGAGACGGCGTCTGGGCGCTGACCGAGGAGAGATTGATGACCGAGCCGCCGCGGCCGGCAAAATCGAGTTTCTCGTGATGGTACGCCGCCTGCACCCAGCCGAGCGTGCCGTAAAGATTGACCTCGATGATCTTGCGGGCGGCTTCAGCGTCCAGCTCCATCAACGGGCCGTATACCGGATTGATGCCGGCGTTGTTGACGAGGATGTCCAGCCGGCCGAAGGCTCCCGCCACCGTATCGAGGACTTCGGCGCGGTGGACGGCGTCGTCCGACTTGCCGGCGATCGCCAGGACCGTGCCGTCAGGGAACGACGCCGCGGCCTCCTCCAGGGGGCCGGGCTTGCGTGCGGTGATGCAGACCCGGGCACCCTCCGCGGCCAACCGCTGGGCTACCGCCAGGCCAATGCCCCGGCTGGCCCCGGTGACGATGGCGGTCTTGCCCTCCAGCCGGCGGGCGGCGACGCTGTTTTCCTGCACCGGGACTCCTTTGTCAGTGACGTGTGGCCATCCAAACCAAGCATCGAACAAAAACAAGCAACCGCTTGGTATGGACGGCGCCTAGGCTAAGTCTGGTCCAGGGCCCATGATGTGTCAATGCTCACACCCGTGCATCCTAGGGCCGGTGCTCGGGGAAGGCCGGTGTTCGGGGAAGGTTCCGGGCCGGACCCCGGAGTCGGCGGGAGTGGCGGCAGCGTCAGCGGTACCGGCGGTGGAGGTTCTCTCCGGCGTCAGGACCATTTGCCCACTCCGAAATCCAGGGACCGGTTCCTTCGGACTGGTCCAGGACTCCATCCTCGAGCCAGGTGTACCGCCCGGACAGGACGCCCTTGGCGAGCCGGCGGTCCTCGGCGTCGGAGTTTCGCCACAGCTCGTCAAAGAGGGTGTCGGTCCGCACCCGGGACTGAGCGCAGAATGCCGCCGCCAGCTCAAACGCTGCCGCGCCCTCCGCCGGATCCTTTCGGCGCATGGTTTCAGCGCGCATGCACACGGCGGACATGGCGAAGAGTTCGGCGCCGATGTCCACAATCCGGCCCAGGAACACCTGGTGGTGCTCCAGCCCTGCCTGCCACCGGGCCATGCCGTAGAAGGCGGACCGGGCCAGCCGGCGCGAAGCGCGGTCCGCATACCGCAGGTAAACAGCCAGGGGACCGAACTCCGCATAGGAGGTGGGCACCGATCCGCGCCCCGCAGCCAAGGTGGGGAGCCACCGGCCGTAGAAGCCGCTGGCCTTCACTGCGGCCCGGGCTTTCCTGCCCAGGGTGGCATCCGCGACGGCCAAATCGCCCGCGGCTTTGAGGTGGGCATCAACGGCCTCGCGGGCGATGAGCAGGTGCATGATTTCCGTGCTGCCTTCAAAGACCCGGTTGATGCGCAGGTCCCGCAGCTGCTGCTCGGCACCAACTGCCCGCTCGCCCCGCGCCGCCAGGGAGTCCGCGGTTTCAAAGCCGCGGCCGCCGCGGATCTGCACCAGCTCATCGCCAACGCGGTATGCCATCTCCGAGGCCCACAGCTTGGCCAGTGCGGCTTCGATCCGGATGTCCTTGGTGCCGGCGTCGGCCATGCTGGCAGACAGCTCAAACACGCTCTCCAGGGCGAAAGCGGTGCCGGCGATGAAGGCCACCTTCTTGGCCACCGCCTCGTGCTGGCCGATCGGGCGTCCCCACTGTTCCCTGGTCCCGGTCCAGCCGCGGGCAATTTTCACGGACCACTTGGCTGACGCCGCACACATGGCCGGAATGGACAGACGGCCCGTGTTCAGGGTGGTCAGGGCGATCTTCAGGCCCTGGCCTTCCCGGCCCAGGCGGTTGGCGGCCGGTACCCGGACGCCGCGGAGCCGGGTCACCCCGTTTTCGATACCGCGCAGGCCCATGAAATTGTTCCGGTTTTCCACGGTGATCCCCGGAGAGTCCATTTCGACCACGAAGGCGCTGATGCCGCCCTTCTCCGAACCGTGCGGCGGTACGGCCGCCATGACCACCACCAGTTCGGCAATGACGCCGTTGGTGGTCCAAAGCTTGACCCCGTCCAGCACATATTCGCTGCCGTCCTCGGACGGCACGGCGGTGGCCCGCATCCGGGCAGGGTCCGACCCGACGTCGGGCTCTGTCAGCAGGAAAGCGGAAACCGCGCCTGTGGCGCAGCGGGGCAGGTACTCTTCCTGCTGCTCCGCCGTCCCGAAAACCTTGACCGGCTCCGGAACGCCAATGGAAAGATGCGCCGACACCAGTGCCCCAAGGCTGGGATGCACCGACCCCAGAAGCATCAGTGCCCGGCCGTAGGCGAGCAGGGACAGGCCGAGGCCGGAAAACTGCCGCGGAATCTTCATGCCGAAGACGCCCAGTTCGGTGAGGCCCCGGAGGTATTCGTCCGGAATAACGCCGGTGCGCTCGATCAGCCTGCCGTCCAGAGTGGCGCAGTATGCGGCGAGCCGGTCCAGGAAGTCCCGCTCCCGGATCGCCGCTTCCGGATCCACCGGCTGCGGGCGGATGAGGGCCAGGTTGTAATTGCCCATGTAAATGCCTTTGGCAAAGCTGGGGCGCCGGTCCTCACTGATGCGTGAGGCCTCCGCCAGCGCGCGCGCATCCTGGGCGGTAACCACCCGTTCCTTGACCTCCCGGACGCCGTCGTCGCCGGCGCTTCGGGCATCCTGCAGATCCTTCGTGCTCATGGCGGTTCCCCTCGTCCAAGCTGCACCAGGCAGCCTCCGTTGGCTGTGGCGCCCCAGCCTACGCTCCGGCGGCACCGCCAGAAAGGGTTTGCGGACGGAGGGCTGCAATCGCATTCCCGGGACGGCCGGAAGAACCTCAATTCTTGACAAAGGCCCCCCTGGTAGCGTTGGAATGGTAAGCACACTGATTATTCCGATGCTAACCGGACCCCAATATGGGGCGATGGATACAGGGAAGCAGGCTGATGCAGAACGAGGGGGATTGGGAAGCCGTCCGGTTGCTGTCAACGGCCGCGCGATTGGTTCGCCGTGAAGTTGATAACCGGCTGCGGGAAGTTGGACTGACCCAGGAGCGTGTCACAGTGCTCCGGGTGCTGATGGCGGACGGCCCGTTGAAACGGGCCGAGCTCGCGCGCAGGCTGAGGGTTACGGCACAGACGCTGGGAACCTCGCTGGTGACAATGGCGCGCCAGGGACTTGTCGCCGAGCTGCCTCCCCAAGAGGAAGGATCTGCCCGGCGGATGGTGGGAATCTCGGATCACGGGCGCCGAATGCTGCTGCAGGCCGACGAGATAGAACGTGCCGGATTCACCGCCGATATCCGGCCCGAACTGCGCCGGGAGCTTATCGGCCTGATCCGGGAGCTGGAAGTGCACCGTGCAGGTGCCTCGGCGTCACTGTAGCTCCGGAGCGGACCCGCCTCCGGCCGGGGTAACGTGATGAGTAATCCAGTAGGAACGTCACGGCCCCAGCCCGGAAGAAGGTAAAAGATGAGTGAAGGCATTCGAGTTGCTGCCGCGGAAGACATTGACGAAGGAACTGCGGTGAAGGTCGACGCCGAGGTGGCGGGCACATCGGATGACATTGCCGTCTTTCACAGCGACAACGGAAGCTTTTATGCGCTCAACGACACGTGCACGCACGAGGAAGCATCGCTGTCAGAGGGGTGGATCGAAGACGATGAAGTTGAATGCCCGATTCACTCCGCACGGTTCTGCCTCCGGACGGGAGAGGCACTGTGCCTGCCGGCCCTGGTGAACGCCAAGGCGCATCGGGTCGAGGTCCGCAGCGGAGACGTCTACCTCTACCCCGGCGAAGCTCCCGAGTAGTCCAGACCCCTGGCCCACGGGAAGTGGATGGGCATGTGAGCGGTAATACGCAAGACTGATGTTGCGTAATAGGGGCAAGGGTAGGATACCCTTACTTTTGTCCGGCTTTCCGGATCAAAGTCAGCGTTGAAACCTACCTTCCCTTCAGTCAAGGAGCCCCCATGGCCCTGTTCCGGATGCGCCGCGCTGCGGCCGTCGCCGCCGTCGCCGTTCTGTCCCTCTCCGCCTGCTCAACCGGGTCCACCGGAGGCGACGCCGATGCCGGCACCGGTTCCTCTGCTGCGGCGGATGAATTCCCCGTCACCATCGAGCATGCCTACGGTGAAACAACCATCGATTCAGCACCTGAGCGCGTAGCTGCTGTCGCCTGGGCGAATGCGGAAACCGCGCTCGCCCTCGGCGTGGTTCCGGTGGGCATGCCGACCATCGACTATGGCGGAAATGACCAGGGAACAACCCCGTGGATTGACGAGGCCCTGGAAGAGCTTGGTGCCCCCATCGGCTCCGAGAACGCCCCGGTCCAGTACTCGGAAACGGACGGGATTGCCTTTGACGACGTCGCGGCGACCAACCCCGACGTCATCCTCGCCGCCTACTCCGGGTTGACGCAGGAGGACTACGACAAGCTGTCCAAGATCGCTCCCGTGGTGGCCTACCCCGAGGCGGAATGGGGTACGTCGTGGCAGGAAACCGCCAGCATGACCGGCGCCGCCCTGGGCCTGTCAGATAAGGCCGATGAGCTGATCGCGGACACCGAGCAGTCCATCAAGGACGCGGCAGCAGACCACCCCGAGCTTGAAGGGAAAACCTTCATCTACGGAAACCTTGCCCCGGCCGGCTCGTCCATCTACACCGCTCTGGATAACCGTCCCAAATTCCTCACCGAACTCGGCATGGTCCAGGCCCCGGTCGTGGACGAGAATGCTCCTGATGGAGAGTTCTACTTCCCGTGGGCCAATGAAAATGCCAACCAGCTGGACTCCGACGTCTTCGTGACCTGGGTGCAGGATGACGCAGCTGCCGCTTCCCTCGGCACTGACCCGCTGCTGGGCCAGATCCCTGCGGTAAAGAACGGTGGGCTGGTTGCCGACTCCAACGCCGAGCGCATCTTCTCAGTGTCCGCCATCAACGTCCTGAGCATCCCGTACGCCCTGGACAACGTAGTGCCGATGATCGCCGATGCGGCGGCCACGGCCGACGCCGGCAAGTAAGCTCCGGCAGGCAAGTTCTCGGCCAAGAAATACGTTCCAAAAGGGAGCACCTCCGGAGGATTCCGGGGGTGCTCCCTTTGTGCTCCGGTGTTGCCGTTCTCACTCACGGAGGCATCCGTCCGATTGGACAGGACCCCCCATGGAACTGACACGATCGAATGTATGCAAGATCTGCTCAGTATTGCCTCCAGCCTCAAGCCCGTGTTCGTCGTGCTCCTCGCTGTGGCGGCAGCCCTGCTGCTCGCCCGGATCGTCCGGGAGTCCGTGGCCCGGATCTTCCGGCGCGTTCCCCGCATCCGCGAAGCGATAGCGCTGGGGCGCAATCCACTGCGGCTGGTGCTGTCCCTTATCGGCATCCGGATTGGCCTGGGCGCCACTGCGACCGGCGCTGAGTGGTTTGGTCCGGTCAGCTACGTGCTCACGCTGGGGCTGATCGCTTCACTGGCCTGGCTGGCCGTCGTCGTCCTGCTCATCATCGAGGTGATGCTGCTGAGCAAATACTCGACTGACAGCAAGGACAACCGCCGGATGCGCCGGCTGAAAACGCAGATCATGCTGGGGCGCCGGGTGGGCGTGGCCGTCATCGTCACCATCGGCGTGGCCTTTGTCCTGCTCACCATCCCCGAAGTCCGGGCCCTCGGCGCCGGTATCCTCGCCTCCGCCGGTCTGATTTCCATCGTTGCCGGTCTTGCCGTGCAAAGCACCCTCACCAACGTCTTTGCCGGCATGCAGCTGGCATTTACGGACGCCATCCGGGTTGACGACGTCGTGGTCGTTGAGACCCAGTGGGGAACGATCGAAGAAATCACCATGACGTATGTGGTGGTGCATCTGTGGGATGACCGGCGGCTGATCCTGCCGTCCACCTACTTCACCACCACACCGTTCGAGAACTGGACCAGGAAGCAGTCCGCCATCCTGGGCACCGTGGAGCTGGACCTGGACTGGCGTGCGCCGGTGGGGGACCTGCGGGCGCACCTGAAGGAAACCCTCGCCGGAACCGAGCTGTGGGACGGCCGGACCGGAGTCCTGCAGATTACCGACGCGGTCAACTCGCTGGTGCGGGTGCGCATCCTGGTCAGCGCTGAGGACAGCGGGGCGCTGTTCGACCTGCGCTGCCTGGTCCGCGAAGCGATGGTCACGTACCTGCAGGAATGGCACCCCGGAGCATTGCCGCGCCAACGCTGGGAGGAAGTCCGCGCCGCGGCTTCCGAGGTGCACAAAGCGCCGCGGTCCCGCGCAGGCGGAGACCCGGAAGATACCAGCACGTCGCAGTTCTTCACCGGGTCGATCGAGGCCATTGACCGCCGTCATTCCTTTGCCGGCCCGGGCAAGCAGGTCTTTGATGAGCGCGAGGAGAACTCCACTGACGACTAGTCCAACGGCGGCGCATTCTCCTTCCATCGGTTGACAGACGGCCGTCCTTCTGGCTGGCTGGGCAGCAGGGCAAGGCGTCCATCCGACTGTTGGGCGTCAAACACGGAACAGGGGAACAGGCATGGCAGACGAATATGTGATCCATGAACTGCAGGGCTCCAACGTTTGGGCCAAGGACGGCGAGAGGCTGGGCCTGGTGGGCCAGGTGCACCTGGACCGGGCCACGGGGGAGCCGGAATGGATTACCGTTGCCCTGGGCCTGTTTGAAACGAGGCAGCACTTTGTTCCACTGGCCGGAGCACGCCGGGACGAGGATGACATTTACGTCAACTTCAGCCGTGAGGCAGTCGATGACTCGCCTGTGGTGGATCCCGACGGCGCGCTCAGCTCCGAGGAAGAAACCCTGCTCACGGACTATTACAAGCAGTTCTGACTCCGGCTGCCGGTGGGAAGCCGGAGCCGCAGCGCAGGGTCCTTTGGTAGTAAGTCCCCTTACCAATAGGATAAAAGCCTGCAATTCAACGCACCCAGGAGGCCGTCATGGCGCAGCAGGACAGCGGAGGGGCCAAAACGGCGCCGGATCCCGAACACGCGAGCAAGCCGGACACCCCGGCCGAAGTTACAAAGCCCAGTTGGAAGTACATCCTGCGCAAGACGGTCCGTGAATTCAGCAAGGACCAGTGCACTGATCTGGCAGCAGCCCTGACCTACTACACGGTGCTGGCCATGTTCCCGGCCCTGCTGGCGCTGGTATCCATTCTCGGCCTGGTGGGGCAGGCTGAAAGCACCACCAACACCATGCTCGACTTCCTGGAAGAGTTCGCTCCGGGCAGCGCGGTGGAGGTCCTGGAAGGCCCGATTAAGCAGCTGACAACGTCCGGTGCCGCCGGATTTGCGTTGATTGTCGGTATTGCCGGTGCGCTGTGGTCAGCATCCGGCTACGTGAAGGCCTTTGGACGGTCCATGAACCGCATCTACGAAGTTGATGAAGGCCGGCCGGCCTGGAAGCTGCTGCCCACCCAGCTGCTGGTAACCCTGATCCTGATCCTGCTGGTGGCGGCGCTGCTCATCATGCTGGTGATCAGCGGGCCCATAGCCGAGACACTGGGCAACTTCATCGGTCTCGGCGCCGAGTCGCTCACCATCTGGAACATTGCCAAGTGGCCGGTGATGGTCCTGTTCGCGGTGCTGGTCATAGCGATCCTGTACTACGCCACCCCCAACGTGAAGCAGCCCAAGTTCCGCTGGATGAGCATGGGGGCCTTTATTGCGCTGGTGATCCTCGCCATCGTGACGCTCGGCTTTAGCTTCTACGTCTCAAACTTCGGCAACTACAACGCCACCTACGGTGCCATTGGTGGCGTGATCGTCCTGCTGCTGTGGCTGTGGCTGGCCAACCTGTCGCTGCTGTTCGGCGCCGAGTTTGACGCCGAGGTGGAGCGCGGGCGGGAACTCCAGGCCGGTATCCAGGCTGAGGAGAGCGTGCAGCTGCCCCCGCGTGACACGCGCCAGACGGAAAAGCGCCAGGAGCAGGAAGAGGAAGACATCGAGCAGGGCCGCAAGCTGCGCCAGCAGCATGCCGGCAAGGACTACGACGACGACCTGCACGAATAGATAGACCCCGTAACAGGAGCTGCCCCGGACCGCTTGGTCCGGGGCAGCGCTGTTTTAGCGGGAGTTACTTGCCCTGGGAGCCCAAATTCTTGCCCTTGGAGAGGTACCTGGCGCCGAACAGTGCAAGCCCCACGCCCATCAGGATGCCCGCCCGCAGCCACACCGCGGCGTCCTGCTGGGTCAGAAGCAGAATGCAGGAGGCGATGGCCAGGTACGGCATCACGAGAGGAGTGCGGAAGTGCTTTTCCTCCACCTTGTCCTTCCGCAGGACAATCACTGCAATGTTGGTGCTCAGGAAGACGAACAGCAGCAGCAGGACGACGGTTTCGGCCAGTGATGCCAGCCCGCCCGTCATCGTCAGGACCATGGCGACGGCGGTGGTGGCTGCAATGGCCACCCACGGGGTCTTGCGGTTGGGCAGGACCTTGCCGAAGACCCCCGGGAGCAGGCCCTGCTCGGCCATGCCGAAGGTCAGCCGCGAAGACATAATCATCGTCAGCAGCGCGCCGTTGGCAACTGCCACCAGGGCAACAATGCTGAACAGCCAGTCCGGAACGCCGAACCCGGTGGCGCTGACGACGTCGAGCAGGGGACCGGAGGATCCGGCCAGATCCCCGGTGGGCAGGGCAACGGACGCCGCCAGCCCAATCAGGATGTAGACCAGGCCGGCGGTGAGCATGGCGGCGAAGATGGCCCGGGGGTAGACCCGGCGCACGTCGCGCACTTCCTCGGCGATGTTGGCCGATACTTCGAAGCCGACAAAGGAGTAGTAGGCAATGACGGAGGCCGCCAGCACCGCGGTGCCCGGGTTCACGCCCGCGGGGAATTGGGTGATCTGTTCCGTATAACCTTCACCCTTGCCCAGCATGAGGCCCACCAGCACGATCACGAGCACCAGGCCGGAGACCTCAATGACAGTCATGACCACATTGCTGCGCACCGATTCGGAAATGCCGCGGGCATTGAGCAGTGCCACCAGCAGCAAAAAGACGATGGCTGCGGGCACCGGGGGAACGTCCAGGAACGGACTGAGATAGTCGCCGGTGAATGCCAGCGCCAGGCCCGCCGCGCTGGTCACGCCGGCCGCCAGCATGGCGAAACCGACGAGGAAGGATATCGCCGGAACCTTGTACGCCCGCTGGGCGAACACCGCAGCGCCGCCGGCCTTGGGGTATTTGGTTACCAGCTCGGCGTACGAGGCGGCGGTCAGCAGCGCCAGGACGAGGGCGACCACCAGCGGCACCCAGATGGCGCCGCCGACTTCGCCGGCCACCTCGCCCACCAGGGCGTAAATTCCGGCGCCCAGGACGTCGCCAAGGATGAAGAGGTACAGCATGGGGCCGGTGATCCCCTGCTTGAGTTTTGAGGCAGGTCCCGCCTGCGTGCTGGTATTCATGTCGAAAAGTGTAGGGCAACTATAAGGGTGCTGACGATTTCCCTCTTCTGCGGTACAAAAGTTCCATGACTTTTGCTTCGGTACCCCAATCCTCACGCTTCGACGTGATCATTATTGGTGGCGGAATCGCCGGGCTCACGGCCGCGGCGGTGCTCGGGCGTGCCCGGCGCCGTGTCTGTGTCATCAATGCGGGCGATCCGCGGAATGCTCCGGCGGAGCACGTGCACGGTTTCCCGTCGCGGGACGGCGTTGCGCCCCGTGAACTGATTCGGTTGTGCCGGTCGGACCTCGCGCAGTATGACGTGGAGCTCATCGATGTCCCGGCCACCGCCCTCACGGCGGAACGCTCAGTGGAACTCGCCGACGGCCGGGTGCTCCACGGGAGGCACGTGGTGGTGGCCACCGGGCTCCGCGACGTGCTCCCGGATCTGACCGGAGCCGCGCAGCGCTGGGGCCGGGACCTGCTTCAGTGCCCCTATTGCCATGGCTGGGAAGTGGCCGGGCGGCCCCTCGCGGTCCTGGCGTCCGGACCTGATTCCGTGCAGCAGGCGTTCCTGGTGCGCAGCTTTTCGGCTGAGGTCAGCCTGATTTGCGGCGAGGAATTGGAAATGACCGCTGAGGACACGAAAGCCCTCACCGCCATGGGCATAACGGTGGTGCACGGCACCGCGGCCGAGCTGCAGGTTCAGGACGATGCCCTGTCGGCAGTGGTCCTCGCGGATGGACGCCGGGTGCCGTGCAAGGCGGTGTTTTGTGAGCCCGGTGCCGCGGTGGACCCACTGCTCCCGCAAGTGCCCGGCCTGAGCAGGGGCGCCGACGGCTGCGTGGAAACCGACAGTGCGGGACGGACGGGGGCAGACCGCATTTGGGCAGTCGGCAACGTCACGGATCCCGCCGGGCAGGCGGTGACAGCGGCAGGAGACGCCTACCGGCTGGGCGTGGCCCTGAACGCTGAACTGCTGGAAGAAGACGTCGCAGCGGCAGTCGGTGCGGTCGGGCAGGAGCCCCGGACGCTGCTCAGCGCCGGGGAGCCAGCAGCGGCGAGCCGCTGACGCCGTCGCCCTCGGACATGCCGTCCAGGACATACTTCAGCGACTCGACGGACGTCCGGCGCGGACGCCAGCCCAGCAGCTCCCGCGCCCGGGAAGTGTCCATCAACGGAGCCCCGGCGGCCATGTCGATCCACCCCGGATCAGTGCGCTGCAGATGCGCGGCCCACGTAATGCCGACGACGGCGCGCACCAGTTTCACGGGAATGTTCAGCAGTCGCCGGGCACCGAGGACTCCGGCCAGCAGCTCAGGCGTGATGATGGGATCAGCTGCAATGTTGAAGGCGCCCTCGGCGCGCTGGTCCACCACCCGCCAGTACGCGTCGGCCATGTCATCGCCGTGGACAATCTGGAAGGAGAATTCCTTCGGCAGCGGGATCAGCGGCAGCCTCAGCTTGTTCAGGATGAATTTGGGCACCAGGGGGCCCAGGAAGTAGCTGCCGATCTCGGTGCCGGCGTCGGACGAGAAAATCAGGCCCGGCCGCAGGCGTGCCACGGGGATTTCCGGGTACTCCCGCTCGAACTTGTCCAGCAGGGCCTCCTGCTCGCCCTTATGCCGGCTGTAGTGGGAGCTGGCGATGCCCCGGGCGGGCCAGGACTCGTCGGTGAGCTGGTCCTTTGGGGCGGGGGAGTAGGCGCCCACCGATGAGGCGCAGACGAACTGGCGCACGCCGGCGGCGGCAGCCGCGGCCAGGGCATTCTCAGTGCCGTGGACGTTGATGCGGTGGAGTTCGGCCTCGTCATGGTTCGGCTGGATGGCCCAGGCCAGGTGCACCACGGAGTCCACGCCCCGGAGCGCTTCGGTGAGCTTGTCCCGGCCCTCCGCGGTGGCAATGTCGATGCTGTGCCACTCGACGCCGTCGTACGGCGGAGCACCCGTTTTTGGCACCCGCCGCGCAATGCCCACGATCTCCAGGCCGTCCGGACGTTCGCAGCGCGCCTGTGCAAGCCGGCGCAGCAGGGCTGTACCGACATTCCCGGTTGCTCCGATAACAGCTACTCGCATCTGGCTGGGTCCTTCCCCGCTGAAGATTCCGCGCTCCGGATCCTTCGGCTGTTGGTTCTCGGCCGGTGGTTCTCGGCCGGTGGTTCTCATGGCTAAGCACAATGTCTTCCCGACTCTACCGGTGGCAGCCCCGGAACACATCGGAAGCTGAGGATGAAGAACAAACCGTTAGTGTGGACAGAGAAGGACCCCCCCCCACAAAAAGTCACACCTGAACGAGGAGCGTCATGGCCGACAGCACTGGAACAGAGCAGGACGGTGGTTCCGGCTTCAGCACGCGCGGAGCGTATGTCACCGGTGGCAGCGAATACACCCGGGACACCAACTACATTGAAACGCGCATCACCCGTGACGGGCGCGACGGATACCCGGTGGAAGCCGGACGGTACCGGCTGATCGCTGCCCGCGCCTGCCCGTGGGCGAACCGGACCATCATCGTCCGCCGCCTGCTGGGACTGGAGGATGCCATTTCGCTGGGCCTGCCCGGCCCCACCCATGACGCGCGCAGCTGGACCTTTGATCTGGATCCCGACGGCAGGGACCCGGTCCTGGGCATTGAACGCCTGCAGGAAGCCTTCTTCCGGCGCACCCCGGGCTACAGCCGGGGCATCACCGTTCCGGCCATCGTTGACATCCCCAGCGGCGCCGTGGTGACGAACAACTTCCCACAGATCACCGAGGACTTCTCCACCGAGTGGAAGGACTTCCACCGCGAAGGCGCCCCGGACCTGCTGCCGGCGGAGCACATGGACGAGATGCGCGCCGTGAACAAGCGGATTTTCACCGAGGTGAACAACGGCGTCTACCGCTGCGGCTTTGCCGGATCGCAGGAGGCCTATGACGCCGCCTATGACCGGCTGTGGGCTGCCATGGACTGGCTGGAGGACCGGCTGTCGCGGCAGCGCTTCCTCATCGGGGACACCATCACGGAGGCCGATGTGCGGCTCTTCACCACGCTGGTCCGGTTCGACCCGGTCTACCACGGCCATTTCAAATGCAACCGGAACAAGCTCACCGAGATGCCCAACCTCTGGGGTTACGCCAGGGATCTTTTCCAGACGCCGGGGTTCGGCGACACCATCGACTTTGAACAGATCAAGGCGCACTACTACATCGTTCACGAGGACATCAACCCGACCGGGATCGTGCCCAAGGGCCCGGATGTCAGCAACTGGCTCAGCGAGCACCACCGCGAGGAGCTGGGAGGCCGTCCGTTCGGAGACGGGACTGCCCCCGGACCGGTCCGGGAAGGCGAGGAAGTGGCTGCGGGGCACGGCGCCGAATGATTCCCTGCCCCGCCGGACAGATTTTCCGTCCGGCGGGGTAATAGGGCACAGAAGTGTTTCTTAAGCACCCGCACGGTAGGTTAGCCTTACTTAAGATTATTCGATCTTAAGGAGGTGCGGCCGTGGGCGTGAACGTCAGCCACTCGGCGGCACCCCAAACAGAGCCTGCGGTGCGGGCGGCGGCCCCCTCAGCCGGGCGCCGTCCAGTGGTCCGACCGGCCGTCCGGACCGCCATCTTGGCAGCCTCCCTTGCCGTCCTGGCGGTGGCCTGCCTGGCTTCCGTTGCGCTGGGCGCGCGGGCGCTGCCCCTGGAGACTGTCTTTGAGGCGCTGACTGCGTTCGATCCCGCCAACGGAGACCACGCAGTGGTGGCGTCGCGCATCCCCCGCACCGTCCTGGGGCTGCTGGCCGGCGCCGCGCTGGGCCTGGCCGGCGCCGCGATGCAGGGCGTGGCCCGGAACCCGCTGGCGGACCCCGGGATCCTCGGCGTTAATGCCGGTGCATCATTCTTTGTCGTCCTTGGCATCTACGGCTTCGGCGTGGCCAGCTTCATCGGGTACATCTGGTTTGCACTGGCCGGTGCGGCCCTGGCTGCGGTCCTCGTCTACAGCGTCGCCAGCCTGGGCAGGGAAGGCGCCACCCCGGTGAAGCTTGCGCTGGCCGGGGCCGCACTGTCCGCCGGCCTCAGTTCCATGATGAGTGCCCTGCTGGTCTCCAACCAGCAGACCTTCGACGTCTTCCGCTTCTGGCAGGTGGGCAGCGTGGCCGGCCGCGGCTGGGATGTGATCACGGCCGTGCTGCCGTTCCTGGCGGTCGGAGCCGTCATCACGCTCGGTGCCGGCCGGGCCCTCAACGGCCTGTCGCTGGGAGATGACCTGGCCCGGGGCCTTGGCCAGCGGGTGGGCCTCAACCGGGGCATCACCGCGCTGGGCGTGGTCCTGCTCTGCGGCGCTGCCACAGCCGCGGCCGGGCCCATCGGCTTTGTCGGTCTGGTCATTCCGCACATGGTCCGTTCCCTGACCGGACCCGACTACCGGTGGATCCTCCCCTTCTCGATGGTCCTGGCCCCCATCCTGCTGATCGTCGCGGATACCGCCGGCCGGCTCGCCCTGCCGCCGGCAGAAATCCCCGTGGGCGTCATGACCGCGGTTATCGGCGCACCTGTCTTTATCTGGCTGGTCCGGCGCCGGAAGCCGGCCCAGCTGTGAGCGCCTTGCTGGAGAGGCCCGTGGGTGCCGCTGTCGTCAATTCCGCCCGCCGGAGGTCCGCCCGCCGGATTTGCGCGGTCACGGCGGCCCTTGCCGGCGCCGTCGCCGTCCTTTTTGCCGTCAGCGTCCTGCTGGGCACCTACACCGTGACCATTCCGGACTTTTTCCGCATCCTCGGCGGGGAGCAGATCCCCGGCGCCACCTACATCGTGATGGAAAGCAAGCTGCCGCGGGCCGTGATCGGGACCATGGTCGGTGCCGCGCTCGGGATCGCCGGCAGTGTCTTCCAGACCATGCTGCGCAACCCGCTGGCCAGCCCGGACATCATTGGCATCAGCTATGGCGCCAGCGCCAGCGCAGTGGTGGGCATCGTGGTCTTTGGAGCAACCGGAACCACTGTTTCCCTGGCGGCCCTGGTGGGCGCACTGGGGGTGGCACTGGCCATTTACCTGCTGTCCCGCCGTGGCGGAGCTGCGGGCTACCGGCTGATCCTTGTCGGGATCGGCTTTGCAGCAGTGATGCAGGCCGTCGTCATGTTCCTGATGACCCGCACCGACGTCCGCACGGCATCCCAGGCACTGGTGTGGCTGAACGGGTCCCTGAACTCCGCCAGCTGGGACCGGGCCGGTGCCCTGGCCATCGGCCTGCTGATCCTGCTGCCGGCCACGGCTGTGCTGGCACGGCGGCTGCGCGGACTGGAACTCGGAGACGACACCGCTGCCGGCCTTGGCCTGCACGTGGAGGCAAGCCGGCTGGGGCTGCTCATCACCGGCGTCGCCCTGGCCGCCGTCGCCACCGCTGCCGCCGGTCCCGTATCGTTCATCGCCTTCCTCTCCGGTCCCATCGCCCGCCGGCTGCTCGGCGGACGCCACTCCCTGGCGGCATCGGCGCTGGTGGGGTCCGTGATCGTGCTGGCCGCCGACTTTGCCGGCTCCAACCTGGTGCCCGGCGTTTCACTTCCCGTGGGCGTGGTGACCGGCGCGCTGGGCGCTCCGTTCCTGCTGTGGCTGCTGGTCACTTCCAACCGTGTAGGCCGAGGAGGCTGAAATGGGAAACCCCCAGAATCCATCCGGTGAGCAGGAACTGCCCACCCTGAGCGCGCAGGACCTGGTGCTTTCCTACGGTGACCGCACCGTGGTTGACGGGCTGTCCGTCACGCTGCCGGCGGGCCGGATCACTGTGATTGTCGGCGCCAATGCCTGCGGCAAATCGACCCTGCTCCGCGGTCTGTCACGGCTGCTCAAGCCCGCCGGCGGAACGGTGCTGCTTGGCGGCAAGGACATCCATTCCCGTCCCGCACGCGAAGTTGCGCGGATCCTGGGGCTGCTGCCGCAGACTCCCACGGCCCCCGACGGGATCACCGTTGCGGACCTCGTGGGCCGGGGCCGCTACCCGCACCAGGGCTGGTTCCGCCAGTGGACACCGGCCGACGACGACGCCGTCGCCTCTGCACTGGAAGCCACGGGTACGCTGGACCTGGCGGACCGGAACGTCGATGAACTCTCCGGCGGCCAGCGGCAGCGCGTGTGGATTGCCATGGCGCTGGCCCAGGAAACGGAGATCCTGCTCCTGGACGAACCGACCACGTTCCTTGACCTCACGCACCAGATTGAGGTGCTGGACCTGGTCACCGACCTCAACCGCCGGAACGGCACCACCGTGGCGATCGTCCTGCATGACCTGAACCTGGCCGCACGGTATGCGGACCACCTGATCGCAATGAAAGCCGGAGCCATCGCGGCTCAGGGCGCACCGGACGACGTCGTCACCGAGGACCTCGTCCGTGACGTTTTCGGACTGGAATCACGCGTTATCAGCGATCCCGTGGCCGGAACCCCCATGGTGGTTCCGCTGGGGCGCCACCACTCGGCCGGACCGAAGCAGGACGACTTACCGAAGGACGCGTCAGCGAAGGACGCCGCAGCGGTGGGCTACCTGCCCAATCCGCAGGACATCACCCGCACCGCATCAACCATCACGAACCGCCTGGAGGCAGCATCATGACGCAGGTCCGCACCCGCAACGGAGCAACCGCCGCTCCCCGCCAGGCACGCCGTGCCTCCAGCGCCGGGGCGGTCATGTGCTTCGAGGTGGAAGTGAAGCGCGTGCAGCGGCTCAGCGGAAACTTCCAGCGGATCACCTTCGCCGGCTCCTGCCTGGCGGAGTTCGGCGTACAGGGCCAGACCCACGACCTGCGCATCAAAGTCGTGGTGCCGTCGGTCGACGCCGACGGCCGGGCGCTGCCGATGCCGCAGTTCGATTGCAGCGACACCGCCTGGTACCGCAACTGGCTGCAGCTGGACGCCGGCGTGCGCGGTTCCATGCGCACCTACACCGTCCGCTCCGCACGCTGCGGAGGAGCGGAGCCGGAAATCGACGTCGACTTCGTCCTGCATTTTGACGAAGCGGGCAAGGGCGGTCCGGCCTCCAGCTGGGCCGCGGCGGCACAGCCCGGTGACCGGGTCAGCATTATTGGACCAAACGCCGCCCACTGCGTCACAGCGGAAAGCTACGGCGGCATTGAGTGGCGTCCGGGCATGGCCCGGCACGTCCTGCTGGCCGGTGATGAAACAGCTGTTCCGGCCATTACCGCCATCCTGGAATCGCTGCCGGCGGACGTCACCGGCCATGCCCTGCTGGAGGTTCCGGCGGCCACTGACGTACTTCCGGTCTCCACGGAATCCTCAGTCCGCGTGTCCTGGCTGCCCCGCGGCGACCGTCCCCACGGGGAACTCCTCGAAGCATCCGTGCGGGAAGCTGTTGCTCTTCCAGGCTGGGCTTCAGTGGACGGAGCGCCGGTGCCCCCGCGTCCGGTCATCGAAGATGTCAACGTTGACGAGGCCATCCTGTGGGAGACACCGCAGCGGCTGACCGAAGCCGCGGTGCAGGCCACCCCCAACCCGCACGCCCCTTCCGGCGCCCTGCCGTTCTATGCCTGGATTGCCGGTGAAGCAGCAGTGGTGCGGGGACTGCGCCGGTACCTGGTGACGGAAGCCGGCATCGACCGCAAGCAGGTGGCCTTCATGGGCTACTGGCGCAGCGGGCGGGCCGAATTCTAGGGATGTGACGGCCGCCGCCGGGCCAGTGGTAATTGCTCACAATCCTTTCCGGTCCGCAGGCCCCACCCCGTAAAATTGAGGAGACGGAGTGCTGCTCCGTGATCTCTTTTGCGGAAGCATCGCTCCGTGTTCTTACCCACTTTGTTTCTTGTTACCTGCCCCTTTGCCGAACATTGCACAGAGGTGATGGATTACGAAGAAAACCACGGAGAACCTGCGTTATCTGACGGAATTGCGGAAGCTGGTCCTGAGCTGGGCCACGGATAACCGACCGCCGGGTAAACACGTTGCTTCGGCGGTTCGGAAATACTGGCCGGCCCAGCTTTCCCCGGCGGCAAAGTCACTGTCGCTGAACCTGCGGTGGTTTGCCGCTCCCGGGCGGAGCACCTGCGCCATGGGCGCCGCAGCCGCATTGGTGGTGGGATCGGCCGTGGTGGGAACGGCACAATCAGCGCATGAGCCGGGGCTCCAGCGCACCACAGTGGTGTCGGAGCTGCCAGCCGAAGAGCCCGCTGCGGCAGAACCCTCGGACGGACAGGGCTCCACAACACCGGTGGACGTGCCGCCGCAGCCGGAGCCCGAGCCCGAGCCGGCCCCGCCATCAGTGCCCTTGGACGAGCTGCGGGTAACGTCGCCTTTCGGCTGGCGCGAAAATCCGCTTCTGGCCAACGGTGCACTGGAATTCCACAATGGCATCGACTTTGGCGCTGTCACGGGCACCCCGGTGAAGGCTGCCGCCGCCGGCACGGTGACCTACGCCGAGTACCACCAGTACGGCGGTCTGCGGATCGTGGTGGACCACGGAAACGGCACCGAAACCACCTACAACCACCTGAGCGAGATCCACGTTGAGGTGGGACAGCAGGTGGACCTCAACACCGTGATCGGCGCAATTGGCAGCACCGGCAATTCCACCGGTCCGCACCTGCACTTTGAAGTGATCATCAACGGCGAATACCAGGATCCCGCCGTCTGGCTGGGCATCTAGCCCAGGCGCCGGGAAGCCTGTTCCTAGACCCGGGGATCCGTCAGGATCGCCGGGTCTTTCTTCCCATGGGGCATCCGGACCCGAAGGGCACTGGGGTCCACCCGGAATGCCACGTGGGATGCCTTGCCCAGGTGATCGCCGTCAACCTCGAATTCCTGCGGAACCTCGGTGAAGATCTCGGCTTCCTTGCACTGGAAATAGTCCACCGAGGTGCTTCCCTTGCCGCGCCGCAGCAGCCCTGCCACGACACCGAGCCAACCGAACCGCCCCCGGGGTGCCATGGTCATGATGTCCAGGAGTCCGTCATCGATGCGCGCACCGGGGAAAATCTCCAGGCCACCCATGATCTTTCCGCAGTTTCCTCCCATGACGCTGCGCGGATGGCCGGAAATCTCCTTGCCGCCGTCCAACCGGATGGTGCTCTTGACCGGCTTGCCGGGAAGGTTCCGGATTCCGGCATCCACATAGGCCAGCCAGCCGACCCGGTCCTTCAAGGTGTCGTTCGTGTCACCCATCAGGGCCGCGTCGTAGCCGAGCCCGGCCATGACCAGGAAGACGTCACCCTCCAAGGCGCGGTCAAGGGTTACGTGAACGACGTCGATGCGCCGGTCGGCTCCGGTCAGGGCGGCGGTGACCGCTGCCTCCGGGTCGTCGACGGCGATGTCCAGGTTACGGGCCAGCAGGTTTCCGGTGCCAAGGGGCAGCAGGCCCAGGGGAGTGTCGGTGCCTGCCAGTTCGGCGGCCACGCAGCGCACGGTGCCGTCGCCGCCGGCGGCGATGACCAGATCCACTCCGGCGCCGATGGCCTCGCGGGCCATTCCGCGGCCGGGGTCCTCCTTGGTGGTTTCCAGCCACAGGGGCTCTTCCCAGTCCTGGTCGCGGCAGATGCGGCCAACCAGGGCGCGGATGTCCACATCCGTTTTCTTGGTCGGGTTCATGATGACGGCGACGCGCTGGCGCGTTCCTGCGGCTGAGGTAGGCATGGTGTCCTTTGAACGGCGGCGGCTTGGCTGTGCGGAACTGCTGTGCATGCTGAATTGCCTGATGCGGCTTCTTGATGCGGGGGAGAGCTTCGGGTTTGCTTCAGAGTCTAATCCGCCCCGGCCCCCGGCGTTGGCGGATGCGGACACTGCCGGATCAACTTGTACCCTGTGGGAGTGACTTTTACTTCTCGTTATGTGGCACTGGGGGATTCCTTTACCGAAGGCGTGGGGGACTGGGACGAATCCCGGCCCAACGGCGTCCGGGGCTGGGCGGACCGGGTGGCAGAGCAGCTGATGCTCGCCGATGATTCCTGGGGATACGCGAACCTGGCGATCCGGGGCAAAAAGCTGCACCAGGTCCTCGCCGAGCAGGTGGATGCCGCCGTCGCGCTGCAGCCCACCCTGGTCACCCTTTACGCCGGCGGCAACGACATCCTGCGTCCCAAAGTGGACATCGACGCCCTGGTCAACGCGTACGACGCCGGTATTGCCACCCTGCGCGCCTCCGGAGCCGCGGTCCTCGTCTTCACCGGATTCGACTCCGGCCGGGCTCCGGTGTTTGGTGCCACCCGGGGGCGGACCGCCCTCTACAACGAACTGGTGCGCGAAGCTGCGGACCGCCAGGGCGCCGAGCTGGTGGACTACTGGCGGATGAAGGAACTCCAGGACGAACGGTACTGGGACGCGGACCGGCTGCACATGTCGGCGGCCGGGCACATGCTGACAGCCAAGAAGGTCCTGGAAGTCCTGCGCCGCACCGATTCCATCGACGTGCCGGAGCTGGATGCGCTGCCGGCCCGCACCCGGGCCGACCAGCTGCGCCGCGACGCGCAGTGGGCACGCGAGTATTTGGGGCCGTGGGTGGGGCGCCGGCTGCGCGGGGTTTCCTCGGGCGACAACCTCACTCCGAAGTACCCGGTCCCGGTGCGTTTGGACGTGCCCGCAGGCCGCTGAAAGGCGGAGTTTTAGCCAAAAAACCGCCCCAAAACGGGCCCCGGTGAGGTGTTTCACAATATAAGGGCGCATTCCTTATGCTGACGGGGATTATGCGTGGGCCTAAACACCCGCGCCGCGCCTGAATTTAGCTCCGCAATTCGGTATGCGGTGGCGTTTTTCCTAAACTTGTTGGTCTGCCCGGCGCCTATTGGCGTCCGGCCGGTTGCTTCCGATACACGCAGCTGACTTCTAGGAAAGAAAGCCAACATGCCGAAAGATGCACCCACCAAGCGCCGTCCCATCATGAACCGCAGGCGCCTGAAGGTTGATGATGTGAACGTCGTCGACAAATCGATGATGAAAAAAGCCGTCGGCGGAACCGTCGTCGGCAACACCATGGAATGGTTCGATATTGGTGTCTACGGCTACCTCGCCGTCACCATGGGTGCCGTGTTCCTCTCCGAGGCTGACGCCTCCGCCCAGTTGATTTTCAGCCTGGGCGTCTTCGCAGCAACCTTCCTGGCGCGTCCGCTCGGCGGGGTTGTTTTTGGCCGCCTTGGTGACCGGTTGGGCCGCCAGAAAATTCTGGCCGTCACCCTGATGCTGATGGCAGGCTCCACGTTCGTGATCGGCCTGCTGCCAGGCTATGACCAGATTGGCATGTGGGCTCCGGTCCTGCTGGTCCTGATGAAGCTCCTGCAGGGGTTCTCCACGGGCGGTGAGTACGCCGGCGCCACCACCTTCGTGACCGAGTACGCATCGGACAAGCGCCGCGGTTTCCTCTCCAGCATCCTGGACCTGGGCAGCTACATGGGTTTTGCCCTGGGCGCCGCAGTGGTTTCCATCATGCAGCTGACCCTGAGCGCGGAGACCATGCTGGACTGGGGCTGGCGCATTCCGTTCCTCATCGCCGGCCCGCTGGGCGCCGTCGCCATCTACTTCCGCCTCAAGATCGAGGAATCTCCGGCCTTCCAGGCAACCCTGGACGCGCAGGAGGAAAACGCGGCGTCGGACAACCCCGACGAGTCGGCAACGCCCCCGGGCACCTTCGCCATGATCGGCCTCTACTGGCGTCCGATCATCGTCGCCATGGTCCTGGTTTCCGCGGCAAACACGGTGGGCTACACCCTGACCTCGTACATGCCGTCCTACCTCACGGATTCCAAGGGCTACGACGCCCTGCACGGCACCCTGCTGACCATCCCGGTCCTGGTGTTGATGGCACTGTGCATTCCACTGTGCGGAAAGCTGTCGGACCGCATTGGCCGCCGCCCCGTCCTGATGATGGGTGCCGGCTCCACCATTGTGCTCGCCTTCCCGGCCTTCCTGCTGATCGGCATGGGACCGGTGTGGTCCACGCTGCTGGGCCTGGTCCTGCTGGCCGTTCCGGTGACGCTGTACGTGTCCAACCTGGCCTCGGCGCTTCCGGCGCTTTTCACCACTGCCAGCCGCTACGGCGCCATGGGTATCTCCTACAACTTCGCCGTGGCGATCTTCGGCGGCACCGCGCCGCTGATCATGCAGGGACTGATCAATATCAGCGGCAACGACATGATGCCGGCCTTCTGGCTGATGGCTACCTCCGCCGTCGGAGCCGTGGCCGTCTTCATCATGAAGGAATCGGCAAACCGGCCCATGCCCGGTTCAATGCCGAGTGTGGACACCGCCGCTGAAGCACGCGAACTGGTGGCCACGCAGGATGAAAATCCGAGGCTCGACGTCGAATCCCTGCCCTTCGGCACGGAAACGGCCGGCTCGAACAAGTAGCCGCTGCGGCAGCCCGCGCCCGCCAATCCTTGAAGGCTCAACTAACCATGGGAGAATTGACGCATGAGTGAATCTGTTGCAAACGCTCCCCGGTGGCTGACTCCCGAGGAACGGCGGGCCTGGCTGGCGCTGTACGCCGTCGCCACCCGGCTGACGCCCACCCTGGACGCGGACCTGTTTAAGCGGGCACGGATAACGCTCTTTGACTATCACGTGCTGGCGATGACCTCCGAGGCTCCCGGGCGTGCCCTTCCCATGAGCGAGCTGGCGGCCCGGTCCAATGCATCACTGTCCCGCCTGTCCCATGTGGTGAAGAAGCTGGAGGGCCGCGGATGGATGGAACGGACCCCCTCAGCCGACGATGCGCGGGTGACCATGGCTGCCCTCACGGACGAAGGGATGGCTGCCCTGGAGGGGCTGGCCCCGGATCATGTCCGCACCGTGCGGGACCTGGTCTTCGACGGCCTCGATGACCGTGACGTCGAGGACCTCGAGCGGGTGGGGCGGCGGATCCTGTCCCGGATCGACCCTGACCTCAGCGTGCTCGACGCCGACGGGACCTGACAGGGCATTTTTGCGTTTGCTAGCGTAGGGACAGCTGAGCACCATCACCCCCATCGAGAGGTATTACTCATGCACACGCCCCGAATCCTGACCATTATTCTTGCCGGTGGAACCGGGGGCAGGCTCGGAGCGCTCACCGAGCACCGGGCGAAGCCCGCCATGCCGGTTGCCGGTTCCTACCGGCTTATCGACGTCCCCCTCTCCAATCTCCATAACAGCGGTTTTTCCGATGTCTGGATCGTGGAGCAGTACAAGCCCAAGTCCCTCAACGACCACCTCGTCAGCGGGCGCCCCTGGGACTTGGACCGGACCAACGGCGGACTCCGGGTCCTGCCGCCGTACCAGGGCGGAGAAGGCGAAGGATTCGCCGAAGGCAACGCCGATGCCCTGTACCGGCAGGCCGACTACATCCGCGAATATGATCCCGACCTGGTGCTCGTGCTCAGCGCCGACCACCTGTACCGGCTGGACTACCGCGACGTCGTGGCGACCCACCAGGAGGCGAACGCCGCCCTGACGGTGGTAACCACGAAAATCCGCAACAATCCCTCCGACCACGGCGTGGTGGAGTCCAAGGGCGGCGAGGTGACCGGCTTTGAATACAAGCCGGACAATCCGAAAACTGACCGGGTTGCCGCTGAGATATTCCTCTACGACGCCGGCATCCTGCTGTCAGCCATGGACGAGCTGATGGAAAAGGAAGGCAAGCTCGAGGACTACGGAGACCAGCTGATCCCCTACCTGGTCAAGACGGAAAAGGTGGCCGAACACCAGCTGGACGGCTACTGGCGGGACATGGGTACTCCCCGCAGCTACCACGAGGGCCACATGGACCTCATCGACGGGCGCGGCATGATCTTTGACGACCCCAAGTGGCCCATCCTCAGCGCGGCTCCGCGCCGGCTCCCCGGCTACGTGGGTGCCGGGGCGCAGGTTTCCGACAGCATGCTCGCTCCGGGATCACGGGTGGAGGGAACCGTCCGCCGCAGCGTGATCGGCCCCGGCGCACGGGTGGAAGCCGGAGCCGACGTCGAGTCCTGCGTGATCCTCGGGGACGTCCGGATCAGCTCCGGGGCACGGCTGCGCAACGCGATCGTGGACGCCGACGCGGTCATCGGCGGAGGAACGGAACTGGACGGCGCGGCCCTGGATCCGGATGCCGGCGTGGTGGTGGTGGGCGCGGACGGTGCCGTGGATGCGCCGTCGTCGTCCTGAATCACCGCACGCCATGGTGAGGTCGGGCACGTTAACCGGGTATGGTATCCGGCCGGTTTGAATGAAAGCCGGGTTGCCCCTAGGATAGAGAGGCGTTAAGTTGCGCCTGTGTCCACTCGGCCCGCTTCCATGCGGCCGGACGGACATTTGCGCGGCCACCCGTATAAACCTAGAATTGAAGGCTGTCCCGGCAGATACTGCTTGGCTTCCTGAACTTCACCGTCTTCCCCGCGGCGAGGCACTTCGGCTGGATCTCACCCCGCCAGGTTCACCTCCGGAAAGTCGCAGTAATAACGGTGTCAAAACTGGTGGCGGGACGCTCTTTATGGCAGGTGCTTAGGCAAACGCCCTGTGTCTGTTTTTTGAGGACCGTCATATTTACTACAACTGGAGGAGAGAGATCATGGCAGCATACTGCCAGGTCACCGGAGCCATCCCCGGCTTTGGTCACAGCATTTCGCACTCGCACCGCCGCAACAAGCGCCGGTTCGATCCGAATATTCAGAAGAAGCGCTACTGGGTTCCGTCCCTGCGCCGCAACGTCACGCTGCAGGTTTCGGCCCGCGGCATCAAGACGATCGACGTGCGCGGTATCGACGCCGTCATCACTGACCTTATCGCGAAGGGTGTGAAGCTCTAGTGGCTAAGGACAAGGACGTACGTCCGATCATCAAGCTGAAGTCGACCGCCGGCACCGGGTACACCTACGTGACCCGCAAGAACCGTCGTAACGACCCGGACCGCATGGTCCTGAAGAAGTACGACCCCAAGGTCCGCCAGCACGTCGAATTCCGTGAGGAGCGCTAAGAATGGCAAAGAAGTCAAAGATTGCCCGCAACGAGCAGCGCAAGGTCGTTGTTGAGCGCTACGCCGCGAAGCGCCTCGAACTGAAGAAGACTCTGGTAGACCCGAACGCTACCGACGAAGCCCGCGAAGCTGCACGCCTCGGCCTGCAGAAGCTTCCGCGCAACGCATCGCCGGTCCGCCTTCGCAACCGCGACCAGATCGACGGCCGCCCCCGCGGTACCCTCCAGAAGTTCGGTATCTCGCGCGTTCGTTTCCGCAACATGGCCCACGCAGGCGAACTGCCGGGCGTCAAGAAGTCCAGCTGGTAAGCACTGCATAACCGGCTCTCAAAGGGCGGCAACCTCTTCGGTTGCCGCCCTTTTTGCTGCCCGAAACACCGGCCGGGACCAAGCCGCTCCTCCGCTCACCGAAATCCGCGCCGTTGCAGGGAAGAAGCCTACGAGCCCGAGTGGGCTAAATGGCACCTTTTTCTGGGCTGATAGCGGAAAAAACCGCGAAAAACAGCGGATTTTGCCGGTTTTTCGGCCTCGGACTGGTAAGTTTTCCAACAGTGGCGGTTTCGCATCCGTGATCCGCTCGAGCTAACCCCTAGTCCAGGAGGACATAAATTGGCTATGAACCGCAGTGAACTTGTTGCAGCAGTCGCAGAGAAGTCCGGCAACAGCCAGACCGCAGTAAATGGCGTGCTTGACGCTGTCTTCGAGATCTTCGCAACCTCCGTTGCCAATGGTGAAAAGATCACCATCCCGGGCTGGCTCGCAGTTGAGCGCACCGACCGCGCTGCCCGCACCGGCCGCAACCCGCAGACCGGCGAAACCATTCAGATCCCCGCCGGCCACAGCGTCAAGCTGACCGCGGGCTCCAAGCTGAAGGCTTCGGTCTCCAACAAGAAGTAACCTCCTCGAACGAGGCAAGGGCCGGCGCCGGAAGGCGTCGGCCTTTTTTGCGTAATTCGCCCAAATTTCTACCGTGGGTAGAGAATAGGTACCGTGCCTAAAACTGCCAACACCGATACCGCCCGGCCGGGAAAAGATCCCCGGCCCGCTCCCGGCGCGCCTGCTGCTGACCCGGCCGTACGGAACGGCTGGCTGATCGCCGCCGCCGCGCTCATGCTCACCGCCATGGCGTCGGCGCTGATCTTTTCCGGTGCCGCCGCGGCCCAGCAGCTGTCCGACCCGGGCGCCCTGACCCGGTGGGCGCTGCCCGTCTTCAAGGCGCTGCACAACGCCGCCATGGCAGCCGTGATCGGCGCGCTGGTCTTCTCAGTGGCCATCCTGCCAAAGTCGCTGAAGCTGAAACGGGGCCGCAGGATCGAGGCCGGCGAACCGGAACATCCGGCGTTCGCCCGGACCCTGACGCTGGCCGGAATTGCTGCCGCGGTGTGGACCCTGTCCGCCATCGGGGTGCTGCTCTTCACCTACTCCGACGTATCAGGGCTGGCCCTGAGCGGGGACGCCACCTACACGCAGGGGCTTGGCTCCTTTGTCACCGATTTCTCCACCGGGCGTGCCTGGCTGGCCGTGAGCATCATTGCCGCCGTGGTGACCACGCTGACCTTCGGTGTCCGGTCCCTCAACGCACTGGCAGCCACCACCGTGCTGGCGGCCGGCGCCATCATTCCCATCGCGCTGGTGGGGCACTCCGCCGGCGGCGACGACCACAGCGCCGCGGTGAACTCGATCGGCCTGCACCTGGCCGGGGTCTGCCTGTGGATCGGAGGACTGATCGTCCTGGCCGTGGTGTCCCGCCAGCTGGGCCCCATCACCGGTGTGGTGCTGCGCCGCTACTCGGCGCTGGCCGGCTTCGCCTTCGCGCTGGTGCTGCTCTCCGGCGTCGTCAATGCATCCCTGCGGATTACCTCCTTCAGCCAGCTGAACTCGGAATGGGGTGCCCTGGTGCTGGTGAAGGCCGCGGCAACGCTGCTGCTCGGCGTCATCGGCTTCCTGCACCGCCGGTGGATCATTCCGCAGCTGCCCGCAAAGGTCCCCGGTTCAGCGGCCGGTTCCAGCGAGCATGGCGGACCGAAGCAAAAGAGCGCCAACCGCGTCCTGTGGCAGCTGATCGGCGTGGAACTGCTCATCATGGGCGCCGTGTCCGGTATTGCCGTGGCACTGGGCCGCACCGCCACCCCGCGGCCCGAGGAACTGCCGCCCAACGCATCCCCGGCCCGCATCCTGACCGGCTACGACCTTCCGCCGGAGCTGACCCTCGAGCGGTACCTCACCGAATGGCGGTTCGACTGGCTGTGGGTGGCCATTGTGCTCACCCTCGCCGTCGCCTACCTGCGCGGTGTCCACAAGGTCCGCCGGCGCGGCGACAAATGGCCGCTGGTCCGGACCCTGTGCTGGCTGGCGGGCCTGGCCATGCTGACCTACGTCACTTCCGGGGCCCCTGCCGTCTACGGCATGGTCCTGTTCAGCACCCACATGCTTGCGCACATGTCACTGACCATGGTGGTGCCCCTGTTCCTCGTCCTGGGCGCGCCGGTCACGCTGGCGCTGAAAGCCCTGACGCCGCGCGGAGACGGAACCCGCGGCATCCGGGAATGGATCCTGGTGGGGGTGCACTCATGGTTCTCCAAGCTGGTGACCAACCCGATCTTCGCGGCGGTCAACTTCGCCGGGTCCATTGTGGTGTTCTACTACTCCGAGCTGTTCGGCTTCGCCCTGCGCCAGCACGTCGGCCACGAGCTGATGGTGGTGCACTTCCTGCTGACCGGCTACATCTTTGTCCTGACGATGATCGGCATCGACCCGCTGCCGTACCGGGCACCGTATCCGCTGCGCCTGGTGATCCTGCTGGCCACCATGGCCTTCCACGCTTTCTTCGGGGTGGCGGTGATGGGCGGCACCTCCCTGATCCAGGCCTCGTACTTCGGAAACATGGGCCGGGACTGGGGATTGTCAGCCCTCGAGGACCAGCAGCTGGGCGGATCCATCATGTGGGGAGTGGGGGAAATTCCCACCGTAATGGTGGCCATTGGCGTGGCCCTGCAGTGGTCGCGGACCGATGCCCGCGAAACACGGCGTAAAGACCGGGCGGCCGACCGGAATAATGAGGCTGAACTGGCTGCTTACAACAACATGTTTGCCAATCTGGCGAAGCGGGATGCCAGCAGCTCTGAAGGAGATCGTTAATGACTGAAACCGTGCGTGCCGATTACCGGGTGCGGGCGTCCGCGCTGGAAGGCCGCAACTGGCTCAACACCGGCGGCCGCCAACTGGGGCTCGAAGACCTGCGCGGCAAGGTTGTGCTGCTGGACTTCTGGACCTTCTGCTGCATCAACTGCCTCCATGTGCTTGATGAGCTGCGTCCCTTGGAGGAGAAGTACTCCGACGTCCTCGTCACGGTGGGCGTCCATTCGCCCAAGTTCGAGCACGAGGCGGACCCCGTGGCGCTGGCCGCGGCCGTTGAGCGCTACGAGATTCACCACCCGGTGCTGGACGATCCGGAACTGCTGACCTGGCAGGCCTACGCCGCCCGGGCCTGGCCGACCCTCGTGGTCGTGGACCCGGAGGGCTACATCGTGGCCAACCTTTCCGGTGAAGGCCATGCAGCGGGACTGGACTCGCTGATCGCGGAACTGGTGGCCGAGCACGAAGCCAAGGGCACGCTGCACCGCGGCGACGGTCCTTACGTTCCGGCCGAGCCCACCGCCGGAAACCTGCGTTTCCCGGGCAAAGCGGTTCCGCTGCCCGGCGGAACGTTCCTGGTGGCGGACACCGGGCACCACCGCCTGGTGGAGCTGGAAGCTGACCTCACCACGGTGCGCTCCATCGTGGGCGACGGCACCAAGGGCTGGCGGGACGGCACGGCATCCACCGCGCGTTTCAACGAGCCCCAGGGCTTGGCGGTGCTCCCGGCGGCCGTGGCCGAGGCTGCGGGGTACGACGTCGTCGTGGCCGACACGGTCAACCACCGCCTGCGGGCGGTCGCCCTGGGCTCCGGAACAGTGACCACTGTGGCGGGAAACGGCATTCAGCGCCTGCTGGACGCCGGTAACCAGACCAAACGGGTTGCCGGGGACCCGCACCCGTCCGAATCCAGCACAGCGGACGCCAGCGGCTATGAGCCTGCCCTGGCAGAGTCGGACCTTGGCACGGCGCCCCTGGACGTTTCCCTCTCCTCACCGTGGGACCTCACCTGGTCCACGAAACTGGAACGGCTGGTCGTGGCCATGGCCGGCACGCACCAGATCTTCACCTTCGATCCGCTCACCGGGGCGGTGGGCATCCTGGCCGGAACCGGTTTGGAGGGACTCCTCGACGGTCCGGGTGACAAGGCCTGGTTCGCCCAGTCCTCCGGCCTGGCCGAAGATGCCGCCGGCAACATTTGGGTAGCCGATTCGGAGACGTCGGCTCTGCGCCGGCTGTCCTTCGCCGCTGACGACGCCGGGACACAGGTGTCCGTGGACACCGCCGTCGGCGCCGGGCTGTTCGACTTCGGTTTCCGGGACGGCGACGCCGACGGTGCCAGGCTGCAGCACCCGCTGGGCGTTGCAGTGCTGCCGGACGGTTCCGTGGCCATTGCCGACACCTACAACGGAGCGGTCCGCCGCTACGACCCGGTCACGAGGACAGTCTCCACGCTCGCA
Source organism: Arthrobacter gandavensis (assembly GCF_009192735.1). Classification (GTDB taxonomy): domain Bacteria; phylum Actinomycetota; class Actinomycetes; order Actinomycetales; family Micrococcaceae; genus Arthrobacter_B; species Arthrobacter_B citreus. The sequence continues at coordinate 107,663 of NZ_VTFU01000007.1, forward strand.
CGCGGTCTCTCCGAGCCCTCCGATCTGCTGGTGGACACCACGGCGGCCGAACCGCTGCTGATTGTCGTGGATGCCAACAAGCATGAGCTGGTCCGGCTGCCGATCCCCAAGGAAGCCCAGTCAGTGGACGAGGGCGCCCGGCAGACGCAGCGTCCGGCCAGCCCGATGGCTGCCGGGCCGGTTGCCCTGTCCGTGCGGTTCTCGGCGCCCAAGGGCCAGAAGCTGGATGACCGGTGGGGAGATCCGACCCAGTTGAAGATCTCATCCTCGCCCGAGGAGCTGCTCATTTCCGGCGGCGGCACCTCCACCGGGCTGACCCGTGAGCTGGTGCTCTCGGATCAGGTTCCCGGCGGCGTTCTTCACATCACGGCGCGGGCTGCGGCGTGCGACGGCGAACCCGGCGGAGAAATCCCCGACCACGCCGCCTGCCACCTGTACCAGCAGGACTGGGGCATCCCGGTGACCATCGACGGCTCGGGCGACTCGGTGCTGACGCTGGACCTGCGCGGGCTCGACTAACCGCACGCCAAACCGCACCGGCGCACCACCGCGCAGGAACAGAAGGTGCGCCTCCCAGGGATGGGAGGCGCACCTTCTTGCCGTTACGGAGTGTTGTCCAGGGCGCCGGGTGTCGTCCCGGCGCCGCATCAGGCGCCCGGTCAGTCGATGAGCGGAGTGACCGATACGTCGTCGCTGCCGACCGAGAGCTGGGCCGCGAAGCTGAAGTCTTTTTCCACTTCCAGCGGACTCTTGGCACCGCTGAACAGGTCCGTCTGCGTGGCGGTGAGGCGGGCCTTGCCATTGAGCGGGGACAGCACCCAGTTGCCGGAGACGGAACGGATCTTCACCTCGGGGAACTCAGTGATCTCCCAGACGATCGGCAGTTCAACCCGGTTGTCGGTGAAGTGGAAGAAGGGGCAGCCCGGGGGAGCGAGACGGTCCTGGGCGCTGGTGCAGCCGGCCAGGAAGGCACGGACGTCTTCGTCCACGGCATTCTTCAGCGCCTCGGTGGCCTCCGTGGTGAGCACCAGGTCCACCGTGTCCTGCGGTGAAGCCAGCGAGCCCTGCTGCGGCGCGGCGGCGAAATACTCCGAGGTGTAGGAGACCTCGACGCGCGCGGGATAAAACGCCGCAAAGGTGGTCTCATCCTCGTGCAGGGCAACCTGGACGCCGTTGATGGTGGCTTCCTGCTGGCCCGCTGCGGTGACCGTCAGCGTCGGCAGTGAGGACGGAACAAAGGACCAGTGGTCGAAGAAGAGCCACTGCTTCTCGGTCCGTTCCAGGCGGAAAGTGCTCGTCGCTTCCTCGCCGCCGAGGGAATAGCGGACATCAAGGTCCACCCGGCTTCCGCCCGCGTCCTTTGGCTCGCCGATCTCCAGCACTTCGAGGCCGGCCGTGGAGGCCCGCAGCCCCTCATCATCCAGCAGCGCAGCATTGGCATCCGGGACCTTGGCGGCAAGCAGGCCAAGGGCACGCTCGCCGTCGCCGTCCTGGAGGGCCGCGAAATAGCTGGTGACCTGGTGTTCGGGGCCGTAGATCTTGGCGTTGACGAAAAAGATGACCACCACTGCGGCGGCCACCGTGACCATGAGCGCAAGCAGCCACGTGGCCACTGCCTTGATTACTGAAGTTGTTCCCTGCACTGCTCAAACGATACCGGGTGGAACTGCGGGAAGCCCGGACCCGAGGGGGCCGCGGTCCGGGCTTCTTCCGGCGAAGCTACGATTCGGCGCCGCTGGAAACCGCGTCCCTCTCGCGTGCCATGGCGATTTCTTCGGCCCGGGCGGCGTTCGCTTCCTCCGTGAGCTCCGCTCCAGCCTTCGCGTCACGGGTGAGGTTTTCCCCCGACTCCGGGTCGAACAGATGGACCTTGCGGGTGTCCAGCCACAGCTCGGCGTCCCGGCCGCCGCGGATGCGGGATGCGGCGTCGATGGTGACCACAATCTGCGGGCGCAGTTCATCGGCGTCCATGTCGCGGGCCAGCCCGTCCAGCAGTTCCTTGACCTCGGGATCCGGGTTGAAGGGGATGTAGCCGTACTGCTCGTTGCCCAGCCATTCGGTGTGGCTGATGGGAGCGGTGAAAACGGAGCCGTGCGGGCGCTTGGCCTCATCCACGAATTTGGCGTCCTCGAAGAACTCCGGCCGCAGCCCGACCAGGACGATGTCCTTCCCGGCGGCCTTGTCCGCCTTGTCCTGCGGAATGGTCAGATCTCCCACGGCCGTCCGCAGCACATTGCCTTCGACGGTGGCCGGCAGGAAGTTCATTGAGGGAGAGCCGATGAACCCGGCAACAAAGAGGTTGATGGGCTGCTCATAGAGTTCACGGGGGGAAGCGACCTGCTGCAGGATGCCCTTCTTGAGGACGGCAACCCGGTCGCCAAGGGTCATGGCCTCGGTCTGGTCGTGCGTCACGTAGACGCTGGTGGTCCCCAGGCGGCGCTGCATCTGCGAAATCTCCGACCGCATCTGGCCGCGCAGCTTGGCGTCGAGGTTGGAGAGCGGCTCGTCAAAGAGGAACGCGTCAGCCTGCCGCACAATGGCCCGTCCCATGGCGACCCGCTGGCGCTGGCCGCCCGAAAGGTTTGCGGGCTTGCGGTCCAGGTGCTCCGTCAGCTCCAGGGTGGCCGCTGCGTCGTTGACCAGCTTGCGGACCTGTTCCTCGGTGTACTTTCCCTTGGCCAGGCGAAGCGGGAAGGCGATGTTCTCGAAGACGGTCAGGTGGGGGTAAAGGGCGTAGTTCTGGAACACCATGGCCAGGTTGCGGTCGCGGGGCGCCTTGTCGTTCACGCGCTGCCCGTTGATCAGCAGGTCCCCCGAGGAGATGTCTTCCAGGCCCACGATCATGCGCAGCAGCGTGGACTTTCCGCAGCCGGAAGGGCCCACCAGGATGATGAACTCGCCGTCCGCGATGTCCAGACTGACATCGTTGACGGCGGGAAAGCCGTCGCCGTACTTTTTGACGAGGTTCTTGAGGGTGATCGATGCCATGAGAACAAATCCTTTTCTTCGACCGAACGTGCCGGGACTAGCCCTTGACAGCGCCCTGGGTTAGACCCGAGACGATCTGGCGCTGGAACGCCAGCACCAGGACTACAACGGGAATGGTGACAATGATTGCGGCGGCCGAAATGGCGCCGGTTGGTTCTTCGAACTGGGAAGCACCGGTGAAAAACGCCAGGGCCGCAGGGACCGGCCGCGCCGCGTCGGTTGAGGTGAGCGAAATGCCGTACACGAAGTCGTTCCAGGCGATGAAAAACGCAATGATCGCCGTGGTGAAAACGCCCGGGGCAGCCAGCGGCACGATGGCTTTGCGGAACGCCTGCCAGGTGGTTGCTCCGTCCACCTGGGCTGCCTGTTCCAGCTCCCAGGGGATCTGCCGGAAAAAGGCCGACAGGGTCCAGATGGAGATGGGGAGCGTCAGGGACAGGTACGGAATGATCAGCCCGGGCCACGTGTCGTAAAGGCCGATATTGCGCCACAGGTTGAACAGCGGCGTCACGATGGAGATCACCGGGAAGATCGACACGCCAAGAGCCGTGGTCAGGATCAGCTTCTTGCCCGGGAAGTCCAGGCGGGCGATGGCATAGGCGCAGAGCGTTGCAAGAATCACCGCGATGAACGTGGCAATGAGCGATATGCCGATCGAGTTACGCAGGGAGGAAAGGAAGAGGCCCTGCGCGTCGCCCACCAGAATCTGTTCATAGTTCGAGAACGACCACGTGGTGGGAAGGAAGGTTCCCGAGGTCAGGTCGCTGGGGAGCTTGAAGGACGTGGCGAGGATGGAGGCGACCGGAAACAGCGCGTAAAGGATGACCAGGATCGAAATAATCGTCCAGGTCACTCTCCGCTTGGTTGCTGAGCCTTTCATTAGTTACCCCCTCGTGCACCGGTGAGGTCCACCTTGAACAGTTTGATGGCGATGAAGCAGATGATGATCACGCAGAGGAACAGCAGCACGGAAACGGCCGAGCCCATGCCGATTTCGAGCCTGGTGATGGAGGTGCGGTAGGCGAGCAGGGAGAGGACCTCCGTCCCGTACGCGCCGTTGGTCATGATGTACACGTTGTCGAAAATGCGGAAGGCATCCAGTGCTCGGAAGAGCACTGCCACCATGATGGCGGCCTTCATGTTCGGGAGGATGACCCGGGCCATCCGCTGCCACCAGGTGGCGCCGTCCACCTCGGCGGCCTCAGTGAGCTCACCCGGAACCTGTGCCAGGCCGGCAAGAAGCAGGAGGGAAATAAACGGGGTGGTCTTCCAGATTTCGGAGGCCATGATGACGAACAGGGCGGTGGGGCCGTCAGCGAACCAGTTCAGGTCGGGGTTGATGCCCGGCACCCAGTCGAACCAGTGGTTGATGTAGCCGGAATCAATATCGAAGGCATAGAACCAGGCAAAGGCCGAAACCACTGTGATGATGCCGTAGGGCACCAGGATGGCGGTGCGGAGCCAGCCGCGGACGGCCTTGAGCGCACTGTTCATCACCAGGGCGAGGATGAAGCCCAGCACCAGTTCCACGACAACGGTAATGACCGTGATCAGCAGCGTGACTCCGAGGTCTCGCCAGAAAAGCGAATCCGTGAGGATCACCGCGTAGTTGCCCAGGCCGATGAATTCGCGGTCGGCCGGAGCCGTAAGCCGGTACTTGAACAGCGATTCCCACAGGGCCAGCAGGATCGGATAGGCGGTGACCGCCAGCATGATGATGAACGCCGGGAAAGCCAGCCACAGGCCGAGCCGCCGCTCCGAGCGGGCCCGGTCACTGAGCCGGGGCTTTGCCGGCGCCGGGGCGGGGGTGGTTCCCCGGGGTGCTTCTACGGAAGTACTCACAACAGCTTCTCCCCTTTCAGGACCGCAAGAATGAACTCGGCGCTTGTTGCCGGCGTGGTGGCCGGATCAACCGCGCTTGGCGGAGTCCAGGTCTGCTGGATTCCGGTCGACACCTCGTTGTAGTACGGGGTCTGCGGCCGGGGCTTGGACAACTCGAGGGACTCCCTGATGGTTTCGGCCATCGGGAAGGTGTCGCTCACTCCGGGTGCGTCGTAGGCCGCTGCGCTGGCCGGCGGGTTTCCGTTGCTGGTGAAGTACTGGGCCTGGTTTTCCGGGCTGACGATGCACTCGATGGCCTGGTAGGCCAGATCCGGGTACTTGCTGTTGGATCCCACGCCCAGGTCGATGCCGCCGAGCGGGGGAGCGGTGTCTTCACCCTCATTGACCTGCGGGTACAGGGTCCAGCCGATGTCATCGATCAGTTCCGCCGGCAGCGTCCCCGCGGTCACCGCTTCATTGGTGGCCGGCCAGACGAAGGGGTAGTTCACCATGAAGGACCCCTGGTCCCCCTGGAACTGGATCATGGAAGTGTTTTCGGTTTGGGTGGGAAGGCCCGGACCGCCGAGCCCCTCCTTGCCGATGGTTGACACGATCTCCGCCGCCTGGGTTCCGGCTTCGGAGTCGATGCCGAGCTTGATTTCATCAGCCGGCGCGTCCGGGTTCTCAACGATCGTGCCGCCGGCCGATTCAATCAGCGCGTTCACCCAAACGGTCATGGACTCGGCGCGGGCACCCTGGACACCAATAAACTTGTCCTGCGCCGCCGCCGCTTCGATGATCTGGTCCCACGTCACCGGCTGGGTCATGTCCAATCCGGCGGCTTCCGCCACTGACTTCCGGTACCAGAGAATCTGCGTGTTGGCCCAGAAGGGGACAGCCACCAGCTTGTCCTTCCACCGCGCTCCGGCCAGTGCGCCTTCGACGACGTCCTGCGTGGTGCGTTCGGCAACGTCATCGGGGACGGGCGCCAGATAGCCGGGTTCCGCGAATTCCGGCACGAACGGCGGGTCCAGGCTCATGATGTCCATGGTGTCGTCGCCGGCCGCCAAACGGCGGGCGAGCTGCTCGCGCTGGGCTGCCGCGTCATTGGGGAGAAGCGAGGTCTCAATGGTGTAGGCGCCGCCCGACTCCTCGCTGCAGGTCTCGGCGATGTTGGCCTGTCCGCCGGCATCGGGGTTGATGTACCAGGTGAGTGTGGGAGGTCCTTCGGAGGAGCTGCAGCCGCTCAACAACGTGGCTCCCACCGCGAGGGCGAAGCCCGCGGCAGCATAGCTCCTTACACGGGATCGGGCGTAGTGTCTTGCGTCCGTTGGCATCGGTGTTGTGCCTCCACCTCGTCGTAGGCGCGGAATGAAGAAATCCGCGGCGGCCACCACCCTCAGCAGCCTTTCGAACGACATTATGCCCTGACAGTGTTTTGCGCCACTGCATACAGGGCCCCGGGAAGTAGTTTCCTCAGGTCAGGAGCGCAGCGATCGCCACAAGCACCGGAAGGGAGACCAAAGTGGTCAGCAGGACGGTGTCCTTGGCTACGAGCACCCCTTCTTCATACCGGTTGGCGGCAACAAACACGTTCTGCGCGGTTGGCAGGGCGGCGGTAACGACGACGGCGAACAGCAGGTGCCCTTCCAATCCGAGGACAAACCGCGCCAGCAGGTAGGCCAGGACCGGCTGCAGCACCAGCTTGAAGGCCGATGCCAGCACAACGTCGGCCCGCCTTCCGCCGTCACGCTGCAGGAGCCGGGAACCAACCAGCGAAATCCCAAACGCCAGGAGCATGGCCGGCACCGCCGCGCCGCCGATCAGGGTGACCGGTTCGAGGATGATGACCGGAAGATTCAGCCCGGTGGCGGCCAGGAACAGTCCGATCAGGGTGCCGATGATGATGGGGTTGCGCAGAACCTGCCCCGCGAAGGTCCGCACCGACGTTCGCCGCCCGCTGGTGGCCGAATCCAGGAGCATCAGGTACATCGGGGTGAAGATGGCCATCTGGAAGATCAGGACCGGCGCAATGAAGGCCGCGTCGCCGAGCACGTAGACCGCAATCGGAAGCCCAAGGTTTGCTCCGTTGACCAACGAGGACGACATTGCCGAAATCAGCAGTTCCGGCAGCGGCCGGCGGAGCCACCACCGGGTGCACAGCACGTAGGCGGCCGCCGTCACGAAGGCGCTGGCACCGGCCACGAGCAGCGGCAGCGAGAACACCGTGTGCAGGTCGGCGTCGCTCATGGTGACCAGCAGCAGCGCGGGCGAAGCCACGAAGAAGGCCAGCCTGCTCAGGACTGTTTGGGCGTTTGCGCCCAACACGCCCAGCCGGCCGATCAGGTAACCGACAAGAATGATGATCCAGACAACCGTGAATCCGGTTAGTACCCCCAGCACCGGGAACTACAGAAGGACGCTGACGGCGGAGATCCGGCGGACCTCGGGCGGCAGCAGGGCAGGCGGGGGAAGAATGTGGCTCATCGCCGCCAGTATACGGGCGCCCGTGAACCGGAGCACATCGAGGCCGTAACATGCGAAAAGCCCCGGAATCCAGGGGGATTCCGGGGCTTTCCATCGGAGCGGGCGACGGGAATCGAACCCGCGTATCAAGCTTGGGAAGCTAGCGCTCTACCATTGAGCTACGCCCGCAGAGCCGGGGGTGACCGGCACAGAGAACCACTTTACATGTAACCCCGGGCTCACTCGAATTCGCTCCGCGGGGCGTCATCATGGCCGTCACCGCCGCCGTTACCGCCGGCCTGCCCAGTGCCGTCCCCGCCGGCCTGCCGGGCACGCTCCACCAGGTCCCGCCACCGGCCCTGGACACAGTGTTCCGGCAGTGTGACCGCCGCGGGGCCCACCTGGATTTCATAGACAAACCGGTCCGGACCGCCCGGTTCCGGGGGCGGGGGATTCTGCAGCAGCGGCAGCCATTCCTGCTCGGCTTCCTCGGAGCTGATCTGGGCGGTCCAGACCCTGGTAAGGCCGGCAAATCCGCCGGTTCGGACCACAACGATCCTCACGGCAGCACACCGGTCGCCTTCCAGGCATCGGCGACCGCGGCGTATTCATCTCCCGTGGTGCCGTAACGCTTCCCCGCCGCTGCCAGCGTTCCGGCGGCGAACCCTGCGAAGGTGCAGTCCACGGGGAGGTCCTGCTCGGTGATGGTGTCGTACCAGATCTGCCCGGCGCGTTCCCAGGCAAAGTTGCCCAGCGTGGAGGCCGCGAGGTAGAAGGCGTGGTTGGGGATGCCTGAGTTGATGTGGACTCCGCCGTTGTCCGCCGAGGTGGAAACGTAGCCGTCCATGGTGGCGGGCTGCGGATCCTTGCCCAGCACGTCGTCGTCATACGCTGTACCGGGCGCTTTCAACGAGCGGATGGCGGTCCCGGACACCTGGTCGGTGAACAGTCCGGCACCCACCAGCCACGATGCCTGTGCTGCTTCCTGGCGCAGCAGCTTCTGTTCCGTCAGGACACCGAAGACGTCGGAGACCGACTCGTTCAGCGCCCCGGCCTGGCCCTGGTACTCGAACCGCGAGGTGTACTGAATGACGCCGTGCGTCAGTTCATGGGCAATAACCGTGAGCGACTTTGTGAAGCGCAGGAACACCTCGCCGTCGCCGTCTCCGCAGACCATGCGCTCGCCGTTCCAGAACGCGTTGTCATACTCCCGCCCGTAGTGGACGGTGGCGGCCAGGACTCCGCCGGCGCCGTCGACCGACGCCCTGCCGTAGACGTCGCGGTACAGGGCGTAGGTTGCCCCCAGCCCCTCATAGGCTTCATCCACCGAATCGTCGCCGGCAGGTGAATCGCCCTCCGACCGGACGAGCCTGCCCGGCAGCGATTCCGTTCCGCCGGCGTCGGACACCTCGCGCCGCAGGGACGGAACCACCGCGGTGCCGGGGAGCGGGGTGGGGGAGACCTTGGCCTGCGCTCGGGCATGCTCCAGCGGCGGAATCTCGGCCAGGGCCCGCCGGGCTGCCTCCGCTGCCTTGCTGAAGCTGGTTCCCTGCGCTCCGGCGATGCGCGCCAGCAGGTAAGGGGGGATGATCGAGCAGATCATGGTGACCTCCGAAAAGCCGCACTGTGCAGGAGCAGGAATCTGCGCCTGTGCGCTCAGCCTAGAGGTCCCCTCCGACAGTGCAAGGGGAGGCGGCCAAACGGCTGTGGCTAGGGGAGCTGCGGAGCGTCGGCTTCGCCGTCGGAAGCTCCCTGCGCCGCGCGGTTGGCGGCAGCCTGGTCGTAGGCGGCCACAATGGCTGCCACTCCCTCCGGCGCCAGCTCAAGGCCCATGTCGCTGCCCGGGTTGATGGCGAGTCCGTAGCCCTGCGCGATGCTGCGCAGCGTTGCTTCTCCGCCGGCCTTGACCATGACCGGGGCCTGCTCCCGGATCTGCTCGGGGACACGCGCCGCGGTGGTGAAAGTCGCTGCCACAGCGGCTTCGCCCTCCGGCGCCCTCAGGACCAGGGCCTGGAAGGACGAGGGGTCCTGCTCATCCTGCAGGCGGCCCACGCTGAGCAGTTCCGACTCGCAGATGCGTGCCACCAGTTCCTGGCTGCTGATCCGGCCTTCCTTGCCGGCCACAATCGCTTCCTCCAGTGCTGCGGCTCCCTCGGGATCCCGGTACTGCGTCTTGCCGGGTACTGCGTTTTCCTGTCCGTTGCCGGTGCCGTCTGTGCTGTCAGTGTTCTCCATGGTCTCTCCTTAGGAATGCTGCAGGAATGCTGCGTTGAAGTCTGGCTGCAGTGGAAATCCAAATGATCTGCAACTGAGTTAAGTCCAGCGGCAAGTCTGGCACAGCGGCAGGGGGGTGTTTCAAGCGGGGGCAGGCCACCGGTGCGCCAGGGAAGGCACTGGAGAGGGGTGGGGGCTACGGTGGGAGCTGACTGAATCCGCCACAAAACACGGAGCACCGATGAGCGTCAGCAGGAACACCCGCAGCCTGGAAGCCGGTATTGAACGGGACTTCAGCGACAAGATGAGCTATGGCTCCTATCTGGCGCTGGATCAGCTGCTGGACGCCCAGCATCCGGTCAGCAATCCCGAGCACCACGATGAAATGCTGTTTATCATCCAGCACCAGACTTCCGAGCTGTGGCTGAAGCTGGTCCTGCACGAGCTGCGGGCCGTGCGGTCCAAGCTGGCCGGGGATGACCTGCGCGGCGCCATGAAAGGCATCGCCCGGATCAAGCACATCCAGCGCTCGCTGACGGAACAGTGGTCAGTGCTGGCCACCCTGACGCCATCGGAGTACGCGGAGTTCCGCGGGGACCTCGGCGCGTCCAGCGGCTTCCAGTCCTATCAGTACCGCGCCGTGGAGTTCCTGTTGGGCAATAAGAACGCCGCCATGGTTAACGTCTTTGCCGCGGACCCGGCCGCCACGGAACTGCTCACCGGGCTCCTCGGGCAAACCAGCATCTATGACGAGTTCATCCGCTACCTGCACCGCCGCGGATATGAGGTGCCGGAGGAGCTGCTCACCAGGGACGTCACCCAGGCGCACGTGGCGAACGAAGGGCTGATGCGTGTTTACAAACACGTTTACGAAAACGCGTCAGCGCATTGGGACATCTACGAAGCCTGCGAGGAGCTGGTGGATCTGGAAGACAATTTCCAGCTGTGGCGCTTCCGGCACCTGAAAACCGTGGAGCGCACCATCGGATTCAAGCGCGGCACCGGCGGGTCCTCGGGCGCATCCTTCCTGCAGCGGGCCCTGGAACTGACGTTCTTCCCCGAGCTGTACGCGGTGCGGACGGAAATCGGCCGGTAGTCCACGCCGCCGGGGCGCCGGCTTCCCGGGCCGGGCGTGCCGCGGTAATGCGCTATTTTTAGTAGGTGCTGATTTCTGACCGCGACATCCGAACCGAAATTGCCGACAAGCGGATCGTTCTTGATCCCTACGAACCCGGAATGGTCCAGCCCTCCAGCGTGGACGTGCGCATCGACCGGTTCTTCCGGCTCTTCGACAACCACAAGTACGCCCACATCGACCCGTCCCAGGACCAGCCGGAACTGACCCGCCTGGTCGAGGTCGACCCCGATGAGCCGTTCATCCTGCACCCGGGTGAATTCGTGCTCGGCTCCACGTACGAGACCGTTACGCTGCCGGACGACATTGCCGCGCGTCTCGAAGGCAAATCGTCGCTGGGCCGGCTGGGACTGCTGACGCACTCCACCGCGGGCTTCATCGATCCGGGATTCTCCGGCCATGTGACGCTGGAACTGTCCAACATGGCTACCCTGCCGATCAAGCTCTGGCCCGGGTCCAAGATTGGCCAGCTGTGCTTCTTCCGCCTGAGCTCGCCGGCTGAATACGCCTACGGTTCCGGGCAGTACGGCAACCGGTACCAGGGACAGCGGGGGCCGACGGCGTCGCGCAGCCACCTGAACTTCCACCGCACCCAGGTCTAGGGGCCGCTAGACCTCCGGGACCACGGCGCGCGGCGTTCTGTCCGGTGACCGGACGGGCAGCAGGGCCAGCAGGCCCAGCAGCAGGACCAGCAGGATGCCCAGGATGCCGTAACGCTGGGCGCCGAAGATGCTAATGAACACCGCAAACAGGGCCGGTGCCAGGAAGCTCACGGCGCGTCCGGTGGTGGCGTAGAGCCCAAAGAGCTCAGCTTCCTCGCCTTCCGGCGCGAGCCGGGAGAGGAAGGCCCTCGACGCGGACTGCGCCGGCCCCACAAACAGGCACAGCAGCAGGCCGAAAACCCAGAAGGTGGTGTCGCCGGACCACTGGATTCCCAGGAAGTCCACGTTGTCGGGTCCGCACACGGCAATGACGCTGCCGGAGATGAGCAGCCCGATCAGCGAGAAGACAATGACCTTCTTCGGCCCGGCCAGGTCATCAAGGAATCCGCCGGCGATCGCGCCGGCCGCGGCCACTACGTTGCCGAAGATCGCAAACACGATGATCTGGCTCATTGGCCAGCCGAAGGTTCCGCCGGCAATCACGCCGCCAAAGGTGAAGACCGCGGCCAGGCCGTCACGGAAAATTGCACTTGCCAACAGGAACCACACCGTGTGCGGGCTGGTCTTGAAAATGGCCTTGACGCGGCGGAAGAGCAGTCCGTAGGACGCAAGGAAGCCAATTCCGGCCGCCCGCTGCTGCCGGGGAACCTCGGGAACGGCGAACAGCACCGGAAGCGCAAAGACCGCGAGCCACACAGCGGAGAAGACGGCAACCGCGCGGATGTTCAGGCCGTCCTCCGAGGTGACGCCGAACCAGCCGACGTCGGGGTTGATGAAACCGACAAGCACCGCGGCCAGAGCGGCGATGCCGCCCACGTACCCCATGCCCCAGCCGAAGCCGCTGACCCTGCCGACCGTTGCCGGAGTGGAAACCTGGGACAGCATGGCGTTGTAGTTCACGCCCGCGAATTCGCTGAAGACGTTGCCCAGTGCAATCAGTCCCACGCCCAGCAGCAGGAATTCCGGCCGCGGAAAGACGAAGAAGCACAGGGCCGTGGCCAGGCAGATCATCCCGGTGTTGATCCCCAGCCACATCTTCCGCCGGCCGCCGGCATCGGAGCGCTGGCCGACGACGGGAGCCAGCAGCGCCACCACGAGTCCTGCCAGCGCAACGCCGTAACCCAGGACGGAGGACGCGTGGGCCTCCCCGCCAAAACTCTCCGATGTCAGGTACACGGTGAAGACGAAGGTGGTCATGACCGCGTTGAACGCAGCGGATCCCCAGTCCCAGGATGCCCAGGCCAGGACCTGCCGTTTCCGGATGGGCGGCGCCGCGGCGGAGGAGCTGGAAGTTTGTGTGTTGGAGACCATAGGCCAGATGCTATCCCGCGTGCGGGTATAGCAGGACACCAAGGGGGCAACGGCATGTCCGGCGCCCCGGCGCCGGCGGGGCTGTGAGGGCCGCCCGATGCGACTTAGCTGTATGCCATGGGTAGAATAGATATACGCCCTCTGACCACCATCTTGATAACTGCAGCCATTTTCCGTGGCTGGAAGACTGTCAAAAAAAGCTCGGGAGATCTAGTGCTAGTTGTGCTCACCGTTTTGTTTACGGTGGCATTGGTGGCGCCCGTAATGTTCCGCAGGATCGGCCGGTCGGCGTTCTACGTCCTCGCCGCCGTCCCCGCAGCAGCCTTTGTCTGGCTGCTGGTCACGTTCCCCCGGTACACAGGTGCCGAGCAGACGCTGGCCTCGGGCGCTCCCAACGCCCCGCCGTCCGTAATTATCCCCTGGATTCCCGACCTCCGCGTGGAGCTGGCATTCCGGATGGATACCCTGGCCGCGGTCCTTTCCATCCTTATTCTCGGCGTCGGATCACTGGTCCTTTTCTACTGCGCCCGCTATTTCCGCCCCGGCGACACCCAGATGGGAGCTTTCGGCTCCCAGCTGCTTGCTTTTGCCGCGGCAATGTTCGGCCTCGTGACGGCAGATGACCTGATCCTGCTGTTCATTTTCTGGGAACTGACCACCATCCTTTCCTACCTGCTGATCGGCTATTCCGCGCACCGGCTTTCAGCCCGCCGCGCGGCACTGCAGGCACTGATCGTCACCACCTTCGGCGGCCTGACGATGCTGGTGGGCATGGTGCTCATCGGAGACGCCGCCGGAACCATGCGGATCTCCGAGATCCTGGCCATGGCCCCGCAGCTGCTCGAACGCGGCGCTCTCGTGGACGTCGCCATTGTGCTGATGCTCGTTGGCGCGGTGTCCAAATCCGCACTGCTCCCGTTCCACTTCTGGCTCCCCGCCGCCATGGCCGCGCCCACACCGGTCAGCGCGTACCTGCATGCCGCAGCCATGGTCAAGGCCGGCATCTATCTCGTCGCCCGGCTTGCTCCCGGCTTCTCGGAGTCGGCCTACTGGCACGCCGTCGTGCTGGTCCTTGGACTGTCCACCATGCTGCTGGGCGGCTGGCGCGCTCTGCGCCAATACGACCTGAAGCTGATCCTGGCCTACGGAACCGTCAGCCAGCTCGGTTTCCTGACCCTGGTGGTGGGCCTCGGCAACCGCGAAGCCGCCGTTGCCGGGCTCGGCCTGCTGCTGGCCCACGGTTTTTTCAAGGCCACCCTGTTCCTGGTGGTGGGCATCGTCGACCACCAGTCGGGCACCCGCGACATCCGCAAGCTTTCCGGAATCCACCGCTCCGCCCCGAAGCTGTTCATCGTGGCGCTCATCGGCGCCGCCTCGATGGCCGGTGTTCCGCCGCTGCTCGGCTTCGTGGCCAAGGAATCGGTGTATGAGACCTTCGTCCACTACGCCGAAAAACAGGGCACCGCGGGAGCCGCGGTGCTGCTGGCCGGCGTCGTCATTGGTTCCATCCTGACCTTCGCGTACAGCGCCCGCTTCGTCTGGGGCGGCTTTGCCACCAAGGCCGACTGCCAGCCCACCCCCTTCAAGCAGGTGCCGTGGTCCTTCATCGCGGCCCCGGGCATCCTCGCCGTCGTCAGCGTGGTCTTCGGCCTGTGGCCGGCACCGCTGGACACCGCCATTGTGTCCTACGCTGACCTGTATCCGGCCGACGGCGACCCCACCCACCTGGCGTTGTGGCACGGTTTCACCACCGCGCTGCTGCTGACGGTCATCACCATCGGCATGGGGCTGCTGCTCTTCTGGCAGCGCCTCGCCGTGGAACGGGTGCAGGCGCGGTTCACCGCCCCGCTGGATGCTGAGCGCTCCTACCGCGGAATCATCGGCGTGCTCGACGACGTCGCGGTCTGGGTCACCGGCCGCACGCAGCGCGGTTCGCTGATGTTCTACCTGTTCGTCATTCTCTCAGTGGCCGTCGTGACACCGCTGTTCGCGCTGATCGTGCGGGACGCACCGCTGCCTGACCAGTTCCACTGGTTCGATTCGCCGCTGCAGGTGGTTATCGGCGTCGGCATTATCCTCGGCGCACTGGCCGCGGCCCGCGCCAACAAGCGTTTCCTTGCAGTGCTGATGGTCAGCGTCACCGGTTACGGAATTGCCCTGATCTTCGCCCTGCAGGGCGCGCCGGACCTGGCGCTGACCCAGATGCTGGTCGAAACCATCGTCCTGGTGGCCTTTGTCCTGGCGCTGCGTTCCCTGCCGGCACGGCTCTGGAAGCGTGAACCGGCGGGCCACCGCCTGCTGCGTGCCCTGCTGGGCGTGGCCTTCGGCGCCACCATGGTGATGATTGCCATGACTTCAATGGCATCGCGTGTCGCCGAGCCGATTTCGCTGGCCTACCCGGAGCTTGCCTATGAGGTGGGCGGCGGCGCCAACATCGTCAACGTCACCCTCGTGGACATCCGCGCCTGGGATACCTTCGGGGAGATCTCAGTGCTGGCCATGGCGGCCACCGGCGTCGCCTCGCTGATCTTTGTGCGCGGGCGGGGCGACAAGCGCCGGCGCGCGGAGGGCGTTGCCACCGGTTCTGTCGACCGCGGGCGCGAACACTTCGCGTCGTCCGGACGCGAGCAGGCCACGCTGGCCCTGGCGCGGAAGTTCTCCAGCGTCACCCGTGACGCATGGCTGGTTGCCGGCCGCACGCTCGCACCGGAACGGCGGTCGATCATCTTTGAGGTGATCACGCGCCTGCTGTTCCACTCGGTCATCCTGTTCTCTGTCTATCTGCTCCTGGCCGGCCATAACATTCCCGGCGGCGGTTTCGCCGGCGGGCTCATGGCCGGGCTCGCGCTGACTATCCGCTACCTGGCGGGCGGCCGGTTCGAGCTGGCCGAAGCCAGCCCGGTGAGCGCCGGCCTGCTGCTCGGCGGCGGGCTCGGCATCGCCGGGTTGTCGGCGGCCATGCCGCTGTTCTTCGGCGGGCAGGTGCTGCAGAGCGCCATCATCAAGTTCACCTGGCCGATCTTCGGCGAGGTCAAGTTCGTCACGTCCACCATTTTCGACATAGGCGTGTACCTCGTGGTGGTCGGACTCGTGCTGGACGTCCTGCGCAGCCTCGGCTCCGAAATCGATGAACGCAGCGAAGGCGCATCCTCCAACGACGAGGAAACGCTGGAACCTGAACCCGACGTAACCGCCAAGGAAGAGGAGGAGGTAGCCCGATGAGCATAAACATCACCTTTATGGTCATTATGGGAGCGCTGTATGCCTGCGGCATCTACCTGCTCCTGGAACGCAGCCTGACCCGCGTGGTGCTGGGGCTGACCATGCTCACCAACGCCACCAACATCCTGCTGCTCTCCACCGGCGGATTCCAGGGCCTGGCCCCGCTCTTCAACGCCGATATTGCCGCGGAGGACTACAACGATCCGCTGCCCCAGGCCTTCATCCTGACCTCCATTGTGATCTCCTTCTCCGTCACGGCGTTCATGCTGGGAATCATTTACCGGTCCTGGGTGCTGAGCCGCCAGGATGAGGTCCAGGACGACATCGAAGACCGCCGCGTGGCAAGCCAGAGCAGCTTCGACGCGGAGGACGACGCGGACGTCCCCGAGGACACCACAGAATTCACCCCGCCCGAAGAGGCTGAAGAGGCGCCGGGTTCCCTGCGCGCCACCGGTCAGAGCACCAGCCCGGAGGCCAAGGAATGAACACCGTAAGTTTGGCCCCGCTGGCCGTGGTCCTGCCGTTCTTCGGCGCTGCCCTGGCCTTCATCCTGATCCGGCACACCCGTGCCCAGCGTGTCATCAGCATCAGCATCCTGTCGGTGACCCTGATCCTGGAAGTGATCCTGCTGTTCTCGGTCTGGGAGACCGGAGCCCAGGCGGTGAACCTGGGCGGCTGGCTGCCGCCGGTCGGCATCACCATGGTGGTGGACCAGTTCTCCGCGCTGATGCTGGTGGTCTCTTCCTCCGTCAGCCTGGCAGTGTTGATCTACGCAGCCGGCCAGGGCATGACGGACGGGGACGAGGACGGCCCGATCTCGATCTTCCACCCGACCTACCTGATCCTGGTGGCGGGTGTGTCCAACGCCTTCCTCGCCGGAGACCTCTTCAACCTCTATGTCGGGTTCGAAATCCTGCTCACGGCAAGCTACGTGCTGATGACGCTGGGCGGAACCACGCCCCGCATCCGCGCCGGCGTCACCTACGTGGTGGTCAGCGTGGTCTCGTCGCTGCTGTTCCTGATCACCATTGCCATGATTTACGCGGCAACCGGCACAGTGAACATGGCGGATCTGGCCGTGAAACTGGGCGAACTGGATCCCGGGACGCAGCTGACGCTGCACCTGATGCTCCTGGTGGCCTTCGGCATTAAGGCGGCCGTGTTCCCGCTGTCCTTCTGGCTGCCTGACTCCTACCCCACGGCTCCAGCCCCGGTCACCGCGGTCTTTGCCGGCCTGTTGACCAAGGTGGGCGTGTACGCCATGGTCCGGACCGAGACGCTGCTCTTTCCCGGAGACCGGATCAATACGCTGCTGATGGTGGTGGCGGGGCTGACCATGGTGGTCGGTATCCTTGGTGCGCTGGCACAGACGGACATCAAACGTATGCTCTCCTTCACCCTGGTCAGCCACATTGGCTACATGGTGTTTGGCCTGGCCGTGGGATCGGTGATCGGCATTGGGTCGGCGGTGTTCTACGTGGTCCACCACATTACGATCCAGACCTCGTTGTTCCTGGTTACCGGCCTGATCGAGCGCCGCGGCGGGACCGCCAACATGGACCGGCTCGGCGGGCTCGCGAAGCTGTCACCGCTGCTGGCCGTGCTGTACTTCATCCCGGCCATCAACCTCGGCGGAATTCCGCCGTTCTCCGGCTTCCTGGGCAAGCTCGGCCTCCTGGAGGCCGGGGTGGACCTGGGCACTCCGCTGGCCTACGTCCTGGTGGGTGCCAGCGTGCTGACCAGCCTGCTGACCCTGCTGGTGATGGCACGCGTGTGGAACCGGGCGTTCTGGCGCACCCCTGAGGACGCGGTGCACCCGGACCCGATCCTGCTGGCGACGGGCGCCGGCGGCTCTTCGCTGCGGAACTCGGGCGAGGTTACCGAGAAGCCGTCGGGCAGGTTTGCCGGCCGCGGCGCCGTCGACCTGCTGCCGCGGACCATGGTCTACCCCACGGTGGGACTCGTGGCCCTGGGCGTCTCCCTGAGCGTCCTGGCCGGCCCGCTGTTCTCGCTCAGCGACAACGCGGCGCAGGACCTGCTGGACCGCACGCCGTACATTGAAGCCGTTTTGGGAGAGGGGGCAAACCGATGACCCGCAGAGCCCAAATGCGCAACCGCCCCCGCGTGCCGCTGCTCAAGGAAATCCCGCTGCTGATCTGGCTGGTGTTCCTTTGGGGAGCACTGTGGCAGGACTTCAGCGCCGGAAACCTGATCTTCGGTGCCGTCATTTCCTTCATCGTGGTCAACATCTTCTACCTGCCGCCGGTGGAACTCAGTGGCCGGTTCAACCCGATCTATGCCCTGGGTTTCCTGTTCCGGTTCTTCTACAAGCTGGTCCACGCCAGCTTCGAGGTACTGTGGCTGTCCATCGCCAAGGGGCCGAACATCAAGAATGCCGTGGTGGGCGTGAAGCTGCGCAGCCACTCGGACCTCCTGGTCACAGCCACCGGCCATGCCCTGTCGCTGATCCCGGGTTCCCTGGTGGTGGAGGTGGACCGGTCCACCTCCACGCTTTACCTGCACTGCCTGAACGTGTCCACCCCGGAGAACGCCGACAAGGTCCGCAAGGACGTCCGTGACACGGAATCGTGGCTGATCCGCAGCATCGGCACCCGCGAGGACCTGGAGGTCCTCAAGGCCGAGGAAGCCCTCGCACGGGAAGAAGCCGCCGTGCTGGACGGAACCGCCGCAACCGGCAAGGGAGGACCGTCATGATGACAGTTTTTGTGATTCTGGTGTCGATTATGCTCTCGGCCGCTGCGGCCGGCGCGATTTTCCGGATCGCCCGCGGCCCGTCCATCCTGGACCGGGTGCTGGCCGCGGACGTCCTGCTGACCATCGTCGGCGCTGCCCTGGCGACTGACATGATCGTTAACCGGAACCTCAACTTCCTGGCGCTGCTGGTGTCCATTTCGCTGATCGGCTTCATCGGCTCAGTGACCGTTGCCCGCTTCGTTACGGACAGGAGATAACCGGTGAGCTCCGAAATCAAGGACCTGATCGTTGGCATCCTCATGGTCGGCGGCGCTTTGATGTCGCTGGCCGCAGCCATCGGCCTGACGCGTTTCCCCGACCTGATGAGCCGGATGCACGCCGCATCCAAACCCCAGGTGCTGGGCCTGCTGCTGTTCCTGCTGGCCATGGCCGTGCAGTTCGAAAGCTGGGCACTGCTGCCGGTTCTTGCGGTCTGCTGGCTGTTCATGCTCCTCACCGCTCCGGTGTCGGCCCACATGATTGGCCGCGCCGGTTACCGCACCAAGCACCTGCGGCCGGAACTGCTCACCATCGATGAGCTGGATGACGTTGTGGGCCGCGCCCAGGAACTGCTGCAGGCCGGCGCCGGAACCGCCGCGGAGAGCGACGCCGGGGATCCCCGTGTGGACGACGACCCCGGAGAGCACCCGCCGGCCGGCTCGCTCGACGACGACGACGCAGCTGGCGGCACTTCGCGCCAGGTGCCCGAGGCGCAGCCCGGCGCGGTACGCGGAGCGGAAGCGGATACAACGACGCAGGGCGCCCGGCGCCCGGGACACAGTCCCGAGGGCTGAGCGCCCTGCGGTAAAGCTTGGAAACGCTGTAAAGCAGCGTGCCTAGACGATTTCCGGCGTCTTCTGGTAGCGCTGGATGGCACGCTGGGTTCCGCGGTTCGTCAGGACCCGGATGCCCTGGCTTACGGCGCCGGAGACGACGGCGAAAATCACTGCGGTGCGCAGGCTGACGTCCAGCACGCCGTCCTTGTCCCGGGGCGGTTCGTTGCCGGTAACGCGGGTCCAGACGAAGTCCAGGATTTTGGCGGACAGGATGCCCGCGCCAACGCTGGCACCGGTGGCGAGCAGTTTGAGGATCAGGTTCATGGTTGCTCCTGGGGTTGAAGGCCTTTTTCCTAACCCTACCCGCGTTCCCCCCAAAGATGCCGGTCCATGTGTACAGTGGGAAGCGCAAAACATACGACAGGGGAGCGCCGCTTCCCGCGTCTTTCCCTCGGGCCCGTCCCGGAGGCAAAGACGCCGAAGCACAACGGCGCTGAGAGTGCGGACATCCGCAGACCCTCGAACCTGATCCGGTTAGTACCGGCGCTAGGGAGTCGAGATCTCACGGGACCTCACGGCAATCCGCCGTGCCCAGTCCCTCCCCTCCTGTACCTCAGGAGGATTTTCCATGCAGCAGAACCGTTTCCAGCAACAGCTCTCATCCCTGCGCCGGCCATGGCGGGTGGTGGATATCGTGGTCGCGTCGGTGCTTGCCGTGGCCGTGGGCGTGATTTTTTGGGCGTGGTCACTGGGCTACGCGGGTGTTGAAGCGCTTATCCTGGCTTTCCCCCCGCTCGGCGGACTGTACACCGGCGGCTGGCTGATCGCCGGCGTGCTCGGCGTGCTCATCATCCGCAAACCCGGAGCCGCAATTTACTGTGAAGTCCTCGCAGCCGCCGTTTCCGGCGTGCTGGGCACCCAGTTCGGCCTGTCGGTGCTGCTTTCGGGCTTCATCCAGGGCCTTGGCGCTGAGCTGGTGTTCCTTGCGTTCCTCTACCTCCGCTACACGATGCCGGTGGCGGTACTGGCCGGACTCGTCTCGGGCGTCTTCCTCGGAGTCAGCGAGAGCATCCTCTACAAGCCGGAATGGGCCTTCCAGTGGCAGGCGCTGTACACAGTGTTCGCCGCCGTCTCCGGAGCTGTTATTGCCGGTTTTGGATCCTGGCTGATCGCCCGCGCTTTGGCCCGCACCGGCGTGCTGTCCCCGTTTGCCTCCGGACGGGCAGCGGACGCTTCATCCCATGCACGCTCGTAACTCATCCCGCCCCGGCGCCGCAGCGGTCCATGCCCGCGAGTATTCCTGGCGACACTCCGGACGCAGGACTCCGGCCATCTCCTCCTTGTCCCTGGACATCGAGGCGGGGGAAAAGGTCCTGCTCCTGGGCGCCTCGGGGGCGGGGAAATCCACGCTGCTGCATGCCCTCGCCGGCGTGCTGGGTGAAGGATCCGGTCCGGACGCCGCGGGAGAGGAATCCGGCGTCCTGACCATCGACGGCGTTGCGCCCCTCCAGGCTCGCGGCCGGGCGGGGCTGGTGCTGCAGGATCCGGACTCCCAGCTGGTGCTTTCCCGGGTGGGGGATGAGGTGGCCTTCGGTCCCGAAAACCTCCGGGTTCCTCCACAGGAAATCTGGGAGCGTGTCCGGTCCAGCCTGGACGACGTCGGACTCCGGGTGCCGCTGCACCACCCCACCGCGGCCCTGTCCGGTGGGCAAAAGCAGCGTCTGGCGCTGGCTTCGGTGCTGGCCATGGAACCGGGGCTGCTGCTGCTGGATGAGCCCACCGCCAACCTGGACCCGGAGGGAGTCCTGGAGGTGCGGGACGCCGTCGCGGGCGTCCTGGAACGCACCGGGGCCACGCTGATTGTCGTGGAGCACCGCGTTTCGGTCTGGGCCGACCTGGTGGACCGCGTGGTGGTCCTGGCCTCCGACGGCGCCATCCTCGCCGACGGACCGCCGTCGAAGGTCCTCACGGACCCGTCCAACCGGGACCGGCTCTCCGCCGCCGGGGTTTGGCTCCCCGGAGTGCGCCCCGTGGCCGGCGGCCCGGCGGCAGGGGCACCGGGCGAAGAACTGCTCGAAGCCCGCGGGCTCGGCGTTGGACGGGGCAAACGCGCTCCGGCCATCGTTGACGGGGTGGACCTGACGCTTCAGGCCGGCACTGCACTGGGCATTACCGGGCCCAACGGTGCCGGAAAATCGACACTGGCGCTGACCCTGGGCGGGCTGCTGCCGCCGGCGGCCGGCGCCCTGCGGGCGGCTCCCGCGCTGGCCGGCGCCGCCGGACCCGATCCGCGACGGTGGAAATCGACGGACCTGGTGACCAGGATCGGCACCGTATTCCAGGAGCCGGAGCATCAGTTCGTTGCGGCCACCGTGCGCGAGGAGCTGGCTTTCGGGCCCCGGCGCACCCGCCGGCTCTCGGACGCTCAGGCAGAGGAGCTGGTGCAGTCGCTGGCCGGGCGGCTGCGCCTGACGTCCCTGCTGCAGGCGAATCCTTTCACCCTGTCCGGCGGCGAAAAACGCCGCCTGTCAGTGGCGACGATGATTGCCACCAACCCGCAGATCCTGCTCCTGGATGAACCCACGTTCGGCCAGGATGCCAACACCTGGGCCGAACTCGTGGCACTGCTGCGGACGTTGGTTGCCGACGGCACGGCGGTGGTTTCAGTGACCCACGACGCCGAATTCCTGGCCGCTCTCGGGGGCAACCTCCTGCGGGTGGAGCATGGCGCCGCCCGGGCGGGGACACTGCTGTGAAACGCGCGGAAGAACTCAATCCGGCGGGTGACACCCCGGCCACGGATCTGGTGAATCCATCCCGGCGTCCGGCGGGAACCCTGCTGGAACGGGCGAATCCCCTGTCCAAGCTGGCGGCGGCCGCAGCGCTGACACTGGCCGTGCTGGTGAGTGTGGACTGGATCAGTGCCGGAATAGTCCTCGCCGCGGAGCTGGTCCTGCTGCCGCTGCTGCGGATCCGGCCGCTGACGCTGCTCAAACGCATCTGGCCCCTGGTGGTTGCCGCCCTGATCGGCGCCTACGGCACAGCCCTGCTGGCGGAAAAAACCGGAACGGTGCTGCTCGACGCCGGGCCGCTGCTGTTCACCTCCGATTCAGTCGCAGCCGGCATCGCCATCGGCCTGCGCGGGCTCGCCATCGCCATGCCCGGAATCTACCTGCTGGTCTCCACCGACCCGACGGACCTCGCTGACGCCCTAGCCCAGAAGCTGCGGCTGCCGCACCGTTTTGTGCTCGGGGCGCTGGCCGCCATGCGCCTGGTGGGGCTGCTGGTTTCGGAATGGCAGAGCATGGGTATGGCCCGGCACGCCCGCGGCATCGGCTCGGATGCCGGACCGCTGGCACGTGCCCGGTCCTTCCTCGGCCAGTCGGTGGCCCTGCTGGTCCAAGCGGTGCGCCGCGCCACCCGCCTTGCCGCTGCCATGGAAGCGCGCGGATTCGGCAGCGGCGGGCGGACCTGGGCCAGGACGTCAGTATTTACCGTCCTGGATATCTGGGTGACGCTGTACGGTCTCGTGGTTGCATGCGGCGCGCTGGCGGCGGCCGTGGTGGCTGGAACTTTCAACTTCATCCTGACGTAGGCCCGCAGGTGTGGTCTCATGGAGCGCCGGCTAAAGCTGGATCTAGGGTGTTCTCTGCACAATTCGGTACACCGTACTGCGGGCAACCTTGAAGATCTCAGCGATCTCCGCTGTTGTGTGCTGACCTCCCTTATAGAGGGAGACGAGGTGGGCTTCCTGGAGCTTGGAGAGTTTGGGTTGCTTGCTGCGGAGCCTGCCCTTGGCCTTGGCGACCTGCATGCCTTCACGGGTCCGAGCCCTTATGAGGTCGGATTCAAATTCGGCAATCATGGCCAGGACGTTGAACAGCAGCCGGCCAACCGGATCCGCGGGATCGTGGATGGACCCGCCGATGCTAAGCTTCACGTTCTTCTTCGTGAGCTCTTCGATGATGTCGCGGGCATCGGGGAGGGAGCGGGCGAGACGATCGAGTTTAGTGATGACCAAGGTGTCACCGTCGCGGACAGCAGCCAGGGCCTGACGCAAACCGGGGCGGTCCCGGTTTGTGCCGGTGAGCCCGTGGTCGGCGTAGATACGATCAGGCGGCACACCGAGAGCGGCTAGCTGGTTCTGCTGGGCGGTGAGGTCCTGTTCGTTGGTCGAGACACGGGCGTAGCCGATCATGAGGGCGCTCATGGTCCGAACTGTAGCGGTTGGCTGACTTTGTGCGGATACCCTCCACAAACGGCGGGTCTGCGCGTTCAGCCCGTGAATCCATCACAGCACCCGGAGCGGCATAACCCAGCGGCCCTCGGATGCTCTGGCGTCCGTTCCTGGATCGGTTAGCGGGACTCGTCTACACGAAGGGCTACTGGGGGTCAGCTTTGTTTTTAATGTCAGATTTGCCTGGTGGCGGGGGTGGGTTGCGGACCATATTCACGCCCAGGTTCGCCATGTAGCTGACAAAGATAGCTCCCGGGATACCAAGAACCAGCAACGCGTACTCGGACGGTACGAACAGTCGCAGCACGAAAAATGCAGCAAGGCACACCCCAAACAGGAGGAGGATTTTGCTCGGCGCTTTCCAGTTCTTCATGCGGGCGGTTCCGTTCGTGAAGGTTGCATTCGACTGCTGTCGCTGTTCAGTGTGTCAGCCAGACCCTATCCGTAAGCCGATGGCGGACCGTTCCCTGCAGCTCGCTTGGCTGTATGCGTGGGCGGGGAATCACCTGTGTCGAGTGTCCAGGGAAAGGCGGAGGATCGGCATCACCTGTTTTACTGAGGAGATGAGCTCTCGAGATTTTAAGTACCCGTCCATGCTGGCGGGGTGCCTACTGGTACTGAGCGCGGCGGCGTGTTCAAGCCCTCCGCCGCAGTCCGATCCCGAGCTCACCTCGGTAGCAAGCCCAACATCGACTTCCACGCCGTCGTGGGTCACCCCGGCCCCAGAAAGCAGTTGGGAGTTCATCATGTGCGTAGGCGAGTCCGAGGCTCACCCACCCGGCTCCACGGTGAGGGTGGATGTCCGCGACGGGGAAACGGTAAGCGAGACGCTGTTCGCTATGGTCCCGATGCAGCTGGTCATTCCGCTACCGTCCGGCGAGGCAGAGGTACTGGTGGACGGTGAGCCGTGGATGGAGGGCCCTGCTGCTGATGACCCCCTTCACGCCTACGGGAGCGGCTGTCCCACAACCACACCGCCGCGTTGATGCCGACTCTGAGCTTGTCAGCGTCGTCATGCCGCGAAGTAGGTGTTGATCTTGGACTATAACGACACACCCTAGAAATGCCCTAGATGTGAGTTTTCGGGAGGATGGCGGGGTTTTAGAAGGTGAAGTCGGTGGGGTCAGTAGCGTGCCTAGCCCGCCCACTGTCCGCTGCGGGATCCCAGATCGGATGCCAAAGTGTCCGAGGAACCACCGCCTAGTTGTACCCGGCCGTCAGGTTGGTAGCAGTCGGCTGATGGGTGGTTTGCCTCCGAGTGCGCTGTGGTGTCGTTCATTGTTGTAGTGCTCGAGCCATGGTGCAAGTGCTGCTGTGCGTTCCT
>NZ_VTFU01000008.1 GCF_009192735.1 Arthrobacter gandavensis
ACCAGGAACGCACAGCAGCACTTGCACCATGGCTCGAGCACTACAACAATGAACGACACCACAGCGCACTCGGAGGCAAACCACCCATCAGCCGACTGCTACCAACCTGACGGCCGGGTACACCTAGAGCGCTCCAACGGAGATGCCAGCTTGATCAACATCATCAATTGTCTTGACGGAAATCATGTCCTTAAGGCGTGATGCGTAAACATCGGACGAGTAGTGATTCTGAACGTAGTTGCGGGCTCGCTGGGACTGTTCCCGATAAAGTGCGGGATCGCTCCAGAATTTTGCAACAACTGAGGCGACTTCGGAAGGCTTGGCGTAGACGGCGCCTTCTCCAAAAGTGGCTGCCATATATTCAGGGAGGATGACAATGAGACCGGCCTCCATGGCCTCTGCAGCTGCCATACCAAATGACTCAATCGTTCGGGCACTGTGGTAATACACCCAAAAGTCGAGGCTGAGCAGGTACTCACGAACGTCGGCTCCGCCGAAAGGCGTCACGGCGAGCTCCTGCCGCGCAGCTTCAGGAAGCGAAGTGGCAATAGAGTCAATCCCACCCAGAATATGGGTCTTAAAGACACTTGGCTGGTGATAGGCGCCCAGAAAATCTTGAAGCGTATCCGGCCACTTCAACCGATGATCCCTGGAATGGCGCCCTACTATGGGGAGCCGCGATCCAACTCGGCGGTCAACTTCATCTCGGATATCGATAAAGCCAGGCCAGTCATAAGCGGCAACATTTACATTGCCTGCCACCGCCTCCACGAGCTTTCTTGTTACCCCTGATTCCGGAACCACGCTGGGATCAACGTTAAAACAGCGGGAGAGATTGGAGACACACTGCTCCAAGTCATAGACGCTGCCCGAGCCCCCCGCTAAGACCGGTGCCGTGTTGGCAATCAGAATGCATTTGCTGACCCTCGCAGGCGAAAAAGTATTATCCAGGAACTGTGCCACGGACGGATGACGGACCACCAACAGGGCGGCGTCGAAATCATCATGGACCCGCAGCAGCGCAGCTTGGCTGCTGAGCAGTATGTTGAGCAGCGCGGGAGAAAACGGTGTGCCGGGCTTGTTTAGCGGTGAATCAAGCTGCACGACACCAACCCTCAGGCCCACGCCCACTGCGGCTTTTATTTCTCCGATTGTCAGCGACGTTGTTCCGCCTGGGAACCGGAAATCTGTCGCGTAGACGACGTCAAATCCCCCTTTATGCTTTCCGCGCCATTCGGGCAGCATATCGAGGGGAGCTGCAAACTCGCGGCGCTCCGTCTTGCCACCCACAATGCCCTGTTTATGGGCCTGGGTGTACGACTCAAGGTAAATAAGCCGGGCCGGATCAATGTAGCCCCTGTCGAGTTCACCGTGTGTGAGGGAACCGACACGGGTACGTGTGAATGACATGGGCACCTTGCCAACCACCTCCACGTCAGCGCCGAAGACATTTTTCAGGCGGTCCCGGAACTCAGCGTCTGCTCCGCGGTTCACGGCATCCCATTTCCCAATGAGATCGAGGCTGGAGCGCCGGAACATGATCGAAGAATAGTTAGGTTGTGTGAAACTCGTGTTGTTATTGATGCGCAGGAAGGACAGCATGTCGGTCACACGGGTATGCATTGACATATTCGCCATCCGTGCCGGGTCCTCGATTAGCCTCGTCACCTGACGTTCAATTTTTTCCGGATGGGACCAGTCGTCATCGTCGTGGACCGTAATGAACTCACCACGGGCATGTGTCAACGCAGCGTTTCGGGCAAGATATGCACCTCCGTTGACGCTCTGCTCCAACAGCAACACGTTGTCGTAAGTGCCGCATATCTGCCGCAGCTTCTGGACATGAACGGCGTCCGAGCAGTCATCCACCACGATGACCTCGATGTTTTTCCAAGTTTGAGCATGCAGTGAGGCAAGCGCGGTGTGAATGAGCTCAGATCCGTTATGCGTTGGGACGATCACGGTGACAAGCGGATCCCGGCCTCTGGGCTTCCTGGGTTTGGCAATCTGTTCAGCGACCTGCACTCGATCCAGCGGCGTGCCGGCTCCAGCGGACAGGCTGATCGGCGCCGCATCCTCAAACGCCAAAACACGGTTGATTTTCTCCAGCCACGGAGTCCAGTCCGCAGAGTCAGTGCCACTTGGCAGGATAAGGTTGGCTGTCAGCAGCGCTGCCTGGACCGGGTCTTTCCCAGTCAATTTGAATTCCTTGATCCGGCGCGCAGCTTCGCGCGCTCGCCCATCATCCACCAGCGCCTCCACATAGAGCCGCTGGTCGCTTCGGCCAAGTGCTGATACTCCAAAGACCTGGATCACAACCTCAAACAGGAGAATCGCAGTGGCTGCATCATTCGGAAGAACCCGCTGATTCGCGACCACCCGAGCAAGTGTCAGGAGCCCCTTTACTCGCCATTCACCGACAACTTTGCTGAAATTGTCCATCCTTACGGCACGGCTGCTCCGGACCACCTGCAGCAGGTCCTTGTAGTTGAACTGTAAACCGGTGGCAGCACGAGCGAGCACATCCCTCATGGAAAGGCTGCGGGTCCGAAGGGCAAACGTTTCATAGGCAGGAGCCGCTTGTGCCGCGCGCCATGCATAGTCGTATTCCGGTCCGACGCCAAAGTACCTGCCTCTGTGTCCGAGCGAGTTACCTACGGTCGCTTCGCCGGAGGCGGTTTGCGCAGCAACGACTCCCGACAGTCCAGTGCTCGCTTCAATTCTCTGCGACGCTGAAGCTTGACGTTGGCTTAGCCTGAGAATATCTCGTCTGATTGATGCCGTCTTGAGCGCCAGACTCCTGAGCAGCATAAAGAGCACCAGTAATACCGCACCTGACATGCCGACAAAGGAGATGTCGCGCCCCAGGGACCATTCAAACCAACTGGACAATAGCGCACAAAGGCCAAATACCGCGCCAACAAGGCCAACAACAATTTGCTTCGGGCTAATGGCCAGTCTTTTGATGATCGATTTGATGTTCGTTGATTGTGTCACAGACGGATAGCCTCTTCGGTTGTTGTAACGCCCCTCGTATCGAAGAAGAGCGCTGCCTTCGAGGCCAACGCGTCCACGTCGTAGCTCTCGTGGTTCTGCATAAGGACCACGGCGTCAGCGTTCTCGACTGCGTCATTCAAGTCAAGTACTCTTTCGATGGCAGAATCTCCCAGAGTCCACGTTTGAACCTTGGGATCATGGAAGGAAAGGACTGCGCCCTTTCCCTTCAACAGCTCCCCTACAGGGATGGCCGGTGATTCCCGCTGATCCGCGATGTTCTTTTTGTAAGTAACACCCAGCAGGAGGACCGAGGCGCCGTTTAGGGCCTTCTGCCGCTCATTGAGCGCATCCTGAAGCCGCTCAACCACATACTTGGGCATAGACCCGTTGACTTCCTCTGCCAATTCGACAAATCGGAAAGGCACACCCAGCTTTCGTTTGACTTCATAGCTGAGGTAGTTGGGATCAATAGGAATGCAGTGCCCCCCAACGCCTGGACCGGGATAAAATGCCTGAAAACCAAAGGGTTTCGTGGAAGCCGCATCGATCACGTTCCAGAGATCGATGCCCAGCTCATGACAGAACCGGCTCATCTCGTTTACCAGCGCAATGTTGATGTGGCGGTAAGTATTCTCCAGCAGTTTTGCCGTTTCCGCTTCCTTCGCACCCCGCACGGGCACGACGACATCAACTACTGAACTGTAGAAAGCCACCGCGCGGGCAGTGGAAGCGGGAGTCACACCACCCACAACCTTTGGCGTGTTCTTCAACCCGTAAATGGGGTTTCCCGGATCAATTCTTTCCGGCGAGAAGGCGAGATGGAAATCAACATCAACTTGGAGGCCACCGGCCTCAAGCAGAGGAAGAATCAGATCATCGGTGGTCCCCGGGTAGGTAGTTGATTCCAAGACCACCAGCGTACCGGGCATCATGTATTGCGCAATGGACTTGGTCGCGCCGATAACAGCCGCCAGGTCAGGTTTTGATGCCTCTCCCAGTGGCGTGGGAACACAAATAACCACGGTGTCGGCGCCCGAAATCACCGAGGGATCGGAAGAAGCCTTGTATCCGGATTCGAGCATTTGTGCGATATCACTGTCACTCACGTCGTCGACGTGCGACTTACCGCTGTTCAAACCCCCAACCGTGCCCTGGTTCAAATCAAGGCCCGTGACGGTGAGACCCGCCCGCGTAGCTTCCAAGGCAAGGGGTAGGCCCACATAACCCTGACCGACGACTACTATTTTACTGTCCAACTTAATACTCCTTACAAATTCACAAACATCTGATTTTGTATCGCTATTACCAACGATATTTCACTACTACCGTGATCAAAAAATTATCGGCTTGTTATCGCCAAGCGAAAGCCGAGCAGCCTACGGGCGCCAGAATCCCCTGGTATCGATGATGGCCTTTCCCTCCAGCTGCTCAGGTCGAATCTCGCGAAACGCATCATGGTCCACCAGCAGGACGACGGCGTCAGCGGCTGCCACGGCGTCGTCAGTCACCATCGACACCACGTTGGGCAGCGGGCTGAGTTCATCCGGAAGCGTGGATCCGAGGAACGAGCGTCCCACCGCAATCCGGGCGTCCGGATTGTCGACGGCCAGCCGCCTGACAATCTCCACCGCCGGCGACTCCCGCGTGTCGTCAATGTTCGCCTTGAACGCCAGCCCGAGGGTTGCGATGACCGGCGAGTCGATGCCTTCAACAGCGGCTTTCACCTCGGCCACCACATGGCCGGGTTTGGCGTCATTGACCTCCCGGGCAGTGCGGATCAGCCGGGAGTTCTCCGGGTCCGCGGAAACGATGAACCACGGGTCGACAGCAATGCAGTGGCCGCCCACGCCCGGGCCGGGCTGCAGGATGTTCACACGCGGATGGTGGTTGGCCAGCTCGATCAGGTTCCAGACGTCGATGCCCAAGTTGTCGCTGATGACGGACAGCTCATTGGCGAACGCAATGTTCACGTCGCGGTAGGCGTTCTCCACCAACTTGGCCATTTCGGCGGTGGCCGCGTCAGTGAGGTGGATGCTTCCCTGGCAGAAGGTGCTGTACAGGCCTGCGGCCGCGCTGGCCGCTTCCGGCGTCAGCCCGCCGATAATGCGGTCATTTGTGACCAGTTCAATCATGATCCGACCCGGCAGCACCCGCTCCGGGCAGTGTGCGAACAACACTGCTTCGGTGCCCCCGTTGGCGTCCGCTGCCAGGTCAGGACGCAGCTCCAGAATGACCTCAGCCATCCGGCGCGTGGTCCCGGGGGGCGACGTCGATTCCAGGATGACCAAGTTGCCGGGACGGATCCGGGCGGCGATGTTGCGGGCTGCCTGCTCCACGTACACGAGGTCGGCGGTCTTATCGTCCTGGAAAGGAGTCGGAACTGCGACAATGTAGGCGTCAGCCTCCGGCATGGCGGCCTGCGCTTTGAGGTATCCCTGGCTCACCGCGCCTGCCACGTGCACGCCCAGGTCCGGCTCCACGAAAGGAACCCGACCCTCATTAACTGCTTCCACGGTGTCGGGATTGACATCAACACCAATCACTTTCAGGCCCTTGGCGGCCAGAATGGCGGCGGTGGGCAGCCCAATGTAGCCGAGGCCCACGACGGCGACGGTGGCGATATCCGTTGCTGCCTCGCCGGCGTTATATGTCTGTGTGTTCATGTGGTCCCCCATAAAATTTCACGTCTCCTGAGGCCACCAGAGTGGCGTCGTCGACCTGCCAAGTATGTCCGGATGCTTCCCGGACCTGAAAATAGTTGAATCGGTCTGCTGAGTAGATGCGCTTGCCGGCTGCGGCTGCCTGCCGCAGGAAGCCCGTGTCCTCGCCCAGCCCCAGGGCGGGGAAGGGCAGTTCCATGACCAGGTTGCGGCGGGCCACGATGGTGGGGCCCATGACAAAGTCGGTGTACCGGTGCTCCCGGTGGCCAAAGCGCAGGACCGTGGCATTGGAACTGCGCAGGTGCATGTAATGCGCCTGTTTGCCCACGATGTCCGCGCCGGAGTACTGCAGGGCGTGCAGCTGGTCGCTGAGGTAGTGCGGTCCGTAATGGTCATCGTCATCCATCTTCGCCACCACTTCGCCGGTGGCCGCGGCGGCGCACCTGTTCAAGCACTCCCCCAGCGAGACATCACTGCCAGCAGTCAGCAGCTGCACCCGGTCCAGTCCGTGCTTGGTCTTCAGCTGCTCCAGGGCATCCGGTTCCAGCGTGAAGCCGTGGGTCAGGAGCACCAGTTCGACGTCGACGCCCTGTTGCCTGGCGACGGTTGCGAAAAGGTTATCCAGCTGGTGCGGACGGATGGTCGGAACCAGGGCTGAAACGGTGGGCCGGTGAAGTGGACGGGCACGGTCCGGAAGAACGGCGGCCAGGACGGTTTCAGCCCGGTGGGCATAGGTGTGCTCGTTCCAAATGCGGCGCTGGGCCCGGTGGACCGTGCGGTCGTTGTACTCCGGGTTGCTCGCCAGACCACGGCTCAGAGCTGCCGCTTCCTCCCGGCTGCGGGCCACCGGAACTTCGTTGGGCGCGAAGAACTGCTCCACGGCAGCGCTGGGAGTACTTATCACCGGGGTGCCGGCGGCGCTGATTTCGAAGATGCGCCTGGCACACATGCTCGGTGAGTCCACCACTGAATTAACGTTCAGGAATACTTTGTACGCCTTGTAGGCGGAGAGCATCTGCGGGTAGCTCAGGGAACCCACAACGCGGGAATCCAGCGGTGCGGGGAACTGATAGTTCGCGTCTCCGCCCAGCTTGCGGGAAAAAATTTCCAGCCCGCTGACCAGTTTTGCCGAGGCATCCATGGCTCCGCCGAGCAGCAGGTCCATTTGTTCGCGCCGTTCCGGATACTTGTGGGCAAAGTACATACCGGCAAAGGCGATGTCCCGGGAATGCCGGCCGTGGCGCGGCCGCACGGGATTATGGATTGCGGGCTGTGCCGCGAAGGGCAGAACGCCTATGTTGTCGTGGCCCAGATCCCGGCGGTAGAACGGAACCCTGCGGACGTCGGAGGTGAACACGTAGTCAAAGAGCGCCGCCGCCGGCAGGAAATCCTCGTAATGGGGCGGATCTTCCTTGTTCCAGAAGACCGTGGGAATGCCGTGTTCGCGGCTCCATGCCAGCAGCTTTACCAACTCGGGGGCGGGGCCCGTCGGCCCGCCGAGCTTTCCGCGCCAGAGCCGGCTGTTGCCGGCCCAAGCGGATTCGATGAAGACCAGGTCCATGGCATTGTCCGTCATCTGCCGCTGCCAGGTTGCGGGGTCCAGGGGGACGGTATCCCATTCGTGAGCAAAGGCCATGGCGGAGAACTCGTCCAGGATCACGCCGACCGTGAGGTCGCTCCGGCGTGGGACCGGCGCCGGCATTGGCGCTGCGGGGATGGACAGCCGTCGGTTGGAACCGCGGCCAATCCATCCGGCTTCGACCCCGCGGGCGTTGGCGGGGTCGGCGAAGCCGCGTTCGGCGCGGCTGCGGAGCTTCCAATCGCGGACTTGGGCGGGACCACCCGCGCGAAGGTGCCACAAAGCGGTCCGTGCGTCGGCTAGAACACCCATTTACTGTGCCCTCGTGCTGCGGCGTCCGGTGGAGCGCTCCAGCACACGGGTGACAGTGAGGGAGTCCATGGCATCAGACCGCATTTTGGCAGCCGTAATGTTGTTGCCTCTTGACAGCTGAGTGGTGAATTCCTTGTATGCCTTAACGACCGTTTTGGGCTCGCCGTCCATCAGGAGGTCGCCTTTGTCCATCCAGACCACCCGAGTGCACATTTCGAGAATGGTGTCCAAGCTGTGGCTCACCAGAAAGACGCAACCGGCCTTTTCCCGCAGCTCATCCATGCGCTTCTTGCTGCGTCCTGCGAATTGAGCGTCGCCAGTGTTTAGCGCCTCGTCAATAAGTAGAATTTCAGGGTCGATACTCGCAGCGATGGCGAACCTAAGACGTGAAGCCATGCCGGAGGAATAGGAACGCATTGGCAGATGAATAGCCTTTTCGAGGCCGGAGAGTTCTACAATTTCATCGAATTTCTTTGCAATCTCTGCACGCGTGAGACCCATGGCAAGGCATCCAAGAACCACATTATGATCACCAGAGAGCTCGGGAACAAGCGCAGCATTGACGCCGAGCATGATTGGCGTGCTCACAGCGTAGACAGCGCCAGTAGTCGGTTTTACCTGCCCGTTGATGAGCTTCATGAGTGTACTTTTCCCGGACCCATTACGGCCGACAATGCCGATGGATTCGCCTCTTGTCGCCACCAGAGACATGGGATTCAGAGCATTGACGGTGACAAGATTGGGCTTTGCCATTACACGGCGCAGGAGACGCCTTGGACCGGTGGTATTGACGTCATCGGCAGGCACCTCACTCGATGGAACGCGATATCGCATACTCACTTCATCGATGACGATGCAGGGGTCCTCCTGCAGGTATTCGATACCTTTAACCGCGCCCATAGGTCTCCTCCGCCCGCCAGAAGTAGACGGCTCCGATTGCCAAGGCCCCGAAGGCCCAGCAGGCCAGGATCGCCCATGACTGCCAATCAGGCACCGTGCTGTACAGCAAAACGTCGCGGACGATATCCAATACGTTGAACAGCGGATTCAATTTAATGACTTCCAGCATAATTGGCTGGTCAATGAACTTGTCATATGAATAAAAGACAGCTGATGAAAACATCCATGCGCGCAGCGCGAAACTTAGTAGGTGTGCGACGTCATTAACCTTCGAGATTATCCTCGCCAATATCAGGCCCACACCTAGATTAAAGACGGTCTGCAAGAGCAGCGCCGGAATGATCAATAATCCGAGCCACGTGATTTCCTCGGTCGGCGGAATAACCAAGACGATAACAACCATAACGATAAATACGGGTATGTTTGCAAGCAATTCACGCAGATTCACAGAAATAGGGAGAGTGGCACGCGGAAAGGAGAAAGCTTGGATCACCGCCCGATTCTGTTGAATTGAGCGGCCTCCGTTCGTAATGGCGCGGGAACTGTACTGAAAAAGGAAAATTCCGATCGTTAGGTACCCAATGAAGTTTTCGATTCCTCGACCAGTTTTTAGTAGCAGCCCGAAGATCAGGAAGTACGTCAGCCCATTCAAAGCAGGGTTAAGAATCAACCAAATGCTGCCCAGCCGGTCCCTGCGGTTACCGCTCTGCACCCGCGATTTTGCGTCATACGTTATGAATTCTCGATAGTTCCAGACTTGAAGAACATAGTCCACAAATCCAGGCCGAGCCCCGACTCGCTGGAGTCCACGGACGTCCACCGACAAGGGTTTCACCTGGCTGTTTTCTCTGGCACCCGCCTTAGCCCCTGCCATCAGGCAGCACCCGTCAGTGAGTCATATTTGTCCAGGCACACCTTGGCGTTGGCGTGCCAGGTCCGGGTAGCCAGAACCTGGGCCCGTCCGTTGGCGCCCAACCGGTTGCGCAGGGATGGATCGGCAAGGAGCCGGTCCAGCGACGCTGCCAGGGACGCCGGGTCCTCCGGCGCAGCCAAGGCGCCGTTGTCGCCGTCGTTCACCAATTCCCGAAGTGCCGGCAGGCTGCTCGCGACCACAGGGGTGCGGCAAGCCATGGCTTCGACGGGTTTCAGCGGGGTAACCGCTCGTGTCACGTTCAGATCCTTCCGGGGCACAACGAATATATCGAGGGCCTGATGATACAAATGTGCGTTCTCTCGGGATACACGGCCCGGGAACAAGACCTTGCCGTTGATCCCCAGCTCTGCAGCGAGAGCTTTCAATCCGGGGGCAGCTAAGCCGTCTCCGGCAATCAGGCAGGTCAGTTGTGGATGCTTCGGCGCAAGCAGTGCAAAGGCCCGCAGCAGGTCATCCAAACCTTCATAGTCAACCAGACTGCTCACAGTTCCGATAATTTCCGGGTCCATGGGCAGACCCAGCTTGCTCCGGGCGGCGCGGGGTGGCAGAGGTTCATTCAGGTAGTACTCCCCCACCGCGTTGGGCAGGAGAATCAGTTTGGCGGGATCCACTCCAGACGCCGTGATCTCTTCCGCCATGGCTGTCCCCAGGGTGGGAACCAGCGATGCGCGGTTCATGACGCGTGCCTCGCACGCCTTGAAGTCAAGGTAGCACTGGCTGCTCCGGGCATCGTCGGCTCGGGTGGATGCCCAGGTGTCCGCCAGCTGACCTCGGACCTCGTACACCCAGGGAATACCCAGAGCTTCAGCCACGGCGGCGGTCACGAGGCCATTGGTGAAGTGAGTGGTGGTGTGAAGTACGGCGGGGCGCAGGAGAAGCGCCAGCGCCAGCATGTCTTCTGCCTGGCGCTGCAGCCGGCGGTCCATACCGAAAGGCATGCGGGCTGGAAGCAACCGGTGGTAGGTGACGCCGTCGATGACATCCGTGTCCGCAGCGGTCAGCTTCCCCACTTGCACGGGATATCCCAGCCGGGTCACGGCGTGGACGTTCCATCCGAGGTCCTGCTGAGCCTTCAGGATGGAGTGCGTGCGCTGCGCGTATCCGCTCTGCGTGTGCGGCAGGGAATTGGTCAGCACATGGAGAACGGTCCGGGGCTCGGGCAGATATCCCGGCACGGGTGCCAGCTCCGGCTGCCAACCGGCGAAGACGCGCGCTTCTGCGGCGAGTCTGCGCTGTTGGGCGGTTTCGCGTGCCGATCCACCATCCAGGGCTCGGACCGCTGCGTTCATGTCGCCGTTGTACCAGTGCAGCCGGGCCACTGTTCCCCGCATTCCCCGGGCGGTGGGCTGAACGCCGTCCAGCAGGGAGGCTGCCACTTTCGGCATACCGGCAGCTATGGCAAGATCTGCCATCCGCAGGCGCTGGCCCGCCGTCCCACTGACCTGTTCCCGGTTGCTCAGGTTAGCTTCCAGCCGGTTTTTGTTTCCGCTCAGCAGCGCTTCAAGCGAGGAGAGGGTCCCCCGGCCAGGCAGGTGCGCAGTAGCACTCAGCAGTGGAGTGAGGACGCGCGGAGGCAGACGGCGGGATATTTGGAGGGCCAGCACCACCGGATCGTCCCCGAGGTGCTCGGCGACGGTCCGGCCGGCCAGGGACAGGTTGCGCAGCAAGGTTGGCACACGGATCACGGAGTGGTGACTCCGTCCACCAACGTGATCAGCAGCTCTGCGTACGTATCAGCCAGGGCGTCCACGTTGGCGTTGTCATGCACCCAGTCCCGGCCCGATGTTCCGGTCAGCAGCCGGGTTCGGTTGGCAGCCAGTTCGCGCCAGAGATCGGCAACCTTTTCAGGGTGTGCCGGCACGACGTCGCCGGCTCCTGATTCCTCAATGATCTTGCGGGCTTCGCCGAGGACAATTCCGGTGACGTGGCGGCCCACGGCGAGGACTTCATAGGTCTTGGACGGAATGGTGGTTTCGAAGGACTTCCAGTCATCGCGCAGCGACACCACACAGGTGTCGGCTTTGCGGTAGTGCTCCATCACTTCGGCGCCCACTGCGGGGTCATGGAAAACCACCGGCGCGTCGAGTTCCTCCGCGAGGGCTTTCAGTTCCCGGCGCTGGACACCGTGTCCCACCAGGGTGAGCCGGACACAGTCCTTGGCCAGGGCTGCCGCCCGGATGACTACATCCAGGCGCTGGCTCTCGCCGTGGTTGCCGAGGTACAGCACATTGAGGAACTCCGACTCGACGGGAGGCGGCGCCAGCAGTTCCCGAACGGACACATCTACGCCGTTGCTGACTGTCGCGACGTTGCCCAGTCCGCGGTCCCGAAGCGTCTGGGCGAAGCCATAGGTCACCGTGACAACCAGATCGGCCCGGTCCTGGATGGCGATGATAATACGCTCAGCCAGGCCTTTGGCTCTGCCGGGAACCAGGCGTGCGTCCCGGGCGATGTCCGGCCATGCGTCACGCATGTCAACAACCAGGGGTTTGCGCAGCAGCCGTGCGGCTACATACCCGGCGCCAAGGATGGGCAGGCTGGGGACGGTGACAATGACGGCGTCGGGTTTGGGGCCCATCAGCGCCGCCGGGACGCTGCATGCTGCTGACAGGAGGTGGTTTGACAGCCGTCCCAGCCGGGTTGTTCGGTGCCATAGATACGGGACCCGCCGAATGCGCTCCCCAAAGACTCCGGTGTCCCGGCGGAAAGCACGGCCTGCCTCAGCCTTAGGCAGGGTCCGGCGGCCATGCGGCGCATGAGCTACGGGAGCCACGACGTCGACATGCCAGCCCCGCTGCCGGAAGGAGCGAATGATCTGGGTCCAGCGGCGCTGCGGGGGGCTGTGCTCCGGCGAGTAGGAATGGGTGAGCAACAGGACTCGCAAAACTTCCCCCCGGTATGGCGCGGCAGGCCGCACATGATGATAAGACCGTGACAGTCTACCGCGCAGTAACGTTATCTGTTGAAAGAGGCCTTCGCAGAAGACCCGCGCAGCTTGACGTAGTAGAGGGCACCGGCTCCAATTAGTCCCAGAATGACCAAGGTGCGCACCCACCACCCGGTTCCCGTGGTCCCGCCAATATC
Source organism: Arthrobacter gandavensis (assembly GCF_009192735.1). Lineage (GTDB taxonomy): Bacteria > Actinomycetota > Actinomycetes > Actinomycetales > Micrococcaceae > Arthrobacter_B > Arthrobacter_B citreus. Next base: position 12,467 of record NZ_VTFU01000008.1, read on the forward strand.
CGCGCTCGGCGCAGCTGCAATCGCACTCGCCGAAGGGGTTGCTGACGCGGTTTGAGCGGCGGTGGCCGAAGGAGAAGGGGTGGCTGTAGCCGACGGCGTGGCAGACGGCGTCGGCGTTGGCTCGGGAGTCGCAGTTGGCGACGGAGCACTCGGCTCTTCATCTGCAGCAATAGTTGTCACCAGTCCAGTGGCGGGGTCCCAGCGGAAATCCGTGTAGAGCATGCTGCCGCCGTCAATGAGGTAGCCGCTTCCGCTCTCGATTAACCACCCAGTGCCCGGGTGGATGAGATAGCCCGTACCGCGGTCAATCGTGTAACCGGTGGCCGGGTCGACCAGGGGTGCAAGAGGTGCCGGCTGAGGCACCGGGGCAGGCTGGGGAACGGGTACTGGAGCCGGTTCAGGAACTGGCACCGGGGCTGGTTCCGGCAGGGGCGACGGTTCCACCGGGGGAATGACCGGGTCCACAGGCGGTGCAACCGGCGGTTCGACCGGCGGAAGAGTCGTCTCCGGCGGAGGGAGGGTCGGCTCGGTGCCCTGAGCGATAACCGGGCCGGCAGCCAGAGATGTGAGGAGTGCGGCTGCCACGGCAGCGGTTCCCGTGCGGCGCACGAGTGGCCGAATCTTCACGTTACAGTCCCCCATTGTTAGCCAGGTACTCGCCCATGGCATCGTTGTCGAGCGCCTCCGCAATGTCAGCGATGGCCGTTTCGTCCTTGACCACAATAGACTGTCCGTCGCTGGACGTTCCCACACCGAGGTTCGGCAGCGTAAACATGGAGATGTCCGAACTGCGCACCTTCCGCAGTGAAACAGCAAGCCCGCCAACCGTTGCGGCATTCAGCTCCTCGTCAACGCTGAGGTAAGGCGAAATCTCCGCCACGGAGTCATTGATCTTGCCGGGACTGGTCAGCGTCTCCTTGGCCAGGATGGTTCCGAGGAGCCCTCGGACAAATGCCTGCTGGTTCCGGACCCGCTGGTAGTCGCCGTCGGTAAAGGCATAGCGCTCCCGCACAAAGCTCAGCGCGGACTCCCCCTCCAGCCGTGTTTCTCCTGCCGGAAAGAACTCTCCGGTCTCGCTCGCCGCAAAAGCGGCAGAGTTGTTAACCGTGACGCCGCCCAGGGCATCGGTCAGGCCTTTGAAGCCCTCAAAATCGATGATGGCCACATGGTCAATCGGAGCATCAAAGAGGGTCTGAACGGTGTCAACCACCAGCGGAACGCCGCCAAAGGCCATCGCGGCATTGATCTTGTGTTCGCCGTACCCCGGGATTTCCGTCCACGTGTCCCGCATAATGGACATCACATAGACGGCGCTTCGGTCCCCGGGCACATGGACCAGCATCATGGTGTCGGAGCGGGCGTCAGCGCCGGCCGGATCACGGGTGTCGCTGCCAATCAGGAGAATGTTCTGCGACTCGCCTGCAGCCGGGTCCTTCAGCGGGCTGTTGCCCGGAAGGGCATTTTGGATGGTCGTGGTGCCGCTGTCGAAACTGCGGGCAAGGTTCCAGAGGTACCCGCCAGCCACCAAAGCTGCTGTGAGCAGGAGGACCAGCAGAACAATCATGGTGGTCCGGACGGGGTGCCGGCGGCGGGGCGCCGGCTGCTCATAGTCCTGCTCATAGTCCTGTAGGTACTGCGTCACAAAAATCTCCTGAAGTAAACGAGTTATGAGCTTAACGGCAGCCGGGCCGATTCTCCGATTCCAGCCAGCAGGTCCGGGGCGGATAACCTAGAAGGCATGTTCTCCTCCCGCGCTGCCCTTCCGGCGGCTGCTCTTGTCCTTGCAGCGGGCCTGACCGCCTGCACCCCCGTGGCCGACGTCGAACCCGCTCCGGATGCCGCCAACCCTGACTGCGCCACCGTTATGGTGTCCCTGCCGTCCGAGCTGGCCGGCGAACAGCAGCGCGAAACCGACAGCCAGTCTTCGTCAGCGTGGGGAGATCCGTCGAAGATCATCCTGCGCTGCGGAGTGCCGGTGCCCGGGCCCACCACTGAGCAGTGCGCCACGGTCAACGGCATCGACTGGATCCTGCAGGAGGACGAGACCGCGTGGACGGCCACCACCTACGGCCGGGAACCCGCCATCGAAGTCTTCTTCAATCCGGAGGAAGTGTCCTCCTCGACACTGCTGGTGCAGCTGGAGAACGCCGTGTCGCGGATTGAGCCCACGCGTGAATGCGTCAGCAGCCAGGATCTGGAGCTGCCGGCACAGTAGCGCTCCATCAGCGCCGGCATCCCCGGACCCTGAGCAGGATGCCGAGCAGAAGGCCCTCGGCTAGCGCAGGCCGGTTTTCCGTTCCAGCGCCAGGGCAATCAGTTCACCGATCAGTTCGGTGTACTGCAGGCCGGATTTGGCCCACATCTGCGGGTACATGCTCACTGGAGTGAAACCGGGCATGGTGTTGATCTCGTTGATGATCAGCTCGCCGTCGGGCGTGTAGAAGAAGTCCACCCGGGACAGACCCTCAGCGCCCACCGCTTCAAAGGCGTGAGCTGCCAGCGACCGGACCTGCTCCGAGATATCGGCCGGCAGGTCGGCGGGGCAGCTCAGTTCGGCAGCGGTGCCGTCAACGTACTTGGCCTCAAAGTCGTACCACTCGTGGTCGCCCTTCTGCACGGCGATTTCGCCGGGGTGGCTGGTCCGGGGGTCGTCAGTGCCGCGGCCCTGCAGCACCGCCACTTCAATTTCCCGTCCGATGATGCCGGCTTCGACCACCACTTTGGGATCATGCAGCCGGGCGGCTTCCACTGCGGCGGACAGCCCGGACGGATCGGTGACCCTGGTGATTCCCATGGAGGACCCAGCGCGTGCCGGCTTGACGAACAAGGGAAACTGCAGCTTCGAGGCCCGCTCCAGGCATGCTGCGGGATCCTTTTCCCACTGCCGGTCGGTGATGACCTCATACGGTCCCACCTTCAGCCCGGCCGCCTCAAACACCACCTTCATGTAATGCTTGTCCATGCCCACGGCGGAGGCGAGGACTCCGGCTCCCACGTAACGGATGTCCGCCATTTCCAGCATGCCCTGCAGGGTGCCGTCCTCGCCGAAGGGTCCGTGCAGTACCGGGAACACGACGTCGATGCGGCCCAGGCTGCGCGGCAGGGTGCCTTCGGCGTGCGCCACGAGGTCCGAGCCGGAGCCTTCAGCTGAGAGAACCACGCTCTCGAGGCCAGGGGTAACCTCCGGCAGTGACTCTGAGCGCAGCGACCAGGCGGCCGGATCGGCTGAGACCAGGGTCCACTGCCCGTTGCGGGTAATGCCCACCGGGACCACGTCGAACTTGGTTTGGTCGATCGCCTCCAGGACGCCGGCGGCCGTCACACAGCTGACGGCGTGTTCGCTGGAGCGTCCGCCGAAAAGCACTGCCACACGCGGCCGGCGAACCGGGCTTTCCCGGCCGCCATCTTCACCTCCGGCTGTGGTTACCGAGTCGGGAGTCATGGGATCAATGGTCACGGGGTGTGCACACCTTCGGATTTCAGTTCGCGGGACAGCAGGCGCGGTCCCAGCTCGTCCACAGAGATGACTCCCTGGAGAACGGCAACAACATTTTCGGTAATGGGCATGTAGACGCCCAGTTGGGTAGCGCGGTCCAGCACGGCCTGGGCTGACTTGATGCCTTCGGCTGTCTGCTTCATGGAAGCGTTCACTTCCTCCAGCGTCAAGCCCTGGGCCAGCAGGCGCCCGGCGGTGTGGTTGCGGGACAACGGTGAGGAGCAGGTGGCAATGAGGTCACCCATGCCGGCCAGGCCGGACATGGTTTCGGCGTTGCCACCCAGTGCCAGCGCCAGCCGCGTGGTCTCAGCCAAGCCGCGGGTCATGACGGAGGCCTTGGTGTTGTCCCCCATGCCCTTGCCTTCGCAGATACCCACCGCGAGGGCAATGACGTTCTTGACGATGCCGCCGATTTCAGTGCCCACCACGTCAGTGTTGGTATAAGGACGGAAATAGGGTGCGGTGCAGGCCCGGGCAATCCAGGCTGCGGTGTCCAGGTTGGAACAGGCCACCACCGACGCCGTCGGCTGCCGGTCGGCAATTTCCATGGCCAGGTTCGGTCCGGAGATAACGGCCACCCGGTCCTCGGGCCAATGCAGTTCTTCCTCAATGACCTGGCTCATCCGCGAGTCAGTGCCAACTTCCAGTCCCTTCATCAGGGAGACGACGACGGCACCTTCCGGAATCAGGTTCCGAACGCTGCGCAGCTGCGCCCGCAGGGTTTGCGCGGGGACAGCCAGGATCACCAGGTCAGCGCCGGCGAGGACCTGTGCCGCGTCCGCTGACGCAGTGAGATTTTCCGGAAGGACGGTGTCCTTCAGGTATTGGCTGTTGCGGTGGCTTTCGTTGATCTCAGCGGCGACCTCGGGCCGCCGGGACCAAACGCGGACCTCTGTATGGCGGGAGGCGCCGGCATCGGCCACGATCTTCGCGAAGACGGTTCCCCAGCTGCCCGCCCCCAGGACGGCGACGATCTGTGGGGGCGTGTCAGGCAAGCTCATTGGTGTCGGTCCCGTTCTGTTGCATGTTCCGGCTCTGTTTCATGTCCGGGTGTTGTTTCTTGTTGTCGCCGGCCGGCACGTCGAAGTTCCGGCCGATGGCTGATTGGCCCTTTTGGGCCGGGTCCCAGCGCACCGCGGGCGGTTTTTCGTTCCGCAGCTCGGCTACCAGAACGGTCAGGCTGTCCATGATGCGTTCGGTGGCCGTGTCCAGCACGGACTTCGTCATGGGCTGTCCGCGCAGGTCCGAGAGGTCCACCGGCGTGCCAACCCGCAGCTGTACTGTTTTGCGCGGAAAGAGGTGAAGGCGCTTGCTGTAGCGCGGCAGGACTGCTTCGGCGCCCCAGTGGGCGATGGGCACCACGGGAGCTCCGGTCTGCAGGGCAAGCCGGGCCGCTCCGGTCCGTCCCCGCATCGGCCACAGCTCGGGATCGCGGGTGAGCGTGCCCTCCGGATAGACAATCAGTGCTCCGCCGGCGTCGATCACGGTCCGGGCGCCTTTCAGCGACGACGAGGCGCCGGTCGTGATCCGTTCCACCGGCACCTGGTTGGTGGCGCGGAGGGCCGGGCCCAGCACCGGCACCTTAAAGAGGGATGCCTTGGCGAGGTAGCGGGGCATGATCTTCTGGTTGTAGAAGAAATGCCCCACCACCACGGGGTCGATCTCAGTCACATGATTTGGGCAGGCAATGAACCCGGTGTCCCGGGGGAGATTCTCCATGCCGTCCCACTGCTTGCGCAGCAGGATATTCATTACCGGCCGCAGCGTGTTCGCCAGCATGGCGAACACCACCCGTGACTTGGTCGACTCAGGCATCGCGGCCGTTACCTCTTTCCGGCAGTAACGGTCGTGACGTCAAAATCGGCGCCGAGGCCTTCGAGCTTCTCCAGGAAATGCTCATAGCCGCGGTTGATCAGTTCAATGCCCGTCACCCGGGAGGTGCCTTCGGCGGCGAGAGCCGCAATCAGGTGGCTGAAGCCGCCGCGCAGGTCCGGGATGTCAATTTCGGCGCCCTGCAGCTGCGCCGGTCCGGAGATGACGGCCGAGTGCAGGAAGTTCCGCTGGCCAAACCGGCACGGCACGCTGCCAAGGCATTCGCGGTGCACCTGGATGTTGGCGCCCATGCGGATGAGTGCATCGGTGAAGCCGAAGCGGTTCTCGTACACGGTCTCGTGCACGATGGATACGCCCTGGGCCTGGGTGAGCGCCACCACCAGGGGCTGCTGCCAGTCGGTCATAAAACCGGGGTGCACGTCGGTTTCCAGCACCAGCGGGTTCAGCGCGCCGCCCGGGTGGTAGAAACGGATGCCGCCGTCGTCGACGTCGAAGGCGCCGCCGATCTTGCGGTACGTGTTCAGGAAGGCCGTGAGGTCCTGCTGGGATGCGCCTTCGACATAAATGTCGCCCTTGGTCACGAGCGCGGCGGAAGCCCAGGAAGCAGCTTCGTTGCGGTCGGGCAGGGCACGGTGGTTGTATCCGGTCAGCTCGGAGACACCCTCAATGCGGATCACCCGGTCGGTCTGGACCGTAATGATTGCGCCCATCTTCTGGAGCACTGCAATAAGGTCGAGAATCTCGGGCTCAACGGCAGCGCCGCGCAGCTCCGTTATGCCTACTGCCTTGACCGCGGTCAGCAGCACCTGCTCCGTTGCTCCCACGCTGGGGTACGGCAGTTCGAGCTTGGCGCCGGTGAGGCCCTTGGGTGCTGAGATGGAGATACCGCCCGGGCGCTTTTCGACGACGGCGCCGAAGTTCCGCAGCATCTGCAGGTGGAAGTCGATCGGCCGGTCGCCGATCTTGCATCCTCCGAGGTCCGGAATGAAGGCCTCGCCGAGGCTGTGCATCAGCGGGCCGCACAACAGGATGGGGATTCGTGAGTCCCCTGCATGGGCATCAATATCCCGGGACGCCGCAGTCTTGGCGTTCTGGGGATCCATGGTCAGGTCACCGGTTACCGGGTCCTTGGTGACTTCAACGCCGTGAAGCTTCAGGAGCGAGGTGACAACCTCCACGTCCCTGATTTCCGGGACGTTGCGGAGCAGCGACGGGCTGTTGCCCAGCAGTGCCGCGACCATGGCTTTGGGAACGAGGTTCTTCGCTCCGCGGACGGGGACTTTTCCTGTCAGAGGAACTCCACCACGGATGGTTAGAACGCTACCCATGAACACCTAATTTCTTTTTCCTAGAATGCCCCAACAGCAAAGAGAGACTGCACTCAAGCATAGGAGCAAGCGTCCACATACTGAAATATTGGTGCCCCGCGGAGGGGCCCCGGCGGCGTGTCTCGAACAGGTTCGGCACTTGTGTCCCTGCCGCCGCGCTGCCGGCCGCTCCTTCGCTCCAAGACCGGCAAAAATATTGATGGGCCCCTAAAGAGGGGCCCATCAATAATACTGAGTGCGGCTCAGCGACACGAAACCGCCGGATTCCAGCAGTGCGTCCGGAATGCCCTCTTAGGCGCGGGCCGGAAGCGTTGTTGGCTTGAAGGGTGGGCGCAGCGTTTCGAATTGTGTGATATCCGCCTCGTGCCGCAGCGTGAGGGAAATATCATCCAATCCTTCAAGCAGCCGCCACCGGGTGTATTCATCAATGCTGAAAGGCGCAGTGACCGAACCGCAGAGCACGGTGCGTGCTTCCAGGTCCACGGTGACCTCGGTGCCGGGAGCTTCTTCAAGCACCTTCCAGATGAGTTCGATGTCATCCTGGGCCACCTGTGCGGCGACGAGCCCCTGCTTGCCGGAGTTGCCCCGGAAAATGTCCGCGAAGCGGGAGGACAGCACGGCGCGGAAGCCATAATCCTTCAGCGCCCACACCGCGTGCTCGCGGGAGGATCCGGTGCCGAAGTCCGGACCGGCCACCAATACGGATCCGGCGGAGTAGGGCTCGCGGTTCAGGATGAAGTTCTCGTCCTTGCGCCAGCCGGCGAAGAGGGCGTCCTCAAAGCCGGTGCGGGTGATCCGCTTGAGGTAGACGGCGGGAATGATCTGGTCGGTGTCGACATTGCTCTGGCGCAGCGGAACGCCGATGCCGGTGTGGGTGGTGATCTTTTCCATGGCGGGGCTCCTAAACGGCGGACGGGGCGGATGCGGCGGGGCCGGTTGCTGCTGCGGACGTTCCGTCCAGCGGCTCCAGGTCCGAGGGTGAACTCAGGGTGCCGCGGACCGCCGTCGCGGCGGCGACAACCGGGGAGACCAGGTGCGTGCGCCCGCCCTTGCCCTGGCGGCCTTCGAAGTTCCGGTTGGACGTGGACGCGCAGCGTTCCCCCGGGGCCAGCTGGTCCGGGTTCATGCCCAAGCACATGGAGCAGCCGGCGAAGCGCCACTCGGCGCCGAAGTCCTTGAATACCTGGTCCAATCCTTCGGCTTCGGCTTCCAGCCGGACCCGGGCGGATCCGGGGACCACCATCATGCGGATGTCCGGGTCCTTCTGCCGGCCGCGGATGATGTCCGCGGCAATCCGCAGGTCCTCGATCCGGCTGTTGGTGCAGGACCCCAGGAAGACTGTGTCCACGCGGATGTCCTTCATGGGGGTTCCGGCGGCCAGGTCCATATAGGCCAGTGCCCGTTCGGCCGCGGCCCGGGCATTTTCGTCGCCGAAGTCAGCCGGGGACGGGACGGCCTGGGACAGGGAAACGCCCTGGCCCGGGTTGGTCCCCCAGGTGACGAACGGTTCCAGTTCGTCGGCGTCCAGGTACACCTCGGCGTCAAACACGGCGTCGTCGTCGGACACCAGGGATTTCCAGTGCTCGACGGCGGCGTCCCAGTCCGCGCCCTGCGGCGCGTGCGGCTTGTCCTTGAGGTAGGCGAACGTGGTCTCGTCCGGAGCCACCATGCCGGCGCGGGCCCCGGCCTCGATGGACATGTTGCAGATGGTCATCCGGGCTTCCATGGACAGGGAGCGGATGGCGGAGCCGCGGTACTCCAGGACGTAGCCCTGTCCCCCGCCGGTGCCGATCTTGGCGATCACGGCCAGGATAATGTCCTTGGACGTGACGCCGGGGCGCAGGGTTCCCTCGACGTTGATGGCCATCGTCTTGAACGGCTTCAGCGACAGCGTTTGGGTGGCCATGACATGTTCCACCTCGGAGGTTCCGATGCCCATGGCCAGGGCTCCGAACGCGCCGTGGGTGGAGGTGTGCGAGTCGCCGCAGACCACGGTGAGGCCCGGCTGGGTCAGTCCCAGCTGCGGGCCCACCACGTGCACAATGCCCTGTTCGGCGTCGCCGAGCGGATGCAGCCGCACGCCGAATTCCGCACAGTTGGCGCGCAGGGTTTCGATCTGGGTGCGGCTCACTGGATCGGCAATGGGCTTGTCGATGGCGAGCGTGGGGGTGTTGTGGTCTTCAGTGGCGATGGTCAGGTCCGGGCGGCGCAGCTTCCGGCCGGCCAGGCGCAGTCCTTCAAAGGCCTGCGGGGAGGTCACTTCATGGATGAGGTGGAGGTCGATGTAGAGAAGGTCGGGCGCGCCGTCTTCGCCCTTGACCACTACGTGCTCGTCCCACACCTTCTCCGCAAGCGTCCTGCTTGCTGCGTGCTCACCCATGCCGATTGCTCCTTGTGAAGTGTCTTCCGCCGGCCGAAAAACCCGGCCGCGCAAAGTCGATGCGTTAAGACAACCAGCCCCGGCGCCGGGGGCGCCACTATTTCGATTTGCATCTCAAATAATGAGACGGCAGTATCAGCACATGGACACAAGCGGAAACGACGCCAGCGGCGTAGGAGTCATCGACAAGGCGGCGCTGGTGCTCGACGCACTTGAGGCCGGACCAACCACCCTCGCCCAGCTGGTGGCCGCCACCGGGCTGGCCAGGCCCACGGTGCACCGCCTCGCCGTCGCACTGGCGCACCACCGGCTGGTGGGCCGGGATATCCAGGGCCGTTTTGTCCTGGGCGGCCGGCTGGTGGAGTTGGCCTCGGCTGCGGGCGAGGACCGGCTGATAGCTGCGGCCGGGCCGGTGCTGCTGGCGCTGCGCGATGCCACGGGTGAAAGCTCCCAGGTGTTCCGGCGCCAGGGTGAATGGCGGGTGTGCGTGGCCTCCGCGGAGCGCCCCATCGGTCTGCGTGACACCATTCCCGTGGGAACCCAGCTGTCCATGAAGGCCGGATCCGCCGCCCAGTGCCTGCTCGCCTGGGAGGATCACGACCGGCTGTTTGAAGGACTGCACAACGCGCGCTTCACCCCCACTGTTCTGGCCGGTGTGCGGCGCCGCGGCTGGGCCCAGAGCCTGGGCGAACGCGAACCCGGGGTTGCATCGGTGTCAGCTCCGGTGCGCGGGCCGTCCGGGCGGGTGATCGCCGCGGTTTCGATCTCCGGGCCGATCGAACGGCTGACCCGCCAGCCCGGCCGCATCCATGCCGAAGTTGTGACCCGGGCGGCTGCCCAGCTGACCGAAGTCCTGCGAAAGAGCGCAGAGTAGCCCTATTCTGGGACCCTCCGGCCCAAAGGGAACGGGGTCAAGCCGAGGGGTAACCATGAAAAGGCTGCGCTTGCTGTGGAACATCGTCCGGGCCACCGGTGCGGAGCGGGTGTTCACGGGATTCCTGATGGTCTACGCCGGCGCGGCCTTGCTGCTGCCGCGCTTTGAACCGGAAGTGGAGAACTTCGGTGATGCTCTTTGGTTCCTTTTCGTTTCCTTCACCACCATAGGCTTCGGCGATATTGTTCCCGTCACCATGCCGGGCCGGCTGGTGACCGTCTTTGTCTCGCTGTACGGGGTGCTGGTGGTGGCGCTGGGAACCGGCGTGATTGTGGGCTACTACACCGAGATCCTCCGGGCCCGGGCGAACACCAGCCTGGATGAGCTCTTGGAAGAGCTGGAGCAGTTGCCGGATCTCTCACGGGAGGAGCTATTTGCCCTCGCTCAGCGGATCCGCCGGCGGCACATCCTGCGGTAGCAGCCTGTCCCGATGGGACTAACCCGCGAAGTGGTCCCAGCCCGCGGTCCGGGGTGCTTCTCCCCCATAGGTGACGCCCCCGCCGTCGTGCACGGTTCCCAGCCGTTGGAAACCCTCCGGCAACACAGCATCAGCCGGGAAGGTGGCCAGCAGCCCATGGTCCTCGCCGCCGCCGAGCACCCAGTTCAGGGGATCCGCACCCACTTTCGCCGCTTCCTTGTGCAGGCGGGCTGCCCGGGGTGCAAGGACGGCGGGATCCAGGTCGATTCCCACGTCGGAAGCGCGTGCGATTCGCCCTGCGTCCCGCACCAGGCCGTCGGAAATGTCCAACATGGCGGTGGCTCCGGCGGCAGCTGCCCGGGGGCCCTGCCGCAGCGGCGGACGGGGACGGCACTGAGCCGCTACGAGGGCTCGGAGTGCCTCATCCATGTCTGTGTAGGCTGTGTTGCTCTCCAACGCGGCCAGCCCGCCGGCAGCCAGCCCCAGCTCCCCGGCAACGGCCAGGATATCTCCCGGACGGGCACCGGAGCGGAGGACAGGAGCTCGGCCCTGCAGGTCGCCCGTCACGGCCGCCGTCACCACAATCTCCCGGCCGCGGCCGAGGTCTCCACCCACGACGGAGCACCCGACTGCCTGCAGCGCGCTAATGGCACCCGCGAGGCCATCAGCCAGGTCCTCCACCCAGGCAACCGGCGTGGTTCCTGGAAGAGTCAAGCTCACGACCAAGGAAGTTGCGACAGCACCCATGGCGTTGATGTCGGAGAGGTTTTGGGCGGCGCATTTCCAGCCGACATCAAATCCGCTGGTGCGGTACCCCGACGGCCACGTCAGCCTGAAGTCGGCATCCTGGACCAGAGTATCTATCGAAATGGCGGTGCGTCCGTCCGGCGATGAAATGACCGCCGCGTCGTCACCGGGCCCGAGCAGGACATTGGCTGTACCCAGGCGGGGAAAGATACGGGCGAGCAGGCCTTTTTCATCAAGGTCCGCCACAGTCGGCGCGTTCGTGGGCACTGGATCTGTCCTTTTGATCAAAGTCTTGGAACACTTCCGGCTCCGAGCTGGAATTTATCATGGCCCGTCTCCTAATCCCTGAGGAATGCCGGCTAAGCAACGAAGGAACAGGTCCTGTATACAAAAAACCGGTCCCGGACTATGTCCGGAACCGGTTCTAATGGTGACCCCAGCGGGATTCGAACCCGCGTTACCGCCGTGAGAGGGCAGCGTACTAGGCCGCTATACGATGGGGCCGCATACAAGCATTCTGCCCCTAAAGGCGTCTTGCTTCCTTTTGCTCAATCTGGAATTAAGCTCAATAAGTTTTTCACACTTACTGCTGATCTTCAAATCGATAATTTCTTTTCAATTTGAGAACCGCTGGGATACCAGGACTCGAACCTAGAATGTCGGTACCAGAAACCGATGTGTTGCCAATTACACCATATCCCACTGCGCTTTTCGGGCCTTTTCGGAGAAGTAATTCCCCGCTGCAACCCCTCAGCACGAGATATAACTATACACCGGTTCCGGAGGAAGTACAAAACGCTTCCGAAGAGGCCCCTCCACCATCAGTCGGCCAAGTACAGCCGCACCTCGGCGAGGGTCCGCACCACGGAGATTCGGTCCACAGCAAGGGCCTCGTGATCCTTTCGTACCGCCGCCTGTTGTCCGGCGCGGTCCAGCCATACGCCATGCAGTCCAGCTGCTGAGGCACCGAGTGCGTCGACGGACAGGTTGTCCCCGACATATAAGGTGCAAGCCGGGTCAGTGCCCAGCAGCCGCACACCTTCGTGGAAGATGGCCGGATCCGGCTTTGCAGCTCCCACGGTGTCGATGCCTACGAGGACCTTGATCCGTTCCAGGCCCGCGGCGTCGAGCTTGGCCCGCTGGTAATCATGGACGTTGTTGCTCACTGCGCCGTAGGGGATGCCTCTGGCGTCCAGTTCATCCAGCAGCGGGACCACGTCGTCGAACGCCCGGAAGTGCAGCGGCAGCGTTGCTTCGTACGTGCTGTTCCAGGCCTGTGCAGTGTCATCGTCCAGCAGCGGCTGTCCGGTGCTCAGACGGGCATGCTGCACGCGGCGGACCCGTTGTTCCGCGAAGGACAGCTCTCCGGCCAGGTACCTGTCGTAAAACCCTTCCGGGTCAGCGGTGAAGAGTGCGGTGAAAGCGGTCCACTCATCCGGCGTGAAATGTGCCAGATCGTGCCCGCCGAGGGCCCGCAGTGTGGTGCCCATTGCCGCATGCAGGTCCACGAGCGTTTCATCGATGTCGAAAAGTACCCCGCGGACCTGCATTGGCTGCATGGTTTCCTGTTCCTTGGCCTGCGTTAGCCCGCGTTGCGGAAGGCGCGGATGCGGGCCAGCGAGGAGTCCTTGCCCAGGATCACCATGGACTCGAACAGCGGCGGCGAAATGCGGCGCCCGGAGACGGCGGTGCGGACCGGGCCGAAGGCCTTGCGTGGCTTGATGTCCAGTTCCTCCACCAGGGCCGTGCGCAGCGCATCCTGAATGTTCTCGGCCGTCCAATCTGTGACCGGTTCCAGCGCAGCAATGGCGGCGTCCAGTACCTCCGTAAGGTTCTCGGGGAGTCCTTTGCGGGCGTCGTCGGCCACATCGATGTCGTCGTCGGCCTTGAACAGGAAACCCAGCATCTCGGGAGCCTCGCCCAGTAGCGTGATGCGCTCCTGGATCAGCGGAGCGGCCTCGGTGAGGACTTCCTCTTCGCGTACGGTCAGGGTCTCCCCCACCAGGCCGGCCTGCTGCAGGTACGGGATCAGGCGGTTGCGGAAGTCTTCGGCCTCCAGCATCCGCACGTGGGTGCCGTTGATGGCCTCAGCCTTTTTCAGGTCAAAGCGGGCCGGGTTGGCCAGCACATCATGAATGTCGAACTTTTCCACCAGCTGGTCCACGGTGAAGATGTCCTCGTCCGCGGACAGCGACCAACCCAGCAGCGAGAGGTAGTTCAGCAGGCCTTCGGGGATGAAGCCGCGTTCGCGGTGCAGGAAGAGGCTCGACTCCGGATCACGCTTGGAGAGCTTCTTGTTGCCGCCGCCCATGACATAGGGCAGGTGGCCGAACAGCGGCATGTACTGGGCTACTCCGACGTCGATCAGTGCGCGGTACAGCGCGATCTGGCGGGGTGTGGAGGACAGCAGGTCCTCGCCGCGCAGGACGTGGGTGATCCCCATGAGCGCGTCATCCACCGGGTTCACGAGCGTGTAGAGCGGGGCGCCGTTGGCGCGGACGACGACGAAGTCCGGGACTGTTCCGGCCTTGAACGTGATTTCGCCGCGGACCAGATCGTTGAACGTGATGTCCTCGTCGGGCATGCGCACGCGCAGCACGGGCTGGCGGCCTTCGGCTTTGAAGGCTTCGATCTGTTCGGGCGTCAGGTCCCGGTCGTAGTTGTCGTAGCCGAGCTTGATGTCGCGGCCGGCGGCACGGTGGCGGGCCTCAATCTCTTCAGGCGTCGAGTAGGACTCGTACAGATGGCCGGCGTCCATGAGCTTGGCGATGACATCCTGGTAAATGTCGCCGCGTTGGGACTGGCGGTACGGCTCATGCGGGCCGCCCACGTTGACGCCTTCATCCCAGGTGATGCCCAGCCAGTCGAGCGCGTCGAGGAGCTGGAGGAAGCTCTCTTCGCTGTCACGCGCGGTGTCGGTGTCCTCGATGCGAAACACCATGGTGCCGCCGGTGTGCTTGGCATAGGCCCAGTTGAACAGGGCGGTCCGGATCAGGCCCACATGCGGGGTACCTGTGGGGGAAGGACAGAAACGCACGCGCACAGGGGTGCTGTCATCGACGGTGGGCAGTTCGGCAAGTGAAGGCAGGTTAGTCATGATGCTCTCAGTTTAGTCTCTTGATCCGCCGGCGCCGACGTTTAGAGGCTGTACTGCAGCAGCCAGAGAAAGACACCCCCGCCGGCCAGCACCCCCACAGCGGCTGCGGCAGCCGTTTTGCCGCCGGTTTGGCGTTCCCTGATCAGAACTCCGATACACAGACCGGCGAGGGCTGCTGCCAGAACCGTACCCATGACGCCCGGAAACAACAGATAGAGAAGGACCGGAAGCACGACGGCGGCCGCTGCATAGGTGACCTCCGCCCAGTCGAGCCGGATCACCTTGGTAAAGGCCCCGGTCAGGGCATAGGCGGTAATCATCCCGAAGACGACGGCGGCCAAGGCCCGGGGTCCGTCAGTCCAGCGGATAAAACGAAGCACCAGAAATGCCGCGCCGAACGCCCCCAGGATCACCGGTGAGGCGCCGAGCCGGTTTATGCCGCGCCGCAGGTCTCCGCGCTTATCCAGAACCGTCACCAGCGCCCACGGAAACAGGGCAATCAGCACGGCTGCTCCCAGACCCCAGACCAGGGCGGTGATGCCGTCAGTGTTCAGCCAAGGGGCCGCCAACAGGGCAGCGGCCCACACAGCGCCGGGCGGCGAAAAGCGCCGGACCAGAGCGGAGTTGCGCACCGGTCCGGCGCTGCTGATGTTCATACTTAGCTGCGGGCGGTGTTCGAGAGACGGCCGATGCCTTCAATGTCCACCTCGTACCGCTCACCGTCGGAGATGAGGCCGACGCCCGCCGGAGTACCGGTGAGGATCACGTCACCGGGCAGCAGTGTGAAGGCTTGGGACACGTAGGAGACCAGTTCCTTGACTCCCCAGATCATGTCGCCGGTATTGCCGTCCTGCACCATCTGACCGTTGAGGTAGCCGCGGATGGCGAGGTCATCCGTGTCCAGCTCGGTCTCGATCCAGGGGCCGAGCGGGCAAGACGTGTCAAAGCCCTTGGCGCGGGCCCACTGGTTGTCGGTGCGCTGGGCGTCACGTGCAGTCAGGTCATTGGCACAGGTGTAGCCGAAGATGACTTCGTCCACGCGATCCAGCGGCACATCCTTGCAGATGCGGCCGATGACGACGGCGAGTTCGGCCTCGTAGGACACCTCGTCCGAAAAGGACGGCAGGACGACGGGATCGTTCGGGCCGATGACCGAGGTGTTGGGCTTGAGGAACATCAGCGGAGCCGGCGGCACCTCGTTGCCGAGCTCGCTGGCGTGGTCAGCGTAATTGCGGCCGATTCCCACCACCTTGCTGCGGGGAATGATCGGTGCCAGGAGGCGCACGTCCTCGAGCTTGTGCCGCTCCCCTGTCAGCTGGACCCCCGAGAAAAAGGGGTCACCCTTGATGACGGCTATTTCCTCATGGCCTTCGTCGCCGTCGACGACGCCGAACGCCGGGTCACTGTCTTGTACAAATCGAGCAATACGCATTACTCAAGCCTAGTAGAAGAAAGAACGGATGCGGTGCACAGACCAGTGTTAAACAGGGAAGGCCCCGCCAACTGGCAGGGCCTTGCACCTCAACGAGCCTCGCATAAAACGAATGGTGGTGGTTAAACAGTTGAGGTCCGCACCACATGGTGCGGACCTCAACCTCTCTGCCAGAATTTGTCCGGCGGTGACCTACTCTCCCACACCCTCCCGGATGCAGTACCATCGGCGCTGTGGGTCTTAGCTTCCGGGTTCGGAATGGGACCGGGCGTTTC
>NZ_VTFU01000009.1 GCF_009192735.1 Arthrobacter gandavensis
AAGCTAAGACCCACAGCGCCGATGGTACTGCATCCGGGAGGGTGTGGGAGAGTAGGTCACCGCCGGACATTATTTCGGTTGAGAGAGTAAGGCCCCGCCAGTGCTGGCGGGGCCTTACTTGTTTAACGCTCTTTATTGCTGCCGGGTCGGGGGGTCTTTCGACAGGCGAATACCGGCGGCACTGGCCCTGATCTTCTCTTACGGTCCTGGCCTTCTCTTACCGTTCTGGCCTTCTTCAGAAGATTCACAGGATTCACGGGCTTCACGAAAATTCAGGTGAAGACGAGTGGAGCGGGAAGCGCCGGAGTGAGGCCCAAGCCGGCAAGCCAGTCGAGCTGCCGGCGCGTGTTCACCGCGTCTCCACCCTCGTGGTGGTTAAACGGATAGATTTCGATCCGGCGGGAGACGTTGGTGTCCGAGTGCTCTCCGTATGCGTTGAAGGCCGCGAAGACGGTGGACGGCGGGCACACGGTATCGCGCAGGCCGGTGGCGAAATGGGCCGGAGCCAGGGCGCGGCGCGCCAAAGCGATCCCGTCGACGTAGGAGAGGGTGCGCATCACCGCCGCTTCGGCGTCGCGGTAGACGGACAGGTACTGCACCAGCTCCTCCCACGGTGCGGCCTCAGTGATTTGCAGGGCCCGCGCCGGATGACAGAGAAAGGGTGCACTCGTCAGGCACGCTGCAACGTCGGGGACGAGTCCGGCTGCGGCCAGCGACAGCAGTCCGCCCTGGCTGTTACCGGCAACGATGACGGCCCCGGCATCCGTTCCGGGCAGTGCGCGCGCCGCATCGACTGCGCGTGCGGCGTCCGTCAGCAGTCGCCGGTAATAGTGGTTCTCATGATCCAGGATGCCGCGCGTGACGACTCCGGGTGCGGAGGGCGGAACCGGCCCTGAGTCGGGCGTATCACCGCCGGATCCGTAGTGGCCGCCCTGGCCCCGGCTGTCCACGAGAAGGTGCGCGCAGCCGGCAGCGGTCCACAGCAGCCGCTCATGGGGCAGGCCGCGCCCCCGCCCGTAGCCGAGGTACTCCACCACCACCGGCAACTCGGCTGACAGGGGTACTCCGGCTGGCCGTGAGAACCATCCAGCCACCGGTTCACCCGCAAAGCCGGCGAACCGCACATCCCAGCAGTCCACTGCGGCGAGTGCGTTGTCGAAAGGGTGAGAGGAGATGACCGGGTCATGGCGGCGCGCCGCTTGGAGCGTGCCCCGCCACCGGTCATCAAAGTCCGCCGGTTCCCTCTCGAAGGACCGGTATTCACGGAGTTGCTCGACCGGCAGATCAAATTGCGCCATACGGTTCCCCTGGAAAGTGGAAGTGGGTGTGGGCGGTGTGTGTCGCCGTCGGCGCCCGCCCGGGTCAGGACAGACTAGGCGGGCACGGGCCCCGTGCTCTCACGGACAACGAGTTCGATGGCGAGTTCGATGTTTTTCGGCTTTGCATCGGTGCCGCGTGCGATGTCGAGAACCATGGTGGCTGCGGCGTCGGCCATCTCCAACAACGGCTGGTTAATCGTCGTCAACGGGGGATCCACCCACGCCGCAAGGGGCAGGTCATCGTAGCCGACAACCGACAGCTGCCCCGGCACGTTGATGCCCTGCTCACGGGCCGCCCGAAGAACGCCCAGAGCCTGCATGTCAGACCCGGCAAAGATCGCAGTGGGGCGGTCCGGACGGGCCAGAAGTTCCCGGCCGTGTTCGTATCCGCCGTTGACCGTGAAGTTGCCCCACCTGATCGGATCTTCCATGAGGGGAACACCGGCATCGGAGTGTGCCGCCCGGAATCCGTCGACCCGTGCGCGTGAACAGAGCACGTCCTCCGGCCCGGACACCATGGCGATCCGGCGGTGGCCCAGTGACAGCAGGTGACGGGTGGCCAGCAGTCCGCCCTGCCAGTTGTTGGATCCCACCGACGGCGCACCCTCAATGGTGTCCCCATTGGTGTCCAGGACAACGTAAGGGATGGAACGGGTCTCAAGCTGGCGCTTTTGGTCAGCGGAGAGCGTGGACAGCACAAAAATGATTCCGTGCGGCCGGCGGGCGATGACTTCGCGCATCCAGCGCTGGTCCGGACCGTGGTTGCCGCCCAGGTCCGAAAGGACAACACCCATGCCGTTGCGCCGTGCTGCCTGCTCCACGCCGCGGATGATCTCGATGGACCAGGCTGAATCGAGTTCGTGGAAGACCAGCTCGATCAGCCGGGCCGGGCTGCCGCCGGTTTGCCGTGCATTGCGTTGATAGTTGTGGTCCTGCAGCGCCTTCTCAATCTTGCGCCGGGTGGCCGGAGCGACATCCGACCGGCCATTGAGCACTTTCGATACTGATGGAACCGAGACGCCAATGGATGCCGCGATTGCTGAAATGGTGGTGCGGGCTGATCCGGCACCGGAATTGCCGACTGGCGTATCGATGGGCATGAGGGATTCCTGGTTCGTATTTCGAAAACTAATTGTGATTCACCGTAGCACCTCAGTCCACACATTGACCGCTGTAATTCTGCAGATCTGGGGCTGTATACGGGGAGTTTCGGTCCGCTCGAAAAAATATCCCTTGACACCCGGCCACAACGCGCTAATGTTCAGGCAAGCTTTTCGCAAGAGTTTTCGAAACATTTGGTGCTACGCCGCTGTGGTGCACGAAGGAACTTTGTTCTTCTTCGGGTGAGACATCGGTACCCGAAGAAATGACAAAGGAGTCCCATGCCACGCATCCCCCGCTCGAGCACTGAAGAGCTCTGGCGTGACGAGTCCGCATCACCGGCGGACCGCGCAGCCGACCTCGTTTCCCGGATGACCCTGCAGGAGAAGACCGCCCAGCTGGTTGGCGTCTGGGTGGGAGCCGACAGCTCCGGCGGCGGAGTCGCACCGCTGCAGCAGGACATGGCAGCCGACCCCATCGACTGGGACACCGTTACCGAATACGGGCTCGGCCAGTTGACCAGGCCGTTTGGCACCGCACCGGTCGAGCCCGTAGCCGCGGCCAAGTCGCTCGCGCTGTCCCAGGAGCAGCTGGTGTCACGCAGCCGCTTCGGAATCCCGGCACTGGTTCACGAGGAGTGCCTGGCCGGCTTCGCCGCCTGGCGGGCCACCGCCTATCCGGTGCCCCTCGCATGGGGTGCCACGTTCCACCCCGAACTTATCCAGCGCATGGCCGACACCATCGGCCGCTCAATGCGGGCCGCCGGCATCCACCAGGGTTTGGCGCCGGTCCTCGATGTGACACGCGACTACCGCTGGGGCCGCACCGAAGAGACCATCTCCGAGGACCCGTACCTGGTCTCCATCCTTGGCACGGCCTACGTCAAGGGACTTGAGGGTTCGGGAATCATCTCCACCCTCAAACACTTTGCCGGGTACTCCGCCAGCCGCGCCGGGCGCAACCTCGCTCCGGTATCGATGGGAGCGAGGGAGTTCTCCGACGTCATCCTGCCCCCGTTCGAGGCCGCCCTCCGGCTCGGCGGCGCCCGGTCCGTCATGCATTCCTACACCGAGCTTGACGGGGTGCCGTCCGCCGCGGACAAGGGGCTCCTCACCGGAATCCTCCGCGAACGCCTGGGCTTTGAGGGCACCGTGGTTGCCGACTACTTCGGCATCCGTTTCCTCGAGCGCCTGCACCGAGTGGCCGAGGACGGAACAGCGGCGGCGGGACTGGCACTTAACGCGGGCGTCGACGTCGAACTTCCCACGGTGGACACCTTCGGAACGCCCCTGCTTGAGGGCATCGAAAACGGCCGCATCAGCGAGGACCTGGTCGACAGGGCAGTGCTCCGCGTCCTGACCCAGAAGATTTCGATCGGTCTCCTCGACGAGGACTGGTCACCGCTTCCGGCCGACGTCGAGACGCTCACCCTGGACAGTGCCGAGGGGCGGGAGCTGTCCGAACAGATGGCGCGTGAATCCCTTGTCCTTCTCTCCAACGCCGATAAGCTCCTGCCCCTGGCCGCCGGAACACGCGTCGCCGTGGTTGGCCCCCTGGCAAACGACCCGATGGCAATGCTCGGCTGCTACTCCTTCCCCGCGCATGTGGGAGGAAAACACCCGGAGGTCGAAATCGGAATCGACATTCCCACGGTGCTCGAGGAAATGCGGGCAGCGTTTCCCGATGTCACTCATGCGCAGGGCTGCACGGTTGACGGCCCCGGCGTCGAAGGCATTGGAGATGCCGTTGCGGTGGCCCGTGAAGCCGACGTATGCGTCGTCGTCCTGGGTGACCGTGCCGGGCTCTTCGGGCGGGGGACATCCGGGGAAGGCTGCGACGCGGCCCACCTGGGACTGCCCGGAGTCCAGGCGGACCTACTGGCGGCCCTCCTCGAGTCAGGGACCCCGGTTGTTGTGGTGCTCCTGGCCGGCCGCCCCTATGCCCTCGGAGACGCACCGTCCCATGCCGCCGCCATTGTCCAGGGCTTTTTCCCCGGCCAGCGGGGCGCCCGGGCCCTCGCCGACCTGCTCAGCGGCAGGTATTCGCCGTCGGGCCGCCTACCCGTCAGCATTCCCCGTGATGCCGGTTCGCAGCCGGGAACCTATCTCACCCCACCGCTGGGGGAGAAGTCCGGGGTTTCCGATCTTGACCCGTCTCCGGCCTTCGCCTTCGGCCACGGGATCGGCTATTCCAGCTTTGAATGGAGCGGCGTCCGCGAAGCCCTGGGCCGGACGGACTGGGAGACCGACGGCGACATCACCGTAGAGGTGACCGTCACCAATACGGGGGAAGTGCGCGCTGCGGACGTCGTCGAGCTGTATCTGCATGATGCCTTTGCGCAGGTCACCCGTCCGGTTCAGCGGCTGGTCGGATTTGCCCGGGTCGAGCTGGAGCCACAGGAATCTGCCCGGGTCGCCATCACGGTGCCGGCGGATCTCACCGCGTTTACCGGCCTGGATGGCGTACTGATCATCGAGCCCGGTGACGTCGAACTGCGGGTTGCCCGCTCCAGCACTGACATCCATTCAGCGCTCCGGCTCCGGCTCGCCGGCGGCCTGCGCCAGGTGGGAGCGGACCGGGCCCTGACCAGCGTCAGCACTGTTACGGCGGCATCCCGGGCGGAATTGGAGGGAGCGCTGTGAGCCTGAATCAGACCGGGGTCTCAACCACGGGCGCCGGTGCAACCGGGCCCGAGGCCGCAGCCACCGTCGGAATGTCGACTGAGATAGCGCCGGCGAAAAAGCGCCGCGGCTTTGGCCCCAAGCCCGGCCAGGTGCCGTGGCGCAAGACGCTGCGGCGCGACTGGCAGCTCTACGTCCTGGTCATTGTGCCGCTGCTGTTCTTCGCGCTCTTCCGCTACGTGCCGATGCTGGGGAACGTCATCGCATTCCGCCGTTTCCGCCCCGGAGGCAGCATTTTCGGCGAAGAGTGGGTGGGGCTGCGCTATGTGCAGATGTTCCTCAACGACCCGACCTTCTGGGCGGTCTTCGCCAACACCTTTGTCATCGGATCGCTGACGCTGCTCTTCTGCTTTCCGCTCCCGATCATCCTGGCGCTGATGCTCAACGAAGTCCGCTCGCGGTATTTCAAGCGGTTCGTGCAGACGGTCTCGTATCTGCCGCACTTCCTCTCGATCGTCATCATCGCCGGAATGCTCATGCAGCTGCTCTCACTCGAGGGAACGGTAAACCAAATTGTCAGGGCGGTTGGCGGGGACTCCATTCCCTTCCTGCAGGCACCGGAGTGGTTCCGTACGGTCTACGTATCCTCCGAGGTGTGGCAGACGGTGGGCTGGGGAACCATTCTTTACCTGGCGGCGCTGACCGGCGTCGACTCGGCGCTCTATGAAGCCGCACGGATTGACGGAGCGAACCGCTGGCAGCAGACCTGGCACGTTACCCTGCCGGGAATCCGTCCAACCATGGTGACCCTGCTCGTCCTGAACATCGGCACCTTCCTCTCCGTTGGCTTCGAGAAGATCCTTCTCCTCTACAACCCGCTCACCTATCCAACAGCCGACGTCATCTCCACGTACCTGTACCGCGTGGGACTCGAGGCCAACAACTTCAGCTATGCCGCTGCGATCGGCATGTTTGAGGCCATCATCGGCCTCACTCTCATCCTGTCCGCCAATGCCATTTCGCGCCGAACAGTAGGGACAAGCCTGTGGTAACCACCGCCCAAGCACCCACCGACTTGAAGAAGCTGGAGAAAGCACCCCGCCGTGTCCGCACCAGCCGGGGCGAGCGCATCTTCCAGGTCTTCAACACCATCGCGCTGCTCGGCGTCGTCGGCGTGACGCTGTACCCGTTCGTGAACATCATCGCGCAGTCCTTCAGCGGCGAGTCAGCCATCCGGGCCGGCCAGGTGAACCTGTGGCCCAAGGGGTTCAACACCACCACGTACCAGCTGGTGATGAACGACTCCCTGTTCTGGACGAACTACAAGAACACCGTGGTCTACACGGTGGTGGCCACGATGATCGCCATGGTGCTGACCACCTGTTACGCCTACGTGCTGTCGAAAAAACGGCTGCGCGGACGCAAGTTCCTGATCGGGATCGCCGTTTTCACGATGTTCTTCAACGGCGGGCTGATCCCCAACTACGTGCTCATCTCAAGCCTGGGCATGACCAACACGCTATGGGCGATTGTGTTGCCCAACGCCATATCGGTCTTCAACCTGCTGGTGATGAAATCGTTCTTCGAAAACCTCCCGGAGGAGCTGGAGGAGGCGGCCCAGATTGACGGGCTGTCCACCTTCGGCATTCTGTTCCGCATCGTCCTGCCGCTGTCTAAGGCAGTCATGGCCACCATGGTGCTGTTCTACGCCGTCGCCTTTTGGAACTCCTGGTTCCAGGCCTTCCTGTACATGGACCGTGCCGACCTGTTCCCCGTCACGGTCTACCTCAGGAACCTGATTGCCGGGGCATCCAACACGTCCGCATCGGCCGGAGGCTCGGACCTTGCCCAGGTGGCCTCCAATATCCAGTCGGTCACGATGGTGCTCACCGTGCTCCCGATCCTCTGCCTCTATCCCTTTGTCCAGCGCTATTTCGTCTCGGGAATCATGCTCGGCTCCGTCAAAGGCTGACGGCTCGAACATCTCCCGTTTATCCGCCCGTCCACGCCGATCCGTCGGCAACGAAAGGAAAAAGTATGCTGTCCACACCCAGGAAGGTTCTTGCCGCAGGGGCGCTGGTCGCCCTCGTGGCAGGGCTCACGTCTTGCTCGTCGAGCGGCGAGTCCGACGGCGCCGACGTCACCGGCAAAGATGCCGGTGCCATGGCGGATTACAAAGCCGGCGACCAGTTCAAGGCCACGGAAGCACTCGACTTCTCCATCCTGTTCAGCGACCACCCGAACTATCCACTCAAGGAAGACTGGCTGTTCTGGGAAGAGCTGACCGAGCGGACCAACGTCACCCTGGAACCCACAGTGGTGCCGATGAGTGACTACGAGCAGAAGCGCAGCCTGATCGTCGGTGCGGGCAATGCTCCGATGATCATCCCGAAGACATACCCCGGCCAGGAGGAGGCCTTCGTGTCTTCGGGCGCGATCCTTCCCGTCTCGAAGTACCTCGACCTGATGCCTAACCTGACCGAGAAAATCGAAAAGTGGGGGCTCGAAGACAACATTGAAGGGCTCCGCCAGGCTGACGGCGAGTTCTACGTGCTGCCCGGAGTCCACGAGGAAGTCTGGCAGGACTACACGATCGCGGTCCGCACCGATGTCATGGAGGAACTCGGGCTCGAAGCCCC
This sequence comes from Arthrobacter gandavensis, assembly GCF_009192735.1. Classification (GTDB taxonomy): domain Bacteria; phylum Actinomycetota; class Actinomycetes; order Actinomycetales; family Micrococcaceae; genus Arthrobacter_B; species Arthrobacter_B citreus. The sequence goes on from NZ_VTFU01000009.1 coordinate 7,681, forward strand.
GAAGGACTGGGACGAATTCCGTGAGGTCCTGGTGGCAATCAAGGCCGCGAACCCCGATTCCTACCCGCTGTCCGACCGGTTCAAGGGCGACAGCCTCCTCAACATCGTCGCGATGACCTACGGCGTTTCGGCCGGCTGGGGCTGGAATGCCGCTTCCTGGAACGAGGACGACGAGAAGTTCGAGTTCACCGGAACCACCGACGAGTACCGCGATTTTGTGGAGTACATGGCCGGACTCGTGGAAGACGGACTGATTGATCCGGAGTCCTTCACGCAGGACGATGACTCAGCCAACCAGAAGTTTGTCAGCGGCAAGTCCTTCGCGATCAGCACCAACGCCCAGACCCTGGTGAACGACTACCGCCAGGCGCTCTCGGATACCGTCCCGGGCGCCACCGTTTCGAAAATCCCGCTGCCGGCAGGGCCCGCGGGCAATGTCGTCGCCGGAACCAGCCTGCTCGAGAACGGCATCATGATTAACGCCGATGCGCTCGACAGCGAGAACTTCACCGCCATGATGCAGTTCATCGACTGGCTGTGGTACTCGGAGGAGGGCATGGAGTTCGCCAAGTGGGGCGTTGAGGGAACCACATTCACCAAGGACGCCGACGGGAAGCGGACGCTGGCCGCCGACGTGGACTACGTCAGCCTCAACCCGGGAGCTCCGAAGCACCTGCAGAAGGACTTCGGCTTTGGCGGCGGCGTCTTTGCCTACGGCGGGACGACGGACCTGCTCCAGTCAACCTTCTCCGAAGAGGAACTGGCCTTCCAGGAAATCATGAAGGAGAAGGATGTCCTTCCGCTGGCCCCGCCGTACCCGCTGGAAGAAGCGGAGCGGGAGCAGGCGACCCTGCTGGAGACACCCCTCTCCGACACCGCCAAGCAGGCCACGCTGCAGTTCATCCTCGGCCAGCGCGACCTTTCGGAATGGGACAGCTACGTCGCCGAACTCGAGGGCAAGGGCGTGGGCACGTACCTCGACCTGGTGAACACCGCCTACGACCGCTACGCCGACAGCAAGTAGACGCCGCGTCACCGGGACCCCTAGCCGGGGTCCCGGTGATCCCGGCATTTTTCCCCAGAAGGAGCAGCAATGAGCCAAATGACAGAGAGCCTGACGTCCGGCACACTGGGCCAGATCACGGCCGCCGTCTACCGGGTCATCGTTCTGGAAATCCTCTTTCTGGCAACTGCGTCGCCCGGGCTCATCCTCCTGGTGGCGCTGTCTCCCGATCCCTCGAACGCACCCCTCGTTGCGCTGAGCCTGATTCCGGCGGGACCGGCCTTCTCTGCTGTGATCTTCGCGTGGCGGGCCAGCACCGGGGAGGAACACCTTGCCCCCGCCCAATCGTTCTGGCGCGGGTACCGCCTCAACGCGATCAGCACCCTCCGCTGGTGGTGGCTGGTGCTCACGGTCATCGCCATCCTCGGAATCAACGTGGCCTTCCTGGACGCCGTGGTTCCGCCGGGGCTGCCGCTGGTCCTTGCCGGCGCAGCCCAGGGCGTGGTTTTCCTTCTTGCCGCCGTGGCGGCGCTGCACGCCATGGTGATCAACTCGCTCTACAACTTCCGGACCCGGGACATCCTGCGGCTCGCCCTTCGGCTGGTCCGGTCCTCACCCCGCGCCACCATTGGAGCCGCTGCCATCGTGATTGCCGGGGCCGGCGTCGTCGGCGTTGGTTCTGAAATTGCCCTGATCGCCATCGCGTCGATCGCGGCCGCGCTGGTGCTACAAAACGCCCAGACCCTGACCACGGACATCGAGGAGAAGTACATCGCGTGACTGCCATCAACGCTTCCCGCACCACTCACCGGAAAGTGCTTTACGGCGGTGACTACAACCCGGAGCAGTGGCCGCGCGATGTCTGGGAGGAAGACCACGCGGCCTTCGACCTCGCCGGCATCGACACCGTAACGCTCGCCGTCTTCGACTGGGCCCTGATTTCCCGCGGCGAAGACGACTATGACTTTACTGTGCTTGATGCCGTGGTGGAGAGGGTGGCCGAGTCGGGGCGGCAGTTCGTCATGGCGACGGCGACCGGCGCACTTCCGCCCTGGCTGGCACACCGGCATCCCGAGGTGAACCGCACCGACTTTGACGGGCGCCGGCACGTCTACGGACAGCGGCACAACGCCTGCCCGAATTCACCCGTGTTCCGCCGTCTCTCCGCCCGCCTGGCCGGGAAAATCGCCGAGCGCTACGCCGGCCATCCGCAGCTGGCCGCGTGGCACATCGGCAACGAATATGGCGGCGCCTGCTACTGCGAGAATTGTGCGGCCGCCTTCCGGACCTGGCTGCGGGAGCGGTACCGGAACCTGGACCGGCTCAACGAGGCATGGAATGCCACGTTCTGGTCGCATACCTTCACCGACTGGGCCGAGATTGTCCCGCCGAACGCGCTCAGCGAACACTGGCGCGGCCAGAACCACACGGCGTTCCAGGGCATCACCATCGACTATCTCCGGTTCACGTCCGATGCCATGCTGCAAAATTTCGTGGATGAGAAGGCCGCGATCCGCGAGCATGACCCGTCAACCCCGGCCACGACAAACTTCATGGGCATGTACCGGCCCATCGACTACCACCGCTGGGCCAAGCACCTGGACTTCGCGTCGTGGGACAACTACCCGCCCACGGACCGCTCCGAGGCGCGGATGGCCTTCACCCATGACCTGATGCGCGGGCTCAAGGGCGGTGACCCGTTCTGGGTCATGGAACAGACGCCCACCATCACGGCGAGCCGCGACATCAATCCGTTGAAGCGCCCGGGTGTGCTGCGGCTGTGGTCCTGGCAGTCCGTGGCGCATGGGGCCGACGCGGTGCTGTACTTCCAGATGCGCCAATCCCGCGGGGCATGCGAGAAATACCACGGGGCCGTGCTGGACCACGCCGGGCGCACTGACACCCGCGCCTTCCGTGAGGTGGCGGAACTTGGTGCCGACTTTGCCCGCGTGGGGGAGGTGGTCCTTGGCACCCGCACGCCGGCCCGGACGGCGCTGCTGTTCGACTGGGACAGCTGGTGGGCGTCCGAAATGACCGACGGCCTTAACCGCACGGTGAGCTACCCCCAGGTTGTGCTCGGGTATCACCGTGCCCTCTGGGAGGCCGGTGTCCAGCTCGATGTTCTCCCCGTGGATGCGCCGCTCGACGGGTACGACGTCGTCGTCGCTCCGCTGCTGCACATGATCAAGGGCGACACCGCGCAGCGGCTGCGTGCCGTGACCGAGCGCGGCGGATCCGTTGTCTCGACGTTTCATTCCGGCCGGGTCGACCAGGACACCAACGCCTTCCTGACCGATGTGCCGGGTCCGCTCGCTTCCCTGTTTGGAGTGCGCGTGGAGGAGACTGATTCGCTGCCCGGCGACGTCGTGAACCGGATTTCGCTGGCGGGCGTCGGACCGGAGCAGACGGTGACCGCCACGAGTGTCTTTGAAATCCTCGTCGCCGAGGGCGCTGAAATAGTTGGCACCTACGGTGATGATTTTTATGCCGGCCGCGCGGCGGTGACCCGGAGACGGTGCCCGGCCGGGGGCTCAGCCTGGTACGTGGGCACCTTGCTGGATCCGGACGGTATTGCGGCGGTTCTCCGCAGGGCCCTCGCTGATCATGACCTCATTGGACCGTATGCCGCAGAACCCGAGCTGGAGTTCGCCGTGCGGTCGCACGGGGAGACCCGCACGGCCTTCCTGCTTAACCATGCCGACACTCCGGTTACCGTTGCAGCGCATGCTCCGGGCATCGATCTGCTCTCCGGCCGAGTAGTTGCCGGCGGAGAGCAGCTGACGCTCGCGCCCAAGGACGTGGTGGTGCTTCAGGAGACGTCAGCCGTGCCGGGGAGCAGCGGCACCGATTCAGCCAACCAGGCGATTCCGCGGAGCAGCAATTCCCGGTGTTCGGGAGATTCGTAGGACGCGGCGTCGTGGCCCAGTGCATCGTAAAAGGTGCGGCCGCCGCCGTCGCGCTCATACGACCACAGGAGCGGATGAAGCACCTCCTCATGGAGGTGTCGGGCATGGACCCTGATGTCCGGTTGCGTGTCCAGCCAGCTGTACCGTTCGTCGGTCAGGGTGAAGTCCGGGACGCCGGCGGCGACCGAACCTGAGTTCCGGTCCACCAGAATCTCAGCATCACCGTAGTCGGGATGCATGGAGGTGCCCCGTGTCCAGCTGCCTCCCAGAGCATGCTTCCAGTCCGGCAGATCGATAAAACTGGTGGAGCTCGAGTGGCAGGCCAGCAGCGGTCGGCGGCCGGCCAGCCAGGCACTCAAACCGGCGGCTGCGGCACTGCGGGGGGACGGCCCGCCGTCGCGGGGCAGGCCAACATTTACCGCCAGCAGATCCGGCCAGTTCCAGGAACTCGTCAGCCATTCCAAGGCCGCTTCCGCCTCCGCGGCCACAATGACGTCGAATCCCGCCTCATCGAGGATCCCCGCCAGTGCGTGGGAGGTCTCCGTGAACGGATGCCATGGATCGGCATAACGTCCGGTTCCCGTCAGCAGCAGTGCGCTGGGTCTGGTCATCGTTCAGGCTCCTTGGGAGGTGGAAGGCTAGGCCGCTGAAATCCAGGTTCCCCGGTGCATGACTCCGGCCGGCCGCAAATCGGCATCCAACAGCAGTATGTCGGCGGCCGCGCCCGCGGTGAGGGACCCGATCTGCCCGACCCTGCCCAGGACCCGGGCGGGAACCTCGGACGCCGAACGGAGAGCGGATTCCAGGGGGACGCCGGAGGCCACTGTGTTGCGCACCAAATCCAGCATGCTGGCAGTGCCGCCGGCGATGGAACCGGACTCCAGCCGGGCCACGCCGTTCCGGACCTGAACCGCAGCCGGACCCAGACGGTACGATCCGTCGGCGAGCCCGGCAGCGGCCATAGCATCGGTAACAAGGACAATGTTCTCCGCACCCAAGAGCTCAAACATGGCCGCCACCACAAACGGATCAAGGTGCGTGTTGTCCGCGATCAGCTCCACGACGGCGGTCCCGGCCCGCGCCGCCCGCAGCGCGGCCGTGACTGCGCCCGGAGCGCGGTGGTGGATGGGGTCCATGCCGTTGAACAGATGCGTGACCGTCGGGACACGGCCAGCCTGGCCCGAGAGCCCGGCGGCGGCGCGCGCCAGTGATGCGCCGGCGTCGTCAGCGGATGCGGCAGTATGCCCCAGTGAGGGGACCACCGAATGCGTGGTCAGCAGGTCCACCAGATCATCCGCGCCGGGAAGCTCCGGCGCATAGGTCATGGTGCGCAGATGTCCTTTGCCGGCGGCGATCAGCGAGTCGGCAAACTCCCGGTCAGGGGAGCGCAGCCAGCGTGGATCCTGGGCACCGCAGCGGGCGGCCGCCAGGAACGGACCCTCCAAGTGGATGCCGGCAATATCGCCGGCCGCAGCCAGCCCGGAGAGCATCTCCAGGCCCGACAGCAGATCCGCAGGCGCGGCGGTGACCAGGCTGGCCAGCACCGTGGTGGTCCCGGCCGCGTGCATCCGGTGCAGTGCAGTCCGTGCTGCGGCCGCATCCGCGGACGGGAAGTCGACGCCGTAGCCGCCGTGACAGTGCAGGTCCACCAACCCGGGAACGGCCAGTTGGCCCGGAGCCAGCCGGATTTCGTTGACGTCATGCTCAGGCGGCCGCGCGGGATAGCCCAGCGGCGCCCCAATGAGCTCTCGGGCGGTCAACGCCAGCGCGTGGCCATTGCCCGTGCCCTGGCACCGGAACCCGAGCTCCTCATCTGCGACGAGGCGGTGTCCGCACTGGATGTGCTTGTCCAGGACCAAATCCTGTCCCTGCTGGCGGACCTGCAGGACAGACTGGGCCTGACCTATCTGTTCATCACCCACGACCTCGCAGTGGTGCGGCAGATTGCACATAATGTAGTAGTCATGAAGACCGGAAAAGTCATTGAAAGCGGAACCGCGGACCAGGTTTTCCTGGCCCCGCAGCAGGGCTATACCTCCGAGCTGCTCAGCGCCATTCCAGGAGCAGCATTTGCCCGCTGAACCGGCAGGCAGCGACACAGCCCTTCCCAAGGACCGGATCGAGGACGAAATTCGGCGGGACATCATTTTCGGTGTCCTGACCCCCGGCAAGCGCATCACCGAGGCCGCCCTGGCGCGGAAATACGGGAGTTCGCGCGTTCCCGTCCGGGAAGCGCTGCGCACGCTGGAAGCCGAGGGCTTCGTCGAGTCACGCCCGTATGCCGGCTCCACCGTGTCCAACATTCCCCTGGAGGAGGCGGACGACCTGTTTGCCGTGCGCGCGGTGGTCGAAACGGCCACCGCCCGCCGTGCCGCCGAGCGTGCCGCCCGCCAGCTCTCCGCCGGAGCGCCCGACGACGACTGGTGGGCTTTCCGGGGCCGCATCGCCGAGATCCTTGCCTCCGGAGACCAGGCCGTGGCCGAGGGGGCGCTGGAGAAGCTGCCCGAACTCAACGTTCAGTTCCATCTGGCTGTGGCTGAACTGGCGGAAAGCCGTTCATTGACGGCGCTGCTGCGCCAGCTGGCCGGAAAGATCGAGTGGCTGTACGCGGCGGACGTCGATAACCGCGGCAAGGATTCATGGAGCGAGCACCGGGTCATCATGAGCGCCGTCGACTCCGGCGATGCTGCGCGCGCACAGGAGCTGATGGCGGCCCACGTCTCCCAGTCCCGGGCCGGCTACCTGAGCAGGCACGCCGGCTAGGCAGCTGCGGCAGCCGAACCGGCGCGGGCAACCCGCCGGCGCTGCCACACGGTCCACGCCAGCCAGGCGCCCCAGACCAGCAGCAGCACCGCGGCGCCGGCAATCGCCGTGGACACATCCAGCGGACCGGTCCGCCCGGCGATGACCAGGAAGCCCCACCAGGACACCGCGGCAACGGCCAGCAGATTGACGAGCGGCGCCAGGACGGCGGCACCGCTGCGCGTCCGGACGGCGGTCACCACCACATCGGCGGCCATGAGCACCGCCACTGCGCAGACGGTTCCGGCGGCGAAGGCCGCCACCTCGGGCGATACATCACGGTTGGCAAACCACAGGATAAGCAGGATGACGGCGGCAGCCAGCGCCAGGGCTTCAAGGACTGCGGCCAAGAGGTTCAATCCGCGCAGCTGGCGGTCGCTGTCCCGGCGCTTGCCCGGAATGAAACCCCACGCCGTCCGCCGGAAGTAGGCCGAAGCAAGGTTAGCGAAGAGCAGCAGCGAACCGGCGGCAATAAACGGAATGACAAAACTGTTGGTCAGGACCCACATCAGGGCCGCTGCCGCGGCAAACACCTGTGGTGACCCCAGGATGCCCAGGACCCATGAAGTGAAGAACGGCCGCCGGGCCGGCTCAACATCCAGCGGATGGACGAGGTAGTGCGTTTGTGCATCCGGAAGTGAGACGCGCTCGTTGATCGATTTCACGGTGACCTCCAGGGAACAGTGTCCAGGTGCGGACCACGCAGGCCACCCCGGGCGATTTCATATATTTTTTGCCGGGACACACCCAGCTCTTCGGCCACCGTGACTGCGCTGAAATCCTCCAGCAGGGCGGCGGCGGCGAGGGACCGTATGCCGGATGCCCTCCGGCCGAGCTGTGCGGCCAGGGCTCCAACTTCGGCGGCCAGCAGCGCCACGGCGAGGGTTCCGCCAAAGGGGGCTGCCCAGCCCGGTTCGCCGGCGGAAGCTGCCGCATACAAGCGGTCTCCACCGTCGGCCAGCACTGATTGAACCTGTGCCGCTGACAATCCTGCGGCTTCAAATCGGGCGGCGGCGGCGGCACGTTCCTCCTGCGGCCGGTGGGATAAGGCGCTGTCCCACGAGGCTTCGTCCGGAGTGGATGCCCTGCTGTCATCCCGGGGGTGACTGTTCACGATCTAGAGTGTGCGCGCTCCTGCGGTTCCTGTAAACCCCTGGGTGACAATTTTTTCGCGGCAGTTGCTGCGGCAGTTGCTGCGGCAGTTCCGGGGCCGGGTGGCCGGCGCAGCACCGGCGCCGTTCCCATGCCTGTGGCCCGCGCCTACCATTGCTAGGAAGGGGAATCCCTCCAACCGTGAGCGAGGCTCGACCCATGGCCAACATCACCACCAGACCGGTTACCAAGCTGGGAATCGTCGGCGCGGGAAGCGTGGGAACGTCCCTTGCCTACGCCGCCATCATCCGCGACGCCGCGCGGGAAATTGCCATCTACGACATCGACGCCGTCCGGGCGGAGGCTGAAGGCCTGGACCTGGCGCACGGCACGCAGTTCACCGGGGCCAACACAGTCACCGGGGGCGGAAACATCGAGGCGCTCGCCGGGGCGGACGTCATCGTTATTACCGCCGGAGCGCGGCAGAAACCGGGGCAAACCCGGCTTGAGCTGGCCGGCGTGAACGTGGACATCATTTCAAAGCTCATGGTCCAGCTCATGGAGCAGGCTCCGGATGCCGTTTACATTGTGGTGACCAACCCCTGTGACGTGCTGACCGTGGCCGCCCAGAAGGTGTCCGGGCTGCCGCGGAACCGGATTTTCTCCTCCGGGACGGTGCTGGACACCTCCCGCCTTCGGCTCCTGCTGGCCCGCGAGGCGCACGTGCTGATGACAAGCGTGCACGCCACCATCATTGGTGAGCACGGTGACTCCGAATTTCCGGTGTGGTCCAACGCATCGATAGGTCCGGTGCCCATCCGGGAATGGCAGATCAGCGGCCGGCAGGTCTTTACCCAGGAGTACCTGGATGCGGTGACTGATGACGTCATCAACGCGGCGTACCGGGTCATCGAGGGCAAGGGTGCCACCAACTACGCCATCGGCCTGGCCGGGATTCGGATTGTGGAGGCGGTCATGCAGGCGCAAAACGCCGTGCTGCCGGTCTCGGCCACGCTGCAGGGGGAGTACGGCATCAGCGGCGTGGCGCTGTCGCTGCCATCGATCGTCGGCATCAACGGGGTGTACGGAATGCTGGAAATGCCCCTGGATGACACGGAAACCAAAAAGCTGCAGGACTCCGCCGAGACCCTGCACAGCACTCTTTCCAAGCTTGGTCTTGAGAGACCGTGACGGCAGCGGCAGGAGGCTTAACGCAGGCGACGGCGGGATACCCCCTGAATCCGGGGGGATCCCGCCGTCATGCCATGCCTGTTGTCCCTGCCGGATCCAACCGTGGCGGGGCCAGCTTTGCCTGGGCCGGCGCGGAGGCGCCGGCCGGTGCACGCGGAACTAGGTGTACCCGGCCAGGACGTTGGTAGCGGCGTGGCTGGTTGAACGAAAGAGAACCTCCGGGTGGGATGTGGCTTGTCAAAGACCCACTCCAACCCGGAGGTTCTCGTGTCCCACAGTACTGCCCGTTTAACCGTTTACGGTCGTTTGCTGATCGTCCAACGCCACCAGGCCGGCTGGAAACAGGCCCACATAGCCGCAGCCATGGGCGTTTCACGCAAGTGCGTCAAGACCTGGATCGACCGCTACTCCGCGGAGGGCGAAGCAGGGCTGGCCACCCGGTCCTCCCGGCCGAACACGATGCCAACGCGCACCAGCGCCGACACTGAGCAGAAGGTCCTCGCGGCACGCGCCGAGCATCGCGCCGGGCCCGATGTGCTCGGACCGAAGATGGGCGTGCCCGCCCGCACGGTCTCACGGATCCTGCGCCGCCACGGGGTTGCCTACCTGCGCGATTGCGACCCGATCACCGGGGACGTGATCCGCTCCTCGAAGGCCACCGCCGTGCGCTACGAACGTGAACGGCCCGGCGAACTGGTGCACATGGACGTGAAAAAGCTCGGCAAGATTCCCGACGGCGG